>NZ_BBPQ01000054.1:0-12077 GCF_000787855.1 Streptacidiphilus anmyonensis | reverse complement strand
CAGCTGGCCTCCCCGGCCGTGCTCCCCGGACCCGCCGTGCAGGCCGCGCAGGCCGCACGGGAGCGGCGGGCGCGGCAGTGGGCGACCGCGCTCGACCGACGCGGCCCCGTCTGCGGCACCCCTGCCGCCCTGGCCGTCCCCGGCCTGCTCACCGGACTGGCGGGGATCGGCCACGGTCTGCTGAGACTGGGCTTCCCTGACCGGACGCCCTCGGTGCTGCTGCTGCAGACGCCGACACCCTGAGTGCGCGTCAGCGGCGACAAGGCCCTGACGCTCGTAGGAGAGGAACGACCACCCATGCAGATCCTCGACGCCGTCCCCGCAGCCCACACCTTCCCGGCGGCGGAGCGACCGAGCCTTCCCCCGGTGGAGACGCAGGAGCACCCGATCGGCGGGATCAGGCTGTGGACCGCGGGCGCGCTGGGGCGCCGGGCGAACGCGCTGTCCGGTGGCGGCGACTCCGCCCTCATGCTGTCGCACAGCCCATGGGAGACCATGACCTGGACCTCCCGCGACGGCAACACGGACTTCTAGCCCCAACGCCGTCGCCGGCCCCCTCCGCCAGGGCGGCGCTTTCTTCCCTACCCGATCGTGATCGGCTCGCATAGCCTGCGGCCATGTTGACCAGATCACCCGTCACGGTCGGTCGGGCTCGCGAAACCGCGCTGCTGGAACGACTTCTGGCGGACTGTCAGACGCAGTCGGGCCATGCGGTGTTCCTCTCGGGGGAGGCCGGGATCGGCAAGTCCCGGCTGGCCGGGGAGTGCGCCCGGCACGCCGCCGCGCTGGGGCTGCCGCTGCTGCGAGGCCGCAGCAGCCCCAGCACGGCCGCCTCGCCGTTCCGTCCCCTCGCCGAGGCGCTCAGCTCCCACCTGCGCCGGACGGGGCCGCCCCAGGACGCGGAACTGCTCCCATACCGGGCGTCCCTGTCCCAGATCGTCCCGGAGTGGCGGACCGGCGACGGCCGGGGCGGTCCAGAGTGCGTGACCGACCTCGCCGAGGCCCTGCTGCGGCTGCTCGCCGTCCTCGGCCGGGAGACCGGCTGCCTGCTGGTGCTGGAGGACATGCACGACGCGGACGCCGAGACGCTGGCCGTGGTGGAGTACCTGGTCGACAACCTCGCCGACCTGCCCGTGCTGCTGGTGGCGACGCTGCGGGCGGAGGCAGGGGCCGCGTTCGAGCTGACGCAGGCGGCCGAGCGGCGCAGGGTCGCCACCGCCCTCACGCTCGGCCCGCTCGGCGCGCCGGAGGTACGCGAGATGGCCGCCGCCTGCCTGGGCGTGCCGGCCGACGGGGTCCCCGCCGGCGTGGTCGACCGGCTGGCCGAGGTGGGCGGCGGAAACCCGTACCTGGTCGAGGAGTTGCTGGCGGACATGGTCGGCGGCGGCGCGCTGCGGCAGGAGGGGTGCGGCTGGCGCGTGGCCGGGGACCTGGCCGCCACCGTCCCGTCCGGCGTGGTGCGCGCGTACGCCGCCCGGACGGCCCGCCTCGCCCCCGCGACGCGGGACCTGGTCGTGCTGGCGGCCCTGCTCGGTCCCCGGTTCACGGTCGACACCCTCCGGCTCGTCACCGGGCGCGACGAGGGGCGGCTCTTCGCCGAACTGCGCGAACTGGTCCAGGCGGAGCTCGTCGTCTCCGACGGCGCCGTCCCCGACGGCTACGCGTTCCGTCACTCCCTGATCGGTGAGGCGCTGGCCGCCGGACTGCCGTCCGCCGAGCGGGCCGCCGTCGCCAGGAGGGCCGCCGGCGCGCTCCGCGAGGCCGTGCCCGGGACCGACGACCGACGCCACCTCGCCGCCCGTCTGCTGGAGGTCGCCGGCGACGCGGCCGCCGCCGGGCTGCTGTACGCCGACGCCGGACGGCAGGCGCTGGCCGCGGGCGCCTCGGGGGCGGCCGTCCGGCTGCTCGAACAGGGACACCGGCTCGCCGTCGGCGCCGACCGGGTCGCGGTCACCGAGTCGCTGGTCCACGCCCTCGCGGAGGCGGGCCGTCTGGACCGCGCGCTGGAGCTGCTCGACACCCTGCCGACCACCGGCGTCGCCGCCCCGAGCACCGAGAGCAGGATCGACCTGCACACCCGACTGGCTTGGGCGGCGCTGATGGGCGGGCGCAGCAGCGAGGGCGGCGGGCAGCTCGCGGCCGCGCAGGAGCTTCTCGGCGACCGGTACGCGCCCGCGCAGACCGCCGCCCTCGCGGTGGTCGAAGGGCATCTGGCGCTGCTGCCGGGGCGGGAGGAGCTGCTGCCGGGAACCGGGCAACGGGCCTTGTGGGCCGCCGAGTTCGCGCAGGACAGCGGCCTGCCTGAACTGGCCTGCAAGGCCTGGCAGCTGCTGGCCCTGCTGGCCAGGGAACGCGGCTTCGACGAGGCGGACGCCTGCCTGGCCCGGATGCTGGCGGTCGCCGAGGCCCATGGGCTGCCGCACTGGCGGTTCGAGGCGCTCATCCGCCTCGGCGCCAACTCCTTCCTGCGCAAGGGGGACGCCCGCCTGCTCGAGGAGGCGCTGACCGCCGCCCAGGAGCTGGGCTCGCTCGGCCGGGCCCACCGGGCAGAGGCGCTGCTGGCCATGTACGCGGTGCTCACCGGCGACCCGGCGCGGGCCCAGGATATCGTCGACCGCTGCCTGGACGCCACAAGCCGGATGCGCGATGTCGGCACGCACCAGTACCTGCTGCTCACGGCGGCCACGCTGGCCGGCCACCGGGGCCAGGCGCGGGCGATGGAGGAGCGGGTGCTGGCCTTCGAGCGGGCGGGAGGCGGGCGCTCGTTCCTGGTGCCGGTGATGCTGGGCCTGAACCGGGCCGTCTGCGCCCTGCTCCAGGAGGACCGGCCGCTCGCCGAGGCCGAGTTGGCCGCCGCCGCGGAGTGGGAACGCGGCCGCCCGAACGTCTTCCACCTGGCCGGCCGGTACGGCCTGCGGCCGCTGCTCGACGTCCTCGCGGGACGCGCCGGACGCCCGGAACACACGGACGTGTCGGCCATGCCGGCGGCCGACCTCGCGTGGAACCGCCAGTTCCTGGTGGCCGCCGACGCCGTGCTGCTGGGACGCGAGGGCAGGCCCGAGGAGGCGGCGCGGGCCGTGGCCGACCTGCGGCGCTACCGGAAGGTCTTCCCCACCGGCGCCCATCTCGCCCTGCGCCTGGTCGCGGAGGCGGCGCTGGCGGACGACTGGGGCGACCCGGTGGCCTGGCTGCGCACCGCCGAGGAGTACTTCCACGGCCTGGAGGCCAACGCGGCGGCCGGAGCCTGCCGGGCCCTGCTGCGCCGTGGCGGTGCCACGGTCGCCCAGCGCCGCAGCGGACGGGACCGCATCCCGGAGGTCCTGCTCTCCTCGGGCGTGACCATCCGTGAGTACGAGGTCTTCGCGCTGATGGTCAACCGGCCCCCCAACCGGGAGATCGCCCGCCGGCTCGTGATCTCGCCCCGCACGGTCGAGAAGCACCTGGCGAGCCTGCTGCGCAAGACCGGTCTGCCCGACCGTACGGCGCTGCACAGGCTGGCGGCCGAACTGGTCGCGGAGGGCTCCGACGGCTGACCTCACCCCGCTGCCTACGGACCGCGAACGGGTCGGTGGTGTGCGGAGAACATGGGTGGGGGTCGGAGAAAACATGGGGCGGTATCCGGCATGTCCGTGATCACCGGCTGCTGTTGACTGGGCCTCGCCGATCGGCCAGGCCCTGTCAACCCGGGGACGCGTCCGCGCGTTCCCGCACCGTGAAGGAGTGATCAGGATGAGCGTTCTCAAGCTCCAGAACCTGCAGCCCCGCGTGGCTCCGGCGAAGGCCGGGATCATCAGCGTCACCAGCAGCTCCAGCGACTGCTGCAAGACCACCACGCCGCCCAACCACGACTGATCCGACGGCGCCTGTGCGGGAGCGGGGCACGTCCCGCTCCCGCACGACCGCCGTCGAACTCCCGCACCCCGGGAGCGCGCCGTCGCGTTCCCGCACCCCGAAGGAGTGATCAGCATGAGCGTTCTCAAGCTCCAGAACCTGAAGCCCCGGGTCGCCCCGGCGAAGGCCTCCATCGTGAGCGTGACCAGCAGCCTCAGCAACTGCTGCGAGGAGACCAGGCCGCCGAGCCACGACTGATCCGGTGGGGCCCGTGCCGGGGTGCGACGCAACCCCGCACGGGTTCTTCCGCTCTTCCGACCGCCCCGGCGGCAGCACCCCGGACGACGACACAGAGGCGGACATGCGCGACGAACGTTGGGTCCACCGATTCCTCTACACCTGGAACGACACGCTGTTCTTCGACCCGCTCGACGTCTACTACGAGCCGAGGCCCGACCACTTCCTCGCCTCGCTCGACGACCGGCAGAGGGCTCGGTTCGTCCGCAGCGGCATCTGGTGGAGCCACCGGCACGACCCGGACCTGCCGGCGCAGGGCTGGAAGATCCACGTCTCGGCGAACCACCGCAACGTGCGCGAGGTGGCCGCCTCGGTGGTCGGGCACCTGACCGCGCGGGGCACCGACTTCAAGATCGCGCTCGATGTGAACATCTTCGAGATGCTCAACTCCAAGGGCATGGCCCGCGGCAGCGGCGGCAAGCTGGTGACCGTCTACCCGCGCGACGAGGACGACTTCCGCGCCCTGCTGGCCGAACTCGCCGTGGTCCTGGGCGGTTCCGAGGGCCCCTACGTCCTGTCCGACCTGAGGTACCGGGACTGCAGGTCCCTCTACTTCCGGTACGGGCAGTTCCACCGCACGCACACCCTCGACGTCCTGGGCCGACAGGTGC
Organism: Streptacidiphilus anmyonensis; assembly: GCF_000787855.1. Taxonomy (GTDB): domain Bacteria; phylum Actinomycetota; class Actinomycetes; order Streptomycetales; family Streptomycetaceae; genus Streptacidiphilus; species Streptacidiphilus anmyonensis. The sequence goes on along the minus strand of NZ_BBPQ01000054.1, from coordinate 7,338 downwards.
CGACCATCACCGGCCCGGACGGCCCGACCAGCGACGACCGACAGCCGGGATTCGCCCAACCCTCTTGGCAGGAATGGCCGTTCACCGACTGGAAGCCGGAGGACGACGCCGACGAGACGGATCTGCTCGGTGGCCGCTTCCGGGTGACGGACGCCATCCAGTTCTCCAACTCCGGAGGGGTGTACGCCGCCGAGGACACCGCGGACGGCGACCGGAAGGTCGTCGTCAAGGAGGCCCGCCCGTACACCAACCCCAACCCGCGCCAGGGCCACGACGCCCTGGACATCCTCGCCCGGGAGTGGACCTTCCTGAACCGCCTGGCCGGCACCGGCTCCTTCGCCGAGCCGATCGCCGAATTCCAACAGTGGGAGCACCACTTCATCGTCCAGGAGTACGTGGAGGGCACCGACATCCGCTCGGTGCTGCTGGAGCGCAACCCGCTGGCCCGCCCCGCGATCACCGCCGAGGGGTCGCGTGCGTTCCTGCGCATCCATCTCGCCGTCTTCCGCGGCCTCGCCCGCGCGGTGCAGGCCGCCCACGACCGCAACGTCGTCCTCGGCGACCTCTCCCCGTCGAACCTGCTCGTCGACCAGGACACCTACCACGTCACCGTCATCGACCTGGAGGCCTGCCGACTGGCCGGTCCCGAGGCCGTCGACTCCCACCTGGAGAAGCCCGTCGAGCTGTACACCCCGGGCTTCAGCCACTCCCGGAGCCGCACCGGCCCCCCGGGGCCGCAGGACGACCTGCGCGCCCTGGCCAACACCATGGCGTACTTCGTCTTCCCGATCGCGGCGATGTCCTACCTGCGGCCGGACGTCCTCGGCCTCTTCCGGATCTTCACCGACGCCCTGGGCTGGCCCCCGCGGATCCACGAGCTCCTGACGGACCTGTCCCAGGCGCGGATCACGCTCCCCGAGGTCCTCGGCCTGCTGGAGCAGGAGGACGAACTCGTCAGCCAGGTGCAGGAGACGACGCGGCGGCCGGTCGTCGAGTCGGAGCTCGGGCTGGCCGAGGTCGAGCGCGGCGTGGCCGCCTTCGTCGAGGCCGCCGCCGACACCGACCGGGACACGCTCTTCCCCACCGATCCCTTCGCGCACGTGACGAACCCGCTGAGCCTCGGCTTCGGCGCGAGCGGCGTCCTGTGGGCGCTGGACGCCTCCGGCGTGCCGATCCGTCCCGAGTGGCGGCAGTGGCTGCACCGCCGACTCACCGACATCGACCCGGCCCAGTACCCGGACGGCCTGATGAACGGCCTGGCCGGCATCGCCTGGACCACCGACTCACTCGGATTCCACGATCAGGCACGCGAGTTGCTGGCCCTGGCCAACCGGCGCGCGTCGCAGACCGGCGACCACACCTTCTACTACGGCCTCGCCGGCCTCGGGATGACCAACCTGCGCTTCCACCTCCGCAGCGGCGACGGGCACGACCTGGCCGCGGCCACCCGGTGCGCGCAGACGCTCTGCGACACCGCGCAGCACGACGGCCGGCACTCCTTCTGGCTGAACGCGTTCTCCACCGAACGGCCGCTGACCGGGCTCGGCTTCGGCCAGGCCGGCGTCGCCCTGTTCCTGCTGCGGATGCACCAGATCACCGGGGAGGAACGGTACCTGCGGCTCGGACGCGGCGCGCTGGCCTGGGAGATGGACAACGCCGCGCCCGTGGACGACGACGGTCTCGTCATGTTCGACCACGACGGGACCATGGAGCCGTACGTCGAGGTGGGCTCGGCCGGAGTCGCCCAGGTGCTGCTGCGCTACGGCGACCTCGACGCCGCCCGGCACGTCCTGCGCGCGGTGGACATCGGCCAGTCGGTGCTCCCCGCCTACGGGTTCGGCATGTCCGGGATCGCGGAGGCCATGCTGGACGCCGCCGCGTTCACCGGCGACGGCTCGTACCGGACCACCGCCCTTCGGCAGCTCGACTTCGTCCGGAACGTCTTCCTGTTCGAACCGGCCGAGCGGTTCGGCATGCCGCGCCGCGACGGGGTGGCGCCCCTGGGCGTGCCCGGCGAGGGGCTGCTGCGCTGCTCCACCGACTACCTGACCGGCTCGGCCGGCGTGCTCAGGGTGCTGCACCGCGCCAACCACGGCGGCACGGCCGACTTCCTGCTGGACGAGGTGGCGCGGTGAAGGACCTGTGGCACCTCCTGCGCGGGCACCGGGCCCGCTTCGGCCTGATCGTCGCCGTCGTCACGGTCTCCGGCGGAGCCGAGGCCGTGCTGCACCCCCTGCTGCTCAAGGCGCTGTTCGACCAGGCGATCCTGGCCGGGAACTTCCGCCGGTTCCTCCTCCTCGGCGGCGGCTACCTGCTGCTCGGCCTCGTCCTCAACGGTGTCGGCTACTGGATCTCCTGCGAGCGCAAGCGGTTCGAGAACGCGCTGGTGGTCGAACTGGAACTGGAGCTGCTGGACCGCGCGCTCGGCATGGACGGCCGGCGGCTGTCCGAGGCCGGCAACGCCTCCTACGTCAGCCGGGTCCACAACGACGTCTACGAGGGCGTCCTGCCGGCCATCGACGTCTGCGTCCGGATCGCCAAGCAGGCCGTCTCGTCGGTCGGGTTCCTCGGCGTGCTGCTCTACCTGTCCTGGCAGGCCAGCCTCATCCTGCTCGTCATCGTGCCGCCGCTGGTGGTCGTCAGCAACGCCATCGCGAGGCGGATCGAGGACAACACCGAGTCCGAACGGGAGGCCGAGGCCCAGTACATCAACCGGCTCACCCGCACCCTCGAGGCCTTCCACGCGCTGCGCGGCCTGAAGCTGCTGCTGCCCGGCACCCGGGCCGTGAACCGCGAGGCGCTGACCCGCTACCTCGGCATCACCTTCGTCAACTACCGGCTCACCCAGCGCCAGAGCACCCTGAGCGACCTGGTGATGAACCTCTCGGACACGGTGTCGATGGTCACCGGGGCGTACTTCGTCTTCGCCGGCCGGATGACCTTCGGCAGCTTCCTCGCCTTCGTGAACACGCTGTGGCGGGCCGTCACCGGGATCTTCGACCTGATCAACCTGATTCCGCTGGCGCGCCGGAGCAACGCCGTGCTGCGGCGGATCCTGACCCTCAGCGACTCCCGGACGGCCGCCTACCACGACGAGGCGCCCGCGGTGGTGGTCCGCGGCGCCCGGGTCGCCTACGGCGAGGACGCCGGGGTGGCGATCGACGACTTCGAACTGGGCGCCGGCGAGCACGTCCTGCTCCGGGGCCCGAACGGCTGCGGCAAGACCACGCTCCTGCACGTCCTCGCCGGGACCCTGGCCCCCGACGCGGGCCTGGTCTCGCTGCCGGGCAGGGTGGCCAGCCTGACCGCGCCCGTCCACCTGCCCCCGCTGCCGGTGCGCGACCTGGTCACCGACGAGCGGCTGCGCAGCGCGTTGGCCCTGACCGGGCTCGGGGAGCAGCTACCCTCCGAGCTCTCCTCCGGCCAGCGGCAGCGGGTCGGCATCGCCGCCCTGCTGTGCGAGGACGCCGACCTCTACCTCGCCGACGAGCCCTTCGCGAACCTCGACGAGAACGGCAGGGACCTGGTGCTCCGCACCCTGAAGGAACGCACCGCGGGCCGGGGCCTCCTGGTCGTCCACCACGGCGACGAGCACCTCGACGACAGCTTCGACCGCGTGGTGACCCTCGGACGGGCCGCTGTGGCCCCGACCCCGTGAGGGGCGACCGGGTGAGGGGCGACCGCGTGAGGGGGCGCGTGAGCCTCCTGCTCCGCGCTCGCAGCTGCTCAACTCCGGTCGCCGGGCCCGAATCACCGCGAGCCTTTTCGGGCATGCCGTCGATCGTACAGAGGCACAGTTGTTCCAATATCGCTCACTTTGATCAAGTCGGCACCGATGAAATGACCACCGCCCTAGAGTGCCGCGCATGCCCAATCTGGATACCGCACTCAAGGACGCCATGGCCATCGACGGCGCCGTCGGCGTCGCCATCGTGGACTACACCAGTGGAATGGCGCTGGCGACGCTGGGCAACAGCCCCGACCTCGACCTGAACGTCGCCGCCGCCGGAAACACCGAAGTGGTCCGCGCCAAGATGCGCACCATGGAGATGCTGAACCTCGGCCACGAGGGGATCGAAGACATCCTGATCACCCTGGGCGGCCAGTACCACCTGATCCGGCCGATGACCGCGAAGAGCAGCAAGGGCCACTTCCTCTACCTCGCGCTCAACCGCTCCCGCGCCAACCTGGCGATGGCCCGGCTGCGGCTGCGCCAGATCGAGGACAACCTGGTCATCTGACCCTTGCAGGAAGCGAGAACCGGCTCGTGGGCCACCCTCCCGGCCTGTGGACGTCGAACATGACGACCGGGCCGGTCACCTCGCTCGCCGACGCACTCGACCGCGCCCTGCAACTGCCGGGGGTCGTGGCCGTGGTCCTCGGAGACCTGACGCGCGGCGGTGCGCTCGCCCTCGCGCAACACCCCGACTACCCCGTCGGCTTCGCCCATCAGTCGGCCTACGCCGCGCTGGCCTACGCCCGCGCCACTCCCGCCGACGGCGATGTCCCACACGAGCTCGTCCTCACCGGCACCCATCACGTGTCGCTTCAGCGCACCGCGTCCCTGGCCCCCGACGCCGGCCACGCCTTCGTCCATCTCACGCTCCGGCGCCCCGAGGCCAACCTCGCGCTCGCCCGCCTCGGCCTGTCCCCGATCCTGACCGATCTCCCCGCGCTGGTGGCCAAGCGTCGTCCCGTCCCCACCGCGGCCCCAGCCGATCCGGCGCCCGAACGGCGGCCCCGCCTGCTCGACCGGTGGCGGGCTCGGCGCCGTCCCGGCCCCTAGCCGGCCGTTGTCGCAGCGGGATGCCCTCCCGGGCTCAGGCCATCTCGCGGGCAACCGCGATCAGGGACCGTTGGCGGCTCACGTCCATGCGACGGTAGATCTCCAGGAGCCTCTGTTCCCGTTCCGCGTCCAGGTCGCCGGGTACGTGCCGTCCCGCCGCCCTGAAGAGGTCCGCGACCGTGTAGTGGCCGGGAAGCGCGTCGGCGACGGCTCGGAGCTCCTCGGCCGCGAAACCCGTGGCGGTTCCCCGCCCTCCGTCGAGCCAGGAAGCCAGTCGCGCCTGTGGGATCCCTGCCGCGCGGGCCAGTTGGTGAAGCGTCAGCCCGGTCTCCTCGAGGGCTCCCCGGAGCAGGCGCGCGAGTTCTTCGGCGGCTTCGAGAGGGGTTGTCGACATGAGGCCATTGTGGAGCCTCCCGGCCGGGGACGCGCCGACCCTTGACGGCCGGTACGGGCAGACGGAGCAGAACGACGGCGTGAGCCTCGTCCACGTGCAACCAGCGGGTGGGAGAAAAGTGTGACCGCTTCGGCTTCTGCGCCACGCGACCGATCCGGTTCAGCACCTGTCCCATTGCTGAGGCATTTCCTTCGGTCGCTCACCGCCGCGTGCGGCGCCGAGTGGACGTGGCCACCGGGCTGCCCGTCCGGACAGGAGGAGTGATCTGGACAGGGCCGGTCGTCGGGCTCTCCTGCGGGCTGGGTTGCGTGGTCGGCGGCTGCGCCGACGGCACGGGTGTGATCGTGGCAGGGGTACGCGGTGCGGGTGCGGAGCCGACCGGGCTGCTGGTCCGGACCGGCCGAGCCGTCCGGGTCGTCCGGGCCGTAGGCGGGTCGGGATGCGTGGTCGGCGTCCTCGCCAGCGGTGCGGGCGCTTTCGAGGCAGAGGCGCGGGTTGTGACGGAGGCACGGGGCCCGGGCGCGGAGGTGACCGTGCCCCCCGGACTCGGCGAGGGAAGCGGTGCGGCCGGGGCGAGGGAGACGGTCCCGGCCGCACCCAGGGCTGCCCCGGCGGCCAAGGCGAGGACGACCGTGCGTGCCTGACGGCTGCTCCGGAGCTTCTTGCGCAGCGCGTTGCCCAGTCGCAGCAGCAGGTACAAGGTGGCGGCCAGAGGAAGCAGGAGGAACAGGAACCGCACGACGGCGGCGACCGCGGTGAGCATGTCGCCCGCCGTCGCCGCGGTGTGGAACACCCGGGCTTGGGCGGCCATGGCGGTGACGCCCTGGGAGAGGATGCCGGGCAGGTGGAAGACGGTGGAGCCGACCTGCGCGGCCAGCATGGCGGTGCTGGCGAGCACCCAGACGGTCACCAGGATCCGGGAGCGGCGGGCCAGGTGGGCGACCTCACTGGGCTCCCGGCGCAGGACACTGCGCAGGACGGGGCGGATCTGGCCGAACAGATCCGGCACGCCGGCCAGGTCGGCGAGGATGTAGTAGCCGTCCAGTCGCACGACGGGGATCAGCTGTTCGAGGACCTCGTAGTGGCCCATGTAGACGGCGGCCAACAGGACCGGCTGCCTGGTCGCCGCGTAGGCGGTGAACAGGGCGAGCATGAACACCAGGTTGAAGTAGACGCCGCCCAGGTCGGTGCGCAGCCGGTCGGCGCGCGGCCGACGGTAGATGTCCGTGACGTCGGTGAAGAAGGAGGGCCACAGCAGGTAGATGCCGAACCCGATCCGGCCCGGGCGCGCACCGCCGAACCGGCATGCCGAGGCATGGCCCAGCTCGTGGAAGACCAGCGAGGCCACCACCAGGGCCAGGACGGCCAGCAGCGCGCCTGGTCGGTCGAGGACGGACGCCAGTGCAGACACCGCTCCATGCCCCAGGAACAGCCAGAGGTCCGCGGCGGCGAACCCGGCCAGGACCACCACGACGACCAGCGGGGCGTGCAGCCAGGTCAAAGGGCCCGTCAGCGCCCACACGGCGCGCGGCGGCAGCAGCGTGGAGCGGCCCTTGAGGGACAGCAGCAGATCTGCCGACGGTGCGTCGGCGGCCACCACGTCGTCATCCCCGGGCAGAACGGTCACCCCCAACGGGCGCAGCTTCTCCGCGACCAGGAACTCCACGTCCTCCGCGTCGACTTCCCGCCCGTAGCTGGCGCTGACCCGGGCGGCCACCTGCTCGCTGGTCCGGTGGCCGTCGACCGCGCACACCACGTGGTACAGCAGCTGCGACAGCTCCACGACCTGCCCGTCGGAACGCCGGACCGTGTAGACCGGCTCCTCGGAACCCGCCCCATGGAACCGGCCGTGCAGTTCCAACCCCGCGGTGTTCCGCGGAACACAGTCATTCGACGGCCCGGCGGTATGACGCCCGGACTCCAGCCCGTCGTTCGCCGGACCGGCCGGCGGCTCGACCGAGCGCTGCCCCGCGTGCCTGCCCACCTGTCCATCCCCTCCTGCGACCCGTCCGCTCTGCTTCGCACCGCCTGCGACGACCGGCGCGGCTCCCGGGTGCCCACGGCCCAGCCGCAGGCACCCGGGAGCCTCACCAACCCTGACTAGCAGCGGTCACCTTCGCGGCGGTCGCCCCCGTCGTGGCGGCGGTCCCCGCCGTCG
>NZ_BBPQ01000055.1:29177-53339 GCF_000787855.1 Streptacidiphilus anmyonensis | reverse complement strand
CCAGGACGGGTGGGAAAGGCAGCTCACGGGCCGAACCTATGGGAGGCGAGAACAGAGTGAGCATGTTGGCCATGCTCCCGTGCGCGACCCTGTTTCTCTAGGGTTGCGCAGGGTCCTGGTCAGTAAGTGGCCGACCAGGACCTTGGTGCGAGCTGGACGTACGACTGAATCTGCCAGGGCGCCGCTCGGCGTGTGGCTCGCTACCGCGTCTCGGATTCGGCTGCAGTCAAGGCCTCTATGGCTACGGGGGGAAGCACAGATGCGGATCGTCGCCGAGTCGCAAAAGCCGGCGGCGGAGGTCGCGCGGGAGCTGGGGATCAACGAGACCATCCTGGCGACCTGGGCCTGCCGGGTTCGGAAGGCCGGCGGAGACGGGACGCTCGTAGAGTCCGAGCGCGAGGGGGCGCGCAGGAGCGACTTCGGATTCCTGCTGCGCGACCGCGACAGCAAGTACACTGACGCCTTCGACGCCGTCTTCGAGGCCGGGGGCCTGGAGGTGCTGCTCAGCGCTCCGCAGGCGCCCCGGATGAACGCCCACTGCGAGCGCGTCATCGGCACGATCCGACGAGAGGCACTCGACCACATTCTGGTCATTCACGAGGCACACGTACGACGGGTCCTGGCCGAGTACCAGGAGCACTACAACGCGCACCGGCCCCACAGGTCACGAGACCAACGGCCACCCGAAGCCCCGGCGTTGTTCATCCTGCCCGAGGGCGCGCCGCGCAAGCTCCTGCGCACACGCATCCTCGGCGCAGTCATCAATCAGTACCAGTATGCGGCTTGACCTGCGGCGATGACTTCCGAGCCCCACAGGCATAGCCTTCCGCTGACCTCTCGACGACACCCGATGCCGGTGCAACCACAATGGAGTGGCGTGGCTTTCTGCCGACACTCGATTGCCACCGTGGCTGCGTGTCAGTCGGCCTGGTTCGTCTGCGCCAGACGGCCGACTGCGTCGCTGGCTCCGTGGGTCACGGTGGCCGTTTCCTCGTCGGGATCAGCGCACATGTACACGTACTCGCCGACGCGCAGGCCGAACCGCCGGACGTAGGTGCCGAAGCCGTGCGTGAATCCCGTCTCGTCGTTGTACACGGCGCTGCCGCACGGTTCGCCTCGTCCATCGGTCAGCTCGAATCTGGTGGACGGGGTACCAGGCGGGAGCCATCGACGCAGCAACACTCCTGTCAGCCTGAAGTTCGACGTCACGGCCAACATGACCCATGGGCGACCGTTCGGCGTTACACCGGCACGGAAGTCGCGGTTCTCAGTCAGCGAGCGTGCCCTCGCCTGCCCCTGAACAGTAGCGACCACATCCGAAGCGACCTGCGCACCGCGGACGGTCCACGCGTTTCGGTCCAGCTGCACGAACGCCGGATGGAAGGTCAGGTACACGCTGACCGTGCTGAGGTTCAGGCCAAAAGCCTCGGCGGTCTCCATCAGGCTCGTTCGGTCGAGGACGCCGTTCGGCGACATCCTGATCAGCTCGACAAGAAGCGCCGCCTCGACACCGAGTTCAGCGTTAAGGTCCAGCGGGACTGTCGCGCTGAGCTCGTCGTCATCGAGCGCAAACTGGTCATGCCACTCGCAGAATGCCCGCAACCCGGTCAGGGTCGGGGCCACCAGATCTGCCTGGTCTGCGGTCCGGCCGGCGTTGCGGTAGGCCCAGAAGTTTTCGACCGCCTGCCGTGCGCTGAGTAGGTCGACGGGCTGATGTACGGACAGGAGTGTGCGGAGTGTGTTGACCAGGCGGTTGCGCACGGAGGACCGCCAGGTGACGTGGTTCTCATCGAGCCACACAATTGACTCCGATGCCGCCAACAGTGCTCTGACATCGTCCTCTGTGACGACGGCACCGGCGTCGAGTGCCTCGTCACTGACTTGGAGCAGCGTGGCGAGGCCCTGCCGTTCGGCAACCCTGCGAGTTGCCCGGTACACGGCGGTGAGGGTGTTGGGGTCGTCGGTGATGACCCCGTCCTTAACGTTCAGGTCGAACGGTCGTCCGGCGAACTCGGCGCACGCGCGCAGACTGCCGAGACTGTACCGGGTAGTGGTGAGGCCTCTGCGGAGCAGTGCGTCGGCCAACGCCAACTCAGTGCAGGGAGCCTGCCTGCTCGCAAGCTCCAGCACGGCGTCGAGTTGTGGCCACCACAGATGCAGCCCGCGGAGAGCCTCGTGCTGCTTCTGGATCTGGCGGGCGCGTTCGCGGGTTACGCCCATGGCGCGCCCTGATTCCTCCAATGTGGCGGGTGGCTGTCCGAGCAGTCCGTATCGTGCCGCCAAGCCGTTGATGACGGCCGGTCGGCAGGATCGTCGATTGCCGTGAATCACCCTATCCGCCTCGGATAGAATTCTGAGGACCGTCGTCTCCAGCGGTTCGGTGTCGTCGAAGGTCGATTCGGCGAGCTTGCGAAGCACACTCGCCAGGTCAGCTTGGGTGTCAGGCCGATCTGGTTCCTGCACGGCGTTGGCCTGGCCCGTCATCGGGCATTCGTGTTCCCGGTCGAGGCAAAGCCGTTGTTCAGGGCGGCGTCGTAGATCCTTCTGAGGTTGTCGATCTGCTTGTCGGTCGGCGTCTTTCCCCCGCTCAGCAGTGCTGAGGTACCGGAGGCGATGCGCCTGTCAACGGCGGTGAGTTTGTTGTGCTCACTTGCCCAGTCAGCCAGTTCCGACCATGGCACGAGCAGCAGGTCCTCGGTGCTGATGTTGGACGCGACGACATGATTCGGGACCTTCGTGGTGAGGTGGGCGACGGTTGCCCCGCTGAGCTTCCACGGCAGGGCGCGCGCCTTTTCCCAGCATGCTGGTTTCTTGGCCCATTCGCTGATGTTGCCAGGCGCTCGGTTGAAGAACGAACGGAGCAGTCGGGCCAGCGCAGGGATTTCGCTGCTTAGCTCTTCCGGCAACTGTTGTGTACGCCAGATGACGTCGAGGTCGAGGCGTCGGCTGGTGCGGTTGCTGATCAGCGCAACGGCATAGGCGACGACCTGTGCTTTGTAGCCCTCCAAGCCGTTTTCGCGGAACGTCCTGGCCACGATCTTGTCGGTGTGCCGGAACAGTATCGCCTTCGCGACAAGGTGCTCGAAGTAGCGTCGATCCGGCATCTGATCCTGCTCCGGACGTTGCGCGAGCCGTAGCGCGAACTCGGCGAAGCACTTCTGACCGCCGAGGCTGACGGCGTGTGGAGCCTCGTCCCAGGCGAGTTCGAACTTCGCCAGGTCGGTCTTGACGAACTTCTGCGCAGACGGATGGGTCTCCTTGAACGCCTTCTGCCTGGCCAGCGTGCCCGTCCTGGCCACCTCGTCCTGGTACTGGCCGCGGGCACGCTCGTAGAACCATCGGGTCTGCTTCTGGCTGCCGTTCGTGGCCGGCGCCCATATCGAGCGGGAGAGGCGTTCGATGTCGACGTGGAAGGGACGATTGGTGCTGAAGTCCGCCTCTTGCACCTTGTTCTGGCTGTTGGCATAGCGGGAGATCAGCGGGACGAGCTCAGTAAGCTGGTCTGGCGGGACGACGGTGAGCTTCATCTGGACGTGGATCCCGTCCAGCGTCGCCTTGTGTTTGACTGCCGCGTGGTAGAGCGACGCGGTGGTCTGGCCGCCGTTGACAATCTGCAGGTCTTTCAGGCTGGCGATGGCGCTGCCGCCCTCATGCGTCCTGATCACATCGACGGCGGATGCGGTTGCGGAGATGCCGTTGTTGTAGGCGAGGAACCGGCGGGGCTCGTTGAGGATGGTGTCCCGGATGCCCTGATTGACCTTGCCTCTTGCCTGCAGGAACGACCGTACGTTGAGTTCGAGCAGACGGGCGGAGTACGTCGCGTAGATCTCCTTCAGCACGGCGCCGGGCACGATGGCCAGCATCGTGTGACATCCCTGCTCGTCGAGGTCAGTGGGAAGGCACGGGACCGGCGCACCGAACCGACTGACGAAGTCGATGTGGATGGGCTCCTGCTGCCGACCGGAGGTCACTAGTCGGTGCAACCGCACCAAGTCCCAGACCTGGACCGACGTCGGCACATCACCGAACTCTGGCGTCGTCACGTCCTTCCTGGTGGCGACCACACCATCGGTGAAGACCCAGAACCGGACGCGGGTGAGTTCCGGCAACGCCTGGCTGATGCTCTGCGCCATGTCGAACACCGGCGAAGCCACCTCAAGTCCGGCGGCACCGTTCCGCGCCACTTTCTCCAGGAAGCCCCGCAACCGACGGAGACAGGTCTCGATGTCAGCCTTGCCGACGGGCGCGGGCGGCACTACCTGTCTGAGCACGACGCCGAACAAGTCGAGCGTCTGGCCGTCGCCGCTGATGTCGTAGCCGGAGATCTCCTCACCGCGAGCTTGGTGGAAACAGGCCTCCCCGCCCTCCAGTTCGGCGACATCGGCAAGCTCACCGATCATCCGTTCAAGAAAAACGTCGCGGATGCTCCGCTCCGCGCCCGGCACACCGGCCTCTGAGAGCAGGTCCTGCTGGAGCGACTCGGCGAACTGGTCGATGTCGGTGTCAGTCATGCCTTTTCTTCCAGGATGGTGATCATGTCTTCGTAGCCGACGAGGAACCGGGCGGCGGCAAGCAGGTTAACGGTGTACACGACATCGGACACCCCGACAGGTCTGGTCTGTTCGGTGACCCGGGGAAAGCCGTCGGCCACCCGGTGGACTGTCCGGCGGCGCAGCGCGTATCGCCGGTCCTCGTACAGCCGGCTCTGCGTGTCCAGATAGCCGGCACGTACCAGCCGCTGCTCCAGCTCGCCCGCGACACCGAGGCTGGCCGCCTGGTTACGCACCTGGTGAACGAGTTCGGGAAGAGACACTCCGCGTCCGCCCCGTCGCGCGTCGAGTGCCAGCGTCACCAGAAACAGCGCTCCGGGGCCGGTGTCGTCGAGCTGTCGTTCGCTGCTGATCCGTACCCGGTTGGCGTCGTGCCCGGTCGCGGTCTTGACCTCCACACTGCCGTGCTCGAACTGGAAGTCCTGCAACTGCTGGTCGGGACCGGTCCATGCGTACACGGCGTCCGGGCCGAATGTCGGGAGGAACAGGTAGGACAAGGTGTGCAGCTCCCCGAACAGCCCACGCTGCTGCTCCCGTGACAGCCCATCGGGACTGATGCCGGCGAGCATCCGCTGCCACTCACTCAACCGGTTCACCACCACCCCGCCCGGTTCCGCAGTGACCTGTGCGAGCCTCACTAGCAGGTCGGCCACCAACGCCGTGAAAATGTCAGCGTACGCACCCGTGCGCAGTACGAGGTCCAACGTGGCCCCATGGTCCGGGAGGCTTCCTGGCTCGACCACCACGCCGGACGTGACGAGCAGCCCGCTCGTCGCGTTGGCTGGAACGTCGTGTGTGACCACTGAGAAAACCCGCCGTGCGGCCGGATACTCCACGCCGACGAAACAGTGGTGCGGACTGTCTGCCAGTACCCGCCGAACCCGCCGGCCTGCCGACACCGAACCACTCTGAGTGTCGTGCAGTTCGGCCCAGAGCTCCTCAAGATCTGTGGCGGACGGCACCACGCTCATGGCCGCTCCTCGTCGGAGTCCTGGCTGCCGAACTCCTGGTCCCACCACAGGTTCGTCACCCGGTACTTGATGGTCTTCGCGGTCCGGCTCCTCGGGAAGCTGAGGGCGAACCCGACAGGCGGTAGGTCGGGATGCATCCAGGAGTCCGGTGCGAGCGGATACAGCAACAGCAGTCCTCGGCTCGGTGGGCGGACATCACGGATGAAGAGCCCGCCCGGCGCGCTGGGCGCCGTCTTCCTGGACTTTGGGTCCAACTGCCAAGCCTGCTTGGTCATATCCAGAGCTCGCCTGCGCTCTTCGTCGGAGAGGTCCATGATCTCATCGCTCGGGGAGACAAGGCGACGGATCACGTAACGGTCATTTCCCGCTCGGAGACCAGCCTTGTACTCCAGGCCGGCGCTCGCACGTTCCTTGGGCAGGTACAGGGCCCGCTGGGCCTGGCCGACCTCGTAATCACCGATCTTGTGAGTCTTCGGGTCGTTGTGGGAGACCGACACGAGCCCCACCGTCCACGTGGTGAGCTCCGGTTCTTTCGTGGTCAACAACGTCCGGATGTACTCGGCCAAAGCTCGAGGCTGCGCCTTGGTCGCGATGTCGGACGCCTGGTACTCGTCCAGGAAATCCAGCACGCTAGGCGCTGGCACGTTGTCCCACCGGACGGTGCCAAGAGCACCCTGGCGGTGTGCCGGAGTGCCCATGGCACTGACCAGACGCTCGGTGACGGCCAGATTGCTGCGGAGCACGTCCTCGTCCGTCTCGAAGGTGATCGACTCGCTGATGGTCTGGGAGAACGTGATGTCGACGTCAGTGCCGTTTCGCATCTTGGTTCTGGCAGTGATCATCAGCCCGTCCGGATGCGCGCGGACCCTGAGCCCGTACTCCTGTGGTGTCTTCCCGAGCGCGGCCATGTATTCGAACTCGCGCAGCAGCTCCTCATTGGCCAGAGCGATGTCCCGGTACCACCCGGCGAGCTCGTCGGTCGTGTAGAGCCGACACAGGTCGAGGTAACCGGGTCGATAGCCGAACCAGCGGCCCATCTGCATCAGCGTGTCGTACATCTTCGACGCCCGTAGGTAGTAGCTGACCGTCAGCCCTTCAAGGGTTAGACCGCGGGAGAGCTTGTCTCCACCGATCGCGATCAAAGTGAGCGGGCGGTGGGCCTCGCTGTAGGTCAGGGCGTCCTCGGACTTTCCGTTGAGCACGCGCAGTTCGACGTCGTCGAGCACGCTTGGAAGCGCATCGCGGATCTGCGCCCAGTCGACGACCTCGTCGACTTCCGACGTCAAATCCGGGAGCCGCAGCAGCGCTTCGGTGGTCGGTACGAAGTCGGTTCGCCACAGAGACTCCAACGCGGCCCAAGGGGAGTCGGGGCTGGATGGGTCGCCGTGCCACATGCGCTGGCGCATCAGGTCCACATACTCGTGCAGTGCCCGGCGGACTAGCGCTTGGACATCGGTGAAGCGGGTGACGTGCACCAGCATCGAGTTGTGATCCTGGTGGCCACGAGCCCGACGTGCAGCAGTGGCGAGCAGGAACGCGTTGATCGCCGTGAGCAGCGATACCGGCAGTCTGCCCGGGATGGCGTCCTTCTTGTGCTTGTTCGGAAGCCACATCTCATGGTCGTCGAACGTACTGATGATCGGCAGGCCAGCCTGTCCCTCGATCCCCGAGTTCACGTCGCTGTCCAGCCCGAAAACGGTGTTCACGCCGACATAGTTGCTCGGTGGCCGGAGGTTGATGATGAAGCTGCGCGGAAACAGGTCCTCGCCGTACTTGTCGGTCTTCTCGTCGGCATCGATGAAAATGTTTGCAAACGGGGTAGCGGTGTAAGCGAGGTACGCGGACTTCTCGAACGTGCGCAGCAGCTTCCGTATCAGTCCGTTGATCTTGGTTGGGTCGTAGTCGTCGATTGGCTGCCCGTTCTCGTCGGTAGGCCGGGCCCTGGTGTTGACCGAGGCGTTGTCCGCCTCGTCGTCGATAACGAGCAGCGGAACGTTACGCACGGTCTGTTGACCGGTCTCCGGGTCGAGTTCCTGATTCAGCCGAGTCGCCCACGAGTACAGGTTCCGCAACACAGAGGCATTCTTCTTGACCACCAGAATGACTGGGTCGCTGCCGCCGGCGTTGAGCCAGACCTGCCTGGCGACTTTGACCTGGAAGTCGCCTTTCTCGTCGCTACTGGTCAACGAGTGGACGTGGAGAAACTTCCCCTTCATCTGCCCGACGCCAACTTTGGCATTGGTCTGGTCGTAGCTGCGGTTGCTCCTGGTGTCGAACCCAAGGAACTCCATGTCCAGCCGGTGCTGGGTCTGACTGCGCAGGCTGTTGTGCAGACCGGCCAACACGACGATCAGGCGATAGCCAGCGTCTGCGGCCTTACAGATGACGCCTGTGTAGTTGGCGGTCTTGCCAGACTGCACCTGACCAACAACCATCCCGCGACGATCCCACCTGCCAGGTCGATCCGGTTTCTCGAACGAGTCCAGAATCCGGTCGGTAACCTGGTTGATGCTGCGGATCTGTGCTGGTGCCCAGCCCTTCCTGCCCAGATACCGCCGGTACCGATCCCAGAAGTTCCACTCGATCTCGTCCCTGGCGGTATCGAGCCAGGGAACATGGTCTTCGTTACCGTTGAGAACCTGTTCGGTCGGAAGCCAGACGTTGCACCGACTCTCCACATCCCTCCGCAGCTCGCCGACATCGACGTTGGCCTGCCCCACGGCAAGCAACGCCTTGTCAACCGCCTGTTCGACGTCGCTCGCCGTGACGTCGTCCACGTAATCGAGCAGCGTCAGGGCGATCTCCATCGCCTTGCGGTGGTCGGGGTTCATGCCATCTCCTGACCGAGTTCGCGCGTGCAGACCTCCCGAACGAGGTCGGGGAAGTCAGAGAACGGTTCCATTGTCAATAGCCGACCGACAACTTCTTTGCCGGACGTCCCTGCGCGTCTCATCGCTCGGACGACATCGGTTAGCACCGACCGGACCGTGTCCGGGGCAGTCTCCTCGAACGGTGCCGCTTGCCGGCCCGGCCCATCCGCATGGTTGAGGATGATCAGGGGAACCGGAACGGTCTCCTCCAATAGCCTGACCATGGCCTCGACCTCCCCGTCGCCCGCAGTCGTGAGCAGCGCGGCCACAAGCGGGTGCTGGCGGTTGACCCGATAGGCGATCCTTGTCCCGCGCACGACCTGCAGCCATGCCTGGACCACGTCACCTTGACTGGCACGCTGAAGCACCTTGCCGCGGTGCCGATACACGTTCGCCGACCGCAGCCGGACGACCTCTGCGATCCGCCGCAACTCGGGCACCAGCGCGCCCGGCGCGCGTGCCACCGACTTGCGGACGTCGATCTGCCAGTCGGAGTCCATGTGGTTGGGCAGGTCAAGCCGGATCCGGGCCAGCGAGGTCAGCTCCTCCCGCCGGAATCCGAGCCCGAGCCAGCTTCCGGAAACGATCAGCCGCCGGTTCCGATAGACGTAGAACCCCTGCTGGGAAGCCCAGCCGCGACGACCACCAGTGGAGATGTGTTCCTGAGAGGTCAACCTGCTCACATGCGGCAGGACGAACGACTTGACGCTGATCAGCTCGCCTCGGTACAGCAGTGACTCGTCCGTGACCACCTGCGTTGTCTCATGAGACTCAAGGAACGGGTCCCACGGCGCGATATTTCGGCCGTTCACCCGGATGGTGATCTTCCCAGGACCCGTGACGTACCGATGGAAGATCATCCCGAGATGCGTGGCAACCCGGTCAGCGATGGTGTAGAAGTGGCTCTCTGCCTGCTCGTTCTGTGGATCTGGGGAGACAACAAGGCGGTCCAGCTGTCGCCACAGCACCACCGTTCCCGGCTGGTCACCGTGCAGCTCGTCCCACAGTGCCCGGTCCTCAGATGTCAACTTCGTCAGCAGCTGCCAGCTACCGACGCGGACGACATGGTCAAGGTCCCACGTCCGAGCTGCCAACGATGATGGCGTTGTCGCCGACATGACGACCAGTCGTCGGCACTGCGAGAAGGATGCGGTCTTGAGTCCGAGCCCGAACCGCCCGAGATCGCTCGCCGTTCTCGGCGTCGAAGGGCTGGTTGTGCCCGGCCGCATCGCCTCTCGGAGCCTCTCGCCGTCCATGCCGAGGCCATCGTCGACGATCGCGATCCATGACTCGTTGCCAGCCCAGTGCAGGCGGACGTCGACCGTGGTGGCTTTGGCTGTGATGCTGTTGTCAACCAGGTCCGCAACTGCGGTCTCGGTGGCGTACCCGAACGCGCGAAGCGACTCCACCAACGACTCTGCGCGAGGTTCGACGACCTCGTAGCCGGTCACGTCTCCGCCCCCCAGAGCACTGCTGTCCGCCCCCTCCACGAGCACCTGCACCACGAGCGGGTGCTCCCGGTTCATCACTGTAGGTCAGCTGCCTGTTGTCGCGAGTCACGGTCCAGGCGAAGAGGAAGTCCGCGCCACGGTTGCGCGCGGTGTTCCCCTCACGATGCCGGAGTGTCCCCTGCGCAAGGCGGCAAGCAGCGACACCGACCCCGCCGAGGTGACCACGAACCGAGGCTATTGTGCCAGCTGGATCCGGGTTGGTGATCTCGTAGTTGATAGTTGTTCATCTCAACCCGCCACCCGCCAAGCCCCGCCCGCACCTGGCCCACTCGATCGAACCGCCGACACAAATCACAACTCCCCCTGAATCAAACGACAGTGTAGGTAGGTCCTGCTCCGTCCGCACCGCCTACTCATGGGCCTGTCCCGCGTCAAGCAACTGGCAGGTTTTCGGTCTCGGGAAAGTTGGGGATGACGGGGTCGGCGAGCCCGGTGTGGACGTCGTGGGGCCGGTTCCAGGCCAGCGCCTCGTGCGGACGGACGGTGTTGTACTCGATCCGGTAG
This sequence comes from Streptacidiphilus anmyonensis, assembly GCF_000787855.1. Taxonomy (GTDB): domain Bacteria; phylum Actinomycetota; class Actinomycetes; order Streptomycetales; family Streptomycetaceae; genus Streptacidiphilus; species Streptacidiphilus anmyonensis. The sequence continues at coordinate 42,933 of NZ_BBPQ01000055.1, read as the reverse complement.
TCCTCGGCGTGGCGGACCAGGTCGAGGGCGTCGGAGATCTCCTCCAGGAACAGCTTTTCGTACTTCAGCGAGCCGAAGCCGCGCTCGCGTGAGCCGTTCTGGCCCGGGGTGCGGACCCCGGTGCGGACGTGCCGCAGCTCCGGACGGGTGGCGATGAACGCCTCGAACCGGAACGAGCGGAACGGGCCGCCGTTGTCGGTCACGATCGTGACCAGCGGCTGCACGGCCCCGTCCGCGTCGCGCGGGGCGAGGTCGACCAGCTGGCGCCCGGCCAGACGCTCGGCCTCGGCCAAGGCGAGCTCGATGGCGGCGATCGCGTCGTGCTGGTTCGCGGTCGGCGCCACGTGCCAGCCCAGCTCGTACTTCGACCAGTAGTCGCGGCAGCCGGCCAGCCGCCAGGTGCCGCCGCCAGCCGTCTCGAACTCGGAGAAGTCCAGCTGCCAGACCTGGTTCGGGCCGGTCGGCTCGGTCGCGAACGCCGCCTTGCGCCGGGCGGCGAGCTGCCTGCGTTCGCGCTGGTAGTTCGCCTCCAGCAGCAGGCCCTCGTCCCGGAGCAACCGCAGCACGGTGGCCTGCGAGACGCGGTGGTCCTCCCACCGGCACATCGCCCACACCTTCCGATGACCCCACGCGGGATGCGCGAGCGCGTGCCGGCGGGCGGCGTCCCGCACCCGTTCCCGGGCCGGACGCGGCCACGACCCCCGCAGTTCAGCGCCGTGGCGGGCACGCGCCTGGTGACGGCGCCAGGTCCGCTCGGGCACGCCGATCAGCCGACAGAACCTCGCGGCACGCTTCCCTCGCACTCCACCTGGTACCTGGCCACCGACCTGCCCCACCCCGACGCACCCCATGCGGCCGAACACCCCCACCCAGCCGCCGGCCTGGCCGAGGTCGTCCGCCTCTACGGCCTGCGCTCTTGGATCGAGCAGAGCTACAAGCAGGTCAAGGACGAACTGGGCTGGGCCGACTTCCAGGTCCGCTCGGATCGTGCCATCCGCCGCCACCAGACCCTGGTCCATTGCGCGTTCTCCTTCTGCTGGGACCAGTGGCCCGGCCTACCGAAGGCGGACGACCCCGCCACCACCGCCCCGGACGACGGCCAGGGACCAGAGAGGGGGCCCTGCCCGACCCCACCAGCCCCAGCCACCCTGCTGGCCACGAGCTTTACGCGCAGTCAGGGCCTGGCTTACCCCGGCCCTCACCCTCAAACGCTGGTGGAGGGCTTGGACAGACACCGACCCGCCCGCCGAGCTGCAAGCCCTGATCAATGCGGTCACCAACGGACACGGCCTTGATCTCTACTGCCCGGTTTAACGAACTACCGATGGTCTGACGCGCGACAGGCGCGTCACCGAACACACAGAGCGGTGGACCCGGCTCAGCCAACCGAGCCCGATGTGACCACACCGTTACACTGGCTGTTAGCAGCCCGTGGCAGGAATCGTCGGACCCCACCGCTATCGTTACAATCGTCCGTCGGCCCCGGGGACGGACGATTTGTTGATCCACGACAACGTCTGTGTTCTCCTAGTGCTCGTTGACGCAGGTGTTCTGGAAGGGTACGGGCGGGTGTCCATCTACGGGGTCAAGCTGCAACGCAGCGACGATCTACGACTTGTCCGCCATCCTGACGGCTGCACCGAGGGCACTTTCGAGCAGTGGTGCGCGCAGAGACTGGCCGCGGGACAGCGGCTCGCTGTCGACCTGTTCTCCGGCGCTGGCGGGCTCAGCCTCGGGCTGGAGGAGGCTGGCTGGACGGTCGCGGTTTCGGTTGACCACGACGAGAAGGCTGTGCAGACGCACAGCCACAACTTCCCCGGCCTGGCGCTGGACTGTGACCTCAGCGAGCCCTCGCAACGTCAGGATCTCGTCGATCTGCTCGCCAAGACGGAGATCGACCTCCTCGCAGGCGGACCTCCCTGCCAACCATTCAGCCGTGCAGGTCGCAGTAAGATCCGTAGCCTGGTGGTCGCCGGGCACCGCGAGGAACATGACCATCGGCGTGAGCTGTGGCAAGCATTCCTCGACGTAGCGCTGGCCGTGCGCCCTCGGGCTGTCCTGATGGAAAACGTTCCAGACATGGCACTCGGTGACGACTTCGCCGTGGTGCGAACCATGGTCGACGCACTGGAACGCGGTGGTTACTACACCGAGTTCAGACTGGTGGACGCGTGGCGCTACGGCGTGCCCCAGCACCGGAAGCGTCTCATTATTCTTGCGCGACGTGATGTCGAGGACTTCTCTTGGCCAGCCGAGCAGGCCAAGCAGCCGGCACTGCGTGACGCCATCGGTGACCTGCCCAATCTTGGCGACACCATCGGTGGTCGTGAACTGGCCTACAGCGAGCCCCGCCATCTGCCTGCCTTTGCCGAGATGATGCGGGCCGGTGCCCGGAAGGGCGTCGTGTGGGACCACATGACGCGGCCGGTACGTGAAGACGACCGCAAGATCTTCGGCATGATGGATGCCTCCACCCTGTATGCCGACCTCCCCGAGGATCTGAGGCGTTACTCAGCCGAGACGTTCGACGACAAGTACAAGAAGCTCGATTGGGACTCGGTGAGCCGCTCCATCACCGCGCACATCGCCAAGGACGGCTACTGGTACATCCACCCTCAGGAACTGCGGACCCTCACGGTCCGCGAGGCCGCCCGAGTCCAGACCTTCCCCGACCGCTTCCGCTTCGCAGGTACCCGCAGCGACGCGTTCCGCCAGATCGGTAACGCCGTCCCGCCTTTGCTTGGGCGCGCCGCTGCAACCGCACTTCGGCCGATTCCAGCGGGCGAACGCTCCGGCGAGCAACAGTGTGAGACTTCACGCTGGGTGCAGGCCAGGCAGGCGCTCACCAGCTGGGCCAAGCACCAGCAGTGCGGCTCCAACTGGCATGCACTGCCTGGTCAGAGCGTCACGCCGGTTGTAGCCGCAGTCGCAGCGCTTCTGATAAGTCGTTCCAACGCTCCGAAGGGCGCCGAACGGGCTCTGGCAACGATTCGGGGCCGCGTGAAACTGACAAAGGCCGAGCTCGACCAGATGCAGGCAGAGCTCCGGACTGAGGCCGGACGTCAGGCGTTGGAGCGATTCCGGCCACTGCTGCCCATGCGTAAGGTCTGGACCGACCCCGAAGCACTGGCCGAGGCGATGGCGATGAAGGCGGCGGAGGAGCGAACCTTCCGACTCCTGGCAGGCGAGGATGTACTCCTTGCCTCCCAGGCGACGCTCAGGGTTGCGGCACGAGTAGCCGGCAGCGACTCGGACAAGACCAACAGGTTGAGCGACGGCCGCGTCGATCTGGCCAGACTGGTCGGAGCGGGCCCGGATGCCCCGTTGCGCGCAGCTGCCCTCCGACTGCTTGGCAGTACCGTCTGCAAGGCGTCCAGCACTTTGTGTGACGGCTGCCCGCTTCGGCAGCAGTGCGGCAGCAGCTCCGGCGGGCGTGCGGTGCAGACCCTGTTCTAGCCGCCCGCGCTTCGGCTCGCGGGGATGGTCCCACTCATAGGGCGGCCGATGCATCGTCTCGATGCATCGGCCGCCCTTATCCGACTGCGGTCGGTCGGCCTCCTGCATCCTGGAGCCCCTGTGGGTGCCGATTATTGCGTCCATGCACCCATGAGGGCTGGGCCTGTCAAGTGCAGCAAGGTGCTGGCCTCGGGGTTGGTTGTGCTGGTGCCGAGGTGGTGTGGCTTCCTCGTGGCTGCCGGTGCTGCCGCCGTGCGGGAGGGGTCCAGTTGGAGCGCCCGGAGCCGGCGAGGGACGAGCGGGCGAGGACGAACGAGCTGGACGCCGACGAGCGGCGGCAGACCATGTTCGGCTGACGAAGTGTGAAGTTGTTCTCGTGCTGGGGTCGTTCGCACTGGTCCCCTGGGCAGTGTGGTCGGCGTGGTGATTCACATGCACCCATTCGGCGCCTGGCCGGTGGGGCCAGGCGCCATGACCGTGGTCCGGGGACCGGGGGCTGCTCAGTCAGGTCATCGAGCGCGGCAGAGCCGTCTCATGCAAAGACGCGAGCTCTGCGGGTGCCGATAAATCATCCGGGCAGGTCAGCGGCATGATCGTGGGGATCCCGTTGGTCACCCTGCGGGCTGTTCGGCGGCGGGGGAGGGCGGCAGGATGATCTCTTGTGCTACTGCGCCTGGTCTACCTTGCTGCCACCCACGCGCTTGCTCTGCTGCGCCTTCTACCGATGGGGGAGCGGGAGAAGGAGGTGGAGACACTGGTGCTGCGGCATCAGTTGCTGGTGCTTCAGCGCCAGGTCGGCAGGCCCGTGTTCACCGACGTTGATCGGGCGGTTCTGGCCGGGCTGCTCCACCATCTGCCGGGGGAGAGGCTCCGCCGTCTTCTGCTGCTGGTCCGCCCGGATACGATTCTGCGCTGGCACCGGGACCTTCTTCGGCGCCGGCATGCGGCGGCGTGTGTGCCGAAGCGGCGTGGGAGACCGCCGACCGTCCGCTCGATCCGGGCTTTGGTCCTGCGCCTGGCCCGGGAGAATCCTTCCTGGGGGTACCGGCGGATCCACGGGGAGCTGGCGGCGCTGGGCATCAAAGTCGCCGCGTCCACGGTATGGGAGATCCTCAGGGAGCACGGCATCCCACCAGCTCCGGAACGGAACAGCACTACCTGGGCTGACTTTCTGCGAAGCCAGGCCGAGGCGCTGCTCGCCTGCGATCTCTTCGAGGTCCGCACCCTGACCGGGGCGCGCGTGTACGTCTTTGCGGTCATCGAGCACGCGAGCCGGCGCGTGCGGGTCATGGGCGCGACCGCGCACCCGACGGCGGACTGGATCGTGCAGCTCGGACGCAACCTGGTCATTGACCTTGAGGACGCGGGCAGCAGGGCGCGGTTCCTGATTCGCGATCGCGTCTCGAAGTTCACTGCGGCGTTCGACACGCTGATGGGGGATGCCGGGCTGCAAGTCGTGACCACGGGCATCCGAGTGCCCCGGATGAACTCGATCATGGAGCGGTGGATCCAGACCTGTCGGCGTGAACTCCTGGACCGCACGCTGATCTGGGACCAGCGCCACCTCCTGTACGTGCTGCGGGAGTTCGAGACGTTCTACAACCAGGACCGGCCGCATCGGAGCCTGGGCCAAGCCGCTCCGCTGCGACCGCTTCCCGAGCCGGTCAGCGTGCCGGCCCAGATCCGACGTCTGCCGGTTCGTCGACGAGACCGGCTCGGCGGGGCGCTGCGGGAGTACCGCCACGCCAGCTGACCAGGCCGGATGATTAATCGGCACCCGCAGTGCCTGGCCCTGATCTCGTCATCGCAACCAGATGGCCAGGGCGGCTGCGGTCGATCCGGAGGAAGGCGTAACCGCGCTTGTCTTCGCGGATGGGCCACTGTCTCGGGTTCCTCGTACTCAGAAGGTCACAGATCGGACACTCCTGGACTACGCCGAAGCCCTGGCCCCGATACGGCGATCACATTCGCACGCTCTACACCAACAAATGGGGCGATGTAAACCCCGTTGAGAAGAATCGAAGAATGGTTCTCGCGATTGCCACTGACAAGACAGGCGATCTGGCTGATTCCCTCTACTTCTTCAGTAAGGTGAACCTGGTTCAGAAGCTATCGGATTTCCGACGCTCAGGATTTCGCGTGGCCCTTGCCAAGGTCGACCGCTGAACGGGTCTCTATGGTCTCTTGCCGCCGCGTCCGCTGTCATCTCTTCTGTGTCGTCCCAACCCATGTGTTGAGCGGCCTGCACCTTGGTGTTCGGCTGGCATCCCGGCTCGAGGCCGAGTAGCGGCTCTCGGGGCCTCCTGCGGCCGCCCTTTGGGCTCCGTCGCTCGGTTCATGGTCCTGCAGAGTTGTGGGGCGCAGGACCCCAGTCGTCAGAACTAACACTCGGCCAGGTTGGCCCACTGGTCAGGCTGATCCTCCTCCGCGGGAAGGCGAACCGCGTAGGGCAAGACGTACCGTTCAGGTCCAACCGTTGTGCCGGCCGCGCTCTGGGGTCGGGCTAGTCTGCGGCACAAGCATTACTAGGGCTCGCGCATTAACCACTGCTCCTTTAATCTTCGCGCGAGTCCACGTGAGGTTAAACTCACGCCCCTGGCGAGGAAGAGTGTACTGGTCGAGGCGTTCCAGAAAATCTGAAAGGGATTCAGCTGGAAGAACCTGCTCGACCAGACGAAGACTCGTGGAAGGCGCGCCTTGTTGATTCAAGCGTGAATCCAAGAACCGAGGCGTCCCGACGATCCAATGCCATTGAATTTCTTCGAATCCGGGCCAGTTTTGAGGGAATTTCACGATCGCCCCGTTGGCAATTTCGCGCCGCAACCGCTCGATTTGATGGCGGCCTTTGTCGATCGCTTCCTCTTGCTTCCAAGCGTCAGGAAGCGTGCGTGCGTCGATGGGCCACTTGGCTTCAACGATCAGCCCTAGCCTGTTGGCCTCGTCGAGCGCCACGATATCAAGGTCGCCAAGCTTGCGACCATTTTCGGTAGTGACCTTCACCTCGGTGGCTACGCGCGTTCCGGATATCGTTTCAAGCCGGCTGGCCCAGCGTGCACACAGGTCGCCCAGTGCCCTGCCGAGTTCGCCTGAATTGCTTGGGTCGGATGCAGCGGCCCGGAGAATCACTCGCTCTTCGAGAGTATCATGCATCAGATGTGGCGACAGTAGCAGGAACTCGCCCCAGCTGATGACTGGGGAGGCAAGCGGGGATTTTCCTCGTTCGCCCTTGTAGGTAAACATGTCCAAGAATACGTCGATTTTGTCGGCAAGTGACGGGTTGAAGCGAGCAAGGTCTCGCCGCAGGTCGTCCGGTTCAAACATTGGATTCGCCATCACGGGGCTTGGAAAGAGCATAAAAACATCTCGACTGAGATGCGACATCCCCTTCAGGGTGGCCATGAGCTGAGTTGCATCCCTCAAACTGATGCCTCCCAGATTGGTATCGAGTGGCGTCTCCCATGGTCGGGAGGTCATGTAGTTCTTGTGGTGCTTAACATACAAGGCGGTTATCCAGCGCGGCACCGTGATCTTGGCGCCACCGGGGCTGGATGCCAGATTCTTGAGGTGCTCAAATGCTGGATCGAGACTTGGGGTAACCACTTGCTCAGCCTGCGAGCCGGTGTCTATTGTTTCGAGAATCGCATCGAGTGCTTCAATCCTCGGATCAGATATTGGCGATATCCAGATTCCGCGCTTGTTTTCTGTTATGGAGACCCCGCCGGAGCGTGCCCCGTTAATTCCAATATCTAGAGTTCGCCATTTCTTTGCGAGCTCAACTGCTTCGACGGCATCGGTCTTTTCCACGGCGGGTCCGTGTGCCCGTGGATCGCCGTATTGCTGTGCCCAGGTTGCGAGAGTTCCAGCGACGGACGCCCATTCAGACTCGACACTGCTTCCATCCCGGAACGAGCCGCCACGGCTGGTCCGCCTGATGAGGTTCGTAGCCCGTTGGACCGAGGCTTCAAGGAGTACTGCCGGCAGCGCGGCGGCCCCGCTCTTCCAAATGCGCAGCTCTTGCGGTGCCTCCGATGCGAGCCTACGCAGGCGGTCGTACGGATTCTCTTCACGGTAGCGGCTGCTCACGGTCTAGCGATCCTTTCGACAAGGCCGGGACTCCCACCTTGTTACCGCAGCTCGACGGTCCACGTCTGCTGATCAGCGACGTTGGGACTCGCCTGCGCTGCGCCTCGGCCCCAACCCATGCCCGGCCTGTCATCCCGTCTGCCATCGACCCACACGCCGGTGGAGCGGGTTTGCCTCCTGGGGTCCAGGTGGAGCGCGCCACTGTACGAACGACCTGGACCCCAGGAGGCAAAGCTGCTCGGCTCTGCCTGGGTCGATGGCGGGCGGGATGACAGGCCCTACCTCAGCCCCCTGCGGCCAGCCAGTGTCGGCACGGCCCTCCGTCATCCCGGAGCCGGAGATCCCTCTTGTGTCCTGGCGGTCAACGGGGCTCCTGCCCCTACTTCCCGCTTGCGGTCCGCCCCGCCGGGCGGCGCGGGGCGAAGACAGGAGCGCGCCCGAGCGGGGGCGGGCCGCGCCGCGCAAGCGGCGTGGTCCCTTGACCAGGTAGAGAGAGTTGTCACCAGACTGGAGCGAGGGAGCAGCCATCCCCGGGGGAGCGGCTCGGAACGCTTCTGCCAGCCCTGGCTGAAACCTGGAGTTGATCACCCCTGGCTGTTTCAGCCGTCCCCGGACAGGCCGAGGCCCGCTGTCGCAAGCCTGTCTCCGGCATTGCAGCAAGCCACCTGTACCTCTAGAACTCTGGGACAGATGGGACAGCGCGCGACATTGCACGGGCGTCCCAGTGCGGCGTCACGGGATCGACGGCCAGCGGACGGTGACGACCACGGAATCCTCCTCAGCCTGCCAGGAGTGATCGATCCCCGGACCCCACACCACGTAGTCGCCCTGCTTCTCCAGCGTGACGCTGCCGAGGCTGAGATCGAGCCGGAACCGGCCGCTCACGAGGAGGAGCAGGGCAGTCCGCTGATCGTCGGCCACCCACTCTGGACGCTTCTGCCCAGCGGGGTGGATACCCCACTTCACTTCCAATGCCTGGGTCTGCCTCGCCAAGCCGTTCACCGGGTCGATGAAGTGGCCGAGCAGCCAACCGCGATGCTGGTCAGCGTCCTCGTTTGCGTTGCCCTTGTACCAGGTGTCAGCCATGCTCTACTCCCACTCGATCAAGGGCATCCGCACGCGAGGCCCGCCGATTTCGGCGAGGCGCCGGCACCCCTGGGTGAACGCGAAGATTCCTTCGTTGCTCCAACGCTGGTCCAGCGTAAGTGCGTTGAGTCGGTCAACGTCCAAGCTTGAGTAACGATGCAGCCCGCTGGACTCCCAGTTGGCCCGGACTTGGCCGCCGTACTTGACCCACCACTCTTCATCTTCGATCACGATGAGGCTGGCGAACTCGTAGTTGCCGCTGACGAGGTTGATCCCGACCGCAGTCGACTCCATCCGCCACCCGCCACTCCCCGGCCGCTCAAGGAGCCAGCGCATGGGGTCAGATAGGAGGCTGGGGTGCATCGGATCGGCGTGGAGCTGCGCGCCCACTGTGGAGTCCACGTCAGTGCGCCCGAACAGCTCCTCCTCCATCTCGCGTTCGAGCGTCGCCGAGAAGCGAGCGTCCTCGCTGTAGTCGGACATCGGTCCGTGGAACGCCTTGGGGATGACGGCCAGGCGCCGGTTGGCGTTCAGCACGCTGCTGGAGCGCTCCTGCACCAACAGCAGGTAGTCAGGGTCGTTGGTGCGTCCTCGTGGCCGTGCGATCGCCATGAGAGCCAGCGCGCCGCCTGCACAAACGCGCTCGCCGAAGTCAACGACCGACGCCACATCGGGTAGGTACTCGTCCCGCAGCGGCATCGACCCCGGCTGCTCTGACTCACCTGCGGCCACCGCCGTCATTAGCTCACCCTCCAGGAGGTTGAGCGTGAGCGCGTAACGAACGAAGTCGATCACTTCAAAGCTGCCGGAGATCCGGCCCGGCTGAATATCCACTGACGTCAGGCTGTAGATCTCCGCATTGACGATCTGGCTGCCCTTTGCCAGCGACTCAGCCAGGCTCCGGATTGCCGCTTCCGCAGCACCTCTGCTCAGCGGCGACTCTTGGCGTGTGGTCGGGCGATACTCAGAACGGTCCTGCCCATCCCCGATGGGTTGCGCCAAGTCAACCCATGCGTCCTGCGTCAGGATGCTCGTTGTGAGCCTCTGGCCAGAGGCGGTGACCTCATATGGGCGCCATAGACCGAAACCCGCCCGGTAGTAGCGCTGGGCAGCCTTCGCCACCCGTTCCCGCGTCACCTCCGCCTGCCGCTGGGCGCGCAGTTCCACGGCGCGTGAATCGAGCCCCGCGAGCTCCTGGGCGACTCGACCTCGGGCGGTCGCGGGCGCCCACCGGAAGTTCGCTTCGAGCCAGGACACGGCCGCGGCTATGTGTGGGTCTTCGGCCAACCGGCGCTGGGCCGGAGTCACGGAGCGTGGCTCCGGCTGCGGGTGCTCCTCTTGGGTCGGCTTGCCTGCGAGCAGTGCGAACCGAGCCTGCACGTCGGCCGCTGCCTGGAACAGCAGCGTGTCCAAGGCTCTCTGAATCTCGGCGGTCGGAACCAGCTCCGGGCCGGCGCTCCAGGCGGCCACAGTTCTGACCGACGTCCCGATACGGCCTGCAAACCCCTCGTTGGTCTCGCGGAGAGCCCTCTTCAGGGCACTCGCCAGATGGCCGGTCCAGGTGTCGACAACGTCCACGATCCCCCTCGCTGTCAGCGGACTGCACTCCGGCTGCACTCTGGCTGCACCGGCACTTCATGTCGGTTCAGCGCGGTCCGCCGTTGACTTGTCACATGAACAAGCGGACCAATCAGCAGTCAAAAATCAGGAAGTCTCGCCCTCGCCGCCTTCGAGGCGACTGAGCCGCCTCTTCACCTCTTCGAGCTCGGCTCGCAGGGACTCGACCTGCTCCGCGAGACCCTCGCCCGCCGACTCGGAGTCAGCTGAAGCTTCATCGGCCGACCGGACGAACGTCCCCTTGCCACTGACGGAGATGATCAATTGCTCTTGCTGAAGCAGCCTGACCGCATCGTGCGCGGTTGCCTGCGATGTCTTGTAGTCCCGCATCAGGTCCCGAAGCGAGGGGAACTTCGTCCCCTCGAACTCTCCAGCACGAATCCGCTCGCGCAGGTCAGCAGCAATCTGAAGGTGGAGCGGGCTTGGGTCTTCTCTGCTGATTGGCACTCGGTCACCGTACCAAGGTCACCTACGCCGCACTAGGGCGCATCAGCCGAAGGGCTTGACGGGCTATCAGTGCACTGCCAGAGTAATGCGCATCAGGGCGCTCTAATGCACATTGATGGACGCGACCGCCCTGCTGCCAGCTTCATGGCTGACAGTCCCAACGGCTCTTCTTGGGGCTGCTCTGACCTGCGCAGATGCCGGTCAGGGGCGCTTCGGGAGGTCACACCGTCCCTTGAGAACTGAACAGTGATCGTGCGGGACCGACGCGAGGGCGGCGGTCACGGCAGGCGCCCAGGCCGAGAGGCCGGGGGCGAACCACCGTGAAGCTTGGCGCCCTCCCCCTACGCCGTGGCAGGCCGCTCCTTCGGGAGCGTGGGGAAGGACAGCGGAGTCCCAAAGCACGTGGCGGGATGAGACAGACCGCCCCCGGGGCGAACCGGGTGAAGTTCGCCGGCGGCAGCAAGCCAGCAGCACCCAGTGGGTGCGCCGCCCTGCTCGTGCTGAGCAGAGAGCAAGCACCGGACCAGGCCCGACAGCCCTGACGCCCGTAGGTCGGGCCCCGCTTCACCAGCAATCACGGTCCCCGACGGGGCCGCCCCTCGGGCGGTTGTCGTCGGGGTGCCGCGGCTGCTCGTGCAGCCCCACCAACTGCTGTCTCAGCCCAAGGAGCTGTGATGAAGCACTTCATCGGCCACCACCTGGTGGCCAGTACCGACGAGGTTCTGGAGCTGGCGATCGGAACGCCGCTCGACCTGTGGTTCGGCGTCGAGGACGAGAACGAGGCCGAGCGCGCCGCCCGCCTGGACGCCGCGCGGGACATCCTCGCCGACGACCCCGAGCTGACCGACCGGCTCACCGCGCGGGCCGCGCTCGCCCTGGACGTGCACTCGGCGGACGTGCTGCGCGTCGTCGCGCTGCCCGTCCCGCTGCCGTGCCCGTCCGGCCGCCACCGGCGCACCGTTGCGGCGAGGGCCGCCTGATGGCCCGCCGGCGCCACACCGCGATCCGCGCCCGCATCCCCTACGGCGCACCCCAACCCGGTGCCGCGATCACCCTGACCGTGCCCAAGGACACCGACCTGACCGGCGCGCTGTGCACGGCGGTGACACCGGAGCTGTTCTTCCCCGACCCGGACGAGGCCGAGCTGGCCGAGCTGGTCGCGAAGCGCGTCTGCGCCGCGTGCCCGGTCCGGATGACGTGCCTGAACGCGGCGATCGGCCGTGACGAGCGGTTCGGCGTCTTCGGCGGGCTCAACACCGCCGAGCGCGACGCGCTGACCGGCCGTCTCGACGGGTGCGGCACACCGAACGGCTACTGGCACCACCGCAACGCGGGCGACCCCCCGTGCCGGGCCTGCCACACGGCCAAGACCGCCGTGAGCGCCGCGAAGAAGGCCCGTACGGCGGGCCGAGAGAGGGGTCACCTTGAAGCCGCTGCGTGACCCCTTGGCGTGGGCGGCGCTGCTGGCCGCACTCGGGGTGACGGCGTACGCGGAGTACGGGTTGGCGCTCGCGTGCGGGTTCGGCCCGTACGTGTCCGCCGGCGTCCCCGCGGCGCTCGACATCTACGCCCTGCGGGCCATGCGGGCGGGGCGGGACGTCGCCTCCGCCGTCATGGCGATGATCTTCGTGCAGGCCCTCGCGCACCTGGTGGACGCCCACCTGATCCACGTGGACGTCCTCTTGGTCGTGGTGGTGTCCACCATCAGCCCGCTGGTGCTGTGGCGCGTCCACCGCATCGGCCATGACCACACCGAGAACGGCCCGCAGGAGACGGCACCTGCTGACGAGGTGACACCGCAGGAGACACCGCCGTTCGCCCCGTTGTCCCCCGAACCGAGCGGGGTCGCCGCTGTGGTGTGTCCTCCCGAGCTTGGACAGTCTGCATCGCTGGTCGCGCCGGTAGACGAGGAGCCCGTCATCCCGGACTCCGAACCCGATCCGGAGCCTGAGCGGCTGGACCAGGACGCCGCTTACAACCAGATCCTCGACGGCTGGCTCACCGGCCGGTCGATCCGGGAGACGGCCCGGCTGTCCACCCGTTCACCGGCCTTCGTCCACCGCGTCTACCGGCAGCTCGAAGCCGAGCGCGACGCCGCCCCGCAGGCCCTCGCCGCCCTGCAGGCCGCGCCGTGACTGAACACCGAGGAGACAGCGACGTGAACAGCATGACCGACGCCCTGTGCACCCCGGGCCCGACGCTGGAGCAGCGGGCCGCCGCCGACGCCCTGCTGGCGCTGATGTCGCCCTTCATCGGCGCGCCGGGCGCGATGTTCGACGTGGACCCCTCGTGGCGGATCACGGTCCACGTGCACGACCCGGCCGGGTTCGAGTGGTGGCGCGAGGCCCTGGGCCTGGACCACACCGAAGTGGGCGAGCTGGAGACCTACCAGGACTACTGCGCCGCACGGATCTACGGCCAGAGCGGCCTGGTCTCCACCGAGGTCTGCCTGATCGGCTACCTGCCGCTTCCCGCCGAAAGGCCGGACACCAGCTCCGATGCCGCGTGAGCGGCACCCCCGAGGAACAGCGCGACCTGTCCATGAACGCCAAGCGGGGCCGGGCCTAGCTGTTGGAGGCCGCCCGGCCCCTACCCCGCATGGAGGTCTCTCCACGATGGCAGACATCGTCGCTCCCCCGACAGACCAACTCCCCACCGAACAGACCCTTCCGGCCACCCCCGACACCGCGACCGCCACCGTCGCCGACACCGCACCACGGCCGGGGAGGGAGTCCGCGCCCGTCGCGCACACCCCCGGTGGCTGGCCGGCGGCGCCGCTGGCGCTGCTGAGCGCGAACACGGCCGTGGCCGGGGCCGCCGCCGCGGCGTTGACCACCGGTCCGCTGCTCGCTCTGCTCGCCGCGGGCGGCACCACCACCGCGCTCGCGGTCGGCAGCCGGGTGCGGCGACGCAACGACCGGCGCCGCACCCCCAACACCAACGGTCGGGCGGCCGGACAGCGGGCCGAGGGCCTGCTGCCACGCCGCGGCCGGGCCGCGAACGGCGGCACCGGAGCAGGCGGACGCCGCACCCCGCTGGGCCGACGGAACGTCAACCCCCGCACGGG
>NZ_BBPQ01000055.1:15136-28649 GCF_000787855.1 Streptacidiphilus anmyonensis | reverse complement strand
GCACCGGAGCAGGCGGACGCCGCACCCCGCTGGGCCGACGGAACGTCAACCCCCGCACGGGCGGCCCGATGCCGGCAGCCGGTGGCGCTCGGGCGGGTGCCCGTGGGCAGGCCGCCAACCGGGCGCGGGGCGCGGCCGGGCACGTCAAGGCCCTGCGTGAGGCGCACCGCGCGGCGCACCCGTCCCGGGGCGCGCGGCGTGAGCAGCGGACCGCGGACCGCAGCCGGGTCGCCGACGGGCGCCGGACCGCGCAGCGGCAGGCCCGCCAGCACCGCGCTGCCGCCGGAGGACGCGGGCCGCGGGCCCTGCTCGCCCGCGCGTCAGCCGGTCCGAAGGCGGCCGAGCGACAGGCCCGCCGCGACGCCGCCCGGGTCACCAAGCGCGCCGAGAAGGGCCAGGCGAGCAGCGGGAAGGTGACCGCGAAGGGGCGTGAGCTGCGTCGTAAGCCCGTGCGTCGGGCAGCGCGGTGGCGTCTTCACCGCTCCGCCGCCCGCTTCCACGCCCGCCGCGCCGGCAACGGCCTGCTGGCGCTGCCGGTGCTGCTGCTCGGCACGCTCACGACGGCGCTCGGGCGCAAGTTCGGGTTCCCGTCGTGGATGTACCCCGGGCACCGCCTCTTCCGCTGGCTCAACGGCAAGGCGCGCACGGCCCGCTACGACCGTGACCTGGCGAACGGTCGGGACCTGGCCGACCAGGAGGGCCGGATCGACGCCTTCGAGGCCCTGGAGAACAGCGCCACCCCTGCCCCCGAGTCGGGGCCCGCGCGCACGGTCGGCCGTGCGCCGTTGTCGCACAACGCCAACAGCAACCTGGGAGTCAACTTGACCACGCCCGCTGGTTTCGACTTCGCCGAGGCCGCCGCCGAGATGGAGTCGCAGGCCCAGTCCTTCGACCCCGACGGCATGATGCAGGTCCTCACGGCGTTCGAGGGCATGCCCGAGGCCATGCACTCCATCGCCCGCACCTTCCAGATCCTCGCGGAGCGCTCGGATGCCGAGTTCCCGCTGGAGAAGCAGGTCGGCGAGGCCCTCAACGACGTGTTCCAGCAGCTCCAGCAGGCCATCACCGCCTGCGAGGAGGTCGCCACCACCATGCGCCGCGTCCACGAGCAGGACATCCGCCGCCACGAGGACCCCCGCAACGGCGAGGACAAGTGGGACACCGGCAACAACAACTGACCCGCCCCGCCAGCACGTTCGTGCACTTCAGGCCGTCCCGCCGCACCTGGTGGGGCGGCCCGACCCGTTCCCCGGCACCGCCCCACACGTTTCCTCTCACCGACGCCCCTGGGAGGGCC
Source organism: Streptacidiphilus anmyonensis (assembly GCF_000787855.1). GTDB lineage: Bacteria > Actinomycetota > Actinomycetes > Streptomycetales > Streptomycetaceae > Streptacidiphilus > Streptacidiphilus anmyonensis. The sequence goes on along the minus strand of NZ_BBPQ01000055.1, from coordinate 27,352 downwards.
GCATGGCCGCCGCACCGCCGCAACGCCTGAACCTGTCCAAGACCACCAGCCGCGCCCAGCCGCGGCGGGACCTGCTCCCGCCGCTGGACTGGACGGCCGGACACGGCCCCGTCACCGGCGCCCTGTCCGCAGCCTCGGGTGCCGAAGCCGTCGCCATGGTCGGCACCCTCGCCCACATGCCCCCCGGCTGGCCCCTCGCCATCGGCGCCGCCGGCGCGCTCGGGCACGGCATCGGCAACTCCCTCCGCCGCCACCTCACCGCCCGCTCGATGCTGACCCGCTCCACGTCGTGGCTGCTCGCCGGCGGCTGGACGTCGTTCGCCATCGCCACCAGCCCGCTGACGTGGCTCGCCACCGGCACCCTCGCCGCCCTCGGGGTCGGCATCGGCGCCATGGCCTCCTCCGCGGCCTGGCACGAGGAGGCCGTCGAGGAGGAGCGCCTCGCCGAGCAGCGGCGCAATCAGCCTCCGGCTCCGGATCCCGGCGACGACGGGTTCGACCCGTGGCGGCGGCAGATGGCCGAGGAGTGGCGCGAGCGGGTGTGGCGGATCTGCCGCGTCGCCATCAAGGTCGTCGCGGTCGAACGCTGGGACAACGGCGCCGGGTTCTCCGTCGGCGCCGTGCTCGAACAGTCCGCCTCGGGGGCGGTGACGTGGCAGCGGGTGGACCAGGGTGCGAAGGCCATGGCCGGCGACGCCCGGCTGCCGCTCGGCTGCGCTATCAGCGTCGAGGAGGGCGACCAGCAGGGCACGGTCATCCTCGACATCCCCACCGAGAACGTCATGGCCGGCGCGTATGAGTACCCCGACGACCTGTCCGAGCTGTCGATCAACGGGCCGATCCCGTGGGGGCTGCTCGGCAACGCCCGCGAGATCGCCGTCAGCCTCCGCGAGGCCTGCGCCCTGTTCCTCGGACCGCCCGGCTCGGGCAAGACCACGTTCTGCGACGGCGTGCTGTGCGGCTTCTACCGCTGCACCGACGTCATCGTGTGGGCGATCGACTTCAACGCCGGCTCCCTCGGACTCCCGCACGTCGAACCCTGGCTCGAAGCCCAGGGCCTGCGCCCGGCCGACCCGACGATGCCCGCCCTGCCGAAGCAGGCCCGGCCCGGGATCGACTGGCTCGCCTCCACCCCTGGCGAGGCGCTGAAGATGGTGGAGGCGCTGATCCGGATCAACGCCGCCCGCAAGGTCCAGTACGCCGACCTCATGAGGAAGAACAACACCCGCCTGCTGCCCGTCTCCGCGCAGGTGCCCCAGATCGTCCTCATGGTCGACGAGGGCGCCGAGCTGCTGTCCGCGAGCAACCTGAAGGACCCCGCGATGCGGGACCTCAAGGAGGGCATCCGCGAGGTCATGCGCACCACCCGCGCCATGGGCATCCGGGAGATCCTCACCGCGGTCGACGGCAACGTCTCCGCGCTCGGCGACACCCAGATCCGCAAGTTCAGCCCCGTCGGCGTCGCCCTCACCTCCGGCGAATCCTCCGGGAACAACCTCGCCAAGCTGTTCCCGAACGCGCGGGTCGACACCAGCCAGCTCAACGAGAAGGGCTCCGGCGTCATCGGCTCCGCCACCTCCGACGGCTTCGCCCCGCGCCCGTTCAAGGCGTGGAACGTCACCCCCGCCACCATCCGCCGCGTCCAAGCGAAGACCTGGCAGCGCCGCCCGGCACTCGACAAGGTCAGCGCCCGGGCCGCGGGCGAGGACTACGCGCAGCGCTGGAACCCGGAGCGCGCCGGATGGATGTGGAACGGCACCGACGACGACGGACCCTCCGTCTACACCGAACGGGACAAGGCCGCCGACCGCCGGCCGGGGCTCAACCTGCGCTCCCTGCGCGACCAGCAGCCCCCAGCCGGACCCAGCGACGCCGAGATGGACGCCCTCGCCCGCCGGTTCATGGACGAGATCGACGCCCAGTTCGGCACCACCGACGAACCCGGCACCAAGGAAGCCAGCACCGGCACGCCGACCGGGCTCAACCTGTCCGCGCTGCGCGACTCGACCCCGAGCTCGGGCCCGGACTGGCTCCCCGACGCCCTCGCCGCGATCCGCGACGCCGGCCCGGCCGGGATTAAGCTGTCCGCGATCGCGGACACGGTCGGCCGCAGCCGCCCCGCCATCCGCACGGCACTGCGCGGCCTGGTCGAGCGCGGGGAGCTGGTCTACCGCGACAACGGCCCCCACAGCGTCTACGTCCACCCGGACCACGCCTGACCAATCGTCACACTCAGCTACTGGTTACTGGTTAGTGGAAAGGTTTCCACTAACCACTAGAACCCCCGATCCGAACCCCACGGGCCATCGGAGCGGGGGTTCCGGCTTTCCACTACCCAGTAACCACTAACCAGTACGGCTACCGAACGTCACCGACCCACGCGTGCGCCACCGACCCGAAAGGACCCCGGTCGTGACCGTCAGCCTGCCCATGGTCGCCATATTCGCCGTCATCGTCTGGTACCTCCTGCGCACCGGATCCCTCCGACTCGGCTCGGCCACCGCCTGCGCCCTACTCGGGTTGTACACCGGAGCGACCCCCGCCGGACCCGCCATCAACCACGCCACCCACGCCGTGTTCGCCGCCATCCTCGGCGCCATCGCCCACCTGTAGCCGCGCCCGGAAAGGAAGCACCGCCATGGACACCCGCTACCCGCCCAACGCCCCCGTCCAAGACGCCACCCCAGCACCGGCGCCGGTCGCCCCTGCGGTCGTGGTCCCGTGGGCGCCCGCGCCGATGGAGCCGACCCGCTACGCCCCCGAGCCCCCGCCGGGCCTGCTCACCCGCCCGGCGGCCGTCACCCAGCAACTCGCCCTGCTCAGGGCCGCCCACCAGTACACCCTCCCCGCCCCCGTCCAGCAGGTGCCCGTGGACACGCGGATCTCAGGGCGGGCCAAGGGCGCCGCCCTGGTGGCACTCGCCGGCGGTGCGGGCGTCGGCGCCGCCGCCACGGGTGTCGGCTACGGCGCAGGGATGATCGCCTCCGCCAGCGGCGGCCTGATGACCGCCGCCATCGCCCTCGCGATCACCACCGGCAGCATCTTCGCCCTCACCCTGCTGTTTCGCGGCGCCCTCGGACGACGCACCCAGGGCGGTGGCGACACGTACATCACCCAGAACGTCACGGCCACCGGCCTGTTCGGCCGAGCCGACGCCACCGCCCGGCGCTAGCAGGGCAATCGGCGGACGCCTACCGCTTCCTGGGCATGCGTCGCCGCCAGGTCAGCCACTCCATGTACCACGCAGCAAAGGTCATGCCCAGGGGCCCAAGGCCGGGGGCGCCAAGGCCCCGGTCGTCGCCCCATATGGTGCCGCGCTCCGGACCGCTGACGACGAGCCACTGAAAGCCACCGCACCCCTGCTCGTTCAGCCGGATCGCGCCCACCGTTTGATCAGGCGACCAGACGAAGTCGTTCCACTCCTCGTGCCACTCCTGCCAGGCCTCGTCGAAGTCGTCCGAGTCGTCGAACTTCTCTTCATCCGGTTCGGCCTCCTGGAGGGCACTGAGGCGCGCCGGGTCCAGGCCGGTGCCCGGGAACGGCTCGCTGAGGCGCGGCCAGTCCTCGGGGTCGTCTCCGTCGGTCCCCATCCAGCGCCAGCGCCCATCCAATTTGCGCACGGGATGGACCCCGTAGGGCTCGCAGCCAGGTCCCTCAGCACCGGCACCCACGCACAGCAGAAACTGCCGGTATTCCTCCGGGAGTCGCACTCCGATCTGTGTTTCAAGTTCGGCCAGGTCATTCGTCGACAACAGGTCGTCGACGGCGCAACCCTTAGCCACGAGGAAGTCCCGCACTCCCGCCCACATCTGCTCATCCATGCGCCGGAGCGTAACGCCGGCCACTGACTTTCCTCCGAGCTCCCTGTCCACCTGCCCGTGCCACCGCACCCCTGACGCCATAACGCGTTGGGGGCGCGGTCGTTGCGGGGGACCGGACAGTCCGCTCCCGGCACCGCCAGCAGCCCTCTTGGAGGCTTCCCGTGTCCGTCGGAGAGACCCCGATCACCATCGTCGGCAACCTGACCGCCGACCCCGAGATCCGCTTCACCCCGGCCGGCGTCGCCCTCGCCCGGTTCACCATCGCCTCGACGCCCCGCACCCTCGACAAGACCAGCAACGTGTGGAAGGACGGCACCGCGGTCTTCATGCGCTGCACCGCCTGGCGCGACATCGCCGAGCACGCCGCCGAGTCCCTGGCCAAGGGCATGCGCGTGATCGCCACCGGCCGTCTGACCCAGCACAACTGGGACACCCCCGAAGGTGAGAAGCGCTCCATGCTCGGCATGGAGGTCGAGGAGGTCGGCCCGAGCCTGCGGTTCGCCAACGCCACCGTCACCAAGACCACCCGCAACGGCAGCGGCACGCCCGCGCAGGCCGACCCCTGGGACACCCCAGCCCCCGCGAACACGGCCCCGGCCGGGGCCGGTTGGGGCGCCGCGCCCGAGGGCGGCAGCGAGCCCCCGTTCTAGCCGTCATGCGATCAGCACGGGCCCGTGTGGGCAGTCGGCTTGCCTTGGCCGGACGGCCGACTGCCCCGGGCCTCCCATCCACACCGAATCGGCTGAGGAGGACTCCCAGCATGCACCGCCCCGAGAACCAGAACCAGCCCAGCCCCGAGCGGCTCGCCGAGCTGCTGGCGCGGGCCGAGCGCGACATCGCCGCCCAGCGCGACGCCTACGGCACCGAACTGGACGAGGACCGCGCCTGGCGCTGCGCCTGGAACACCTGGCGCACCCTCACCGACCTCACCACCGCCGTCCACGCCCTCAACCTCACCGTGACCGCGAGCAGCAATGACGCCAGCGTGCTGACGCTGCCCGACATGAGGGAGCGTGCCGCGTGAGCGCACCGACCTCCGGGCACCTGTTCTGCGGCGCCGGCGGGGACTCCCTCGGCTTCGCCCGCGCCGGGTTCGACGTGCGGCTCGGCGCGAACCACTGGGACCGCGCGATCGAGACCCACGCCGCGAACTTCCCCGACGCCGAGCACCTGTGCCAGGACCTGGACCGCTACGACATGCGGCGCCTGCCGAAGACGGACGTGCTGGTCGGCTCCCCGATCTGCACCGAGTCCAGCCCCGCCGACGGCGTCGCCCGCCCCAAGAAGGCCCCCACGCCCGGCCAGTTGGACCTGCTGGAGCAGGGCCCGGTCGCCGACGCCGCGTGGGAGCGCACCCGGGCGACCGCCTACGACATCCTGCGCGCCGCCGAGGTCCACGACTACCTCGCCGTGGTGTGCGAGAACGTGCCCCGGTTCGCCACCGCCTGGCCGCTGTTCTCCTGGTGGCTGCAAGGCATGGAGGTCCTCGGCTACCGCCACCAGGTCGTGTCCGTGTCCGCCGCGCACGTCGGCGGCACCGGCAACACCCCGGCCGCGCAGTGGCGCGACCGGATCTTCATCGCGTTCACCAAGACCAAGCTCCGCGCCCCCGACCTGACCCTGCGCCCGCGCGCCTGGTGCCCCACCTGCGGCACCGATGTCGACGCGGTGCAGGCGTGGCGCAACGGCCGCAAGGTGGGCAAGTACCGGCAGCAGTACGACTACCGCTGCCCGAACAGCACCTGCCGCCACCAGGTCGTCGAACCCTACGTCGCCCCCGCCGCGAGCATCCTGGACTGGGCCGACCTCGGCACCCGCATCGGCGACCGCCCCGAGCGCGGCATGCGGCCGCTCGCCACCGCCACCCTGCGCAAAATCCGGCTCGGGCTGGAGAAGCACCGGGTGCCCTCGATCATCACCGCCAACCACTCCGACCAGGGCGACGGCCGGGCCGTCCCCGCCCACCTCACCCCGCTCGCGACCCGCACGCTGCGGATCGGCGACGGCCTCGCCGTTCCGCCGCTGCTGGTGCCGACCGGCGGATCGTGGAACACCGACGACCCGGTCACCGTGCCGATGCGCACCCGGATGACCAGGGAGAGCGAGGGCGTGCTGATCCCGGCGCCGTTCATCACCGAGCACCGCGGCGGCGGTTCCACGACCCGCGCGGTCCTCGACCCGCTCGCCACGATCACGGCCGGCGGGAACCACCACGGCCTGGTCATCCCCTACCGCAAGGGCACGCCGAAGACCACCGCCGAGCCCGTCCACACGATCGCCACCCGCGAGAGCGCCGCCCTGGTCCTCGGCGCCGACAGCGCGGCGGCCGAGATCGCGCTGGAGGACTGCTGGTTCCGCATGCTCTCCCCGCGCGAGCACCTGCGCGCCCAGCGCTTCACCGACGACTACACCGTGCTGGGCAACGTCGGCGAGCAGACCGCCCAAGCCGGAAACGCCGTCCCGTGCAACGTCGCCCAGTGGATCGCCTCCCGCCTGCTGGAGGTCCTGTGACCACCAACCCGGCCACCGACCGGGTGCGGGAGCGGCTGTTCATCCGTCCGGTGCCGCTCACTGTGGCCTGCGCGTTCGTCGCGGATCACCACCGGCACCACCGGGCACCGCAGGGGCACAAGTTCAGCCTCGGCGTCCTGGCCGGTGACGGCCGTCTGGCCGGTGTCGCGATCGTCGGTCGCCCGGTGGCGCGCGCCCTGGACAACGGCCTGACCGTCGAGGTCACACGCTGCGCCACCGACGGCAGCCCGAACGCCTGCTCCGCGCTGTACGGTGCGGCCTGGCGCACCGCCCGCGCAGCTGGCTACCGACGCGCCATCACCTACACGCAAGGGGACGAGGCCGGCGTCAGCCTTCGCGCAGCCGGTTGGAGAAAAGTCAAGGACCTGCCCGCCCGCACCGGTTGGGACACCCCCGCACGTCCACGAACCGACCACGGCAACGACAACGTCACCCGCTCCCTGTGGGAAATCACCACCCACGACGCCGAACCGCTGCCGGACCTGCGTGACGAAACCCGTGACGAAACCCCGCGCCGCAGGGCCCGCACAAAGCGCTGCGCATGCGGCGCCGATCTCCCCGCGGCGACCACCGGCAGGCCGTCGAGCTACTGCTCACCCGCTTGCCGTCAGCGCGCCTACCGCACGCGACAGACCCGCAGGAGGACGCCGTGACCGCCCAGACCGGACCCCTCGCCGAACTGCCACTGTGGGACCTGCTCATCCACCTGTCGGGCGGGCGCTGCCAGTGCAGCGGGCAGTGCGGCAACCAGCACGCCGCGGGACAGGGCCGCTGCGAGCACGAGAACGGCGGCTTCATCAGCAAGCACGCGGGCCCGATCCGGCTCCTGGTCGCCCCGAAGGACGCGCATGAGTTGATCCGGCCGGCCCACCAGCAGGCCCGGCTCTCCGCCTGCGACCTGGCCGCCTGGTGCCCGCCCTGCCACGACAACGCCCGCACCCGCGCCCAGCGCGAACACCGCAAGGCACTCGCCGAGCTGCAAGCCGACACCACCGACGCCCTCTTCTGAACCCCGCCCGACACCCGCCGGGCCCTTCCACAGCCTGTGGACGGGCCCGGCGGCACCCCATCGAAGGGCCGACTCGTGACCGATCGCATCCTTGGCCTCGCCCTCGACCTCGCCGCCTCCGGACTGCCGGTGCTGCCGCTCCTGCCCCTGCACGGCAGCAAACGGCCCGTCGGCAACTGCCCGGCCTGCACCGACCAGGCGTGCGGCGGGCGCCCGAACATGAAGACCCCCGGCGCTTGCTCCTGCCCGGCACCGTGCCACGCCTGGGCCGCCGCCACCACCGACCCCGCCGTCCTGCGCAGCTCGTCCTGGGCGCGCGCCTGGCGGCAGGCCGCCAGTGTCGGCTACCACCCCGGCGGCGCGGGCCTGACCGTCGTCGACCTCGACAACCCCGAGGCCATCGCGTGGGCCCGCGCGACCCTGCCCGCCACCCGGATCGTGCGCACCACCAGGGGTGAGCACTGGCTCTACCAGGGCGTCATGCAGTCCGCCAACCACGTACGTCCCGACGTGGACATTAAGTCCACGATGGCCTACGCACGTTGGCTCGATCCCGGCACCGGCACCATGACGGCGCTCCCGGCGGTCGTCCGCGCGTTGGTCGTGAAGGAGCTGGCCCCGGTGCGCCCGGCGCCGCAGGCCATCGCCGCGCCCGAGGGGGCGGCGGGGTCCGGGGGCGGACAGTGCCGGCATCGGACGCCTGCCTATCTAGAGCGTGGCGTCGCGATGGCGGAGCAGCGCATTACTGAAGCTGCCAGCGCGGTTCACGCCACCGTGTACCGGACCTTCCTCGCCGTACTGTCCGCCCACGGCAGGTGCGGCTGCCTCACCGACGCCCATGTCGCGCGCCTGTTCACCGCCGCGCAGGCCAAGGGCGAAACCTCCCGGCACTGCACCGACGCCTGGGCCAACGCCCGCAGCAGGCTGGGACTGTAGCCGTGTCCGACGACGACAAGACCCCGGCCCGCGACATCATCGCCGACTACGCCCGAGCGCACTTCCGGTACTTCCGCACCGCCGACGGCACCGTTTTCGCGCAACGCAACGGCCACCCCGTGGCCCGCCCGATCCGCTCCCAAGGCACCACCGGCAGCCACCGCCAAGAGCTCATGGTGGGCCTGTTCAACGACGGCCACGGCGTCTTCAACGGAACCGCCCTCAAAGAGGCACTCGACCTCATCGAGGCCCTCGCACTGATCCAGGACGTGCAACCCGTCCACATCCGCGTCGCCCCGGGATACGACGGCGCCACGTGGCTGGACCTGGGCCGCAACGACGGACAGTCCATCCGCATCCACCCCACCGGCTGGGACATCACCACCCCCGACCCCAAGGAGGTCTGCTGGCGACGAACCCAACTCACCGGCGAACTCCCGCTCCCCGCCCGGGACACCGACGGCAAGGGCATCGACCTCCTGCTCGGGCTGTGCAACTTCGCTGGCGCGGACACCGAATCGCTCGTCCTCGCCTGGCTGATCGGCTGCCTCGGACCCTCCGTTCCCGTCCCCGCCCCCTTCCTCACCGGACCCCAAGGCGCGGGCAAGTCCACCGGAGGACGCATGCTCGTACGCGTCATCGAGGGCATGAGCGGCGACCTGCGCCGCGCACCGAAAGACGAAGAGAACCTGACCGCCGCCGTGGCCGCCGGATGGGTCAGCGCCCTGGACAACCTCTCCCACCTCGCCCCGGACCTCTCCGACCTCATGTGCTGCATCGTCACCGGCGCCGAGTCCATCAAACGCGCCCTCTACACTGACGGCGACGTCGTCCGCGCCCGCTACCGCCGACCCCTGCTCCTGACCGGCATCGACGTCGGCGTCATCCGACCCGACCTCGCCGAACGCCTCCTGCCCCTGCGCCTCGAACGCCCCCGCACCCGACGCACCGAGGCCGAACTGTGGACGGAGTTCGAAGAGGCTCTCCCCGTCATCCTCGGATCGCTCCTCGATCTCACCGTCAGGGTCCGCGCCGCCGAGGCCGACATCCCCACCGACCTGCGCATGGCCGACTTCGCCCACCTGTGCGCACAACTCGACGCCGCGACCGGCCTCACATCACTCAACGCCTACCGGGCCAGCCTGGACGACCTCAACGACGACGTCATCGAAGGCGACCTCCTCGCACAGACCGTCCTCCAGCACGCCGCCGGCCTCGACCCGGGAGCGGAGGAACGCAGGACGTCCGCCGAGTGGCTCCAGTGCCTCACCCGCCTCTACACCGGCGACGGCTTCCGCCCCCTGCCCAAGGGCTGGCCCACCACCGGCAAGGTCCTCTCCGACCGCCTCAAACGACTCCAGCCGACCCTGACCGCCCGCGGCGTCCTCATCGACTGGGGCCGCAAAAATTCAGCCCGCTACATCGAGATGACCCGCCAACCCACCCCGACACCGCACGAGCAGGAGCAGGCGTTCTGATCTGCTGCTGAAGGCCCGGAACAGCAAGAGGAGCACCGCCGCGCCGGGGGTGCTCCTCTTGCCGTTCGGCGCTGCGCGCCGCCCGTGGTCGCGCCGCGAAGCGTCCTTCTCACGTTCTGAAGCACACCCCACTACGACAACACCCTCATCTCTTGTCCGAAGAAGAGAGATCCTGCGTCACCTGCGTCACCCACGGGTGGAAAACGGCTCCTCATCTGCCGTTACAGCGGTGACGCAGACGCCAATGGGCTGCGTCACCCCGCGTCACCTGCGTCACCGCCGGGTGACGCAGGCCAGGTGCAGTGACGCACCCCCGGGATCCTTCGTCACCCCAAAGCCCCAGGTCAAAGACGCGTGTGACGCAGATGACGCAGTGACGCAGAAAGCCGCACCTCGGACAGACATGGCTGCGACGGCCCCGATGTTCCCGATGGAGATGAAGTTCAGTGATTGAGCCCAAGCTGACGTTGGCCCAGGTAGTTACTCTCCTGGGCAGGCCCACCAACGTGCTTGCCGAAGCCGCAGAGGAGGCAGCTATCGACCTGCTGCACAGCGGCTGGTACACCACGGAGGAGGTTGCCGCCTTGATTGGCGTCGATCCGTCGACCCTTCGGCGTTGGCGCACGTGCGTGCCGCCGCAAGGGCCGGCGTTCGTTCAGTTGTCCTCGCGCGTGACGCAGTACAGCGTCCCGGACGTCGAGGCGTGGCTGCGCGCGCAGCGCGTCGACCCCGCGCGGGTGGCCTGATGGGAGAGGTGCTGCCGCCGATCGGGGTGAAGGTGTCGGAGGACATCGAGTACCGCGCCGGCTTCCCGAACCCCTTCCGGGCGCGCGTCCGTTGGAAGGACCCGCAGACCAAGCGCCGCGTGTCGCGTTCGGAGATGCTGCCGACAGAGGATGCCGCGCAAGCCTGGCTCACCCGCTTGCGCAAGGCCGCCTCGCGGGGCATCGACCCTGCTGCGGCCACGATGACCCTGGCTGAGTACGGGCAGGTGAACTGGGCTCTCGCCATGCGAGGGCTCGAAGCCAAGACCATGGACCCCTACCGGGCGGGTTGGCGCCTGCGCGTGGTCCCCACACTCGGACATCTGCCGGTTATCGCTGTGACCAACGGGCTCACCGACCGCGCGGTGTACGGCTGGATCGCCGACGAGTGCAGCCGATCGACCGTCAAGAACAGCCTCGCGGCCCTGGTGCGGGTCATGGAGCAAGCGGTCAGGGACGGGCTCATCGACGTCAACCCGGCCCGGATCGTCGGCTGGCAGCACGAGTACAAGCGCGCTGAGGACGAGTTGGACGACCCTCGTTCGCTCGCGCTCCGGGACTGGAAGGCTCTGGAACAGCTCGCGGACTCCCTGGTCGAGCGGTCCGCCGACCAGTTCCCCGGTTGGGGCGATGTGGTGAAGTTCGAAGCCTGCACCGCCACCCGGATCGGGGAGGTGTCCGGTGTCCGGGCCTGCGACATCGACCCGAAGACCTGGATCTGGGACCTGTGTCGGCAGACGACACCGGGGCCAGGTGGACTCATCGACAAGGGGACCAAGGGCAAGCGACGCCGCAAGGTCCCTCTGATCCCTGAGATCCGCCCCTTGGTCGAGCGGCGCCTCGCAGCCGTCGGCCATGACCCGATGGCGCGGCTGTTCACAGGACCGAGGGGCGGGCGGATCACTACCGCAGTCCTGCGGGATGCCACCCACTGGGACGAGGTCGTCGTCAGGCTGGGCTACGAGTACCTGCGTCGCCACGACCTGCGGCACACCGGGCTCACTTGGATGGCAGACGCCGGCGTCCCACTCCACGTGCTCCGGAAGATCGCCGGACACGGCTCACTCGCCACCACGCAGCGCTATCTGCACCCGGATCTGCGCTCGATCGAGCTCGCCGGCGAAGCGCTCAGCGCCCATCTCGCCCGCACCAGGACCGAGGTTGGTCCCAGAGTGGTCCCAACGGAGGTCGTGGGGCGGCATCTGCGCGTCGTGCGCTGACAGGTGCCCGGCAACGACAAAGGCCCGCCGACCTGGAAGTTTCCTTCCAGACCGACGGGCCTTTAAGCCTGTCGGGACGACAGGATTTGAACCTGCGACCCCTTGACCCCCAGTCAAGTGCGCTACCAAGCTGCGCCACGTCCCGTGACTGCTCTGCCTTGCGGCTTAGCGGTCTGTCCCCGGTCTCCCGGGCACAGGAAGAACAATACAGGATCCGGGGCCGTGCTCGTGCACGGGTTTCCGAGGAGATGCGTGCAGGTCACAGCGGTGCGGGTGGGGGAGGGGCGGAGAAGGCGATCATGGGGTGGGGGTGCGGGAGTCGTAGCGGAGGAAGGACGGGTAGCGGACGAGGAGGAGGGCGAGGCTCGCCAGGCAGGCCAGGCCGCCGGTGGTGGCGGAGACGGAGGGGGTGGTGAGCTGGGCCACGAGGCCGGACTCGAAGTCGCCGAGGCGGGG
>NZ_BBPQ01000055.1:0-15111 GCF_000787855.1 Streptacidiphilus anmyonensis | reverse complement strand
GGGGGTGGTGAGCTGGGCCACGAGGCCGGACTCGAAGTCGCCGAGGCGGGGGCCGCCGGCGACGACGACGATGAAGACGCCCTGGAGGCGGCCGCGCATGTCGTCCGGGGCGGCGGCCTGGAGCATGGTGTTGCGGAAGATCATCGAGACCGTGTCCGCCGCGCCCGCGCAGGCGAGGAGGAGCAGGCCGAGCCAGAGGTCGTGGGCGAGGCCGAAGCCCGCGCAGGCCAGGCCCCAGGCGGCGACGGCGAGGGAGGTGGCGAAGCCGTGGCGGTGGACCCGGCTGACCCAGCCGGAGAAGAGGCCGCCGATCAGCGCGCCGACGGCCGGGGCGGCCGTGAGCAGGCCGACGGTGCCCGCGCCGCCGCCGTAGAGGGTGGCCGCGAGGGCGGGGAAGAGGGCGCGGGGCATGCCGAAGACCATGGCGGCGATGTCGGCGAGGAAGGTCATCCGCAGGTTGGGTCGATCCCGCAGGAAGCGCAGGTCCTCCAGGACGGAGACGCGCTGGCCGTTCGTGGACGCCTCGGGCCGCATCGCGGGCAGTCGCCACATCGCGTAGAGCGACGCGCCGAAGGCCAGGGCGTCGACGAGGTAGGCCGCCTGGAAGCCCCAGATGCCGATGAAGACCCCGCCCACCATGGGGCCGACGGTGAGGCCCAGGTTCATGCTGAGGCTGCCCAGCGCATTCGCCGCCGGGAGCTGCTCGGCCGGGACCAGGCGCGGGATCATCGACGCCCGTGCCGGGGCGTTGATCGCGAAGCAGACGGCCTGGAGGGCGACGATGCCGTACAGCAGCCCGACCGTGTGCATCCCCAGCAGGGCCTGGACGGCGAGGCCGGCGGAGAGGACGGCCGCGCCGCTCGCGCCGGCGAGGCCGAGCTTGCGGCGGTCGACGCGGTCGGCGATCGCACCGCCGTAGAGGCCGAAGGCGACCAGCGGGAGCAGCGAGCACAGGCCGATCAGGCCGGTGGCCAGCGCCGAATGCGTCAGTGCGTAGACCTGGACGGAGACGGCCAGCGCCGTCATCTGCTGCCCGATGCTGGAGACGGCCTGTCCGAACCAGAGCCTGCGGTAGTGCGGGTGCTCGCGCAGCGGCGTGATGTCGGCGAGCGAGCCCCGGACGGCGCGGCCGAGCCGTCCCATCGGGCCGCCGGGAGAGGGCGGGGAGGCGGGAGGGGCGGCCTTCGGGGCGGGGGCTGAGTCGGACTGCTGTTCTATGGGCACGGGTCATCTTCCCCCATCCGGATGTGTGCTCCGGAAGGGGGAAGGGGCGAGCGCGAGAACGGACGGGTGGGGCCGTCTCAGGCGATACGGCGGAAGAGGCCCTCCTGCATCACCGACACCACCAGGCACCCGTTGCGGTCGAAGATCTGTCCGCGCGCGAGCCCGCGGCCGCCGACCGCGACCGGCGACTCCTGCTGGTAGAGCAGCCACTCGTCGGCCCGGAACGGCCGGTGGAACCACATGGCGTGGTCCAGCGAGGCCATGTCGAAGTGCCGCTTGCCCCACAACGGCTCGACCGGCACGCGGACCGCGTCCAGCAGCGTCATGTCGCTGGCGTAGGTCACCGCGCAGGTGTGGATCAGCGGGTCGTCCGGGAGGGCGCCGTTGGTGCGCAGCCAGACCGCGCTGCGCGCCTCGACGCCCTTCAGCTCCTCCTCGGTCCAGCGCACGCGCTCGACGTAGCGCAGGTCGAACGGCTGGCGGCGGCTGATGAAGGGCGGCAGCTCGCCCAGGACCGAGCCGACCTCCTCCAACGCGGAGGGGACCTCCTCCGGCCCCGGCACGTCCGGCATCGCGATCTGGTGCTCGAACGGCGACTCCTCCGGCAGGTGGAAGTCGGCCGTGAGCGCGAAGATGGTCCGCCCCTGCTGGACGCCGAGCACGCGGCGGGTGGTGAAGGAGCGGCCGTCCCGGATCCGGTCGACCTGGTAGACGATCGGGATGCCCGGCGTACCCGGGCGCAGGAAGTACGCGTGCAGCGAGTGCACCGGACGGTCCGGGGCGACGGTGCGGCCCGCCGCGATCAGGGCCTGGCCGGCGACCTGACCGCCGAAGACGCGCTGGAGCGACTCCTCGGGGCTGCGTCCGCGGAAGATGTTGACCTCGATCTGTTCCAGATCCAGCAGGTCCACCAGTTGGTCGACGGGACTGCCCACGGAGCCCTCACTCTCCTGACTCTCCTATGGCGCGCGACGCGATGGCTGCCACGGCAATGCGGTGCGATCGTGTGATCGGTGTCGGTTGCATTCTCCCAGGGCCGAGGTGCGGGCGCGCGGGCCGACCTCGCTCGCGGTCGGTTCGGGACCGGTTGGCTCGGGACAGGTCGTCTGGGGACCGGTCGGCTCGGAACCGGTCAGCTCTGGACCCCTCGGCCGGCTCAGAACTTGGGGACCGTGCGGGCCTCGCGCGCCGCCGCGGCGACGTGGGCCAGCGACGCGCCGGTGGAGGCGGCGACCACGGCAGCCACGCCGCCCTCGACGAACGGCGCGTCGACGAGCAGCGCGTCGTCACGCCCCAGGTCGGCGAGGACCAGGCGGGCGGTCAGCACGGAGCTGCCGAGGTCGGGCAGGAGCAGCACGCCCGCGCCTGCGTCGGCGGCGGTGACGGCGGCCTCGATCCGCTCGTAGCTGGTGCCCAGTCCGCCGTCGGCGGTGCCGTCCTCCGAGCCGCCCGCCGTGGCGATCGGCACCAGGCCGCCGCCCAACGGTTCGAGCAGCTCCCGCAGTCCGGTGGCGAGCCGGGCGCTGTGGGAGACCAGGACGAGTCCGACCATGCCCGGCTGCCCGCCATGCGGGACGTGGTTCGGGGCGGGCCGGGTCTCTTCCGTCGGGGACGCGACGCGGACACGATCGGTGGGCGCGTTACTGCTCTCGGTCATGTCCGCGATGCTAGATTCGCGGCTCGGCGAAGTGAAAGCACAAGCGCGGGCGCGCGCGTGGCGATTCGGCGGAGTCGGTGGATCTCGCGGAGTCCTCGGACTCCTCCGATCGCCCGGAATCCGATGGCCCGGATTCGGTTGTGCGGACCGCACGGGAGGGCTGCCGTTGTGAAGAAGTTCCTCAACACCCCTGACTCCTATGTCGCCGACAGCCTCGCCGGGCTCGCGGCCGCGCATCCGCTGCTGACCGTCGTCACCGGCGCCGATGCGGGCGGGGCGGGGTTCGTGCGGCGCGCGGCGGCGACGCGGGCGGGCAAGGTCGCGCTCGTCTCCGGCGGCGGGTCGGGCCACGAGCCCTTGCACGCGGGCTTCGTGGGCGTCGGCATGCTGGACGCAGCCTGTCCCGGCGAGGTGTTCACCTCCCCGGTGCCGGGTCAGATGCTGGCCGCCGCGCAGGCCGTCGACTCCGGCGCCGGTGTGGTGTTCGTCGTGAAGAACTACACGGGCGACGTGCTCAACTTCCAGATGGCGGCGGAGTTGGCCGTCGAGGACGCCGGGATCGCCGTGGAGACGGTGCTGGTCGACGACGACGTCGCGGTGCAGGACTCGACGTGGACGGCGGGGCGTCGCGGCACGGGGGCGACGCTGATGGTCGAGAAGATCGCGGGCGCGCTGGCGGAGCGTGGCGCGGAGTTGGGCGTCGTCGCCGAGATGGGCCGTCGGGTGAACGCGAGTGCGCGCTCCTTCGCGGTCGCGCTCACCGGGTGCACGACGCCGGCGAGCAGCAAGCCCGGCTTCCTGCTGCCGGATGACGAGATGGAGGTCGGCGTCGGCATCCACGGTGAGCCGGGCCGACGGCGCGCGAAGCTCGCCTCCGCGCGCGAGGTCGCCGAGCTCGCGTTGGACGCGATCCTGGCCGAGCCCGTCCTCGCGGGCGGGGCTGCCGGCACCGGGCCCGTAGAGGTGATCGCGATGGTGAACGGTCTCGGCGCGACGCCGCTGTCGGAGCTCTACATCCTGTTCAACGAGGTGTCCCGGTTGCTCAGCGGACGGGGCGTCAGCGTCGTGCGCAGTCTCGTCGGAAACTACGTGACGAGTCTCGACATGGCGGGCGCGTCGTTCACACTCTGCCGGGTCGACGACGAGATGCTTGAGTTGTGGGACGCGCCTGTGAACACACCGGCGCTGCGTTGGGGGCTGTGAACCCGGGTAGCGATTCCGGTTCGCGGGGGAGGGGGAACAGCGTGAACACAGACAACGGGGGCGGCGGGGGCAGTGCGGGCGACGGCGACCGTGACCCTGCGGGAGGCGTGAACCGGGTCGACACACTCGACATCGCCACGGCCCGCGCGTGGATCCACGCGGTCGCGCTTGCCGTGACGGCACGCCGTGACGAGCTGACGGAGCTCGACGCGGCGATCGGCGACGCCGACCACGGCGCCAACCTGCAGCGCGGCTTCGCCGCCGTGGAAGCGGTGATCGGGGGTCCCGGGTACGCACCCGAGACCGTCGGCCAACTGCTGACCAAGGTCGGCATGACGCTGATCTCCAGCGTCGGCGGCGCCTCCGGCCCGCTGTACGGCTCCGCGTTCCGGGCGATCGGCCGGAGCCTGACCACACCGGAGGCGGACGGCGACCAGCTCTCGGTCGCGCTCCACGCGGGCCTCGACGCGGTCCGTGCGCTGGGCGCGGCCGCCGCCGGGGACAAGACGATGGTCGACGCGCTGACGCCGGCCGTGGCGGCATTCGACGAGACGGTCACGGCGGGCGGCGATCTCCGCGCGGCGTCCCGGGCCGCGGCGGATGCCGCGGAGGCCGGCGCGCGGGCCACCACACCCCTCCAGGCCCGCAAAGGCCGCGCCTCCTACCTGGGCGAACGCAGTATCGGCCATCAGGACCCGGGGGCGACGTCCACGGCGCTGATCTTCGCGGCGCTGGCGGAGACGCTCGAACACCACGGCTGAGTCCGCCACAGCCGGTTCTGGCGCGCGGCTGAGGCGGTCAGACGGGCCGCGATCTCGGCGTCCCTCGAACGGGCGAGTGGTTGCGAGGCGCGGGTGCCCGAGGACGAGGCGCGGGAGAGGATCGTCGGGTGAGGATCGTCGGGGGTGGAGATCGTCCGGGCAGGGTCGGAAGGGGCAGACGCAGCGCGACGCAGCGCAAGGCAGCGCGACCCGAACAGGACGCAGCGAGCAGCACACGGCGAGGTCCACGCAGCAGGGAGACGCAGATGAAGGCCGTCACCGTCGACGCCTACGGCGAGACGCCCAGACTCACCGACCAGCCGCTGCCCAAGGTCGGGCCGGACTCGGTGCTGGTGCGGGTCAAGGCGGCCGGGTTGAACCCGGTCGACTGGCGGGTGGCCGAGGGCGCGGTCGATCCGCTGCTCAACGTGTACTTCCCGCTCACGATGGGCTGGGACGTGGCGGGGGTCGTGGAACAGGTCGGCGTCGCGGTCACCGAGTTCGTCGAGGGCGACGAGGTGATCGCCTACAACCGGCAGGACTTCGCGCAGTTCGGCACGTGGGCCGAGTACACGGCGGTGCCGTTGCGCGCGCTGGCGCGGAAGTCGTCGGCCATGAGCTGGGAGGAGGCGGGCGGCCTCCCGCTGGCGGGACTGACGGCGTATCAGGCGCTGGCGGCGGCGCACGTGAACGGGGGCGGCACGATCCTGGTCCACGCCGCAGGGGGCGGCGTCGGCGGGTTCGCGACGCAGATCGCGGCGTCGCGCGGCGCGCGAGTCATCGGGACGACGTCCCGGATCGACAGCTTCCCGTTCCTGCGGGAGCTCGGTGCGGAGCCGGTGCTGAGCGGCGAGGGGCTGGCGGACCGCGTGCGCGGGCTCGCGCCTGAGGGCATCGACGCGGCGCTCGACTTCCTGGGCGGCGACTCGGTGGCCGTCTCCGCCGAGGTGGTCCGGGACCGGACGCGGATCGTCTCGGTCGTCGACGGCTCGGTGAAGGCGCTCGGCGGACGCTATGTGTGGGTGCACCCCTCGGGTGCGGATCTGCGGGCGCTCAACGCCCTGGCCGAGGCGGGCTCGCTGCGGGTGCACGTAAGCCGTGACTTCGCGCTGGCAGAGGCGGACCAGGCGGTCCAGCTGAGCCGTACCGGCACGGTGCGCGGGAAGATCGTGCTCACCGTGCCCGGTTGAGACGGCGGGCCCGACAGCCGTCCTGAAACCCGGCTTACGGCTGGTCGTCCTGCGGCGCCTTGTCCGCGGGCACCGGCACGGCACAGCCGTCCGGGCCGCAGACCGGGACGTCGCCGCCCTCCGCCCCGGGCAGGCCGGGGAGCTGAAGCATCTGCAGCAGCGGAACAGGCGCGGAGGAGGTGACGCCGTCGGCGGTCGCCTCAGTCGCCTCGATCGGACCGGTCGTTTCGCGGGTCGGGTCGGTGGTCGGGTCGGTCATGGTGATGGCAACCCCCGCCGCCCGCGCCGCATTCCTCAGTGGCCGAGAGTGGAACCGGGGCGGACGATCATGATGACCGTCACGGCCACCCAGAGCAGGTTGAAGATGCCGGTGAACATGGCCAGCTGCTTGGTGTCCTTGACGCCGACCTCGCGGCCGCGCGGGCCCTTGCCCGTCAGCAGTTCGGCCTGGCGGGGCAGGACCAGGACGGCGAGCAGGACGGCCGCGACGGCCGTCAGCACGATCGAGACGACCACCCAGGTCTGGCCGGTGACCTTCATCACCCCGGCCGCAGCGAAGCCGAACATCGGCACGGCCAGGCCGACCAGGGCGTAGACCTTGCAGATCCGGTTGAGCACGCCGAGCGTCGTGGTGTCCTCCAGGCTGTCCGGCCCGGCGGCCAGAGCCCTGCGGGCCACCGGCGGGAACATGCTGGCGGCCACGGCGACCGGGCCGATGGCCACGATGGCAGCGAGAATGTGCAGGATCAGGAAGAACTTCGTCACGGCGACGAGTCTAGGCAGACCCCTCCCGGCCCTTTGCGGCCGGGGCTGCCTGAGGCGGAGACCCGCAGGCTGCGACCGCCGAGACGCTCAGGTGGACGGCGATCCCGCCTCGACGGGAGTGGCTTCCGATCCGCCCGGCCCCGCAGTCCGGTCGGCGCCGGGCATGGACACGATCATGAGCCGGTCCGGGTCGGGGAAGGGCTGGAACCCGGCCCGTGCGTACACCTCGTGAGCGTCGACCGTCGACAGCATCAACCGCTTCAGCCGGTACGGAGCGAGTTCGGCGACGACCGCCTCGGCCAGCCACGTCCCGATGCCGCGTCCGCGCGCCTCCCGGGCTACATAGACGTCGCACAGCCAGCCGAAGGTGGCGTAGTCGGTGACGACCCGGGCGAACGCGAGCTGCTCGCCTTGGTCGTCCGGGTCCTTCCCGACACCTGGCGTGTAGACGCCGAAGACGAGGGAGTGCTCGATCGACTGGACGACCGTCTCGAGGCTGCGGCCCAACGCCCAGAAGGCGTCCGTGCTGAGCCAGCGGTGGACGCGGTTCACGTCGATCCGGGAGGGGTCGGTGTCCAGGCGGAGGCCGTCGGCGCGAGTGGCGATCATGCCCCGCAGGGTAGGCCGGGGCCGGGGCTGGACGCAGGCAATATCGTCATCGCATGGAACCCATGGACAAGGTGACGGTGGAGCAGCGCCTCGCGGCGATCGAGGCGAAGCTGGACATGGTGCTGGCCAGGCTGGACAGTCTTGCGCCCGGCGGACTCGGCGTCGGAGCACGGGCGAATGCGCCGCAGGACCACATCCCGCAGGATCGGCCGCAGCTGGACCCCGGGCTCGTGGACCGCACGCCGCTGGACTACGTGGAGAGGGACACCGGCCCGTACTCCAGCTCCTTCACCGGTCCCGCCGCCGGTTTCACCGCAAGCCCGGGCGTCGACCCGATCCTGGAGCCGGTACTGGAGCTGGTGCGGCAGGGCCGGAAGATCCAGGCGATCAAGGCTTACCGCGAGCGCACGGGCGCGGGCCTGCGGCAGGCGAAGGACGCGATCGACGCGATGGCGCTCGGCCAGTACCCCCAGACCGGTCGCTGGTAGTGCGCTGGTAGTGCGGTGACCGCGCGGGCTCGCCGTGCCCCGGCCAGGTCGCGGACTATCCGGAGTAGGGGTTGCCGCCCAACCAGGTGGCGCCGTCGATCAGCTCCCGCGCGGCGTCCAGATGACCGCTGTGGCAGGCGACTTCGGTGAGCACGTGGATCACGATGTGCCGCACGTCGGGCAGTCGCCAGGTCGGCCAGATCTCCACGGGCCAGGCGGCGGGTTCCTGTTCGGGCGCGGCGGCGGCGAGCACCGCGTCGGCGCGCGCGGCCGCCGCCCGGTAGTCGGCGAAGAGCTGCTCGGCGCTCATCCCCTCGGGGACGGACCAGTGCGCCTCCGCGCCCGCCGTGAGCTGTCCGGCCACGTCCGGCTCGCCCGCGATCACGCCCGGGAACCAGAAGCGTTCGACGTCCAGGGTCAGGTGACGCACCAAGGCCAGGCAGCTCCATCCACTGGGCAGGACCGGCCGCCGCAGCTCCTCCTCCGGGAGCCCTTCGAGGATCCCGAGGACGTGCGTGCGCTGGCGGTCCAAAGCGCCCTGCAGAGCGAGGAGTTCGGCGTTCATCGGGCGGCGCACAGGTCGGCGAGGCGTTCCAGGGTGCTCGCCATCTGCGTCTGCCACCAGGCGCGTCCGCCGGCCACCTCCGCGCGCTTCCCCTCCGGCAGGCGTGAGCCGTCGAAGGTCTCGGTCACGACGGTCGCCCCCGCGCCGTCCGGGAGCAGATCGAAGATCCACCGGTGGCCCCAGGCGGCTCCGGGCGTGGACGCGTCCGGATGCCCGCGACCGGGCCTCGGCTCCCAGCCGATGCGGCGGCCCGGCTCGTACTCGATGACGTGGTTGTTCATCTCGTAGTCGCCGTAGGGCCCGTAGTGGATTCGCATGACGAAGACGTCTCCGACGGCCGAGACCTCGGCGTCGAAGACACCACCGCGCAGCATCCCGGAGCCGTCCAGGTCCGGATGCCGTCCGGGGTCGGCCAGGATCCGGAAGATGTCCTCCGCCGGGGCCGTGATGCGCCGGGACACGGTCACCACGGCCCCGCCTGTCGTGTTCGTCATCCGCGTGCCTCCCTCACGCCCCGGCCTCGCGAACGGCGGCGTGGAACTCCGCGGCGAGGTCGACCAGTTCCAGTGCGTCCCGGGCGCTGCCCTGGAGTTCCAACAGCAGTTCGTCCATCCCGGCCTCGGCTGCCGCGACGACGTCCGCGACGATCTGCTCGCGCGAGCCGGTGAACTGGCGGCGGTGCTCCTCCGCGAGCGGCGTGGCGCTGAGGGAGATGTTGGCGCGGCCGATCATCTGAAGCGCCGAGGCGTCGCGGCCGTGGCCCGCCGCGGCCTCGCGGATCTCCGCCCAGGCCGCCGGGAGGCGGTCGAAGGGGACGCCGATCGGGAGCCAGCCGTCGGCGCGGCGGGCCAGCCGGTCCAGGGCGGGGCGGCCGGAGGCCGCGAGCAGGACCGGGATCGGCGCGGTCGGCTTGGGGCCCACCTCGGAGGGGGCGATGACCGTGCGCTTGCCGGTGTAGGAGACGGGGTCGGGACCCCAGACGGCCGCGAGGACGTCGAGCGTCTCCTCCAACTGGGCGCCGCGCTCGGCGAAGGGAGCGGCGCCGGAGGCGGCGTACTCGTCGTGGGACCAGCCCGTGCCGAGCCCCGCGAGCAGTCGGCCGCCACCGGTGGCGGCGTCCAACGTCGCGAGCTGCTTGGCGAGTTGGAACGGCAGGTGCAGCGGCGCGACGAGCACGCTGGTGCCCAGGCGGACGCGGTCGGTGGCGGCGCCCGCTGTGGCCAGGGTCATCAGGGGCTCCGCGACGGAGCGGTAGTGGTCGGGCCAGGGGAGGCCGGGGACGCCGAAGAGGCCCTGGGACGGGTTGTCGGGGACGAGGAGGCGCTCGAACGCCCACAGGCTGTCGAAGCCGATCCGCTCGGCGGCGCGGGCCACCGCGGCGACGTCCCGGCCGGGCGTGTACTGGCGGAACTGCGGCAGGCTCAGGCCCAGGCGCATGGTCATGAACGATCCCCTCCGAGCGACGGCGCGACGCCCGCCACCGTTCCGCGTGCGCAGTCGCCCGGAACGACGGGTGCCGCTGGACGCCGAGCGAGGACGGGCGAGGACGAGCCGTCATGATCTTCCGTCATTCTCCGTCGGAGGGCCATGGGTTGTGGGCGAAGATTTCGCCGGAGCAGCGAACCTGGCCCGCCCCGGAGCGGACGTCGACGCGTCCCCGGCGAGCCGCACCGCCCGCCCGCGGGCCGGCTCGGCCAGGCGACGGTGCGGTACGCAGTAAAGGGGTCGAGGTGGGACCACACCCGCCGAGGAGCGGGTCTGGGCCACCGCGAGCATCAGGCAGGCGGAGGGTGACCGCCGCGACGGTGAGGGAGAAGCTGCGGAGCATCCACCGGCGGTGGTCGGCGCCCCGTCCGCGGAGGATCATGCGCAGCCACGCCACGCCGGTCAGCAGCCACGCCACGCCGAGCGCGGCGAACCGGGGGCGTGCGAGGGGGCGCCGTACGCGATCGCCGCGAGCAGCGACGCGCCGAAGCCGCCCACGAGGCAGTCGAGGAGGTAGGCGATGCCGATGCGAGCGATGCCCGCGCGGCCATCGGCGGCGCAGGCGGTCCGAGAACTGCTCCCGCGTGGCCGTGCTCCCGCGCGGTCGCGGAGGTCGCGGAGGTCGCGGAGGTCGCGGTCAGTCGCGCGGCGGGATGCCCTTGGCCGGGACGCGGCTCGGGCGGGGGCGGTCCTCCGCCTCCAGCAGGGGCAGGTAGCGCGGGGAGACCACCTTGGACAGGGCGATCACGCTGGTGGACCGTGCCACGCACGGGATGCGGCTGATCTCGATCAGGGTCTGCTGAAGCCCGTCGTGGGACGTCGCCGCGACCCGGCAGTGGACGTCGCTCGCGCCGGTGGTGCCGTAGGCCTCCAGGACGCCGGGGACCTTGGCGAGCTCGACCGCCAGCTCCTCCAGGCTGCCCTGGGAGATCTCCAGGTTCACGAAGGCCAGCACCGGGAAGCCGGCCTCCGCCAGATCCACGTCGGGGCCGTGGCCGGTGATGACGCCGTCCGCCTCCAGACGCTGGATGCGGGCCTGGACCGTGGCCCGGGAGACGCCGGTCAGGCGGGACAGCTCGAGGAATCCGGCACGCGGATTCTCCGCGAGCGCGCGGATCAGCAGGACGTCCAGCTGGTCGGGCTTTCTGCGCTGAGCTTCCATCTCGCCGCCTCTCCTCAGGGACCAAGCTTGGCAGATTGCTTAGCTCGATCGCCGGATATTGTCAGCGAGCGAAGCTAGGCCCTGTACTGCTGATCGTCAATACTGGTCCTGTCAGGGCACCGGGCCGGCCGGCCGGGTGCCGAGGGCACAGCAGCCCGGGAGGCGACGAAGGTGGCCTACTACCGCAGCGTGGGCTCGGTCCCGCCGAAGCGGCACACGCAGCACCGTGCTGCCGACGGTTCCCTGTACTACGAGGAGCTGATGGGGGAGGAGGGCTTCTCCTCCGACTCCTCGCTGCTCTACCACCGGGCCATCCCGTCGGCCATGGTGGACAGCCGGGTGTGGCGGACGGACGACGGCAAGCCGGAGCCGAACCACCCCCTCAAGCCGTTCCACTTCAAGCTGCACGACCTCTTCCCGGGCGCGTCGTGGCGCCAGGCCGACCCGGTCCGCGACCGGCGTGTCGTGCTGGCCAACGCCGACGTGCGCATCGCCTACGTCGCCGCCGGGCTGCCGTCCCCCCTCTACCGCAACGGGATAGGGGACGAGTGCGTCTACGTGGAGTCCGGCACGGGCGTCGTCGAGACCGTCTTCGGCAGCATCGAGGTCCACCAGGGCGACTACGTCGTCATCCCGCGCGCCACCACGCACCGCTGGCTGCCCACCGGGGACGCGCCGCTGCGGCTGTACGCCATCGAGGCGAACAGCCACATCACGCCCGCCAAGCGCTACCTGTCGAAGTTCGGGCAGCTGCTGGAGCACGCGCCGTTCTGCGAGCGCGACCTGCGCGGCCCCGTCGGCCCGCTGGTCGTCGAGGAGGACGGGGACGTCGAGGTCTACGTCAAGCACCGCGTCGGCGGGTCGGTCGGCGGCACCGTCATGGTGATGCCCACCCACCCCTTCGACGTCGTGGGCTGGGACGGCTGCCTCTACCCGTACGCCTTCAACATCGAGAACTACGAGCCGATCACCGGGCGGATCCACCAGCCGCCGCCGGCGCACCAGGTGTTCGAGGGCAACAACTTCGTCATCTGCAACTTCGTGCCGCGCAAGGTGGACTACCACCCGCTGTCGATCCCGGTGCCGTACTACCACGCCAACGTCGACAGCGACGAGGTCATGTTCTACTGCGGCGGCAACTACGAGGCCCGCAAGGGTTCCGGCATCGGCCAGGGCAGCGTCTCGCTGCACCCCGGCGGCCACACCCACGGTCCGCAGCCGGGCGCGTACGAGCGCAGCATCGGCGTGGAGTTCTTCGACGAGCTCGCCGTCATGGTCGACACCTTCCGCCCGCTGGAGCTCGCCGAGGGCGCCCGGGCCACCGACGACGGCCGCTACGCGTGGACGTGGAGCGGTCGCGGACCGGTGGAGACGGCCGAGGCCGACGAGAGCGCCGGGGAGGGGCAGGAGTGAGGCCCGCGCACCTGGTCCCGCCGCTGTTCGCCGGCCTCTGCGACGACGCCGCGCTGTTCCCGCCGGGCAACGCGCCGGTGGCCGAGGCGGTGCCCGCGCACCGCAACCACCGCGGCTCCTGGTACGCGCCGCTGGTCGGTCCGTTCCTGGTCGGGGCGGACAAGATCGCCGAGGTCGGCGCGGCCGTGGAGGAGACGGGCGACGCGGTGCTGCCGCTCGACGTCACGCTCGTGGTGCGCGGCGGCCCCTCGGGGCTCGCCGCCGCGTTGGAGGAGACCGCCAAGTGGGCGGGCCTGCACCTCGTCGGCGTCGAGCTCGGCCCGGACGGCGACGGCTCCATGGCGGAGGCGGCGGCGCGCGGCTGCGCGGTGCTCGACCGCGAGCTGCCCGGCCAGCACGTCTTCGGCGCGGTCGAGTTGCGCCGCGATCCCGCCGCATGGGGCGGCAAGGGCGCGAACGGCGCCCTGGAACTGGCCCTGGACGTGATCGCCGCCTCGCCGTACCGGGCCAAGTACCGCACCGGCGGCCTGGAGTCGCAGGCCTTCCCGAGCGCGGAGGAGCTGGCCGCGTTCATCACCGCCTGCGCGAGCCGGGAGTTGGCCTTCAAGTGCACGGCCGGCCTGCACCACGCCGTCCGTTACGTGGACCCCGCCACCGGCTTCACCCACCACGGGTTCCTCAACATCCTGCTGGCGACGCACTTCGCCGTGCAGGGTGCGGACGCCGTCGCGGTCGCCGAGGTCCTCGCCGACCACGGCGCGGAGGGGCTCGCGGCGGTGGCCGCGGATCTGACGGACGACCAGGTCGAGCGCGCACGCAGGGCGTTCACCGCGTACGGGACCTGCAGCGTGCTGGAGCCGCTGGAGGACCTGACCGATCTCGGCCTGCTGCCACCGGCCTGAGCCTCCCCTCACCCTCGGGCCGGCCACCCGGCACCGGGCGAACGACGTTGATGGAGCATCCGTGACCTGGCTCGACCTGCCCGCCGACACTCTCTTCGGCATCGACAACCTGCCCTACGGGGTCTTCTCGACCTCCGGGGACCCGCAGCGGCGGCGGCTCGGGGTGGCCGTCGGCGAGTGGGTGCTCGACGCGGGCGCGGCGTCGCGCGCCGTCGGCTCGCCCGACCCGCTGCTGGAGGCGGTGACGCTCGACCCGCTGCTGGCCGCCGGCCGCCCGGCGTGGACGCGGGTCCGCGAGGCGCTCACGCGCTGGCTCACCGAGCCGACGTTCCGTCCTGTCATCGAGCCCTGCCTGGTGCCGCGCGCCGACGCCACCCTGCATCTGCCGTTCACGGTGGGCGACTACGTCGACTTCTACGCGTCCGAGCACCACGCGAGCAACCTCGGCCGCCTCTTCCGGCCCGGCAGCGAGCCGCTCACGCCCAACTGGAAGCACCTGCCGATCGGTTACCACGGCCGCTCCGGCACCGTCGTCGTCTCCGGCACGCCGGTCGTCCGCCCGAACGGTCAGCGCAAGGCGCCCGCTGACGCGGCGCCGACGTTCGGGCCGAGCCGCCGCCTGGACATCGAGGCGGAGGTCGGCTTCGTCGTCGGGGCGGGCTCGGAACTGGGCACGCCCGTGCCCCTCGCGGACTTCGCCGAGCACGTCTTCGGCGTCTGCCTGGTCAACGACTGGTCGGCGCGCGACATCCAGGCGTGGGAGTACGTGCCGCTGGGCCCCTTCCTCGGCAAGTCCTTCGCGACCTCCGTCTCGCCCTGGGTGGTCCCGCTCGACGCGCTGGCCTCCGCGAGGGTGGCGCCGCCCGCGCGCGACGTCGAGCCGCTGCCGTACCTCGACGACAGCGACAGCGGGGAGGCGAAGGAGCCGTGGGGCCTCGACCTCGCCCTGGAGGTCCGCGTCAACGGCACCCTGGTCTCCCGTCCGCCGTTCTCGGCCATGTACTGGACGCCGGCGCAGATGCTGGCGCACATGACGGTCAACGGCGCGAGCGTCCACCCCGGGGACCTGTTCGCCTCCGGCACCGTCAGCGGCCCCGAGCGGGGTACGGAGGGCGCGCTGATCGAGCTGACCTGGAACGGCGAGCGTCCGGTCGAGCTGGGTGACGGCAGCAGCCGGGCCTTCCTGGAGGACGGCGACGAGGTCACCATCACGGCGACCGCCCCGGGCCCGAACGGGACCCGCATCGGCTTCGGCGAGGTGACGGGCCGCATCCTCCCGGCACGCTGAGCCGCCGGGCCTCGCCGGGCCCGGCTTCGTCGGGGCGCCGCCCCGGGCGCGGCGACGGCGAGGCCGCATCTTGGCGGTGCCGCCTGCTGGGACGGGGCGACTTCGGAGCGGCGCCCAGGCCACCCCGGTCGGGTGCCCACGCCAGCCGGGTGCTCACGCCGGCCCGGGCGGCGATGACGGTCCGGGGACGTGACGGTCGGTGGCCGGGCCGGCCAGGCAGTCGCGACGGCGGGGGCGGTCAGGAGGGCTGGCGTCCCCACGCGGTCCGGGACGGCCACGCTGGCTGGGGCGGCGATGACGCAGGGGTCGCTGGGGCGGCCAGAGGGCCGGGGTGCCCACGCTGGCCGGGGGCGATGACGGTCGGGGGCCGGGGCAGCCACGGCGACCGGGTCGGCCGGG
>NZ_BBPQ01000056.1:49952-52495 GCF_000787855.1 Streptacidiphilus anmyonensis | reverse complement strand
CCCCTTCGCCGACCCCCTGCGGCAGAGGTGGTCCGGCGCGGCGTCCCGCGAGTGCGGCGGACACGCGGGAGCGCCGGGCCCCGGTCCGTCGGTTCTCGCCGGGCCGGGCTGCCGGGCGCGTGCCCGCCTGGCGGCGGGGGGCCGGTGCGGTCCGGGCTGTCGCGGGTGTGGCGCGGGCCTGCCGTCCGCCCCGGGCCGCCCGCGCCCTCACCGGTCGGGGCACTCGGGCGTCTGCCCGCCTGGCGGCGGGGGGTGCCGGTGCGGTCCGGGCTGTCGCGGGTGTGGCGTGGGGCTGTCGTCCGCTCCGCGCCGCCCCCGCTCTCACCGGTCGGGCACTCGGGCGTCCGCCCGGCTGTCGGCGGGCGCGACCGCAGGCGCGCGGTACGCGTCCCGCGCGGCCCCTACCTGCGGAATCTCCGGGCGGAGGCGAGCAGCTCGGGGACTGTGGCCAGCTTGACGCGGGGGCGGCCGACCGCCTCGCCGCGTGCGCGTTCCGCGCGGTCCAGGGCACGCCACTGGCGCAGCCCCAGGGCGTTCGGCCGGCGGAGCCGGACCAGGCCCGCGAAGTCCTGGATACGGTGCGCGGGCGTGGCGAGCAGCCCTGCGCCCGCGTCGTCGAGGAGCGCGTGGACGGTCTCCTGCGCGCAGTCGCGGTTCGCGCCGATGCCGCCCGACGGGCCGCGCTTGGCCCAGCCCACCACGTAGGTGGCGGGCACCGGACGGCCTGTCGCGGGGTCGACGACGCGACCCCCGTCGTGCGGGATCGTTCCGGTGGCGTCGTCGAAGGGCAGCCCCTGGACGGGGACGCCCCGGTAGCCGATCGAGCGCACGACCAGGCCCGCCGCGATCGTCGATTCTCGGCCGTCGGGCCCGGCGACGCGCAGCCCCTCGATCCGCGCGTCGCCGAGCAGCTCAGTGGGTGTGACGCCGAAGCGCAGCACGATCCGCCGACGTCCGGCCGGCGGCGCGGCGGCCCAGTCGACCGGCTCGACCGGCAGCCCGGCCAGCAGCGCCGCCTTCGACCCGGTCGCCGAGCCCGAGCCTGCGCCCGCGGTCGCCTCCGTGTCCGGGCCGGGCTCCGATGCCGCGTGGGCGGTCTCGCGCAGGTCCGACGCCGATGCCGATACCGACGCCGCGCCCGCGCGCGCGGTCGCCGCCGCGACGGCCTCGCGGATGCCCGGGTCGTCCGCGACCACCACGTCCACGCCCGCGAGGTGGGTCAGTGCGAGGAACTCCGGCCGCGTCCACGCGGCGTGCTCCGGGCCGCGGCGGGCCAGGAGGACGACCTCCCGCACCCGGCTGTCGCGCAGTGCGGCGAGGGCGTGGTCGGCGATGTCGGTGCGGGCGAGCTCGTCCGGGTCGGTGAGCAGGATGCGTGCGATGTCGACGGCCACGTTGCCGTTGCCGACCACGACGACGCGCTCCGCGCGCAGATCGACGGCGTCGGCCGGGACGGCCGGATGCGCGTTGTACCAGCCGACGAGGGTCGTCGCCGGCAGGCTGCCGGGCAGGTCCTCGCCGGGCAGCCCGAGCCTGCGGTCGCCCGCCGCGCCCACGGCGTAGACGACGGCGTGGTGATAGGCGGTCAGGTCCTCGTGGGTGAGGTCCTCGCCGATGGTGACGCCCAGGTGCATGCGGAGCGCGGGGTGGTGGAAGGTGGTGGCGAAGGACTCGCCGATGCGCTTGGTCGACTGGTGGTCTGGTGCCACGCCGTGGCGCAGCAGCCCGCCGGCGACGGGCAGCCGGTCGATCATCGTCACCCGTGCGCCGGTGGTGCGCAGCAGCAACTGCGCGGTGTAGCCGGCGGACGGGCCGGTGCCGACGACGGCCACGCTCAGCTCGCCGAAGCCGTCCGGCAGGCTGCGCGGGAACTCCGGCTCGCCCCAGGCGTGGTCGGTCGGGTTCTCCTCGTACCAGCGGCGGTTGAGCTCCGCGTAGGGGAGGTCGGGCCCGGCCAGCCGGTCGACGGGGAAGATCGCGTCGACGGGACAGGCGTCCGCGCAGGCCCCGCAGTCGATGCAGGCGGCGGGGTCGATGTAGAGCATGTCGGTGGAGCCGAAGTCCGGCTCGCCGGGGGTCGGGTGGATGCAGTTGACCGGGCACACCGACACGCACGAGGCGTCGTTGCAGCAGGTTCGGGTGATCGCGTAGGCCATGGCAGGTCGTGGGGGTCCTCGTGGCGCGGCGGGCGGGGTGGGGGAGAGGCGGGGCGGCAGACGGTTGAACGGGCCGGACGGGTCGGACGGGCCGTCAGAGCATGTCCAGCTGCCGGTAGATCCCGGCGGCGGGGCGGGTCAGCAGCCCGGACTCGGCGAGGAACGCCATCAGGTGGCGCGAGCTGGTGCGCATCATCGACTTGCGGTGCTGGTTGGCCTTCACTTCGGCGAGCGCGCGCTTGGTGTCGAGCCCGGCGGCGGCGTAGACGCCCTTGTTGACCATGCTGCTGACGATGACGAACGCGGCGGCGGCGACGCCGAAGGCGTTGACGCGGCGGCGCGCCGTCCCGGCCCCGCGCAGCCGCTCGCGGATCTCCTGGCGGGGGA
>NZ_BBPQ01000056.1:0-49932 GCF_000787855.1 Streptacidiphilus anmyonensis | reverse complement strand
GCCGCTCGCGGATCTCCTGGCGAGCGAACTTCATGTGCCGGGACTCCTCGACGACGTGGATCCGCGAGGTGCCGCGCACGATCTCCAGCACGTTCTCGCCGCGCATCCAGTCGCGCTGCATCACGTCGAGGACCTCCTCGGCGACGAGGATGCCGCCGTAGGCGAGCTCGGCGCGGGCCAGCGCCTTGAAGCCGCGCCCGGCCTCCGCCCACGCCCGGAGCGGCTTGTACTGCGGCACGCCCATCTTCTCGCAGGCCCGCGCGAACATGATGGAGTGCCGGCACTCGTCGGCGATCTCGGTGAGCGCGAAGCGGAACTCGGAGTTGGCCGGGTCCTTCAGGTACTGATCGCGCAGCACCATCTGCTGCAGGATCATCTCGAACCAGATGCCCGTCATCATGATCGAGCCGACCTCGTGCCGGGTGAGCGTGACCCGTTGCTGCTCGGTCATCTCGTCCCACAGCCGGGTGCCGTAGAGGGTGCTCCACTCCGGGTTGAGCCCGTAGTGGTCCTCGGGGAGCGGCGCGTCCCAGTCGATCTCGACGGACGGGTCGTAGGAGAGGGTCGCGGCCGAGTCGAGCAGTCGCTTCGAGACGTCGTCGTCCGCGGACGTGTGCGCTCTGCCGTGGACGTGCGCTGCGGTGGTGAGCTGTGCCATCGATGCCTCCGGGTGACGCTCGGCGCGGGCCCCGCTGCCCTTGTTGACAGAAATTACAACAAGAGTGGGATCGGAGGAAGACCCCCGGCGAAGGCTTCCGAGCCACGGGTTCCGGCACGCGTCTTCGGAAAGTGAACGCAACGGCTCGTCAACAAGCTTCACGCGCACAAGTCTTGACGCCGAGGCCGGGGCGGCGGGAACATGCCAACGGCCGCCGGGAGAACGCTCTCCGGCCGCTCCGCCCGCCCCCCACCCGGAGGAGCCGCATGCAGTCCGACCCCGCCCGTTCCCGCCGCCCCACCCTGATCAGGCGCGTCCTCGCGACGCTCGCGACGATCGCCACCGTCGTGGCCGTGCTGATCACCGCGCCCGTCGGCGCCGCCCGCGCCGACACCGTCCCCGGCCCGCCCTCCGGCTGGCAGACCGCCTTCAGCGACAACTTCGCCGGCGCCTCGGGATCCGCCCCCTCGGGCAACTGGATGTACGACACCGGCCCGGGCTCCAACTTCGGCACCGGCGAGATCGAGACGATGACCAACTCGGCCGCCAACGTCCACCTGGACGGCAACGGCCACCTCGACATCACCGCCCTGAGGGACGGCAACGGCAACTGGACCTCCGGCCGGATCCAGACCACCAGCGCCAACGTCGGCGCGCCCGCCGGCGGCAAGCTGGAGGTCACCGCCGAGATCCAGCAGCCCAACCCCGGCTCCGGGCTCGGCTACTGGCCCGCCTTCTGGATGCTCGGCCCCGGCCAGTGGCCCGAGAACGGCGAGATCGACATCATGGAGGACGTCAACGCCCGCTCCCAGGTGGCCGGGACGATCCACTGCGGCACCTACCCCGGCGGCCCGTGCAACGAGGGCAACGGCATCGGCAGTGGTCTCACCGCCTGCAACGGCTGCCAGAGCGGCTACCACACGTACTCGATGATCCTCGACCGCACCAACACCGCCGCCGAGAACATCACCTTCTACCTCGACGGCAACCAGTACTTCCAGGTGACCGAGGCCCAGGTCGGCACCAGCACCTGGCAGGCGGCCTTCGACCACAACCTATCGATCATCTTCGACCTCGCCATGGGCGGCGGCTTCCCCAACGGCGTCTGCGGCTGCACCACGCCGACGTCGGCCACCAGCTCCGGCGCGACGATGAGCGTCGGCTACGTCGCCGCGTACACCACGACCGGAAGCGGCGGCGGCGGTGGCGGCACGGGCGGCGGTGGCCCGGTCACCGGCTACCAGGGGCTCTGCCTCGACGACCGGTCCGCCAGCACCGCCAACTTCAACCCGATCCAGGTCTACACCTGCAACGGCACCCCCGCCCAGCAGTGGACCTTCGTCCAGGCCGGCACCACCCTGCACGTGCTGGGCAAGTGCCTCGACATCAACGGCGGCGGCAGCGCCGACGGGACGACGGTCGACCTGTACGACTGCAACAACACCGGAGCCCAGGTGTGGATCCCGCAGTCCAACGGCGAGCTGTACAACCCCCAGTCCAACAAGTGCCTGGACGACACGGGCTACGGCGGCTCCGGCACCCAGGTCCAGATCTGGGACTGCGCCGACACCGCCAACCAGCAGTGGAGCATCCCGTGAGCCGGATGCGCCGCTAGCGACGGCCGAGGCGCTCAGGGCCCGATCATCAGGCCCTGAGCGCCACGTCCGGTCGTGAGGACCTCACGCCCGTCCGGGGCGTTCCGCGGCCCGACGGGCGGCGCGGCGCCACAGGCGCCGCTGTCCCCGGAGGGCGAGGACGCCCACGATCACGAGCGTCACGACATTGAGCAGCAGTTGGAGAAACGAGCCCCACGCCTCGTGCCATGAGCCGTAGGCGATCGACACGGCGACGTCCGAGGCGGCGGGAATCGTGGTCACCGAGATGAACACGCCCAGCAGGGCGCTGGCGCGCGCCTCGGTCAGGGAGACGATCCCGACGATGCCCGCGAGGACCGCGACGACGAACGAGAAGAAGTTCGGTGTGTCGATGAGGTTGGAGACCGGTCGCAGACCGAGTTCGAAGGCCCTGGACTGGAAGCCGCCCGCGCGGGACAGCAGGGAGAAGGCCAGGCTCGCGACGATGGCCAGGGAGAATCCGAGCGTCAGCGCGCGCAGACCGTCCAGGACGCGCAGCCGGTTGTGCCGGTCCAGGGCGAGGGCGACGCTGGTGATCGCGCTGTACTCGGGGCCGACGACCATGGCCGCCACGATCAGGATCTGCGAGTTCGACATGATGCCGACGGCGCCGATGAGCCCGGCGATGACCAGGAAGAGGTAGAAGCTGGGCTGGTAGGTGCCCTCGTTCCGGATGTGCGCCTCGACCGAGACCCACAGGGGCGAGTGCAGGAACGCACCCGGCTCCTCGGCTTCGATCCG
This sequence comes from Streptacidiphilus anmyonensis, assembly GCF_000787855.1. Lineage (GTDB taxonomy): Bacteria > Actinomycetota > Actinomycetes > Streptomycetales > Streptomycetaceae > Streptacidiphilus > Streptacidiphilus anmyonensis. The sequence continues at coordinate 46,899 of NZ_BBPQ01000056.1, read as the reverse complement.
CTCCATGCGCTGAGAGAACGTCATGTCGACTTCGTCGATCGCGATCGAACCGGCGTCCTCGACGCCGAGCTCCCGCAGCGCGCCCAGCACGCTGTTCGCTCCGCCCTTCATGATGTCGCATTCGAGAGCGTCGCCTGCCGGATCGCGTGCGGCGGCGGGCGCGACCACGACGTTGAAGACATGCCGGTCGGCGCTGAGCAACTCGACCACCGGCTCGGTCAGCGTGGGAGGCACCACGATGCGGACGTGAATCAGTTCCACCGGAGTCTCCTGCGGCCTGATGGCGGGTGCAGCCGCGCGTCTCTCCTGGTCATGTCGTCCCCTCCACAGGCACGGGCATCGCCGTCACGCCCGTGCCGAGAACCACCTCGGTGTCCCCTTCCTCGCGGGCCGGGGCACGGGACCGGGTGACGGGGGCCAGGGCCCCGTCGGCTCGGATGCGGAAGAGGAGGTCGTAGTCCGCCGACGGGACGGTTCCCGCCGGGTGGGCGGCGATCGTGGCACCACCTCGGTGGCGCTGCTCGATCTCCGTCCGGGTGAGCTGGGGTGCGAACAGCGTCTCGCTGTCGGCCTGGGGGCCGCGGACGCGCTGCTCGACCGCCGGCGCGAGGCGGTACACCCGGCCTCCCTGGGAGCCGAGCAGGGTCGAGACCAGGGCGTTGAAGTCGTCCTCGCGGCTGAGCAGCAGGATCGTGGTGATTCCCTCGATGCCGCCCCCGTCGCCGATTCCGGTGGCCATGAGCCCGCCGGGGAGCAGTTCCAGCCCGGTCTGCCGAAGCCGCTGCCGCTGCTCCTCCAGACCGGCCCACATCAGCACGTCGACGCCCGCCGCCCGGAGGACCGTCGCCAGGTCGACCACCCAGTCCTCGCCGCCCACCAGCAGGGGCCGCGAAGCTGCGGGCCGGCGCACCCGCAGCCAGGAGGCCACCGGCTCCGCCGTGAACGCGTACAGCGTGACGGTGGCGACGATGACCAGGTAGGTGACGGGGAGGATGTCCGCGGCCTTGGGAACGCCCTGCGAGGCCAGGGACGCGGAGAACGTCGACGCGGTGCCCGCCGCCACGATCCCGCGGGGAGCCATCCAGCCGACGAAGCTTCGCTCGCCCCGGCCGAGGTCCGTCCGCAGTGTCGCGACGAGCGCGACGACAGGACGCACCAGCAGCACCAGGGCCGCGATCAGGCCGAGGGCCGGCCACCCCAGGTGCCGCAGGCTCGCGGGCGTGATGGTCGCGCTGATGGAGATGAAGAGGATGCCCAGAATCTGCTGCACCAGGGTTTCGAAGAACGGATTGCGGGCCTGGATCCTCAGGGAGGACAGGTTGGTCACCGCGAGCCCGATGACCACCGCGGCGATGAGGCCGGAATCGTCGCGAACCGCGTCGCAGGCGGCGGCGATCCCCACCACCACCGCGAGTTGGGCGGAGGTGGCCAGCCTCTCGCTCAGGCGCATCCGGGCCAGCAGGAGCCACATGGCCACCGTGCCCACGGCGCCGCCGGCCAGGCCGACGCCCAGGCTGCCGAAGAACCGGAGCACCTGGGCGCCGGGATGGCCGACCGTGCTCGCGCTGACCGCGTGGAAGGTGATCGCGCCGAGGATGCCGCCGACCGGGTCGATCAGGGACCCTTCCCACGCCAGGATGTGCTGGAGCCTCTCCTTCGGCCGCACGAAACCGAGCAGCGGGCCGACCACGGTCGGACCGGACACCACCAGGATCACCCCGAGCATGGCCGCCGTGGTCGCCGGCATGTCGAACAGAAGCATGCTGAATCCCATGGCGGCCCCACCGGTGATGGGCACACCCAGCGCGATCAGACGCAGGACGACGCGGCGGGTATGGCCGTGCAACCGGCCCAGGTCCAAGGCCCTGCCCGCGTCGTAGAGGATCACGGCCACCGCGAGCGAGACCAGCGGTGAGAAGGCGGGGCCCAGCAGGCGCTGCGGATTGACCACGTCGGTCAGCGCTCCTGCGGCGAACCCGACGGGCAGGAGCGCGACCAGCGCCGGGAACCGGAAGCGCTCGGCGAGGATCTGACAGCCCACCGCGAGGACCAGCGTCAGCCCGACGCCCGCGAGGATCTGGTCGGTCGTCACGATGCTGTCGATGCCTTTCGTCCCACGTCCGGTCCTGCCGGGCAGCCCGCGTAGCCCGTCGCCTTACGGTGTGGCGCCGATGGGGACGGCCATGGCTGCCGCCTCGGTGGCGTCGACGGGCACGGCGGGCTCGGGACGACGCCAGTCGAGCACGGCCAGGACGGCACCGGCGGCGACCAGGTAGATGAGCAGGTTGGTCAGTGCCTGGCTGGTTCCGTGTCCGCTGAAGTAGATCGTGTGGTGCAGCAGGATGTATCCGTTGCGGGGCGGCAGGTAGGGGCCGAGGTCGCGCCAGAACGCGGGCAGGTACGGCACTCCACTGGCACCGCCGGAGGACGGGTTGCCGAGCAGGATCATCACGACGACCGTCACCAGTGTGCCGATCGGCCCGAGCAGTTTCTGCAGGACCGCGGCGACGAAGGCGACCACGGCGATGATCAGCGAACAGATGGGCCAGACGATCCAGAACTTGTGACTGGGGAACCCGCGCAGCCAGTAGCAGACGACCACGTCGACGAGCAGGCCGCCCACGACGGCGAAGCCGAGGAGCTGCGCCGCCCGCCAGCGGCCGGCGGCTCTGCCGGTCGCGGTCATCAGCAGGGTCGAGGACATGTACCCGCCGATGAGCAGGGGGACCAGCATGAGCGCCTGGACCAGGCCGAACGGGTCCTTGGCCGCGAGCGGGACCGGCGCGTACGGCTGGACGGCGAGCTTCTGTCCGGTGGCCTTGGCGGCGTCCTCGAAGCGGACCGCGAGGTCGAGCGGCGCCAGGTCGCTCATGGACGGCACCACGATCAGGGTGGTCGAGCCGCCGGAGGACACCAGCGCGCCGAAGAGATGGGCCTGGTCGATCGCGGACTTGACCGCGGCTTCGTTGGGATACGAGGTGACCTGGAGGGAGATGCTCTTCTGAGCCGCGGTCAGGACGGGGGAGGACCCGACGACGCCGAACGGGAGGTTCGAGGCCTTGGGAGCGTGCTCGGCGTCCATGTAGGTGGTCGCGAACAGGCACTGCATGACGGCGCAGACGCCGAGCGCCGTGACCATGGCGATCACCGCCCGCCTGCGTGCGGGCGGGACACCGCCCGCACGCCCCGGGCCGTCCGCCGGGGCCGTGGCCCTGGCCGGGCGGATGCGCCCGTACCAGCCGATGACGGCCACCCCGGCGGCGACGTACAGGAGCAGCACGACCAGCGGGGTGGAGATGTCGTTGCCGCCGAAGTAGAGCACGTGGTTGATCAGGGTGATCGCGTTCTGCGGCGGGAGGACCACGCCGATGTTGCGCCAGTACACGGGGAGCAGGTAGGTGCCCAGACCGCCGGCGGGCGGACCGCCGACGACGATGAACAGCACCGCCACCAGCAGGGTGCCCATCCTGCCCACCACCGCCTGGACGGCGGCGGACGCCAGGGCCACGGCGGAGGTGACCAGCCAGAAGCACGGCAGCAACGGCCAGAAGCGGCTGTTGGGGTAGGCCCCGAGGCCCGGACCGGCGATCAGGTCGGTCAGCAGCGCGCCCACCAGGGCGTACCCGATCAGGATGGCGGCGCGCCAAGGGGCGGCCGCGACGCCGTGAGCCGCCTTGAAGACCAGCACGGCCGCGAGGTATCCGCCGATCAGCAGCGGCAGCAGCAGGAGCGAGGGCACCGCGCCGACCGGGTCGTCGGCGGTGAGCGGCGCGATCGACTGCACCGTGACCGGGCGGCCCAGCTTGTGGGCCGCGTCCAGGAACGCCGGTTCCAGCTCGGTCTGGGCGAAGAAGCTCTTCGACGGAACAACGACCAGCGTGTCGGACGAGCCGCCGGTGAGGTACGCCCCGTAGATCTCGCCCCGGTTCGCCGCGCTGGTCACCGCCGACTGGTTCGGATACGAGGTCAGGCTCAGCCCCGCCTTCGACGCCACCGCGGCGACGACGGGCGACGGGGCCCCGGACACACCGAACGGCATGTCCCGCGGGACGAGCAATTGCTGGGCGCTCACCAGGCACAGCGCGAAAAGGGCCTGCGCGACGAGCACCAGGCCCAGCGCGATGAGGACCTTCATCACCGTGCGACGTTCGCTCGCCGCCGGAGAAGCGGAGGTCGATCGACTCGCCATCTCGTCTCTCCCTGTCGCGCCGCCGGAGCTCTCACTCTCGTGCGGCGGCTCTCCCGGTCGGGCGAAGGCTCCGGCTGAGCCTCCATCAGGTCCGTGTGCGTCCGTAACCATCTCGGCACGGACCCGCTCGACCGGCAACCAGAGGGACCCTCACGAGTGGGCAGGGCCCGGATCGCCCGGGCGACAGGGCTCCAGGGGTTTCGGATGCGGGCGGCACGTCACCGCACCTGCGTCGCGCGCACGAGAACGACGAGGGCGGACGCTCAGAGGGCGGTCATGACGTGCTTGATGCGGGTGTAGTCCTCGAAGCCGTAGGCGGAGAGGTCCTTGCCGTAGCCGGACTGCTTGAATCCGCCGTGCGGCATCTCGGCGAGGAGCGGCGCGTGGGTGTTGATCCAGACGCAGCCGAAGTCCAGGCGCCGGGACATGCGCATGGCGCGGGCATGGTCCTTGGTCCAGACGGAGGAGGCCAGGGCGAACCTCACGTCGTTGGCGTACTCGACGGCCTGGTCCTCGTCGGAGAACCTCTGCACGGTGATGACCGGGCCGAAGACCTCGTTCTGGATGATCTCGTCGTGCTGACGGAGGCCGGTCACGACGGTGGCCGCGTAGAAGTAGCCCGCCTCGCCGACCCGGTGGCCGCCGGTCTCCACCGTGGCGTGAGCGGGCAGCCGCTCGATGTAGCCGGACACCTGGGCTAGCTGGTCGGCGTTGTTCAGCGGGCCGTAGCAGACGTCCGCCTCGTCGACGCCGCCGGTCCTGGCGCCGGCGGCGGCCTTGGTCAGGGCCTCGACGAAGGGGGCGTGGATCGACTCGTGCACCAGGACACGGGTCGCGGCCGTACAGTCCTGGCCCGCGTTGAAGAAGCCCGCCGTCGAGATCACCCGGGCGGCCTCGGCGATGTCGGCGTCCTCGAAGACCAGGACCGGCGCCTTGCCGCCGAGTTCCAGATGGACGCGCTTGACGTCCCCGGCCGCCGACTGGGCGACCTGGATCCCGGCCCGTACAGAGCCGGTGATGGCGGCCATCGCCGGGGTCGGGTGTTCGACCATCAGGCGGCCGGTCTCGCGGTCGCCGCAGATCACGTTGAGGACGCCGGCCGGCAGTCCCATGTCCGCGAGGACGCCGCCGACGATGTCGGCGAGGAGCACCGTGGAGGCCGGAGTGGTGTCCGAGGGCTTGAGGACGACCGTGTTCCCTGCGGCCAGGGCGGGGGCGAACTTCCACACCGCCGTCATCATGGGGTAGTTCCACGGTGCGACCTGGGCGCAGACGCCGATCGGCTCCCGGCGGATGATGGAGGTCATCCCGTCCGCGTACTCGCCCGCGGACCTGCCCTCCAGCAGGCGGGCGGCGCCGGCGAAGAAGCGGACCTGGTCGGCCATGGGGCCGATCTCCTCCGAGAGGGTCAGCCCGCGCGGCTTGCCGGTGTCACGGCACTCCGCGTCCACGAGTTCGTCCGCTCGGGCCTCGATCGCGTCGGCGATCCTGAGCAGCAGCTTCTGCCGGGTGCTGGGGGTGGCGTCGCGCCAGTGCGGGAAGGCGTCGGCGGCGGCTGCCATGGCGGCGTCCACATCCGCCGCGCCGGACAGCGGAGAGGTCGCGTACACCTGACCGGTGGTGGGGTCGACGATGTCCAGGGTGCGTCCGTCGACGGCGTCGACGAACGCACCGTTGACGTGGTTGTGCAGTGTGCGAAGGTCGCGCAAGGCGTTCTCCTCGGTTCTGGGGCAGGCGTTCAGTTCGGCCCGATGTGGGTGGGCTCGAACATCCGCAGGAAGGCGGGGAGGACGACCACGTTCGGGCCCGGTGCGGCCAGCGCCGCCGCGAGGTCGTGGGCCAGGTCGGCGACCGTGGTCAGGGTGGCGGGAACGCCGAACGACTCGGCGAGCTTGACGAAGTCCGGCCGGGCCAGTTCGGTCGCGGTGGCCTCGCCGAAGGTGTCGTTCATGTACTCGCGCAGGATGCCGTAGCCGCCGTCGTCGACGATCAGCCAGGTGACGTCGAGGTCGAGTTGGCGGGCGGTGGCGAGTTCGGCGATGGAGTACATCGCGCCGCCGTCGCCGGAGACCGCCAGGACGGGGCTGTCCGGGCGGGCCGCGGCGGCGCCGAGGGCCGCCGGGTAGCCGTAGCCCAGGCCGCCGGCGCCCTGGCCCGAGTGCATGGTGTTGGGCTCGCGCGCGTCGAAGGCCGACCAGGCCCAGTAGCCGAGGATGGTCATGTCGAAGAAGACCGGGGCCCCCTCGGGCAGCGCCCCGCGTACAGAAGCGAGGACGCCCTGCTCCAGATCGAGACCCTGGGCGTCGAGCCGGGCCCGGACGCGCTTCAGCAGGTCGGCCGCGGTGGCCTCGGCGGCGCCGTCGGGCGTCCTGGCCGGTACGGCGTCGGCGAGGGCGGTCAGAGCGAGGCGGGCGTCGGCGTGGATGCCCAGCGCCGGGTGGTTGGACTCCAGCTTCCCCAGGTCCGCTTCGATCTGGATGATCCGGCCACGTGGCGCGAGGGTGTGGTAGTTGCTGGTCAGCTCGCCCAGACCGGAGCCGACCACCAGGAGGACGTCGGCGTCCTCGAGGAGCTCGGTGGTGTACCGGTCCTCCAGCCAGGACTGAAGGGAGAGCGGGTGCTCCCACGGGAAGGCGCCCTTGCCGCCGAAGGTGCACGCGACGGGTGCGCGCACCTGCTCGGCGAGGCGCAGCAGTTCGTCGGTCGCACCGGAGCGGACGACGCCGCCGCCGGCCAGGACCACCGGTCGCCGGGCCTCGGCCACCAGGGCTGCGGCCTCGGCGATCAGCTCGGAGCGCGGGGTGAGCGGGCGCGGCTCGGCGTGCAGGTCGCGTACCGGCGGAACGGTGGTCGGCGCGAGGAGCACGTCCTGGGGGATCTCCACCCATACCGGGCCGCTGGGCGCGGCGAGCGCGGACTCCCAGGCGGCGGCCAGAGCCGAGGGGATCTGTGAGGCGGTGCGCGCGGTGTGGACCGACTTGACGACGTCCCGGAAACTGGCCTGCTGGTCGACGAGTTCGTGCAGATAGCCGCGGCGGCGGCCGCCGAGGCCCGCCGAGGGGATCTGGCTGGACACCGCGAGCACGGGCACGGAGGCGGCGGCGGCCTCCTGGAGGGCGGCGAGGGAGGTCAGCGCGCCCGGACCGGTGGACAGGAAGAGCGGGGCGACGGTACGCGCGGTGCGGGCGTATCCGTCGGCGGCGAAGCCGGCGTTGTTCTCCACGCGCAGACCGACATACCGCAGTTCGGAGCGGCGCAGGGCGTCGAAGAGACCGAGGGCGTGCTGGCCCGGGAGGCCGAAGACGCACCGCGCGCCGAGCGCGGTGAGGGATTCGACGACCAGGTCACCGCCGTTGCGGACGTGGTTCACTGGGCGGTCTCCTGCCGGGACGCGGCGATCTGGCGTGCCATCAGCGTCGTGAGCTCGTAGGCCGTGTGGGAGGCGGCGACTGCGGTGATCTCGGCGTGGTCGTACGCCGGGGCGACCTCGACGACGTCCGCGGAGACCAGGTGGCAGCCGGCCAGGCCGCGCAGGATCTCCAGCAGTTCACGGGAGGTGAGGCCGCCGGCCTCGGGTGTGCCGGTGCCGGGGGCGTGGGCGGGGTCCAGCACGTCGATGTCGACGGAGACGTAGAGGGGCCGGTCGCCGATCCGTTCACGCAGTTGCTGGGCGACCTCGTCGACGCCGCGCCGCATGACGTCCGCCGAGGTGACGATGCCGAAGCCGAGCTTCTCGTCGTCGGTGAGGTCCTGCTTTCCGTACAGCGGGCCGCGGGTGCCCACGTGGGACAGCGCCTCGGTGTCGAGGATGCCCTCCTCGACGGCGCGGCGGAACGGGGTGCCGTGCGTGTACTCGGCGCCGAAGTAGGTGTCCCAGGTGTCCAGGTGGGCGTCGAAGTGCAGCAGCGCGACGGGTCCGTGCTTCTTGGCGACCGAGCGCAGCAGCGGCAGGGCGATGGTGTGGTCGCCGCCGAGCGTCATCAGCCTGGCTCCGGTGGCCAGGAGTGCGTCGGCGGCTGCCTCGACCGTCTCCACCGCCTCGTTGATGTTGAAGGGGTTGGCGGCGACGTCCCCCGCGTCGGCGACCTGGACCAGCGCGAACGGTGCGGCGTCCTGGCCCGGGTTGTAGGGACGCAGCAGGCGGCTGGCCTCGCGGACGGCGTTGCCGCCGAAGCGGGCCCCGGGACGGTAGGAGACGCCGCTGTCGAAGGGGACGCCGACCACGGCGACGTCGGCCTGCGCGACCTCGTCGAGGCGGGGGAGGCGGGCGAAGGTGGCGGGACCGGCGTAGCGGGGGACGCGGGAGGAGTCGACGGGTCCGCGTGGTTCGGTGGAGCTCATGGAGGGTGTGTTCCTTGTCAGTCGGTGTAGTCGGGGGCGACGCGGTCCAGCAGCCGCAGCAGCGCCGCCCAGGCCAGGTCGTAGGCGTGATCGTCCTGCAGGTCGGACCCGTGTTCCTCACCGGAGAGCTGACGCGCGGTCAGGTCGCAGATCGCGGCGTCGGGGACGGTGAGCTTCGCGCCGCCCGCTGCCGCGGCGGTCTGGATCTCGCAGGCCTTGTCCAGGTAGTACATGCGCAGGAACGCCTGGGCGGGGGTTTCGCCGACGGTCAGCAGACCGTGGTGGCGGAGGATCATCGCGGGGTGAGGGCCGAGGTCGGCGACCAGACGGCCCTGTTCGGCGAGGTTGAGCGCGACGCCTTCGTAGTCGTGGTAGCCGAGTCGGCCGTGGAACTCCATGGAGATCTGGTTCAGGGGCAGCAGCCCGTCCTGCTGGGCGGCGACGGCGCAGCCGGCCCTGGTATGGGTGTGCAGGACGCAGTGGGCGTCCGCGCGCGCCGCGTGGATCGCGCTGTGGATCACGAACCCGGCCGGGTTCACGGGGTGCGGCGTCTCCTCGACCGCCTGCCCTGCCAGGTCGATCTTCACGAGGTTGGAGGCGGTGACCTCCTCGAAGAGGAGGCCGTAGGGGTTGATCAGGAAGTGCTGCCCGGGGCCGGGAAGACGGACGGAGATGTGCGTGAAGATCAGATCCGTCATCCGGAAGTGGGCCACCAGGCGGTAGACCGCCGCGAGTTCGCGCCGCAGACGCAGTTCCTCGGCGGCTCGGTGCCCGGCTTGGAGCGTGGTGCTCGGGGACATCGTGCTGCTCCTCGGTCGGGGGCGGCTCAGAGCGCGGCCGGGGCGATCGCGGACTCGCCGGGTGTCGCCTGCGTCTGCTCGGGGCTGCGCCCCGCCAGGCGGTCGCGCCACTGCTCCAGCACCCGGGCGTCCGTGGGCCGGGTGGCCAGGCTGGCGGCGGTGTAGGCCACCAGGCTGACGGCCAGGCCGTAGTAGATCGGCTCGTTGGCGAGGACGCCCTTGGCGACCATGAACCCGATGACGGTGGCGCCGCCCGCGACCATCGAGGCGCGCGCTCCGGCCAGGTTGCCGCGCTTCCACACCAGGCCGCCCAGGATCGGCACGAGCAGGCCGCCGACGAGCAGGTTGTAGGCCACGGTGAGGGCGGAGACGACATCGCTGAGCAGACAGGCGATCACGATGGCCGCGACGCCGAGGACGACGATCGCCACCCGGTTGCCGCGCACCTCGTCGCCCTCCCGGCCGCCGCCGTCCTCGGTGCGGCCGCTGCGCAGGACCCGCAGGCGGCCGAGGATGTCGTTGTTCGCGACGGTGGCCGACGCGATCAGGGCCCCGCTGGCGGTGGACATCATCGCCGACAGCGCAGCGGCCAGGACCAGGCCCTTGATCCCGGTGGGCAGGACGTGCTTGACGATCGTCGCGAACGCGCTGTCCGCGCCCGGCAGGGTCGGGTAGAGCGTCTTGGCGGCCATGCCGATGACGGCTCCGGCCACGGCGTAGACCAGGCAGTAGACGCCGGCGACGGTCCCGCCGTAGGCGGCGACCTTGTCGCTGCGCGCGGTGAAGACCCGCTGCCAGATGTCCTGGCCGATGAGCATGCCGAAGGTGTAGATCAGCACGTAGGTGAAGATGGTCTGGCCGCCGATCGAGGTCGGCGAGAGGTAGCCGTGCGGCAGCCTGTCCGCCATCGCGCCGAAGCCGCCGGCCTTGACCACGGCGATGGGCAGCAGCAGGAGCAGCACGCCGATGCTCTTGACCACGAACTGCACCATGTCGGTCAGGGTGATCGACCACATCCCGCCGAGCGCCGAGTAGCCGACGACGATCGCGCCGCCGATGCACACCGCGGCCCAGCGCGGCACGTCGAACAGGACGTCGAAGACGCTGGCGTAGGCGATGGTGGAGGTGACGGCCAGCATGAGCGTGTAGATCCACATCACCACGCCGGAGATCAGGGCCGCCCCGTCGCCGTAGCGCAGCGAGAGCATCTCCGCGACGGTGTAGACCCGCAGCCGCGCGATCCGCGCGGAGAAGAAGATGCTGAGGGCCAGCAGACCGAGGCCGATGGCGAAGACCATCGCGGCTCCCGACAGGCCGTACGTGTAGCCAAGTCGGACACCGCCGATGGTCGAGGCGCCGCCGAGGACGACCGCGGCCATGGTGCCGGTGTACATCAGGGGGCCGAGCCGTCGGCCGGCGACGAGGAAGTCGCTCTTGGAGCGGGCGCGTCGCTTGCCCCACCAGCCCACGCCGATGATGCCGGACAGGTAGACGATCATCACAAGGTAGTCGACGGCCATGGAGGCACTCCCAAGGGGCAGGGGGAAGCTCCCGAGCCCCTGGAACAGGGGCTCGGAGCAGCTGTGGGGGAGGGGCGGTGCGTCACGCTGAGAGGAGCGCCGGGCCCGGCGTACCGCCTTGGAGCAAGAAGTTAGTTCGCCGGGAACCCCCCACGGAAGCGCAGGATTCGTCCATTATGCTGTGCCGGAATGGATGAATCCGCACCCTCGCCCGCGACGCACCCGGTCGGCCACGCACCCGCACCCGGTGCCCCCGCCGTTCCGCTCAGCGTCCTGCTGGCCGACCCCTCCCTGGGCCTTCGCCACATCGCCGGCCCCACGGAGGACCGCCTCGTGGGGACCGTCGGCACCACCGAGGTCGAGGAGCCGGCCCCCTACCTGCTGAGCGGGCACATGCTGCTGACCGCAGGCGTCCGGCTCCCGCAGACCCCCGAAGGCGTCGACTCCTACGTCCGCAGCGTCGTCGGAGCCGGTGCGGCGGCCATCGGCTTCGGTATCGCCCCCGTCTACGACGAGGTGCCCCCCGAACTGGTCGCGGCCTGCGACCGGCACGGTCTGCCGCTGCTGCGGGTCCCGCGTGAGACGCCCTTCGTCGCCGTCGGCCGCGCGGCCTACTCGGCCATGGCTGAGGCACGCAACCGTGACCTGCGACAGATCTCCGACGCCCAGTCCGCGCTCGCCGCCGCGGCCGGACGCCCGGACGCGCTGCGGGCCGTCCTCCACCAGCTCTCGGTCCACCTCGACGCCTGGACGGCGCTGGCGGACGCCACCGGCCGTGAGCTCTTCGCCGACGGACCCCGGCCCGCAGCCGCCACCGTCCAGCGGCTACGCGAACTGACGACGCATCTGGTCGCGCAGCCGCAGGCAGCAGACGCGAGCGGCGCGGACCGGCCCCGCCCGCCGTCCTCAGCCGCGGAACACCACACCGGGTTCCACCTGACCGTGCACACCCTTCCGGGGACCGACCGCAGTACCGCGCCCCTGGTCCTGGCGGTGGCGGCCACCAAGCCACCGACGGCCGTGCACCGTTCGGTGACCGGGGTGGCCATCGTGCTGCTGTCCCTGCTCACGAGCCCCCGGCACGCGCTGGGAGGCGACGCGCGCAGCGCAGGCGCGCTGGTGCGACTGATGCTCGGCGAGGCGCCGCGCGCGGTCGCGTCGGCACTCCTGCCTCCCGACGCGCCCCCCGGCAGCAGCTGGGTGGTCGTCCACGGCCGTTACACGGAGTCAACTCCCAGCGCCATGGGTCGACCCGAGAGCGATCCCGTGCAGCTGGCCGCCCTGGGAACCACGCTCGGCACCGCCTACCTCCAACTGGACGGCGCGTCACTGCGCGCCCTCGTCCCCGAGCACGGCGACTCCCGCCCGACCGAGGCCACCACCCTCGGGAGGCTCGGCTGGACCTTCGGCTTCAGCGCGCCGGCGTCGGCGACGGACCTGGCGGTCGCCGACAACCAGGCCGCCCGCGCACTGCGCCGCGCGCTGGCTGTCGGCCTGCCGGTCGTGCGCCACCGGGTCCAGGACCAGAGCGTCCACGGCCTGGTCGCCCCTGCCGACGCGGAAGCGCTGGCCAGGGCCCGATTCGCCCCCCTTGCCCAGGCGAGGACGCCGGGAGCCGACGTGCTGCTGGAGACGCTGCGCACCTGGCTCAGCCTGCACGGCAGTTGGGACCGCACTGCCGCGGCCCTGCAACTGCACCGCAACACGGCCCGCCAACGCATCGGCCGGGTCGCCGAGTTGCTCGATGTCGACCTGCAGGACCAGGACGTGCGGATGGAGCTGTGGTTCGCGCTGCGGTGGCTGCCCGGAGAGCGCACCTAGGCACGTCCTCAATTCCATCGGCGGCGGCTGAGCACGAACACGGTGATCAGGACGCAGGCCACGTTCAGTCCCACGCTCAGGATCAGGAAGGCCGCCCATCCCTTCTCGAAGGTTCCGGTGAGGACGTTGAAGTTCTCGCCCCAGAATCCCGCGAGGAACGAGATGGGCAGGAAGATGGTGGCGACGGCGGCGAGCCGGCGGCTCACCGTGGCCAGGTGATTGCCCGCCAGCGACGCCTGGAGGCCGAGCAGCGTGATGCACCGCTCCTCGATCGCCGTGAGGTCGGCCACGACCCGCTGGAGCTCGTCGCTGAAGTCCTCGACGTACAGCTGGGTGTCCCGGTCGGCGCCGGGGAGCGACATCACCAGCGGCATCCGAGCCGCCAGCTCCCGGCCGGGCCGCAGCGTGTGGCGCATCGACGCGGCCTGGTGCCGGATGGCGGTGATCTCGCTCAGGTCGTCGTCGTCCGCCTCGCGGAGCACCCGCTGCTCCAGCGCGTCCAGCCGTTCGTCCATCCCCAGGACGAACGCCGGAAACGGGGCGTGCAGCGCGCTCAACAGGCGGTGCAGCGCCCGGATGGGCTCGGCCTGCAGCAGCGGCTGGAGGGACGGCCCCCGGCGCAGCGCCTCCAGGGCCGGGCTCGGGGCTCGGTGCAGCGTGATGAGGAAGCCGGTGGTGTAGTAGCAGTGCACCTCCACCGGCTCGCGCATCCGCTCGTCGAGCCCAAAACCGGCGATCATGGCCACGTTGCCGTAGATCTGCAGTTTCCCCTGCTGGCCGAACTGTTTGGAGTCCTCCACGGCCAGCGGATGCAGGTGCAGGCGGGCAGCGAGGCGGTCGATGACCTCGTCGGTCGGGTTCTCGATGTCGAGCCAGAAGGCCCGGCCCGCCTCGACGATCTGCTCGACCAGAGGCAGCGAGGGCTCCTCGACGATCTCGACGCCTTGATCGATCCAGCTCCGCACGCAGGAAGACTACGTCGCCGTCCTCGCGACCAGCGGGATTGGAGCGCAGGAGGCGGTGTTGACCCTTCGGGCGGCGCACGCGTGCAGCCGGCGCGCGCGTGGCGCCGCGTCCCCGGTCGGCGGTGTGGCGCGACCGGGGACGCGGCGTCGGGGTTCAGGCGGCGGGGTCGTGCCAGGCGTCGCCTTCGGGGAGGAGGGCGTCCGATTCCTTGGGGCCCCAGGTGCCGCGGGCGTAGGGGTGGACCGGGGCGGCGTCGCCGAGGATCGGGTCGACGACGCGCCAGGCGGCCTCGACGGTGTCCTCGCGGGCGAACAGCCAGCGGTCCCCGTCGAGGGCGGCGCCGATCAGGCGGTCGTAGGGACGCATGTCGGAGCCGGGGGTCTCGCTGAAGGAGAGCTCCTCGTGCTTGGCCTCCCAGCTGCCGCCGGGAGCCTTGCCGGCCAGGGTGAGGCCGACCTGGGTCTCGGGCCAGATCCGGAACCGCAGGCTGTTGGTGGCGGGGGTGGGCCGCAGGCCGAAGACGTCGTGCGGGGCGGGGCGGAAGTGGATCGTCACCTCGGTGGCGGTGACGGGCATGCACTTGCCGGCGCGGATGAGGATCGGCACGTCGGCCCAGCGCCAGGAGTCGGAGGCGAGCCGTACGGTGGCGAAGGTCTCGGTGGTCGAGCCCGGGGCGACGCCGTCGACGTCGAGGTAGCCCTCGTACTGGCCGCGCACGATGTGCTCGGGGTCCAGCGGGCGCAGCGAGGCGACGATGTTGGCCTTGGCGTCGCGCCAGGACTCCAGCCCCTGCCCGGCGGGCGGTTCGGCGAGGACGGTGGCCAGCACCTGGAGCATGTGGTTCTGCACGACGTCGCGGACGGCGCCGGTGCGGTCGTAGAAGCGGCCGCGGTCGGAGACGTCGAACGCCTCGGCCATGGTGATCTGGATGCTGCGGACGTGTGTGCGGTTCAGCAGCGGCTCGATGACGGAGTTGGCGAACCGGGCGAACAGCACGTTCTCCACGGGGTCGAGGCCGAGCCAGTGGTCGACCCGGTAGATGGCGTCCTCGGGGAAGTACTCGTGCATGGTGTCGTTGAGCTTGCGGGCACTGAGCAGGTCGGTGCCGAACGGCTTCTCGACCATGACGCGGGCGCCCTGCGCGCGGCCGGCGCCGGCGATGCCCTTGGCGATCCGCCCGAACAGGGGCGGCGGCACCTCCAGGTAGTACAGGGCCTGCCGGCCGTCGCCCATCGCCTCGGCCATGGCGGTGTAGGTGGCGTCGTCGTCGAGGTCGCCGTCGACATAGCGCAGCAGCCCCAGCATCTTGGTCGCGGCGGGCGTCCCGGGGTCCATGCCGTTCAGCTTCAGCGACGCCTCGGCGTAGTCGCGGAACTGCGGAAGGCCCCAGCCGCTCTTGGCCACGCCGACGATCGGCTTGTCGAGCACGCCGCGTTCCACGAGGCCGACCAGGGCGGGGAAGGTCTCCAGTTTGGCGAGGTCGCCGGTGGCGCCGAAGATGACCAGCGCGTCCATCTGGTTGGTTGCCATGTGCTGACCCTCCTGCTCAGCGGATGCGTTCGGCGATGTGGTCGCCGACGCGCAGGGCGTTGGCGATGGCCGTCAGCGACGGGTTCACCGCGCCGATGCTCGGGAAGAAGCTGGTGTCCACGACGTAGAGGTTGTCCACGTCGTGGGCCTTGCAGTGGACGTCCAGGGCGGAGGAGGCCGGGTCGGTTCCGAAGCGCACCGTTCCGGCCTGGTGGGCGGTGGCCCCGATGGGCATCCCCTTGTGCAGGTAGAGGCTGTGCGACAGCAGGTGGTGCTCGTGCATGCCCAGGCGCCCGAGCATGCCCTGAAGCTGGTGGCGCAGCCGGTTCAGCCCGGCGATGTTGTTCTTCTCGTCCAGGGCGAGGTGGATCTGGTCGTCCTTGTCGAGCGTCACCCGGTTGGTGTTCACGGGCAGGTCCTCGCCGCACAGCCAGAAGTCGACGGCGTGGTGGGCCAGTACCTCGAACGGCATGTCCGGGGAGACCGCGCCGGCCCAGCGCGGGGCCTCGCCGTGGATCTGGTCGGCGTCGGACTTGCCGAGCATCTGGATGCCGCCCATGGGGAACTCCCAGTCGTCCCCGGCCAGGTACCAGTCGTGCAGGGCCAGGGTCTTCTGGAAGGCGGTCGGGTTGGGCTCCTTCGAGACCGCCATCAGCGCCATGTTGTTGTGCCGCATGTAGTGGCGGCCCACGACGTCGGAGCTGTTCGCGAGCCCCGCGGGGTGCCGGTCGTTGGCGGAGCGCAGCAGCAGCACCGCGGAGTTCACCGCGCCGCAGGCCACGACGACGATGTCGCCGCTGAACGTGCGCGTGCCGCCCTCGTCGAGTTCCGCGACCACGCCGGTGACCGTGCGCCCGGAGGGGTCGGTCTCCAGACGGCGTACGTCGGCGCCGGTGACCAGGGTGACGTTGTCGTGCCGCAGGGCGGGGTCGACGCAGATCACCTGGGCGTCGGACTTCGCGCCGACCAGGCAGGGGAAGCCGTCCACGCGGTCGCAGCGGATGCAGACGCTGTCGTGCCGCGCCCTGCCGTCGGCGTCCTGGGTCAGGTTCACGCCGATGGGCAGGTGGAACGGGTGCAGGCCCTGCTTCTCCAGGTCGTCGCTGAGCTGCTGGATCCGCGGCTCGTGCTCGACCGGGGGGTAGGCGTACTGGGCGCTGGCCGGGCCCTCGGTGGGGTCCTCGCCGTGGCGGCCGTGGACGAGGTAGAGGTGCTCGGCCTGGGTGTAGTAGGGCTCCAGGTCCTCGTACCGGATCGGCCAGGCGGGGGACAGCCCGTCGTGGTGGCGCAGTTCGCCGAAGTCCTCGGGGCGCAGCCGGAACAGCGCCGCGCCGTAGAACTTGGTGTTCCCGCCGACGTAGTAGTTGACCTCGGGCGGGAAGCTGTTGCCGTCCTTGTCGTACCAGTACTCCGGGGCCCGGTACTTTCCCTTGACGAACACGGCGGTCGAGTCCCAGTTGTCCCGCTCGCGGGGCAGGTAGCCGCCGCGTTCGAGGATCAGGATCCGTTTGCCGGTCCCGGCGAGCCGGTGGGCGAGCGTGCCGCCGCCCGCGCCGGTCCCGATCACGATGACGTCGTAGTGTTCGCTGTCAGCCATGGGCACTCCGTTTCAGGGCCGGCGCCGGTCGGGCTGGAGTTCCGCTGAAGCTCCCGGGCCGCTGCGCGTCCTCCCGGGCGTCCTCCCGGGCGTCCTCCCGGCCGGTCCAGGGCATACTGCGCGTCCGGATGCCCGATTTCTGAGGGACCCGGGGAGACCTGTCCGGATTGTCTCCTTCGACGTTAGAGCGAGGAGCGCGCGAGGGCGAGCGGACACGGGCGCCCGGGTCAGGTCCCGCTCTCAGTCGGCCCCGCGCGGCAGCACGGTGTCGACCGCGGCCATGACCTCGTCCACGGTGCCGGCGGCGCTGACGGTGGCACCCCACTCGTCCGGCTCCAAGGGCTCCAGGATCTCGAACTGGGATTCGAGCAGCCCGGGCGGCATGAAGTGTCCGGTCCGCCGGGCGATCCTGCGGGCGGCGAGTTCCGGGGTGAGCGCGAGGTAGAGGAACCAGACCCGCCCGGCGCTGCGGAGCCGGGCGCGATAGGAGCGTTTGAGCGCGGAGCAGGAGACGACCCCGCCGCGGCCGCTCCGCTCGTTCCTGCGGATCCATGCCGCCAGGGCGTCCAGCCACGGTTCCCGGTCCAGGTCGGTCAGGGCCGTGCCGGAGCTCATCTTCTCGAGGTTCTCGGGGCTGTGCAGTCGGTCGCCCTCCAGGAACGGGACGCCCAGCCGGGAGGCGAGCCTGGCCGCGACGGTGCTCTTCCCGGACGAGGACACCCCCATGACCACCAGGATCGGCGGGGCTGGGGCTTCCATGGATCCTCCTGGCGGTCGGGACGGTCCAGGACCCGGACGCGTGGATGAAGGCGCCTCGGCCGATCGGCTGATCCCTGGCATGTTGCGGATTCCCCTCACGCCGCGGCGTGATTCACTCGCGATGGATAAGTAGTCCTTTATACGGACATCGAGCCCGATGCGTCGCGGCGCTTGGCGTGGGCCCTTGGGCGAGGGGAGAACGGTGAGTCAACTCGACTTGGCGCGGCTGCAGTTTGCCATGACGTCGATCTACCACTTCCTGTTCGTCCCGGTCACCATCGGCCTCGGCTTCCTCACCGCGCTGCTCCAGACCGCCTGGCACCGTACCGGCCTGGCCGACTACCTCAGGCTCACGAAGTTCTTCGGCACCCTGCTGCTGATCAATGTCGCGGTCGGCGTCGTGACCGGTCTGGTCCAGGAGTTCCAGTTCGGGATGGACTGGTCCGTCTACTCCCGCACCGTGGGAGACGTCTTCGGCGCGCCGCTCGCGATGGAGGGGCTGGCCGCGTTCTTCCTGGAGTCGACCTTCCTCGGGCTGTGGGTGTTCGGGTGGGACCGGCTGCCGAAGCGTGTCCACCTCGCCACCATCTGGGCCGTCGCCCTGGGCGGGGCGCTGTCGGCGGCGTTCATCATGGCGGCCAACTCCTGGATGCAGCATCCGGTCGGATACACCGTCAATCCCAGCACGGGGCGTCCGCAGCTCAACGACGTGTGGAAGCTGTTCACCAACCCCGTCTTCCTGCGGGGCTACCTGCACGTGCTGCTGGCCTCGGTGGTCACCGGGGCGGTCGTGATGCTGGCGGTCTCGGCCTGGCAGCTGCGCAAGGGGCGATCGCCGCTGGTGTTCCACGCCTCGGCGCGCCTGTCCCTGGTGGTGCTCGTGCCCGCGATCCTGGTGGCGATGCTGGTCGGCAGCGAACTGGGCGTCACCGAGGGCAAGTACCAGCCGATGAAGATCGCGGGCGCCGAGGCCCAGTGGACCACCTGCCAGCCGTGCTCGTTCTCCATCTTCCAGGTCGGCGGCGGGAAGAACGACGAGACCCCGACGAAGATCATCCAGGTGCCGCACCTGCTCTCGCTGCTGGCCACCAACCACTGGAACGGCAAGGTGCTCGGGCTGAACACGGTGCAGAGCCAGTACGAGTCCCAGTTCGGCCCGGGGAGCTACGTCCCGAACATCTTCATCCAGTACTGGTCGATGCGGGTGATGGCCTACCTCGCCACGATCGTGCTGCTGGTGGGTCTGTGGGGGCTGTGGCTGCTCCTGCGCAAGAAGCTGTCGACGGCACGCGTGTTCCTGGGGGTCGCCACCTGGGTCGTGATCCTGCCGTTCCTGATGAACACCGCCGGATGGCTGCTCACCGAGAGCGGCCGCCAGCCCTGGATCGTCCAGGGCATCCAGCTCACCCGCAACGGCGTGTCGCCGTCGATCACCACCACCACGGTGGCGATCAGCATCCTCGTCTTCTTCCTGCTCTACCTGGCGCTCGCCGTCGTGGAGATCGTCCTGATGACCCGCTACGCCCGCCGGGATCCCGCCGTACCGCCGAGCAGCGAGGTACCGCAGCCGGTCCCCGCCTACTGACACCCGCCTACTGACACCTGCCTACTGACCACCGCCGGACCCACCGACACCGCACCAACGAGGTCGCACGATGGCGCTCGCCACCTTCTGGTTCATCCTCACGGCCGTGCTGTGGACCGGCTTCTTCGTCCTGGAGGGCTTCGACCTCGGCGTGGGCCTGCTGCACACCGTGGTGGCCAGGGACGATGCCGGCAGACGCGCCGCGATCGGCACGATCGGGCCGCTGTGGGACGGCAACGAGGTGTGGCTGATCGTCGCCGCCGCGGCGATGTTCGCCGCCTTCCCCGGCTGGTACGCCACCCTGTTCTCCGGCTACTACCTCGTGCTGGTCCTCGTGCTGGTCGGCCTCATCCTGCGCGGGGTCTCCTTCGAGTTCCGCGACAAGGCCGAGCGCTCCAGTTGGCGGACGGTTTGGGACACCACGCTCACCGTCGGCAGTCTGCTGGTCCCCTTCTTCCTCGGCGTCATGCTGGGCGGCATGCTGCACGGCATCCCGATCGGGCAGGACCAGGAGTTCTCCGGCAACTTCGGCGACCTGTTCTCCGGGTACGCCGTCTTCACCGGCCTCACGTTGGTGCTGCTCTGCCTCCTGCACGGCGCGGTCTTCCTCACCCTGCGGACCACCGGCACCGTCCGCGGCCGGGCCCGGCTGCTGGCCCGGCGCATCGCCCCGTTCACCGCCCTGGCGGTGCTCGCGTTCCTCCCGTGGACCCACTCCACCGCGGGCAAGGGCGTCCTGCCCAGCATCATGCAGCTGATCGCGGTCCTGCTCGTGATCTCCGCCGCCTGGCTGGTGACGTCCGGTCACGAGGGCTGGGCCTTCACGGCCACCACCCTGACCATCGCCACCTGCGTGCTGTCGGTCTTCGTCGACCTCTACCCCCACCTCATCGTGTCCAGCACGAACCAGGCGTACGACATCACCGTCAGCAACGCCGCCTCGGGGAACTACGCGCTCAAGGTCATGTCCGTGGTCGCCATCGTCCTGCTCCCGGTCGTGCTGGTCTACCAGGGCTGGACCTACCACGTCTTCTGGCGCCGCGTCTCACCCGGGCAGCCCGACACCGGCGCGGCCCAGCCCGCGGAGTGACCTGACGCATCAGCGCACGCGCCGGACCGCTCGTCCGTCCGCGCAGCTCCTCGACCTGGTGCCCGGCCGGGGGCTCAGCGCCCGAGCTCCCGGTCCAGCGCCTCGTCGAGGGAGCAGGCCGCCATGATCAGCGAGAGGTGGGTGAACGCCTGCGGGAAGTTGCCCAACTGCTCCCCGGCGGGACCGATCTCCTCCGCGAACAGGCCGACGTGGTTGGCGTAGGTGAGCATCTTCTCGAAGGCGTACCGCGCCTGACGCAGCCGCCCGGCGCGGGCGAGAGCGTCGACGTACAGGAAGGAGCAGAGGCTGAAGGTGCCCTCCGAGCCGCGCAGGCCGTCCGGTGACGCGGCCGGGTCGTAGCGGTAGACGAGGCTGTCCGAGACGAGCTTGCGGTCCATCGCGTCGAGGGTCGACAACCAGCGCGGGTCCTGCGGCCCCAGCATGCCGACCCGGGGGATCAGCAGCAGCGACGCGTCCAGGACGTCCCCGTCGTAGTGCTGGACGAGAGCCTGCTCCTTCTCGCTCCAGCCGCGCGTCATGATCTGCTCCAGCACCGCGTCCCGCGCCTCGCGCCAGCGGTCCACGTCACCGGGACGGCTGAACTGCTCGGCCAGCCGCAGCCCCTGGTCGAAGGCGGTCCAGGTCATGACGCGGCTGTAGGTGAAGTCCTTGCGTCCGCCCCGGGTCTCCCAGATGCCCTCGTCGGGTCGGTCCCAGTTGTCACACAGCCAGTCGAGGGTGCGCGCGGCGCCCTTCCAGCCGTCGTAGCCCGGCTGGACCCCGGCCTCCCTGGCCTGCGCCAGGGCGTAGAACGCCTCTCCGTAGATGTCGAGTTGGAGCTGGTCCATGGCCGCGTTCCCGGCTCGCACCGGAGCGGAGCCCCGGTAGCCCTCGAGGTGTTCGAGGTTCTCCTCGGACAACTGCGGGTCGCCGTCGATGCGGTACATGATCTGAAGCCGCTCGCCCGGGTGGTCCAGCCGCTCGTGCAGGCGCGCGACGAGCCAGGACGTGAACGCCCGGGCCTCGTCGGTGAACCCGATGTCGAGCAGGGCGCGCACCGACAGTGACGCGTCGCGGACCCAGGTGAACCGGTAGTCCCAGTTGCGCTCGCCGCCGACCTGCTCCGGCAGCCCCATCGTGGGCGCCGCGACCAGGGCGCCCGTCGGGGCGTACGTCAGCAGCTTGAGGGTGATCGCGGAGCGGCGCACCATGTCGGGCCAGCGCCCCTTGTACGTGGACTTGCGCACCCAGCCCTGCCAGAAGTCCACCGTCCGCCACAGCTCCTCGGTGAGCCCGTCGACCGTGGGCGCCGGCGGAGCCTCGGCATCGCCGTCGCCGGCGCAGAACGTGAGCACCGCGCCGGAGGTCTCGCCGGCCTGGAGCGTGACGGTGCCGTGGACGTCGTTCTCCTTGCGGTGGAGCGGGAACATGGCGCGCAGATGCAGGGTCGCCCCGGGTGCGCGGAAGACGGCGTCCTGGCCGTCGACGCTCACCTCGTGCTCGGCGCGCCCGTAGTCGAAGCGCGGGCAGCAGTCCAGGGTGAACCGGACCGTGCCGCGCACCGCGCGGATCGCGCGGACCACGGTGTGCCGGTCGGACACCTCGGCGCCGGTGTGCGGGGGCATCCAGTCGATCACCTCGCCGACCCCGTCCTCCGACATGAACCGGGTGACCAGGACGGCGGAGTCCGGGTAGTAGAGCTGCCGGTCGGTGGGGTGGTGCTCGACGGGCGCCAGACGGAAGTACCCGCCGCGGTCGTGGTCGAGAAGGGCGGCGAAGACGCTCGGGGAGTCGAAACGCGGGGCCGCGAACCAGTCCAGCACGCCTTGCGACGAGATCAGGGCGGCGGTCTGCAGGTTCCCGACGAGCCCGTGGTCGGCGATGGGCGGGTAGCGATCCATGAGTGCTCCGAATGCTGCAGGATTCCCTTGGCGGGAACCGGTCCGATGTGCGCGGGATCAGCGCTGCTTGCGACCCCCGGGGTTCCCGGTCCGGTCCGGCCCGGCCACGATGTTGGCCAGCGGCATGCCGGCCACGAAGGCGGCGAGCTGCTGCTGGACGAGCGCCCGGGCCCGTGGCAGGAAGGCCGAACTGCTGCCGCCCGCATGAGGGCTGATCAGGGTGTTGGGGGCCGACCAGAGGGCGTGGTCCGGGGGCAGAGGCTCGGGGTCGGTCACGTCCAGGGCCGCGCACAGACGGCCGCTGTGCAGTTCCGTCAGCAGGGCCCGGGTGTCCACGATCGGTCCGCGGGCCACGTTGACCAGAAGGGCCGCGTCCCGCATGCGCGCCAGGAAGGCGGCGTCGACCATGCCGCGGGAGTCCGCGGTCAGCGGCAGCGTCAGCACCACCACGTCCGCCTCGGGCAGCAGCGCCGGCAGTCGTTCCAGGGCGTGGACGGGTCCGCGTGCCGTGTCGCGGGCGGAGCGGGCCACGCGCAGGACCCGGCACTCGAACGGGGCCAGCCGTTCGTCCACGGCCGCTCCGATCGACCCGTAGCCGACCAGCAGCACGGTCCGTCCGGCCAGCGCCGGTCGGAAGCCCTCGCACCACAGTCGGGCCCGCTGGTCGCGCACGAAGCCCGGGATGCCGCGGAGGGCGGCGAGCACGAGTGCGACGGCGAGTTCCGCCGTGCTGGCGTCGTGCACCCCGCGCGCATTGCACAGGGTGACCCCCTCCGGCAGCTCGGCCAGCAGATCGTCGACTCCCGCGCTCAGCGACTGGACCACGCGCAGGCGGGGGAGCCGCGACAGCATCGGGAGGGCCGCGGCGTGGAAGCCGTACGGGAACACGAAGAACTCGACGGCCCGCAGTGCCGCCGCGTCAGGAGGGTCGTCGCGGCCGTCCCAGTAGAGGGCGTCCCACGTCGCCGGCAGGCCGCCGACCTCCGCCGGAGCGAAGGGCATCAGCACGCGTGGGAGCTGATGCGCCGGGGCTTCGCCGGGGTCTACCGATGCCACGGGGTGATCCCCCAGCGCATGGTGTGCCGCTCGCCGGGGGCCAGGCTCACGAGCCCTTCGCCGCTGTTGAAGGCGCCCGGGGGGCAGGACATGGGCTCCACGGCGACGGCGCGGCGTCGCTCGGGCGCGGGGAGGGTGTCGCCGGTGTAGATCTGGAGGTACTCGGTGCCCTCGCCGAGCCAGAGGTCGGTTCCGTGGTCGCCGGACGGATGCGCGAGGCGCACCACCGCCCGTCCTCGCCCGTCCCGCCGGAGTGCGCCGAACGGGGTGTCGAGCCGCTGTTCGCGGACGGCGCGCGGCTCGCGGAAGTCGTACGGCGTCCCGGAGACGTCCGCCTCCCCTACGGGCAGTCCGTTCTCGTCGGTGCTGAACCAGGTTCCGGCGGGAACGGTGAGCAGGGCCTCGTCGACGGTCGGCGTGCCGACGGTCAGGTAGGGGTGCTGGCCGACGCCGTACGGCGCCGCGGTCCCGCCGCGGTTCCACGCGGTCACCGTGACCTCCAGCCCGTCGTCGTCCAGCCGGTAGTCGGCGCGCGCGTCGAGGTGGAAGGGGTACCCGGGCTGGGGCCACAGCGTCGCCTCGAGCGCGGCGTGCCGGTCGTCCGACTCCACCGCCCGCCAGGAGACCCAGCGCAGCAGTCCGTGGATGGCGTTGCCGTGCTCCGGTTCGGACAGCGGCAGCTGGAGGTCCTGCCCGTTCCACCGGTACCGGCCGCCGCGGACCCGGTTCGGCCAGGGCACGAGGAGCTGGCCCCGCCCGCCGGTGATAGGCCCCTCGGCGTCGAACCCGTCGAGCAGCTGACGGCCGGCGACGGCGTACGAGCGCAGGGCCGCACCGAGCTCCACGACGACCACGACGTGGTCACGGTGACGCAGGGTGAACTGACGGCCGGTCTGGTGCTGGTCCACATGTCGAGCGTGGGGTCGCTGTCGGCTCGCCGCAACCGCGACGCCGTGCAGGTCGACGGCCCGCCGCGGCCGTCTCAGCCGATCGGCCGACACGGCTTGCGCGAGCGCGTGGCTGCGGCGCGTAATCGGACCATGAGTGTCGACCTCGGCGTCCCGGCGTGACGACCAGCGACGCCCCGACCCAGCCCGCGGTCGATCCCGGGAGCCTGCTCAGGTCGAAGAAGTATCTGGCGCTTCTGGTCCTGGGCGCGGTGATCGGCGTTCCCATCGCCACGGCGTCGTACTTCTTCCTCAAAGGGGTGGACGCCACCCAGACCCTCGTCTTCTCCACGCTCCCCAAGGACCTGGGTTTCGACCGGACACCCCTGTGGTGGCCGCTGCCCCCGCTGGTGCTGAGCGGATTTCTCGTCGCCCTGTGCATCAGGTTCCTGCCCGGTACCTCCGGCCACAAGCCGGCCGAGGGCTTCAAGACGGGTAAGCCGGTGCGACCCGTCGACCTGTACGGCATTGTGCTCGCCGCCTTCGCCACGCTGTCACTGGGCGCGGTACTCGGACCGGAGGCGCCCCTGATCGCGATCGGCGCCGGCCTCGGTGCGCTCGCCATGCACTTGCTGCGCCGCGACGCCCCGGCCCAGGCGGTCGCCGTCATCGGCGCGGCCGGCAGCTTCGCCGCCATCGCCACCCTGCTCGGCTCCCCGCTCTCCGGAGCGTTCCTGCTGATGGAGACCGCCGGGATCGGCGGTTCCCTGCTCGGCGTCATCCTCGTGCCCGGCCTGCTCGCCGCCGGGGTCGGCACGCTGATCTTCGTCGGCCTGGACCGGTGGACCGGTTACGGCACTTTCACTCTGGCCGTCCCTCACATCCCGGCGTTCACCAGCCCGGACGTGGTGGAGTTCCTCTGGGCGCTGGTCATCGGCGTGGCGGCGGCCGTCCTCGGCGTCGGAGTCACCAGGCTTGGCCAATGGCTTCAGCCGATCGTCGAACCGCGCCTGCTCTGGGCGACGTCGATCGTCGGGCTCGCGGTAGGCGGGTGCGCCATCGCGTTCGAGGGCGCGACCGGCAAGGGGACCGACGAGGTCCTGTTCTCGGGCCAGGCCGCATTGCCGGTGCTGGTGCAGAACGCCGCGTCGTGGACGGCGGGCCCGCTGGTCCTGCTCGTGCTGTTCAAGTCGGTCGCCTACGGCGCGTCACTCAGCTGCTTCCGCGGCGGTCCGGTCTTTCCCAGCCTGTTCATCGGCGCGGCCGGCGGCATCGCGATGTCCCACCTGCCCGGCCTGCCGATGATCGCCGGCGCCGGGATGGGCATGGGCGCCCTGTGCGTGGCCATGCTGAACCTCCCGCTGACCTCCGTCCTGATCCCGAGCATCCTGCTCGCGTCCGACGCCCTGGCGCTGATGCCACTGGTGATCGTCGCGGTGGTCGTGTCCTATGTCGTGCGCGCCCGGCTCATGCCCTCCGCACCGCCGCGACCGTCAGGAACCGAGGCGAGCACGGCCGAAGGAGGCTGAGACGACGGTCTCCGAGGGTGCGACCGCGCGGACGGTGAGTTCGACCAGGTCGTCGACGAAGCGCGCGTCGGGCAGTCGGCGCTCCGCCAGCAGGCGGTAGATGAGCGGCGCCGCCACGAGCGTGGCGGCGGACCGGATGTCGACGTCGGACCTGACCTCGCCGCGGGCGAGCGCGCGCTCGAGTATGACCCGGGTCTCGCTTGTCACGCGTTCGGCGTACGCCGCGTACGCCTCCCGCTCGGTGCTGTCCCTGGTGGCTGCGCCGATCAACTCGGCCAGCAGCCGGTCCGTCCCGGGCAGCCGGTAGGACTCCAGGCGCGCGGTGAACACCTCACGCAGTTCGGCTCGCAGATCGCCCTGGTCCGCAACCACGAGCGGTCCGACGCGGGTCTCGGCGGCTGCGACGATGAGCGCCTGTTTGGACGGCCAGCGGCGGTAGAGCGCGGGCTTGCTCACCCCGGCGCGAGCCGCCACCGCGTCCATCGTGACGGCGGCGACGCCCTGCTCCGTGATCAACTCGACGACGGCCTGGAGGGCGGCGCTCGTGACACGGGCCTCCCGCGGACGCCCCGGCCCCCGCTCGACCCCCGACGACTCTGTGCCGACCATGGTCCGAGCATACGGGGCGCCCTGTACGCCGCCGCGAGGCCGGGCTCGTCCCGGGATCCCAGCCCGCGCCGGGCTGCCAGGAACAGGTTCCTCACGGCCACGCTTCTCGCCCTGCGTCGCTCAAGGGGCTGGTCGACAATTGGTGTAGCGACCGAAACCCGCCGGTGTTCTTGCGCCGTGGAACTTCCGGCCGTCACGTCCAAGGAGGTCGACCATGTGCCGTTGGCTCGCCTACTGGGGCTCGCCTGTCCGGCTGACGGATGTGCTCTACACACCGGTCCACTCACTCATCGACCAGAGCCTGCACTCCAAGCTCGGGGCCGAGACGACCAACGGCGACGGCTTCGGAATCGGCTGGTACGACGACACCGAGACGCCAGGGGTGTTCCACGGCACCGAGCCGGCCTGGAACGACACCAACCTGCGCGAGTTGTCGGCGCACACCACCTCACCGCTGTTCTTCGCGCACATCCGCGCCGCCATCGGGTCGTCCGTCCAGCAGACCAACTGCCACCCGTTCCGGTACAAGCGGTGGCTGTGGATGCACAACGGATTCATCGACGGCTTCGCCGACATCAAACGCGATCTCGCCTTCGCGGTCGACCCCTCGCTCTACCTGGACATCGGCGGCACGACGGACAGCGAGCTGATGTTCTTCCTGGCGCTCACCTTCGGGCTCGAGGAGGACCCTCCGGGCGCCGTCGCGCGCACGATCGGGTTCGTCGAGGCGCGCGGACGCGAGCACGGGCACCAGTTCCCCTTCCAGGGGACCATCGCGACCAGCGACGGCGACTCCCTGTGGGCGTTCCGGTACTCGAGCGCGGGCCAGAGCCGATCGCTCTACTTCAACCGGAGCGTCCCGCAGCTCAGGGAGATGTATCCCGATCTGGCCATGCTCCGCGGGGTGGCCGACCACGCGCGCCTGGTGGTCTCCGAACCCCTCGGAGACCTGCCCGGCGCCTGGCTCGAGGTGCCGGAAGCCACCTACGGCGTCGTCAGCAAGGAGCGGGAGGAAATGCTTCCCTTCGTTCCCCAGGCCGCCTGACCGGCGGACGTCTGACCGGCGAAACCCCGGCCTACTCCGGCGGCCGCAGGTACACCACCTCGAAGGCGGAGCCGTAGCGGACCCCGAGCCGGGACCCCGTCATGCGGCCGAAGCCCTCCAGGAACTCCTCCGGGTCGGCCATGGCCCCGTCCCCGAGCCCGGCCAGGTACGCCTTGTGCTCGGCCAACGACGCCACGCCGAGCGCGAAGGTCTCGGTGACGTCCACGCCGTGGCCGGACTCGGGGGAGCCCGCCGCGAGGAGCATCCGCACACCGTTCCACGGCTCCAGCCCCTCGCCCAGCAGCTCCCGGAACACCCAGCGGTTCCCGGCGTCGCGGGCGGCGTCGAGCGCCGCCCGCCCGGCGGCGATGTGGTCGGCCTGGTTGGGGAAGACGCCGCCGTAGGTGTCGCGGTAGTTGGTGGTGATCACGACGTCCGGGCGGTGGCGGCGCACCAGCCGGGCGATGTCGCGCCGCAGCGGCAGGCCGTACTCCAGCACGCCGTCCGGGTGGTGCAGGAACTCCACGGTGTCCACGCCGACCACGGCCGCCGACGCGATCTGCTCCGCCTCGCGCAGCGGCCCGCACTGCTCGGGGTCCAGCCCGTCGATGCCGGCCTCGCCGCTGGTGACCATCGCGTACACCACGCGCTTGCCCCGCCTTGTCCAGCGGGCCACGGCCGCCGCCGCGCCGTACTCCATGTCGTCGGGGTGCGCCACGACGGCGAGCGCGGTCTGCCAGTCCTCGTCCACCGGGGCCAGCGGCGGGGGTGCCTGTTCGCTCATGACTGCCTCCACGGATCACAGGGCGCTCCTCCCGACGCTACCGAGAGCGCGCCGATCCCGCCGCGCGAACGGTCACCCCGCGCGCCCGTGCTCACCAGCGCGGCTGGACCAGCCGGTAGGACGGGTCGACCCGCCGCATGTAGCCGGTGTCGTCGCGGTCGCGCAGGCCGCAGTCGAGGTACTGCCGGTGCAGGCGGGCCAGGGCGTCGCGGTCGAGTTCGACGCCGAGACCGGGGGCGCGGGGGACGGCGACGGAGCCGCCCTCGAAGGCGAGGGCGCCGGGGCGGACGACGTCCTCGTCCTCGCGCTTCCAGGGCCAGTGGGTGTCGCAGGCGTAGCCGAGGTTCGGGGTGGTGGCCGCGAGGTGGACCATGGCGGCGAGGCTCACGCCCAGGTGGGAGTTGGAGTGCATGGACAGGCCCAGCCCGAAGGTCTCGCAGATCCCGGCGAGCAGCCGGGAGCGCTGAAGTCCGCCCCAGTAGTGGTGGTCGGAGAGGACCACAGCGACCGATCCCGCGCGCACGGCGGCCGGCACCTCGTCGAAGCCGACCACGCACATGTTGGTCGCCAGCGGCATGGGGACGCGCGAGGCGACCTCCGCCATGCCGGGGATGCCGGGGGTCGGGTCCTCCAGGTACTCGAGCACGCCCGCGAGCTCCTTGCCGACCTCGACCGAGGTCTCGACGCTCCAGGCGGCGTTGGGGTCCAGACGCAGCGGCAGCTCCGGGAACTCCTCGCGCAGCGCGCGGATCGCCGCGATCTCCTGCTCGGGCGGGAACACGCCGCCCTTGAGCTTGACGGCGGTGAAGCCGTAGCGGTCGACCATCGTGCGGGCCTGGGCGACGATGCCGGCCGGGTCCAGTGCCTCGCCCCAGGCGTCGGGCGCGCCGCCGGGGTGGGCGGCCCACTTGTAGAAGAGGTAGGCGCTGAAGGGGACGCGCGGGCGGACCGCCCCGCCGAGCAGGTCGCTGACGGGGCGTCCGAGCAGCTTGCCCTGGATGTCGAGGCAGGCGACCTCGACGGGGGAGAAGACGCGGTCGACGGTGCCGGTGGTGGTGATCCGGCCGGTGAGCCCGTGTCCGTCGCTGCCGGTCGCCCCGGCGAGCGCCTGCGCGGCGCGTGCGTGGATCAGGTTGAGGGCGAAGACGTCCTGGCCGATGACCGCCTCGGCCACCTGCCGCAGCCGGAGCAGGTGCCCCTCGTCGGCGTAGGTCTCGCCGAGGCCGGTGACGCCGGAGTCGGTGGTGACCTCCACGATCGCGCGCAGCGCGTAGGGCTCGTGCACGCCCACGGCGTTGAGCAACGGCGGGTCCTGGAACGCGACGGGAGTGACGGTGACGGCGGCGATCCGGCTCATGCAGGCTGCTCCTGGTTCCTGTATGTGAACGCGGGACATCTATGCGAACACCCTCGGGAACCGTATGACCGTCTCCGCGAACGCGTCAATCCCGGCCGCCGTGACGGCGGCCGGGACGGGCGTGCGA
This sequence comes from Streptacidiphilus anmyonensis, assembly GCF_000787855.1. Lineage (GTDB taxonomy): Bacteria > Actinomycetota > Actinomycetes > Streptomycetales > Streptomycetaceae > Streptacidiphilus > Streptacidiphilus anmyonensis. The sequence goes on along the minus strand of NZ_BBPQ01000056.1, from coordinate 17,406 downwards.
CGGAGGGGAGAGGTCAGGACTTGGTGGCCTGGATCCGGACCATGTTGCCGGAGGGGTCGCGGAACGCGCAGTCGCGCGGGCCCCACGGCTGGTCGATCGGCTCCTGGAGCACCTCCGCGCCCGAGGCCCGCACCCGCTCGAAGGTCGCGTCGACGTCGTCCGTGCTGAAGATGGTCGACGGCAGGACGCCCTTGGTGAGCAGCTCCTGGAGCACGTCGCCGTCGGCCTGCGACCGGCCGGCGTGCGGCTCGGAGAGCACGACGGCCACCTCCGGCTGGTCGGGGCTGCCGAGGGTGACCCAGCGGAAGCCGCCGGAGGCGACGTCGTTCTTGAGGTCCAGCCCGAGCGCGTCACGGTAGAACGCGACCGACTCGTCGACGTCGTTGACGGTGATGTGGCAGTACTGGAGAGCGATGGTCATGCCGCTCACGTTAGGCGGCGGTGTCGCCGCCTGCTTCTCGAATCCTGCTCGATGCCGGACGCGCCGAGCCGGAGGCCGGCTCGCGGGTGGGACGGGTGCGCACCTTGGCCTCGCAGGCGGGCATGGCGACCACCGCGCTGTGGTCGCGGTCGCGGTAGGCGCTCGGCGTCTCGCCGACGATCTCGGTGAACTTCGAGCTGAACGAACCCAGCGAGGTACAGCCCACCGCCATGCACGCGTCCGTCACGCTCATGCCCCCGCGCAGCAGCGTCATCGCCCGCTCGATGCGGCGGGTCATGAGATAGCTGTACGGGGTCTCGCCGTACGCCGCGCGGAAGCGCCGCGAGAAGTGCGCGGGCGACATCAGCGCGCGGGCGGCCATCGTCGGCACGTCGAGTGGTCGGGCGTACTCGCGGTCGATCAGATCCCGGGCCCGGCGCAGGTGAGCGAGGTTGGCGAGCTCCTCCGGCGTCATGCCTTCGAAGCTACCACCGCCCACCGACAAGGCGGCCGGACCGACAACCACCCGGCCCGGCGCGGGTCAGTTCGCCGGATTGCCGGTGGCGCCCGGACCGAACGGCGTCACCTCGAAGGTGCCCAGGCAGACCGTCACCTGACCGGGGAAGACCAGCGACGCGCGGCTGCCCGGCGGGTAGATCCGCAGGGACGTCGAGGCCGGCTGGCACTCCGAGGGGTTGTTCGTCTGGCGGTTCACCGTGTGGATGGTGTCGCTCGCCGACGCGCCCGGGGCCAGCACCACCGGCGCGTACGCCAGGTGGTCGTAGGTCGCCGGCACGCCGATCTGACGGCCCGAGGCGTCCAGCAGCGACAGCCCGGGGAAGCCCGTCACATGGCACGGCGTGGAGCTGCGGTTGGTGACGACCAGGTAGGTGTAGATCTGGCCCGCGCCCGCGTTGCCCCCGCCCAGGTGCGGGGCCAGTTGGGCGGCGGTGCACAGCGGGGTGCCGCCGGTCCCGCCGGTCCCCGCCGTCGGGGTGCCGCCGGCGCTCGCGGGAGCGCTCGCGCTCGCCGAGCCGCCCGTGCCGCCGGTCGGGGTGCTCGTCGTGGGAGCCGCCGAAGGCGTCGGGGACGGGGAGTGGGCGCTGCCCGGTCCGGTCGAGGGCGGCACGGTCACCGGGTTGGACACGCCGTGTCCGGCGCTCGCGGGCGGGGTGACGACCTCGCCGGGGCCTTGCGGGGAGAACGCCCCGGTCAGGTAGACCGCCACCGCGAGCACGCCGACGCCCGCCGTGGCGCTCAGCGTCGCACGCCGGCGTCTGCGCCGGGCCGCGCGCCGCCGCAGCTCGCCGAAGGCGCCCTCCGGGATGGGCAGCGACTCGAAGGGACCGCGCGCCAGCTCCGCGAGCGGATCGGTTCCGGCGTCCGGCCCGCCCGGGTCGTCCGCGTGGCGGTCCGCGTCGCCGTCCGGGCCGAAGCGGTCAGCGGATCGGGTCATGGAAGCCCCCAAGGGTCGCACGGAGCAGTTCGCGGGCGGTGCGCAGGTCGGACTTGACGGTGCCTTCGGGACGGCCGAGGCGCGCCGCGACCTCACGCACCGGCAGGTCCGCGAAGTAGTACAGCAGCACCGGGTCGCGCAGGCGCTCGGGGAGCGACTGGACCAGCAGCCGCACCGAAGGCTCGTCCCCCTCGACGGTCTGGCGCACCGACTCCTCCTGCCCCGCCCGGCGCAGCGCGCGCCGTTCGCGCTCCATTCTGCGCCAGTGGTCGCGCACCAGGTTGGCGGAGGTGACGTAGAGGAACCCGGTCGGTTCGTCGACCGTGGTCCAGCGCGCCCACAGCCGGGTGAAGGCCTCGGAGGCGATCTCGTGGGCGGTGCCGTCGTCGTCGACCAGACGACGGCACCAGCCCGCCAGGCGCGGGTAGAGGCTGCGGAACAGTTCGGCCGCGTCCTCCTCCGACGCCTTGCGGCGTTCTCTTCGCTCCCTGCGCCCCGCGCGTTCCGTGCCGTGCGCGCGCTCGGTCCCGTGCGCGTGTTCCGTGTGCTCCGTGCGATCCGCGGTGACCGCCCCCCTCATGACCTCGGGCCCGGTTTCCGCGGCCCACTCCCGGCTGCGCACCCCGACGTTCAGGACGCGGTCCCGGTGAGAGAGGCGTAGACGATCACGTTGTCCGGATAGCCGCCGCCGCTCAGATGCGGGCCGCCGCACGTGATGAGACGCAGCGCGGGGTGGTCGACGTTCCCGTAGACGGCCGAGGTCGGGAAGGCGGACTTGCCGACGGTCTGCACCCGGTCGACGGTGAACACCGCCGTCGAGCCGTCCTGCCGCTTCACCTCGATCCGGTCGCCCGGCCGCATCCGCGACAGGTGCAGGAAGACCCCGTCGCCGAACTGCCCGACGGTGACGTGCCCGAGGATCACCGACGGGCCGGTCTGGCCCGGCGTCGGCGTCCCGTCGTACCAGGCGGCGGGCGCGTTCGCCTCGATCGGCGGCACGCCGACCGTGCCGTCGGGGTTCAGCCCGACGGACATCACGGACGCGTGCACGCCGATCGACGCGATGGTCAGCCCCACCGGAAGCGACCGGCCCAGCGGCGCGACCGGAACGCCGGACGGCGCGGAGGCCGACGCCGACCCGCCCGCCGACACCGGGGCCGCCGGCGGGGAGCTGTCGGCGTGCGCGGCGCAGCCCGCGAGCAGCAGCCCGCAGGCCGCGAGCGCGACACCGGTCCGTGCGGTCCGCCCCGGCCGCCCCGACCGCCCCGAGCGTGCCGACCGTGCCGCCTCCGGGCGACGCGGCATCAGCCCCGCGCCCGGGAGCGCCGGGCACGGGCGACCGCGACGCCCGTGCCGCCGACCACCAGCAGCGCGCCGCCGCCGACCGCCAGCGCGCCCCCGGATCCGTCGGAGGAGGTCGGCGCCTCACCGGTCGCGGGAGCGCCGCTCGGCACCGCGCTGACCTGCGAGGTCGGCGCGGCCGAGGGGATCGCCGAGGAGCCGGAGCTCGGTGTGGCCGTCGGCGTGCCGGAGCCGCTGCCGCCGCCGGCCGGCGGGGTGGGCAGGGTGCTGCCGCCCGCGACCATCGGGATGAGGGTGAAGATGTCGCAGACCGTCACCTTGGCGGGGACGACCAGCGAGGCGCGGTTGCCCGGCGGGTAGACGCGCAGCGAGGTGGAGGTGGGCCGGCACTCGCCGGGGTTGTTCGTCATCCGGTTGCCGGTGTGGATGGTGGTGGTGGCCGAGGCGTGCGGGGCCAGCTCGACGGTGTCGTAGGCCCGCGGGTCGTGGGTGGCGGGCGCGCCGATCTGGTTGCCGTGCGAGTCGAGCACCGACACCCCGGGGTAGCCGGTGAGGTGGCAGGTGGTGGAGCCGTGGTTGGTGAGCACCACGTCGTAGTAGAGCTGTCCGGCGCCCGCGTCCTCGCCGCCGAGCGCGCCGGTCAGCTGGGCGGTGGTGCACATGGGGGTGGTCGCCGGCGTGGCCGCGCCGGCGAACGGCGCGAACGCGAGGGCCGAGGCCCCGAGCGCCACCGAGGCGGCGCCGGTGGCGGCGGCCCGCAGGGCCTTACTGCTGCTGCGCATGGTCGTGCGTCTCCCTTGTCGATCCGAACGCATCGAGCGGTGAGCGTCGAGCGGCAGGAGAGACGACGCACCCCGGGGCCGGGGTTGTAAAGGAATGTCAAAATCGGGTGCCCCGGCCTCCGAGGCGGAGACCGGGGCACCCGGGGTGGAGCGGGAGGGCCTAGCCCGCGACCGTCTGACGCGGCGCCGGAGCGGCCGGCCGGCGGCCGTCGGTGCTGAGCGCCTGGAGGATCGCGTCGACGCTCGCCTTGGCGTCGCCGAAGAGCATGCTGCTGTTCTCGCGGAAGAACAGCGGGTTCTGCACGCCCGCGTAGCCGGAGGCCATCGAGCGCTTGAAGACGATGACGCTCTCCGCCTCCCAGACCCGCAGCACCGGCATGCCGGCGATCGGGCTGCCCGGGTCCTCGGCCGCGGCCGGGTTGACGGTGTCGTTGGCGCCGATGACCAGCACGACCGAGGTGGCGGCGAAGTCCTCGTTGATCTCGTCCATCTCCAGGACGATGTCGTAGGGGACCTTCGCCTCGGCCAGCAGCACGTTCATGTGGCCGGGCAGGCGGCCGGCGACGGGGTGGACGCCGAAGCGGACCTCGACGCCACGCTCGCGCAGCTGACGCGTCAGCTCCGCGACGGGGTGCTGCGCCTGGGCGACGGCCATGCCGTAGCCGGGGGTGATGATCACCGAACGGGCGGTGGCCAGCAGCTCCGCCGCCTCCTCGGCGCGCACCTCGCGGTGCTCGCCCTGCTCCTCCTCCTGGCTGGACGGCGCCTCGATGCCGAAGCCGCCCGCGATGACGGAGATGAAGGACCGGTTCATCGCCCTGCACATGATGTAGGAGAGGTAGGCGCCGGAGGAGCCCACCAGCGCGCCGGTGACGATGAGCAGGTTGTTGTCGAGCAGGAAGCCGGCCGCGGCCGCCGCCCAGCCCGAGTAGCTGTTCAGCATCGACACGACGACGGGCATGTCGCCGCCGCCGATCGAGGCGACCAGGTGCCAGCCCAGCGCCAGCGCCAGCACCGTCACCACGATCATCAGCGGCAGGCTCGGACTGACGGTGAACCACGCCGTGAGCGCCACGAACGCGCCCAGCGCGCCCAGGTTCAGGAAGTTCTTGCCCGGCAGCATCAGCGGACGCGAGTTGATGCGCGCCGACAGCTTCAGGAACGCCACGATCGAGCCGGTGAAGGTGACCGCGCCGATGAAGATGCCGATGAACACCTCGGCGTGGTGGATGCTCAGCAGGTCCGCGGCGATCCGGGTCTGCGCCGTGCCGTGCCGCTCCACCTCGAGGTAGCTGTTCCAGCCCACCAGCACGGCGGCCAGGCCGACGAAGCTGTGCAGGACGGCGATCAGCTCGGGCATCTGCGTCATCTCGACGCTGCGGGCCCGCCACAGGCCGACGACGGCGCCGATCGCCATCGCGACCAGGATCAGCGCGACGGCGCCGGCGGTGATGCTCTGCGCGGCGACCACGATGGTGGCGACCAGCGCGAGCGCCATCCCGGCGATGCCGTAGACGACGCCGGCGCGGGAGGTGCGGTGCTGGGACAGGCCCGCCAGGCTGAGGATGAACAGCAGCGCGGCGACCAGGTCGGCGGCGTGGGAGGCCGTCATGGAGGTCATCTCGGCTCAGCCTTTCGAGAACATGGACAGCATGCGGCGGGTGACGGCGAAACCTCCGAAGATGTTGACGCTCGTCAGCAGGATCGCCACGCAGGACAGCGCGGTGACGACCCAGCTCTCGTGCCCGATCTGCAGCAGGGCGCCGATCACGACGATGCCGGAGATCGCGTTGGTCACCGACATCAGCGGGGTGTGCAGCGCGTGGTGCACCTTGCCGATGACGTAGTAGCCGATGACCACCGCGAGTGCGAACACCGTGAAGTTCTCCGCGAGCTGCGCGGGCGCGAAGGCCACCAGCAGGAACATCGCGAGCATTCCGGCGCCGATGAGGGAGAAGCGGCCCGCGGGGGTCAGCTTCGGCTGCTTGGGCTCGGGCTTGGCCGGGGCGGCGGCCGGCTGCGCGGCGGGCGCGGCGGAGACCGAGACGGGCGGCGGCGGCCAGGTGACGTCGCCGCTCTGCGCGACGGTGACGGCCCGCTGGACGACGTCCTCGAAGTCGATCGTCAGCTGCCCGTCCTTGCCGGGCGTCAGCAGCTTGATCAGGTTCACCAGGTTGGTGCCGAACAGCTGCGACGCCTGGGCGGGCAGCCGGGAGGCGAGGTCGGTGTAGCCGATGATGGTGACGCCGTTGTCGGTCACCACGGCCCGGCCCGCGACCGTGCCCTCGACGTTGCCGCCCATCGCGGCGGCCATGTCGACGACGACGCTGCCCGGCTTCATCGCCGCCACGTCGTCGGCCGTCAGCAGGCGCGGGGCGGGGCGGCCGGGGATGAGCGCGGTGGTGACGACGATGTCCACGTCCTTGGCCTGCTCGTGGTAGAGCTCGGCCGCGGCGCGGTCGTAGTCGGCGGAGGTGGCCTTGGCGTAGCCGTCGGTGCTCTGCTCCTGCACGACGTTGACCGGCAGGTACTCGCCGCCCAGCGACTTCACCTGGTCGGCGACCTCGGGGCGCGGGTCGGTGGCGCGCACGATCGCGCCGAGCGAGGACGCGGCGCCGATCGCCGCGAGACCGGCCACGCCCGCCCCGGCGACGAGGACCTTCGCCGGGGGGACCTTGCCGGCCGCGGTGACCTGGCCGGTGAAGAACCGGCCGAAGACGTGCGCGGCCTCGATGACGGCCCGGTACCCGGCGATGTTCGCCATGGAGGAGAGCACGTCCATCGACTGGGCGCGCGAGATGCGGGGCACGGCGTCCAGGGAGAGGGCGGTCACCCCGGCGGCGGCGAGCGCCTGGAGGAGTTCGGGCTTCTGCGCGGGGGCGAGCAGGCCGACGAGCGTCGCGCCCTCGCGCAGCCGGGCGATCTCCGCGTCGGTGGGGGCGTTGACCTTCAGGACCACGTCCGCTTCCCAGGGCTCGCCGCTGCCCGCGATTCCCGCGCCGGCGTCGAGATAGGCCTCGTCGGTGAAGCCGGAGGCCGATCCGGCCCCGGACTCGACGACGACCTCGTAGCCGAGGCCCAGCAGCTGGCGTACGGTCGCCGGGGTGGCGGCGACGCGCGTCTCCCCGGAGGCGGACTCGGCGACGACGCCGATGCGCTGTGGTGGGTGGTGCGCGGGTTCTTGAGCAGACATGTCTCGTGTTCTCTCGTCAGGGGAGGGTGTGACGGGGGATCCGCGATCGGGGGAAGCGGAGTGTTGTAGGGACTCCTTCCCCCTTGGTCGCAGGAACCTACCCGTCGGGCGCGGGCATACCGACCGGTCAGGACCGTGACATGTTTCACTTTCGCCTCACTTGAGGAACCGGTGGCCCGTCTCCCGTTTTCCCGGCAGCCCCTGCGGCCGGTCGAGCGTGCACGACCCGTCGGGATCGGGTCACATCCGCGCGAGGCCGGAGGGCCGCTCCGCTGCCGCCGAACGGCGGCGGCGCCCGGCGGCGGCGGGCGTCCACCCTGCTCAGGGCAGTGTTGCGCCATTGGCCTGAACATGACTTTGAGGCCGGGCAATGATTGCGCTCTGCATCCAAACTACTTAGCGTGATCATGTCGGCGGGCCGCAGCGGACCGGCCACGCCCCGCCCACCCGGGGCGCCGCGCCGACCCTCGCAGAAAGGCACCACGCCGTATGTGCGGGATCACCGGATGGGTCTCCTACGACCGGGACCTGACCACCGAGCACGCCACCCTCGCCGCGATGAACGCCACCATGACCGACCGCGGCCCCGACGCCGGCGGGCTCTGGCTCGACACCCACGCCGCCCTCGGCCACCGCCGCCTCGCCGTCATCGACCTCGAGGGCGGCGCCCAGCCGATGACCGTCACCCACGACGGCCGCACCCTGCTCGCCACCACCTACAGCGGCGAGATCTACAACTACCGCGAGCTGCGCGCCGAGCTCGCCGCCCGCGGCCACGCGTTCACCACCGCCAGCGACACCGAGGTCGCCCTGCACGCCTACCTCGAGTGGGGCGAGGACTTCACCCACCGCCTCAACGGCATGTACGCCTTCGCGCTGTGGGACCCGCGCAGCGAGGAGCTGCTGCTGGTGCGCGACCGGATGGGCATCAAGCCGCTCTACTACTACCCGACCGCCGACGGCGTCCTGTTCGGCTCCGAACCCAAGGCGATCCTGGCCCACCCCCTCGCCCGCGCCGTCGTCGACCGCGAGGGCCTGGCCGAGCTGCTGGCCTTCGTGAAGACCCCCGGCCACGCCGTATACCGCGGCATGCACGAACTGCGCCCCGGCCACACCCTGCGGGTCCGCCGCGGCGGCCTGACCGAGCGCCGCTACTGGGCGCTTGCGGCCAAGGAGCACACCGACGACCTCGACACCACGATCCGGCACGTGCGCGAGCTGCTCGACGACATCGTCGAGCGCCAGCTCATCGCCGACGTGCCGCTGTGCACGCTGCTCTCCGGCGGCCTGGACTCCTCCGCCGTCACCGCCCTGGCCGCCAAGGCCCTGCGCGAGAGCGGACACGGCCCGGTGCGCTCCTTCGCCGTCGACTTCGTCGGCCAGACCGAGAACTTCCGCCCCGACGCGCTGCGCGCCACGCCCGACGGCCCCTACGCCCACGCGCTCGCCGAGCACGTCGCCGCCGACCACCGCGACATCGTGCTGGAAACCGCCGACCTCACCCAGCGCGGGCACCGCGACGCCGTCCTGCTCGCCCGCGACCTGCCCATCGGGCTGGGGGAGGGCGACACCTCCCTCTACCTGCTGTTCAAGGCCATCCGCGAGCAGACCACGGTCGCCCTGTCGGGCGAGTCCGCGGACGAGATCTTCGGCGGCTACTCCTGGTTCCACGACCCCGAGGCCGTCGCCGCCGGCTCCTTCCCGTGGCTGTGGGTCATCGAGCGGGGCTTCGCCGCCGAGAGCACCGTCCGCGGCCGCGACGCCCTGCTCGCCCCCGGCCTGCTCGGCAAGATCGACGTCGCCGGCTACCAGCAGGCCCGCTACCACGAGGCGATCGCCGAGGTACCGCGCCTCGCGGGCGAGAGCGGACTGGAGCGCCGGATGCGGGAGATCAGCCACCTCCACCTGACCCGCTTCGTGCAGAGCCTGCTCGACCGCAAGGACCGCGCCTCCATGGCGACCGGCCTGGAGGTCCGCGTCCCGTTCTGCGACCACCGGCTGGTCGAGTACGTCTTCAACGCCCCCTGGGCGATGAAGACCTTCGACGGCCGGGAGAAGTCCCTGCTGCGGGCCGCGACCCGCGACGTCCTGCCGGACGTGGTCGCCGAGCGCGTCAAGAGCCCCTACCCGTCCACCCAGGACCCCGGCTACGCCGAGGTCCTGCGCGCGGACCTGCGCGCCCTGCTCGCGGACCGCGACGCACCCGTCCGCGACCTGCTGGACCTCGGCGCCACCTCCGACGCCGTCGCGAGCGCCCCGGGCGCGGACCTGCGCAACTCCGCGGAGATCGTGCTGGCGCTCGACACCTGGCTGCGCAACTACGACGTCACGCTCGACATCTGACCGCCCGCCGGCTCCTCGGTCTACCGACTCACCTGCCGTAGACCGAGGAGCCGAGCAGCACCTGATGGCCGACCAGGTGGACGTCCACGCCGGTCCCGGTCGAGGTCGCCGTGTCGAAGCCCACGCCGAACGGCAGGGTGACCGGGTAGTCGTAGGAGCCCTGGCCGACGCCGGGCACCCGGATCTCGATCTCGTTCCCCTGCGCCAGCAGGGTGCCGACGGCGTCCACCTGCCGCCCGTTCCACGCGCCGGTCACCCGGATCCGCGCCTCCTGCCCGTTCGACCCCGGCGCGGGACCCACGGTCAGCGCGCCGCGGCTCGCCATCAGCCGTGTCACCACGCCCGACAGGTCCTGGTAGGAGAGCGTCAGATCGCCCGTGACCAGCTGGGCCTGCGCGCTGCGGGCGGTCAGCGAGGTCACCTTCAGGTCGTGCAGGTCGAGCGTGAGCCGCCGCACGTTCAGGTAGCCGCCCTGCGGGTGCTCGGAGGTGTCGAGGGTGAAGTTGCCCGCGTCCACCGTCACATGGTCCAGCTGTCCGCTCAGCGCCTGCGTCAGGAACGGGAAGCCGTCGATCGCGACATGCGTGTAGCCGTCCGTCGTCCCCTGGCCGTAGCCGTACTTCTGCTGCGCGAGCTGCGCCGCCTTCTGCTCGGCGTAGTCGTCCGCCAATCGGTCCGCGACCGTGCCCAGCACCGCGAGCACCACCACCACGACCGCCAGCACCTTGACCCAGCGCCGCCTCATCGCCCCGCCCCCCGTTCCGCCTCCGTCCGCCGGCCCCCGCCGACGGTCGGGGAGCAGGCTAGCGGCAGCGGTGGGTCGTGTGCGCACCGGGGTGCCCGCGAGGCTTCGCGTCGTGCGGCGACGCGCGCTGACGTGCGGCGGCGTGCCGCGTCGAGGGCCTCGCCCACGTGAACCGGGCCGGGGAGCGTGGGATGTCAGGGACGGTGCGGGTCCTCGGGCCCGGCCGCCAGGCGGGCGGCGCGGAGGGTGAGGTGGTGGCGTTCGGGGAGGCTCGCGGTGCGGTGCGCCGCGGCACGGTAGTCCGCGACGGCGGCCTCGCGGTCACCGGCCAGCTCGTGCAGATGGGCGCGGACCGCGTACAGCCGGTGGTGCCCGGCGAGCGCGGCCGGGGGAGGGTCGCCGAGCAGCGCGAGCCCGGCGGCCGGACCCTCGACCATCGCGACGGCGACCGCGCGGTTCAGCGTGATCAGCGGGTTGTCGGAGATGCGGGCGAGCACCCCGTAGAGGGCGAGGATCTGCGGCCAGTCCGTCTCGGCCGCCGTCCGCGCCTCGTCGTGGACGGCCGCGATGGCCGCCTGGACCTGGTACGGGCCGACCGGGCCGCGCGGCAGCGCGGCGGTGACCAGCGCGACCCCCTCGGCGATCGCGTCGGCCTCCCAACGCGTCCGGTCCTGCTCGTCGAGCGGGACGAGCTCGCCGTCCGGGCCGGTCCGGGCGGGTCCGCGCGCCTCGGTCAGCAGCATCAGCGCGAGCAGCCCGGCAACCTCCGGGTCGCCCGGCAGCTGCGCGCGCACGGCCCGGGTGAGCCGGATCGCCTCGCGGGAGAGCTCGACGCGGCGCAGTCGCGCGCCGGTGCTGCTGGCGTAGCCCTCGTTGAAGATCAGGTAGAGCACGTGCAGCACCGCGTCCAGCCGGGCCGGCCACTCGGCCGCGTCGGGCATCCGCAACGGCACGCCGGAGGACTTGATCCGCTGCTTGGCCCGGCTGATCCGCTGTCCCATCGTCGCCTCGGGCACCAGGAACGCGCGGGCGATCTCACCGGTCGTCAGACCGCCGACGGAGCGCAGCGTGAGCGCGATCGCCGAGGCGGGCGTGAGCACCGGGTGGCAGCACAGGAACAGCAGCGTCAGCGTGTCGTCCTGCCCGCTGCCGTCCTCCGCCTCCGCGTCCGCGCCGGGTGCGGAGCGCCGGTCGGCCGGGACCTGCCCGGCCACCAGCTCCTCGCGTCGACGACGGGCCTGCTCGCTGCGCACCTGCTCGGTCATCCGGCGTCCCGCGACCTGGACGAGCCAGCCGCGCGGACTGCGCGGAACCCCCTCGACGGGCCACTGCGAAGCGGCGTCGAGCAGCGCCTCCTGCACCGCGTCCTCGGCGGCGGAGAAGTCGCCCCAGCGGCGCGTGAGCACGCCGACGACCTGCGGCGCGAGCGTGCGCAGCAGGTCCTCGACGTCGGGTTCGAGCGCCGTCACCGGGAGCCGGTCACCGCCGCCCGGTCGCGGGCGCCGGTCACAGCTCGGCGGGCGGGCCGGCCATGACCTGGCGCACCTCGATCGGCATGTTCAGCGGCAGGCCGCCGGGGCCGGGGGCCGCGGAGACCTCCGCGGCGATCCCGATCGCCCGCTCCTCGCTCTCGCAGTCCACGATCCACCAGCCGGCCACCCACTCCTTCGACTCCGCGAACGGACCCTCGGTCACCACCGGCGCGCCGCCGCTGTGCGAGCGGACGATCTTCGCGGTCTCCGGCATCGCCAGTCCCTGGGCGTCGACCAGCTCCCCGGAGGCGGACAGGGCGGTGTTGGTCTCCATCATGAAGCGGATGTGGGCCTGGATCTCCTCCGGCTTCCACTCGTCGAGCTTGGGGAAGTCGACGTTCTTCTCGCTGAACTGCATCAGCAGCATGTACTTCATCGCTTTGCTCCTCGTTCGTCGTACCCGCCCCCGGCGGGGCTCTCACGGGTAGGTAGAAGCACGCCCGGCCATTTCGACATCCTCGACGAGATCTGCGGGAATTTCCCGGACCTCAGCCCGCGGCGCGGGGAACGTGCGGGATGCTGCCCTCCAGATGCAGCAGCAGCTCCGCCAGCCGCTCGGCCAGTTCCGCTCGGTGCTCGGGCGGCAGGCCGGACAGCAGCGCGTGCTCGCGGTCCAGCTGCTCGGGCAGCGTCCGGTCGGCCAGCTCGCGGCCCGCGTCGGTGAGGGTCAGCCGCGCGACGCGGCGGTCGCGCTCGTCGGTGCGCCGCTCCACCAGGCCCTGCTGCTCCAGCTGCCGCAGCCGCTTGGTGACGGCCGCGCCGGAGGCGAAGGTCTCCCGGGCCAGCTCCCCGGCCGTGAGCGGCCGGGCGGAGCGGCGCAGCGTGCCGAGGAGGTCGAACTCCGCGCGGGTGAGCTGCTGGGGTCGCAGCTGCGCGTCGGCGGCCTGCTGGAGCAGCGCCGCGCAGCGGTTGATCCGTCCGATGACGCCGATCGGCTCCACGTCGAGATCCGGGTGGACCTGCTGCCACTGGCGCATGATGCCGGTGACGATGTCCTCGCGTCCTTCGCGTCCTTCGCCTGCCTCCCGTGCCTCGCGGGGCCGCTGGTCAGACATGCGCGGCCTGCCGCTCCGTCAGCAGGGCCAGCATCCGGTGCCCCTCCTGCTCCACCTGTGCCACTTCCTGCAGCGGAACCGGTCGCTGCCACCACTCTCCCGCATGGCCGTCGGCGGATTCTCGCAGCTCGTGGAGGGTGTCGGCGAGCCGGGCGTGCGCGTCGGCGCCGACCGGCTCCCTCAGTGCGACCCGCTGGGCGGTCCGCGCCTGGTGCAGCGCGGCCGTCAGGCGCTCCCCGGCTCGGCGGTTGGTCACCAGGAACGCGCCGGCCATCCCGAGCGCCGCCCCGAACAGCGTGTCCAGCCAGCGGTCGCCGACGAGCGTGCCGACGGGCTCGGTGCTGCCGAGGCTCACCAGCAGCAGCGCCATCGGGGTCACGAAGACCTGCCCGAGCCAGTAGTTGCGGGTGATCGTCGCCTCCGCGCCCACCTGGCAGGCCCCGATGAACAGCAGCGCGAGCAGCGCGCCCGCCTCCGGGACGTGGGTGAGCGGCACGGCGACGGTGAAGACCAGCAGGCCGAGCAGGCTTCCCACGGTGCGCTGCAACGCGCGCTGGAAGGAGACGCTGGTGTTGGCGCGGTGCACCGCGGCGGCCGTCACGACCGCCCAGTACGGGTGCCCGACCCCGGCCGCCAGCGACGCCCACCCGGCCAGCGCGCAGCCCAGCGCCACGCGTGAGGCGAGAGGCAGGTGCATCCGCAGCGGCCGCGGCCTTCGCGGTCGGGCGAGGGTGAGCGCCGGGCCGTGGTCCCGTACCAGCGCGGGCGCCAGGCAGACCAGCCACGCCACCAGCCCGCCCACGGCGACCAGCGCCAGGTGCGGGGGCACCTCGCCCAGCCGTTGGTGCGGCAGGAAGAACGCCGAGGCGGTCACGAATGTGAAGATCACGTTCCCGGGCGGCCCGAGCCGCGTCGCGTCGCACAGCAGCTTCTGCAGCCCGGCCATGAGCGCTGCCAGTGCCACCAGCACCACTGCCGAGCGCGTCAGCGAGGCGGCCGTCAGCGCCACCCCGACGCTCGCCGCCATCCCCGCGACCACCCACGCCAGCGTCCGCGCCCGCTCCCGGTAGGGCAGCGCGTGCGCGAACAGCGCGCACATGGTCCCGGCGGAGGTGTACGGCACGAGGTCCAGCCGCCCGAGCGCCCACAGCATCAGGTTCGGCAGGCCCGTGGCGACGGCGACGCTGAACGCGGGCCGGTGCCACGGCCCGACGGCGGGCCGCAGCCGCAGCGAGCCGCGCAGCGGGAGGGCGGGGTTCTGGCGCATGCAGATAGTTTAGCAAGTATTTCACTCGTGAAATAAATCCACCGGACGCCGTCCTGGTCGACCGCCGTCCGTCCTCGCGGCAGGGAATGAGCGTGTCAGTCCTTGTGCTCCCCATCGGGCGCTCGCGGAGGCGCCCACCAAACCGGTGGCGGGGCCGGTGGTCTCCTCTTGTTGACGACCGCCCCGATGACCGCCGCCGCGATCACGATGGCCGCAGGGATCGCAAAGAACAGGACCGAGACGAGCAGCATGCCCGGACCGTCGTTGAACTGCTGCTGATGCACCGCCGCCCCCCGGATCAGGTGTGTCGGGGGCAGCGTAGAGCGGTGGGGGTCGGGCTGCCAGGCATCTGGATCTCCGCCGCGCCACAACACGGTGTCGGAGTCGTCAAGCTCGAGGTCGTCGGTCCCGGCGCGGTGCGGCGTGCAGGCTCGGCCACGTCACTGCGAGGACGCCAGGGCGCTGACCGTGTTCGCGGCGACGATCGCCGCGATGGCGAGCCAGTCGGCCGGCGGCAGCCGCTGGCCCAGGACGACCCAGCCGACCACGACAGCCATCACGGGGTGCACGCTCATGAAGACCCCGAAGAACCGCGTCGGGACCTTGCGCAGCGTCAGCATGTCGACCAGGAACGGAACCCCCGACGACAGCACCCCGGCCGCGGCCGCGCACGCCAGGGCGTGGGCGGTCAGCGGGTGACGGGCGAAGACGAGCACCCCGACGGGCACGTAGAGCAGTCCTGAGATCGCGGCCGCCGCGCCGGGGCCCTCGGCGCCGGGGATGCGCGCGCCGATCACGCGGTTGAGGAGGATGTACGCGGCCCAGCAGGCCGCCGCGGCGAGGCCCAGGCCGAGGCCGAGGTAGTCGGTGGTCGGCTTGGGTCGCAGCAGGCAGACCACGCCCGCGCCCGCGGCCAGCGCGCAGGCCAGATCGGTGCGGCGGCGGGAGACGGCCAGGGCGAGCGTGAGCGGGCCCAGGAACTCCAGGGTGACCGCGAGGCCGAGGCCGACGCGGTCGACGGCCGTGTAGAGCGTCAGGTTCATGGTCGCGAAGACCAGCGCCAGCAGCAGCACCGGCCACCACTGCCGCCAGGTGAACCGCCGTACACGGGGCCGCCCCGCCGCCAGCAGCACGACCGCGGCCACCCACTGCCGTACCGCGACCACCCCGGCGGGCCCGATGGCCGGGAACGCGAGCGCGCCGGTGGCCGCGCCGAGCTGGTTGGACAGGGCGCTGCCGACCATCATGACGATGCCGGAGGCCGGAGCCGCGCCCGCCGGTCGGCCCCCGGCGGCGAGGTCGGAGGACGCCTGGGCGTCGGACACGGAAGCGTCGGACGCTGGAGAGGTCGTCATACCCGCAGCATGGCGCGGCTTCGTGGATGCGCAAAATGCATGCAGCGGCCGACCTATACGCTGAGCGTATGGATGTGGAGCTGAAGCAACTGCGCTGCCTGGTGGCCATCGTCGACACCGGGAGCTTCACCGACGCCGCGCTGGAGCTCGGCGTCTCGCAGGCCGCCGTCTCCCGCACCCTGGCCGGGCTGGAGGCCGCCTTCGGCGTGCGGCTGCTCCACCGCACCAGCCGCAGCATCGCGCTCACGCCCTCCGGCACCCACGTGCTGGGCCGAGCCCGCCACCTGCTCGCCGAGGTCGACACCCTGATGCGCGAGGTCGCCACCGGCCACACCAGGCTGCGCATCGGCCACGCCTGGTCCGCGATGGGCCATCACACCGCCGCGTTCCAGCGCCGCTGGGCCGCCGCCCACCCGGAGGTCGAGCTCCAGCTGATCCGCACCAACACCTCGACCGGCGGGCTGGCCGAGGGAGTGTGCGATCTCGCGATCGTGCGCGGGCCCGTCGACGCGCAGCGCTTCGCCAGCACGGTCGTCGGGCTGGAACGGCGGGTGGTGGCCGTCGCCTCGGACGACCCGTGGGCCAGACGACGGTCCGTCGGCCTGGAGGAGACCCGCGAGCGCACCGTCGTCATCGACCGCCGCACCGGCACCACCACGCCCGAGCTCTGGCCCACCGGCGAGCGGCCGACCCTGAGCTACACCAAGGACATCGACGACTGGCTCGCCGCGATCACCACCGGCCGCTGCATCGGCATCACCCCGGAGAGCACAGCGACGCAGTACCGCCGCGAGGGGATCGCCTTCCGGCCGCTGCGCGGCACCGCGCCGGTCGCGGTGCACGTGGTCTGGCCGCGCCGCGACCCCCACCCGGCGACGGCGGAGGCCGTGGCGCTGATCTCCGAGCTGTACGCGGAGGGCGCCGCGACGAGCCCCCGCCCCCGGCCGGGCCGCTCGTCCTAGGCGCTCACCCGTCGGCTGGCAGCTCCCCGGCCTCGGGACCGCCGGGGTGAATCGACGGTGTGTCCGATTGCGGGCGAGGCGTGGTTGCCGATGGCTGATCCACAGTGGCGGAAGGCAGACCCGCTGCCGAGATCCCTCGACCAGAGCGGAGGACCGTCATGGACGACGGCCAGTCAACCTTGCGACGCCCGCGGGCCGACCGCTTTGGTCGTGGACGGCGGAGGTCGGTGTTCGCCGCGGTCACGGCCCTGACCCTGGCGCCCGCCGGGCTGATCGCAGGCGCCACCCCGGCACCGGCCGCCGCCCCCTGCGGCAACGGCGTCCCGGTGGACGTCGGGACGTTCCGGTCCTGCCTGTACGAGCGCTCCGGCAGCGACACCTTCACCGTGCCCGCCGGGGTCACCTCGCTCACCCTCGCCGTCGAAGGCGCGCACGGCGGCAACGGCGCCGGTGTCGGCGGTGGCAGCGGCAACGTCGGCGGCTTCGGCGCGCGGGTGGTGACGACGGTCCCGGTCACCCCCGGGCAGGTCCTCCAGGTCAACGTCGGCGGTGCCGGCGGTCTCCTCACCGGCGGGTTCAACGGCGGCGCCGTCGGCAGCAGAGGCGCCGGCGGCCCCACCGACACCGGCGAGGCCGGAGGCGGCGGCGGGGCCTCGGACGTCCGCACCGGTGAGTTCGGGTTCAGCGTCCTCGGCCGGATCGTCGTCGCCGGTGGCGGCGGTGGTGGCGGCGGCAACGGCGCGGCCTTCAACAACTCCGTCTACCACCACCCGGGCGGCCGCGGCGGTGTCGGCGGAGGCGGCAACGGCGGAGCCGGCGCCAACGGCGACGGCGCGCCGCTGAACGGCGGCGGGGGTCCCGGAATCGCCGGCACAGGAGCGACCACTGACACCCCGGGGTCCGGTGGCCGCGGGGGCGTCGGCGGCAACACCGCCGGCGGCGACACCGGCGTCGCCAGCGGCCTGCCCGGGGGTGGAGGCGCCGGGGGCCGGC
>NZ_BBPQ01000057.1:21699-52936 GCF_000787855.1 Streptacidiphilus anmyonensis | reverse complement strand
CGCGAGGCCAGGGCCCGCGCCGCCGCGCGTGCCGCCCGCGCGGCCCACGAGGCGCAGGTGGCGAGCGCCGTCGCCGAGGGCGCCCGGCAACTGCTCGCCCACATCGAGCACTCCCTTGCCGCGGCCGCCTCGGACAAGGCGAGCGCCGAGCAGGACCGGGCCGTCCGCGAGACCGAGCTGACGCGCGAGCGCGCCCGCAGCCGTGAACTCAAGGCAGAGCTCGACAAGCTGACCGACTCCGTCCACCGTGACGAGGTGCTGCGCGCCGAGAAGCGGCTGCGGATAGAGCAGCTGGAGGGCAAGGCGCTGGAGGAGCACGGCATCGAAGCCGACGCCCTGCTCGGAGAGTACGGCCCGGACCAGCCCGTCCCGCCGCCGCTGCCCGCCGAGGGCGAGGAGCTGCCCGAGGACGCCGCGCCCCGCCCGTACGTCCGCGCCGAGCAGGAGAAGCGGCTGAAGGCCGCCGAGAAGGCCTACACCCAGCTCGGCAAGGTCAACCCCCTGGCGCTGGAGGAGTTCGCCGCGCTCGAGGAACGCCACCAGTTCCTCTCCGAGCAGTTGGAGGACCTCAAGACCACCCGCCGCGACCTGCTGACCGTCGTCAAGGAGGTCGACGAGCGGGTCGAGCAGGTGTTCACCGCCGCGTACCACGACACCGCGCGCGAGTTCGAGGGCGTCTTCTCCCGGCTCTTCCCCGGCGGCGAGGGGCGGCTCATCCTCACCGACCCGGAGTCCATGCTGACCACCGGCGTCGAGGTGGAGGCCCGCCCGCCGGGCAAGAAGGTCAAGCGGCTCTCGCTGCTCTCCGGCGGCGAGCGCTCCCTGACGGCCGTCGCGCTGCTGGTCTCGATCTTCAAGGCGCGCCCGAGCCCGTTCTACGTCATGGACGAGGTCGAGGCCGCGCTCGACGAGACCAACCTGCGCCGGCTGATCGCGATCATGGAGGAGCTGCGCGACAGCTCGCAGCTCATCGTGATCACGCACCAGAAGCTCACCATGGAGTGCGCCGACGCGCTCTACGGCGTCTCGATGCGCGGCGACGGCATCTCCCAGGTGATCAGCCAGCGGCTGCGTGACGAACCTCGCAAGCCTCCGCGTCAGCTGCGGCGGACGGAGGAGCCCGCGCCGCCGCAGGAGCCCCCGGCGTTGTCACCGACCGAGTAGCGCTCCGCGCGTACCCGATACTGGGAGGGCCATGGAAACCCTCATTCTTGCTGTAGTCATCGCTGTGGTCGCCGTCGCGGCGGCCGCTGGTCTCGTCGTCACCGGTCGACGGCGCAAGGAGCTGCCCGCCCCCAAGGCGCAGCCGCAGATCACCAAGCCCGCCGACCAGAGGACCGTCGAGCCGACGGCCGAGCCACAGGTCGGCGAGGATGCCGCCGTCGGCGCGCCGGAGGAGCGCCGCACCCTCGAGGACGTCACCCTCCCGACGGACACCGAGACCGCTGCGGCGGCCGAGGCCGCGCGGACCGCTGAGGCCGCCGAGGTCGCCGAGGCCGAGGCGGCCCCCGAGCTGGAGGTCCCCGAGCCGACCGCCGGCCGTCTGGTCCGGCTGCGCTCCCGTCTGGCGCGCTCGCAGAACACCCTGGGCAAGGGCCTGCTGTCGCTGCTCTCCCGGGACCGTCTCGACGAGGACACCTGGGAGGAGATCGAGGAGCTGCTGCTCACCGCGGACGTCGGCGTCGCGCCGACCCAGGAGCTGGTCGAGCGGCTGCGCACCCGCGTGAAGGTGCTCGGCACCCGCACCCCGGACGAGCTGCGCGGCCTGCTGCGCGAGGAGCTCGTCGCGTTGATCGACCCGTCGCTGGACCGCAGCCTGCACGTCGCCCGCCACGACGAGGAGACCCCGGCCCGTCCGGCGGTCCTTCTGGTCGTCGGCGTCAACGGCGTCGGCAAGACCACCACCAGCGGCAAGCTGGCCCGCGTGCTGGTCGCCGACGGCCACACCGTCGTGCTCGGCGCGGCCGACACCTTCCGTGCCGCCGCGGCCGACCAGCTCCAGACCTGGGGCGAGCGCGTCGGCGCCCGTACGGTCCGCGGTCCGGAGGCCGGCGACCCGGCGTCCGTGGCCTTCGACGCCGTCAAGGAGGGCATCGCCGAGGGCGCGGACACCGTCCTGGTCGACACCGCCGGTCGTCTGCACACCAAGACCGGCCTGATGGACGAGCTCGGCAAGGTGAAGCGCGTCGTCGAGAAGCACGGCCCGGTGGACGAGGTGCTGCTGGTGCTGGACGCCACGACCGGCCAGAACGGTCTGGTCCAGGCGAAGGTGTTCGCGGAGGTCGTCGACATCACCGGCATCGTGCTGACCAAGCTCGACGGCACCGCCAAGGGCGGCATCGTCGTCTCCGTCCAGCGCCAGCTGGGCGTCCCGGTCAAGCTCATCGGCCTCGGCGAGGGCGCGGACGACCTCGCCCCCTTCGAGCCGGGCGCGTTCGTCGACGCGCTCCTGGGCTGAGCCCCGGCCCGACGCGGAACCTGGAAGCCGCCGCCCGCGCACAGCGGGCGGCGGCTTCTCCGTTGTCCTGTCAGCGCCGTCCGGCGAGTTCCGGGGCGCGGCGGTGGCTGGCGTAGGCGAGCGTGCCGAGCAGCAGCTTCGGGTCGGGGAGGCGGGCGGCGTTGTCGTCCGTCGGCGGGCGGAGCCAGCGCGCGCCGGGGGAGGGCGGGGCCGGGACGCGGGAGCCGGGGCCGTGGGGGAGCAGGTCGAGCTCGGCGTCGTCCCAGCCGGTGCGGTAGAGCAGCTCCGGGAGGCGGGACGCCGTCTGGGGCGCGACGAAGAAGTACGCGCGGCTCTGGGCCGCGAGGACCGGGCCCGGGCGGATGCCCATGCGCTCCAGACGGACCAGGGCCTGGCAGCCGGCCGGCTCGGGGACGTCGAGGACGTCGAAGGCCTGGCCGGTGAGCAGTTGGACGGCGGGGCCGTCCAACTCCGTGGCCCAGCCCCAGCGTGAGCGGTACTCCGCGGCGGCCTCGGTCCGGGTCAGCCTGGCCCGGCGCCGCTGAACCCGGAGCCAGCTGTCGCCGAACAGGGATTCGGTGCTCATCAAGTCCACTCACCTCCAACCGATCGGGGGAGACCTTGGTTACGGGGCGCATGCCCGTGGAGTTCGCGCCTGCACAATTCGGGCATGGCAGGCGGTCGTTCGGGTGGTGTGTTACTCAGGAGATCGGCGGCTCGGAGAACGGCGGTGAACATCCTGCTCACCAGTGAAGCGCGAGCGAGTCGCGGGAAGTTCACCCGTAGGGGTGGCGAAAGGTGGCGTTTCTCCGCACAAGCTCCCCCGGTCGGCGCAAATCGCGCTACGTTCCTGATGCAGGGTCGGAGAACCCAGCACGACATGAGCACGTCAGCGGGTATGCCACTGGCACGGGCGTTTTCATCGGTGCCAACTCATTCCGCACTCAAGCAAACTGACGGCCACGAGCCCGGGATGGGGGCGTTCCGGTGGGCGACAAGCAACCCAACGACAAGCTGACCGCGTGGTTCGTCCGCAGCGGGTGGTCCAAGGGCGAGTTGGCCCGTCAGGTCAACCGCCGCGCACGGCAGATGGGCGCAGCGCACATCAGCACCGACACCTCGCGGGTGCGGCGCTGGCTCGACGGCGAGCAGCCGCGCGAGCCGATCCCGAAGATCCTCTCCGAGCTCTTCTCGGACCGGTTCGGCTCACCGGTCCCGGTGGAGGATCTCGGTCTCAAGGCCGTCGCTCCGCTGACTCCCGGGTCCGGCATCGACCTGCCGTGGGGCGGCGATCAGACCGTCCAGCTCATCTCCGAGTACTCCCGCAGCGACTTGATGCTCAATCGCCGTGGTTTCCTGGGCACTTCGCTCGCGCTGACGGCCGGTTCCGCCCTGATCGAGCCGATGCAGCGCTGGCTCACCCCGAACGCGCACGGCCGTCCCACCCCGGTGCTCGCCGCGGCCCGCGAGGGCGAGCCGGTCACCGGTCGGCTCTCGGGCCCCGAGCTGGACCTGCTCGAGTCCACGGTCATGATGTTCCGTCAGTGGGACGCGCAGAACGGCGGCGGCCTGCGCCGCAAGGCCGTCGTCGGCCAGCTGCACGAGGTCTGCGACCTGCTCCAGGAGAGCTACAGCCCGCAGACCACCCAGCGCCTGTTCCAGACCACGGCCCAACTCGCCCACCTGGCGGGCTGGATGTCCTACGACGTCGGCATGCACCCGAGCGCGCAGAAGTACTACGTGCTCGCGCTGCACGCCGCCAAGGAGGCGGGGGACCGCCCCTTCGGCGGGCTGATCCTCACGGACATGTGCCGTCAGATGATCCACCTGAACCGCCCCGGGGACGCGCTGGAGCTGATCCACCTCGCGCAGTACGGCTCCCGCGACACGGCGAGTTCACGCCAACTCGCACTCATGCACGCCATGGAGGCCCGCGCCTACGCCAACCTCGGTGAGGCCGGCAAGTGCTACCGCGCCGCCCGCCACGCCGAGGACTGCTTCGACGAGGCCGGCCGGAACGACCCGATCCCGGACTGGCTGGGCTTCTTCTCCGAGGCCGAGCTGCACGCCGAGAACGGCCACTCCTACCGCGATCTCTGCTACCACACCGGTCGCAGCCAGGTGTACGCGCTGCAGGCGGAGCCCGAGATCGGCGAGGCCGTGCGGCTCTTCTCGGACGATCCCGGCCACAAGCGCTCCTACGCCCTCAACCTGATCGGCATGGCCAGCGTCCACGTGCTCAACCGCGAGCCCGAGGCCGCGGTCGCCAGCGCCGAGCAGGCCATGGAGATCGCCGCGCGGATTCGTTCTGAACGTGTCAATACGCGGCTGCGCAAGACGACCGAGGCGGCCCAGCGGGAGTTCAAGGACGTGCCCAGCGTGCGGCGGCTGCGCGAGCAGATCGACCAGACGCTGCCCGACACCCTGGCCAACAAGAACAGCGCCTGAGCCCGCGCGATTCCATCGCATACCGTCTGAGCTGCCAATCCTCCGCGAAAGCGGATTGTTCTCCGGCCGCGAGCACCGTCCCCCTTCACCCGACTCGGCTCCCCCACGCCAGGTCATCCGGACGGTTCTCGCGGCCGGTTTTCGGTGAGGCTCCGTTCATCGGGGCGTAACACCGGCGTCAGCTTCGTCACCCGTGCGAAACAACAGCGGGCATCTGTGGAAACCGGCCTGCGTCAATCTCCTCAACATCAGCCGACGACCCCGGGGGCACGGGACGGGATACCCGGGATCGGAGCGGCCCGAGAATCGAGGAGACGCCGATGCCCAGCGGCTTCAGCGGCGGAGACACCGCATTCGTACTCATAAGCGCGGCCCTGGTCATGCTGATGACCCCCGGCCTCGCGTTCTTCTACGGCGGCATGGTTCGAGTCAAGAGCGCTCTGAACATGCTGGCCATGAGCTTCATCGCGCTCGGCATCGTCACAGTGCTGTGGGTGCTCTTCGGCTTTTCGATCGCTTTCGGCCCTGATTCCTTTCATGGCCTGATCGGCGACTTCTCGATGCTCGGCATGCGCCACATCGGAATGAACCAACTGTCCGGAACCATTCCGGTGTTCGCTTTCTCGATGTTCCAGCTGATGTTCGCGGTGATCACCCCCGCGTTGATCTCCGGTGCCATCGCGGACCGGGCGAAGTTCAGCGCCTGGGCGGTCTTCATCGCCTTCTGGGTCACCGTGGTCTACTTCCCGGTCGCCCACTGGGTCTTCTACACCGACGGCGGCAAGGGCGGCTGGCTGGTCGACCACATCGGCGCGCTGGACTTCGCCGGCGGTACCGCGGTTCACCTGAACGCCGGTATCGCGGGCCTGGCCCTCGCGCTGGTCCTGGGCAAGCGGGTCGGCTTCAAGAAGGACCCGATGCGTCCGCACAGCCTGCCGCTGGTGATGCTCGGCTCGGGTCTGCTCTGGTTCGGCTGGTTCGGCTTCAACGCGGGCTCCGCGCTCGCCGCCAACGGCCTGGCCGGCCTCGCCTTCACCAACACCCAGGTCGCCACCGCCTCAGCGATGATCGGCTGGCTCGCGTTCGAGCGCATCAAGCACGGCGCGTTCACCACCCTCGGCGCGGCCTCCGGAGCGGTCGCCGGTCTGGTCGGCATCACCCCGGCCTGTGCCTACATCAGCCCGCTGGGCTCGATCGCGCTGGGCCTGATCTGCGGCGTGCTGTGCGCCTGGGCGATCAGCCTCAAGTACAAGCTCGGCTTCGACGACTCGCTCGACGTGGTGGGCGTCCACGCGGTCGGCGGTGCGGTCGGCGCGCTGCTGATCGGCCTGCTGGCCACCGGCGGCGGCGGTTCCGCGGCCAAGGGCCTCTTCTACGGCGGCGGCTTCGCCCAGCTGGGCAAGCAGGCGATCGGCGTGGGCGCGGTCGGCGCCTACTCCTTCGTGCTGGCCTGGATCATCGGCACGGTCATCCAGAAGACGATGGGCTTCCGGGTCTCCGAGGACGTCGAGATCGCCGGCATCGACCAGGCCGAGCACGCCGAATCGGCCTACGACTTCAGCGCGGTGGGCGCGGCCCTCTCCAAGGCCCTCTCCCCGTCGGCTCCGTCGGCGTCCGCGGCCAAGAAGGCCGCAGCCGAGAAGAGCGCCGCCGACAGCCCCGCCGAGACGAAGGTCGATGCCTGAGATGAAGATCATCACCGCCGTGATCAAGCCGCACCGCCTGGACGACGTGAAGGAGGCCCTCCAGTCCTTCGGCGTCCACGGCCTGACGGTCACCGAGGCCAGCGGCTACGGCCGCCAGCGCGGCCACACCGAGGTCTACCGGGGCGCGGAGTACACCGTCGACCTCGTCCCGAAGGTCCGCATAGAGGTGCTGGCCGAGGACGAGGACGCCGACAGCGTCATCGAGGTCATCGTCAAGTCGGCCCGGACCGGCAAGATTGGTGACGGCAAGGTCTGGAGCGTCCCGGTCGAGACCGCCGTGCGGGTCCGCACGGGCGAGCGCGGACCGGACGCGCTGTAGGCAGCAGGGGTGTGGTGAGGCGGGCTCGCGACCGAGGAGGGTGGCGGGCCCGCTCCGCCGTTCGTGTTCCACGGGTCGGCACTCCGAACGGAGAAGAGACGTGACGGACCAGCAGGCCGAGCGGCAGGGGGCCGAGACGGGATACGCCGCGGCGCGCCTCGCGTTGCTCCGGGAGGACGGCCGCACCGGCGCCGCCCGGCGCACGGCGCTCTCGCAGCTGACGGACCGCTGGCTCCAGGGTCTGCTGACCGACGCGCTGGAGGGCGCGCCCGGCGACGGCGTGGCGCTGGTCGCGGTCGGCGGCTACGGTCGCGGCGAGCTCTCCCCGCGCAGCGACCTGGACGTGGTCCTGCTCCACGACGGCGGCGCCCGCGCGTCGGCGGTCCCGGCGCTGGCGGAGCGGCTCTGGTACCCGATCTGGGACCAGGGCGTGGCCCTCGACCACTCGGTGCGCGACCTCGGCCAGGCCCGCAAGGTGGCGGCCGAGGACCTCAAGGCCCAGCTGGGCCTGCTCGACGCCCGCCATATCGCGGGCGACCAGGCGCTCACCGCCTCGCTGCGCTCCGCCGTGCTGGCGGACTGGCGCGCCACCGCCCCCACCCGGCTGCCCGAGCTGCTCCAGCTCTCCCGCGAGCGGGCCGAGCGGCAGGGCGAGCTGGCCTTCCTGCTGGAGCCGGACCTGAAGGAGGCCCGCGGCGGCCTGCGCGACGTCACCGCGCTCGACGCCGTCGCCGCCTCCTGGGTGGCCGACGCCCCACGCGCCGGCCTGGCCGACGCGGCCGCCCGGCTGCGCGACGTCCGCGACGCGCTGCACCTGGTCACCGGCCGGGCGACGGACCGGCTCAGCCTCCAGGAGCAGGACGCCGTCGCCGCCGACCTCGGCCTGCTGGACGCGGACATCCTGCTGCGGCACGTCTACGAGTCGGCGCGGGTGATCGCCTACGCCGCCGACGTCACCTGGCGCGAGGTCGAGCGGGTGCTGCGGGCCCGCAGCGGCCGCACCGGCCGCCGCCGGTTCGGCTTCGGCGGCGGAACCGTCGCCCGCGGCCCGCTGGAACGGCGGCCGCTGGCCGAGGGCGTGGTGGAGATGGAGGGCGAGGCGGTGCTCGCCGCGCCCGCGCGGCCCGGCCAGGACCCGGTGCTGCCGCTGCGCGCCGCGGCGGCCGCCGCACAGGCCGGCCTGCCGCTGTCGCTCAGCACCGTGCGCCGCCTGGCCGCCGAGACCAGGCCGCTGCCGGTGCCGTGGCCGGACGAGGCCCGCGAGCAGCTGATCACCCTGCTCGGCGCGGGAGAGAACGCGATCCCGGTTTGGGAGGCGCTGGAGGCCGAGGACCTGGTCACCCGGCTGCTGCCGGACTGGGAGCGGGTCCGCTGCCGCCCGCAGCGCAACGCCGTGCACCGCTGGACCGTCGACCGGCACCTGGTCGAGACGGCCGTGCGCGCGGCCGCGATGACCCGTCGCGTCGCCCGCCCGGACCTGCTGCTCGTCGCGGCCTTCCTGCACGACATCGGCAAGGGCTGGCCCGGCGACCACTCCGAGGCCGGTGAGGTGATCACCCGTGACGTGGCCGCCCGCATCGGCTTCCCCAAGCAGGACGTGGAGACCCTGGCGCTGCTGGTCCGCCACCACCTGCTGCTGGTCGAGACGGCGATGCGACGCGACCCGGACGACCCGGCGACCATCGCCGTGATCACGGACGCGGTCGGCACGGTCGGCGTCCTGGAGCTGCTGCACGCCCTCACCGAGGCCGACGCGCTGGCCACCGGCCCGGCCGCGTGGAGCAACTGGCGGTCGACCCTTGTCGCCGACCTGGTCCAGCGCGCCACGGCTGCCCTGGCCGGGGAGGGCGCGCCGCCCGACGGCACGACCGAGGCGACGGCCGAGGAGGAGCGGCTCGCCGTGGAGGCGGCCCGCACGGCGGGGCCCGCCCTGTCCGTGCGCGCGGAGGCGGAAGGCGGCGAGGGCGGCGGCCCACGCGGCGCGGCCGCGCCCGCGCAGGGCGAGCCGATGGGCGTCGAGCTCACCCTCGCGCTGCCGGACCGCCCCGACGTGCTGCCGACGGTCGCGGGCGTGCTCGCCCTGCACCGGCTGACCGTGCGCACGGCGGCGATCCGCGAACTGGACCCGATCGGCGCCGGGCCGGTGCTCGTGCTGACCTGGAAGGTCGCCACCGAGTTCGGCGACGTCCCGGAGGCCGCGCGACTGCGCGCGGACATCCGCCGCGCCCTGGACGGCGGTCTGGACGTCACCCGCCGCCTGGCCGAGCGGGACGCCGCCTCGCCCCGGCGGCGCGGCCACGTCGCCCCGCCGCCGCGGGTCACCGTGGCGCCGGGCGGGAGTGTGTCCGCGACGGTGCTGGAGGTCCGCGCGCACGACGCGCCGGGCCTGCTGCACCGCATCGGCCGCGCGCTGGAGGGCACGGGCGTGCGCGTGCACCGGGCCCGCATCTCCACGCTCGGCGCGGACGCGGTCGACGCCTTCTATCTGACCGACGCCGTCGGTCAGCCGCTCTCGGACGCGGCGGCGGCGGAGTTGGCGCGCTCGGTGGAGCGGGCACTGCTGGCCTGATCCGGCCCGGTCGCGGCCGCCTCGGTCGCGACCGGGGGCTGCCGGAAGCCCACGCGCCGGGCCGGCACCCCGGCCCAGACCTCGTCCGGGCCGGTGGACCGTGTCAGTACGGCGTTGGCGCCGACGACGGTGCCGCGGCCCACGGTCAGCACGCCCTCCTTGCAGATCACCCGCGCGCCCGTGCAGAGCACCGCGCCGTCCTCGACGACGACCCGCTCCATCCGGCTGAGCTGCTGCGGCACCCACGGGTCGGCGCGGCCGATGGTGACGTTGTTGTAGAGCACGACGTCCGCGCCCAG
Organism: Streptacidiphilus anmyonensis; assembly: GCF_000787855.1. Lineage (GTDB taxonomy): Bacteria > Actinomycetota > Actinomycetes > Streptomycetales > Streptomycetaceae > Streptacidiphilus > Streptacidiphilus anmyonensis. The sequence continues at coordinate 43,137 of NZ_BBPQ01000057.1, read as the reverse complement.
CGTCGTGCGGGGATGCAGGACCAGCCCGAAGCCACGGTGGAAGACGAGCAGCCCCGGCCCGATCTCGGCCGCGGCGGGCACCTCGACTCCGTAGAGCGCCAGCACCTCCTGCACCACGCGCTTCAGCAGCGGGCGTCGGCGGGCGTAGATCAGCTTGGTGACCAGCGACATACGCCCATGCTGGTGACCTCCCGACGCGGCCCGGCGGAGCCACGCGCGCGGTGCCCTCGTAAGGGTGGCTTGCGGGTGCGTTCCCAGGACCGCCGGGCGGCCGGATACCCTGGAAGGCGAATCTGTATCAGCCCCCGAGTCACGAGGACCCGCGACCGACGTGTTCGACACCCTTTCCGACCGCCTCGCAGCGACGTTCAAGAACCTCCGGGGCAAGGGCCGCCTCTCCGAGGCGGACATCGACGCCACCGCCCGCGAAATCCGCATCGCCCTGCTGGAGGCGGACGTCGCCCTCCCGGCGGTGCGCGCCTTCATCTCCCGCATCAAGGAGCGCGCGGCCGGTGCGGAGGTCTCCGCCGCGCTGAACCCGGCCCAGCAGGTCATCAAGATCGTCAACGAGGAGCTGATCAGCATCCTCGGCGGCGAGACCCGCCGCCTGCGCTACGCGAAGACCGGCCCGACGGTCATCATGCTCGCCGGTCTCCAGGGCGCCGGTAAGACCACCCTGGCCGGAAAGCTCGCCAAGTGGCTCAAGGACCAGAAGCACACCCCGCTGCTGGTCGCCTGTGACCTCCAGCGCCCGAACGCGGTCACCCAGCTCGGCGTCATGGCCGAGCGCGCCGGTGTCGCGATCTTCGCCCCGGAGCCGGGCAACGGCGTGGGCGACCCGGTCAAGGTCGCCAGGGACTCGATCGACTACGCCAAGAACAAGCAGTACGACGTCGTCATCGTCGACACCGCCGGTCGTCTCGGCATCGACGCCGAGATGATGCAGCAGGCCGCGGACATCCGTGCAGCCATCAACCCGGACGAGGTCCTCTTCGTCGTCGACGCGATGATCGGCCAGGACGCGGTCACCACCGCGCAGGCCTTCCTCGACGGCGTCGACTTCACCGGTGTCGTGCTGTCCAAGCTCGACGGCGACGCCCGCGGTGGTGCGGCCCTGTCGGTGGCGCACGTCACCGGCCGCCAGATCATGTTCGCCTCCAACGGCGAGAAGCTCGAGGACTTCGACGCGTTCCACCCGGACCGGATGGCCTCGCGCATCCTGGGCATGGGCGACGTCCTCTCCCTGATCGAGCAGGCCGAGAAGACCTTCTCCCAGGAGGAGGCCGCCAAGGTCCACGCCAAGCTCGCCAGCAAGGGCGGCAAGGAGTTCGGCCTCGGCGACTTCCTGGCCCAGCTGGAGCAGGTCTCCAAGATGGGCTCGATCACCAAGCTGCTCGGCATGCTCCCCGGCATGGCGCAGATGCGGGACCAGATCAACAACATCGACGACAAGGACGTCGCCCGCGTCGGCGCGATCATCAAGTCGATGACGCAGGCGGAGCGCGACGACCCGAAGCTGATCAACGGCTCGCGCCGGGCTCGTATCGCCAAGGGTTCCGGCGTCCACGTCTCCGAGGTCTCCAGCCTGGTCGAGCGCTTCTTCGAGGCGCGCAAGATGATGTCGGCGATGGCCGGCGGCAAGGGCATCCCCGGGATGCCGGGCATGCCGGGGATGGGCGGCGGCGCGTCGCGCAAGCCCAAGCAGCAGAAGGCGGCCAAGGGCCGCCGTCAGAGCGGCAACCCGCTCAAGCGCCAGCAGGAGGCTCAGCAGGCGGCGCAGAAGAAGACCGACGGCACCCCCCAGACGGGCGGCGCGTTCGGCCTCGGCCCGGGCCAGGGCCCGTCGGACTTCGAGCTCCCCAAGGAGTTCAAGGACCTGCTGTAGTCGCGTGCGGCCGTCGAGGGGCGCGGGGAACAGTTCCCCGCGCCCCTCGCATGACTATGGTGGCTGCATGCGTGTAGAGATCCGTTTCCCTCAACTCTCCGACGCCGCCGCGTACTACGAGGCCGTCACCCGCTCGGCCGAGCACGTCGGGCGGTGGAACCCCGTCGAGCCGGACGCCCTGCCGGACATGGTGCGGCGTCAGGGGGACGCTCTGCGGACCTTCCTGATCCTCGACAAGGAGGACGGCGGGCTCGTCGGAACCTGCAACGTGTCGAACATGGTGCGGGGCCGCTTCCAGAACGCCTCCCTGGGCTACAACTCCTACCTGCCCTACAACGGCACCGGTCGGATGACCGAAGGCATGCGGCTCGTCGTCGACGCGTGCTTCCGGCCGCAGACGGCGGGCGGGCTGGGGCTGCACCGGCTGGAGATCAACGTGCAGCCGGAGAACGGGCCGTCGATCGCGATGGCCAAGCGGCTGGGCTTCCGGCTGGAGGGTTTCTCGCCGCGCATGCTGTTCCTGCAGAACGCCTGGCGGGACCACGAGCGGTACGCGCTGACCGTGGAGGAGTGGCCCGGCGCGGGCGCTGGCGACGCGTCCTGATTGTCCGTATTGTCACAAAGGTGACCAGTCCTGTGCCGCCTCGCGAGGATCCGGACAAGCTCTGGCGTTCGGAGGGCGCGCCGCCCCCGCCCCAGCCGCCGAAGAAGACCTCGCGGGGCAACTGGTTCAGCATGATCCTCACGGCGCTGGTCGTCTTCCTCCTGGTCGACCTGCTGCTCAACCTCTTCGGTCGCGGAAGCCAGCTGGGCGTCCCGTACACCGAGTTCACCAAGCAGCTGAACGCAGGCCAGGTCTCCGAGATCTACGCCAAGGGCGACTCGATCGAGGGCAAGCTGAAGAGCGCCCAACCGGACCCGGACAACGACAAGAAGACGTACCAGGACTTCACCACCACCCGCCCCACCTTCGCGAACGACAACCTGTGGGGCGAACTGACGGCGCAGAACGTCAAGGTCGACGCCGAGCCGGTGGTCAAGGAACGCAGCTTCCTCGCCAACCTGCTGATCTCGCTGGCGCCTATGCTGCTGCTGATCCTGGTCTGGATCGTCATCGCCCGCCGGATGAGCGCGCGCGGCGGGATGGGCGGGCTGGCCCGCAAGGAGCCGCCGAAGCCGATCGAGCTCGCGCCCGGCGCCGAGCGCACCACCTTCGCCGACGTGGCCGGCATCGACGAGGTCAAGGGCGAGCTCGCCGAGGTCGTCGACTTCCTGCGCCGCCCGCAGGAGTACCGCAGGCTCGGCGCGAAGATGCCGCGCGGCGTGCTGCTCGCGGGCCCTCCCGGCACCGGCAAGACGCTACTGGCCCGCGCGGTCGCGGGGGAGGCGAACGTGCCGTTCTTCTCGGCCTCGGCCTCCGAGTTCATCGAGATGATCGTCGGGGTGGGCGCGTCCCGGGTGCGCGAGCTGTTCGCGGAGGCCCGCAAGATCGCCCCCGCGATCATCTTCATCGACGAGATCGACACCATCGGCCGGGCCCGGGGCGGCGGCAACTCCATGGGCGGCCACGACGAGCGCGAGCAGACGCTCAACCAGATCCTCACCGAGATGGACGGCTTCTCCGGCGCCGAGGGCGTGGTCGTCCTGGCCGCCACCAACCGCTCCGACGTGCTGGACCCGGCGCTGCTGCGGCCCGGACGCTTCGACCGCACGGTCATGGTCAGCCCGCCCGACCGCACCGGCCGCGAGGCGATCCTGAAGATCCACACCCGGGACAAGCCGCTCGCCGCCGACGTCGACCTGGAGCAGGTCGCCAAGACCACCCCGGGCATGACCGGCGCGGAGCTGGCCAACCTCGCCAACGAGGCCGCGCTGCTCGCGGTCAAGCGCAAGGACGACGAGGTCTCGGCGCGCGACTTCTCCGAGGCGCTGGAGAAGGTCCAGCTGGGCGCCGTCCGGGCGCTGGTCATGCCGGATGCCGACCGGCTGCGCACGGCGTACCACGAGTCGGGCCACGCGCTTCTCGGCATGCTTCAGCCCGGGGCGGACCCGGTCCGCAAGATCACCATCGTGCCGCGTGGGCGGGCGCTCGGCGTCACGCTCTCGACGCCCGAGGCGGACCGGTACTCCTACACCGAGGAGTACCTGCGCGGCCGCATCATCGGCGCGCTGGGCGGCATGGCCGCGGAGCAGGTCGTCTACGGCGTCGTCACGACCGGCGCGGAGAGCGATCTGGAGCAGGTCACCAACATCGCCCGCGGCATGGCGGGCCGCTGGGGCATGAGCGAACGCGTCGGCCGGCTGACGGCGATCCCGAACGACACCCAGGGCGCGTACGGCCTCGCGGCCGCCCCGAGCACCCTCGACGCCGTGGACGAGGAGGCCCGGCGGATCGTCTCGGAGTGCTACGACGAGGCCTGCCGCAAGCTGCTGGCCCACCGCGCGCGGCTGGACGCGCTCGCGAACGCGCTGATGGAGCACGAGACCCTGGACGAGGACGAGGCCTACCGCATCGCGGGAGTCCGGCGGGGCGGCGACGCCGACTAGCCCCCGGGGGAGGGGGCCTACCGGACCCGCTCCGCCAGCGCGTAGCGGAAGACGTTCTCCATCCGCACGGACCCGTCCTCCCGGGTCCACGGGTAGAGGGCCTCGCGCAGCTCCTTCTCGACCTGGCGTTCGCCCGCGAACTCCGTCGCCGAGTCGAAGACACCCGTCGAGAGCAGCCCGCGCAGCGCGCTGTCGAGGTCGGGGTAGGCGTAGGGGCAGCGGACGCGGCCGCCGCCGGCCGGGCGCAGCCCCGCGTCGGCGATCACGGAGTCCAGCGCGCCCGGCGCGGCCAGCGCGAACGCGTCGTAGCCGCCGTGGCGGCGGGCGACGTCCAGGACGGAGGCGCTCTCGCAGCGCTCCTCGGGACCCCAGACCGCCAGGGCGACGTGACCGCCGCGCGCGGTGAGCCGGGCGGCGTCGTGGACCAGGGCCCGCGGATCGGCCGCGCAGGAGAGGTGCTCGAACGCGGTGACCAGGGTGTGCGCCCCCGGCCGCCCGGAGGACAGCTCGCCGTACACGTCCGTGAGGACCCGCAGTGAACGGTCCTGCGCGATCTCCCGCAGCTCCGCCTCCGGCTCGAGCCCCACGACGTCCGCGCCGCGCCCCGCGGCCAGCAGCAGCGCGAGCCCGCTGCGGCAGCCGAGGCCCAGGACGGAGGTGGCCGGGCCGACGTCCAGACGGGAGTAGACCGCCTCGTACAGCGGCACGAGCATCCGCTCCTGGATCTCCGCCCAGTCCCGCGCCCGCTGCCGGGCCGTGGTCCGAGTCGTATGCGCAGAGACCATATGACGGCTCCTCATCTCGGGCTCACCCCGTGCGGCCGGGCGTCTGCCTCCAATCAAGCGCGGGAACCGCCCGCCGTCCAGAGCCCGAACGGCCCCCCTTGCCGCCTCGCGGGGGAGGGAACAGATTGGAGCCCGACCCTTTCCGGGCCGTACCATTCGCCCCATGGCAAAGGCTCCCATTCTCACCCCCCAGGCGGAGGACTTCCCGCGCTGGTACCAGGATCTGATCAACAAGGCCGAGCTGGCCGACAACGGTCCGGTGCGCGGCACCATGGTCATCCGACCGTACGGCTACGGCCTGTGGGAGCGGATGCAGCAGGAGATGGACGCGCGGATCAAGAAGGCGGGCGCACAGAACGCCTACTTCCCGATGTTCATCCCGCAGTCCTACCTGACGCGGGAGGCCGAGCACGTCGAGGGCTTCGCGCCGGAGCTGGCCGTGGTCACCCACGGCGGCGGCAAGGAGCTCGAGGAGCCCGTCGTCGTCCGGCCCACCTCCGAGACGATCATCAACGAGTACTTCTCGAAGTGGGTCCAGAGCCACCGCGACCTGCCGCTGCTGATCAACCAGTGGGCCAACGTGGTCCGCTGGGAGCTGCGCCCGCGCGTCTTCCTGCGCACCACCGAGTTCCTCTGGCAGGAGGGCCACACGGCCCACGCCACCTACGAGGACGCGCACGCCTACGCCTCGATGATCCACACCGACGTCTACGGCGACTTCATGACCAACGTCCTCGGCATCGACGTGGTGCTGGGCCGCAAGACCGCCAAGGAGCGCTTCGCGGGCGCCATCAACACCCTCACCCTCGAGGGCATGATGGGCGACGGCAAGGCGCTGCAGATGGGCACCAGCCACGAGCTCGGCCAGAACTTCGCGAAGGCGTTCAACACCACGTACCTCAAGGGCGAGGGCGAGCGCGAGCACGTCTGGCAGACCTCCTGGGGTGTCTCCACCCGCATGGTCGGCGGTCTGATCATGTCGCACGGCGACGACAACGGCCTGCGCGTGCCGCCGCGGCTCGCCGCGGTCCAGGCCGTCGTGCTGGCGATCAAGGGCGACGAGGCCGTGCTGGCCAAGGTCCGCGAGATCGGTGCGCAGCTGGAGGCCGCCGGCGTCCGCGTGGTCGTCGACGACAGGACCGACACGCCGTTCGGCCGCCGCGCGGTGGACTGGGAGCTCAAGGGCGTCCCGGTGCGCATCGAGGTCGGCCCGCGCGACCTGGAGAACGGCACCGCGATGGTGGTGCGCCGCATCGCCGGCGGCAAGGAGCCGGTCGACGCGGGCACGCTGCCCACGCTGGTTCCGCGGATCCTGGAGGAGGACCAGGCGCTGCTGCTGCGCCAGTCCCGCGAGCGTCGCGAGGCCCGCACCGTCGAGGTCGCCACCATCGACGAGGCCGTCGAGGCCGCCGCGACCGGCTGGGGCCGGATCTCCTGGGCCGAGCTCGGGCCCGAAGGCGAGGCCAAGCTGGCCGAGCAGGGCGTCTCGGTGCGCTGCATCGTCGCCGAGGACGGCTCGGTCCCGGCCGAGGACGACCAGCCGGGCAACGTCGCGATCGTGGCCCGCGCGTACTGAGACAGGTCGTCTCCGCGGACTCGTTCCGACGGGGCGGACGGAGCTCCATCGAACGTCGTAGCCGGGCCGGTCCGGCGCTCTCCTTCGAGAGTGCCCGGACCGGCCCGGTTCGTCTGGTCAACTTGCTTTCCCAGAACGGAAGATGGCCAATCCCTGAGCATTCGGCCGCAGGTTGCCGCCGGATGTGGTCCAGGTCACGGAAAAATAAAGCCTTCAACAATTCCCGATTCTGCGGAACATCCCGGGAACCTTCCTCGTTTGCGTTGCGTGAGCACGACACAACCTCTTGTTCTCGCCGCTGAGCTGGCCGTCGCCTGGGGCGACATCCAGCGCTTCCACTCCGACCTGCCGAATCTTGCGGCTCCGGAGTCGCTGATCGGGGAGTCCTCCTCGGCCTGCGGCACCGAGCTCGGTTTCGAGCGGCTGTTGCACGAGGCCGCACACGGCCTCGCCGCCGCGCGCGGCATCCGGGACACCTCCCGGGCCGGGCGCTACCACAACCGGCGCTTCCTGGCCCTTGCCGACGAACTCGGCCTGGACCACAACGCCGACCCTCATCCCAGCTCCGGTTTCTCCCTCGTCGCCATGCGGCCGGAGACCCGCGAGCGCTATGCGGAAACGATTGACCGCCTGCAGCGCGCGCTCGGCGACCATGCCGCCGCGACCAGCGGCGTGGTGGACCGGTCGCGCACCTTCCGCGGCCCCGCGACGCGGCACGGCTCCTCCGGGGGCGGTGTCCGTGTCAAGGCGGTCTGCGGCTGCGGGCGCAACGTCCGGGTGGTCCCCTCCGTCCTGTCGCAGGCGCCGATCGTCTGCGGCAACTGCGGGGAGACCTTCCAGATCGCCGAGCCGCGCGCCCGGCGCTGACGCCTGACCGGCGGGTGGGTTGCACCGTCCGGCGTCGCGGGACACGGGCCGCGAACGCAGGGGGTGCGGGACGCAGGAGCGCGACGTGCGCTCATGCGGTGGAGTCGGCTGAGCCGACAGGCGGCGAAGCCGCATGCCCGAAAAGGGCCACGCCCGCAACGGGCCCCGCGCCCCTGGACGGTGTCCTCGGCATGACGTCCTTTCACGACGTCCTTTGCACGGTGCGGCGGTCCGTCGCGGCCTCGCGCCGCCCGAACGCCCCGCCGGGTCCGCTCCGGCCCGGCCCGGGGTTCACCCCCGGCCCGCCCGGCCGTGGTAAGGCGTCCTGCGCCGATATGGCAGAATGGACAGCTGAGTACTCGGCAGCCGAGCAGGACCCCTCTCTCCTCCGGCTGACGTGTCCGTCGAGCAGCCAGCAGCCGCAACCCCACGTGGAATGCGCGGCTGCTCAACCACGTCAAAACCAGGAGAAACCACTCCCGTGGCAGTCAAGATCAAGCTGAAGCGTCTCGGCAAGATTCGCTCCCCGCACTACCGCATCGTCGTCGCCGACTCGCGCACCAAGCGTGACGGTCGTGCGATCGAGGAGATCGGCATCTACCAGCCGACCTACGACCCCTCGATCATCGAGGTCGACAGCGACCGGGCGCAGTACTGGCTGGGTGTCGGCGCGCAGCCGACCGAGGCCGTGCTCGCCATCCTGAAGCTCACCGGCGACTGGCAGAAGTTCAAGGGCCTCGAGGCCCCGGCGCCGCTGAAGGTCCGCGAGCCGAAGGTCACCGACTTCTCGCACCTCTTCGCCAAGGCCGTCGCCGGCTTCGAGGACTCGACCACCGGTGTCGCCATCACCCCGAAGGCGAAGAAGACGGAGAAGAAGGACGAGGCCGCCGCCGAGTCCGACGCTTCCGCCGAGGCCTGAGCATGCTGGAGGAAGCCCTCGAGCACCTGGTGAAGGGCATCGTCGAGAACCCGGACGAGGTCCAGGTCCGCTCGCGTGAGCTCCGCCGGGGCCGGGTCCTGGAGGTGCGGGTGCACCCGGAGGACCTGGGCAAGGTCATCGGCCGCGGTGGGCGCACGGCACGTGCGCTGCGCACCGTGGTCACCGCCCTCGGCGGTCGCAGTGTCCGCGTCGACCTGGTCGACGTGGACAGCGCCCGCTGACGGGCTGCTGAGAGGCACCTCTACGGACCGGCTGGGATCCTTGATCCCAGCCGGTCCTTCTCGTTTGTGGTGATCGTTTGTGAAGTCTGAAGGAGACGCGGAACAGTGCAGCTGATCGTCGGCCGGATCGGCCGCGCCCACGGGATCAAGGGCGACGTCACCGTGGAGGTGCGCACCGACGAGCCCGAGCTGCGGCTCGGGCCCGGCGCCGTGCTGATGACCGACCCGGCTTCGGCCGGTCCGCTGACCGTCGCCACCGGCAAGGTGCACAGCGGTCGGCTGCTGCTGCGGTTCGAGGGCGTCCACGACCGCAACGGCGCCGAGGCCCTGCGCGGCACGCTGCTGATCGCCGAGATCGACCCGGAGGACAGCCCGGAGGACCCGGACGAGTACTACGACCACCAGCTGGTCGGCCTCGACGTGGTGCTGACCGACGGCACCGTCGTCGGCGAGCTGACCGAGGTGCTGCACCTGCCGTACCAGGACCTGCTGACCGTGGTCCGCCCGGACGGCACGGAGGTGCTGGTGCCGTTCGTCAGCGAGATCGTCCCCGAGATCGACCTGGAGGCGCAGCGCGCCGTGATCACCCCGCCGCCGGGCCTGATCGACGCCGCCGAGGCCGTCGTCGCCTCCTCCCGCGACGAATCCGCCGACGGAACGGCCGCCGAGGGCAAGGCCGCCGACGGCAGGGTCGCGGATGACGAGGTCGCGGACGACGAGGCCGACGCCTGATGCGCATCGACGTCGTCACGATCTTCCCCGAGTACCTGGCCCCGCTCGACCTCTCCCTCGTCGGCAAGGCCCGCGCCCGCGGCCAGCTGGACGTCCGCCTGCACGAGCTGCGCGGATTCACCCGCGACATCCACCGCACCGTGGACGACACGCCCTACGGCGGCGGTCCCGGCATGGTGATGAAGCCCGAGCCGTGGTCCGAGGCGCTCGACGCGGTCGTCGCCTCCGGTCCGGGCGCGGGCGCGGTGCCCACGCTCGTCGTTCCGACGCCCAGTGGGCGGCCGTTCACCCAGGAGCTGGCCCAGCAGCTGGCCGCCGAGCCCTGGCTGGCCTTCGCGCCCGCCCGGTACGAGGGCATCGACCGCCGCGTCATCGAGGACGCCGCCGACCGGATGCCGGTCGTCGAGGTGTCCATCGGCGACTACGTGCTGGCCGGCGGCGAGGTCGCGGTGCTGGTCATCGTCGAGGCCGTGGCCCGGCTGCTGCCCGGCGTGCTCGGCAACGCCGAGTCGCACCAGGACGACTCCTTCGCGCCGGGGCGGATGGCGGACCTGCTGGAGGGCCCCGTCTACACCAAGCCCGCCGAGTGGCGCGGCCGCGAGGTGCCCGAGGTGCTGCTCAGCGGCCACCACGGGAAGATCGCCCGCTGGCGCCGCGAGCAGGCGTTCGCCCGCACCCTCGCCCACCGGCCCGACCTGGTCGCCCGCTGGCGGCGCGAGGACATGGACAAGCACGACCTCAAGGCGCTGGCCGGTCTGGGCGTCTGGTGGGACGAGCCGAGCGGCCGATTTCTCCAGAGCTCGGACGACATGGCAGAATGACCCCTTGCTGCCTGTCTCCGGCCGCAGCGGCCTCCGCGCCGCGCACAGGACCGCCGCCTCTGCCTCAGGGGGGACGACGGGAACCGGGTGACACACAGCACCTCATCGCAGACCTATTCCGCGGGCGGCCTGTGGCGCCTGTGATGGAGAGATCATGGCCAACCTGATCAGCGAGATCGACAACGCGTCGGTCCGTTCTGACATCCCGACGTTCCGCGCCGGTGACACCGTGAACGTCCACGTTCGCGTCATCGAGGGCAACCGCTCCCGTATCCAGCAGTTCAAGGGTGTTGTCATCCGTCGCCAGGGTGCGGGCGTCCGCGAGACCTTCACGGTCCGCAAGGTCTCCTTCAACGTCGGCGTCGAGCGCACCTTCCCGGTGCACACCCCGATCGTCGAGAAGATCGAGGTCGTCTCCCGCGGCTCCGTCCGTCGCGCCAAGCTGTACTACCTGCGCGAGCTGCGCGGCAAGGCTGCGAAGATCAAGGAGAAGCGCGAGAACTGAGTTCCCGCGCCCGCTGACCTCCCTGGCGGCACAGCCTGATGGCTTAGGCTGCTCCCGCAATGGAAACCCAGCAGCTTCCCGAGGACCGCGACAGCGCTCCGTCCCCCGTCGACGACGAGGGGACCGATGCGCCGTCGCGGTCCTTCGGCATTCCGCGCGTCTCCAGGAGGACCAAGGAGTTCGTCGCGCTGGTGGGCGTCTGCGCCCTGGTCATCGTCCTGGTGAACCGTTTCGTCGCCCAGCCGTTCACGATCCCCTCCGGCTCCATGGAGAACGCGCTGTCGGTCGGCGACCGGGTGCTGGTCGACAAGCTCTCCTACGACTTCGGCGGAACGCCGCACCGCGGCGACGTCGTCGTCTTCGACGGCCGCGGCTCCTTCGTCGACACCGGAGGCCAGGCGGGGAGTCCCGCCGACGGCGACGGTTCCGGGGACGACTTCGTCAAACGCGTCATCGGGGTGGGCGGCGACACGGTCAAGTGCTGCGACGCCCACGGCCGGATCACCGTCGACGGCGTCGAACTCGACGAGAGCTCCTACCTCTACCCCGGCGCCGCCCCGTCCGCCTTCCCCTTCGCGGTCCAGGTCCCGGCCGGCGAACTGTTCGTGCTGGGCGACAACCGCGCGGTCTCCGCCGACTCGCGCGCCCACCTGGGCGACCCGGGCGGCGGCTTCGTGCCGGTCAGCCGGGTCGTCGGGCGCGCGGAGTGGGTGATCGCGCCCCTGGGTCACTGGCGTTCGCTCGACCGTCCGCAGGTGTTCGCCGCGCTGGACCGCCGAATCGCGAGCGCGGGAGGCGGGGCCCGTGGGCACCAGGGGTAGGCCGCGCACCGGGACCGGGCACTCGGCGCACGGGGGTTCGGGCCACCGGGGTTCGGGTTACGGGGGTTCGGGTTACGGGGGTTCCGAGCACGACGAGGAGGCGCTCTCCGCCGACGGCTCCCGGGCCGGGCGCGGCCGCGCGGAGCGGCGCCGCACCGCCCAGCGCGCCAAGCGGCGCCGTCGGCGCTCGCTGGTCCGCGAGGTGCCGCTGGTCATCGCCGTCGCCCTGGTGATCACGCTGCTGCTGCAGACCTTCCTGGTCCAGGTCTTCTCGATCCCCTCCGGGTCGATGCAGAACACCATCGCGATCGGTGACCGGGTGGCTGTCGACAAGCTCTCCCCGTGGTTCGGCTGGACCCCGCAGCGTGGCGACGTGGTCGTCTTCAACGACCCGAGCGACTGGCTGAAGAACGACCCCGTGCCCACCTCCGGGCCGGTGGTCGGCGCGCTCAAGAGCACCTTCACCTTCCTCGGCCTGCTGCCCTCGGACCGCGACCTGATCAAGCGCGTCATCGGCGTGCCCGGCGACACGGTGGTCTGCTGCGGCTCCGACGGGAAGATCGTGGTGAACGGCCACGAGATCGACGAGCCGTACCTCTACCCCGGCAACCCGCCCTCACGGATCACGTTCAAGGTGCTGGTGCCGCCGGGGGAGTTGTGGGTGATGGGTGACCATCGCGACATCTCCGCCGATTCCCGGTACCACATGAACGAGCCCGGTGGCGGCTTCGTGCCGGAGAAAGACGTGGTCGGACGGGCTGTCGCGATCGTCTGGCCGCTCTCGCGCTGGCGGACCCTGCCGGGCGGCCAGCAAAGTGTTCGTCAAGTTTCCTCGGCCGGGCCGCTCTCCCCGGTTCCTACGGAACTCCCGATCGTTATGGGTGTGGTCGCGGCTGCGCCCGGGGTGAGGCGCGCGAGTCGCGGCCGCCGCGCGTGAGGCGCGGTGAGGTGTCGCGAGACGTTGTGAGTGGCGCGGTGGTAACGCGGGTGGGCCTGGTGGTAGTGGTTGCGTGGACGGACGCCGTCCACGGTTCAGCTGAGGAGGCGACGTGGGGGACTTGGTGATCGGTGCCCGTGATGGTGTCGGCGAGCCCGAGGACTCCAGCCGCCGTACCGTAGGGTCCGTGGACGACAAGGCACGCGGGGAAGCCGCCGAGGAGAAGAGCGAGGCTGCGAAGAATATGGGTGACCAGGCGGGGAGTTCGACGCCGAACCTCTCCGAGGACGAAGACTTCCTCGACAGCGCCGGACGCGGCGCGGGCGGCGGGGGCGCGTCCGACGACCCCGACGAGGCCGGCGGCCGGGGCGGTCGCGCCGGCTCGGACAAGAAGTCCAAGAAGCAGCGCTCCTTCTGGAAGGAGCTGCCGATCCTCATCGTCGTCGCGCTCGCGCTGGCGCTGTTGATCAAGACCTTCCTGGTGCAGGCCTTCTCGATCCCCTCCGGCTCGATGGAGAACACCCTCCAGGTCGGCGACCGCGTGCTGGTGGACAAGCTGACGCCGAACTTCGGCTCCAAGCCCTCGCGCGGCGAGGTCGTGGTCTTCCACGACCCGAGCGACTGGCTCGCCGGGGAGCCGGGTGAGCAGCCGAGCAGCAACGCCGTCGTCCGCGGCTTCCAGGACGTGATGTCCTGGATCGGCCTGATGCCCTCGGTCAACGAGAAGGACCTGATCAAGCGTGTCATCGCGGTCGGCGGCGACACCATCAGCTGCTCGGGCACCGGGCCCGTCTACGTCAACGGCAAGGCGCTGAACGAGCCGTACCTCTACCCGGGCAGCACGCCGTGCGGCGACAAGAACATCCCCACCTTCAAGGTCCCGGCGAACTCGATCTACGTGATGGGTGACCACCGCCAGGACTCGCTCGACTCCCGGTACCACGCCGACGAGCCGGGCGGCGGATCGGTGCCGGACAGCAAGGTCATCGGCCGTGCGATCGTGGTGGCCTGGCCGATCTCCCACTGGAAGACCCTGCCGATCCCGGACACCTTCTCCCAGCCGGGCATCAACAACCAGGCCCTCGCCCTCGCGGCGGGCTCCCCCGGCGTGGTCGGTCTCGTCGCCGCCGTCCCGATCACCTGGCTGAACCGGCGCCGCAAGCTGCGCCAGAAGTAGGCACCCTCCAGCTCTTGCGGGGGCCGTGGTACTGCCGAGTAATCTGCTCGGACGCGCCACGGCCCCTTGTCGTGCGCGCCTCTTGTTCGCGGTGGCGGAGAGCGGAGCGGCACTAAATGGCGGGACGGAAGCCCACGGCGGGTGCGGTGATCCAGGCTCTGGGCATCGGGATCGGCCTGGTGGCCATGGTCGGCGGGTTCGCGCTGATCGCCTTCCAGTACCGCCCCTACGCGGTGCCGACCGGCTCGATGGAGCCCACGGTCATGGCGGGCCAGACGGTGCTGGCGGAGCGGGTCTCCGGCAACGACATAGGCCGCGGCGACATCGTCGTCTTCAAGGACGCCCAGTGGGGCGACACGGCCATGGTCAAGCGGGTGGTCGGCATCGGCGGCGACCATGTGAAGTGCTGCGACGCCCAGGGCCGGGTCACCGTCAACGGCATCCCGCTCGCGGAGAGCTACCTCGACGAGAACCCGACCGTCGGCCGGGCGGGCCCCGCCGACCAGCAGTTCTCCGCGGTCGTCCCGGCCGGCCGGCTCTGGCTGATGGGCGACAACCGCGCCATCTCCGAGGACTCCCGGGTCCACCTCGACCAGCTCGACGGCACCGTTCCCGCCTCCTCCGTGCTCGGCCGCGTCGAGGGCGTCGTCTTCCCGGTGGGGTCCGTCCACACCATCGACCGCACCAGCGTCTTCGACGCGCTGCCCGGCGGCCACGCCGCGACCGACCACGGACCGCTGGGTCTGGCGGCCTACGCGGCGGTCGGCGGCGGCGCGCTGGTGTTGATCACCGCGGGGGCGGGTACCGTCGCTGGCATAGTGAACCGTCGGCGCACGCGAGAGGCGTGACCTCGACGGCGAGGCACGATGCACGGAGGGCGGATGGGACCCAGGCGGCGCAGGGCGGCGCGCGTGCTGCTGCTCGATCCGCAGGACCGGATCCTGCTGCTGCACGGTTTCGACCCGCAGGAACCCGGCCGCCAGTGGTGGTTCACCCCGGGCGGCGGCGTCGAGGACGGCGAGGAGCTCGCCGACGCGGCGTACCGGGAGATCGCGGAGGAGACCGGCATCCGCGACGCCCGCCTGGGCGCGCTGCTGGCCACGAGGGCGACCGAGTTCGAGTTCGACGGCCGGATGTACGCCCAGGACGAGTGGTACTACCTGGCCCGGACGGACACCGTCGAGACCGACGCCTCGGGCCAGACCGAGCTTGAGCAGCGCAGCACGGACGAGCTGCGCTGGTGGACCCTGGACGAGCTGACGACCACGCGCGAGACGATCTATCCGAACGCGCTGGCGAAGCTCCTCGGCCAGGTCCTGCGGGAAGGCCCGCCGGCCCGCCCGGTCAGGCTCTCCGGGCCGCGCCTGTGGTCCACAATGGTTGGACGTACGCACAGCTGAGGGGAACGTAGGGATGAGTGCCGAGGATCTCGAGAAGTACGAGACCGAGATGGAGCTCAAGCTCTACCGGGAGTACCGGGACGTCGTCGGTCTGTTCAAGTACGTCATCGAGACCGAGCGCCGCTTCTACCTGACCAACGACTACGAGCTCAAGGTCCACTCGCTCCAGGGCGAGGTGTTCTTCGAGGTCACGATGGCGGACGCGTGGGTCTGGGACATGTACCGCCCGGCGCGCTTCGTGCGGCAGGTCAGGGTGCTCACCTTCAAGGACGTGAACGTGGAGGAGCTCGCCAAGAGCGATCTCGAGCTCCCGCAGGACGACGCGGGCTTCGGAGGCGGGGGCCACTGACGCCGTAGCCGCGCCGTCGCGTCGCCGTCCCTCCTGCGGGTGGCCGGGTTTTCCACACCCCGGGGTTGTCCACAGGCCGGCGGAGGCCGTTGGAATCGCGCTCCACGCGGCGGAAGGCTGCTGCGTGGAGGTGATCCCCGATGACCGCACGCACCCAGGCGCTCGGCGCCTACGGAGAGCGCGCCGCCGTTCGCCACCTGGAGGATTCCGGGCTGCGGATCCTGGCCAGGAACTGGCGCTGTCGCGCGGGCGAGCTCGACATCGTCGCGCTCGACCCGCTCCCCGACGGCGCCGTCCTCGCCGTCTGCGAGGTGAAGACCCGCACCGAGGGCGGCCCGCAGAGCCCCTCGGAGGCCATCGACGAGACCAAGGCGAGCCGGCTCGCCTCCCTCGCCGAACGCTGGCTCACCGAGGAGTGGTCCGGGAGCCCGCCCCCGGGCGGGCTGCGGATCGACCTGCTCAGCGTCGTGCACGGCCGCCGCGGTCCGGCCAGGGTGACGCACCTGCGCGGGGCGGTGGCCTGAGGTGGCCTTCGCCCGCACCGGCTCTGTCGCGCTCCTCGGCGTGGACGGCGTCGTGGTCGAGGTGCAGGCCGACATCGAGCCGGGGCTCGCGGCGTTCACCATCGTGGGGCTGCCGGACAAGGCGATCAGCGAGTCCCGGGACCGCGTGCGCGCCGCCGTCGTCAACAGCGGCGAGAAGTGGCCGCTGCGCAAGCTCACCGTGGGCCTCTCGCCCGCCTCCGTGCCGAAGTCCGGCTCCGGCTTCGACCTGGCCATCGCCTGCGCCGTGCTCGCGGCGTGCGAGCGGCTGAAGCCGGAGTCGATCGAACGGCTGCTGCTCGTCGGCGAGCTCGGCCTCGACGGCCGGGCGCGACCGGTCCGCGGGGTCCTCCCGGCCGTGCTGGCCGCCGCGGACGCGGGCTACGCCAAGGTCGCCGTCGCCCAGGCCACCGCCGCCGAGGCCGCACTCGTGCCGGGAGTCGAGGTGCTGCCGGTCCGCTCGCTGCGCCAGCTGATCGCGCTGCTGTGCGGCGAGCCGGAGCCGGAGGAGCCGCCGGACCAGCTTTTCGGGGCCGGGCCCGATCCCGCCCTCGCCGGCCTCTCGCTGCCGGGGCTGGGCGTCCACCGCGCGGAGGCGGCGGGGGGCTGGCGCAAGGACCTCGCCGACGTCGCGGGCCAGTGCGAGGCCCGCCACGCGCTGGAGCTGGCGGCGGCGGGCGGCCACCACCTCTTCCTGAAAGGCCCACCGGGAGCCGGCAAGACGATGCTGGCCGAGCGCCTGCCGGGGATCCTGCCGCCGCTCGACCGGAAGGAGGCGCTGGAGGTCACCGCCATCCACTCGATCGCCGGCCTGCTCCCGCCGGGCCGACCGCTGGTCCAGCGCCCGCCGTACTGCGCGCCGCACCACAGCACGACCATGCCCGCCATCGTCGGCGGCGGCAGCGGCCTGCCCCGTCCCGGGGCTGCCTCGCTCGCCCACCGGGGCGTGCTCTTCCTCGACGAGGCGCCGGAGTTCAGCGTCCGCGTGCTGGACGCGCTGCGGCAGCCGCTGGAGGCCGGCGAGGTGCTGGTCGCCCGCTCAGCGGGCTCACTGCGGCTGCCCGCCCGGTTCCTGCTGCTGCTCGCGGCCAATCCCTGCCCCTGCGGGCGCTGGTCGCGACGCGGCGACGCCTGCGAGTGCACGCCCACGATGGTGACGCGCTATCAGGCCCGCCTGAGCGGGCCGCTGCTGGACCGCGTCGACCTCCGCGTCGAGGTCGACGCGGTGAGCCGCACGGCGCTGCTGCGGCAGCGGGACGCGCCCGCCGAGTCCAGCGCGGCCGTCGCCGCGCGCGTCCTCGCCGCACGCGAACGCGCCGCGGCGAGGTACGCGGAGGCCCCGTGGCGGCTCAACGGCGAGGTGCCCGGCCACGAGCTGCGCACCCGCCACCCCCTCGGCCCCGAGGCGCTGCGGGACGCGGAACGCGAGATGGAACGCGGATTCCTCACCGCCCGCGGCCTCGACCGCGTCCTCCGCGTCGCCTGGACGGCCGCCGACCTCGCCGGCTCCGACCGCCCCCATCGCGAGCACGTCCGCACCGCCCTCGCCCTGCGCGGCACCGCCTTCCGCTCCGCGCAACCGCCTGATCCCACCTTCTGACGACCCCTCACGCCCTGACGCAACGCACCCACGGACCCACCCCACCGACCGGTCCCGTGCCGACGCCCCGTCCAGAAGCGCCGCGCCGGCACGGGACCACCCTTCCCCTGTGGCCCACCAGCCTGGGTTCGCGCGCGACGTGCCTCACGGGAGCCCGCCACCGGGCTCCGCTCGCGCCGCCCGCCGGCGGCATGCACGGCTCCCGAGTCCGGCCCCGCCTGCCCGCCTCGGGCGGGAGGGCGCAACCGGCTGGGCTGGCGTCGCAGCTGCGGCCTCCGGCTCATCGCCCGCCCTCGACGGAAGTTCGCCGCCGGGCGGCTGGGTGTCGCCTGCTGCAAGCAGCTCAATGGCGTTGGCCCGCCTACCCGCCAGCGGGCGGGGCTGGTGCCGCCGCAGCGTCCGGCTCGCCGCCCGCCCACTTTCCGCGGGATGCGCTGCCGGGTGGCTGGCGTCGCTTGCCGCAAGCGGCTCAGCCGTGTTGGCCCGCCTGCCTGCCACCGGGTGGGGCCGGTGCCGCCGCGGCGTTCGGCTTACCGGCCCCGCCCGCGCCTCGCGGAGTACACCGCCCGGGCGGCTCACCGTTTCGACTGCTCGTGCCCGCATTCATCCACCTCACCCTCCCTGGAGCCTTCATGGACGCAGAACCCGATACCTCCGGTCCGCCCGGTCCGCCCGGTCCGCCGGGACCGCCTGGTCCGGTGGTTGCCGACCCCTCGGCCGAGCGACAGCGCGCGGTGTGGGCCGCGCTGGGGCGGATCGTCGAGCCGGGCGACGAGCGGGTCGGGGAGTTGATCGACGAGCGGGGGCCCGAGGAGGCGCTCGCGCGCCTCACCCGCGCGCTGCCCGCGGGCGTCGCCGCCCCGGACGGGGCGCGCGAGATCGCGCACGGCGCGCTCATCGGGGCGCGGCTGATCTGCCGGGGCGAGGCCGACTGGCCGACCCAGCTGGACGACCTCGGTCCGGTGCGGCCCGTCGCCCTGTGGGTGAGCGGGCCGGCCTCGCTTCGCGTGCTGGCCGTGCGCTCGGTCGCCGTCGTCGGTGCGCGGGCCTGCACGGGCTACGGGCAGCGGCTCGCCGCCGACCTGTCCGCGGCCCTGACCGAACGCGGTTGGACGGTGTTCTCCGGCGCGGCCTACGGCATCGACGCCGCCGCGCACCGCGGTGCGCTCGTCGTCGGCGGACCGACGGTCGGCGTCCTCGCCTGCGGCGTGGACCAGGTCTACCCGCGGGCCAACGAGCAGTTGCTGCGCCGCATCGCCGAGCACGGCCTGCTGCTCAGTGAACTCCCGCTCGGAGCGCACCCGAACCGGCCGAGGTTCCTCCAGCGCAACCGCATCATCGCCGCGCTCACCCGGGGCACCGTCGTCGTCGAGGCGGCCCGCCGCAGCGGCTCGCTCAACACGGCCCGCTGGGCGGGCGATCTGTGCCGTCAGGTGATGGCCGTGCCCGGCCCGGCCACCAGTTCGCTCTCCGCCGGTACGCACGAGCTGATCCGACGCGGCGCGGTGCTGGTCGCCGACGCGGGTGAAGTCGTCGAACAGGTGGGCGAGATCGGAACGGATCTCGCGGCCACGCCGGAGGGGCGCGAACGACTCCGGGACGCGCTCGCTCCTGAGACTCTGCGCGTGCTCGAATCCCTGCCCGCGTCGGCGCGCGGCGGAAGCGTGGAATCCCTGGTCCAGCGCTGTCTGCTGGGCCCGGACGTGGTGCTGCGGCGGCTGTACGAACTTCTCTCCCTCGGTCTGGTCGAACGACTCGGGGCGCACTGGAGGCTGAATCCAGCGTGCAAGGGGTCTTCATAGCGCTCAGAAAGCACGCCGTCACGCTACGCTCACATCCGTTCCGTTGAATGGCCCAATGGATCGGTAGAACGGCTCAAGCGACACATGCCCAGGTACGCCAGCTCCCCTGCGGGGGAACCCCGCAGCATCCCCGGACCCCGCAGCGCGCGGGTGCGTACGGTGGACGAGCTCTGGCGCGCCTACAAGGTGTCGGGCGACCCGCGGCTGCGCGAGCAGCTGATCCTGCACTACTCGCCGTTGGTGAAGTACGTGGCCGGCCGCGTCAGCGTGGGCCTGCCGGCCAATGTGGAGCAGGCCGACTTCGTCTCGTCCGGCATCTTCGGGCTGATCGACGCCATCGAGAAGTTCGACCCCGAGCGGGCGATCAAGTTCGAGACGTACGCGATCAGCCGGATCCGCGGCGCGATCATCGACGAGCTGCGCGCGCTGGACTGGATCCCGCGGTCCATCCGCCAGAAGGCGCGCGCCGTGGAGCGCGCCTACGCCACCCTCGAGGTCAGCCTGCGCCGCACGCCTGGCGACTCGGAGGTCGCGGCGGAGATGGGCATCCAGATCGAGGAACTCCACGGCATCTTCAGCCAGCTCTCGCTGGCGAACGTCGTCGCCCTCGACGAGCTGCTGCACGCTCCGGGGGAGGGCGGGGAGGTCCGCGGCAGCCTGGTCGACACCCTGGTGGACACCACGGCGGACGACCCGGAGGAGGTCGCCGAGACCCGCGAGGTCCGGCGTCTGCTCGCCCGTGCCATCAACACCCTCCCCGACCGGGAGAAGACGGTGGTCAGCCTGTACTACTACGAGGGGTTCACCCTCGCCGAGATCGGCAACGTGCTCGGGGTGACGGAGAGCCGGGTCAGCCAGATCCACACCAAGGCGGTGCTGCAACTGCGGGCGAAGCTCTCCGACGCACGCTGAGCCGACGCACGCTGAGTCCCTCCGTGGGCCGCCGAGAGGCGCAGTACTCTGGGCTCCGTGCCGAGAATCCGAGCTGCCTCCGTCGCCGAGCACCGCAGGCTCCAACACGACGCGCTGCTCGCCGCCGCCCGCGAACTGCTCGCGGAGGGCGGGACGGAGGCGCTGACCTTCCCGAACCTCGCCGCCCGGACGGGCCTGGCGCGCTCCTCGGTCTACGAGTACTTCAAGTCCCGCGCCGCCGTCGTCGAGGCGCTGTGCGCCGTGGACCTGCCGGTCTGGGCCGCCGAGGTCGCGGACGCGGTGCGCACGGTGGAGGCGCCCGTCGCGCGGGTCGAGGCGTACGTCCGGGCGCAGCTGGCGCTCTTCGGGGACGCCCGCCATCGCGCTCTCGCCGCGCTCTCCGCGCTGGAGCTGGACGAGGGTGCGCGGGAGCGCATCCGCGCCGCGCACGGGCTGCTGGTGGGGCCGCTGGTCGACGCGCTCGCCGAGCTGGGGCACCCGCGTCCTGCGCTCGCCGCGCAGCTGCTCCAGGGGACCGTGGAGGCCGCCGCGAAGCGGCTGGCCTTCTGCGAGGCGGCCGACGAGATGCCGGAGGCGGTCGTCGACGCGGCGGTCGCCCTGGTGCTGGACGGGGTCAGCGGGAGCAGCCGCGCCTGACCGGGTGCGACCAGGGCCAGCGGATCGAGGTAGTGCCGGCCGCGCAGCAACCCCCAGTGCAGGCAGCTGACGGGGCAGTGGCCGCCGCGCGCCGCCAGCGTCCCGAGGACCGTCCCGGCCCCGACGGCCTGGCCGACGGTGACCTTCGCCTCCACGGGCTCGAAGGTGGTCCGCAACGGCGGGGCTCCCGTCCCGGTCAGCTCCACGGCGACCACCGGCTTCCCGGCGATCACGCCGACGTACGAGACGACCCCCGCCCGCACCGCGCGGACCGGCGCCCCGACCGCTGCCGTCAGGTCGACCCCCCGGTGCCCGGCCGCCCACCGCACCGGAGGCGGGGCGAACCGCCGCAGCCCGCGGCC
>NZ_BBPQ01000057.1:0-21126 GCF_000787855.1 Streptacidiphilus anmyonensis | reverse complement strand
CCCCGCCGTGAGCCCGGCAGCGGGGCCCAGTGCGGATCCCCGCGCAGACCTCGCTGCGGGCCGGAGCCAGGACCCCGGTGCGGCTCCCGGCGCGCGACCCACCGCCGGACGCAGCGCCGGACCCAGCGCCGGACCCAGCGCCCGACCCACCGCCGGACGCAGCGCGGGTCCCCGTGCGAGCCCTGGCGCGGACGCGCCGGCGGGCGGCTGGGCGTGCGCCCGCCCGGGCGGGCCAAGCGCCGCCGTCGCCAGCCAGAGCAGCACGCCCACCACGAGCAGCACCCGCCGTCCGCCGGGAAGCG
This sequence comes from Streptacidiphilus anmyonensis, assembly GCF_000787855.1. Classification (GTDB taxonomy): domain Bacteria; phylum Actinomycetota; class Actinomycetes; order Streptomycetales; family Streptomycetaceae; genus Streptacidiphilus; species Streptacidiphilus anmyonensis. Next base: position 20,824 of record NZ_BBPQ01000057.1, on the reverse strand, counting down.
GCGGCAGTGGAGGCGGTGGGGCGAACGCGGGAGCGGGCGTGGTGTGGGTCATGCCCGCACTCTCTTCCCCCGGACGGACAACCCCGACCCCGCCGGGTCGAGTTGTGGACAACTCAGGCCCTGTGGAAAAGCCGGCCACCCCTTCGAGTGAGCCCCTGCGCCGGGCGCAGGTCGCTCGGCGTGCGGCGCGTCCCGTACACTTCAGTCGCGACCCGGCGTGCCGGGTCGACTTCGCACGCCCCGCGCCGGTCCTCCGGCGCAGTGCCGCTCGGTCCTCGGCGAGCCCCTCGTGGGAGCCCAGGAGCCGGCACGAAGCAGGGCGTCAGGCGCCTCGGCCACCGGCCGCGGCGGAACAACCGAGCAACCTCAAGGAGCACGGCCATGGCCGTCGTCACGATGCGGGAGCTGCTGGAGAGCGGCGTCCACTTCGGTCACCAGACCCGTCGTTGGAACCCGAAGATGAAGCGCTTCATCTTCACGGAGCGCAACGGCATCTACATCATCGACCTGCTGCAGTCGCTGAACTACATCGACCGCGCGTACGAGTTCGTCAAGGAGACGGTCGCCCACGGCGGCTCCGTCCTCTTCGTCGGCACCAAGAAGCAGGCCCAGGAGGCCATCGCCGAGCAGGCCGGTCGCGTGGGCATGCCCTACGTCAACCAGCGCTGGCTCGGCGGCATGCTGACCAACTTCTCCACCGTCTACAAGCGTCTGCAGCGCCTCAAGGAGCTCGGCGAGATCGACTTCACGGATGTGGCCGGCTCCGGCCTCACCAAGAAGGAGCTCCTCGTCCTGCAGCGCGAGTACGAGAAGCTGGAGAAGACCCTCGGCGGTATCCGCGACATGCAGCGCGTGCCGTCCGCCGTGTGGATCGTCGACACCAAGAAGGAGCACATCGCCGTCGGCGAGGCTCGCAAGCTGAACATCCCGGTCGTCGCGATCCTCGACACCAACTGCGACCCGGACGAGGTCGACTACAAGATCCCGGGCAACGACGACGCCATCCGCTCGGTCACCCTGCTGACCCGCGTGGTCGCCGACGCCGTCGCCGAGGGCCTGATCGCCCGCTCCGGTGCGGCCAAGGCCGACGCGAAGCCGGCCGAGTCCGGTGCGGACCAGCCGCTGGCCGAGTGGGAGCTCGAGCAGCTCGCCGGTGCCGAGAAGAAGGCCGCCGACGCCGAGGTCCAGACCTCCGCCGAGACCGAGAAGGTCGCCGACGCCGAGGCCACCGAGGCCACCGAGGCCCCCGCGGCCGAGGCCGAGCAGGCCTGACCCGCCTGAACGCTTGACCGGGGAGGGGTACGGCGGCGATCGCCGACGTACCCCTCCCGTGTGTCGGATCGTGGGCCGAACCGCCCCGATTCTTCGCTCACTTCACAAGACAACGCGAGAAGAGACTCAGGAACCATGGCGAACTTTTCCGCCGCGGACGTCAAGAAGCTCCGCGAGCTCACCGGCGCCGGGATGATGGACTGCAAGAAGGCGCTGGACGAGAGCGAGGGCGACGTCGAGAAGGCCGTCGAGCTGCTCCGCATCAAGGGCCAGAAGGGTGTGGCCAAGCGTGAGGGCCGCGACGCCTCCAACGGCGCCGTCGTCTCCCTCGTCGAGGGCAACTCCGGTGTCCTGGTCGAGCTGAACTGCGAGACCGACTTCGTCGCCAAGGGTGACAAGTTCGTGGCCGTCGCCAACGAGCTGGCCGCCTTCGTCGCCAAGAACTCCCCGGCCGACATCGACGCCGCCCTGGCCGCCGAGATCGAGCCCGGCAAGACCGTCCAGCAGTTCGTGGACGAGGCCAACGCGAGCCTGGGCGAGAAGATCGTCTTCCGTCGCTTCGCCCAGTTCAACGACGGCAACTACGTCAACGTCTACATGCACCGCACCGACCCGGACCTGCCGCCGGCGATCGGCGTCATGGTCGAGCTGGACGTCGAGAACGAGGACGTCGCCAAGGGCGTGGCGCAGCACATCGCCGCCTTCGGCCCGACCTACCTCTCCCGTGAGGAGATCCCGGCCGAGGTGCTCGACAACGAGCGCCGCATCGCCGAGGCCACCGCGCGCGAGGAGGGCAAGCCCGAGGCCGCCCTGCCGAAGATCGTCGAGGGTCGCGTCACCGGCTTCGTCAAGGAGAACGCGGTCCTGGAGCAGGCCTACGCCCGCGACAACAAGAAGACCGTCCAGAAGGTTCTGGACGAGGCCGGCGTCAAGCTGGTCCGCTTCGTTCGCTTCCGCGTCGGCGCCTGATCCGTAAGGGTCGAGCAGCGGGGCCGGCTCCGGCCAGCCCCTACGATGTGAGTCGTGAGAACGACGAGGAGGCCACTGCCCTGCGGGTGACCGAACAGGTTCCGGCGGCAGTGGCCTCTTTCTCATATCCGTGCCCCCCATCCGGGGTATGCGCACCACCAGCATCACCGGCCGAGTTCGAGCTGGCTGTGCTTCACAAGGCTGTGCTTCACAAGGAGGAGCCGATGCAGATGACCGATGACGAGGGCACCACGCGTCGCCGCGTACTGCTCAAGCTTTCCGGCGAGGCCTTCGCCGGCGGCGGCGGACTGGGCGTGGACCCGGACGTGGTGCACGCGATCGCCCGTGAGATCGCCACCGTGGTGCGGGCCGGCACCGAGGTGGCCGTGGTCATCGGCGGCGGGAACTTCTTCCGCGGCGCCGAGCTGCAGCAGCGCGGCATGGACCGCGCCCGTTCGGACTACATGGGCATGCTCGGCACCGTGATGAACTCGCTCGCGCTCCAGGACTTCCTGAACAAGGAGGGCATCGAGACGCGGGTGCAGACCGCGATCACGATGGGCCAGGTCGCCGAGCCCTACCTGCCGCTGCGCGCGGTGCGGCACCTGGAGAAGGGCCGCGTCGTGATCTTCGGCGCCGGTATGGGCATGCCCTACTTCTCCACCGACACCACGGCCGTCCAGCGCGCGCTGGAGATCCACGCCGAGGTGCTGCTCATGGGCAAGAACGGCGTGGACGGCGTCTACGACTCCGACCCGCGGATCAACCCGGACGCCGTCAAGTTCGACGCCCTGGAATACTCCGAGGTGATCGCCCGGGATCTCAAGGTCGCCGATCTCACCGCCATCACGCTCTGCAAGGACAACGACCTGCCGATCCGCGTCTTCGAGCTGCTCAAGGAGGGCAATATCGCCCGGGCGGTTCGCAATGAGAAGATCGGGACGTTGATCAGCACGGACGCGCCCACCGCCTGAGGCGCTCGGCTCCCGCTCGCGGGGGATGGACAACCGGGCTGCCTTGAGTGAACGTGCCCGGGAGAAGCGAAGTAGTTCCAGCAGTTCGAGACCGGGTCGCCCCGGACAGGAGCAGATTGTGATCGAAGAGACCCTCCTCGAGGCCGAGGAGAAGATGGAGAAGGCCGTCAGCGTCGCCAAGGACGACTTCGCCGCGATCCGCACCGGCCGTGCGCACCCCGCGATGTTCGCCAAGATCGTCGCCGAGTACTACGGCACGATGACCCCGATCAACCAGCTTGCCTCCTTCTCGGTGCCGGAGCCGCGGATGGCGGTCATCTCGCCGTTCGACAAGAGCTCGCTGCGGGTGATCGAGGAGGCCATCCGCAACTCGGACCTCGGCGTCAACCCGAGCAATGACGGTTCGATCATCCGTGTGAACTTCCCGCAGCTCACCGAGGAGCGGCGCAAGGAGTACATCAAGGTCGCCCGGACCAAGGCGGAGGACTGCAAGATCTCCATCCGCAACGTCCGCCGCAAGGCCAAGGACACGCTCGACAAGCTCGTCAAGGACGGCGAGGCGGGCGAGGACGAGGTGCGCCGCGCGGAGAAGGAGCTCGACGACGTCACCAGCCGCTACGTCGCCCAGGTGGACGAGCTGCTCAAGCACAAGGAAGCCGAGCTGCTCGAGGTCTGATGAACGACGATTCCTTCTGGGGGCCCACTCTTGGAGACAGGGGTGCCGGGGCCCGCGCACAGGGCCACGGACTGCCACTGGAGGGATCGGCGCCGGAGGGATCGGCGCCGCTCGGTGACGATCAGGCCACCACGCTGCTGCCGCCCGTGACCGACCACGGGCCGGCGGCGGGGCACGCCCAGCCTCCGTACGGGCCGCCGCCCGGCTACGGCCAGCCGGCGGAGCCCCACCAGCCGCCCTACGGCCACGCCCAGCCCCCGCAGCACCAGCACCAGCCGCAGCAGCCGTTCGCGCAGGCCGCCTACGGGCAGGCCGTGCCCGGAGGCCAGGTCCCGCCGGGCGGCCGCCCGCCGTACTCCCCGGAGTACGGCGCCGAGCAGCCGCAGGGTCTGCACGCGGACACGGACATGGCGCACACTCAGTACATGCCTCCCGTCCCGCCGGCCCCCGAGCATCAGCCCGGCGGCCCGGCCCAGGCGGCGCCCGGAGGCCCCGCGGGCCCCGGCGCGCCCGGCAACGCTGCGCCCGGCAACGGTGTGCCCGGAAACGGTGCGCCCGCGCCCAAGGCGGCGGAGAAGTCCGCGCCGAAGGCCGGACGCGACCTGCGGGCCGCCGTCGGCGTGGGCCTCGGCCTCGGCGCGGTGATCCTGGCTTCGCTCTTCGTGGTCAAGTGGCTCTTCGTCGGCGTGGTCGTGGCCGCCGTGAGCGTCGGCATGTGGGAGCTCACCACCCGGCTCACGGAGGCCAAGGGCATCCGCGTCCCGCTGATCCCGCTGCTGGTGGGCGGCGCGGCGATGGAGGTGGCCGCCTATCTCGGCGGCCCGGAGGCCGCGGTGGTGGCGTTGGCGCTGACCAGCCTCGCCGTGCTGGTCTGGCGGATGACGGAGCCACCGGAGAACTACCTGCGGGACGTGACGGCCGGGATCTTCACCGCCTTCTACGTCCCCTTCCTGGCGACCTTCGTCATGCTGATGCTGGCCGCCGACGACGGCCCGCAGCGGGTGGCCCTCTTCCTGGTGCTCACCATCTGCAGCGACACCGGCGCGTACGCGGCCGGTTCGCGCTTCGGCAAGCACAAGCTCGCTCCCCGGATCAGCCCCGGCAAGACCCGCGAGGGCCTGGCCGGCGGCGTCCTGCTCTGCATGATCGCCGGCGCGGCGGGCATGCAGCTGATGATCACCGGCGGAAGCTGGTGGCAGGGCCTGGTCCTGGGCGCCTGTGTCGCGGTCTCCGCGACCCTGGGCGATCTCGGCGAGTCGATGATCAAGCGTGACCTCGGCATCAAGGACATGGGCACGCTCCTCCCGGGCCACGGCGGCATCATGGACCGCCTGGACTCCCTGCTGCCGACCGCCCCGGTCGTCTGGCTCGTCCTCGTCGGCTTCGTCGGCTCGGGCTGAGCCCGTCCCCGCCGCACCGTCTTCGCTTCACCCGTAGGCCCCGCCTCCCGGCGGGGCCTACGGCATTTCCGGGCATCGGCTTCGCGCTGTGCAGCCTGGGTCGTCTCCGGGCTGTCCGGCTGTTCAGCATCCGGGCGTGGTGGGCCCGGACGGTCGTGAGCTAGTGTCCAGCCACCGTGTGTCGTCGGCCGCTCCCCTGGGGAAGGGACTCTCCATGCTCGAAAAGCTCCTGCACCACAAGCTGCTGCGCGAAGGCCTCGAAGGCCAGGGGGTGATCACCGCGCGGAAGCTCGGGGCACCCATGACCGAGAACGGTGCCGGGGGCTTCTACATCGACGTCGAAGGACACATCAAGTTCGACGACGGCACCCAGGCCGTCTTCTCCTCGAGAAGACTGGACCCCCACAAGCTCGGAGATCTCGACGTGGGCACGATCGTGCCGGTCCGCTACGGCGCGGACCGTCAGCACGTGGTCCTGGACACGCCCAAGCTCGAGGCCGTGAGGACGGCGAAGAAGCAGGAGGCGGCCGGCTGGGCCGAGCAGAAGAGGCAGCGGGACATCGCCGCCGCGGACGCCAAGCTGGCTCGACGAAGCAACCACCCCGACCACGACTGAGCCTCGCGGCCCCGAGCGGCGGCGTCCTGCACCCGGTGTCGGGCATCTGACGAGGCGGGCGCTGTATCCGCAGGCCGGTGCCGACGACGACAGCTGACCATCGGCGGTGACAGCCCCCGCAGTCGCCCACCAGGGAACCGGTCCCTGATCTGAGACACTGGATTCACTATGCCTAAACCCGGTGAACTCACCTTCGTCGCGCCCCGCGGGGCCAAGCCGCCGCGTCATCTTGCCGACCTCTCCGTCGCCGAACGGAAGGAGGCGATCGTCGCGCTCGGCGAGAAGCCGTTCCGGGCCGACCAGCTGTCGCGTCAGTACTTCGGGCGGCTCGCCGCGAGGCCGGAGGAGTGGACGGACATCCCCGCCACCTCCCGGGAGAAGCTCGCCGAGGCGATGCTGCCGGAGCTGATGACCGAGGTGCGGCACGTCTCCTGCGACGACGACACCACCCGCAAGACGCTGTGGAAGCTCTTCGACGGCGTGCTCGTGGAGTCGGTGCTGATGAAGTACCCGGACCGGGTGACGATGTGCATCAGCTCGCAGGCCGGCTGCGGCATGAACTGCCCCTTCTGCGCGACCGGCCAGGCCGGGCTGACGCGCAACCTTTCCACTGCGGAGATCGTCGAGCAGATCGCTGCGGGCATGCGCGCGATCAAGGCCGGCGAGTTCGGCGGCGAGCAGGCGGGCGAGGACGGCGAGGCCCGCGCGGTGCGGCTGTCCAACGTGGTCTTCATGGGCATGGGCGAGCCGCTCGCCAACTACAAGCGCGTGATCGCGGCCGTCCGCCGCCTGACCGAGCCCGCCCCCGCCGGGTTCGGGCTGTCGCAGCGCGGCATCACCGTCTCGACGGTCGGCCTCGTGCCGGCGATCAACAAGCTCGCCGAGGAGCGGCTGAGCGTCCGCCTCGCGGTCTCGCTGCACGCGCCGGACGACGAGCTGCGGGACGAGCTGGTGCCGGTCAACACCCGCTGGAAGGTGGACGAGGTCCTGGACGCCGCGTGGGACTACGCGGCGCAGTCCGGTCGCCGCGTCTCCATCGAGTACGCGCTGATCAAGGACATCAACGACCAGGCCTGGCGCGCGGACCTGCTGGGGCGCAAGCTCAAGAACCACAACGCGCACGTGAACCTGATCCCGCTGAACCCCACCCCGGGCTCCAAGTGGACGGCCTCCCGCCCGGAGGACGAGCGCGAGTTCGTCCGCCGCCTCCAGTCCCACGGCGTCCCCGTCACCGTCCGCGACACCCGCGGCCAGGAGATCGACGGCGCCTGCGGCCAGCTGGCCGCCGCGGGCTGAGCTCCGCGCACCACGGGCGAGAAAGACCGAAGGCCGCCGGGAGCACCTGCTCCCGGCGGCCTTCGGTCTTCACCTGTCGGTCAGACGCCCAACGCCGCCCAGGCGAGGAGGCCGGCGCCGGTGGCGGCGGCGAGGACGACGGCGCCGGCGGCTGCGGTGCGCAGGGCGATGGAGCCCTGGAGGACGGTCGTCGGGGCGCCCATCCGGCGCAGCGGGGTGTAGGCGGCGCGGTGGGCGCCGGCGAGCTCGGCCAGGCGGGTGAGGAGCGCGCCGAGGACGCAGAGGCCCACTAGGCCCGCTTCGACCAGCGGCAGCGGTCCCAGGTGGCGGTGCTGGTCGGAGACGTACTGGAGCCAGGCGGCGGCGCCGATCGCGCCGACGACGGAGAGGACGGCCAGCGGGGTGCCCAGGCGCCACGCCTGGGCCTGGAGGCCGCGGCCGGCGAGCAGCCTGGTGGCGCGCGGGCGGCCCCAGGCCAGGGCCTCGCCCGCGGCGTAGAGGAGCACCGGGACGGCGAGCGCGATGCCCGCGGTGGCGACGAACCAGCCGACCGCCGCCGCCTGCGGGGCGTTCACCCGGACGGCGGTCACGACGATCAGCGTGCCGAGTGACGGCAGACCGGCGGCCAGGGCGATGCGGCGCGCGGTGGGACGGCGCTGCGGCTGGTCCGAGCCGTCGACGGGGACGACGTCCTGGGGCCGGACCGAGGCCGCGGCCGCGAGGCCGCCGAGCGCCGGGATGACCGCCAGCAGGGTCAGGGTGCCCGCGAAGGGCAGCGCGCCGTGGGTGCCCAGGGCGTCGTCGAGGCGTCCGTCGGGGAGCAGCTCCACCACGTGCGCCCGCAGCAGCAGGAAGCCGCCCAGCGTGATGGCCGCACCGAACGCGCAGGCCAGCGCCATCTCCCCGGCGAGCAGCAGGCGCATCCGCAGCGGCCCGACCCCGGCCGCGACCAGGCCGGCCATCCGCTCGGGCTGCTGCAGCGGCAGCGCGCGGGCCCAGGCGCCGGCCAGGTAGGCGACGCCCACGAGGGCGGGCAGGCACCACAGCAGGCGGTCGAGGGACGGTCCGGCGGGGGCGGGGGCGGGCGTGGAGACCGCGCGGCCGAGCGCGCGCAGCAGCAACGCGGCCACGACTGCCGAGGCGGCGCTGGTCAGGACCCAGCGCAGCAGGTCCAGCGCACGGTAGCCGCGCGCTACACGGAGGTAGAACACGTAGGGGCGTCCTCTTCGAGCTCGCTCAGAGCGACGGCGTCCCGGGCGTCGACAGGTGTGGCGAGACGTCCGTCGGCCATCACCGCCACCCGGTTGGCATATCTGGCCACGCTCGCGTCATGCGTGGCCAGAATAAGGGTGATCTTGTGCGAACGCGACGCGGTGAGCAGTATCCGCATGACCTGGTCCTGCGACTCGCGGTGCAGCGGCGCGGTGGGCTCGTCGGCGAAGACCACGGCGGGGTCCGCGGCCAGGGCGCGGGCGACGGCGATCCGCTGGCGCTGGTCCTGCAGCAGCTCGGCGGGGCGGCGCTTGGCGCAGTCGGCGACGTCGAGGCGCTCCAGCCACTCCGCGGCCGAGGTCGCGGCGACCTTGCGGGGGAGTCCGGCCAGCAGCATCGGCAACGCGACGTTCTCGCGCGCGTTCAGCTCGGGCACCAGCTGCGGCTCGGGGCCGACGTAGCCGAAGCGCTCGCGGCGCAGCCGCTCCCGGGCGGCTCGACCGAGCGTGTGCACGGGGGAGCTGTTGAACCAGACCTCGCCCTCGTCCGCGGGCAGCATGCCGCTGAGCACGTCCAGCAGGGTGGTCTTGCCGCAGCCGCGCGGGCCGGCGACGGCCAGCACCTCGCCCTCCCTGACGTTGAGGGAGACGCCGCGCAGCGCAGGGGTGCCGTGGTGCGACTTGACCAGCGAACGTGCCCACAGCACGTCGTTGTCGGGTGGTGCGACGCTCACGGCTTCCTCCGCCTCTGTGAGTTGTGGCTCACAGATTATGAACGAGGGAAAGGTGTGGGGGTTGCGTGACGGTATTACGCGGCGTGTCGTCTTTATCACTCACACGAGTGAAGGATCCCGGGAGGAGCACGACAGGGCGGCACCGGCTGGAGTAGCCGGGGCCGCCCTGTGGTGGAGGGTGGTGACGGAAAGTCAGCGCGGAAGCCTTAGCGGCTTACAGCTTCGTCCACGCCTCGGTCAGCACGTTGCGCAGGATCTGCTCGATCTCGTCGAACGTGGACTGGTCCGCGGTCAGCGGCGGCGAGAGCTGGATGACCGGGTCGCCACGGTCGTCGGCGCGGCAGTACAGGCCGTTCTCGAAGAGCGCCTTCGAGAGGAAGCCGTAGAGCACGCGCTCGCACTGCTCGTCGGTGAACGACTGCTTGGTGGCCTTGTCGGTCACCAGCTCGATGCCGTAGAAGAAGCCGTTGCCGCGGACGTCGCCGACGATCGGCAGGTCGTGCAGCTTCTGCAGCGTCGTGAGGAACGCGTTCTCGTTCTCCAGGACGTGCTTGTTCAGGCCCTCGCGCTCGAAGAGGTCGAGGTTGGCCAGGCCGACGGCCGAGGAGACCGGGTGGCCACCGAAGGTGTAGCCGTGCAGGAAGGTGTTGTCCTGCTTGTAGAACGGCTCGGCCAGGCGGTCGGAGATGATGCAGGCGCCGATCGGGGAGTAGCCCGAGGTCATGCCCTTGGCGCAGGTGATCATGTCCGGCACGTAGTCGAACTTGTCGCAGGCGAACATCGTGCCGAGGCGGCCGAAGGCGCAGATCGTCTCGTCCGAGACGAGCAGCACGTTGTACTGGTCGCAGATCTCGCGGACGCGCTGGAAGTACCCGGGCGGCGGCGGGAAGCAGCCACCGGCGTTCTGGACCGGCTCGAGGAAGACGGCGGCGACGGTCTCCGGGCCCTCGAACAGGATCTGCTGCTCGATCTGGTCGGCGCACCAGCGGCCGAAGGCCTCCGGGTCGTCGCCGAAGATCGGGGCGCGGTAGATGTTGGTGTTCGGGACCTTGTGGGTGCCCGGGACCAGCGGCTCGAAGGGGGCCTTCAGGGCCGGCAGGCCGGTGATGGACAGGGCGCCCTGCGGGGTGCCGTGGTAGGCCACCGCGCGGGAGATCACCTTGTACTTGGTGGGCTCACCGGTGAGCTTGAAGTACTGCTTGGCCAGCTTCCACGCGGTCTCGACGGCCTCGCCGCCACCGGTGGTGAAGAAGACCTTGTTCAGGTCGCCGGGGGCGTAGTTCGCCAGACGCTCGGCCAGCTCGATCGCCATCGGGTGCGCGTAGCTCCAGATGGGGAAGAAGGCCAGCTCCTCGGCCTGCTTCCGGGCGACCTCGGCCAGCTCCTTGCGGCCGTGGCCGGCCTGCACGACGAACAGACCGGCGAGACCGTCGAGGTACTTGCGGCCGTTCGAGTCGTAGATGTAAGTGCCCTCGCCGCGAACGATCGTCGGCACCGGGTTCTTCTCGTACGACGACATGCGGGTGAAGTGCATCCACAGGTGGTCGTAGGCGGATTTGGACAGGTCCTTGTTGGCGACCGCGTCGGCGCTCATCGGGTACCCCAGGTGTAGGTCTGTTTCCGGAGTTTCAGGTAAACGAAACTCTCGGTCCTCCGCACGCCGGGAAGCGCGCGGATGCGCTTGTTGATCAGGTCGAGGAGATGTTCGTCGTCCTCGCAGACCAGCTCGGCCATCAGGTCGAACGAGCCCGCGGTGACCACGACGTAGTCGACCTCGTCCATGGCGACCAACGCGTCGGCGACGTCCTCCACGTCACCCTCGACGGTGATGCCCACCATCGCCTGCCGCGAGAAACCCACGGTGCGGGGATCCGTCACCGCGACGATCTGCATGACACCCTGGTCAAGGAGCTTCTGGACGCGTTGCCGCACCGCCGCCTCGGAAAGGCCGACGGCCTTGCCGATGCTCGCGTAGGCGCGGCGACCGTCCTCCTGAAGCTGTTCGATGATCGCTTTGGAGACGGAGTCGAGGGGAACATTGGCGTTCCGGTTGTGGTTGGCCACGAGGTCACCTTGCCTGATCGTTCGGATGTTCGCAAGTGATTCCGTTGCTGGAGCTTGGAATCGATACTGAATCCATCGTCTTCGTCGCCCGGGTCTGTCGATAACCACAGTGCAGAGCTACCCTGGGCGCGACGATACCGACGTCGCCCAAGCAGAAGTCGAGAAGAGGTCCCGAAGTGAGCGAGCTTCTGAAGCTGCGCAACTACATCAACGGCGCGTTCACCGATGCGGCTGACGGCCGCACCACCGAGGTCATCGACCCGACGACGGGCGAGGTCTACGCCACGGCCCCGCTGTCGGCCCAGGCCGACGTCGACGCGGCCATGGCCGCCGCCGCTGCCGCGTTCGAGACGTGGCGGGACACCACCCCCTCGCAGCGCCAGCTCGCCCTGCTGAAGATCGCCGACGCGATCGAGGCACGGGCCGAGGAGCTCGTGGCCGTCGAGTCCCGGAACACCGGCAAGCCGATCGCGCTGACCGCCTCGGAGGAGATTCCTCCGATGGTGGACCAGATCCGCTTCTTCGCCGGCGCCGCCCGCCTGCTCGAGGGCAAGTCGGCCGGCGAGTACATGGACGGCATGACCTCGATCATCCGTCGCGAGCCGGTCGGTGTCTGCGCCCAGGTGGCGCCGTGGAACTACCCGATGATGATGGCCGTGTGGAAGTTCGCCCCGGCGATCGCCGCGGGCAACACCGTGGTGCTCAAGCCGTCGGACACCACCCCGGCCTCCACCGTGCTGCTCGCCGAGATCATCGGCGACATCCTTCCCGCCGGTGTCTTCAACGTCATCTGCGGTGACCGCGAGACCGGCCGCGCCATGGTCGAGCACGAGACCCCGGCGATGGCCTCCATCACCGGCTCCGTCCGCGCCGGCATGCAGGTCGCCGCCTCCGCGGCCAAGGACGTCAAGCGCGTCCACCTGGAGCTGGGCGGCAAGGCCCCGGTCGTCGTCTTCGAGGACGCCGACATCCCGGCCGCCGTCGAGGGCATCTCCGTCGCCGGTTACTTCAACGCCGGCCAGGACTGCACCGCCGCCACCCGCGTGCTGGTGCACGAGTCGATCCACGACGAGTTCGTGGCCCAGCTGGCCAAGGCCGCCGCCGAGACCAAGACCGGTCAGCCGGACGACGAGGACGTGCTCTACGGCCCGCTGAACAACGCCAACCAGCTCGCCCAGGTGACCGGCTTCATCGAGCGCCTGCCGGCCCACGCCAAGGTCGAGGCCGGTGGCCACCGCGTCGGCGACAAGGGCTACTTCTACGCCCCGACCGTCGTCTCCGGCCTGAACCAGGACGACGAGATCATCCAGAACGAGGTCTTCGGCCCGGTCATCACCGTGCAGAAGTTCTCCGACGAGGCCGAGGCCGTCCGCAACGCCAACGGGGTCGAGTACGCGCTCGCCTCCTCGGTGTGGACCAAGGACCACGCGCGGGCGATGCGTATGGCCAAGCGCCTCGACTTCGGCGCGGTGTGGATCAACACCCACATCCCGCTGGTCGCCGAGATGCCGCACGGCGGGTTCAAGAAGTCCGGCTACGGCAAGGACCTCTCCTCCTACGGCTTCGAGGACTACACCCGGATCAAGCACGTCATGACCTCCATCGCGGAGTGACATCCTGACGCACCGGTGAGGGGCGCGGGGCTGCGGCCTCGCGCCCCTCACACGTTCCACGCGAAGCGGTGGGTGTGGATCCCGAAGTACGGGAAGTTGTCGACGGCCGTCACGCCCTCGACCGGGCGGACCACGTCGTTGATGAAGTCCAGCAGCGCGCGCGGGTCCGGGCAGACCACCTCGGCGAACAGGTCGTAGCCGCCGGAGGTCAGCACCGAGTAGACCACCTCGTCGCGCTCCCCGAGCGCGTCCGCGACCGCCCGCGCGTCCCCGTCGACCCGGATGCCGAGCAGCGCCATCGCCTGCCCGCCCATCGCCATCGGGTCGGTCACCCCGACGACCTGCACCGCCTTCGCGTCGATCAGCCGCTGCACCCGCTGCCGCGCGGCGGAGGGGGACAGGCCCACCCTGGGGCCGAGGTCCGCGTAGGGGATCCGGCCGTCGCTCTGGAGTTCCCGCAGGATGGCCCGGTCGATGTCGTCCACGGGCACTAGGGTGCCAGGTCCAACAGGAAGACCAGTCGGCCGCTACCGCCGCACCGCGTCCAGGGCCAGCAGCGCCACGTGCAGCGACAGGCAGGACTCCACCTGGTCCAGGTCCACGCCGAGCACCCGCTCCACCTTGTGCAGGCGGTCGTAGAAGGACGGACGGGAGAGGTGGGCGGCGTCCGCCGCCGCGGACTTGTTGCGGCCCTGCTCCAGGTAGATGCGGAGCATCGCGATCAACTGGCTGTTGTGTTCCGCGTCGTAGGCCAGCAGCGGGCCCAACTCGCGCTCCACGTAGGTCTGGAGACGGGCGTCGTCGCGCAGGAGGTGCAGCAGGCCGCGCAGCCGGACGTCCGGGAGGCGGTAGTAGGAGGCCGAGCGGGTGCCCGGGGCGCTCGGGGTGTCGTGCAGTGCCGCGTCGGCGACCTGCGTGGCCTCCACCAGGGTGCGGCGCGCGTCGCGGACCGAGCCGACGGAGGAGCCCACCGCGACCACCGGTTCGGGACCGTCCTCCTGCTCGGTGACCAGACGCCGCAGCACGCCGGCGAAGCCGTCCAGCGCGGAGTGCTCGTCGTCCTTGGGGCCGAGCGAGACCAGCAGGCCGACGGCCTCGTCGTCGAGCGCGCCGACCAGCGCCGTCAGCCGCCGCTCGCGCACGGCCGCCGCCGCCGTCTCGGTGAAGTCCCGCAGGCGCGCCTGCGCCTCCAGTGCGGCCGGGAGCGGGCCGCGCCGCTGCCGCAGCACGACGCCGACCAGGCGGCGTCCCTCCAGCGGGACGCCGAGCGCGGAGGCGCGCAGCGCCACGTCGGAGACGGTCAGCGCGTGCGTGAGGATGCCGGACAGCAGGGTGCGGTGCGTCTGCCGTTCCAGCGACTCGCGGTCGCGGACCATCAGCCGGTTCAGCGCCAGCGTCGCCGCCGCGCGCTCGACCAGCATGGTGTGGCGGTGCGAGGCCGGCTGCGGGACGGCGTCCTCCTGCGTCGAGCCGGGCTTGCCGATGAGGACCAGGCGGCCCCAGTCGTGCCCGCGCGCGCCGACGGACGTCGTCAGCCAGCCCGTGCGCGGATCGTGGCCGGTACGGCCGTTCGGGCGCACCCCGCGCGAACGGGACTCCCAACCGGCCAGCACCACCTGGGCGTTCTGTCCGGCGGTGTCGTAGGCCAGCACCTGGTGCGAGAGGTTCTCCAGCACGACCGGCGCGCCCGCCATCCGGGCCACCTGGCGCACGACCTCGACCGGCTCCGCGCCCTCGACGGCCAGCTCGTTGAAGGTCTGGTGGATCTCCTCGGACGAACGCAGCTCCTCCAGCTGCGCGTTGACCACCAGCGCGTGCACGGCCTCGGTCACCTGGACGAAGCGCAGCTCGCGCCGGAGCACGATCAGCGGCAGCCCGCGCTGCTCGGCGGCGTGCACCAGCGCCCGGGGCAGCGAGTCGAAGTAGCGCCGCCCGAACTCCACGACCAGGCCCGCCGCGCCGACCTCCGCGAGCTCGCGCACGTAGCGGGCCAGGCCCTCGCGGTCTTCGGGGAGCGCGATGCCGGTGGTCAGGATCAGCTCCCCGCCCTGCAGCATGTCGGCCACGTCGGCCAGTTCGCTGACGTGGACCCAGCGCACCGGGCGCTCCAGGTGCTGCGCCCCGGCCACGACCTCGGGGAGGCCGCGACTGACCACGTCCAGCTCCAGGACGCGGGCGACGGTGGGGAACATAGGGGTCCTCGGGCTCTGTGGGGCGAACGGGGGACGCCTCCATAGTGTCAGGCTCGGGCGACATTCCGGCAACGAGGTGTCGCCCGGGATCGGCTTTGCACTGTGTGATGCTGGTAATGATCCGCCTTGCAGACTGTCGCTTGCCCGCCCCTTCCCCGAGCGGGCATCGTCGCAGGACGGGCGTCCCGCCCGTCGCATTCTCCCGAGGAGAGATACCCATGGACCGGACCATCGTCGGCGACCGCTTCGACGCCGGAGCCCAGTACATCGACGGCGCCCTGCGCAAGGGCACATCGGGAGACACCTTCGACGTCACCAGCCCCGCCGACGGCGGCCTCGTGCAGCGTGTGGACCTGGCCTCCACGGCCGACGTCGACGCCGCCGTGGCCGCCGCCAAGCGCGCCTTCCCGGCGTGGTCCGGCGCCACCCCCGCCTTCCGCAGCGAGGCGCTGACCAGGCTCGCCGCGATCCTGGCCGAGCGCGCCGAGGACTTCGCCCGGGTCGAGTCCGCGCAGACCGGAAAGCCGATCAAGCTCACCACCGAGTTCGACGTACCCGGGACGATCGACAACACCGCCTTCTTCGCCGGCGCCGCCCGCAACCTGGAGGGCAAGGCCACCGGCGAGTGGTCCGGCAGCCACACCTCCTCGATCCGCCGCGAGGCGATCGGCGTGGTCGGCTCCATCGCGCCGTGGAACTACCCGCTGCAGATGGCCGCCTGGAAGATCCTCCCGGCCATCGCCGCGGGCAACACCATCGTCCTCAAGCCCGCCGAGCTCACCCCGCTGACCTCGCTGATGTTCGCCCAGGCCTGCACCGACGCGGGCATCCCCGACGGCGTCGTCAACGTCGTCACCGGCAAGGGCCGCAGCGTCGGCGAGTACCTGATCGGCCACCCGGACGTCTCGATGGTCTCCTTCACCGGCTCCACCGGCGTCGGCACCCGCGTCGGCGAGGTCGCGGTCCAGACCGTCAAGCGCACCCACCTGGAGCTCGGCGGCAAGGCCCCCTTCGTGGTCTTCGACGACGCCGACCTGGAGGCCGCGATCAACGGCGCCGCCGCCGGCTCGCTGATCAACACCGGTCAGGACTGCACCGCCGCCACCCGCGCCTACGTCCAGCGCCCGCTGTTCGACGCCTTCGTGGCCGGCGCGGCGGAGATCTTCGAGTCGGTCCGCCTCGGCGACCCCTTCAACCCGCAGACCGACCTCGGCCCGCTCGTCTCCGAGCGCCAGCGCGACTCGGTCGCCGGCTTCGTCGAGCGCGCCCGCGGCTACGGCGCGACCATCGCCGCCGGCGGCTTCGCCCCCGAGAAGGGCCACGACGGCACCGACCTCACCCAGGGCGCCTACTACCGCCCGACGCTGGTCACCGGCGTCGCCCAGGACGCCGAGATCGTCCAGCAGGAGCTGTTCGGTCCGGTCCTGGTCGTGCTGCCCTTCGACACCGACGACGAGGGTATCGAGCTGGCCAACGACACCCCCTACGGGCTGGCCGCCTCCGCCTGGACCACCAACACCTTCCGCGCCCTGCGCGCCACCCGCGAGATCCAGGCCGGGTGCGTGTGGGTCAACGACCACATCCCGATCATCAGCGAGATGCCCCACGGCGGCTACAAGGCCTCCGGCTACGGCAAGGACATGTCGCAGTACTCGCTCGACGAGTACACGCAGGTCAAGCACGTGATGCAGGACATCACGGCCGTGGCCCGCAAGGACTGGCACCGCACGATCTTCGGCGACCGGTAATCCGGTCCCCGCTTCTCCCACCCTCTACGTCCCGGGCGGCAAGACAGACCGCCCGGGACCAAGAAAGCAGTGAGACCTATGGATCCGGCCCATTCGATCGCCGACGTCCAGTACACGCCCTTCTGGCTCGCGGACCCCGCGAAGCCGGAGCCCGAGCCGGCCCTGGTCGGCGACACCCACTGCGACCTGCTGGTCGTCGGCGGCGGTTACACCGGCCTGTGGACCGCCCTGATCGCCAAGGAGCGCGACCCCTCCCTCGACGTCGTCCTGCTGGAGGGCAAGGAGATCGGCTGGGCCGCCTCCGGCCGCAACGGCGGCTTCTGCGCGGCCAGCCTCACCCACGGATTCTTCAACGGCCTGGAGCGCTGGCCCGACGAGCTGCGCACCCTGGAGCGCCTCGGCCGGGAGAACCTCGACGAGATCGAGGCCGCCGTCAAGCGCTACGACATCGACTGCGACTGGGAGCGCACCGGCGAACTGGACGTGGCCACCGAGCCGCACCAGGTCGACGAGCTGCGCGAGGGCGCCCAGCTGATGCGCGAGTACGGCGTCGAGTCGGAGTTCCTCGACGCGGACGCCGTCCGTGCGCAGGTCGACTCGCCGACCTTCCTCGCGGGCCTGTGGCACCGCGACGACGTCGCGATGGTCCACCCGGCCAAGCTGGCCTGGGGTCTCAAGCGCGCCTGCAAGGACCTCGGCGTGCGCGTCTTCGAGCACTCCCCGGCGACGGGCCTGGCGCCCAAGGGCTCGGGCATGGCCGCCAAGACCCCCTACGGCCGGGTCTTCGCCCGGCACGTCGCGCTCGGCACCAACATCTTCCCGAGCCTGGTCAAGCGGCTGCGCCCGTTCCTGGCCCCCGTCTACGACTACGCGCTGATGACCGAGCCGCTCAGCGAGGAGCAGCTCGCCTCCATCGGCTGGAAGAACCGCCAGGGTCTCGGCGACTCCAACAACCAGTTCCACTACTTCCGGATCTCCGCCGACAACCGGATCCTGTGGGGCGGCTACGACGCGGTCTACCACTACGGCAGCAAGGTCCGCGACGAGTACGACCACCGGCCCGAGACCTACGTCAAGCTGGCCGAGCACTTCTTCACCGCCTTCCCGCAGCTGGAGGGCCTGAAGTTCAGCCACGCCTGGGGCGGTGCGATCGACACCTGCAGCCGCTTCTCCGCGTTCTTCGGCACCGCCCACAAGGGCCGCGTCTCCTACGCCCTCGGCTACACGGGCCTCGGCGTCGGCGCCACCCGCTTCGGCGCGGAGGTCATGCTCGACCTGCTCGCCGGCAGGAAGACCGAGCGGACCGAGCTGGAGATGGTCAAGAGCAAGCCGCTGCCGTTCCCGCCCGAGCCGGTGAAGTGGATGGGCATCGAGATGACCAAGTGGTCGCTGGACCGCGCCGACCACAACGCCGGCAAGCGCAACCTGTGGCTGAAGACCATGGACGCCCTGGGTCTCGGCTTCGACAGCTAGCCACGGCAGGCCGTCGTCGCCGGACGCTCTCGGTTCGGCATGAACATGGCGGCGCACACCCTATAGCGGGTGTGCGCCGCTTTCGCGCCTATACGCACCTTCTCACCACCACGAGCCCGGCCGCCCTCACGATGGTCCGGAAAACGCTGTAAGAGTCGGACATCGGAGCGCTCTCTCCCGGTGACCCCGGATTCGCCACCCCCGGGGCCCGGCCGGCTGATGTGGAGGGCGAGAGCCATGGGAAGTCTGGAACCGAACGCCGCGGTGGAGTGGCTCGCCGCGGCGGCCCCTGACCCGGAGGCATGCCGGTGGGAGTGGGAACGCAGCGCCATGGGCATCGCGCTGCTGCCCGCCGGACGACTCTGGGACGTCCTGGTCGTCCCCGGCGACCTGGGCAGACTCACCGCCGACGTACTGCTGCGCCTCGACAACGACCCCGGGCCCGTGCTCGTCGACTTCGGCGACTACCGCTTCGGCTTCTTCGTGCCCCCCGGCACCGCCGCGCGCTGGGTCGGCACCGGCATCCGCACCTCCGGACCCGGCACCTGGCTCGCCGTCCCCCACCCCTCCCGCGCCGGACGCGGCCTGCGCTGGCTGGTGCCGCCGGACGGCACCGGCCTGCTCAACGATCCGGTCCTGCTCGAACTCGCCATGCACGAGGCGGCCGCCCTGCTGACCGCCGGACTGGGCGGCGAGATGGGGGAGACGGAGTACGAGAGCGGGTACGAGGGGGAGGGAGGCGGCCCGCGCGACGGCCACACGCCCCATGAGCCGGACGAGGTGTAAGGCAGATCCGAAATCACCCGACAGGCTGATGATTGAGCGTCCTCCAAGGCCGAAACAGAATGGGAGGAGAGCGCGGCACCGCACAGCATCCCGCACCCCTCTCGCACCGCTGGAAGCCCATTCCGCGTGCCCCGCCTGGACTCGGAGGCAGACGTTGAGCAAGCACATCACCCACTGGATCGCCGGTGAGGCCGTCCCCACGGCCGGAGCCGCCCCGCGTCGCGGTGACATCTACGACCCGGCGACCGGCAAGGTCTCCGGCCAGGTGGACTTCGCCACCATCAGCGAGATCGACGCGGCCGTGTCCGCCGCCGTCACCGCCTTCGCCGACTGGCGCAACGCCTCGCTGGCCAAGCGCACGCAGGTGCTGTTCAAGTTCCGCGAGCTGCTCAACGACCGCAAGGACGAGCTCGCGTCGATCATCGTCTCCGAGCACGGCAAGGTGCACTCGGACGCGCTGGGCGAGATCGCCCGCGGCCTCGAGGTCGTCGAGTACGCCTGCGGCATCCCGCAGCTGCTCAAGGGCGGCTTCACCGAGCAGGCCTCCACCGGTATCGACGTCTACTCGATCCGGCAGCCGCTGGGCCCCGTCGCGATCATCTCGCCGTTCAACTTCCCGGCGATGGTCCCGATGTGGTTCTTCCCGATCGCCATCGCCGCGGGCAACTCCGTGGTGCTGAAGCCCTCCGAGAAGGACCCGTCCGCCGCCAACTTCCTCGCCGGGCTGTGGGCCGAGGCCGGCCTCCCGGCCGGTGTCTTCAACGTCGTCCACGGCGACAAGGTCGCGGTCGACCGCCTGCTGGAGCACCCGGACGTCAAGTCCGTGTCGTTCGTGGGCTCGACCCCGATCGCCCGCTACGTCTACGAGACCGGCACGCGCTACGGCAAGCGCGTCCAGGCGCTCGGCGGCGCCAAGAACCACATGCTGGTCCTGCCCGACTCCGACCTGGACCTCGCCGCCGACGCCGCGATCAACGCCGGCTTCGGCGCGGCGGGCGAGCGCTGCATGGCCATCTCGGTCCTCGTCGCCGTCGAGCCGGTCGCGGACGAGCTGATCGAGAAGATCAAGCAGCGCATGGCCACCCTGAAGGTCGGCCCCGGCTGCGCCGGCGACTCGGACATGGGCCCGCTGGTCACCGGCGTCCACCGCGACAAGGTCGTCTCCTACCTGGACTCGGGCGTCGCCGACGGCGCGGAGCTCGTCGTGGACGGGCGCAAGCACCCGATCGCGGGCGACGACACCGTCGACGGCTTCTGGCTCGGCCCGACGCTCTTCGACAACGTCAAGCCCGGCATGTCCGTCTACAACGACGAGATCTTCGGCCCCGTCCTGTCCGTCGTCCGGGTGAACTCCTACGACGAGGGCCTGGCGCTCATCAACGCCAACCCCTACGGCAACGGCACCGCCATCTTCACCAACGACGGCGGCGCGGCCCGGCGCTTCCAGAACGAGGTCGAGGTCGGCATGGTCGGCATCAACGTGCCGATCCCGGTGCCCGTCGCCTACTACTCCTTCGGCGGCTGGAAGGCCTCCCTCTTCGGCGACACGCACGCCTACGGCGCGGACGGCGTCCAGTTCTTCACCCGCGGCAAGGCCGTGACCCAGCGCTGGCTCGACCCGAGCCACGGCGGCATCAACCTGGGCTTCCCGACCAACTCCTGACCTGCGGGTACAGGACCCGACGGGGCCCGGCAAGCCGATTTGACTCGGCCTGCCGGGCCCCGTAACGTTCTCCGAGTTGCCCCGGCCACCACCCCGATGAAGGGGAGGGAAATGGGATGACAAAACCACTGGAAATC
>NZ_BBPQ01000058.1 GCF_000787855.1 Streptacidiphilus anmyonensis | reverse complement strand
AGCCAGAACTACACGTCCGTTGACAACCGACAAGCGCTGAGCCGGGAGTCGCGAGCAATCCCCATTCCCCAGCCGGGCGCGATGCGGTCATCAGATCGCCGACAGATCCCACGCAGGCCGACGAACCGAACAACCGGCACCCAAGCCCCCTGCGGGGTTGGGGACTGCCCTCAAGCAGCTCAAACGCGCTTTCTTCCTTTCCGCGTTCGCGTCGCTCGCCGATCCCGTCTCCCGGGCCTACTACGACAAGAAGATCGCCCAGGGAAAGCACCACACCCAGGCCCTGCTCTGCCTCGCCCGCCGCCGGGCCGACGTCCTGTTCGCCATGCTCCGCGACGGCACCTTCTACCAGCCCCAACCCTCCGCTCAGGCTGAGCCATCCGCCGGATCGACCCCGGCCGGCGGCTCCCCACACACCGGGCAGTCGTACTCGTCGACAGACTCCACGGGGACCGGGTGACCACAAAAGTCACACGGCCTCATGCCCGCACCCGTCTCAACCTGATCAACACCCACGCCCGTCAGAGTGCCAGACCACCTCCCCCCGACGACCCACGCCTTGACCAAACCCATAGGGGCACCCCCCGGCCGCTGCCCTGGTCCGACATGCTGGGCCTGGAAACCGACCAGCTAACCCGGCCCGTCCCACCGTCCGCTGCGACGAGCCGGCGAAGACCTGACCGAGGGCCCCTGTCAGGGGCAAACGCACCATCTTGCATAATGCAAAGATGAATGGCTTCCGTACCCTCCCTCAGACCGTGCGGACCGTCGCAGCTGCCGCGTGCGTCCTGGCAGTGGCAGCGGGCTGCTCAACCGCCACATCGCCACGGCCTGGCACGGCGACCGCGTCATCGGGGGCAAGCACTCCGAGGAGTGCCCCGTCGGCCAGCTCCGGCGCAGGCTACGCAACCACCACGGGGCCCACCACACGCCTCACCATCACGGACGCAGCGGCCCGCCTCAGCGCCTCAGGCAATGGCGAGCTGACCATGGTGGTGCGCAACGACAGCAGCGTCCCGGAACACCTGGCCATGGTGTCGGCTCCGGGCGGGGCAAGGGCTACCCTCGTCGGCGTCGGCGACGACAACGGCTCGCTCTCCCCCGACGGAATCCTCCTCAACCCCGGCGCTACGACACGCTTCGACAGCGGCGGTCCGCGAATCGAGTTGCACGACATCGTCGTCAGCTCTGGGGCGAAGTCCCTGCCCTTGCTTCTGGAGTTCGGCGTGGCAGGCCTGGTGCACCTCCGAGCCGTTGTGGTCCGGGGCTGAGGATGACTTCGCCCACTCCTGATTCCCAGAGACGAACGGAGGGTCTGACCGGTGGGCGAAGTGCGCGCGCGTCCGGCTCGACAGCTCCTGGGGCGGAGGGGCTCACCGACGCTGACGGTGGCCGGGGCGGAGCACCGGGCCATGGCCCGGCCCGCTGGCTGGTGAGTGGGCCTTTGCCGCCGACAGTGCGAGCCCGACGAAGATCGCAAGCGCTGCCAGCCCCGCGAGCACGGAGAGCCATTCCGCCGAGGGTCGGGGTGGGTCAGCGGGTCCCTGTCGACCGTCCGACAGGCCGGCTGGACTGTTAGGCGCAGGCCGCGAGGCGTGCGAGGTGTTCGTGTCAGTAGGCATGGGAGGGCCTGGGGCTTTCGGTACGTGGCGTGTGGAGAAGGGGCGTGAAGGATCGCCCGGAGGTCGAGCCGACCGTCGAAGCTGCCGGCAACACGAAGACGTCGGTGCCTGCCGTAACTGCACAGGAAGGCAAGTCCCTTGGCGGTCCAACCGCGAGCGGCTGCCCCAACAGCGACCGGTCATCGAGCCGTCGGGCGCCCTGGCGGGCACACGTGCGCCGCACAGGCATCCCGGGGGCCGGTGAAGCACCACTGGGAACGCCACGGAAACCGGCCGCCCTTGCCGTATGCGGGAAGGATGTTGCCTTCCGCAACAGCACGCTGTGCGGTGTCGGGGTGAGCCGCGGATCATGCATTGCATTATGCAATATTTGCACCATAATAGGAAGGGGTTCGCGAGCGACATCGGCCATGACCTCCCTGGAGCAGGCCTCATGGCGCCCCTTCCGGCTGGCGCCCTTCTCCCCCGCGCGGCTCGCGCGACCCGCCGATACCCGAACTCCCGGACTCCGGAGTGATGATGCGCCTTCTCGCCTACAGCGGACCGCCAGCCTGGGACCTGTCGCGCATGGCCACCGACTGGCAGGTCGAGCCGGCCGTCCTCGCCATCAGCACGGCGGCTGCGGCGTGGTACCTGATCTCCGCGTTCCGCCTTGCCCGGGGCGGTGGTACATGGAGCCCGGCGCGCATGCTCGCGTTCTTCGGCGGGCTGGGGCTCTGGATCACCGTGTGCTGCTCCGGGCTCGGTGTCTACGAACGGGTGCTGTTCACCGACCGGGCCGTGCAGGCAGTGCTCCTGCTCATGTTGGTACCGCTCCTGCTTGCGCTCGGTGCGCCGGTCAGCTTGATGGTGCGCAGCGCGTCGCCCTGGACAGCGAGCCGACTGGAGGCCGCCCTGTCAGGGCGCCTGTCCAGGATCCTGATGTTTCCTCTGGTCTCGACGGTGCTGCTGATCGCGCCTCCGTGGCTGTTCTACTTCACACCGTGGTACGCGCTCTCCCTCACCACCGCCGTCTGGAACGCCGCGTTCCACGTCGGGTTCGTCGGGTTCGGCCTTGCCTACTTCTGGCCTCGGCTCCAGGTCGATCCGGTGCCGCGCCGCTACCACCCGCTCATCGGGGTCGTGATCACCGTGGCCGAAGTGATCTTCGATGCGGCCTTGGGCTGCGTCCTGGTATTCGGCGGTCATGTCCTGCTCCCCCACTACTGGAGCTCGCTCCACCGACCCTGGGGTTGGACCCCTGCCGTGGACCAGAAGTGGGGTGGGGCCGTGCTGTGGGGGCTCGGCGACATCGCCGGGGTCCCGTTCATGGCCGCTCTGATCGTCCGCGTCCTGAAAGAGGAGAAGGACCGCACCAGGGAGGTGGATGAAGAACTCGACCGCCAGGAGCAGCAACGTGGTTCGGCTCCAGCCGGGACGTCACAGGGGTCGGGGACAGAGTCCGCGGAGGAGGATCCCCGGCCCTGGTGGGAGACAGACGCCCGCCTGGCGCACCGATACGCAGGCACTCCGCCTGAGAGCTGAAGGACCGCCAGCAGTCCGATGGCCGAGCTGAGCCAAACCGGTCAGGCGTCGACGGAGGCTCGGACCAACAAGTCGGCCACCCACCGGTCCATTCCGTACCGGGCCGCGATCCATGCCGCGTCTCTGCCCAGGACCGCGCACACCCAGGCCGAATACAACAGGTCCAGGTGCAGTCGCTCGGGATCGGCCAGGAGGGCAGGGCGCAGTCGGTCCATGGGGAAGCCTTCGAGCATCGCTGCGGGCACCTGGACTGCCTGGGCCGCGTCACCGCATGGGCCGCCGTCGACCACGCGGCGAAGCCTGACGATACCGAAGGCCATGATCGCCACAGACAGGGTGGCACCCACCAGAGCACCCGCCATGATCAGCCGATCCCGCCCGGACACGATCACCAGTGTCGCGAGCTCGGCCAAGGCGATCAGCACGACGACGACGCCGGCGCGCCGAAGGGTGCGCTCCGGACGGCTGATCCACCGTGCCATCACCAGCCTCCTCAGCGACCTCCGGCCTGCGGTGCTTCCGAGTTTCAGCCTATCGGTGTCCGGCGACGACCGCCCGCCCCACACGGCCAGGGCTCCGCGAACGAACGGGGCGGCAGGGCATCGGCCACGTGCGTCCCCAAGTCCAATTTTGACGAGTTCTTGACGCTCGACTAGCGATTTCTTAGCTAGGCTCTCGCCCTGGTGTGCCGGGAAGTCTGGTCGGCGATGCAGTGTCCCATGCGTCCCTGCCAGCGAAGGCGTCTCACTCCCGTGACCCCGTCCCACCACGTTTCCGAGCCCGCGACGAAGCCCGCGCGGTGGCGGGCCGTCCTGCACGCACGCCCCGTCCTGCTGTTCGCGTTCGCGTTCGCGGTGATGGCCGACCCGGTCTCCTCCGTCGCGTACGCGATCGAGGCCGCCTTGCGCGCTCTGCACGGGGACCTGGATCTGCTGATGCCGACCATGGGCCTGGTCGTCGGCCTGATCGCGCTGGTCATCGTCAACTACCACCAGCTGGTCGCACGCTACCCACAGGGCGGCGGGGCCGCCGCGGCGGCCGGGGAAGCGTTCGGCGAGGCGGCCGCGTTCGTGCCGATCGGCGCGCTGATCGTCGACTTCGTGTTGACCATCGCGATCTCCTCCGCCGCGGGAGCGTCCGCGATCATCGCCTACGCACCGGCGGCAGCACCGTGGCGCATCCCGCTCGCGCTCGCACTCACCACGTTGGTGGCGGGGCTGACCTGGTTCGGCCACCTGGGGCGCGCAGTCTTCGCGTTGATGACGCTCGCCTTCATCGGCGTCACCGTCGCGGTGCTCTTCGGCGGGCTGACCGCTCCGGTTCATCCGAGCGGCACGATCACCCACAGCGCCGGCCACTGGGCCCCGCTCGCCGTCGCGGTCGCCTTCCCCGTCGCCATGGCCCTGGCCACCGGCGTCGAAGCCCCCTCCTCCGCCATCGCGCAGCTCGGGCAGCTCGACGACGCCGGGCGCCGACGCTTCGGGCGCGTCACCCTGTGGCTCACCCTGATCCTGGTCGGCGGCATCACTCTCAGCCTGACCGCCGAGGCTGTGCACCTGCGCATCGGGATTCCCGCCCCGGACAGCACACAGATCGCCGACCTCGCCCACGCGGCCGCATCGGGACCGCTCTACGCCCTCTTCCAACTGCTCACGGCGCTGCTGCTGCTCTCCGCCGCGTCATCTTCCTTCGCCGCCGGGCCCGGCCTGCTGAAGGCTCTTGCCCGCCACCAGCGAGCCGCCGGCGGCGAGGCCGGCATCCTCCCGACAGTGTGGGGCCGCACCAACAAGCACCACACCCCCTACTGGGGCGTCGCGCTCTTCCTTGCCGTCTCCGGCCTGGTCATCGTCGCCGCCGGCGGCGACGACCAGCGCCTGGTGCTCTTCTACGCCGTCTCCGTCTTCATGGCCTTCCTCGCCGGACTCGTTGCCATGGCCCGCTTCTCCCTGCGCGAGCGGGCCTTCGGCCACGCCGCGGTGAACCTGTTCGGCGCTCTCGCCGTTGCCTTCGTCCTGGTGGTCAACCTCTCGCGCGGCGAACCCATCGCCTCTCTCGCCGCTGCCGTCCTCATCGCAGGCGTGCTGTATCGGATGTGGGTCAAGGCGGGACGACCACGAGGCATCCGTGAGGTCGCCGCTGAGGCCGAGGCTCCGAAGTGAGCTGTTATGCAGTGCTGCCTGCTCAACGGCGCGAGACCACGGTCGGGGTGGCCGCGGCCGCAAGGGACACGTCCGTACCACCGGCGCGGCCACTTCCTGCTCGCAAGTGACGCCACCCACATCCACTCACCTCGGCGGGCAGGGCTTGAGCAACGGCATCGGCGACGCCGTCAACCTCGGCTGGAAGCTCGCGGCGACGGTGCGCGGGACGGGCCGGACGACCGCGGCTCAGCCCGCCCTGGACGCGTCCGATGAGGCCGCCGCCCGATAGTTCGGCAACCGCGGGCAAGGGGTCGATCGCGACCGCCAGGCAGCCGACGGCGATCAGACCGTGCGATAAGCAGCGACGAGGGCCTCGTAACGGTCGTCGTACACCTGCAGCAGGGTGACGCGGCCGTTGACGAGACGGAAGAGGTGGTACCGGACTGCCGACCCGCCGGGTTCCCACGCGAGGCCAAGGACCACGGCGTCCGGGTAGGTGAAGGTCTCCCCGACCGTCGTTCGAGCGCCTCGGGCGCGCAGTTGCCGGTACCACTCGATGACCGTGGGGCGGGCGGTCAGCACCGGTAGATCTGTCGGGCCGGGTGACCAGAGCACTTCGGTGGGAAGCAGGTCGAACAGCGCGAGCATGTCCTCGCCGAAGAGGGCCTCACGCAGCGCGGCGGTGACCTGAGTGGGCGTCATGAGCACTGTCATTCGAGTCCTTTCGTAGCGGAACGGTCGTGCCCAGGCACGCCTCCTGTCAGGGGTTGCCGAGCGGGAGGCGGGGAGCACGCGCTCTCCCCGCCCCCCGCTCGCAGGGACGTGCTGACAGACCCGTTGACTCACTGGGCCGACACACCCCGCCCCGCCTGCTCCGTACGCTCCCCCAGCGACCGGGAGCGGTCTGTGCCGGGGCCGGCTGCCCTCCGGCCGCCGCGGGTGCACGGCCGGAAAGCAGGCTGTCCGGGTCAGCGGTCGGTGGTGTGGACGGGCGCGACCAGGTGGAGGCCGACCGGGTGTTCGCCCGCCGAGCTGTGGTGGAGCGCGTGGAGGATGGCGCTGTGGTCGATCCACCCCACCAGGTGGCCATCGCCCTCACGGTCCAGGACCGGCAGTCCGCTGGTGCCTGCGGTGCCGAGGAGGTCGCGCGCCGACGCGAGGGAGGCGTCCCGCAGCGCTGTGGGGTGGTCGGTGTCGGCGAACTTCGCCACGGGTGTGGCGGGGTCGGCTCCGTCGGCGAGGGCGCGCATGAGGTCGTGCGCGTGGACCGCGCCCCTGTAGGAGCCGTCCGGGCCGGTAAGCGGGACGATGCCATGTCGGTCGTGGGCGAGTGCCCGTGGCGCTTGGGCGAGCGGGGTGCTGTCCAAGAGCGAGTGCGCGGCTCCGGTCATGGCCTGGGCGACGGTGAGGGCGTCGGCGGGGTCGACGGGGGCGTCGAGGTCGATGCCGCGGCGCATCAGTTTGGCGGTGTAGATGTTCTCGTAGCTGAGCAGGCGGCTGACGCCGGTCGCGATCACGATCGCGGCCATGAGCGGCAGGATGATGCTGTACTCGCCGGTCAGTTCGAAGAGGATCACGACGGCCGTGATGGGTGCGCGGGCGGCACCGGCGAAGACGGCACCCATGCCGACGATCCCGTAAGCCCCCGCCGACCCGGCGATCGACGGCATGAGCTGGTGGGCGCCCTGACCGAAAGCGGAGCCGAGCATCGCGCCGACGAAGAGGCTGGGCGCGAAGACGCCGCCGGAGCCGCCGATGCCGATGGTCAGCGAGGTGGCGATCGTCTTGCCGACCAGCAGGGCGAGCAGGAACAGCAGCGCGTACCCGCCGGCCAGGGCGTGCTCCAGGACCGGGTAGCCGACGCCGTACATCTCCGGCAGCACCAGGAGCAGAAGGCCGAGCAGCAGACCGCCGACGGCGGGGCGGGCCCATTCAGGACCGCGCCAGACGGCGTCGCAGGCGTCCTCGATCCGATAGAGGACCTTGTTGAAGCCGACCCCGACCAGTCCCGCGAGCAGGCCCAGGAGGGCGAACAGGCCGTACTGGGCGAGGTGCTGGACGTGGAAGGCCGGCAGGGTGATGAAGGGGGTGTCGCCCAACATGGAGCGGCCGATGACGGAGGCGGTGACCGAGGACAGGACGACCATGCCGAAGGACTCGGCGGCGAAGTCGCGCAGGATCAGCTCCATCGCGAAGAACACCCCGGCCAGCGGGGCGTTGAAGGTTGCGGCGATGCCGCCGGCCGCGCCGCAGGCGACCAGCATCTTGATCCGGGACTCCGACAGCTTCGCTATCTGCCCCAGCGTGGACCCGAGCGCGGAGCCGATCTGCACGATCGGGCCCTCGCGGCCCACCGATCCGCCGCCGCCGATGCACAGCGCGGAGGCCAGCGCCTTCACTCCGGCGACCTGCGGGGCGATCCGTCCGCCGCGGCGGGCGACGGCGTACATGACCTCCGGGACGCCGTGGCCGCGCGCCTCGCGGGCGAAGCGCTGCACCAGAGGCCCGTAGAGCAGGCCAGCCACCACTGGCGCGAGGACGACGAAGTAGGGCCCGAGGAAAGGCACGTGCGGGTTGGCGGCGTGTCCGGCGGCGGAGTAGTCGCCATGGCCGGACAGCAACTGGGTGAACGTCTTGATCAGCCATCGGAAGACGACCGCGCCCAGACCGGCGCCCGCGCCGATGACGAGCGCGAGTACGGCCAGTCCCCCTTTGGAGGTGCGGAGGAAGGTCGTCGCCCGTTGGGTCACGGTCGCGGGCGGGGCTGCAGCGAGCTGGGCATTCATACTTTGCATTATGCAATGCTTGCACCATACTAAAAAAGAGGGTCCACTTACCGAGACACCCCCGCGCAGCAGTCGCTGTCAGCCGACACGAAAGGAGCGCGCGTTGTCCTCCAGGGCCACCTTCGCCGTCACCGTCGACATCGACCACCCCGCAAGGCCCAGTCGTGCCCTCGACTGGGCCGCACAGGAAGCCGTGCTGCGCTGCGCACCCTTGCACCTGGTCACAACCTGGACTTGCGCCTTCGACCAAGATGCCATGGGCCTGCCTGGGGACGTTCTCAAGAACGACGCCCGCCAACTTCTCGGGGAAGTCACCCTGCGCGTTCAAGCCAGGCATCCTGGCCTGCTGCTCACCTCCGAGCTGGTGGACACCGACCCTCGGAAGGCACTGGAAATCCAGTCGAGTGAGGCGCAGCTCCTCGTTGTCGGCGCACGTCAGCCCCAAGGCTCCGTGGGGAAACCCAGTGGATCAGCGACCCTGTACTCAGCCTCTGCGGTGCGGTGCGCCGTCGTGGTGGTCCCCGAGGGCGGCTCCGATCACACGCCCACCCGCCTGGACGGGCCGATCATCTTGGGAATCGACGGACATGATCCGGACGAGTCAGCCCTGACCTTCGCATTCGAGGCCGCCGTACGGGAGGGCGCTCCGTTGCGCGTGATTCATACATGGCAACCCGGTGCGATGCACGGCCCCGACCGCGGTCGACCTCCCGCCGACGAGATGCACCTGCGGGTCGAGCAGGAGATGCGCCTGTACCGGCTACTCGCGCCCTGGCAGGCGCGGCATCCCGAGGTGAAGCTGCATCCGGAGGCGCTGCACGCCGACCCTGCCCACTACCTGGCCAGACTGTCCCAGCGGGCGCGCCTGGTCGTGGTCGGCCGCCGCGGGCATCCCGCCCAAGCACTCAGCCGTCTCAGCTCGCTCGTCCCGGAAGTCGTCCAGCATGCCCGCTGCCCTGTCGCCGTCGTTCCGGCCTCTTGATCCGGTACCTGCCATAATTCGGGACGCCGGTGTCACCAGCCGTGCCCCGAGAGGGTAGAAAGGACCCATGTCCGACGATCGCCACCACGCTCGCACCAAGAAGGCTCCCGCTCCCACCGTCGAGGAGCAGGATCTGGTGACCGCTGTCCTGACCGCCTCACGCGTACTGGTGGCCATCTCCGCCCGGTCCCTCGGGTCGACCGCGGAGACCCTGACGCTGCCTCAGTTTCGGATGCTGGTACTACTGCACAGTCGCGGTGGCATGAACCTCTCCCGTCTGGCCGAGCAGCTCGCGGTCAACCCGTCCACGGCGATGCGGATGATCGACCGCCTGATCGCCGCTGGCATGGTGGTGCGTGAGACCAATGCGCAGGACCGGCGTGAGGTGAGCATCGCCCTCACCGACAAGGGCGCCGACACGGTCGTCGAAGCGACGGAGCGCCGTCGTGCCGACATCGCCGAGATCATCGACCGCATGCCCGCCGAGCACCGGGTCGGCCTTGTCCAGGCTCTGCGCGCCTTCGCCGATGCCAGTGGTGAGCCCGACCCCGGGCAGCGCCAGCTCGACGTGCTGGGCTGGTAGGCCCGAGAGGAGCGAACACCCCGGGTCACGCACGGGCAGGAGCCCTGCCGGCCTTGGGAGCGGTCGGCGCACCTCCGGTGTAGTCGCGCCAGTCCCCCGGGGACTGTCCAGGATCGAGCGTGCGAAGCCGGGCGAGCACGGAGGGATCCTGGACCTCGAGCCACTGGACCAGCTGCCGGAAGGACACCAGGCGCACGTCGGGCTTGGCGGCGATCTCGCGCAGTGCCCGCTCGACGGACTTCATGTAGATGCCGCCGTTCCACGACTCGAAGTGGTTGCCGATGAAGAACGGCGCCCGGTTGGTCGTGTAGGCACGGTGGAACCCGGCCATGTACGACAGGTACGACTCCTGCTGCCAGTAAGGGCGCTTGGACGGATCGCCGTTCGGCGTGCCGCCGGTCTGATTGGCGAGCATGTTGTAGTCCATCGAAAGCACCTGGAAGTGGTGCCCGGGGAAGGGGATGGACTGCAGCGGGAAGTCCCACAGCCCGAGCTTCTTGCCTGGCCACATCTGCAACCCGCCGGGTGAACTGGCGTCGTACTTCCAGCCCATCGCCGCGGCCGTCGGCAGCAGCTGCTTCTGGCCCAGCAGGCACGGGGTGCGGCCGCCGATCAGCCCCTTGCGGTAGTCGAACGGCAGCGGGTCCATGTCGTGGAAGCCGGTGTTGGTCTTCCACTTCTCGACGAAGCCGACCGCCTGCTCCAGCTCGCTGCGCCACTGCGCGGCCGTCCAGTTGCCGACGCCGGTGGTGGGGCTGCAGAAGTGGCCGTTGAAGTGGGTGCCGATCTCGTGTCCCTCCAGCCACGCCTGGCGGACCTGCTCGAGGGTCGCCTTGACGTGGTTGTCGGCGAGGTAGCCGATGTCGGACGCGCCGGGCTTGTGGCCGGGCGGCAGGTAGAGGTCCTTCTTGCCCTCGGGCAGCACGTAGATGCCCGACAGGAAGAACGACATCGTCGCCTTGACCTCCTGGGCGACCGAGCGGAAGTGCGAGAACAGCTGCTTGCTGTCCTCGCCCGCCCCGTCCCAGGAGAAGACCACGAACTGCGGCGGACGCTCGCCGGGTTCGAGCCGGCGCGGCACGGGTTGGTGCGGCTGGGGGCCGGTGTCGGCCATCGAGCCGTCCCCGATCAGACTGGCCGGCCGGACGGTGCTTCGGTCCTGAGATCCCGGGGTCGTACCACGGGGTGCAGCCTGACCACTCGGGGGTTTCTCGTCGCCGCAGCCGGAAACGACAGCCGCAGTCGCGGCTGCCGCGGCAGCGGTCACCACACCGCGGCGGGAATACTCGGACATGGTGCTCCTTGGTGCCGCATCGGCGACCAGGCATGGTGCACGAGCACAGCCCGGCCGACGCCCTGCGGATGCCCCGCCCGGCGCAATCTCATCATCGTGCAAGGTTTGCATGGTGCAAGGAAAGCGCCCGGGTGAATGCCAAGACAACGCCATCACCGCAGGTCGGCGCAGGCCGGACAGCGGATGGAAGGCGGTTCGGCGTGTCGCCGCGAGGCGGAACTCGCGGATTGCCCAGCTGCGTCTCCGGGGAGGCCCAGCCACCCTCGGGCGCGCAGCGCGGGGGGCCGCGCAACCGCCTTCGGGTGGACGGTCACGCGGCCCGGTCTGCGAACCGCCACCAGGGCACCGCCGAGCCAGGCCGTTCGCAGGAGCGGCGGCCCGCAGGCCACCGCAGTCTTACTCCAGGAACGCGCCGGTCGGCGTCAGCGCGACGAACGGAATGAAGTCATGGCCGACAGCGTAGAAGTCCTCCCCGTCGACACCGGCTTCCACGCCGCACACGCGCAGCAGTTGCCGCGCGGCCCGCGGATGGCGGGACGCGTAGAGCGCCATCGCACGACCTGACTCGTCCGGCGTGAACGGCCGGGCGAGCGCTTCGCTGCTGCGGCGCCCGACCCGCACATGGACACGGGCATCCTGGCAGATGTTCCGGTACCACTGTGACGCACGACCGAACCCGGATGCGACGAGGATCGCCCCGGTGTCCGGATCACGCCCCGCTACCTCCAGAACCGTCTGACGCGGTCGACCAGTGCTCCGGCCCGTGTGCGTGAGCAGGCAGAACCGAGATCCCAGCAGCCACCCCAGGTGCCACCGGTACAGCCGGACCGGGGCACGGAACATCGTGCGCCGCCACCCCGTGGGCCCCGCGGACGGACGGACCCTCCTGGCCATGCACCCCTCCGCACCTCGTGGATACGACAGTGCAATATTTGCAGGGTGCAATCCTGCTGTAAAGCCCTCGCGGCTCGCAGCGGACAAAGTCTCGGTTCAGCGGTAGTTGCCGGTGTGCCCGAGGCTGTAGCGGCCCGGCTGAGGGAAGAACGCGAGCCCGTGCGGGTTGGCGCCCACGGGGATGCGCGCCAGCAGATGTCCGGTTTCCGTCGAGAGCACGTACACCTCGTCGTCGTCCCGGCCTGAGAGCCACAGCTGGGTGCCGTCCGCGCTGACCCCGCCCATGTCGGGTGAACCGTGGGGGACCGGCCAGGTCGCGACGCTTCGACGCACGTTCGGGTCGACGACGCTCACGGATCCGGCGTCGCGGTTCGACACGTACAGCAGCCGCCCGTCGCGGCTCGGGTAGATGCCGTGGGCCCCCGCGGCCGTCGGGATGAAGCCGGTCCGATGGAACGTCGCGCCGTCGACAGTAATGAGTCCGCCGCCGTTCAGGGACGCGACGAAGAACGTGCGACCGTCCGGTCCGAGCCTCACGTCCTGCGGCATGGAGTAGGCGCCGAGGTCAAGGACGCCGAGCACGGCCAGCGTGCGGGTGTCGAGTTTGAGGAGCTGTCCGGAGAACTCGCAGGAGGCGACAAGGTAGCGGCCGTCGGCGGAGAAGTCGGCGTGGTTGACGCCGTCGCAGGGCACCGTGACCGAGCGCCTAAGTGCCATGGTGTGCGGGTCGCGGACGTCGATGCGGTTCAGCCGCTCGGCCATGACCAGAGCGGCCCGCCCGTCGGGGGTGAAGTAGAGGTTGTACGGCGCTTCGACACCGATCGGGGTTCCCGGGCGCGCGGTGCGGGGGTCGATCGGGATGAGCTGGTTGCTGCCGCTGGCGTCCACCCACAGCGTTCTCAGGTCCCATGAGGGGGTGACGTGCTGCGGCAGCACGCCCGCGGGGAAGTGACTGACCACCTTGAAGCTGCGCGGATCGATGACCGTGACGCTGTTGCGATCCGGGCTCGCGGAGAAGTGAGACCCGTGCGCCCCGGGCTCACCGCTGTTCGGCACGTACACCAGCTCCGGGTCGCCGGAGACGGCCTGGCTGAACATGCCAGCGCCCGTGGCGCCGTAGACCAGTCCGGAACTGCTCGTCGCATCGCGGCGTACAGCGTGAGCGCCGCCCAGGTCAGCGGCGCCCGTCGTCCGGCGCGTGGCCCCTCTCGGCGAGGCACCCGGCGCGCGTGCGCAGGCTCCGAGCGACAGGGCGAGCACCGCACACAGACCGCTTGCGGCAAGAATCGACCCGACCGTGGACCGAGGACGCGCCTGCATGAGTGTTGACCTCCTGTGAACTCCCCCTCACGGAAGCGAGGCTAGGGTCGCCGTCGGCCACCCGCCATGCGGCCACCACTTCGGAGTGAACCTCGTGCTCCGCGTGCAGGGGCCCTGCTCCATGCGGGCACCATCCCGAACCACCCCACCGAGTCGTCCGTGGCACCACGGTCAGGGATACCGCCGCTCACGCTCCTGGAGCCCGTGGAGGGGCGACCAGTGCGACGTGACCATACGTCCGCGGCCGAGGTCCCATTTGATCAGTACTGCCTCGGTCACGTTCAGCGTGTAGGCGTCCGCGGCCGTGCGGGGCTCATGAAACCACCATGCCTGATGGCAGGCTGCGCGGAGAAGGTCACCGACAGGCTCCGCAAGCCCGTATAGCTTCAGCTCGTCCTCGCCGGCGTCCGGCTGACTGATCGGGCTGTGAAGCACGCACCGGTGGTCCCGGCGGAGGTCACGCGCCTTCCCGGACCAGGCCATGACACCGAACACCAGCTCACCATGTGCGAACAGCGGCTCGACGGGGCTGATCCTTGGCGAGCCGTCGTGCCGGAGAGTGCCGAGCAGCGCCACACGGTCCCGGTCCAGCCCTGCGTGCCCTGCACGCGCGATGTCTGGTGCCTCCCGCTCAAGATCCAACCATGAAGCCATCCGAGCCCCTCCCGAGGAACCATCGAGCGTCTTCGCCTTACCCATGGACTGCAACTGTCCCCAGACGACCACGACGCTCCGCTGTCACGCGAGTCCCGAGTCCACATCAATTCCCCCAGGGCCGAACCCGGCGGCCCCATCCCTCGTGCGGGCCTCTTCGCGGAGCCACCACGGGCGAGCACATCGGGTTCGGCCCCCAGCACGGAGTTCGTCCTGCCCTCCCCTGTCCCGAGTCGGCGCCTGCCTGGCATACTCCGTTCGATGGACAGCCTCGGAATCCGACTTCTGCGCGCGGTGGTGTTCGCCGCGCTGTCGGTCCTGCTGTCCACCGGGGCGCGACTGGTGGTAACCGGCCAGCCGGTGCCGCTGGACGTCGTCGCCCTGGCCTTCAGCTTCAGCCTCGGGACGGCACTGATCCTCTTCGCAGCGGAACGCCGCTACTGGACGATCGTGGCCGTCATGGTCCCGCTCCAACTGGCCCTCAACGCGCTGCTGAACATCGGCCAGCAGAACTGTCCCCCGGGCGCCGGCACACCGGGCGGCCTTTCCAGGTGGAGCATGCTCGCCTGCGGTGGCGGCTCGATCCGACCGGGCCTGCTGGGACTCACCGAACAGGCACCCCGCGCACTGGTGTCCCTGACCGGCGGCGCGGCGCTGCTGCTCGTCGCGGTGCACCTTGTCCTGGCACTCGTGGCAGCCTGGTGGCTCCGCCGGGGTGAGGCCGCGCTGTTCACGCTTCTGAGCACCGTCGCCCTCGCTTCCTGGACCGGTGTGAGGGCCCTCCTGGCATGGCTGACGACGCCGGTCGCACTGCCGGAGGCACCGTCGTGGGCGCCACCAGCCGCACCGGACGGACTCCCCGGCCCGCAGGACGCGCAACTGTCCGCCGCTTCACGCCGCGGGCCGCCGGCAGTCGTCCGGGCTTGCTGAGCGGCGCCGTTTCCTCCTTCTGATCCCCTCTGGTCGTCCGGGGCCCCGTGCCCTGAGGCGTGCCTGCGCACGCTCGCCAGCCCGGTTCCTCACCTTCCTGCCCCTTTTTCGCGTCTGTGAGGACGGCCATGAGCAAGAACTCCACCCGAAGCAACACCAGCGCCACCGGTACCACCAACGGCTCCGGAAGGTCCGGCAAGCCCACGAAGCGCGAGGCCCGCGAGTCGGCGCGGGAACGGCTCGCCCAGCAGCGGGTCCGGGACAAGCAGATCCAGGCACGCCGCCGCAAGGCCATGATCGGGGCCGCCGTCGTCACCGTCGTCGCTCTCGCGGCCGGAATCGCCGTCGCGGCCACCAGTGGCGGCAAGAGCGCGGCGAGCGGCCCGCTGGTCATACCCGCAAAGACGACCGGCCCGAACGGCACGGTCATCGTCTACGGGAACGCGAACGCCAAGCACACCCTGGACGTGTGGGAGGACTTCCGCTGCCCGATCTGCGACAAGCTGGAGAAGGCCGACGGCCCGACCATCCAGCAGCTCGCCGACAACGGCACGTACAAGATCCAGTACCACATGGCGACGTTCCTGGACAGGAACCTCGGCGGCACCGGGTCGATGGACGCGCTCGAGGTGGCCGGTGCGGCTCTGAACGACGGTGGCGTGGCGAAGTTCAAGGCGTTCCACGACGTCCTGTACGCCAACCAGCCCGAGGAGACCACCGACGGCTTCGGCAACCTGAACACCCTGCTGGACCTGGCGAAGAAGGTTCCGGGCCTGGTCACCCCGACATTCACCAAGGACGTCCAGGACCGCGTCTACGCCCCCTGGGCGCAGAAGGTCACCGACGCGTTTAACTCCAGCGGCGTGACGGGCACCCCGACCCTCAAACTCGACGGAAAGGCGCTGACCGTCTTCGACAGCCAGGGCAACGCGATCACGCCCGCCCAGTACACCGCCTTCGTCCAGCAGACCGTCGCCGGAAAGTGAGCCACCGCCTCGTGAACGGCAGAGACCCCTCGACGAACACGGACGCGACCACTCAATTGCCGGAGACGGCAGGGACCGACGACGTCCCAGGCACCTCGCCGGACGGACCGTCGCACCAGCCCGCGTCATGGGCCGGGGCGAGCCGGGCCTACGCCTGGCTCCTGCTGATCGCCGGCGCCATCGCGCTGGGCGCCGCCGTCGAGCTCGCCCTGGACAAGACCATATCCGGCCAGTGAGGCACGCCCACATGAACGAGAGAGACTCTTCGATGAACACGGACAGTGCCCCGGATCTGCCGCTGGCGGCCGGAGCGGACGACGACCCAGACCCCTGGCCGGACGGACCGTCGCACCAGCCCGCGTCATGGGCCGGGCCGAGCCGGGCCTACGCCTGGCTGCTGGTGATCGCCGGCGCGATCGCGCTTGGCGCGGCTATCCAGCTCACCCTGGACAAGATCAAGGTCCTGGAGAACCCGCACTACGTCCCCGACTGCAACATCAACCCGATCATCAGCTGCGGCTCGGTGATGCGCAGTTGGCAGGCGTCAGCGTTCGGGTTCCCCAACCCGCTCATCGGTCTGGGCGCCTTCGCCGTCGTGGTGACCGTCGGCGTGGTCGCGCTGACCGGGGCGCGGTTCCCGCGCTGGTTCTGGCTCGGCCTGAACGCCGGGACGCTGTTCGGGGTCGGCATGATCTCCTGGCTGATCTTCCAGACGCTGTACCGGATCGGCGCGGTCTGCCCCTACTGCATGGTCGTGTGGGTCACCACGATCCTGCTCTTCTGGTACACCACCGTCCACAACCTGCGCAGCGGCGCCATCCCGCTCCCGGAACACGCGAGGAACCGGGTGGAGGCCGCAGCCGGGTGGTACTGGCTCGTGCCCTTCGCCTGCTACCTCACCATCGCGCTGATGGTCCTCAACCGCTTCTGGTACTACTGGAGCACCCTCCTCTGATCCACCGTCATAGCGCCAGGGGTCGGCGGTGACAGCGGCTGCTGCTCCCCCGGTCCCGGCGGTCGGATCGCCTGGTGGGAGGATGCAGGGGATGTCCGTGCGTGTGCGTGCCGCTGTCGACCTGAGACTGCTGAGAGCCGGGGTGTTCTCCGTGGTCTGCGTCGCACTGGCCGCAATCGGGCACGTTTCGGCCTCCGGTGCGGGCATAGCCTGGTGGGCGCTGGGCGCGGCATGGGCGGTCGTGATGCTGGTGGTCGTGCCGCTCGCGGGCTGTGAGCGGGGGCTGCCAGGGATCACCGCGGTGCTGCTCGGGGCGCAACTGGTGCTGCACGCGCTGTTCTGTCTCGGGCAGTCGGTCGCGCCCGTGCGCGCGGCCGACTCGGGTGCGGGCGTGCTCGCCGCCGCCAGGAGCCTGCTGTGCGGCGATGCCGCCTCGGGGCACCTGACCGCGGCCATGGCCGAGCAGATCGTCCGGGCGGCGGGGCTGAATCCGGCCGCGTTCGGCGCTGCGCCGTCGGGCATGACGGCGATGGCCGGCATGGGCGGCACGAGCGTTCACGGCGTCACGGCGATGTCCATGGGGCTGATGCTCACGCCGTCGATGGTGGCCGCGCACGTCCTCGCTGGACTGGTGATGGGCTGGCTGCTGCGGACCGGGGAGCGCGCCGTGTGGCGGGCCGCCGGCCTGGTGGTGCGGGCCGGCGACCGCCTGGCCGCCGCGGTTCCGCTCGCCGTGTTCACCGGCCTGCTCGAAGGACTGGCGGTCCCCGCCGCCCCGCTCGCGGGCAGCCCGCGGCGACGCCGCCCCGTGTGGGACGACACCTGGACGCGCCTGTCGGGGCGCTGGGTGGTGGGCGGCCTCGGCCTCCGAGGGCCACCGGGAACGCTCGCGGTCTGACCCACCACCGCTCCATGACCCCCCGTTCGACGCCCGATCGCTACGCGGGGCCGTCGTCCGGAAGTCGGCGGAGAGCGAACGGGTCAAGGCCGCCCGAAGTCCTCGTCCGCACGGTGCCTGTGTGCGCCGCCGCCCTTCCCGGTGATCGACGCCGGTACGTCAGGGCGGTGCGCTGCCGCGCGCCGTGTCGTCCTCGCTCGCCGCCCTCGCCCCTCCGACGCCGTCGCCGGACGGGGACGGCGTGCTCGTTCCCACGGAGTCCTGTTCCCATGTGTTCTCTCTCGCGCCGCAGGCGCGCGCTCCTCACCGCGGCCCTCGGCTGTGTGGTGGGTCTGACCCTGACCGCCTGCGGCGGCTCGTCCCCGGCGCCGACAGCCGCCGTGGTGTCCCCCCCGGCCGTCGCGCCCGCCGCAGACGGAGCGGTGCCGCTCCCGCAGCCGTTCGCCAAACCGCCCCTGGTCCTGACGGACGACC
The DNA here is from genome assembly GCF_000787855.1 of Streptacidiphilus anmyonensis. GTDB lineage: Bacteria > Actinomycetota > Actinomycetes > Streptomycetales > Streptomycetaceae > Streptacidiphilus > Streptacidiphilus anmyonensis. The sequence continues at coordinate 33,313 of NZ_BBPQ01000058.1, read as the reverse complement.
AGGGCCGGCCGTTCGACCTGGTCAAACAGACGGCGGGCAAGCCCACCCTGCTCTACTTCGGCTACACGCACTGCCCTGACATCTGCCCGACCACGATGGGCGACATCGCCGTGGCCGTCGGCAAACTGTCCGCGGCCGAACGCGCCCGACTCCAGGTGGTCTTCGTGACCACCGACCCGACTAGGGACACCCCGCAACGCCTCCACCAGTGGCTGGCGGCGTTCAACCCCCAGTTCGTCGGACTCACCGGCGACTTCACCGCCATCCAGCAGGCCGCGAAGACGCTCGGCATCGCGATCGCCAAGCCCGTCAAGCAGCCCGACGGAAGCTACACCGTCACCCACGGTGCCGAGGTCTTCGCCTTCGACGCGAAGGACGATCTCGCCCACGAACTGTTCCCCTCCGGCACCTCCGCCCAGCAGTACGCCGCCGCCCTGCCGCGCATCATGAAGGGCCTCGCCTCGTGATCGCCTTCCTCCTGCGCGCCGGACGTCGCATCCTCGTCAAGCGCTCATTCCGGCTCACGTCAACGGGTCTGCTCGCGGCGACGGCTCTGCTCGCGGCGGTGACGCTCCTCTCAGCAAGCTGCTCAGGGTCGTCGACCTCGCCCACGACACACGCGCAGGCCCGGCTTCGCGTGACCGGCGCCTACGTGCCGCAGCCCGCGCTCGGCGACATGGCGGCCGGCTACTTTACCGTCACCAACAGCGGGCGCGCCGCCGACCTGCTGACCTCGGTCACCAGCGACGTGGCCTCCTCTGTGGCCATGCACACCACCAACGCCTCCGGCGAGATGCTGCCCGTCTCCTCCTTCGACATACCGGCCGGGTCCGCGCTCGTGCTGCGCACCGGCGGGGACCACCTCATGCTCATGGGCCTGAAGCACAAGCCGATGGCGGGGCAGACCGTGCGCTTCACCCTGCACTTCGCACACTCGGCTCCAGTCACCGTCACCGCTCCGGTCGAACCGATGGGCTACCAGCCGCCGAACTGACCGTCCTGACGCCGTCACCTCCGACACGGTCCCGCCCCTTCGCGGCACCGCCACCGCTCCGGCAGGGCGCGTACCCGTACACATCGCCGGCGGGCGCCTCTCCCGAGCGCGCCCGCCCCTCCTCGGACTTGGACCCTCCCACCGATCATGAACGGCAACCAGCACATCTCCCGACGCACGCTGCTGAGCACAGCCGCAGCCACCGGAGCCGGCGGCCTCGCGGCCGGGGCGGCCGGCACCGCCCTGACCCGCCCGACCTCCGCCACCGCCTCCACCGGCCCAGCCCTGGCCTGCCTCGGCACCGGCGTCATCCCCTTCCACGGCACCCACCAGGCCGGTATCACCACCGCGCTGCAGGCCTGCGGCCATCTCGCCGCGTTCGACCTCGTCGCGGGCGCCGGGCGCCAGCAGGCGGCGGCGCTGCTGCGCCGTTGGTCAGCCTCGGCCGAGGCGATGACGGCAGGGCATCCGCCCGCCACCGACGACGACCAGGTCGCCCTCGACTCCGGACTCTGCTCCCTCACCGTCACCTTCGGCTTCGGGCTCAGCCTCTTCCCCAAAACCGGCCTCACGCACAGGGTTCCGGCCGCGATGGTCCCGGTGCCTCCTTTCCCCGGCGACGCACTCGACCCCGAGCGGTCCGACGGGGACCTCTGGATCCAGATCGGGGCGAACGACCCGCTCGTCGCCTTCCACGCACTCAACGTCCTGCAACGGCAGGCCGCGCCGACCGCGACCCTGCGCTGGCAGATGAACGGCTTCAACCGCACCCCCGGAGCCACCGACCAACCCCGCACCATGCGCAACCTCATGGGCCAGATCGACGGCACCGACAACCCCAAGCCCGACGACAAGAACTTCAACGCCACCGTCTTCACCCCCAACGCCAGTGGAGCGAAGGCATGGATGAACGGCGGCTCCTACGCCGTCGTCCGCCGCATCCGCATGCTGCTGCCCGCCTGGAACGCCCTCCCGCTCGCCGAGCAGGAACGCGTCATCGGCCGCCGCAAGCGCGACGGCGCCCCGCTGTCCGGCGGCACCGAGACCACCCCGGTCGACCTGGAGAAGTTCAACCCCGACGGCTCCCTCGCCATCCCGCCCGACGCCCACGTGCGCGTCGCGGCGCCCGCCTCAAACGCCGACGCCGCGATGCTGCGCCGCGGCTTCTCCTACCACGACGGATACCCGGCCGACGGCAGCCCCGACGCCGGACTGCTCTTCGTCGCCTGGCAGGCCGACCCGACCCTCGGCTTCGTCCAGGTCCAGCGCAAACTCGCCGGCGGCGACCACCTGAGCCGCTTCATCCGCCACGAGGCGGGCGCCCTGTTCGCCGTCCCCGGCGGCCCCCGACCCGGCGAGTACGTGGGACAGCAGCTCCTGGAGGGCTGACCGTCCGCCATCGCCCTCCTACCCCTGCCGCCCTTGGAGAACCCATGACCGTGCTCAACGCCGCGACCGCCGCCGCCACTTCCACCATGCCGCCCATGCCCGGAATGAACGGCATGCCCGGGATGGGCAACGGCACACATCCCACCATGAGCGGCCCCATGTGGATGCCCCTCGACCCGCCAGACCTCGCCCGGCTCCTGTCCTGGCACCCGCAGCCACTCCCCCTCGAACCACTCGCCTGCCTGCTCGCCCTCGCCGTCTACGGGGGCGCCGTGTGGCGGCTGCGCCGCCGCGGCGACCGCTGGCCCTGGCACCGCGTCGTCGCGTTCACCGCCGGGGTCGCGACCGTCGCCCTGGTCACCTGCACCGGCATCGGCGGCTACGGCATGGAGCTGTTCAGCGTCCACATGGTCCAGCACATGGTGCTGTCGATGCTCTCGCCGATCCTGCTGCTGCTCGGCGCCCCCGTCACCCTCGCCCTGCGCGCCCTGCCCACCGCCCGGCGCGGCCGCACCGGACCCCGGGAGCTGCTGGTCCGGCTGCTGCACAGCCGCGTCGCCGCCGTCGTCTCCTCCCCCTTCTACACGCTGCCGCTGTTCATCGCGAGCCTGTACGCGCTCTACTTCACGCCGATCTTCGACTGGCTGATGGGCAGTTGGCTCGGCCACGAGTTCATGCTCGTCCACTTCCTCGGCGTCGGCCTGCTGTTCTTCTGGCCGATCATGGGCGTCGACCCCGCCCCGCGCCGGCCCTCCCACGTCCTGCGGATGCTGGAACTGTTCATCGGCATGCCGTTCCACGCCTTCTTCGGCATCGCCGTGATGATGTCCCACGGTCTCATCGTCCGCTTCTTCGCCGACCCGCCCGCCTCCTGGCACCTGACCGCGCTCGGCGACCAGAGCACGGGCGGCGGCATCGCCTGGGGCTTCAGTGAGATCCCCACCCTCCTCGTCCTGCTCGCCCTGCTAGTCCAGTGGGCCGCGTCCGACCGACGCACCGCCGCACGCACCGACCGCCAGGCCGAGCGCGACAACGACGCCGAACTCAACGCCTACAACGCCTACCTGGCCCGCCTCGCCCGACCCGGCGGCAGCTGACTCCGGTGGCGTCGGACCGACATTTCGTGCTGAAGAGTGGCGTTCGTAGCATTTTCTTTGCATAATGCAAAGCCATGTCGGACGGAGCGGGTCCGCACCGCCGGGCCGGGCTCGACCGTCCGCGGACCCACGGAAGGAGGGAAACCGGACCATGACGCAGGTGACCTACGGTGAGCGACACGGCTGGACGATCGCCCAACTGGAGGGTGAGCTGGACCTGCAGGCCGTCGCGGCGGTGCGCGAGCGACTGGCCACAGTGATCTGGAGCGGCAGCCGCAGACTCGTGGTGGACCTCAGCCGACTGAGCTTCTGCGACTCCCTCGGCTTCGGGGCGCTGGTCGCCACGCGGCGCCAGATGGCTTCGGCGGGCGGCCAGTTGCGCCTGGTCCTGCCCGCCGAGGACTCGGTGGCACGCAAGGCGCTGACAGCCTGCGGCATCGAGCGGATCTTCGACGTCTTCGAGGCCACCGCTGATGCCGTCGCCCCGGAGGGGGCGTCGGTGACGCACCAGCGGTCCGATCCGACCCAGCAGACTCCCGTACGCACCAGGTCTCAGGACTCGGCCTCCTGACGCCGACCCGGCTCCGGCCCCTGAGCCGGAACCACCGCCTCGCGGTAGCGAAGGAGCAGCATGGCCGCGTCATCCTTGAGCGGGCCTCCGACGTGGGCGACCAGGTCCCGCCGAAGGGCCGCCAGGGCACGGTCGGGGTCCGGTTCGGCGAGCAGGCCGGCGCGCTCGACCAGCGGATAGAAGACTCCGCACTCGTCGCGCGCCTCAATGACGCCGTCGGTGTAGAGCAGGAGTTGCTCGCCCGGGCGCAGGCTGATGCGGTGCGGTTTCGGTCGCTCGGGGCCCAGATCGGCGAGGCCCAGCGGGGCTGCGGGACGGTCGGGAGCGGCGAGTTCGGGCTCGGCGTCGGGCCGCAGGACGAGTGGCGCGGGGTGCCCGTAGTTGAGCAGCATCACCGTGTGGTCCGGCTCCACTTCGGCGAGGATCGCGGTGACGAACTCCTCACCCTCCAGCCGTCGGTTGAGAGCGCGTTCGAGGCGGTCTCCGACCTCGTCCAGCATGACGGCCTCCGGCGCCGCCTCGCGGAAGGCCGCGAGCACGACGGCCGCAGTCTCCACCGCTTCCAGTCCCTTGCCCTGCACGTCTCCGACAATGACGCGGGTGCCCCCGGACGCGGGGACGACCTCGTAGAGGTCGCCGCCGATGCGCGCGGCTGCGGTCGCCGAGGTGTAGGAGACGGCGATCCGCATCGGGCCGCCGGTCCTCGGCACCGGTCGCAGCAGCACGCGCTGCGCGGCCTCGGCGACGGAGGTGATGTCGGCGAGCTCCCGTTCGGTGCGCCGACGCAGCACCGCGGCAAGCACGGCCGCCGCAGTGACACCTACGACCGCCGCGAAGGCGACCCATCCCCGGCGGGCGTCGAGGAGGCCGTCGTACCAAGCGACGGCCAGACACAAGCCCACGGCGACGCAGCCCACGAGCGCGGCCCGACGGGGAGGTCCGGCCGCGGCGGCGAACGCGGGGCCGACCGAAAAGAGTGGCAACAGGCCCACGTCAGGCCCTGCCGCCACATCCCCGGCCGTGACAAGCGCCATCGCAGCGAAGGGGACAGCCGCAAGCACGTCTGGCCGCCGGGGTACACGCATCCGTTCCGTGCCTTTCGTTGAACGGCGCGCGAGAGCCGCACCGCGCTTCTACCTTTGCACTGAGCAATGATTCATGGCAAGCGGCCGGTCCAGCATCGCGCCTGGCCCGGCCGGCCGTCGCGCTTCGGATCCCTCGGAGCCCGAGGCGTCAGCTCCGCGAGTGAGCTGGCCCGTACCCACAGATGCCTTCCGACCCGGGCGTGCGGAGACCTGCCCAAGGGACGTCCGGCGGTCGGGTCCGCCTGCCCTGCGCGTAGGGCAGCGAACCTTCATGCCCGTGGGTCGAGCGGCTTATCACGCGGGCTTGCCCCGGCGGTTCTCGTCCGTCTCGAGCCCACCTGGGCGAGGTGGGGTGGAAAGGAATCCCTGATTCCCCACGTACTCGAGCGCGGCGATCCGTGAGTGAAGTTGTGGCTTCGGAACCGGACAGGAAGTCCCACTCGAGCGAGTGGCCGTGGCCCCAGGGTCGTCTTCCGTGACCTTCGCGCCATATTTGGCGGTCTTCCAGACGTTGCAGGGGAACGGAAGGGCCGAGGACTCATCGAAATCCGGCAGGCATTGACCATCCAAAATCCCAACCGACCGGGCACGACCCTGCGCAGGGAGTCCGTCATCGCCGCGCACCCATTTGCCCCGGTGGCACTCCGCGGATCGGACTACACAGACCATCCGGCCCGAATGAGCCTCATCCAACCGGCGTGATCGGATCCTGCGGGCACGACCCCTTCTGCCCGGCACCCTGGTCATGGCCGTGCTGCTGGCCACCATGTACACCGGCGTCAACCTCAACGCCGACCTCGGCACGGGCGTGTACGACCGCTTCCGCACCCTGCGGATCTGGCAGCCCGTCCCCATCGGCGACGCCCTGCGCTACCTGCTCGCTTCCGCCCTCGTCGGTGGTCTCGGTCTGCTGCTGGGCTATCGGCCGGGCGGTGGCGCGGGCGGGATGGTGCTGGCGATCGTGTTGGTGGTCGTGTTCGCCCTGGCGTTCTCGTGGGTCTTCACCCTCCTGGGCCTGGTGGTGCGTTCCTCCAACGCCATCATGAGCCTGGCCGTGGTGGTGCTGTTCCCGCTCACCCTGGCCAGCAACGCCTTCGTCGACCCGCACACGATGCCCGGCTGGCTGCGCGCCTTCGTCCAGGTCAATCCGGTCACCCGCCTGGTCACCACCACCCGGGCCGCCATGGACGGAACGGCGACACCGACGCAGGTCGGCGTCGTCGTGGCCGCCTCCGCGTTCCTGATCGCCGTCTTCGGACCGCTCACCATGCGTGCCTACCGCCGCCACTCGTGACCTCACCCGCCCTCCGGCCGGCTGCCCTGCACGGGACGAGCAGGGCCGGGCTATGCCGGGGGCTGCGAACCGCTGCCGAGGTGGGGTGTGTGGCGCCCGGTGCGGGTCTTGAGACGAAAGACGATCAGCCCGCAGACGGCGAACCCGGCGGCCCACGCCAGCCCGAGGGCAAGGTGCCCCCACAGCGCCACACGGCCGAAGGACCCGGCGACGGCGAACTGCATCGGCCCGAAGGAAGGGAACCACTGCAGGACCGGCTTGTTGGCCAGGGGGTTACCGAGCGGGTTCTGCAGGAACGTGTCCATCAGCCCGCCCATGATGATCAGGAAGAAGCCCTCCAGGTCACCCTTGACCAGGACCCCGAGCAGCAGGCCGAAGGCGCCGTAGGTGAGGGCGATCACCACGTAGCCGGCCAGGATCGCGAACCACCCGGCGGGGCTCGGGCGCCAGAACCCGAGCAGGACCAGCGCGGCGTACAGGGCGACCCCGGCGGAGATCACCGTGATCGACAGTGTCTTCGCGCCGATCAGGGTGGGCTGGCGGTACCCGGCGAACACCAGCCGGCGGTCGAAGGCCAAGGTCCTGCGGATCGCGTCGAAGACGGCGAAGCCGACGATCAGCGACAGCGCGTTGAGGCCCGCGCTGATCAAGGTGAGCTCGCCGCCGTCGACGGTCAGCGTGCGGCCGGTGGCGAACAGCTTGAAGCTGAGCTGCTGGTGCCCGACCATGGCCTGCATCAGGCCGTACCAGGTGGGCACGAAGCCCACCAGCAGCAGCGCGGCGAGCCGGTTGCGGGTCTGGTTGCGCAGGGCGAAACGCAGCGCGGTGCCGAACTGCCGGACCGCCGGAGCGCTCGACCGGCCGGTCGGAACGGCGGCGAGGTCAGAGACGGTCATCGTCGACTCCCAGTGTGGTCGTGGCGACGGTGGCGGTGGTGTCGCGCAGGTGCAGCCGGCCGTCGACGAGGTCGGCCAGGACGTCGAACCGGTCCTGCTCGAACACCAGGTGGGTGATCAGCACGATGGCCTTGCCCCGGGCGCGCAGGTCGCCGACCAGGTCCCAGAACCGCAGGTAGGTCTCCCAGTCGAAGCCCTGGTAGGGCTCGTCGAGCAGGAGCACGTCGGGGTCGTGCAGCAGGGCGAGGACGAGGTTGAGCTTCTGCCGGGTGCCACCGGACAGGGCTCCGGCGCTGGTGTCGCGGAACTTGGCCAGGCCGAGCCGCTCCATCAGGTCCTCTCCGCGGCCGAGGTCGGCCAGGCGGTAGGCCGCGGCGAAGTAGCGCAGGTGCTGGCCTACCGTCAGGTTGTCGGAGAGGACGGCTTCCTGGGGGCAGTAGCCCAGCGTGCCGGACAGTCGCACAGTTCCGGCGTCGGTCTTGAGGGTTCCGGCGAGCGCCTTGAGCAGGGTCGACTTGCCCGCGCCGTTCTCGCCGACCACGGCGACCAGCTGTCCCGGCTCCACGTCCAGGTCCGTGCCGTTCAGGACTCGGTGATGGCCGTAGGACTTGTGCAGGCCCTGGGCGGCGACGATCGCGGTCACGGCTCCTCCTCGCGCGGCGCGGCGGCCAGCAGACCGGAGCCGTAGACGGCGATCACCTCGGACGCCCACCGGCGCATGCCGTCCGGCGAGAAGGGGTCCACTCCGAGGACCTCGGTGAGGCGGTCACGCAGGAGCAGGACCGCCAGGTCGTTGGCCATCAAGAAGGCGGCCCGCACGGCCGGATCGTTGCCCTCGCTGGCCAGTCCGGCCTGCGACAGGGTGGACAGAACGCCCTGGCTGACGGTGAACAGGCGCCGGAACAGGGTCCGGCCCGCCTCGCTGTCGTCGAGCAGCAGTCGCCGCAGGTAGCCGGGCAGCGGCGAGTCCGGCGGCAGGTGTCGCAGCACCGCCTCCGCCAGCGAGCCCGTGGCAGCGGGGTCGTACAGACCCGGGGCACCCGGCCGGGTCATCTCGGCCAGTGCCTGATCGAACGTGTCGAGCACGTGTTGGTCGACCACTTCGCGCAGGCCCTCCTTCGAACCGAAGTGATGGACGACCAACGCCGGCGACACCCCGGCCGCCGCAGCGATCTGCCGCACCGACACCCCATCCGGGCCGCGGGCGGCGAACAGCCGCAGGGCCTCGTCCCGGATGACCGCCCGAGCGGTCCGATCGTCCCTGACTGAACGCATGTACAGCATGCTAAACACTTGTACAGCCTCGCGTCCAGTGTGCTGCCGCGACGGCAGGCCCGGGAGTGATCAACGGGCGAGACGCCCGACGAATCCTCTGCGTGTTCGCGCAGCAAGCGGAGCACGAGGCCCTGCCCCACGACGAGGACGACCCACTGGTATTGGCTGGATGCCTCCGCCCAGGATCAGGATGCGCAGGATCGTGGTCTGCGCCAACGCACGCCCCAACCCGTCCGGTTCACCTTGGATCCGCCACATCAAGGGGCACAGCGCTTCTCAGTAGCCGTTGTCTTACGTCGAACGAGAGCTCCCCGGGCGGAGGCCAGCCTCCCCGCCCGCTTGTACGCCGGCCTCGATTCGAAGCGGGGGACTCGGGAAGCGAGGGATCGGAAGGCGTTCCCGAGTGCGCTACGTGGACGGCGGCCTGGGCCCGGTCACAGGTGGTGGACCGGTGCGACAACGACGGCGTAGTGCCCCGCGCCGAGCAGCTCCTGCCCGTCGACCGCGGTGCCGGCGGTCAGGATTCGGATCAGATGCCCGTCCGCCTCGTCGAACTCGCCATCCTGGACGATGCCGAGTTGTCGGCCGGTCTCGGTCAGCAGGACCTTGCCGACGGGGTCGGTCTCAACCACCGTGCTCGGTGGGGCGGGGACGGCGGTCAGCTTGGCGATGACGGCGTCGGGGCCGATCGCGTGGATGTCCGGCCAGGGCAGGCGCCGCTGTCGGCCGTCGGCATCGACGGTGAGGGCGGTGATGTGGGTGATGTGTGGGGGCGACGGGGCGATGCGGACGCCGGTGACCTTGGCTGTGGTCTCGGCGGTGTCCGGGTCGACAACGATGCGCCCTGTCATCTGGCTGAACAACATCACGCGCTCCCGTGCATTTGTGCCAGGAGCTTCGCCCTGGCCTCGGGGAAGGCGTCGAGGCCCTCGGCCTGGCAGTCGGTGATCTGGGCCGGGACAACCACGCGCTCCCGAGAGATGGGCACGGGGAGCGGGATGGGCAGCAGTACTCTCACGCGCCGACCGAACCGATGTCCTGACTCGCTCGCGCAGCCGACGACATGAGCGTGGCCGTCGAGGCCGAAGACGACGTCGGCGACCCGTCCGATGTCGGTTCCGGCATCGGTGAGGAGCCGGGCTCCGACGACCTTGCTCCCGGTTCCCAGGTCCTCACCCAGCTTCTCGGGCGCGGACAGAGCCGCCCGGTCCCGGATCATGACCGCGTCGGGGCCGAGAGCGTTCACGTCCTGCCACAGCAGCAAGGAGCTGAGCCGCCGTGGCAGCAGGGCACGGGTGGCGAGGGTGAAGCAGCGGACTGTGCCGTCAGCCGGGTCGAACACGATGTCCTTGACGTCTGCGACGTGATCGCCGGTGAGTGTGACCACAGGCCGTCCTGTCAGGGTGCGGCCCATCGTGAGCGCGCCCGTCGGCTCTTTCTTCGTCACGCCTGTGCCGGTGTGTGGGTGGTGCCGAGGGAGCGCGATCACTCCGCGTCGTCGGCGGTCGGTCGTGACCAGGGCGATGGGCAGCACCACGACGGCGAAAACCACGAGCCCTGTGATCAGTGACTGCCACCAGTCCACGGCCGCCTCCATTCCTGGCACTGTCCGTACTGGTTGTCACCGCCCGTCCGGACTCGCCCCCAAGTGATGCGCGAACGCGGGATCGGTTCGCTTCAGGGGCATCGGGAAGCAGATCTCCGAAGCCCTCACTGATGCCGCGCCTGCCCGGCTTCGTCCCGGACAAACCGATCCTTCATGCCTGGTGTTCGCACGGGGCGCGTTGGGCAGGGGCCCCGCGGGGACTACTGCACGAGGACGGGAGGAGTTCCGGTATTCCGTCCGTGAGGCGGAGGTGGTTGGTCCGGTGTGGTGGCGGCGAGTGGCCTTGGCGGCCGCCCCGCTCGCGGGTGTGCTCGCGGTGGCGCTGGCGTCTATGTGGCTGGCGGTACGGATCGCCCCGCTGCAGTCGGTCAGCGCCGCCGGCCAGACGGTCGCCGTCGGGGCCGCCTCTCCGGGTCTGAGCCTGTCCGGGCCGGGCGAGCTGGACCTGTTCGGCCAGCGGATCGCCACGGTGCCCCGGTTCGACGGCCCGATCCGGCCGCGGCTGGACCTGACCCACATCACGCCGGGCGCCGCGGTGACGCAGCTCCTGCACAACGGCGGCCAATCAGGTCTGGCCGTCATCGGACACAGCCTGGCTCAGGGCTGGATCCGCTACGCCGCGTGGGAGTCCGTGATCGCAGCAGGCATCACGGTGACCGTGCTGCTCGCGTTCGCCGGCCTGCACCGCATGACACGTCGGCGGACGGCATGCCTTCTGGCCGCGGGCCTGGTCGCGGTGTGCGCGCTCAACACGGTCGGCTTCGCCCTCCTCGCCTCCAGGACGCCCGCTGCACTACGAAGTGTGCACACCCTCGCCGACCTGGTCGGCCGCGGCCCGCTTACCCCCGTGCCCCCGGCCACCGGGCCGCCGCTCGGCCAGGTCACCGCCGTGGTGATCGGCGACTCGACCGCCGCCGCCGTCGGCAACCGCGCGCTCGCCCACGCCACCGCCCTGGACCGAGCCTGCGGGCGCAGCGCCGACTCCTACGCCGCCAAGCTCGCGTCGGCGAACCACTGGACGGTGCTCAACCTCGGCTGCTCTGGCGCCACGATCCGTGACGGCCTGCTCGGCCCGCAGATCCTGGGCACCCAGGCCGCGCCGCCTGAGCTGTCCGAGGCCCAGCGTGCCACCGACGCCCGCTACGTGATCGTCAGCATCGGCGCGAACGACGTCCACTGGGCCGATCTGACCCGCCTGTGCGCTGCCTCACCCACCTGCGACGACCGCGCCACCAATGCCTACTTCCGGGCCCAGCTCACGCGATTCACCCTCGACTACCAGAGCCTGCTCACCCACCTGGCCGCCCTGCCCGGCCACCCCTCCGTCATCGTCAACGAGTACTACGACCCCTTCGGCACGAGCACTGGCTGCCTCGCCAGTGAAGGACTCACCACCGCCAAGGCCAAGCAAATGCGGAGTCGGCTCAGCCAGCTCAACACGATCCTGCGCAACGGCGCCCTGGCGTCGGGCTTCGCCGCCGTACAACCGGACTTCAGCGGGCACCAGCTGTGCGACCGGCAGCCCTTCGTCCAGGGCCCCGCCGGCCAGGCGCCATTCCACCCCACCGCCGCTGGCGAACTGGCCATCGCCCTCGCCGACCAGCAGGCCATGGCCGGAGGCACCGGCTGATCGCCGATTCCTCCGTCACTCACGGTCTTTCGGCATCCGGCCCCGCTTCACTCGTTCGCGGATCGAGGTTGGAGCGGACGGTCGCAGCCGCTCGGAAGCGGGCACGAGACGGAAGCCCGGGGCCGACGACCTGCCCGAACACGATGCCGTTCGTTTTCGCGCTGGGGGCGGGTTTCGTCCATGGAGGCGGGAATGTTCAGGTCCACCGTATGAGGAGAGGCCATTGACCAGCCGAAGCCCGCTGAGCCGTCCGCCTACGCCACGAGCCGTCCTCAGCTGACCGTGACTCCCCGACCGCTGTCGATGGCCCCGACGTTCGACCCATCGGTGCGAACCCGGAGTTCTGGTACCCGCTCGCGCGCTCCGCGGACGTGCGCCCGCTGCACGCTCTCGGGACCGCGTGCGCCGGTGAGCGCATCGCGGGCGGAGCGGTGCGGCCAGACTGGTCTTCGTCTTGGCCTGCGACCCGGGGAACGCGGCCGCCGTCCCCCTGCCGGAGCCCGCGGACTTCGACTCGCCGCACTACCGCACCACGACCGCCGGGTCATAACTTCGAAGGCGGTGCCCTGCGCGACGGCGACGGCCCGGCGCCCAGGAGAGGTGCGGCCGCCATCCGATCCGGCCTCGGGTCAGTCCAAGGTGTATGTGCCGCGGACCGGGGAAGGCGCGCGGCATGGTGCACGAACTACGCGTACAGGAATGGAGCGCCACCCCGGACGATGGCGGCCCCCCGCGCCTCTGGCACGTCGTCGAAACCGGACAGTTCCGTTCCCTGTGCGGCCACGCCGTAGCCAAGGAAGCTGATGCCCGCCCCCTGGCGGACCTGGCCGAGATCGATCTGGACCGCTGCTGCGAGACATGCGAGCAGGTCTACCGCACCGCAGCCGCTGAGGCATTGGACCAGCCATTGATCTGAAAGGGCCGGGCCTCCCGGGCATCGCCGCCACGCAGGACCGAAAGTCGTGGAAGGGCCTGTTTGACATAGCACAGGCAGGTCAGACGCCTTGTGAAAGAACAGTGTTGTCGGCAGCTCCTCGTCTCAGCCGCACCTGTACGGACGGGCGTACGCCTCGGGCCGGGAACGGCGGCCGGGCCACCCGCAGGCCCCCGGTCGGCCTGCACGGCGGGTTGCCGCAGTTCCATCGCGGACAGCGCTGATGCGGAGGCAAGATCGTGACCAGTCCGAGGACGCTCGCACAGCAGCTGATCGCCGACCATCTCACCGCAGGCGAGGCGGTGGCGGGCGAGGAGATAGCGCTGCGCGTGGACCAGACGCTCACCCAGGACGCCACCGGCACGCTGGTCATGCAGGAGCTGGAGGCCCTCGGTCTGGACCGGGTGCACACCGAGCCGAGCGTCCAGTACGTCGACCACAACATCCTGCAGGCCGACGCCCGCAACGCCGAGGACCACCTCTTCCTGCGGTCCGCGGCCCAGCGGTTCGGCCTGTGGTACTCCGGGCCCGGCAACGGCGTCTCCCACCCCGTTCACATGCAGCGCTTCGGCGTGCCCGGCAAGCTGCTGATCGGCTCCGACTCCCACACCTGCGCCGGCGGCGCGCTCGGCATGCTGGCCATCGGCACGGGCGGTCTCGACGTGGCGCTGGCCATGGCCGGGGAGCCGCTGCGGCTGCGCATGCCGCGGATCTGGGGCATCCGCCTGGACGGGGAGCTGCCGGACTGGGTCAGCGCCAAGGACGTCATCCTGGAGCTGCTGCGACGGCACGGCGTCAAGGGCGGCGTGGGCCGGATCCTCGAGTACCACGGCCCCGGGCTCGCCGCGCTGAGCGCGATGGACCGGCACGTCATCGCCAACATGGGCGCGGAGCTGGGCGCGACCGCCAGCGTCTTCCCCGCGGACGAGCGGGTGCGCGAGTTCCTCGGCGCCGAGGGACGGGAGGACGCGTACCGGCCGCTCGCCGCGGACGAGGGCGCCTGCTACGACCTTCAGGAGACGGTCGACCTGTCGACGCTCGCCCCGCTGGTCGCCATGCCGTCCTCGCCGGGCAAGGTCGTGCCCGTGCTGGAGGCCGCCGGCGTGCCGCTCACCCAGGTCGTCATCGGCTCCTCCGCCAACCCCGGCCTGCGGGACTTCGCCACGGCCGCCGCCATGGTGAGCGGACGTCACGTCGCCCCCGGGCTGAGTTTCGACGTCAACCCGACCTCGCGCCAGCTGCTGCTCGACCTGACCCGGATGGGGGCCGTCTTCGACCTGGTCGCGGCGGGGGCCCGGCTGCACCAGGCGGGCTGCCTGGGCTGCATCGGCATGGGCCAGGCGCCGGCGTCGGGCGGCGCGTCGTTGCGCACCTTCCCGCGCAACTTCCCCGGCCGCTCCGGCACGCCGGACGACCGGGTCTGGCTCTGCTCCCCGGAGACGGCCGCAGCCTCCGCGCTGACCGGGGCGATCGAGGACCCGCGTGTCTGGGCCCACCGCGAGGGCGTCGAGCCGCCGCGACTGGACCTGCCCGAGCGCGCGGCGGCGGACGGCGCGACGCTGGAGGCCCCGCTGGGGCCCGACCGAGCGCGGGCGGTGAAGCTGGTGCGCGGACCCAACATCTCCGCCCTGCCCGAGCTCGACCCGCTGCCCGAACGGTTCGACGGGCCGGTGCTGCTGAAGGTCGGTGACGACGTCTCGACCGACGAGATCTCCCCGGCCGGGGCGCAGGCCCTGCCCTACCGCTCCAACCTGCCCAAACTGGCTGACTTCACCCTGACCCGGATCGACCCCGACTATCCGCAGCGGGCCCGCGAGGCGGGGCCGCACGTCATCGTGGCGGGGGAGAACTACGGCCAGGGCTCCTCGCGCGAGCACGCCGCGATCACCCCGCGCCTGCTGGGCCTGCGGGCGGTCCTGGCCAAGTCGTACGCCCGCATCCACTGGCAGAACCTCGCCAACTTCGGCGTACTGGCGCTGGAGTTCACCGACCCCGGCGACTACGACCGGATCGAGCCCGGCGACTGGCTGGAACTCCCCGGCCTGCGCGCTGCACTCGCCAACGGCGACGACTGCATCGTGGTGCACAATGCGACCAAGGACGACGACTACCAGCTCACACACCGCCTGTCGACGCGCCAGCTCCTCGCCGTACTCGCGGGCGGCGCGATCCCAGCCCATGGTCAGGTCCGCCAGCGGCGTGAAACGAGCATGAAACCGGCGGCCCCGAGATCCGTTCAGGACGGGATGACGTAGCTCTGGTCCGGGATCAGAACCCGAACATCGGTCGTCCGGTCGACACCCGTGACCGGAAGATCCCCACACCCCGACCACCCATCCGGGCGTCCAAATACCCGCTGACCCTTTCACAGCCCCAGAGGCGATCCTGCGGGAGCGCCTGCACCACGCCTGATCACCCCCGCGGGAGGATGGCACCGAGCGCCGCGCTGAGTCCGTCCGGGGCAACCTGCCCGTCAGGCAGGCCGACAGAATCGGAGTGACCCCGGCGACGCTCGGCCGACCCGGTCAGCGTTTCCGGATCTCATAGCACCCCACCTCCTCTCCGCTCTCGTTTCGGGCGCACGGGTTTCGCTTTCGGACCTCGCGCCTCCCGCTTCCGGCGGATCAACAGCGCTAGCGTGAACGATCAATGTCCGCGCCGGTACTCCAAGGCGGGTCGCCATGGTCTTGGCTGTTGTCCGAACTGCTCCAGGGGTCGGTCCTCGGCGGCCAGTGCCCCACGCGCATATGCGCCGCGTCGTCCCGCCTCTACGGCATGAACCTACGGGCGCCCGGGCTGCGGTCGGCCCGAGCGGTTCGACCCGACCGGTCGCGGTGAGGCCGGACCGCTTTCGTGCCGAGCGCGCCCACGAGTCCCGTCCCACCGACAACACGGCGACGGGGTAGAGGGCGTGACTTCGGATCAGGCCAGCGCTGTGTCAACGCCGCAGGCCGCCGACGCCCGCATCCAGGGTGGGGCAAGGACCGTGCTGCGCTGGGTGACCACGACCGACCACAAGGTCATCGGCAGCATGTACCTGGTCACCACCTTCGGTTTCTTCCTGGTCGGTGGGCTGCTGGCGATGATGATGCGGGCGGAGCTGGCGCAGCCGGGGATGCAGTTCTTCTCCCACGAGCAGTACAACCAGTTGCTGACCGAGCACGGCACGATCATGCTGCTGCTGTTCGCGACACCGACGTTCACCGGCTTCGCGAACTGGATCATGCCGTTGCAGATCGGCGCGCCCGATGTGGCCTTCCCCCGGCTCAACGCCTTCACCTACTGGGCGTTCCTGCTGGGCGGCCTGATGGTGCTCGCCGGGTTCCTCACCCGCGACGGGGCCGCGGCCTTCGGCTGGTTCGCCTACGCGCCGCTGAACGGCCCGATCTTCTCCCCCGGCACCGGGCCCGACCTGTGGATCACCGGGCTGGTGGTCGCCGGTTTCAGCACGATCTTCGGCTCCGTCAACTTCGTTACCACGATCATCTGCCTGCGCGCGCCGGGGATGACGCTGTTCCGGATGCCGATCTTCACCTGGAACGTGCTGTTCACCTCGATCCTGGCGCTCTTCGCCTTCCCGGTGCTCACCGCGGCGCTGCTGTGCCTGCAGGCGGACCGGCGCTTCGGCGCGCACGTGTTCGACGCGGCCAACGGCGGGGCGCTGTTGTGGCAGCACCTGTTCTGGTTCTTCGGCCACCCTGAGGTCTACATCGTCGCGCTGCCCTTCTTCGGCATCGTCACGGAGATCATCCCGGTGTTCAGCCGTAGACCGGTTTTCGGCTACTACGGGATGATCGGCGCGACGATCAGCATCACAGCGCTGTCCGCCTCGGTGTGGGCGCACCACATGTTCGTCACCGGCCAGGTGCTGCTGCCGTTCTTCTCCCTCGCCTCCTTCCTGATCGCGGTGCCCACCGGGGTGAAGTTCTTCTCCTGGATCGGCACGATGTGGCGGGGCAGCCTCTCCTTCGAGACACCCATGCTGTGGTGCATCGGCTTCCTGGTGACCTTCCTGTTCGGCGGGCTGACGGGCGTGCTGCTCGCCTCGCCGCCGATCGACTTCCATGTCAGCGACAGCTACTTCGTCGTCGCACACCTGCACTACGTGCTCTTCGGCACCATCGCGTTCGCGACCTTCGGCGGATACACCTTCTGGTGGCCCAAGTTCACCGGCAAAATGCTCGACGAGCGGCTCGGGAAGATCCACTTCTGGCTGCTCTTCGTCGGCTTCCACACCACCTTCCTGGTCCAGCACTGGCTGGGCGCGGAGGGCATGCCCCGACGCTACGCCGACTACCTCCCGGCGGACGGATTCACCACCCTTAACCTGATCTCGTCCTGCGGAGCGTTCGTCCTCGGCGCGTCGACCCTGGTGTTCGTCTACAACGTCTGGCACACCGGCCGTTATGGAAAGCGGGTGGAGGAGGACGACCCGTGGGGCTGGGGACGCGCCTTGGAGTGGGCCACTTCGTGCCCACCGCCGCGCCACAACTTCCGTGCCATTCCCCGGATCCGCTCCGACAGCCCCGCCTTCGACCTGCACCACCCGGAGGTCGACCCCGACCCCACCCATCCGCCACTGCGCACCGTCCAGGCGAAGGGGGAGTTGCCGGTCGGCCACGAGCACAAGGGAGAGCAGCCGTGAAGGCGGAATCGCTGCTGTTCGCCGGAATCGCGGTGTTCTTCGCGGCCGCCGCTGGGGTCTACGGCGCCTACGCCCACGAGAACGCGGGCAAAGTCGCGTTGATCGTCTGCGTGCTGATGTCGGGGCTGATCGCCTTCTACTGTCAGGTCCAGTACCGTCGCCGCGGCACGCGCGCCCAGGACCGCAAGGACGGCGAGATCATCGACAGCGCCGGTCCGCTGACGTTCTTCGCCCCGCACAGCCCCTACCCGCCGCTCGCCGGCGTCGGCGTGGCCCTCGTCCTGCTCGGCTTCGTCATCGAGCTGTGGGTGTGCTGGATCGGCGGGGCCCTTCTGCTGTTCTCCATCTGGAAGAGCCTGGCCCAGTTTCCCGACCGGCAGTACCCCGGCGGGGAGCCGTCGGTGCCCATGCCCGGCGAGTCCCTGCACCCGGAGGGCCCACCCCAGGACCGCGGCCCTCAGCGCTCCGACTCCTGAGCATCCTGCGACGACGCACCGGTCCGAGGCGGCTCGCCGGCCGGAGCGCTAGGACGGCGCACCACGATCTCGTCCCGCGCGGGCAGCGCCACCTGGCCGCGGAAGTACCAGGTCCTCAGTGCGCGCCCGAAGCGTCCGCGCGGGCCAGCGCCCACCTTCCCGGGCGGCTCCCGGGGCAGCATCACCCATGCCTGCTGCGCCGACAGCGGCCGGTTCGGCTCATCGAACCCGCCCGCGAGGTCCTGCCTGATCAGCCCCGTCTCTGCGCCTTCTGTCAGCAGCTCCCGCTCGTGCAACTGGAGGCCGATGCAGATCCGCTTGGTGACCACGAACGCGGCCACGGGCAGGAGGAGGAAGCAGACCCGCAGTACCCAGTTGAGCTCGTTGACCGACACTGCCAGAGCGTCGGAGATCACGTCCTGCCCGCCAGCGAGCAGCAGCACGCCGTACGCGATGATCGCCGCCACGCCCAGCCCCGTCCGGGTGGGCCGGTCCCGGGGGCGGTCGCACAGGTTGTGCTCGCGCCCATCGCCTGTCACCCAGCGCTCCACGAACGGGTAGGCGAGAAGGATCACCGCCAGCAGACCCGGCAGCACCAACGCCGGCAGGAACACCGACCAGGAGACGGTGTGGCCCGCGAAGCGTGTCTCCACGCCCGGCATCAGCCGCAGGGCGCCCTCCAGGAAGCCTACATACCAGTCCGGTTGGGCGTTGGTGGAGGCCTGGTCCGGCTGGTAGGGGCCGTAGACCCAGATCGGGTTGATCTGCGCCACGGCCGAGAGCACGGCCACCACCCCGAAGAGGGTGAACATCAGGCCGATCGAGCGCGCGGCGAACTGCGGGAACATCGGGATGCCGACGACGTTGCGCTGCCGCCGGCCGGGGCGTGGCCACTGGGTGTGCTGGAGGTAGAACACCAGGATCAGGTGGACGGTGATCAGCGCGAGCAGCAGTCCGGGGATGAGCAGGATGTGCATGGCGTACAGGCGCGGGACGATCGACGTCCCTGGGAACTGGCCGCCGAACACGAACATCGCCAGGTACGTGCCCACCAGGGGGACCGACAGGACGATGCCCTCGGCGGTACGCAGGCCGGTGCCGGAGAGCAGATCGTCGGGGAGGGAGTAGCCCGCGAACCCCTCGAGCACGGCGGTGAGGAAGAGCAGCACCCCGACGGACCAGTTCAGCTCCCGGGGCCGCCGGAACGCGCCGGTGAAGAAGACCCGCAGCATGTGCACGCCCAGGGCGGAGACGAACAGCAGGGCCGCCCAGTGGTGGATCTGCCGCACCAGCAGGCCGCCGCGCACGTCGAAGGTGATGTCCAGGGTCGACTGGTACGCCTCGGACATCCGCACGCCCAGCAGCGGGGTGTAGCTGCCGTTGTAGACCACCTCGTGCATGCTGGGGTGGAAGAAGAAGGTGAGCCACACCCCGGTCAGCAGCAGAAGGACGAAGCTGTAGAGGGCCAACTCCCCCAGCAGGAACGACCAGTGATCCGGGAAAAGCTTGCGCAGCAGCTTGCCGCCCTCCAGCACTGGCAGCCGCGCGTCGGCCGCCCGTACCAGACCCGGCACGCGCTCGGCCATGCCGGACGGGACCGGTGTGCCTTCGCCCGAGCCGGACTGCGGCGGACGCAGGCTGTCGTCGCCGGTGTGCTCAGTCGTCATCGGTGAGACTCCCTTCCGGCGGCGCGCCGGGCTTGTCCTCCCGTGCTGCGGTCCCGGCGGTGGTGGCGGACCCCAACCCCTCATCGGAGGCGGGCGGCTGCTCGACGAGGGTGTAGCGGACGGGCTCGCCGGCAGCGAGCTTCCAGTCAAGTCCCCAGTCCGCGTCTGTCGCGGGACATGAGGCGACGGTGACGTAGCGGACGCGGTCCGCCCAGTCGCCCGTGTCCGCCCGGTCGGCCGTGACGTCCAGCCGGTGCCTGCGCGCGTCCGCTCCGCTGCCGAGGTAGACGGGCGCCCAGTCATACAGTTGGGCCCGGAAGACGCGGGCCGCGGGATCTTGTCGGCCACCCGAAGCGGAGCTGACGACACGGACGGAACCGATGCGCTCCAGTCCGAGAGCGACGAGGCTGTAGGCAGTCCAGCCCGTGTCACGCAGTCGACGCGAAGTGCCGCTGAAGTTCGGCTCGCTGTAGAGCGTCACCCCCTCGGCGAGCCGATCGCCGGGGACGCATCGGGGAGCCGACGTGTCCTTTGTCTGCGACGTCGGCCGACGTGTTTCAGGGTCGCGGCTGGTCCGCAATCCGGTTCTCCTCCCAGGAAAGTAGATCGCGCCGCAGCCCGTTCACCCATTGACCTGTGGTGGATCATGTGCGCGGCGCACAGCCGGTACACGGACACCACAGGGGTGAAGGCCGCACGATCCCACGGCCAGTGGCCGAGGTCGAGAACCGCATGCCGTGTCGGTCGGCGCAGTTCGACATGGAGGGCTCGCACCAGGGCGGTCCACGCGAACCCGGTCAGCGGGGCCGGGACCACGGCGACGAGGGCGCCTTGACTGTCACGGGTGACGGCGACCGTCCATCCTCCGCACGGGGGCTGGATCGAGCGCGGGCCGGCTGTCATCGTGTCGGTCTCGGGCTGGCCGGGCGGCCGGTCGGCGTTGACCAGCGTCAGGAGAGCGGAGGCATCCCAAGGCATGCGGGGACGTACGCTCAGGGACGCCACCGGGTCACCCCCGGGCCAGCCATCGCACACCCCGAGCCATACGCGGTCTCCTCAGGCACCCCCGCTTTCGGTGAGATGGGCGCCCCGAGGCCCTTGTGTCACGCCAGCTCATTCGCGCTTCCCCCGCGAGGCACAGTACGACCGTGACGGACGGCTGCTGGAATGAACGGGTCCTCGAACGGCGGTGCGATGCAGGCGAACACGAAGAGACTCCTTCACGGCATGACGGATGCCAAGCCACGGACGCAACGACCATCCTGTACCGACCACCCCAGCCAGGATCCCGACCCCGCTCGGATCACACCCTCCAAATCAGCCGGACGGCCCAGAGCAGAACCGAGGGATTTCGTCAGCCGGCCTGCCTGTCCATCCCGGACCTTCGCTCATGGGCGCAGCCGACGGTCGCTTTCAGGGCACTGGAAACGTACCCGGGCGCGGCAGTTCCGGGCCCGCGGCACCGCCGTGGCGCTGCACCCCATACCTCGACCGCAGCGGGCCATTTCTTCGGCCGACGGTGGGCACGCGCGACGCGTGATGCAGAACAACTGACGGCCTGATTGCAAGGGACAGCCTCAACGCTGCAGTCGTCCGGCCCAGGCGCAGGCGCGGGGCTGTCCGCATGGCGCGAACGTCCGATCGGGCCTAGGTACCGCGTCTCGGACCTGACCCCCTGCGGTGCTGGTCATGCCTCACATATCGAGAACATTGGGATCGCCATCTCGAGCTGACCGCCGTACGCTACGTGGGCTGGACGGCCGGACACGGTCGACGCTCCGCTGCCGCGGAGCGGTTGGCATGTGGGCCAGAGCCACCGCGAGAGCGCCTCGCTGCCACGGGGTGAGGTCGACAAGGCGCTGCTCCTCCCGGATCCGCGTGAAGCCCAGCACGTTGGTCGCGTCGGACGGCTCCAGGTCCGGAAGGGCGCGGATGAGGTCGGCTGCCGCGGCTTCGGTGCGGCTGCCCTCCGCGGCGAAGTGCAGCAGGACTTGCTCCAGCGCCGCAACTCCCCCGGCATGTACGCGGGCACGCAACCGCCCAGCATCGACAAGACCCGATTCGGGCTTCCCGGTGTCGTGGAGGCCCGGCTGAACCATGGCGCTCTTCTCCCGGAGGCGGTCACACATCACGATGACCGAGGTGGTTCATCTTCTGACTTCCAGTATATTGCACTATGCAAAGCAATGCGGGTGTCGGACCTGATGATCGAGCGCGGACGAGCGCATCGACGGCCCCGAAACACCGGGAAAGCATCACCAGACGGCCGGGGGGTGGAGTTGAGTCGCGGCAAAGAGCTCGACCTTGCCACTACCTCTGCATTGAGCAATAATTGCCATAGGCAAAGGACATCGTCGATGTCCGGAACGATCAGAGCCTCACTCACTGGAGGCGGCATGACTGATCCTCTCACCCGGCTCACCTCTGCCGGGGTTTCCGTCTGGCTGGCCGGCCTCGGGCGAAGCCACCTGGGCGACGGAGCCCTGGAGCGGCTGAGGGCGACTGGCCGGGTCAGTGGCGCCCTGCTCGACGCCACCGTGCTGGCCGACGCGATCAGGTCCGACGGTGGATACGATCGCGACGCCACCGTGCTGGCCGACGCGATCAGGTCCGACGGTGGATACGATCGCGAAGTCGCCGAGCTGGCCCTGACCGGCGTCGGAGCCGACGATGCTCTGCGCTCACTGACGGCCTGCGACGCGCGCTGGGCCTGCGATGTCATGGGGTCGGCTTTCGAGGCCTCGCAGGGCGCCGACGGGCACGTCGCCGTCGCGATCGATCCGCGGCTGGCGCACAACGCCGCTCGCCTGGCAGACGACGTGGGCGCCCTGCGAGGCCTGGTGGACCGGCCGAACCTCATCGCAGTGATCCCTGCAACCGAACCCGGACTTCGAGCAGCCGTCGCCTGCCTCGCTGAAGGGATCAGTGTCGGCCTGGACCTGGTGTTCTCGCCGGACCGTTTCGCGCGGGTCCAGGAAGCCTTCCTCACCGGGCTGGAGCAGGCCCTCCGGCGCGGCCTGGGGATCGGCCGCATTGCCGCGGTCGCGCTCTTCTCGCCGGAAGCCGTGGACTCGGTCTTCGACGCCGAGCTGGATCGTCGCGGCATCCGCTCCCACCGACTGCGCGGACGAGCGGGGATCGCCATGGCACGGCTGGCCTACGCGGAGGGAGAGCGGCTGTCGGTCTCCCCGCGCTGGAGGTCGCTGGAGCAGGAAGGCGCCCGTCCACTGCGGCTCATGTGGACCAGTGCGACCGCCCGGCAGCCGATGGGCGAGGACACCAGGTACGTCGAGGCGCTCGTCGCCCCCGGAACCGTCTGCGCGGTGGACACGCGCACTCTGAAGGCGGTCGAGGACCACGGCCTTATCCGCACCGACGTTATGCGCGGTTCCGCTCCGGCCGCGCATGACACCCTCGATGACCTTGCCCTCCGTGGTCTGGAACTCGGCGCGGTCATCGAGGCCCTGGAGCGAGGGTCGCTGGCCGGCCAGGTCGCGGAACGGGCACGGTTGACCGACCATCTCGCGGCGGTCATGAACGGCGAGATCGTCCGATCCCGCTGGGGAGCTCCCGCCGCGCAACTGCCCGGCGGCGGGGAGTCGTTCGTGTAGTAGTGCTGGAGACGGCCGCCCGCTCCGGCCCGCGGCCCGGAACCGGGGCCCAACGCAGTCGCCTCGGCGTGAGAAAACCATCGACCGGCCCGTTGCTCGCCGATCGCGGACGATCCTCGAGCCGATGTTCAGTCCCAGGAAGGCGAACCCATGGTGACGTTCGCCGCTTCGATGTTCCCGCCACTGGCGCTCGGCTTCTTCGGTCTGGGCACCGGCTACCTGATCTACGGTCCGCACGAGTTGTTTAACTTCCCTGCCAAGAGTGAACGGGCTGACCGGTCGCTGGGCGTGTGGGGCGTGTGGATGCCCGGCTTCTGCCAGCTGCTGACCGGACTGATCCTCTTCGTCGGACTGACACTGCTTCAGGTCTTCACCGGCTCACCGCCTCTCTACATGGCGGCGCTCGCTTTCTCGGCGTACGGCATCCACTGGTTCGCGATCGGCATGAACCTCTACCGGGGCAACGACCCGCGCACCAACGCCGGGATGTCGGTCGCCTAAGAGGGCATCTGATGAGCTTTTAGGTCAATCTGCCCGTTTCTTGGGGCGGAGTGCGCCAGGTTTGGGTGGCTTCTCCGGTTAGTGCGCGGCTCATTTTGTTAGTCATGGCCCAGAGAACCATGGTTCTCGATCGCTGAGGCAGGGCTTCGTAGTCGCGGGCCAGGCGGCGGTGCTGCATGAGCCAGCCGAAGGTTCTCTCGATCACCCACCGCTTCGGCGGGGGCTGGAAGCCGGTCGGGGCGGTGCGCTTGGTGACCTCGACGTCGATGCCCAGGCGGGCACCGTGGTTGATCGTCGTGGTGTTGTAGCCGCCGTCCACCCAGACTTTGACCACGCCGGGGTGCTGGGCGGCGACCTGGTCGAGGGCCTGCCGTCCGCCTTCGGAGTCCTGGATGGAGGCGGCGGTGACGATGACGGCGAGCAGGAGGCCGAGGGTGTCGGTCACGAGATGGCGCTTGCGTCCCTTGATCCTCTTGGCCGCGTCGATGCCCTGGTCGGCCTCGGCGACGTTGCTGGACGTCTTGACGCTCTGGGCGTCGAGCACCGCGGCGGACGCCCCGGGCCGGCGCCCCTGGGACCGGCGGGTCCGCTCGCGTAACAGGTCGTGGACCTGCTGGGTTGTGCCGTCGGCCTCCCACTTCGCGTAGTAGTCGTAGACGGTCTTGTACGGCGGGAAGTCATGCGGCAGGTACTCCCACGGGATGCCGGTGCGGTTGACGTAGAGGATCGCGTTCACGATCTCCCGCAGGTCATGGACACGGGCGCCGACGCCTGGGCCTGTGCGGGCCGCCCGCCAAGCCGTGAACACCGGCTCCATCAAGGCCCAGCGGGCATCGGACACGTCGCTGCGATACGGGTGCCGAGAACTCACAAGACGAGCAACGAGCCACCCAGGCCGCAGTCACCCAAACCGCCCAAAAGCTAGATCAGTTGCCCTCTAAATGGTGATCTCCGCCATGGGCGCTACCGTCTTCTTCAAGGTCGCCGACTGGCCGGTGGGGTTGCTCTTCCTCGGGCTCTTCGCCGTCTACCTCAGCGACTTCTTCACCTCCGTCGGCGTGCAGGTCGCCCGCCGGGCCCTCGGCCTGTTCCACCTGGCGACCGGAGCGTGGCTGATGTACCTCGCCTACGCGGTCACCGTCGACTTCGCCCTCGGCTACCACTGGCGCGTGTAGGAGGCCACCATGGCGCCACACCACCCCCGTCCCGCCCGCCGAACGGGCCCGGATCTGGCTCCTCCACCGGAGGTGACGTCCACCGGCCCCCTCACACAGAGCGTGGGCGTCCACGGCATCGCCGAGACCGTGAAGTACGCGCAGACCGAAGCTGGTCCGGCCCGGGGTGTGGGCACCCTGCTCACCGTCAACCAGGTCGACGGCTTCGATTGCCCGAGCTGCGCCTGGCCCGACCCGCCGCCGGGTGAGCGCAAGCGCGCGGAGTTCTGCGAGAACGGCGCCAAGGCCGTCGCCTGGGAGGCCACCCGCAAGCGCGTCGACCGCGCCTTCTTCGCCGCCCACCCAATCGCGGAACTTCGCGAGCACGATGGCCACTGGCTGGAGTCCCAGGGGCGCCTCACCGAACCGATGCACCTCGCGGCCGGCGCGACGCGCTACACCCCGATCACCTGGCCCGACGCCGTCCGCCTCGCCGCGGACCGGCTGCGCGCCATGGACGACCCCAACCGGGCCGTCTTCTACACCAGCGGCCGCACCAGCAACGAGGCGGCCTTCGCCTACCAACTGCTGGCCCGCCGCCTGGGCACCAACAACCTGCCCGACTGTTCGAACATGTGCCACGAGTCCAGCGGCGCCGCCCTGTCCGAGACCCTGGGCGTGGGCAAGGGCCTGGTCACCCTCCAGGACATCACCGACCACGCCGACCTGATCATGGTCGTCGGCCAGAACCCCGGCACCTGCCACCCGCGCATGCTCACCGCCCTGGAACAGGCCAAACGGCGCGGCGCGAAGATCATCACCGTCAACCCGCTGCCCGAGGCCGGCTTCGGGCGCTTCCACAACCCGCAGACCGTACGCGGCCTGGCCGGTCCGGGCACCCAGCTGACCGACCGCCACCTGCCGATCCGCGTCAACGGCGACCTCGCCTTCTTCGCCGGCCTGAACAAGACCCTGCTCGCCGACGAGGACGCCGCCCCCGGCACCGTCCTGGACCACGACTTCATCGACCGGTACGCCGACGGCTTCGAGGAGGCCGCCACGGGCTGGCGCGCCCTGGACTGGACGCGGATCGAACAGCTCAGCGGACTCACCCGGCGCGCCATCGAATTCACCGCCGCCGACGCCATGACCGCCGACAGCGTGATCGTCTGCTGGGCCATGGGCCTGACCCAGCACCGCAACGCCGTCCCGACGATCCGCGAGATCGTGAACTTCCTGCTGCTGCGCGGCAACGTCGGCCGTCCGGGCGCCGGTCCCGCGCCGATCCGCGGACACAGCAACGTCCAGGGCGACCGCACCATGGGCATCTGGGAAAAGATGCCCGACCCGTTCCTGGACCGGCTCCGCGACGAGTTCGGCTTCGACCCGCCCCGCGCCCACGGGTGGGACACCGTCGACTCCATCCGCGCCATGCGCGACGGCAAGGTCGACGTCTTCTTCGCGCTAGGCGGCAACTTCGCCGCCGCCACCCCGGACACGGACGTCACCGAGGCGGCGCTCGCCAAGTGCGCGCTGACCGTCCACGTGGCCACCAAGCTCAACCGCTCCCACCTGTGCCACGGCTCCGAGGCGCTGCTGCTGCCCTGCCTCGGCCGCACCGAACGCGACATCAAGGACGGAGTCGACCAGTTCATCACCGTCGAGGACTCCATGGCGATGGTCCACGCCTCACGAGGCCGACTGCTGCCCGGCTCGCCGCAGCTGCGCAGCGAGGTCGCCATCGTCACCGCTCTCGGCGAGGAGCTCTTCGGCGACGAGCTCGGCTGGAGCCGGATGGGCCGCGACTACTCCGTGATCCGCCGCCACATCGAACACGTCGTCCCGGGCTTCCACGCCTACGAGGAGCGCGCGACCGCACCCGGCGGCTTCATGCTGCCGCGCGCACCGCGCGACTCACGCACCTTCCCCACGACGTCGGGCAAGGCCCGCTTCACCGTCAACCCGGTCACGGCCGTCGACGTCCCGGAAGGGCGCCTGCTGCTGACCACGGTCCGCTCCCACGACCAGTTCAACACCACCGTCTACGGCTACCAGGACCGCTACCGCGGCGTCAGCGGCGGACGGCGCGTCGTCTTCCTCAACCCCCACGACCTCGACGCCCTCGGCCTGGACGACGGCGACCTGGTCGACCTCGTCAGCGAGTACGACGACGGCGAACGCCGGGCCCCCGGCTTCCGCGCCACCCGCTACCCCACCCCCCGCGGCTGCGCAGCTACCTACTTCCCCGAGGCCAACGTCCTCGTCCCCCTCGACTCCACCGCCGACACCAGCAACACCCCCAGCTCCAAGTCCGTGATCATCCGCATCGAGCGCACTGGCTCGACCGTGAGCTGACGCTGACACCAGGAAGGAGGGACTGTGACCCCGCCTCGAAGCACGTCCCGTCACGAGGAGAACCGCCGCACGACGGGCGGGCACGGGCCGGGCGGCACAGTCTGTTCCGGATGGCGGCGATCCCCTGATGGGGATGGCACAGGCGAAGCTCACACGCCTGTGCCGACTGACCGACACCGCGCTGGACTGCTACGAGCACGACGACCCGAACGGCGCACTCGACGCGGTCACGCAGGCGACTCCCGAGATGGCGGGGGCCGCGAGCATCCTGAACGCATTGGTCAAGCTCGGCCGCCTGACGCCGCACCGGAGCAACCGGCGTTGGCACGCCGACACTTTCAACGGCCCAGCTGGCGGTTTCGAGCCGCCCGGGCAGTCGGGCTGACACACGGACCGGCCGAAGC
Organism: Streptacidiphilus anmyonensis; assembly: GCF_000787855.1. Classification (GTDB taxonomy): domain Bacteria; phylum Actinomycetota; class Actinomycetes; order Streptomycetales; family Streptomycetaceae; genus Streptacidiphilus; species Streptacidiphilus anmyonensis. The sequence goes on along the minus strand of NZ_BBPQ01000058.1, from coordinate 5,729 downwards.
GGTCACGGCTACGTCCGGAGCTCCCGAGGCGCGTGCCGCCAAGGGCGCTGGGCGGGGCTGCCGCCGCACCCGGTCGGGAACCGCAGAGCTGTCGGCGAGCGCAGGGACGTTGCCGCGATTGTGCTCGGAGGCGGCCGGGTAGTGAAGAAGCACGTCTGCGCTGGCCTACGGATTCCCAGGACCCAAGGAGCAGTTGGCGCGGAGGGGCGCGCGGCGGTCGCTCGTGAGCTGTCAGGGGGGAGCGTACATGCGTGGTCCACAGGCTCACAGACCAGTCGCCCGCGGGCGTGCCGCCGGCGCGGCGGCACGGGTCTGCGCGCTGGCGGGGGCAGTCATGCTGCTGCTCGCGGGCTGTTCGGGCGGCGGGACCCACGGGGCGGGTGCGATCACCGCGCCTCCGATCGCCTCGATTGTCATGAAGGCGTCCGACAACCAGTTCGTCAAGGTGGTCAGCGACGAGAACGAGGATGCCGGGACACTGGTCCTCCTCGGGGTCGTCGCCTTCGATACGGTCAAAGACGTGGTGAAGCAATGGGAGGCGGGGAACAAGGATCCGCTGCTGATCATCACGCAGACCATCGACGGCCGGAAGATGGACAGCGTCTTCCGCGTGACCGCGCAGCGAACCCTCCAGGTTTCCATGAACGGGAAGTTCATCGAGGACATCAGCCCGGGCGAGATCACGATCACCGTGCAGCCCCACACCGACTCCACCATCGTGGTCTCGGACGCCGACGCGGACGAGCGCGTCTACCGGCAGGGGTCGATGTCCCTGCACGCCTCCAGCCTCTTCTCCGGCAGCCACGCGCACGCGAACCTGGACACCGGCAAGGACGACAACGTCAGCCCGCAGGACGCCGAGCTCGCCTACACCTGGGCCACGGGAAGGGTGGTCGCGGTCAACGGCACTACCGTCTCCCAGTGGAACGACCAGGGCGAGCCCACCCTCGACGGCTGCGAGGCCCTGCCTGCAGACTTCTGGGGAACCGGGCTGATTCCCGGGGGCGGCTACCTCCGAACCGGCACGGCCTTCTGCGTCCATACCAGCACCGGCAGGTACGGCGCCATCGTCAAGACCGGCTCCATGATCATGGACGACATCACCTACGTGATCTGGAAGAAGCCGGGTGACCCGTGAGTCGGGCCACCCGGCGCATGGCGGACCGGTACCGGGGAACAAGGTGGGAGGTCCGCGGATCTCAGCGGAGCCCGCAGGCCGTCTCGGACGCGGCGGCCGGGGATGCCGTGTGATCCCTCGCGAACTCTCTGATCGGAGCGCCCTTGCGGCCCTAGGATTGGGTGCCACGCGTCCACCGCCTGGCAGAGGATCAGTCATGACGATCAGGCAGCTACCGCCCACGACTTCGCACCGCCGGCCCGGCCGCTGGTATTTCGTGGTCCCAATCGTGACGTTCGGCCTCTTCACGTGGATTCCCTTCCTGCACGCCGCCACGCGGAGCCGCCAACGACGCCATCGGCTCCTTGCTCTCGTTTACGGGGCCCTGGCGGCGCTCCTGGTCACACTCGCGAACATTGCGCCGAAGGACGCGCGCGGGAACCCGGCGGGGACACTGGGCACCACTTTGAATGCGATCTTCGGGATCGCGGCCCTTGCCAGCATCGTGGTCGGCTGCGTGCAGCTCGCGCGGGTGCGAACCGAGACCTACGGACCGCCCCCGGCCGTCTTCCCGCCGCCCCCTCTCGCGAGCGATCCGGTGATCGCGCAGCACCTCGCCGCACGCGCTCGCCGCCAGGAAGCGCGGGCCCTGGCTGCCCGCGACAGCGTGCTGGCCCGGGACCTCCGGATCGGCCGGCCGGATCTGCCTCGCCAGTACGAGGACGGAGGTCTCGTCGATCTCAACAGCGCGCCCGCGGAGGTCATCGCCACGGTCTGCGGACTGTCGCCTGCGGACGCCGGGCGAATCGTGGGTGCGCGCGAAAAGCTGGGTGGCTTCGATTCGTTGGACGAACTTTTCGTCTACACGCAGATACAGGGTGCGGCCGCCGAGCTGGTGCGCGAGCGCGGCGTCCTGCTGCCTCGCTGACGGGCGACGGAGTGAGCTCTCTGCCGCAGTCCTCAGTGTTCTGGTGATGACCCTCCTTCCCACGGGCGCCTGCTAACCCCCACCGCCCCTACACCCAAGCCACAAGCAGCACCGTCCCCCTTCCGCTACCAGACCCTCACCAGCGGCCCCAACATGACGACCGTCCGCCCCAGCACCTGGGTCCACCTCACCAATTCCCTCCCCCAGCAGGGCTACGGCCCCTGGATGCCCGGCACCGGGCCGACCGTCCAGCTCTGGTTCCGACCCACCGGCTCCACCTGCGGCTTCCTCATAACCACCGCCCACACCGACAGCAGCGGTGCGTTCGCTCTCTGCCCGCCCCAGCGCGCCACCCGGGCCCTCACTACCAGGCCACCAGCGTCCGGAACACCAATGCCTCCACGAGCGGCACCATCCACGTCAGCTGACACCCCCGGGGTGCCACCACACCGGCGCCCCGGAGCACGTCTCGCTGCCGCAAGACGTGCTCGACGCCCTAGCCGCGCTTGACCAGCACCGGTGACCGCTGCTGCCCCCCGGGCAGGCCGAGCGCGGCTCAGCGCGCCGTCGACCACGGCCTGGAGGACACGGCACATGTTCGCTCTGTCAGTACGGCTCCCAGTGGGGTCGCGACGAGCCGATGTCCTCGCACTTGATCGGCTCCCCGGTTGCCGTCGTGGTGGTCTTTCCCAGATCCGATTCGCGGCAGAACTCTCCCGCTTTGTAGCAGTTCCCCGCGTTCGAGCGGATCGAGCAGGTACCGCCACCCGCCGGCGCAGTTGTAGGCGCCCCGGGCCGAGTTGTCGGAGCGGGCACCGCAGCGTGCGTCGTGGGAGCGGACGCGGGCGTGGTCACCGGAGCCGGGGTCCGGATCGTCGTGGTGGCCGGGCTTGCCGAAGGCAACGAAGACGGTGCTGTCGGCGTCGGGGAGGCACTGGGCGCTGCTGTCGTGATGGTCGCGGGTGGTGGAGTGCCGCCACCGCTGGAGGAGCAGCCGCCCACGGTGAGTACAACCGTTGCGGCCGCGGTGATAGCGATAGCCAACCGCCCGGACCGCACCTGGACAGCCATCCTCGTTCCTCCTTCTTCAAGCTTCTGAGCCGCGGTACGGCCGGTGTCCATTCATCCCACAGTCTGCGGCGGTTCACACATCCCGATTCGTCCCGGTCAGGCTTGGTGACATGGTTCCGTCGCTCCTTGACGGTCAAGTCGGTGTGGGGGCCGGGCGGGATCGCGCGGCTGCGCGGGCCGTGCTAGTAGTGCTTTGTTAGGTCGGGACTGGTTCTGGTGTGGTGATGTGCTGGTGGCAGGTGGGGCAGGTGCCGTTCCAGACGGCCAGCAGCTGTTGGAGGGCCTGGACCGTCCGGTAGAGGGTCAAGCCCCGGCAGGCACTTTTGGGTGGGTCCGGGTCAGGGTCGCGAAGAGATGGGCGGCGGTGACGAGGGTGACGTGGCGGTGCCACCCGGTCCAGGAACGCCCCTCGAAGTGGTCCAGGCCCAGGGCGGTTTTCAGTTCGCGGTAGTCATGCTCGATCCGCCAGCGGATCTTGGCGAGTCGCACCAGTTCCCTCACCGGTGTGGTCTCGGGCAGGTTGGACACCCAGTAGTGCGAGGGTTCGGCCTGGTCGGGCCGCCACTGGGCCAGCAGCCAGCACGCGGGCAGGGTGCCGTCCTCGTTCAGCCGGGGGCGGCGGCCGGCCAGTCGGACCCGCAGCACCACGAAGGTCGAGGTGAGCCGGTCGCGGGAGCCCTGCCGCCACGACACCGTGCGAGCCGATGCCCGGCCCGCGGTGCGGACGTGTTCGGCCAGGGAGACGTGTGGGGTGCGGTAGCGGGGTTTGGGCTTGGGTCCGAGGCCGCTGTAGGGCGGGGTGACGGTGACCGCGTCTATCCGGTGGGCGGTGGCCTGGCCCTTGACCTGGACCAGCCACGGCAGGCCGCGTTCATCGAGGGCGTGGCGGAAGGCGGCGTTGTCGCCGTAGCCGGCGTCGGCCACGACCGCTGACGGGCGCAGGCCCCGGGCGGCGAGCCGGTCCAGCATCTCGATCGCGAGTCCCCACTTGGGCCGGTGGTGCTGGTCGGCTGGGATGCGGCAGCGGTCCCGCCGCCGTTGGATCTCGGCCGCGGCCACCGGGTCGGTGGCCTGGTCAGGATCCCAGGACAGGGGCAGGAACAGCCGCCAGTCCAGCGGGCAGGACGCGGTGTCGGTGACCGCGTGGACGCTGACCCCGATCTGGCAGTTGCCGACCTTGTGAGCTGCTCTGGTTTTCGTGGAGTCCCTGATGTCTGGGTTTGTTACGATCCAGGCGTAAGGAGAACCACGAGCTGTGCCAGCACCACGTAAGTACCCCGATGAACTCCGTGAGCGCGCCGTGCGCGAGGTCCGCTCGACCGGCCGCCCGGTGGCTCACGTCGCCCGTGACCTGGGCATCCACAAGGAGGCCCTGCGGTCCTGGGTCCGTCAGGCCGAGGCCGACGCCGGCGAGCGCGACGACCGCCTGACCACAGCCGAGCGCGACGAGCTCAAGGAACTCCGCAAGGAAGTCGCCGAGTTGAAGCGGGCCAACGAGATTCTCAAGGCCGCATCGGTGTTTTTTGCCTCAATGCCAGAGTGAAGGACACCGGCACCCGGGTGGTGCCAGAGTGGCAGGACCGGCGGGGTTGGCTCACTTTTTTGCTGCCCCGTTCACGGTGGCTTGTCCTTGATGTGCCGCCCCGCCGGCCCTGGCGTCCCCGCGGAGTGGCTTGATAGGAGCGTGCCCGCGGCCCGATTGAGGCGTGCCCCCGCGGTGGACCCGGCTACGGTCCCACACTCCCGGGAGGCTCCCTTTGATGGTCGTCGGCGTAGACGCACACAAGAAGACCCACACACTGGTCGCCGTCGTCGACCAGCTCGGAAGGCGAACTGACCAGCTCACAGTGGTCGCCACGCCAACTGGCCACGATCAGGCCCTGGAGTGGCTGAGGCAGTTCGGCCAGGTCCTCGTCGCAATCGAGGACTGCCGTCACCTCACCCGACGGTTCGAAGTCGACCTGCTCAACGCAGGCCACTCCGTGGTTCGCGTGCACACCCGGCTTATGGCCGGAGCACGCCGCTCGGCTCGCGAGCGCGGCAAGTCCGACCCGATCGACGCCGAGGCCGTGGCCCGAGTCGCGTTGCGCGAGCCCGACCTGCCCAGGGCTTGCCTGGCCGGTCCGGCCCGCGACGCGAAACTTCTCGTCGACCACCGGCGCCGGCTCATCCGCTACCCCCTCTCTGACAGTCTCTGCTGAGACGCCCGGTATGTCGGGTTAGTCTGGATGGGCGAGACAGGAGTAGACCCCGGCATGGCCAGCACCGACACCCCCGAGCAGGATCCGGCGCCCCGCCCGAAGCGGCGCACGTTCCCGGCGGAGTACAAGCTGCGGATCGTCGCGGAGTACGACGCGGCCCCGAACGGCGAGAAGGGCGCGATCCTGCGCCGCGAGCGGCTGTATCACTCGCACATCATCGAGTGGCGGGCCGCGCGGGACGCCGGCGCGATGGCCACCCTGGTCGACAAGCGCACCTCGCCGGCGCGCCCGAAGAAGGCCGCCGAGCAGGCCGAGGTGGAACGGCTGCGCAAGAAGGTCGCCCGCCTGGAGGCGGAGGCCGCGCGCAAGGACGCCGCTCTGGAGCTCATGGGAAAAGCCAACGCGCTCTTGG
>NZ_BBPQ01000059.1:52248-52569 GCF_000787855.1 Streptacidiphilus anmyonensis | reverse complement strand
GCGGGGTTCGCCTCGATCAGCGTGCCGGCCCAGTGCGGCAGCTTCGCGGTGACGCTGTTGACCGCCCAGAACACGCCGGACAGGTACATCCAGGTGCGGATGATGAACGGCATCAGCTGGGCCATGTCGCTGGTCTTGGCGCCGATGCGGGCCATGAACATGGCCAGGCCCGCGTTGAACGTCGACTGCAGCAGCAGGATCGGGACCATCAGCAGCCAGTTCACCGTCACCGGCAGACCGCTGACCAGGACGATGACGCCGAGGACGCCCATCGACACGATCAGCTGCTGGAGCTGGTTGACCGTGAACGCGATCGGCAGC
>NZ_BBPQ01000059.1:30752-51569 GCF_000787855.1 Streptacidiphilus anmyonensis | reverse complement strand
AAACACCGTGGACACGCTACTCCCAAGCTTCGTCCCACTGGACAGGACGGAACGGTATCGTCTCATCCTGTGTAGGACGCTAACGGGGGCGACCGACGAAACGCAAGCGTTGCGTCGGAACGCTGGCGTATCGTCGGTTCCGACATCACGTCCGACTTCACGTCGGAGCCGCCGCACGCGCACCAGTGCTGACAGGGGAGCATATGGGAACACAGTCCGGGCAGGCAGCGGTCGCCGACACCCAGGTGGCGACACCGGCCGGGTCGGGGGCGCAGGCCGAGGGCAAGCGCCCGCCCACCGGGGCCGCACTGCTGCGCGACGATGTGACGGAAGCCATCCGCGCGGCCGTCTTCGAGGAGCTGGCCACCACCGGATACGCCCGCCTGTCGATCGAGGCCGTGGCCCGGCGCGCGGGCGTCGGCAAGACCGCCGTCTACCGCCGCTGGCGCTCCAAGCTGCCGATGGTGATCGAGGTCGTCTCCGAGATCGTCAGCGCCGGCATCCTGCTGCCCGACACCGGCTCGCTCCTGGAGGATCTGCGGCTGCTCATCCAGGTCGTCTACCGCCTGCTGCGCCACCCGCTGGCCGCCCAGATCGTCCCGGACCTGCTGGCCGAGGCCGCCCGCAACCCCGACATCGCCGGAACGCTGGCCCTGGCGCTGCGCGAGACGCAGCGCGAGAGCAGCGCGGCGCTGGTGCGCCGCGCGGTCGACCGGGGCGAGCTGCCCGCCTCGACCGACCCGGACCTGGCCCTGGACCTGATCGCCGGTCCCCTCTACTGGCACCTGCTGGTTACCCGCGAGCCGGTCACCCGCGACTACCTGGAGCGGTTGGCCCGCTCCATCGCCGCGGCGCTGGGCGCGGCATGAGCCGCGACGGCGGCCCGAGCGCCCCGACCGTGCGGGAGCTGCTGTTCGGCGTGCCGATGCTCGCGGGCGAGCTGCCCGGCTTCGACCCGGACGCGGCGCCCGCCGCACCGTTCCCGCTCTTCCTCGCCTGGCTGACCCAGGCCCTGGACGCGGGCGTGCGCGAGCCGCACGCCATGACGCTCGCCACCGTCGACGCGGACGGCTGCCCGGACCTGCGCGTCGTCGCCCTGCGGGACGCGACCGAGGCGGGCTGGACCTTCGCCACGCAGGCGGACAGCCCCAAGGCCCGTCAGCTCGCCGGACAGCCGCAGGCCGCCGTCCTCTTCCACTGGCGCGAGCAGGCGCGTCAGATCCGCGTCCGGGGCCCGGTCGTGCGGGCCGACGCGGAGACGACCGCACGCGACTTCCTCGACCGCCTGCCCGGATCGCGGGCGGCGAGCCTCGTCGGGCACCAGAGCGAGGTGCTCACCGACCCGTCCGCACTCCCCCGCGCGTTCGAGGCGGCCCTCGCCCGCGTGGAGGCCGAGCCGAGGACGGTCGACCCGCTGCACGCCCTGTTCACGCTCACGCCGCGCTCCGTCGAGTTCTGGCAGGGCGTCCCCGGCCGCGGCCACATCCGCCTGCGCTACCGCGCGCACCGACCGGACGGGCCCTGGCTGCGCGAGCGGCTCTGGCCCTAGCGGCCCCGCCCGTCAGCGAGCCGGACGGGCGGGGCCTCGGATCACTGGACCGTCCAGCGGTCCCGGCCGTCCGAGCCCGCCTTGCAGACCAGCTTGGCGCCGCCGCTGCCGGTCGCCGTCGCGCCGGACGGGGAGCAGAACTGCCCGGCCGCCGCGCTCGCCGAGGGGTTCACCGCCGGAGTCCAGCGGTCCTTGCCCGAGGAGTCCTTCTTGCACGTCATCGCGGTACCCGCGCTGGTCGCACCCGACGCGCCGTCCGGCGCGCAGTAGGCGCCCTGGGTCACGTTCTTCTGCACGACCCCGGCCGACACCTGCGCCGAGACGCTGGCCAGCACGCTCGCCGCCGCACTGGACGCCTCCGCCGAGACGCTGGCCAGCGCGCTGGCCGCCGCACTGGACGCCTTGGCCGCGGCGCTGGAGGCGACGCTCGCCGCCGCGCTCCTGGCGGCGGACGCGCCCTGGCTGACGACGTTGTTGACGGCGTTCTTGGTGCCGCTGGAGCAGGCCGAGGTCGAGGCCAGCGTGGCGACCGCCAGCGCGCACAGCAGGACCGTCGTCGGGCGTCGGGAACTCAGCATGCCGCTGCGCCTCTCCTGTGGGTGGGCCCGCGACGGACGCGGGCGGTCCCTCCGACCGTAGGAGGGAGGTTCGTGCACCGCCTCCCGCGCTAGCCCGTTCGAGAGGGACGCGTCCCTTCTCTTCTCCCGCCCTCGCGCCCACACTGGCGCGCATGCTGACGATGCAGGAGATGTCGGACCGTCTGGAGATCCAGGAACTCTTCGCGCGCTACGCGCACGCCGTGGACAGCCGTGACTGGGCGGCGCTCAAGGACGTCTTCACCGAGGACGCCGTCGTCGACTACTCCGCGATGGGCGGCCCGCGGGGGACGGTCCCGGAGGTGTGCGCCTTCCTGGAGGAGGTGCTGCCGCTGTTCCCGGCCACGCAGCACCTGGTGGCGAACATGATCGTCGAGCTGGACGGCGACCGCGCGACCGCGCGGACCATGTGCCACAACCCCATGCCGCTGCCGGACGACGGCGGGCTGCTCCAGTGCGGGCTCTGGTACGTGGACCGGCTGGTGCGCACCGAGGCGGGGTGGCGGCTGGCGGAGCGGGGCGAGGAGAAGGCGTATCAGGTCGTGCTGAAGCAGGCCACGGCGGAATGACCGAAGGGCGGCCAGCCGTGGCCTGCCTGGAGCGGCGAGCGGGGCCTACCGGCCCCGGCTGCCGAACAGCGAGCGCTTGAGCCGGCGCAGCGGCGCGAGGAGCACCGTGCGCGAGAAGCGGTTCGGACGGGCGGAGGAGGACATCGAGGGGGCACCGACGCCACGCGGCGTCAGCTCCCTTATCAGCCCGACCGCCTCGGCGACCTCGACCTGCGTCAGCGCGGGCGCGCCCAGCACCGCGAGGTGCCGGTCGAGCCGACGACTCGCCGCACCCGTGCCGCACTGGACCGCCGGAATGCGCGGTCGACTGCGCACGTGTTGCATCTGTTCCATGTCCCACCCCTTGCAAGGCACCAGGGCCGTGGTGCGAAGCCTATCCGCCCCGTGAGGTCGGTGTGCAAGTATCTCCGGTTGCGAAGCCTATCCCGGACCACGCGAAGCCTACCCCGGACCACTGACACCTACTCAGGCGGGGTTGCCCGCACCGGTGGACGGGGTCGCGGAGGGGGCGTGCGGGGACGGCGGCAGTGCTTCCGGGAGCACCGCGGAGAGCCCCAGGCCGGCCAGGCCCATGCCGAGGAAGAGCATCAGCACGGCCACCACCCCCCACGCGCCGACGCAGGACCAGCGCACCTGGTCCGCGTAGCGGACCAGCCCGAGCAGGCCGAGCAGGCCGGTGACCACCATCGCGACCATGCCGTGGGTGACCCGGCGCAGCTCGCCCTCACGGACGGTCCCCAGCATGGCCAGACCGAACGTCAGCCCGAACGCCGCCAGCACCCGCACGTCCAGCTGACCGACCGTCCACGGCCAGTGCCGCGCGGGCCATGCGGGCGCGGCGAAGAGCGCCAGTCCGACGACGGTCAGGAAGAGGCCGGAGCTGAAGGTCGGCAGCGCGATCCACCAGGGCAGCACCCCGGGGCGCTCCCGCTCCGTGCCCCGGGTCCGCACGAACTGCGCGCCCAGTCCGACCGCGCCGATCAGCGGGGCGACGAGGTGCACGGCGAGCCACCCGAACGCGGCCAGCACGGCCACGACCTGACCGCCCCGCAGGTGCAGCGTGCCGTGGTCGAGCAGGATGGCGGCCAGCATGAGCAGCATGAAGAGCGAGGAGCTGAGCACGGTCACCCGGGCGTGGGTCCACCGCCTGGCGCGGGCGCCGCAGAGCCAGAGCATCGCGCAGCTTCCGGCGTAGCCGGCGCCGACCAGGGTGGCGCTGACCGGCGACATGGTCCAGGCGAAGAGTGCACCGGTGTGCGAGGAGGCGAGCGTGAGCAGCAGGGCCGCGTAGGCCGCGCCGAGCGTCAGCGGCACCACCATGGCGTAGCGGACGACCGGGCTGAGCGGTCGGCTGGTCGGCTCCTGCATCGGTCCCCCGGTCGCGATTCGGCCCCGGGCCCCGTCGGCCTTGTGAGACGTGGCGTCAGCATAGGCGCATCGCCTCCATTGGCCCAGAGGGCGCTACCGCTCCGTCATATGCGTGATCATCTGGTCCCGGACCCGGTCCAGATGCCGGGCCATGACCTCCGCGGCGACGTCGGCCCGGCCCTCGGCGACGGCGTCCGCGAGGTGCTCGTGGTCGGCCATGGAGGCCTCCGTGTGCGAGGTCGGCACGTTGTGCCGGCTGCGGAGCACGACGATCTGCTGGTGCACACGCTCGACCTGTTCGGCGATACGCGGACTGCGGGCCGCGTCGAGCAGCGCGTGGTGGAAGCCGAGGCTGCTGCGGTGGGCGAACTGGCGGCCCCCGGCCATCAGCTTCCTCGACTGATCGCAGGCCCGGCGCAGGGCGGCGACGTCCGCGCGGTCGCCCCGCTCGGCGGCCAGGCGCGCGGCGGCGGTCTCCAGCGCGGACCGCAGTTCGAAGAGCGCCTCGACCTCCCTCGTACCGGCCTCGAAAACGACGGCGCCCTTGTTGGGCACGTGCACCAGCAGGCCCTCGCTGACGAGCTGCCGGATCGCCTCACGCAGGGGCCCCCTGCTGATGCCCAGCTCGCGAGCGACCTCCACCTCGTTGATCCGGGTACCGGACGGGATCCCTCCGGTGAGGATGCGTTCACGGAGCGTGCCGACGAGTTGGCCCGCCAGGCCGCGCTGGAGGGTCTCTGGCATGGGTGGCGTCCGTCCGTTCGGAACCGGCCGCTGCAGTGGGCAGCGCCTCGCCCGAGTATGTCAGCACCCGCCGGGAGCGCCGGAGCAGGGCACGCTAAAGTGTCGACAGTTGTCACTTTGAGGCGTCCGTTCGGCGTGGGCCGAGGAGAGGGGAATGCGCTGTGCACGCGGTACTGGCGGAGGTGTGGCGGGGCGACTTCCTGGAGTCGGTGCATCACGGGACGGTCCTCGCGACCGGACCGGACGGGCGGACCGTGCTGAGCGTCGGCGAGACCGACCGGCCGCTGTACCCCCGGTCGTCCAACAAGCCGCTCCAGGCCCTCGGCATGCTGCGGGCCGGACTCGACCTGGACGGCGAGCTGCTGGCGCTGGCCTGCGCCAGCCACTCCGGCGAGCCCTTCCATCTCGACGGCGTTCGCGAGATCCTCCGCGGGGTCGACCTCGACGCGTCCGCCCTGCGGTGCACGGCCGGGCTCCCCATCGGGGAGGCCGCCCTGCGGGACCACCTGGCGGCCGGCGGCGGTCCCACGCCGCTGACCATGAACTGCTCCGGCAAGCACGCCGCGATGCTCGCCACCTGTGTCGCCAACGGCTGGGACACCGCCGGCTACCTCGACCCCGGCCATCCCCTGCAACGGGCCCTGCGCGGGACCGTCGAGGACCTGGCCGGCGAGAAGGTCGCCGCGACCGGCGTCGACGGCTGCGGAGCACCGCTGTTCGCCATCGGCTACCGCGGCCTGGCCCGCGCCTTCGCCGCCCTGGCGACGGGCGCCGCCGGAACCCTGGAACGGCGGGTCGCCCAGGCGATGAACCGGCACGCCGAGTACGTCGGCGGCACCGGCCGGGACGTCACCCGCCTGATGCGCGCGCTTCCCGGCTCGGTCGCCAAGGACGGCGCGGAGGGCGTCTACGCCCTGGCGCTCCCCGACGGCTCCTCCGTCGCGCTCAAGATCGCGGACGGATCCTCCCGGGCCCGCCCCGTCGTCATGGTCGCCGCCCTGCGGCGGCTCGGCGTCCCGGTGGACGGCAACGACACCCTCGCCGAACTGGCCACCGCTCCGGTCCTCGGCCACGGCCGACCGGTCGGCGCGGTGCGCCCGGCCCACCCCCTCCTGGACGCAGCCGAGACCGGCGACGCCGCCGACGCCGAGCCGACGACCTGACGGCCCGACAACCTGCCAACCTGACGGCCCGTCGCCGCCGGGGCGTCTCGCCGGGGCAGGGCGGGCCCCGGCCCGCCTGGCAGGCCCTCCCCCGCCTTCGGCCGGGACCCCACGCTGCGCTGTCGGTGCGTCCACGTGCGTCCGAGCCGGAGGTTGGAGGCGCCCGCGGTGGTCCGGCGCGGAGCTCCGGACGGGCGCTAACGCATCGCCTCTCGGAGCGCGGCGAGCTTGGGGGCGCGGCTCTTCGGGGAGTCGAGGCTGAAGCCCCGTGCGTCGCCGAGCTCGTCGCGGACGAAGGCCTCGGTGCGGGCCAGCGCCTCCCTCAGGGCGGCGTCCTCGGGGACGAAGAGGTCGTGGAGCAGCTCGCCGGCGTCCGGGTCGAACTCCCAGAAGCCCACGATCCGGCCGCGGTCGACGACCACGTGGCACTGCGGATCGGCGTCCCCGCCGAAGACCCGGCCCGCCTTCCCGTCAGGCACCGGCCGCTCGGCGTCCGCCGGGTCGACCAGGCGGGGCAGCTCACGGTGGAGCAGGTGCAGACCGTCGATCCCGGCGAGCAGCGCGTAGGCCGGCTCGTCGGGGCGGCGGAACGCCGTGAAGGCGTCGGCGAGCTCCGGTGGGAGCAGCAGGTCGGTTCCGGCGACGGGCAGCAGGCCGAGCGGGGCGAGCGCCGCCTTGGCGCGGGCGGCGGTGAATCCGGAGAACCAGCGGAAGTGCGCGAGCGAGGCGGGCGCCGCCCAGGCGAAGAAGCGACGGGCGAGCTCGACGTCGGCGTCGTCGAAGGCGACCGCGGGCGGCGTCCACCGGACGTAGCCGTAGCGCTGCTGGTCGAGGCGGCCGTTGACGGGCACGCGCCGGATCTCGCCGGACGCCTGGAGCAGTCCGAGCGAGAGCGGGAGCGTGGTGGAGACCCCGCGCTTGCGGCCCGCCTCGCCGAGGCCGCGGACGGCGTCGCCGACCACGTCCTTGATCGCGGCGGGGTCCAGCGGTTCGGCGGCTCCCCCCAGTGCGGCCAGGACGGCCTCGCCCAGCGTCTCGATCTCCGCGTCGGTGACACCGAGGTGCTTGCGCGCGGAGGCGAGCTCTCCGGCGGGCGCGGCCGCGCCGGCCGCGAGGCCCAGCGCGAAGTCCTCGGCGGGCAGCACGTAGGTACAGCCGCGGGCGGAGGGCAGCTCGTGGATCTCCACGGCGGCGACGGCCGCGTCGACGGCCTCCCGGCCCAGCCCGGCGCGGGCGAAGAGTCCGAGGTAGGGCGCGGCGCCGCCGACGGACCTGGCCCATCCGGTGCGCCCCAGCACCTCGGCCGGGCCGACGTCCCGCAGGGAGCCGTCGAGCCCCTGGCGGTGCGCCCACCAGGCGCGCAGGCGGGCGGGGTCGAGGTCGGCTTCGACGGCTGCGGGCTGGTCGGCGCGGCGCACGGCGGGGCTCATGGGACGAGTATCCGCGACGCCCGGCCGGGAAAAGAACATGAGTAATGCTCGCATTACTCTTGCGCCCGCACGCCCCGCGGAGCATGATCGGCGGCCGACCGCCCCTTCTCCCCGGAGGTGCTCCTTGCCTGCCCGCGCCCGCCTTCTCGCGACCGCGCTCGCTCTCGCCACCGCCGCCACCGTCACCCCGGCGTTCGCGGCCTCCGCGCCCTCTGCGGCTGCCACGGCCGTCGCGGCCCGCTCGGCCGCTCCGGGCCCGGCGTCCGTCCCGGGCTCCGCCGGGCTCGCCTTCACCGACGGCCAAGGCCGGGTGCTCGGCCTGCGCGGTTTCAACGTCGACAAGTACGACGAGACGTCGCCCGCCGACATCCGCGCCATCGCCGCCGAGGGCTTCGACCTGATCCGGCTCGACATCACCTGGGCCCGCCTGGAGCCGCAGCGCGGCCACTACGACGAGGCCGAGTTCCGCAAGCTGCGGCAGCTGATGGACGCCGCGGACCGCTACGGGCTGCGCGTCGTCGTCGACTTCCACCAGGACGTCTACGGCCCCAAGTACGGCGGCGGCCAGGACGGCGCACCGCTGTGGGCCACCCGCGACGACGGGCTGCCCTTCGTCGCCGACCCGAACGACTGGTTCGCCGGGTACTTCCAGCCCGCCGTCCAGCGCGCGTTCCAGCACCTCTACGACGACGCCGACCTGCGCCGCGACCAGGCCGACTTCTACGCCCACGTCGCCCGCGAAATGCGCGGTCACCGCTCGCTGCTGGGCTACGACCTGTTCAACGAGCCCTCCGGACCGATCGCCGGCGACCCGACGGACCCGGCCGACCAGATCGCCGCGTCCGCCGCGCTGGAGCAGGGGCGGCTGGCCGCGATGTACCGGCGCCTGATCAGCGCGGTGCGCGGCGTGGACCCGTCCTCGTGGATCTTCGTCGAGCCCACCGTCCTGGTCGGCGAGGGGATCCCGACCCAGCTGCCCGGATTCGCCGACCCGCGCCACGGCGCGCCGCGGATCGGCTACGCGCCGCACTTCTACGACACGGACGTCGAGAACGGCCAGGACTGGAACCCGGCGGACGGCTTCGTCCAGAACTACGTCGCGGCCATCACCGCCTACCCGAAGGCCCACAAGACGCCCGTCCTGGTCGGCGAGTGGGGCCCGCCCGACGCCGACCGGCCCGGCAACACCCAGCTCGTCGCCCAACAGGTCGCCGCCATGCGGCAGTTCGCCGCCGGCTGGACCATGTGGTATTGGGGCGAGGGCAACGGCGGCTACACGCCCCTCGGCCCCGACGGGACGCCCCACCCCGGCGACGCGCCCGTGTTCGCCCCGTACGCCCGGGCACTGGCGGGCACCGCGCCCGCCGAGTCCTACGACCCGGCGACGCGGACGTACACGCTGCGCTACCGGGCCCGCGGGCACCTGCCGACGCGGATCGTCCTGCCGCCGAGCGTCTACACCGACGGCGCGTCGCTGGCCGTGACGGGTGCGGCACACGCCCGGATCGACCTGCGCCAGCCGCGGGACGGCTGGTACGGGACCGCGGAGGTGACCGTGCCCGCCGGGGCGACGGTCACGGTCATCGTGACCCCGGCGGGCTGAGACCTGGGGCCGGTCTGCGAACCCCCGTCGGGCGCGGCGCGGGTCTGCAGACCGGCCCTACGCGTTCACGCTCCACCCCGGCACCGGGACGGCCTCGCGCAGGGCGCGGGTGTAGTCCTCGGCGGGGGCGTCCAGCACCCGCTCGCACTGCCCCTGCTCCACCACGCGTCCGCGCCGCAGCACCAGGACGGTGTCGCAGAGCTGGCGCACGACGGCCAGGTCGTGGGAGATCAGCAGGTACGCGATGCCCGTCTCGGCCCGGATGTCGGCGAGCAGGTTGAGCACCTGGGCCTGGATGGAGACGTCCAGGGCCGAGACGGCCTCGTCGAGGACGAGCACCTTCGGCGAGGCCGCCAGCGCGCGGGCGATGGCCACGCGCTGGCGCTGTCCGCCGGACAGATCCCGGGGCCTGGCCGACGCCTGGCGCTCGGTCAGGCCGACCTGGTCGACCAGTTCCTGCGTCAGTGACAGGTCGCGGCCGTGGTGGCGCAGCACCTCCTCGATGGCGGCGCGGGCGCTCTGGCTCGGGTCCAGGGAGGTGTAGGGGTCCTGGAAGACGATCTGAAGCTCCCGTGCCCGCCGACCGCGCTCCCTCGCGCCGCGCGCGGGGCGGCTGCGGTCACGGCCGGTCACGGCGATCGTCCCGCTCGTCGGGCGTTCCAGCCCGACCAGCATGCGGGCGATCGTCGTCTTGCCGGAACCGGACTCCCCCACGATGCCGAGGGAGCCGCCCGCCGGGACGTCGAAGTCGACGTCCACGACGGCGTGGTGGGCCTTGAAGAACTTGTTCAGGCCGCGGACCTCGACCGCGTTGGCCTGTGCGTCGACCGCGTTCACGCCTTCACCTCCGTCCGTGCGGCGTGGATCTCCTCGACGCGCAGGCAGCGCACGAGCCCGCCGTCGAACTCCGTCAGGGTCGGCGGCGTCGTCTCGCAGGCCGCCGTCGCGAACGAGCAGCGCGGCGCGAAGGCGCAGCCGGGGCCGGACTCGAAGGCCGAGACCGGGCGGCCGGGGATGGCCGTCAGCCGCTCGACGCGCGCGTCGATGGACGGGCGGGAGCCGAGCAGCCCGAGCGTGTACGGGTGCGCGGCCCGCTCGTGCAGGGTGTCCGCCGAGCGCAGTTCGACGATCCGCCCCGCGTACATCACCGCGACGCGGCCGCAGACCGCGAGGGCGAGGTCGAGGTCGTGGGTGATGAAGACCATGCCCATCCCCCGCTCGCGCCGCAGCCGGTCGAGGATGCCGACGACCTCGCGCTGGATGGTCACGTCCAGCGCGGTCGTGGGCTCGTCGGCCAGGATCAGGCGCGGCTCGGCCAGCAGCACCGACGCGATCATGACGCGCTGGAGCATGCCGCCGGAGACCTCGTGCGGGTACTGCCGCAGCCGCCGCTGCGGGTCGTCGATGCCGACCTCGGCCAGCACCTTCGCCGCCCGCGCCAGCGCCTCCCGCTTGGGGACCTTGCGGTTGCCGACCAGTGCCTCGATCAGGAACGCGCCGATCTTCCGGGTCGGGTTGATGTGGGCGCGCGGGTCCTGGAAGACCAGGCCGACGCCGCTGTCGCGGTAGCCGCGCAGCCTGCCCGCGCCCATGGTGAGGACGTCCTCGCCCTCGAAGCGGACCGCGCCGGCGGCCGTCGCGGTGCGCGGCAGCAGCCGGGTGATCGCGCGGACGGTCATCGACTTGCCGGAGCCGGACTCGCCGACCAGGCCGAGGGCCTCGCCGGGGGCGAGGGTCAGGTCGACGCCGTCCAGGAGGGTGCGGGAGCCGCCGTCCTCGGTGGCGATGTCGACGGTGAGGCCCGCCAGTTCGAGCAGGGGTGCGGTCATGCGGCGGCTCCCACGGTGGTGCGGTTCTTCTCGGCGGCGACGGCCTTGGCGGGCCGGCGGCGCAGGTAGCCCGGCGGCTTCTCGCCGCTGATCCGGGCGCCGAGGACGGTCAGGGCGAGGACCGTGAGCACGATCAGCACGCCCGGCGCGAGCACCTGGAGCCAGTAGCCCTTGAGCATGGCGTCGCTGTCGCTGACCATGACGCCCCAGTCGGGCGTCGGCGCCTGGACGGCGAGGCCGAGGTAGGAGAGCGAGGCGAGGTCGAGCAGCGCGTAGCCGAAGGCGATGGCCGCCTGGCCCACGACCACCGGCGCGATGTTGCGCAGGATGTGACGGACCGTGATCCGCAGCATCCCGAAGCCCTGGACGGCGAGCGCGTCCACGTACGGACTGACCCGCTGCTGCCGCGCCGCCGCCCGCACGATACGGGCGAGGAAGGGGATGTAGGCGATGGAGAGGGCGACCACGGCCGGGGTGAGGCCGGGGCCGAACAGGGCCACCGTCAGCACCGCCAGCAGCAGGCCCGGCAGCGCGTAGACCAGGTCGAAGACCCGGGCGACCACGCCGTCCACCCAGCCGCCGTACCAACTGGCCAGCAGCGCCAGCGGGATGCCGATGAGCAGCGAGACGCCGACGATCAGCGCGGGGCCGAGCAGCGAGGTGCGGGCACCGAAGATCAGCCGGGAGAGGAGGTCGCGGCCGATTCCGTCGGCGCCCAGCAGGTGGGCGCCGGACGGGCCGGCGTAGGCGTCCAGCAGGCTGGACTGGTTCGGGTCGGCGGGCGCGACCAGCGGCGCGAGGACCGCGGCGAGCAGGACGACGACCAGGAAGGCCAGGGAGAGCATCCCGGAGCGGCCCAGCGCCTTGTTCAGGCGCTTCCAGGTGGACTTGACGCTGTTCACGACGTGCTCCCCGCCTCGCGCAGCCGCGGGTCGACCACGGCCTGGATCAGATCGCTGGCCGCGTTGCAGACGACGAAGGCGGCGACCAGCATCAGCGCCACGGCCTGGACGACGGGGAAGTCCTTCTGCGCGACCGACTGGATGGTCAGCTGCCCCATCCCGGGGACCGCGAAGGCGGACTCGACGACCAGGGTCGAGGCGAAGGTCCCGGCGGTCAGCAGGCCGACGGCGGTGATGATCGGCGGCAGGGCGTTGCGCAGCACGTGGCTGCGGAGCACCGTGCGCCGGGGCAGGCCGCGCACCAGCGCGGTCTGCACGTGTTCGCGCTCCAGCTGGTCGCGGACCGCGTTGCGGGTCACCCGGGCCAGGAAGCCGCAGGAGAGGACCGCCAGGGCGACGGCCGGCAGCACCAGGCCCTGGATCCTGCCGCCGAGGCCCTGGCCGACGCCCGAGGCCGGGAACCAGCCCAGCTGGACGGCGAAGACGGAGATCAGCAGCGCCGAGGCGACGAAGGAGGGGACGGTGACGGTGACCGAGGTGAGCGCGTTGACCACGCCGTCGACCCGGCCCGGCAGCAGCGCGGCGAGCAGGCCCATGGTCAGCCCGAAGACCAGCACCATGATCATGCTCATCAGCACCAGCAGCAGGGTGGTCCCGAGCCCGGCGCCGACGCGGTCGGCGACGGGCTGGCCGGTGACCATCGAGGTGCCGAGGTCGCCGTGGAGCACGCCGGTCAGCCAGTCCCAGTAGCGGACGGGCAGCGGCTGGTCGAGGTGGAGCCGGTGCCGCACGGCCGCGCGGGCGGCGGCCGTGGGCGTCCGGGAACCGAAGATCACGTTCTCGGGGCTGCCGGGAGCCAGGTAGAGGCTCCCGAAGATGACGATGCTGGACAGGAACAGCGTCGTCAGCAGTCCGCCGAGTCGTTGCAGGAGCAGACGACCCATCAGGGGGCACCCACCGCGGTGATCCAGGAGTTGTCCATGTAGGAGAAGGTCAGCGGCGCGCCGGTGACGTCCTTGCTCTGGAACAGCAGCGCGCGCGGCGCGATGATCGGGATCCAGGGCAGGTCCTTGTCCAGGATCGCCTGGGCCTTGAGCACGTCCTGGGCGCGGGCCTGCGGGTCGTCGGTGCCCTGGGCGGCGTCGAGGGCGGCCTGGACCTGGGGGTTGTCGTACCCGTTGAAGTTCTGCACGCCGGACTTGGTCGCGTAGCTCGCGTACATGGTCGCCGCTTCCGGGAACTCCATGTAGTTGATCGTGATGAAGCCGTCGTAGGCGGCCCGCGCCTTCGGGTCGGTGAACAGGTTGCCGTACTGCTGGTCAGGCAGGCCCACGATCTTGATGTCGAGGCCGATCTGCTGGCCGGTCTGCTGGATGACGGCGGCCAGCTGGGACGACTGCGGGTTGCCCGCCGGGTAGCCGATCGTGACCAGCTTGCCGGTGGCGTGGGCCGCCTGCACCAGCTTGGTGGCCCCGGCGATGTCCACGCCCTGGGCGGCCAGCTGGTCGTAGGCGGCCTTGTAGGTGGTGGCGGCGGGGCTGCTCTGCCAGAAGCCGGGGCCCGCCACCGCGTAGAGCGGGTCGGCGGCGCCGCCGGCGATGGTCTTGGCGATGCCGTTGCGGTCCAGCGCCATGCTGAGCGCCTGCCGGGTGCGGGCGTCGCCGAGGCCGCCGGAGAAGTTGGAGACGATGAGGTCGATGTTCTGGGTGGTCGACCCCGGGGCGCCGATGTAGAGCTTGCCCGCGCTGCTCTTGCCGAGCTGCGGGATGACCGAGGAGTTGAGGTCGAACGCGCCCTGCATGGCCCCGGAGGAGAGGGCGTTGGCGAGCGCGGAGGGGTCGGCGAGGAACTTGAAGGTGACCGTCTCGGCCTTGCCCGCGTGGCTCGGGTCCCAGTAGTTCGGGTTCTTCTTCAGCACCATCTGGTTGGTGCCGTCGAAGGAGGCGATGGTGTAGGGGCCGGTGCACATGACGCCGACGTTCGCGTTGCCGAAGTTCGCACCCGCCTTGACCGCGAAGGCCTTCTCCACGATCGCCGAGCCGAGGATGCCGAGCTGGCGGTCGAAGATGTAGTCCGGCTTGGTGAGGCTGAAGGTCACCTCGTGCGGCCCGGTGGCCTTGACGCTGCCGAGGTCGTTGTAGGAGTCGGCGTAGTTGCTGGCGACGTTGGGGTCCAGGTTGCGCATCACGCTGTAGACCACGTCGTCCGTGGTGACGGGCTTGCCGTCGGCGAACGTGGCACGCGGGTCGAGCTCCACCACGACGTGCTCGGAGTCCGGCTGCTTCCAGGACTTGGCGATGCCCGGCTGGAGGCTGTAGTCGGCGGCGACGCGGATCAGCGGCTCGCAGACGTTGCCGAGGATGGTCTCCTCCGGGTAGTCGGCGGTCTTGACCGGGTCCTCGGCGTAGGGCGCCCGGTAGTCGCCGGACCAGGTCAGGTTCGTCAGCGACTTGGTGCCGGGGGCCGTGGTGACCTGGGCGGTGGAGAAGTTGCTCTTCGCGTCCGGGGTGTTCGCCGCGCCGCCGGAGCTGCAGGCGGTGGCGAGCAGCGCCACGGACGTCCCGGCGAGGGCGGCGCGGAACAGTCGGTCTCTCACGTGGGTTCTCCTCTTCACTGCTCGGCGGCGGCGTGCACCAGCTCGCCCTGGACGTAGGTGCGCAGCACGCGGGTCTCGGCGATGGCCTGCGAGGGCCCGTCGAAGGGGTTGCGGTCGAGGACGACGAGGTCGGCGTACTTGCCGGTCTGGATCGAGCCGGTGACGTCGTCGAGGTGGTTGATCCGGGCGGTGCCGGCCGTGTAGGCGGCGAGCGCGGAGCCGAGGTCGAGGCGCTCCTCGGGGCCGAGGACCCGGTTCGGGTCCTCCTCGCCGGTGCGGTTCACGGCGACGTGGACGCCGGCCATCACGTCGGGCGTGGAGACGGACCAGTCGCTGCCGGCGGCGAGCATCGCCCCGGCGCGCAGCAGCGAGCCGAACGGGTACTGCCAGCCGGAGCGGCGTTCGCCGAGGAACGGGATCGTCAGCTGGTCCATCTGCGGCTCGTGGCAGGCCCACAGCGGCTGGATGTTCGCCGTCGCGCCGAGCTCGCGGAAGCGGGCGACGTCGTCGGGGTGGACCACCTGGAGGTGGGCGAGGTGGTGGCGGTTGCCGCGGTCGCCGTTGCGGCGCAGCGCCTCCTCGACGGCGTCCAGCGCGTTGCGGACCGCCCGGTCGCCGAGGGCGTGGAAGTGCACCTGGAAGCCGGCGGCGTCGAGTTCGGCGACGTAGCCGCCGAGCTTCTCTGGGTCGACGAAGTCGAGGCCGGCGTTGCCCGAGGAGCAACCGCAGCCGTCGAGGTAGGGCTCGAGCATCGCGGCGGTGTGGTTCTCGGCGACGCCGTCCAGCATGATCTTGACGGTCCCGGCGCGGAACCGCTCGCCCCCGCGTTCGGCCTCGGCGCGGCGCTGCTCGAAGAAGGACAGCTGCTCCAGGCCCCCTTCGCGGTCCCACCACTGGGCGCCGCGCACCCGGGCGGTCAGCGTGCCCTCGGCGTCGGCGCGCAGGTAGGCGCCGTAGACGTCGCCGGGGCCGAAGTTCGGGCCGACGCCCGCGTCCTGCCAGCCGGTGATGCCGTAGGAGTGCAGGTAGGCCTGGCCCGCGAGCAGGCCCTGGTAGAAGTCCTCGTCCGTGGCGGCGGGCATGTGACGGGTGACCAGATCGGCGGCGCCCTCCTGGAGCATGCCGTTGGGGGTGCCGTCGGGGTCGCGCTCGATCCTGCCGTCGGCCGGGTCCGGGGTGTCCTTGGTGATCCCGGCCAGTTCGAGCGCGCGGCTGTTGGCCCACAGCGCGTGGCCGTCGGCGACGGGCAGGGCGACCGGGCGGTCGCCGACGGCCGCGATCGCGTCCAGCTGCGACCGGTGCGGCATGCCGCCGGGGAAGGCCTGGAAGGACCAGCCCCCGCCGGTGATCCACTCGGCCTCCGGGTGGGCGGCAGCGTAGTCGGCGACCGCCTGGACGTACTGCTCGGCGGTGGTCAGGTCGTGCAGGTTGCAGCGGGCCAGGGTCGTCCCGGCCAGAACCGGGTGCACGTGGGAGTCCTGGAAGCCCGGCAGCAGCAGCTTCCCGGCCAGGTCGACGACCTCGGTGCCGGAGCCGATGAGCGGCCGGACGTCGTGGTCCTGGCCGACCGCGAGGATCCGGCCGTCGCGGACGGCGACGGCTCCCGCCCAGGAGCGGGCCGGATCGACGGTGTAGACGGGTCCGCCGAGAAAGACCAGGTCAGCGGTGGGCAGATCAGAGTGCACGGGCGCTCCAAAGCAAGAGGGTGCGCAGAGCCGGGGACGTCGCCGCCCGGTGTGCAGAGAAGAAAACCCCCTGACAACGAGCCTGTCAATGCCATTGACAGCGGCGGGCCGTTACGATCGGATGAAGCACACCCCCTGTCGGCGGGGCGCGTACGAGGCGATTCGATGAGGAGGGGCCCGCGTGGAGGCCCGAGTGGCGGAGCAGGCGACGGCACAGCAGGCGAACAGGCGGCGGGCGACGCTCACGCGCGAGTCGATCCTGGAGGCCGCCCTGCGGCTCTGCTCGCCCGAGGGCGGCGGCCAGCTCACCTTCAGCCGACTCGGCAAGGAGCTCGGCGCGGACCCGACCGCCGTCTACCGGCACTTCCGCGACAAGGACGAACTCGTGCTCGCGCTGGCGGACGTGACGATCCAGGAGGGCATCGAACTCGCCCGCGCCAAGCTCCCCGGCGGACCGTCGGAGGACTGGCGGGCCTGGCTCACCGTCACCGCCGAGAGCGTGCGCGCCTCCTACCTCGCCCGCCCGGCCCTGGCGGTGCTGGCCGCCGCCAGGACGACGGCCAGCCCGTCCGAGACGGGCAGCGTCGAGCTGCTCATCTCCGTCCTGCACCAGGCGGGCCTGCCCCCCATCGAGGCGGCCGAGTGCTACCGCTCACTGCTGGACATGACCTTGGCGATGACCCAGTACACGGCCGCCTTCTCCAGCCTGGACCGATCCGTCCAGGAGAAGGACGAGGCCGCCTGGGCGGTCAAGTACGGCATGCTGCCCGAGGACGAGTTCCCGCTGCTGCACCAGAGCGCCCCGCGCCTGACCGAGCTGTTCCGCGACGACGACCAGGTCTTCCGGATGGTCCTGGAGACCTTCCTGGACGGGGTCGCGGCCCGGATCGCGCGGGCCGGGAATGCCTGAGCGGGCCGCGGGGGCGCCGACGACGGACGGGCGCGTCCAGAAGGGCAACGAGACACGGCGGCAGGTGCTGGCGCAGGCGATGCGGATCGCCTCGACCGAGGGCCTGGCCGCGCTCTCGATCGGGCGCCTGGCGACGGAGTTGGAGCTCAGCAAGAGCGGGGTCTTCGCCCTGTTCGGCTCCAAGGAGGAGCTCCAGCTGGCGACGGTGCGCGCCGCCGAGCAGGTCTACCTCGACCGCGTGATCACGCCGGCGCTGCGGCGGCCCGCCGGCCTGGAGCGCCTGTGGGCCCTCATGGAGGGCTGGCTGGAGTACTCGCGCACCAGGGTCTTCCCGGGCGGCTGCTTCTTCTACGCGGTCGGCGCGGAGTTCGACGCCCAGCCCGGACGTGTGCGCGACGCGCTGGTCGAAGGCAGCCGCGCCTGGCACGAGCTGATCACCGGTCAGCTCGAAGCGGCGCGCGCCGACGGGCAGCTGTCGGCCGACGCCGACGCGGAGCAGCTCGGCTTCGAGGCGCTCGCCCTGCTGGAGTACGCCAACGCCATGTCGCTGCTCCACGACGACGAGGCGCCCTACGCCCGCTCCCGGCGCGCGGTCCTGCGCCTGCTGCGCGCGGAGTCGACCGGAACGGCCTCCCTGCCCGCCGAGTGACGGACCATCACCGCGGCGTGTTCCGTCGGCCTTAAACAACACGAACGGTCGTGCTACTTTCTTTCCATGACGCTCGCAACCCTGCATGCCGGGGCGCTGGCCCTGCTGACCCCCCTGGTGGCCGCCGTGCGGCCCGAGGACCTCGACCGACCCACCCCGTGCGCGGAGTGGACGGTGCGGATCCTGCTGGAGCACATTGTCGGCCAGCAGGACGGCTTCGCCGCGGCCGCCCATGGCCGCGGCGACGCGCCCGGCGCGTTCGACGACCGCCCGCTTCCGCCCGGCACCGACCTGTCGGCCGCCTACGTCCGCTCCGCCACGGCCCTGACCGAGGCGTTCACCGAGGCCGAGGCGGAGGGCCGCCCCTTCGCGCTGCCCGGGATCCTGCCCGGCCACCCGTTTCCGGCCGCCCAGGCGATCGGCTTCCACCTGCTCGACACGGTGGTCCACGGCTGGGACCTGGCCGCGGCGCTCGGGCGGTCCTTCGACTGCCCGCAGGAACTGCTCGGCCCCGTCCTGCAGATCACCGAACTGGTCCCCGCCGACGGAGCGTTCCGCGGGCCCGGCCGCGCGTTCGGCCCGGTGCTGCCGGGCGCGCCGGAGGGCGGCTTCGACCGCGTCCTGCTGCTGCTCGGCCGGGACCCGGCCTGGAAGCGCTGACGTCCCCCTTGTTGTGACGGGAGCTCAGTTCCGGTCGCCGGGCGGGGTGGTGTCCGCGGGATCCGCTCCCGCGGGCCCCGTCTTGTCCGGCCCCGGGTCGTCGGGCGCGGCCGGCTCCTCGGGCGTCGTCTCCTCCCGGGCCCACAGCGGGTGTTCGCGCCGCGCCCAGGCGCGGCCGACCCAGCCGGTGCGCATGCCGTGCCGTGCCTCCGGGTCCTTGAACGCCATCCGGATGTGCCCGAGCACCAGCACGCCGATCACCAGGGCCAGCCAGTCGTGCACGAAGGTCGCCCCCGTGCGCACGTCCAACGCGGCCAGGTGCGGGAACCACAGCACCAGCCCGGTCCCGACCATCACCAGCGTCGCGCCCGCGATGAAGGCGGCGTAGAGCTTCTGCCCGGCGTTGAACTTGCCCGCCGGCCCCGCGCGCCGCGTCCCGTGCCGGACCGCACGCCAGGCCCAGCCGCGGTCCTCGGGCCGGAACCGGTTGAGCCGCCGCAGATCCGCGCGCACCGAGCGGAAACCGAGCCCGACCGCCAGTGGCAGCGGCAACAGCACCCCGCTCCACTCGTGCACCGTCACCAGCAGCCGCCGCCGTCCGACGATCTCGGCGAGCTGGGGCAGGTAGAGGAAGGCCGCGCTGAGGATGGCGACGATCATCAGCGTGGACGTCGTGCGGTGCACCCAGCGCTCGGCGACGGTGAACCGGCGCAGCTCGTCGGGGCGCTCCGCCTGCTCAGTTCGAGGTCGGAGCATCGTCGCGCCCGTTGGAACGGCCGACCCAGGCCTCGACGTCATAGCCGTAGTGCTCCCAGTAGCCGGGTTCGACCTGCGAGGTCACCGTGATGCCGGAGAGCCACTTGGCCGACTTGTAGAAGTACATCGGCGCAACGTACAGCCGCACCGGCCCGCCGTGCGCGCTGGTGACCGGCGCGCCGTTCATCTCGTGCGCGATCAGGACGTCGCTGCGCCGCGCCTCGTCGAGCGTGAGGCTCTCGGAGTAGACGCCGTCGAAGCAGGTGAACCTGATCGCGGTGCCCTGCTTCTGCACGCCCGCCATGTCGAGCAGGTCGCGCAGCAGCACGCCGGAGAACTCCGTGTTGGGCACCCGCCAGCCCGTGACGCACTGGACGTCGCGGACCAGCCGGGTCTGCTGCATCGCCTTGAGGTCGGCGAGGGTGTAGGTGGCCGGGCGGTCCACCAGTCCGTCGACGGTCAGCCGGTAGTCGGTGGCGCTGCGGTGCGGGATGGAGTCGGCGACGTTGTAGAACTGGAACCCCCCGCCGCCGGGCAGCAGTTGGGTCAGCCCCGTCGGGTCCTTGCTGCTGACCTCGGCGAGGACGTTGTCCAGCCCGTTCTGGATCCGCGCCCCGAACGCCACGCCCGCAGCGCCGAGCGCGAGCACGCCGAGCACCACCCGCCGCCCGACGGGCTTGCCCGCACTGTCCCGACCCCGCTGTTCCATGACTCCATCCCACCACTGCGCACGCCCTCTGAACAGGGACGACGGGTGGCCGTCACAATTTCCTAAGGAACGAGTCCGAGGGATGAGGGATCGAGTCCTAGGGAACGAGCTCCCTGCGCCTGCGGGCGATCGTCTCCGGGTCCCAGCCGGGGCGCGGAACGGAGTCCAGGAGCAGGCGGGTGTAGGGGTGCTCCGGGGCGTCCAGCAGGTCCGCCATCGGCCGGTGCTCGACCGGGCGGCCCCGCAGCAGGACCAGGGCCTCGTCGCAGACGTAGCGGACCACGGCGAGGTCGTGACTGACGAAGACCAGGCCGATCCCGGCCTCCCTGCGGATGTCCGTCAGCACGTTCAGCACCTGCGCCTGGACCGAGACGTCGAGCGCGGAGACCGCCTCGTCCAGGACCAGCACGGCCGGTTCGACCGCGAGCGCGCGGGCGATGGCCGCGCGCTGGCGCTGGCCGCCGGAGAGGTGGCGCGGCAGCGCGGCCGCCTCCCGCTCGCCCAGGCCCACCTGCGCGAGCAGCTCGCGCACGCGCGATGCGCGCGTGGCGCGATCGTGGCAGCCGTGCAGCCGCAGCACGCCGTCGAGGGTGGCGCCGACGGTGAGCCGGCCGTCCAGGGAGAGGTAGGGGTCCTGGAAGACGATCTGCACCGCCTTGGCCCGCGCCAGCCGCGCGGCCCGCCCCCGCACGGTCGCGGCCAGCGGCTCCCCGAGCACCTTGATCGTTCCGCCGTCCGGGCGTTCCAGCCCGACCAGCATCCGGGCGGTGGTGGTCTTCCCGGACCCGGACTCCCCGACCAGCCCGAGGGCGCCGCCGGGCGGAAGGCTGAAGGAGACGCCGTCGACGGCGGTGGTCCCCCCGTAGGTCTTGCGCAGATCGCGGACTTCCAGCAGGGCGCTCATGGGCGGGCCTCCGTGACGGCGGGGGTCGGGAGTTCGGCGACGCGGAAGCAGGCAGCACTCCGGCCGACCGGGCCGACCGGGCCGACCGGCAGGTCCGCAGCGGCTCGCAGAGCCGCCCCAGCCGGGCGGGCTCCGCCACCCGCGAGGGCCGAGACGGCGGCAGCCGGGGCCGCTCCGCCGGCCGGAGTGGCCGCG
>NZ_BBPQ01000059.1:16972-30118 GCF_000787855.1 Streptacidiphilus anmyonensis | reverse complement strand
GACACGGCCGGAGCCGCCGTCGCCGGGCCGGCCTCAGCGGTCGTGTCAGCCGCGCCGGCACGGCCTCGCGCAGCGGCCGGGACGACCGGAGCAGCCGGGACCGCTCCGCCAGCCGCAGCGGCGAGCGCGGATGCGGGCGCGGCGGGCAGTGGGAGCAGCTCGGGGGCGGAGTGGTCGCAGCGGCCGGGCTCGGCGAAGGCGCAGCGGGGCGCGAAGGCGCAGCCCGGCGCGGACTCGGCGAGGCTCATGGGCGCGCCCGGCACCGGCCGCAGCCGGTCCAGCGGACCGGTGAGCGGGGGTGTGGAGCCGAGCAGGCCGCGTGTGTAGGGGTGGCGGGGCGAGCCGAACAGTTCGGCGGCGGACGCCTCCTCCACGATCCGTCCCGCGTACATCACGTACACCCGGTCGCACGAGGCGGCGGCCAGCTCGATGTCGTGGGTGATCAGCAGCATGCCGAGGCCGCGTGCGCGCTGGAGGCCGCCCAGCAGGGCGAGGATCTCGGCCTGCGTGGAGACGTCGAGCGCGGTGGTCGGCTCGTCGCACAGCAGCAGCCGGGGCTCGCCGGCCAGCGCGCCCGCGATCATGACGCGCTGCAGCATGCCGCCGGAGAGCTGGTGCGGATACTGCCGCAGGTGGCGGGGAGGATCGGGCAGGCCGACGGCGGCCAGCAGCTCCAGCGCCCGCGCCTCGGCATCACGCCGGGACCAGCCCTTGGTGAGCCGCAGCGGCTCGGTGAGGAAGTCGCCGATGCGGCGCACGGGGTTGATGCCCGCGCGCGGGTCCTGGAAGACCATCGACGCCACACCGGTGCGGACCTCGCGCAGCCGGGCGGCGTCGGCGCCGACCAGGTCCCTGCCCTCGACCAGGACCCGGCCGGTGACGCGGGCCTTCGCCGGGAGGAGGCCCAGCGCCGAGCGGGCGGTGACGGACTTGCCGGAACCGGACTCGCCGACCAGGCCGACCACCTCCCCGGCCGCCACGCGCAAGCTGACGGCGTCCAGCACGGGCCGGGCCGCGCCCGGCAGCTCGACGGTCAGCGCGTCGATCTCAAGGAGTGTCATCGGGCATCCCTCCGGGCGAGGCGGTCGCCGAGCTGTTCGCCGACGACGTTGAAGGCCACGACCACCAGCACCACGGCCACCGCCGGGACGACGGCGGACAGCGGCTGGCCCTGGAGCACCGCCGCCTGCGCCTGGTTGATCATCGCGCCCCAGTCGGGCGTCGGCGGCTGGACACCGAGGCCGAGGAAGGAGAGCGCGGCCAGATCCAGCAGCGCGTAGCCGAAGTTGACGGTGGACTGGGCCAGCACGGTCGGCCCGAGGTTCGGCAGCAGTCGGCGCACCGCGACGTACGCCGGTGCGTGGCCCTGCACCAGGTAGGCCGACACGTAGGGGCGGGTCCGCTCCTGGGCGGTCAGCCCGCGCACCAGGCGCGCGGTGTAGGGCATGTAGGCGACGGCCATGGCCAGCACCGGCGCGCCGAGCCCCTTGCCGAACAGGGCCACCGCCAGGATCGCCAGCAGCAGCGAGGGGAACGCGAAGAGGATGTCCAGCACGCGGCCGATCACCGCGTCGACCCAGCCGCCGCGCCACCCGCTGAAGAGCCCGACGGCGATCCCGGCCGCGCTGGAGAAGGCGACCACGCCGAGCGGGCCGAGCAGGCTGGTGCGCGCGCCCACCAGCAGGGCGGAGAAGGTGTCGTGGCCGCCCTGGTCGGTGCCGAGCAGGTGGGCGGCGCTGGGCCCGGCCATGGTGTCGGCGAAGTCGCCGACGGTCGGGTCCTGCGGCGCCAGCCACGGCGCGAACAACGCGACGACCACGAAGGCGACGAGCAGCACCAGGCAGACCTGGAACAGCCGGCCGTGGGCGAGGAACCCGCCGCGCAGGCGGCCCAGCAGCGGGCGGCGAACGAGAACGGTCGTACTCATCGGGCTCCTTCCCCGGCCGCGATACGCGGGTCGATCAGCGGATGGACCAGGTCGACCACGGTGTTGACGACGACGAAGACCGCGACGACGAGCAGCACCAGCGCCTGCACGACCTGGAAGTCGAGCTCGTCGACGCACTGGACCAGCAGGGAGCCGATCCCGGACATCCCGAACGCGGTCTCGACGATCGCGGTGCTGACGAGCATCCCGGAGACCAGCAGCCCGGAGACGGTCACGATCGGCCCGAGCGCGTTGCGGAACACGTGCCGGCGCAGCACACTGCCGCGCGGCGCGCCCCGGCTGAGAGCCACCTCCACGTGCTCGCGGCCGAGTTCGTCCAGCATGGAGGCGCGGGTGACCCGGGTGACCAGGGCCATGAAGGTCACCGACAGCGCGACGGCGGGCAGTGCCACGTGGTGCAGTTCGTCCAGAAGTCCGGTGCCGTTGCCGATGGTCGGGAACCAGCCGAGCCGGACGCCGAAGACGGACCGCAGCACGACCGCCACCGCGAAGGACGGCACCGCCGCGCCGACGGTGACCAGCAGCAGCACGCTCTTGTCCGTCCGCGTGCCGCTCCGCAGCGCGCTGAGCGCGCCCGCGCCGATGCCGACGACGGCGATCAGCACGGTGGAGACGCCGACCAGCAGCAGCGAGGCGGGCAGCCGTGCCCAGATCACCGCGCCGACGCTCTCGTGGAACAGGTAGGACCGGCCGAAGTCGCCGTGCAGGACCGCGTCCAGCCAGTGCCAGTAGCGCACCGGGAAGGGCTGGTCGAAGCCGAACTCCTTGCGGATGGCGGCCAGTTCGGCCGGGCTCGGGCTACGCCCCCGCACCAGGAAGGAGACCGGGTCGCCGGGCGCGAGGTAGAGCGAGGAGAACACCAGGAACGAGGTGACCAGCAGCGTCACGGCCATGCCGAGCAACTTCCGGAACAGGGCGACGGCGACGCTCATCCCTTGGCCCCGATCTCGGCGGCCCACGGGTAGTACAGGTAGTCGATGGAGGGCTTGACGCCGGTGATCCTCCTGCCGAGGAAGACGCTGACCGGCTCGGTGTACAGGGGCAGCCAGGGCAGCTGCTGCATGGCGATCTGCTGCGCCTGGGCCGCCGCCGCGGCGTGCGCGGCCGGGTCGTAGGCGCCGACGGCCTGGTTGACGGCGGCGTCGAACCGCGGGTCGGACCAGCCGCCGTAGTTGCTGAACGCGCCGGTCTGCAACGAGCCGTACATGTCCAGCGGGTCGGTGATGGAGGTGTACCAGAAGGTCAGGAAGAGGTCGATGCCCTTGCGTGCGGCCGGGTCGGTGAACAGGGCGGTGTACTTGTCCGCCGAGACCGTGTCGATCTGCGGCTTCAGCCCGATCGCGGTGGCGGCCTGGGCGACGGCCTGGGTGATGATCGTCGTCTGCGAGTCCAGCGGGCTGGTCGCGATGACGACCGTCTGCCCGTGCACACCGGCCTTGGCGGCGAGCGCCTTGGCCTTCGCCGGGTCGTAGGGGTACTGCGGCAGGTTCTTCAGCAGCGCGTCGACGCTCGCGGCAGAGCCGCTGCCGTCCCAGTTGTTGCGGGTGACCAGCGAGTCGGCGACGTCGCCGACACCGCCCGCCCCGGCGGTGATGATGCCCTTCCGGTCGATCGCCGTCAGCAGCGCCTGCCGCACCTGCGCGTCGCCGAGCACACCCTTGAGGTTGCCGACGACCTCGTCGGCGACGGTGGTGTTGCGCCCGTAGTAGAGCGTTCCGGCCGCGCTGGTGGAGAGCTGGCGGTAGGAGTCCGGCGGGACCATCCAGCCGCCGTCGACCTCGCCGGTCTGGAACGCGTTGACGCGGGCGGTCGCGTCGGACAGGAAGACGAACTTCACCTGGCCGGACTTGGCCTTGAGCTTCGGGTCCCAGTAGCCGTCGAAGCGCTTGAGGACGATCGACTGGCCGGGCGTCCAGGAGGAGAAGGAGAACGGGCCGGTGCAGTTGACGCCCTTGCCCGGGTTGCCGTAGTCCTTGCCGTCCGCCTTCAGCGTGGCGGCGGACTCCACCGTGCCGGGGCTGGCGGCCATGTACTTGTTGAAGGTGGAGTCGGGCTTCGTCAGGGTGACGGTGACCTGCATCGGCCCGGTCCGGTCGACGGACTTGACGTTCCGGAACGGGTAGGCCCAGTCGCTGCCGACGTCCGGGTCGAGGTTGCGCCGCAGCGAGGCGACCACGTCGTCGGCGGTGAGCAGGGTGCCGTCGTGGAAGTGGACGCCGCTGCGGATGGTGTAGACCCAGGTGGTGGGCGTCGGGTTGGCGTAGGAGGCGGCGAGCCCCGGCGAGACGGTGAGGTCCGGGTTCCAGCGCAGCAGGCTCTCGCAGACGTTGGCGAGGACGGTGTTCGGCGGGTAGTCGAAGGAGTAGGCGTAGTCGAGCGACGTCGGTTCGGCGAACAGGGACCAGGTGAAGGAGGACAGGTCGCCCTTGGCCGCGGGCGTGGTGTCGGTCAACCGGTAGGCGGTGGCGGCGCCCTGGGGGCCGCCACCGTGGGCGGTCCCGCTGCACGAGGTGAGCGCGAGGGCGGTGAGCGGGACGGTGGCCAGGGCGAGGGTTCTGCGGCGGGTGCGGTGAGTGGACACGGGGGAGCCTCCGGGCGGCGGGGGTGTGGTCAGTGGTCGGCGACGTGCACCGGGATGCCGTCGACGAAGGTCATCCGGACGCGGGTGGCGCCGATCTCCTCGGGCGGCCCGGCGAAGGGGTCGCGGTCGAGCACGACCAGGTCCGCGCACTTGCCGGGCTCGACCGTGCCGGTCTCCTGGTCCAGGTGGTTCACCCAGGCGCTGCCGGCCGTGTAGGCGGTGAAGGCCTGGGCGAGGGTGAGCGCCTGCTCGGGAAGGAAGGGCCGCCGCGGCCGGCGGTCCGCGGCGGCGTTGGGGGCCTCGGTCGGCACCGCGCGGTTGACGGCGACATGGATGCCCCAGAGCGGGTTGGGGCTGCTCACGGACCAGTCGCTGCCGGCGACCAGCCGCGCGCCGGCGCGCGCCAGATCCCCGAACGGGTACTGCAGTGCGGCGCGTTCGGGGCCGAGGAAGGGGATGGTCAGCTCGTCCATCTGCGGCTCGTGCGCGGCCCACAGCGCCTGGATGTTGGCGGCCGCGCCAACGTCGGCGAAGCGCTTGACGTCGTCGGGGTGGACGAGCTGGAGGTGGGCGAGGTGGTGGCGGTTGTCGTTCGCGCCGTTCCGGTCGCGGGCGGTCGTGAGCGCGTCCAGCACCTCGCGGACGGCCCGGTCGCCGAGTGCGTGGAAGTGCAACTGGAAGCCGAGTGCGTCCAGTTCGGTGACGGCGGCGTGCAGCACCTGCGGCGGCACGAAGCTGAGGCCCGAGTTGGCGGTGGCGCAGCCGCAGCCGTCGAGGTAGGGGGCGAGCAGGCTCGCGGTGAAGTTCTCCGCGATGCCGTCCTGCATGATCTTGACGGTGGTGGCGTTGAACCGGCCGACCCGGCCGTGGAGGCGGCGTTCCACCAGGTCGGGGATCTGCTCGAGGCCGCGCTCGCGGTCCCACCACAGCGCGCCGACGACGCGGGCCCTGAGCGTGCCCGCGCGGGCGGCGTCTACGTAGACGGCGAAGTTGTCCGGGTTGCCGGGGAAGGCGCCGATCATGGCGTCCTGCCAGGCGGTGACCCCGAGCGAGAACAGGTGGCGCTGGGCGACCTCCAGGCCCGCGCGGGCCTCCTCGGCGGTGGCCACCGGGACCAGGTCGCCGACCAGGTTCATCGCGCCTTCCTGGAGCATCCCGACGGGCGTGCCGTCGGCCTCGCGCTCGATCCGGCCGTCCGCCGGGTCCGGCGTGTGCCGTCCGACGCCCGCGAGCTGAAGGGCCCGGGAGTTGACCCAGGCGCCGTGGCCGTCGCGGTTGGTCAGCAGCACCGGCCGGTCGGGGACGACGGAGTCGAGCATGGCGCGGGTCGGGATGCCATCCGGGAAGACGTCCATCGACCAGCCCCCGCCGCGGATCCAGGCGGCCTCGGGGTGCGCGGCGGCGTAGGCGGCGACGGCGGCGAGGTAGCCGTCGATGCTGCGCTGCCCCGACAGGTCGCAGCGCAGCATCTGGACCCCGGCGACGGTCGGGTGGACGTGGGCGTCCTGGAAGCCGGGGGCGAGCAGCCCGCCGTCGAGGTCGACGACCTCGGTGGCCGGGCCGACGAGGGGGCGCAGCTCGGCCTCCGGCCCGACGGCCGCGATCCGGCCGTCGCGGACGGCCACGGCGGCCTCGACGGGCCCGGCGGGCTCCGCTCCGGTCGCGGTGAACACCCTGCCGCCGCGAAAGAGCAGCTGAGCAGGCATTTCTGACGATCCATGGGACGCCATCGGCGTTTCCTCCCCGAGTGATGGTGAGGAGGAGTGAAGCGCGGCGCAACACTGTTGTCAACACTGTTGCGCGCAGCTCGGGCCGCATCGTTACACTGACCGCACCATGTCGAATCCAGCGTCGAACCAAGCCTCTCCGGCGTCGAACCGCACCTCGAAGCCGACCACCGAGGCCCCCGGCCCCCGCAGCCGGAGCAAGCGCTCGGGCAGCCAGCTGACCCCCGAGGCGATCGTCCAGGCCAGCCTGCGCATCGCCGCGCGCGGCAGCGCGGACGCGTTCACCGTCCGCCGCCTCGGCGAGGAGCTCGGCGCCGACCCCACCGCCGTCTACCGGCACTTCCGCGACAAGGACGAACTGCTGCTGGAGGTCGCCGACCGCACCCTCGGCGAGGTCCTGGACAGCATCCCGCCGGGCCTCGGCTGGCAGGACCGCATCCGCGCCCTGGCGGACGGCTCGCTCGCGGTGGCACTGAAGTACCCGGCGGTCGCCTCCGCGATGGCGAGCCGCACGACCCGCCGCGCCAACGAGTTCCGCGTCGTCGAGCTGATCCTGGGCGCCGTCACCGAGGCCGGCCTGCGCGGGGCGGAGGCCGCCGTCCACTACCGGATGGTCGGCGACTCGCTGCTGGCCCTGGTCGGCCAGCGCGCCGCCTACCTGCTCTTCTCGAAGGAGGCGCGGGCGGCGGACGAGTCGGCCTGGAACCGCGAGTACCGGCTGGTGGATCCGCAGGCGTTTCCGCAGATCACTGCTGCCGCCGAGGAGTTGGCGGGGGTCACCCAGGACGCGGTGTACCGGGTCCGGGTCGAGGCGCTGATCACGGCGATCGAACGACGGGCCGAGGAGCTGGCAGCGCAACACCGTTGACAACAACGTTGCGCCAGCGCTTCACTCCCGGTCATCATTGTTCGATCGATCCCCAGAGAGGGGTTCTTCGTCATGGACCGGGAACCTGCCAGATCGAGCACCACCACCCGCACCGGCCTCCCCGACAGCCTCGGCCTCGCCTTCTCGCTCGAGGGCGAGGCCCGTCGGCGCGGCATGCCCGTCGCCGAGGTCGCGGGCGAGCGTGCCGAACGTGCCGATCGGGAACTGAACAGGCGTCAACTGCTGGCGGCGGCAAGCGCGGTCACCGCCGTCGGCCTCGCCGGGGCGGCCCTGGCCGGCGCGAGCCGGGCGGCGGCCGTCCCGGCGACCGGGACCGCCGGGACGGCCGTGAACCCGGCCACCGCCCCGCGCGTCGTCATCGTCGGCGCGGGCCTGGCCGGCCTCCGCTGCGCGCACCAGCTGTGGACCGGATCGACGCCGATCGCCTCGACCGTCTACGAGGCCGACACCTCCCATGTCGGCGGCCGCTGCTGGACCTTGCGCGGCTTCTTCGCGAACGGCACGGTCAGCGAGCACGGCGGCTCGTTCATCAGCTCCACCGACACCTCCGTGCTGAACCTGGCCAAGTCCTTCGGCCTGAAGACCGAGTACGCAAACGGCGGCTCGCTCAACTCGGGCACCTACGCGGGCTGGATCAACGGCGCCCGCTACGACGGCCCGCAGCAGCAGAGCGACTGGGTCGCCGAGGCGTACAACGCCTTCGCGGCCTCCTACGCCGCGATGGGCACCCCGCGCTGGAACAGCTGCAATGCCACGGCGAAGCAGCTGGACCAGCTCTCCTGCCTGGACTACCTGGCGCAGATCGGCCTGCCCTCGGGCTCCGCCCTCAGCCAGCTGATCCAGTCGATCCAGCTCCAGGCCGGCGGTGAGCCGGCGCAGTCCTCGGCGATCGGCATGATCGGCTTCCTGGGCGGCTCCTCGACCTTCGACGGCGGCTCCGGCTTCGACGAGAAGTACCACCTGGTCGGCGGCAACGACCAGCTGGTCAGCGGCATGATCGGCCAACTGCCTGCCGGGACGGTGCAACGGGGCTACCAGCTCGTGGCGGTGGTGCGCAACGGCGACGGCAGCTACGCCTGCACCTTCCAGTGCGGCGGCACGACGACCACCGTCCAGGCCGACCACCTCGTCCTCGCCCTGCCGTTCAGCACGCTCCGGGACGTGGACCTCACCCGGGCCGGGCTGAGCACGTTGAAGCTCCAGGCCGTCCAGCAGCAGGGCATGGGCCAGAACGCGAAGCTGGTGACCCAGCTGACGACGAAGACCTGGCCCTCCTTGGGCTACAACGGCGTCAGCAACACCGCGCCGAGCGGCTACCAGACCGCGTGGGACGGCTCCGTCCAGCTCGGCGCGAAGGGCGGCCCCGCCCTGCTGGTCAACTTCCCCGGCGGCGACCGGGCTCGCACCGGCCTCACCGGAGCGGCCCACGGCCCCGCCCCGGCGGCGGACGTGAGCGCCTTCCTGTCGCAGATCGAGCAGGTCTTCCCCGGCACGACGGCGGCGTACAACGGGCTCGCCTACGAGGACCACTGGTCGCTGGACCCGTGGCACAAGGGCGCCTACCACTACTACGAGGTCGGCCAGTACACGGCGTTCGCGGGCTACGAGGCGGTGCAGGAGGGCCGCGTCCACTTCGCGGGCGAGCACACGGACGTGGACAACGCGACGCTCAACGCGGCGGTGGCGTCGGGGGAACGGGTCGCGGCCGAGATCGCCGGTCAGATCTAGACCCACGGACCAGGGGCGCGGGGGGCCTGCCCGAGCACCCGCCCTGCGCGGACGCTCCTCGACGGACGGGGGCCGTCCGCGCAGGGTGGTCGCGCACGCAAGTCCCGCGCCCCTCACTTCACACCGTCACCGGCAGCTCCAGCGGACCGTGCATGATCCCGCCCGTGGTCCAGGCCAGGTCCGCGTACTCCCCCACCAGCCGCAGGCCCGGCAGCCTGCGCAGCAGCGTGCCGAGCGCGACCACGCCCTCCAGGCGGGCCAGCGGCGCGCCGACGCAGTAGTGGATGCCGTGCCCGAAGGAGAGGTGGCGGCCGTCCGTGCGAGTGACGTCGAGCTCGCCCGGGTCGCCGTGGGTGGACGGGTCGCGGCCGACCGCGGCCAGGGAGACGGTGACCGCGCTGCCCTTGGGGATCAGGACGCCGCCGAGCTCCACGTCCCGCGCGGCGAAGCGCAGCGGGGTCTGGTCGACGGGGGCGTCGAAGCGGAGGAACTCCTCCACCGCGCCGGGCAGCAGCTCCGGCCGCTCCCGCAGCAGCGCGGCCTGCTCGGGGTGGTCGAGGAGCGCGGCCATCGCGTTGCCCAGCAGGTTGACCGTGGTCTCGTGTCCGGCGACGAGGAGGATGACGGCCGTGCCGAGCAGTTCGTCGTCGTTGAGGGCGTCCTCGTCCTCGCGGTTGAGGCGGATCAGCGCGGCGAGGAGGTCGTCGCCCGGGTCGGCCCGGGCCTGCTTGGCGGCGATGAGCTCGATGAAGTACCGGTTCAGGGCGAGCATGCCCTGCTGCTGGTCGGGGGAGGGCGTCGCCGAGCCGCCGGAGACGGCGGCAAGGGTCCAACGGCGGAAGTCCTCCCGCGCGTCCAGCGGAACGCCCAGCAGCTCGCAGATGACCATGACCGGCAGCGGCGCGGTGAAGTCCTCGACGAGGTCGATCGGTTCACCCGCGGCGGCCTTCGCCTCGACGGCGTCGATCAGCTCGTCCGCGATCTGCTGGATGCGCGGCCGCAGCGCCTCGACGCGGCGCGGCGTGAAGGAGCGGGCGACGGGGCCGCGCAGACGGGCGTGGTCGGGCGGGTCGGCCATCAGCATGTTGGCGCCCAGCCCCTGGCCGCGGCCCTGGTAGGAGAGGATGCCGGCGGCGTCCAGGGCCGCCCGGCCGATCTCCGGGTCCTTGAGCAGGTCGGGATGGGTGAGCGCGACGCGGGCGAGCTCGTGGTCGAGGACCAGGTAGAGGTCCAGCCCGCTGGGCTGCGCCACGCGCTGGATCGGCCCCCGGCCGCGCAGGCCCACGTAGCGCGCGTGCGCTTCGGCCTTGAAGGTCGGGTCGTTGACGAGTGGCGTCTCGTGCTGGGCGGTGGTCATCCGGTTCCCCTCATCCCCGGCCCTCCCCTGGGCCGGCCATGCCTGTCGTGATCAGGTGTCACCAGTCTGCCCGGTTCCGCCTGTCGACGGACAGTCAACTCTCGGCTCAATTGGGCGTGCGCGGCTCTGGACCCCGCCCGCCGCGCGGGCGGACGATTCCGCCCATGCGGATGGAGGGGACGGCGGCCGTGGTCACCGGCGGCTCGCGTGGAATCGGACTGGCGGTGGCACGGGAACTGCTGGCCTCGGGAGCGTCGGTGCTGATCGGCGCGCGCGGCCGGGAGGGCCTGTCGCAGGCGCTGGCCTCGCTCGGCCCGGCCCCCGGGCGGCTGATCGCCGCCGCCGGCGACGCGGGCGACGAGACGGACGTGCGGCGTTGGGCGGCGCTGGCGCTGGAGACCTTCGGGCGGCTCGACCACGTCGTCTGCAACGCGGGCGCGAACCAGCCGCTCGGCCCGGCGGTGACGGGCGACCCGCAGGCGTGGCGGGACACCTTCGCCGTCAACGTGCACGGACCCCTGGCACTGGTGCGCGCGGCGTGGGAGGGATGGATGCGCGACCACGGCGGCTCCGTCGTCACCGTGGTGACGGAGGGCGTCCACGGCGTCGGCCCGGGGCTCGCCGCGTACGAGACCAGCAAGGCGGCCCTGCTCCAGCTGACCCGGCACCTGGCCGCCGAACTCGCCCCACGCGTCCGCGTGAACGCCGTCTCCCCCGGCCTGGTCCGCACCGAACTGGCCCGCTTCCGGTGGGAGCACGACGAACCCGCCCTCGCCGCCGACACCCCGCTGCGGCGCCTCGGCGAACCGGAGGACGTGGCCCGCGCGGTCCGCTGGCTCCTCTCCGACGAGGCAGCCTGGGTGACGGGCGCGGACCTGCTGGTGGACGGCGGCAGACGGGTGCGCGCGGGGATGCTCCGGCACACAGACCCGGGCCCGGCGGAGGTCCCGCGCCCCTGACCGATCTCGCAGGTCCGAGCGGATAGGCTGAACGGGCACCCGAGGAGGGACCTTGTGAGCATCGACCCCAAGCATCTCGAGATGTTCGAGGAAGTCCGCCGCCAGATCCCCTCCGACTGGAAGGTCGAGTTCTCCGGCGACACCATCGTCATGCAGGCCTCCCCCACCGACATCCATCAGCGGAACCTCGCGGTGATCCAGCGCCAGTTCGAGCGTTTCGCACCCGAGGGGTACCTCTTCTCGAACAACACCGACCTGTACTCACCCCAGGTCGCGAAGCTGCGGAACCCCGATCTGACCTATCTCCCGGACAACGCGATGACGACCGGGCGGAGCACCACACCCGCGGAGCTCGCGCTGATCGCCGTAGAGGTCGTCTCCCCCACGAGCCCGGAGAACGACTGGACGGGAAAGCTGAGGGACTACCCCGTCATGGGAATCCCGCTCTACCTCATCGTGGACGCCAGGCAGAAGACCGTCACCTTGTTCCAGGAGATCGACGGGGGCCGCTACCGCATGCGGGAGGACGCCGACTTCGGCCAGACGATCCACGTTCCCGCCCCCTTCGACTTCGCACTCGACACCGGTCGGCTCATCAGCTACTGACGCGGCTGGGGGCCGGCCACTGGCCGCCGGGCGGCGGTGCTGGGAGCATCCAGGGGTCCGCGCCCGATGGAGGAGACGAACGTGCCGAGCACCGAACTGACCCGCGCTTACGAGGTCCCCGCCGCGCCCGCCGAGGTGCTGGCGCATCTGGCCGATCCGGAGAACTACGTCGGGCTGTCGCCGCTGCTGGTCGGGGTGCGGGACGTGCGGCGCGAGGACGAGGTCACGCACTACCTGGCAGTCGAGCGCTTCCGCTTTCTCGGGCTGGTCACCCACGACAACCTCATCCGGGTGACGCTGCGCGCCGAGCGCGGGGGCCTGCCGGAGGAGGGATCCGTCAGCGGAGACGTGGTCAGTCCGGGCGGCGTGCGGATGGGCTACCGGTTCGCGATCCACGCGCACGACGCGGGCTCGCGCGTCGTGGACACATTGCAGCTCTCCGCGCCGTTCGGCCTGCTCCGCTTCGCGGCCGGGAAGGCCGCCGAGGTGCAGGCCGCGCGCGGGAGGGTGCTGGCCGAGCGCCTCGCCCAGCCGTAGGTCGGCCGCTGACGGCTGACGCGTCGTCCGCCCTCAGTGGGCCGGTTCGAGAGGCCCGGCGGCCAGGTGGGCGGTGAGGAAGCGGGCGGCGCGGTCGAGTGCGGCGTCCGCCTCGTCGAGGCGGCCGTAGGACTGCTGGTAGACGTGGGGAAGCTCGGGCCCCACCTCGAGGGTGACCTCGACGCCGTCGGCGCCCGCGCGGCCGGCCAGGCGGACCGCGTCGTCGAGCAGCAACTCGTTCGCCCCCACCTGCACCAGCAGCGGGGGCAGGCCGGCGAGGTCGGCGAAGACCGGGCTGGCCAGCGGCTGCGCCCGGTCGCCCGCGCCGAGGTAGCGGTCGGCGTAGGCACGCAGGTCGGCCTCGACGAAGATCGGGTCCGCGTCCCGCTTGCCGCGGATGCTCGCGCCGCCGAGGGTGAGGTCGACCCACGGGGAGAAGACGACCACTGCGGCCGGCTGCGGCAGCCCCGCCTCCCTGGCCGCGAGCAGGGTGGCCAGGCTGAGGCCGCCGCCGGCGGAGTCGCCGGCCAGGACGAGGTCGCGGGGATCGGCGCCCGTCTCCAGCAGCTCGCGGTAGGCGGCGAGCCCGTCGTCGACGGCCGCGGGGAACGGGTGCTCGGGCGCGAGCCGGTAGTCCACCGACGTCGCCCGGAGTCCGGCCCGCAGCGCCAGGTCGCCTGCCAGCCCGGCATGGGTGTCCGGCGAGCCGATGACGTAGCCGCCGCCGTGCAGGTACAGCAGTCGGCCGCGGTCGGCCGCTCCGACCGGCTCCAGCTCCAGGGCCGGGCGCCCGCCGAGGACGGTGCGGCGGGGG
>NZ_BBPQ01000059.1:0-16952 GCF_000787855.1 Streptacidiphilus anmyonensis | reverse complement strand
CGCGCCCCCGCCGAGGACGGTGCGGCGGGTGGCCACATCCTGCGGCGCGGGCCGGCCGACGGCCGCGGCGAAGCCGCTGCGCTGCTCCTCGACGGTGGGCGGCGTCTCGCCGCGCGGGGCGGAGCGGAGCAGGGCGTCCAGGGCTTGGCGCTGCTGTCGGGACATGATCGGGCCTCCGTCGGTCTGCCGGGATGCGAGGATGGATTCCTGGGAATCCATCTGTCGCAAGTTAACCAGATTCCGAGGAAGATGATTCCCAGGAATCCATTGGAGGTTTTTGTGAGTCGCGTCACTCCGGTCTTCGTCGACCTCGTCCGGGTCGAGACCCGGCTCTACAACGCCGTCAACGCCCGACTGCGCGCCGAACTCGGGCTGAGCCTGGGACAGTTCGAGTTTCTGGAGATCATCGATCGGGTGCCGGGATGCCGCGTGCTCGACCTCGTCGGCGAAGTCGCGATCACCGTGGGAGCCGTCAGCAAGGCGGTGGACCGCCTGGTCGCCGCGGGCTGGTGCGAGCGCGTCCCGCACCCCCAGGACCGCCGCTCGTCCGTCCTGCGGCTCACCTTCCAGGGCGAGCGGCAGCTGGCCGCCGGCCGTCCGGTCGTCGAGAGCGAGCTCGCCTCGCTCAGCTCGGCGGTCGGCGCCGAGGACCTGGCCCGCGTCGCCGGAACCCTGTCGGCCCTCCGCGCGACCCTGGAGGCGGGCTCCCACGGCCAACCCACCTGATCGGGACGCGGTCACGGAATTCGCCGACCAGACGGTCAGTCAAATCACCCACAGAGGGCCGAAGCCCGCAGTACGCTGCACGAAACCGGGGGGCGGGCGCGGCGTCCGCCCCGCGGGTGGCCGGCCAGACCCTGGGGGGATCATGTTGGAACCGGAGCTGCTCGCCCTTGCGACGACGGCGGGAACGGCCGTGGCGAAGGCCGCCGGCACCGACGCCTGGAACGGACTGCGCGAGGGGGTCGCTCGCCTCTTCCGGCGCGGCCACGCGCCGGAGGCCGCACAGCAGACAGCGCTGGAACGGCTGGACCGCACGGCGGCGGAGCTGGAGAGCGCCGCGCCCGGCGCGGCCGAACAGGCGCAGGGGCTGGCGGCGGCCTCCTGGCAGACCCGCTTCCTCGACCTGCTGGAGGATCTGGGCGACGACGAGGAACGGGCGACGGCTGCCGCCGAGTTGAGGCGACTGCTGAGCGAGGCGACGGACGGCTCGACCGGCGCGGCGGGGCTCGTGTCGGGCAACACCTTCCATGGCCCGGTCGCCTTCCAGGCCGGGAACAACAACCGGCAGGACGTCCGCTTCGGGCCGCAGTCGTGACCGACCAGGGCGGCGTCTTCCACGGTCCCACCGCGTTCATCGCGGGCGACCACGGCATCCAGCACGTCCACTTCGTCCACCAGTGGAAGCCCGCCTACCGGGTCGAGAGCTTCCCCGTCGAGCCCCGCCGGGTGTCGGCCCGGATCCTCGCGCAGCAGCCCTCCCGGCTGCTGCGGGCCGTGCACCAGGTGGTCCCGTTCACCGGCCGCGTCGACGACCTGGCGGAGTTGGCCGGCTGGCGCGACGACGGGTCCGACAGGCTGGCCGTGCGGCTCGTGCACGGCCCCGGCGGCCAGGGCAAGAGCCGGCTCGCCGCGCACTTCGCCGAGATCAGCCGCGCGGCGGGGTGGACGGTGTGGCAGGCGGTGGCGAACGAGACCGGCGCCGACCCCATCGCCACCGACCCGGTCCCCGGGACCGGGGCCGGGATCCTGCTGGTGGTCGACTACGCCGAACGCTGGCCGACCGCGGACCTCCGCAAGCTGCTGCAGGAGCCGCTGCTGCACCGCGCTGGTGTCCCGGTGCGGATCCTGCTGCTGGCCCGCCCGGCCGGCGTCTGGTGGGAGAGCCTGGAGACCTGGATCGGCGACGCCCTCGACGCACCCGCCGAAACCCACCCCCTCCGGCCCCTGGCCGGGGAACCGGCGGCGCGCGCCGACCTGTTCCGCCACGCGCGCGACAGCTTCGCCGACCACCTCGGCCTTCCCGCCGACCAGGCGACCCGGATCGAGTCCCCCGCGGATCTCGACCTCCACGACGACTACGCCCAGGTCCTGACCCTCCACATCGCCGCGCTGGCCGCCGTCGACGCCCACCTGCGCGACGACAAGGCCCCGGACAACCCCGCGCGCGCCTCGGCCTACCTGCTGAAGCGCGAACGCGCCCACTGGAGCGCCCTGCGCGGGCGCACGTCCGGGCCGCTCTCCACCACCCCGGAGACGATGGGCCGCGCAGTGCTGACCGCCACCCTCACCCGACAGCTGACGCGCGCCCAAGGGCGTCAGGCCCTCGGCAACGCCGGGCTCGCCGACACCACCGAAGCCGCCAACACGGTCCTGGACGACCACCGCTCCTGCTACCCGCCACCGCCCGGCGACCCCGCGCGCGCGGTCACCGTGCTCGAACCGCTCTACCCCGACCGCCTCGGGGAGGACTTCCTCGGCCTGACCACTCCCGCCGGGCCCGAAACGCCCCATCCCGTGCCCGACGCGGCCACCGACGACTGGGCTCACGGCGTCGCCGAGCGGCTCCTGCTGAGGGCATCCGCCGACCCGGACGCGCCCGCGCCCTGGGCCCGCGACGTGCTGACGGTGCTGATCGAGACCGCCCGCCGCTGGCCCCACGTCGCGACGGGCGAGCTCTACCCCCTGCTGCGGGCCCACCCCGAACTCGCCCTGCAGGCGGGCGGCAACGCGCTGTTCGCCCTGGCCGAGAAGGACGACGTCCCCGCCGGCCTTCTGGCCGCCGTCGCGGACCTCTTCCCGACCTCCGGGCACACGGATCTGGACATCGGCATCGCGGCCGTCACCGCGCGCCTGGCCGATCACGTCCTGGCCGCCACGGACGACCCGCCCACCCGAGCCCGCGTCATCGACCATCTCGCGCTGCGCCTGTCCCGGATCGGTCTTCGCCGCGACGCCCTCCTCGCCGCCGAGCGGGCCACGGAGATCTGGGCCGGGCCGGCGGCTGAGAACCCGGCAGCCCACGCACCCGACCTCGCCCGCTCACTGAACAACCTCGGATCCCTCCTGTCGCAGTCGGGACGGCAGTCCGAGGCGCTGGCCGCCATGGAGCAGGCGGCGGAGACGTGGAATCGGCTGGCGGGGGACGATCCGGCGACCTACGCACCCGACCTCGCCGGCTCACTGAACAACCTCGGGGCCGTCCTGGCGGAGCTGGGACGCCACGGCGAGGCGCTGGACGCCACGGGACAGGCGGTGGAGATCTGGGGTCGGCTGGCGGCGGACGACCCAGCGGCCTACGAACCCGACCTGGCGCTCTCACTGCACAACCTCGGCGCCCGGCTCGCGGGTGTGGGGCGGCGGAGCGAAGCGCTGGCCGTCACGGGGCAGGCGGTGACGATCCTCCAGCGACTGACGGCGCAGGACGCAGCCGCCCACGAACCCGACCTCGCGACCTCCCTGACCGACCTCGGGGTCCAGCTGTCGGCGGCGGGGCGGCACGGCGAGGCGCTGGCCGTCACGGAGCAGGCGGAGCGGATCCTGGCCGGGCTCGCGGCACGGACGCCGGCGGCCTACGGATTCGACCACGCCCGCTCCTTGACCAGCCTCGGCATCCGGCTGGCGGCGGCGGGGCGGCACGGCGAGGCGCTGGCCGTCACCGAGCGCGCGGTCGAGGCCCTGCGTGACCTGGCGCTGAGGAACCCGGCCGCCCACGAACCCGACTTCGCGAGCTCGCTGAGCAACCTCGGGGAGCACCTGTGGACCTTCGGGCGGCGGGACGAGGCGCTGACCGTCACCGAGCAGGCGGTGGGCATCCTGGTGCGGCTGGGAACGCGGGATCCCGCCGCCCACGAGCCCATGCTCGCCCTGTCGCTGAACAACCTCGGCGTCCGGCTGTCGGAGCTCGGGCGGCCCGACGAGGCGCTGGCGGCCGCGCGGGAGGCCGTGGAGATCCGGCGTCGGCTGGCGACGGGGATCCCCGACGCCCATGAAGCCGATCTCGCCCTGTCGCTGACCGTTCTCGCCTTCGTCCGGGCGCGGGAGAGCGACTTCGCCGAGGCGCTGGCACTCACGGCGGAGGCGGCGGAGATCTACCGTCGCCGTGTCGGGGCCGCGCCCGTCCTGGTCCCGCGTCTCCTCAAGGTGCTGGCCATGCAGGCCGCCGCGCTGGACGAGCTCGGGCGATCGAGGGAGGCCGACCAGTCGCGCCGGTGGACCGCGGAGAACCACGGATGAGCCCGGCGGGCGGGGAGGCTCCAGCGGGAGGAGCCGGACCAGGCAGAATGGTCCGGTGACCCTGACTGATCTCATCCCCGCCAGCCCCCAGCCCGACGAGCTCTTCACGGCCTTCGCCGGGTGGGCGGAGGAGCGCGGGATCACCCTCTACCCCGCTCAGGAAGAGGCGCTGATCGAGATCGTCTCGGGCAACAACGTCATCCTGAACACCCCGACCGGCTCGGGAAAGAGCCTGGTCGCGGCCGGTGCGCACTTCACCGCGCTGGCGAACGGGCAGCGGACCTTCTACACCGCGCCGATCAAGGCGCTGGTCTCGGAGAAGTTCTTCGACCTGGTGAAGATGTTCGGCACGGAGAAGGTCGGCATGATGACGGGCGACGCGTCCGTCAACCCGACCGCGCCGATCATCTGCTGCACCGCCGAGGTGCTCGCCTCGATCGCGCTGCGTGACGGCGCGCAGGCGGACGTCCAGCAGGTCGTCATGGA
Organism: Streptacidiphilus anmyonensis; assembly: GCF_000787855.1. Taxonomy (GTDB): domain Bacteria; phylum Actinomycetota; class Actinomycetes; order Streptomycetales; family Streptomycetaceae; genus Streptacidiphilus; species Streptacidiphilus anmyonensis. Next base: position 12,230 of record NZ_BBPQ01000059.1, on the reverse strand, counting down.
CGAGTTCCACTTCTACGCCGAGCCGGACCGCGGCTGGGCCTGGCAGGTGCCGCTGATCGAGCTGCCGCAGGCGCAGTTCCTGCTGATGTCGGCGACCCTCGGCGACGTGCGCAAGTTCGAGGCGGACCTCAAGCGTCGCACCGGCCGCGCCACCACGACCGTCTCCTCGGCGACGCGCCCGGTTCCGCTGTTCTACGAGTACCAGCGCACGCCCATCCACGACACGCTCGAAGACCTGCTGAAGGCGGGTCAGGCGCCGGTCTACGTCGTGCACTTCACGCAGGCGCAGGCCGTGGAGCGGGCGCAGGCGCTGATGAGCATCAACATGTGCACCAAGGCCGAGAAGGACGCGATCGCCGCGCTCATCGGCAACTTCCGCTTCACCACCAAGTTCGGCCGCAACCTCTCGCGCTTCGTGCGGCACGGCATCGGCATCCACCACGCCGGCATGCTGCCCAAGTACCGCCGCCTGGTGGAGCGGTTGGCGCAGGCCGGTCTGCTGAAGGTCATCTGCGGCACCGACACCCTCGGCGTCGGCGTCAACGTGCCGATCCGCACGGTGCTGTTCACCGCGCTCTCCAAGTACGACGGCCAGCGCGTCCGGATGCTGCGCGCGCGGGAGTTCCACCAGATCGCCGGCCGCGCCGGCCGCGCCGGCTTCGACACGGTCGGGACCGTCGTCGCGCAGGCCCCCGAGCACGTCATCGAGAACGAGCGGGCCGTCGCCAAGGCGGGCGACGACCCGAAGAAGAAGCGCAAGGTGGTCCGGAAGAAGGCGCCCGAGGGCTTCGTCTCCTGGGGCGAGGAGACCTTCACCAAGCTCATCGACGCGGCACCCGAGCCGCTGGTCTCCCGCTTCAAGGTGAGCCACCTGATGCTGCTCTCCGTCATCAACCGCCCCGGCAACGCCTTCGAGGCGATGCGGCACCTGCTGACGGACAACGACGACGACCCGAGGACCCGTCGCCGCCACATCCGCGAGGCCATCGCCATCTACCGCTCCCTGGAGGCCGGCGGCGTCGTCGAGCGCCTGCCGCACCCGGACGAGACCGGCCGCATCGTCCGCCTGACCGTCGACCTCCAGGACGACTTCTCGCTCACCCAGCCGCTGTCCACCTTCGCGCTGGCCGCCTTCGAGCTGCTGGACCCGGCCTCGCCGACGTACGCGCTCGACGTCCTCTCGGTGGTGGAGTCGACGCTGGACGACCCGCGCCAGATCCTGCACGCGCAGGAGAACAAGGCGCGCGGGGAGGCCGTCGCGGAGATGAAGCGCGACGGGATCGAGTACGAGGAGCGGATGGAGCGGCTCCAGGAGATCTCCTACCCCAAGCCGCTCCAGGAGCTGCTGGAGCACGCGTACGAGGTCTACCGCCGCTCGCACCCGTGGATCAGCGACCACCCGCTGCGCCCCAAGACCGTCGCCCGCGACCTGTACGAGCGCGCGATGACCTTCACCGACTACGTCGGCTTCTACGAGCTGCCGCGCACCGAGGGCCTGGTGCTGCGCTACCTCGCCTCGGCGTACAAGGCGGTCGAGCACACCGTCCCGGATCACCTGAAGTCCGAGGACCTGCGGGACCTGATCTCCTGGCTGGGCGAGCTCGTCCGCCAGGTGGACTCCTCGCTGCTGGACGAGTGGGAGCAACTGGCCAACCCCGAGGACGAGGAGGAGCTGGAGGAGTCGCTGGAGGAGAAGACCGCGCCGGTCACCGCCAACAAGCGCGCCTTCCGCGTCCTGGTCCGCAACGCGCTCTTCCGCCGGGTCGAGCTGTGCGCGCTGGAGAACTACGGCGCGCTCGCGGAGCTGGACGCCGAGGACGGCGGCTGGGACGCGGACCGCTGGGCGGACGCGATGGACGCGTACTGGGACGAGCACGACGACCTCTTCACCGGCCCGGACGCGCGCGGCCCGAAGATGCTGATCATCGACGAGGAGACGGTCCAGGGCGCGTGGCTGGTCCGCCAGATCTTCGACGACCCGGCGGGCGACCACGACTGGGGCATCAGCGCGGAGGTCGACCTCCACTCCTCCGACGAGGAGGGTCGCGCGGTCCTGCGCGTGACGGGAGTCGACCGCTTGGGCTGAGCCGCCGTCGCACCGTCAAGGGGCGCGGGGCTCGCGCCCCTTGGGCCTGTCTTCAAACCCCCGCCGGGCCCGGCCCGCCTGCCACGACCATCTGCTGCGTTGTCGGCACGCCCAAGTACATCCAGTACGAGGGCGCCCCTCCGCCTTGCATCTGGCCGTGCCAGACGAGCCGGGCTGATCCGGCGCGAGTTTGAAGACAGGCCCTAGCGTGCGGCAACCTCGGCTCGGAGTACGGAGTACAGGACCATGTCGCGCCACGCGCCCGCGCGGAAGCATCCGCCGCGGATGACGCCCTCCCGGGTGAAGCCCGCGCGCTCCAGCGCGCGCTGCTCCGCGGTGTTGACGACCTCGGTGCTGGCCTCGATCCGGTTCACCCGCGTGTGGGCGAACAGGTACTCGGCCAGCAGCCGCTGGGCGCGCGTGCCGTAGCCTTTGCCGCGCTCGGCGGCCAGCAGGCCGATGCCGATGTTCCAGCACGGCGACGCGGGGCCCTGCATGACCTCGCGCCACTCCACCTCGCCGACGAACCGGTCGTCCTCACCGACGACGGCCAGCCGTCCGCCCTGGGGCGACAGGAAGCCCTGCTCCGCCCACGCGCGCCGCAGCGCCCCGGGGTTGCGGTGGCCGAAGAAGCCGAACTCCCCGGCCTCCACCGGATCCTCGAAGAGCCGCTCCAGCAGGTCGAGATCCTTCGCGGCGATGGGGCGCAGGCGCACATGGTCGGACATGATGATCAGCCTATGCCGCACAGCGGCGCGGTCAACGCCGCAGCAGGGTGACGCCGTCGCTCTGGGCGACCAGGGTGTAGCCGCGGGCCTCGAAGCGGGAGAGCTCGGCGACGGCCGTGTCAGCCGAACAGGGGGCGATGGCCTTGGAGTCGGTGGCGTCCACGACGACCCAGGCGGCGTCGGCGGACGCGGCACGCATGCAGACCAGGGTGACCGTGTCGCGGTGGACGAGTTGGGCGGCGAGGCGGTTGCTGGCGGCGACCTTCACGCCGTTCGGGATCTCGCCCAGTATGGCGTCGGCCGTCTCGACGTGGGCGGGGGTGATCCACTGCGGTGGCAGCACCAGTTCGCGCATCGGGAAGAAGGGCAGCGTCGCCGCCGTGAAGGCGGCGCTCACCGCCAGCAGCGCGCGCCCTCTGCGCCGCGTGAGGCCGCCGCGGCTGAGCGCGTGGACGAAGCCGCCGAAGACGATCGGCATCAGCACCGCGCTGTAGTGGTACGCGACGCCCCAGTAGTGGGTGTTGCCGGAGGCGAAGCGCCACAGCAGCGTCGGGACGCACAGCAGCGTCAGGGGCGAGCGCAGGCCCAGGAACGCGCTGGGGGCCAGCAGCATCAGCACCGTCAGCCATTTGACGGGCGGCCAGGGCAGGTGCAGCAGCAGGCCGATGACGGAGCCGCCGCCCCCGGCCTGGGTGACGCCGCCGGTGGTGGCGCTCCCGCCGCCGGTGATCTGCTGCCAGTAGTCGAACCCGCCGTGGACGTTGACGGCGGGCAGCACCAGCAGCACCTCCACGCAGGTGCCGAGGGCTCCGGCGGCGGTGAGCCACAGGCCGAGCCGGCGCGGGCCGCGCAGCGCGACGTAGACGCCGACGGCGGCGACCGTCAGGCCCTGGTCCTCCTTGACCAGCAGCAGGGGCAGCGACCACAGCGCGGCCGCCCGCCACCGCTCCTCGCCGAGGGCGCGCACCGTGTAGGCGATCAGCGGCACGGCGAGCGCCACCTCGTGGAAGTCGAACGCGGCGGCCTGCACGACCCCCCAGGACGCGCCCAGCCCGAAGCCCACCACCAGCGCGGTGCGCGGACCGCGCGCGGTCAGCGCCCAGTCCGCGAGCGGCACGATCGCCAGCGACAGCAGCACGCTCTGGGCGACCAGCAGCGTCACCGGGCTCGGGAAGATCCGGTAGAACGGCGCGAGCACGGCGACCGCCGGGCTGAAGTGGTCGCCCAGGACGTCGAAGCCGGGGCCCTTGAGCGGGGTGACCGGCGCCCGGAGGTGGGCGTAGGCGCGCACCGCCTGTTCGAAGATGCCGAGGTCGTAGCCGGCGGTCTGCTGGAGCTGGTGGCGGCGCACCGACAGCACCGTGTAGAGCACGGCGAAGACCGCCGCCGTGCCCCAGCTGTAGGCCCATGCCGGTATCCGGCTCTCCGAGCTTCCGAGCTCCCCCGTCACCAGCCGTACGCGCCGCTGCGCGACGACCGTCGTCCCGGTTGTACTCACTCTCCGCGTCCCACCCCGTCAGCCTGCGAATCCGTTCACCCTATGCCCGACGCCCGCACCCGACGGCTACGCTCCCGCCCCCGCCGGAACGCGTCGGGCCACGAAGAGGTCGGTGAACCACGCGATGTCGAGGAAGCCGCCGTGCGCGTCCAGGCAGGAGCGCAGCTCGGCGAGGAACTCCGCACGCCTTTCCGGCTCCATGATCTGCACGCCGGAGTAGGTGGCGACGGCGGCGAGCCAGGAGTCGGCGCCGCGCCGGGCGACGCCGTTGCGCAGCCGCACCGAGCGCTGGTCGGTGAACCGCTCGTCGGCGCCGAACTCCCATCCCGCCCAGCCGTTCTCCTCGGTCGACTCGATCTCGCCGTCGAAGTCCGAGGCGAGGCCGGTCACCCGAAGGATGCCCGCGCCGTAGGCGGTGTCGACGGCGGCGAGCTCCCGGTGCACGACCGGGTCGACGATGCCGAGCAGGTTCCAGAACAGCGCGAGGGCGCCGCCGGGCGCGAGCATGTCGAAGACCCGGTCCCGGCGGGTCTCCGGGTCCAGCCAGTGCCATGCCTGGGCGGCGTAGGCGAGGTCGAAGCGCCGCCCGCCCGGCTGCCACTGCTCGAAGCACGAGACCTCGATCTCGACGTGCGGCAGCGCGGCCACCTTGCGGCGCAGCACCTCGGCCATCCGGGGGTCCGGCTCGACGGCCAGCACCGGCAGGCCGCGCCCGCCGAAGACGGCCGTGGCCTTGCCCGTCCCCGCGCCGAACTCGACGGCCCGCAGGGATCCGGTCACCGCGCCACCCGCCGACGCGCCACCCGCATAGGCGAGGACCGTGTCGACCAGGGCCTGCGGGTAGGTGGGGCGGGCCGCGTCGTACGCCTCCGCCGTCGTGCCGAACACCAACGCTCGTTCCTGCGCCACGCGGTTCTCCCCGTCCCTGAAGGTCACGCCCCGGCCACCGGCCGGTCAATGGTCCGTCGGCGAACCTACCGACTCCAGCGGCTCGGAGGCCAGCACCCGGACCGTTCCGGCGGGTACCGAAAGCGGACCTTCCGGCCCGGGAAGGGTCGCATCGGACCGGGTGTGGTTGATCACGATCTCCCAGACCCGCCCGTCCGCACCGTGACGGCGGACCCGCTCGACGCCGTCCGGGACCCCGCCGGGGGTGCGCACGCCCGCGTCCGCGAGCGCGGCGCGCAGCACCGCGTCGAGGGTGCCCGCGTCGGGAGCGGTGGCGACGTACCAGGCGGTGCCCGAGCCGAAGGGGTGCCGGGTCACGGCCGGACGCCCGGACGCCGGCCCGTCGGCGTGCTGGAGGACGGCGGAGGCGCCGTCCAGGGAGAGGTCCTCGGCCCAGCGGGAGGCGGTACCGGGCGCGGCCGCGGCGACGTCCATCCGGGCCGTGGCGGCCAGCGTGGTGGTCTCGCCCCGGCGCAGCGGCAGGAACTCCTCCGTGCGCACGCCCAGCACGTCGCGCAGCGCGCCCGGGTAGCCACCGAGGTGGACGGCGTCGTTCTCGTCGACGATCCCGGTGAAGTAGCTGGTCAGCAGGGTGCCGCCGGAGCGGACCCAGGCGCGCAGGTTCTCCGCCCACGCGGCGCGGGTCACGTACATCGAGGGCGCGACCACGAGCCGGTAGCCGCCGAGGTCCGCGCCGGGGTGGACGAAGTCGACGGTGACGCCCGCCCGCCACAGCCGCTCGTAGTAGGCGTCGATCCGCTCGCGGAAGTCCAGCTCGGCACTGGGCCGGTACTCCAGCTCCAGCGCCCAGCGCGACTCCCAGTCCCACACGATCGCCACGTCCGCCGTGACCCGGCTGCCGCGCAGCGGCGCCAGCTCGCGCAGCCGGGCGCCCAGGTCGACGACCTCGCGCCACAGCCGGGTGTCGGTGCCGGCGTGCGGGACCATCGCGGAGTGGTACTTCTCCGCGCCCGCCCGGGAGGCGCGCCACTGGAAGAACATGACGCCGTCCGCGCCGCGCGCGACGTGCGCGAGGCTGTTGCGGGCCATCTCGCCGGGACGCTTGGCGATGTTGCGCTGCTGCCAGTTCACGGCCGAGGTGGAGTGCTCCATCAGCAGCCACGGCGCGCCGCCCGCGAGCGAGCGGGTCAGGTCGGCGCTGAGCGCCAGGCCGATCTGGTTGTCGGGGCGCTCGGCGGAGAGGTAGTGGTCGGTGGCGACCAGGTCCACCTCGCGGGCCCAGGCCCAGTAGTCGAGGTTGTCGGTGAGGCCGGCCATGAAGTTCGTGGTGATCGGCACGTCCGGGTCGGCGGCGCGGATGATGTCCCGCTCCGCCTTGTAGAGCGTCAGCAGGGCGTCCGAGGAGAAGCGGCGGAAGTCGAGCTGCTGGGCCGGGTTCACCGCCGTCGGAGCCTGCCGCGGGGCGTCGACCTCGTCGAAGGAGTCGTAGCGCTGGCCCCAGAAGGAGGTGCCCCAGGCGTCGTTCAGCGCGTCCACGGTCGTGTAGCGGTCGCGCAGCCAGTCACGGAAGGCGGCCGCCGAGCGCTCGCAGTAGCAGCGCGCGACGTGGCAGCCGTACTCGTTGTGGACGTGCCAGAGCACGACGGCCGGGTGGCCGGCGTAGCGGGCGGCGAGCTCGCGGGTGATCCGGGCCGCCGCCTCGGCGTACTCGGGCGAGCTCGGGCAGTAGGTCTGTCGCGCGCCGTAGCCGAGGACCCGGCCGTCGGCCGTGACGGGGCGGACGTGGGGGTTGGCCTTCTGGAACCAGGCGGGCGGCGCGGCGGTGGGGGTGGCCAGGTCGACGGCCACACCGGCGGAGTGCAGCAGCTCGACGACACGGTCGAGCCAGCCGAAGTCGAACTCGCCTGGCCGCGGCTCCAGCCTGGCCCAGGAGAAGATGCCGAGGCTCACCAGGTTGACGCCGGCCTCCCGCATCAGCGCCACGTCCTCCGCCCAGACCGGCTCCGGCCACTGCTCGGGGTTGTAGTCGCCGCCGTAGGCCAGCCCGTCCAGGCGCAGCCGCTGTGCCATGGATCACTCCTCGTCCGGTGTCCGCCGAAGGAACCGCATACGCCGTGGGCAGCCTCTCCCCTTCGACGCACCTTCGGCAAGTCCCCGTCCGGGTACGTCACACCCTGCATCTGCCCGTTCGAACGCCGCGCCTCGTAGGCTCTATGCCGAGGCACCGACACACAGCCCGCGTACATCTGCGCGGCTCCGCCCGGTCGGTGAATCCAGCACCTGACAGTGAAAGGTCCGCCCGTGATCCGTGTGGTCATCGTCGACGACGAGACGCTCGTCCGCTCCGGCCTGAGCCTGATCGTGGGCTCCGCCCCCGACATCGAGGTCGTGGGCACCTGCGGCGGCGGCGAGGCCGTGGCGACGGTGGCGGAGCTGCGCCCGCAGGTCGTGCTGCTGGACGTGCGGATGCCCGACGTCGACGGTCTCACCGTGCTGCGCGGCCTGATGCAGCTGCCCGAGCCGCCCGCGGTCGCCATGCTGACCACCTTCGACAGCGACGAGTACATCGGCACGGCGCTGCGCTCGGGCGCGGGCGGCTTCCTGCTCAAGGACACCGATCCCGAGCAGCTGATGCACGCGGTCCGGGTGCTCGCCTCCGGCGGGCGGATCCTCTCCCCCGCGGTCACGGACACCGTCATCGCCGGCTACCTCGACTCCGGCCCGGACCGGCAGACGGCGGCCCGGCTGGCCGCGATGACCACCCGCGAGCTGGACGTGCTCACGCTGCTGGGCGAGGGCCTGTCCAACGCGGACATCGCCGCTCGGCTGTACCTCAGCACCGGCACGGTCAAGGACCACATCAGCGCGATCCTCGCCAAGCTCGGCACCGCGAACCGGGTCCAGGCCGCGGTCTTCGCGCACCAGGCGGGTCTGCTCGGCGGCGACAGCGTGCCGGGCGCGGGTTCCGGCCCCCGCAGGGACGGCCGGTGAGCAGCACCCCCGCGTCCCCGGCTCCGGCCGTGGCCCCGTCCCCGGCCGTCCCGCCCGCCGTCTCCCCGGCCGCCTCCCCGGGCGCCTCGCCGGCCGCGTCACCCGCCGGGTCCGCGCGCCCCTGGTACTTCCGGCCCTGGATCACGGTCCCCCTCCCGGCGCTGCTCGCCGCGCTGGACGCGCTGCTGGCCAACGACCTCGGCTCGGTCACCCAGATGACCACGTCGCTGCTGGCCGCGGCGGCGCTGCTGCTGCGCCGGCGCTGGCCGATCCTGGTGCTGCTGGCGACGCTGCCCGGCATGGAGCTCAGCCAGATCTGGCTGGCTCCGATGTTCGCGGCGTACTCGGTGGCGGTGTGCCACCGCAGCCGCTGGGCCGTCGGCTTCGGCGGCCTGCTGGTGGCGCTCACCCAGTTCGTCCCCTGGCCGATCAGCGACTTCAGCCTCGCCTGGGACCGGACCACCGCGCTGGCGGCGCTGTACTCGGTGCTGGCCGCGGCGGCGCCGATAGCGCTCGGCATGCTGGTCAACACCCGCCGCGAGCTGGCCGTCCGCCTGGACGAGCTGACCCGGGGCCAGGAACGCGAGCGCCAGCTGCTCGCGGAGTCCGTCCTGTCGACGGAGCGGGCCCGACTGGCCCGCGAGATGCACGACGTGGTCTCGCACCAGGTCAGCCTGATCTCCATCCAGGCGGGCGCGCTCCAGGTCCGCGCGGGCGATCCGGAGGCGTCGCGGGAGACCGCGCGGACGATCCGGACGCTGTCCGTGAAGACCCTGGAGGAGCTGCGCCAGATGGTCGGCGTGCTGCGGGCCGCCGGCGGGGACGCGAAGCAGCTGACCCCGCAGCCCACGCTCGCGGATCTGCCGCGCCTCGTCGCGGAGTCGGGCCTGCGCTGCGACCTCGACGGCCACGGGACGGACCCCGTGCCGGAGCCGGTGGAACGCGCCGCCTACCGCACGGTCCAGGAGGCCCTCACCAACGTGCGCAAGCACGCCCCCGGATCCTCCGTCAGCGTCCGTCTCGCGCGCACCTCCGGCGCGCTCCGGGTCACCGTCACCAACACCGCGGGCTCCCCGGACGCCGTCCCGCTGCTGCTTCCCAGCGGCGGCCACGGCCTCATCGGCCTGCGCGAACGCGCCCAACTCCTCGGCGGCACCCTCTCGGCCGCCCCGCGCCCCGACGGCGGCTTCACCGTCGACGCCTCCTTCCCCCTGGCGACCCCGGCCTTCGAACCCACCGCCTGAGCCCGCGAAGCAGCCTTTCAGTCGTCGGCGGCAACCAGGAGCGCCAGGGTGCCCAGGTGGCGGTCGATGAGGACGAGCTCGTGGAACTCCGTGTGGATGGGGCCGTAGTCGTGGCGCGCGTCTTCGGGGAGAGCCCCGAGTGCGTACCGGCTCGTCGCTCGGCGGATCGGTGTGTAAACCGACTGGCGCAACCTCGCGTCGAGACCCCGCGGAAGCAGCGGGTCGCCGTCGGTGGCCCAGGTGTGGATCGTGCTGATCGCAGTCGACGCGTCGACGGCCGCGTACGCGCCGGGAGTGATCCGGTCCGCCCACCACTGGCCGTGGCGTGCTTCCAGCCAGACCCCGGCTCCGTCGTAGGTGTCCCGGAACTCCGGGTGGGCGATCAGGGCTGCCAGCAGGTCCCGGTCCGCCGGCATGTCAGCCGGCAGGTGGAAGCGCTTGATGTGCACCCATCGATACCCGTGGCTGCGGCCGTCCGGGAAGTCGAAGTCCCTGAAGTTGATGAAGGGACTGTCCCAGTAGGTGAGCGAGTGGTGCATGCGGGTCAGCTTCACCCAGGAGACCGGATCAGCAAAACCGCAGGGGAGACAGGCCTTCGCGGTGCCTCCATGGCCTGCCTGCCCTGTCCCGCGCTCATCTGCGGGACAGGGGAGCTGCGACCGGCTCGCCTACGCCACGCGCTGGAGCTCCCGCTCCGGCTGCTGCTCGGGCTGGCGCGGAGCGCCGCGGCGCTTGGCGCGCGGGAGCGCGGGGAGGCGGGGCTGGGCGATGAAGCCCTCGACGCAGGCGTTGGCCAGGGCGATGCGCGGCAGGTCGCGGCTGCGTTCGAACAGCACGTAGCGCGGCTCCCACTGCGGGCGGTACTTCGCGTTCGCCCGGTAGAGGGACTCGATCTGCCACCAGCGGGAGAAGAAGACCAGCACCGAGCGCCACGCGCGCAGGAACGGCCCGGCGCCGAGCTTGCTGCCGCGTTCGAAGACCGCGCGGAAGACCGCGAAGTTCAGCGAGACGCGCTCCACCCCGATCGAGCGGGCCTGCTGCAGCAGCTCGATGACCATGAACTCCATCAGGCCGTTGTCGCTGTCCCGGTCACGGCGCATCAGGTCCAGGGAGAGGCTGTGCTCGCCCCAGGGCACGAAGCTCAGCAGGGCGCGCATCTCGCCGTCCGCGTCGCGGCACTCCAGCATCACGCACTGGCCGTCGTCCGGGTCGCCGAGGCGGCCCAGCGCCATGGACCAGCCGCGCTCGGTCGAGCCGTCGCGCCACTGGTCGGCGCGGCGGATCATGGCGTCCATCTCCGCCTCGGGGATGTCCGCGTGGCGACGGACGGTGACGGTGTAGCCGGCGCGGCGGACGCGGTTGTGGGCCTGGCGGACGCCGCGCATGGAGCGGCCCTCCAGGGAGAAGTCGGCGACCTCGACGATCGCCTCGTCGCCCAGCTCCAGGGCGTCCAGGCCGTGGCGGGCGTAGACGACGCCGGCCTCCTCGCTGGCGCCGGTGACGGCGGGCACCCAGGCGTACTCGCGGGCCTGCTCCAGCCACTTCTCGATCGCGCCGGGCCACGCCTCGATGTCGCCGATCGGGTCGCCGGAGGCCAGCGAGACGCCGCCGACGACGCGGTAGGTGACCGCGGCCTTGCCGCTGGGCGAGAAGATCACGGACTTGTCGCGCCGCAGCGCGAAGTAGCCGAGCGAGTCGCGGGCGCCGTGGCGGTCCAGCAGTCCGCGCAGCGCCGTCTCGTCCTCGGGGCTGAGGTACTCCTTGCCCTTGGGCGCGCGGAACAGCGCGTAGCTGAACAGGGTGAGCACCGCGACGCTGAGCACGTTGACGGTGATGTCGACCCAGCGCGGCGCCGCGACCTCGAAGTACTGCGACCCCTCGGAGCCCAGCGTGATCATCCGCAGCAGCACGTACTCCATCCGGTCACCCAGGGTGAACGCGCGGCCGGCCCCGGTGAGGCTGAGCAGGCCGGCGCCGGCCAGCAGCGTCAGCAGGCCGCCGCCGATCAGCAGGCCGCAGGCGAGCAGCGGGTTGGCCGGGTCGCCCTTGGCGCGGAACTCGGAGCGCCCGAGCACCAGGGCCGCCTGGAAGACCAGCAGGACCGCGAGGGTCACCCAGTTGAACCAGTGGGAGCGGACCCCGGACTGCCCGGCGAGGGAGACCACCAGGGCGAGCAGCAGCAGCCCGGCGAAGACCGTGTTGGCGATCCATGCCGCCCGCTTGTGACGGTTCATCATCACGGCCATGAAGACCGCGAACGCGGCCGAGCTGAAGCCGGCGGTCAGCAGGTAGGGCGTGTAGAAGTCACCGTGGTTGTGGTGCTGCACCTGCTCGCGGAAGGTCAGCGAGACCGCGGCGAACAGGTTCAGGCAGGCGACGATCCGGAGGTACCACACGGCGGTGCGCGCACTGAGGTGCGCCACCTTCTCGCGGGGCTCGCGCGGCGCGACAGCGGTGGAGGTCAAGGACGGCTCCGGGTGGAGAAGACTGAAGGAGTTCCGGCGTGGCCGGGACCCTTGGGATCCCGGGATCGCACGTGTGGGCTGAGCAGGAATCAGCACTGGTATCAGCTTGGCGCACCCCGCCGGGCGATTCGTCAGTCCGAGGTGCCTGTTCGAACCCCGCCGATCGGCGGGGTCCCCTGCGACTTACGACCGGTGGCAGGTCAGACGGCCTGCGGGGTCGTGTATTCCTTCCAGTCGTTCGGCTTCTGCCCGACGTTCAGGGTGCGCAGTTTGGCGAGGACGGCCGGGTCCTGGGCCTCGAGCCACTCG
>NZ_BBPQ01000060.1 GCF_000787855.1 Streptacidiphilus anmyonensis | reverse complement strand
ACGGGCCGCAGGCGAGCGATGTCGCGGACAGCCCCCGGTTCTACGCCCTCTTCGACCTCCCGCTCATCGCAGAGTACTGCTCTGCGTTTCCAGTGGGTTCCGCCCTGGCCAGACGCCTTCTGTTCCGCTCCCGTCGCCGCCTTGTCCGGGAGTCGACCGCCATCCTGGCCGGGCTGCTCATCCTGTCGGGCGTGCTCGCAGGCGACCTGGCGTACAACGTCGCACCACCGCACGGGGATTACCTGAGCGCGCGTTGTTCGCACGGCCGGCCGCCGTGGTGGCCGCAGCCACTCCCGCTGCGCGACAGCCCCTACGCGGACTTCGAACACGCGGGCTGACCTCGCCTTGGACGCAGTTGCGGCGAGATCGTCCCACCTGCCGGAGCGTTCTGTCACGCCGCAGAAATGCGCTGGGTCTCCTGGCGGACGGCCGGTAGCGTGCGGGGACGATCCGTGGGGGTGGGCTGGTGCGACCGACGCTGCTGGTGGACGTGGACGGTCCCCTGAATCCGTACGCGGCGAAGCCGCACAGGCGTCCGGAGGGCTATGCGACGCACCGGCTGATGACGCCGCGGTGGCGGGCTGCGGAACGGCGTCGGCTCAACGAATGGGGCCTTCCCCACAAGGCGGTGACGCCACTACGCGTCTGGCTCAATCCGGCTCACGGGCCCGCGCTCGCTGAGCTGCCCTTCGACCTGGTGTGGGCGACGACCTGGGAGGAGGAGGCCAACACCTTCCTCGCGCCCCTGCTGGGACTGCCGACGCTGCCGTTCATCCGTTGGCCCGATCCTCGGCCGGAGCCAGAGGACGGCGTGTTCTGGAAGACTCCGGAGATCGTCGCCTGGGCGCACGGCCGTCCGTTCGCGTGGGTCGACGACCAGATCACGGACGCGGACCGTGCCTGGGTGCAGGCCCACCACGACGGTCCCGCGCTTCTCCACCCCGTCGATCCGAAGTCCGGCCTGACGGCAGACGACTTCACGCGCCTGACCGACTGGGTGAACCTGATGAACTGACAGATCGGGTCCGTACGCGGCAGCCGTGGTGCGGGACCCCGGCTGGGGGCGCTGTCGGGGGGTGCTCAGACGACGGCGAGACGGTCCACGAGCAGTTCCACTCTGCGCTCGGTGTCCTCCGGCGGGAGCCGGCGCGCGCGGGTCAGGGTGGCCAGGCCGTGCAGGGCGGCCCAGAACAGCTCGGTGAACAGGCCCGGGTGGACGTCGTCCCCGGCGACCTCGGCGAGGCTTTCCAGCAGGGCGGCGAACGCGTCCTTCAGAGGTTCCGGGGTGTCCTCGTTCGCGAAGGCCAGGCCGCCGTCGAGCTGGAACAGGGCATCGTAGACCGCCGGGTTCTGTGCGGCGAAGTCGAGGTAGGCGCGGGCCAGGGCGGTGACCCGGGCGCGCGGGCCGTCTGCGGCGGAGGTCGCCGCCCGCATCGCCGCGGCCATCTCGGTGGCGCCTTCGAGGGCGACGGCGCCGATGATCTCGCGTTTGCCGCGGAAGTGGCTGTAGAGGACGGGCTGGCTGTACTCGATGCTCTCGGCGAGCCGGCGGGTGGTGACCGCGTCCCAGCCCTGCTGCTCGGCGAGTTCGCGGGCGGTGGCCACGATGAGGCGTTCGCGCTCCGCACGCTCGCGCTGCTTGCGTTCCTGTACCGACATGACTCGATCCTAGCATCGCTAGACATTCGAGCGGCAGTAGTACTAGCGTTGCCTCATCAGCTAGCAGCGCTAGATCCCTGGAGGGGTCGTCATGCTCAATGCACTCGAGGTCTTCACCACGGTGGCTTTCGGCCTGATGGTGGGGGTGGAGTTCGCCGTTCTCTTCGTCCTGAACCCGATCCTCAAGGCCCTTCCCGGGGACAGCGGCCAGCTCGGCCACGCCCACGGGGGGCGGATGCTCGGCGCCGTGATGCCGTTCTGGTACATCGGCTCGCTCGCCCTCGTCGCGGTCTGGGCCATCGCCGGACGGCACCACCACGGCGCCGGCCTCGTCGTCGCCTCCGGCGTGCTGCTGATCGTCAGCGTGATCATGTCGGTCCTGCTGCTCGTCCCGATCAACAACCGGAACAAGACCTGGACCCCCGAGAACCGCCCCGAGGACTGGAGGCAGCAGATCGACCGCTGGGTCCGCTTCCACTACGTCCGCGTCGCCGTCATCATCGCCGCCTTCGCCCTGCTGGTCGTCTCCCTCGTCTGAGGGCGCGGCGCCGTTTATTGCCAAACGATGTGCGTTAGCCTGATTGCATGGGTGTAGATCCGTCTCCCCGGCGCCGCACGGGCGGGCGCAGCGCGGTGGTGCTGACCTCGATCCGCAAGGCGGTGGAGGAGCTGATCGCCGAACAGGGCAGCGAGGCGGTCACCGTCCCGATGGTCGCCGAGCGCGCGGGGGTGAACCACTCCAGCATCTACCGGAGGTGGGGAGATGCCAGGACGATGATCAACGATCTGGCGACCTACCGGCTCGACCCGGACCGCCCCCTTCCCGACACCGGGGACGTGCACGCCGACCTGACCGCGTGGGCACAGGAACTCCTCGACCACTACGGCCTGACCGTCAACGCCGCCCTGCTGCGCGGCGGGGCCGCCGCAGCAGGGGAGGGGGAGTCCGACTGCCTGCGCGACCGCCGCGCCGAGGCGGCCGCCTTCGCCGCCAGGCCCGGCGCGGCCTTCAGCGGCGACGACGTCATCGACAAGGTCGTCGCCCCGATCATCTACCGGGTGATCTTCCTTCCCTGGACGCTGCCCGAGGTGGACGCGCTTGCGCTCGTCCACGGGCTGCGCGGTCACCCGGGCTGACCGCGTCCATCAAGGCCTCATCGCATGCCTGCCAGGTGCTTTGACGCCTCGTCACAGGGGTCGAGAAGCCGAGTCGAGAAGTCGAGGAGTGGTGCGGATGCAGCCCCGAACCTTGCGCGGCCGCAGCGAGTCGATGGAGCGGGCCCTGTCCGTGGTCCGCGCCGCCGGTCGGCACGGCTCGGGCGGCGTGGTGCTCGTCAGCGGAGCCGCCGGCATCGGCAAGACCGCGCTCCTGACGGAGGTGTGCCGACAGGCCGGACGGCTCCAGGTCCGGCCCGCCCTCGGCACCTGCGACCCGATCGAACAGGTCAGTCCGGGTGCGCCGCTGATCACCCCGCTGCGCTCGGGCCGCGATCCGCTGATCACCGCCGAGGAGTACCGGAACATCGTCGCCGCCCGCCACGAGCCGCTGCTCCTGGTCGAGGCCGTCGCCTCGGCCCTGGAGCGCGCCGCGTCGGAGGGCCCGATCCTCATCGCTCTCGACGACGTGCAGTGGGTCGACCGGGTCAGTGCCTTCGTCGTGCGAGGCCTGCTCTCGCGCCTGCTCGGCCTCCCCGTGGTCTGGCTGCTGGCCACGCGCGACGACAGCGCGGACGTCCTCGGAGCTGTCCAGACCCGCCTGGAGCACATCCGCCTCGCCCCGCTCGGCGCGGCCGACCTCGCGGCCATCGCCAGGGACCGCCTGGGACGCCCGCCCGACGAGCGCACCCGGCGGTTCCTGGACGCGTCGGCGGGCAACGCGCTGCTCGCCGTCGACGTCCTGGACAACCTGACCCGCGCGGCCGCCCGCGGCGAACCGGACACCGTCCCCGAGGAGTTCGGCGCCGCCATCGCGGGCCGCCTGGCCGCGCTGCCCGACCAGGCGCGGGCCCTGGTCGAAGTGGTGGCGGTCGGCGGCCGGCCGCTGACCGTGCACGAGGCGCTGCGCTTCGTGCAGGAGCCGGGCGGTCGCGCGAAAGACGGCTTCGCCTCCGACCGCTCGGCATCCGACGGGCGCGCCTCCGAATGCTCCGCGGGCGACGGCCCCGGGTCCGACACGTTCGCCGGCGACGGCCGCGCCTGCGGCCCCTCCGCGAGCGAAGGCCCAGGGTCCGACACGTTCGCCGGCGACGGCCTGTCGGCCGACCGTTCCGCTACCCACGGGCCCGCCGGCGACCGCCGCGCCTCCGACCGCGCCGCGAGCGACGGCGGGCTCGCGGCGGCACTGGATTCCGCCCTGATCACCCTCACCGGCCGACTCCTGGCGCCGCGTCACGACCTCGTGCGCGAGGCGGTGTGCGCGGCCGTCCCCGAGGCGACCCTGCGCGCCCTGCACCGCCGGTTCGCCGCACACCATCTGGACGCCGGGCAGGCGCTGCTGGCCGCGCCGCACGCACGCGCCGCCGCGACCGCCGGCGACGTCCTGAGCGCGCGGATCCTGATCGCCGCAGCAGAGGAGTTGGCCACCGCCAGTCCCGGGGATGCGGGCGACCTCGCCGCGCTCGCCTTCCGCACGATGCGGCCGCAGCAGGCGACGTGGCTGGAGCTCAGCCGCCGCTGCCTTTCCGTGCTGTGCCGCACCCAGCGGGCCGGGGAGGCGGTCGCGGTCGCGGACGCGATCCTCGCGCACGTCGACGACCCCGACCTGGCCGGCGCGGTCGAGAGCGAGGCGGCCCGCGCGCTGTGGC
The DNA here is from genome assembly GCF_000787855.1 of Streptacidiphilus anmyonensis. Taxonomy (GTDB): domain Bacteria; phylum Actinomycetota; class Actinomycetes; order Streptomycetales; family Streptomycetaceae; genus Streptacidiphilus; species Streptacidiphilus anmyonensis. Next base: position 45,320 of record NZ_BBPQ01000060.1, on the reverse strand, counting down.
TGGGCGGCAGACTCGGCGAACTGCTCGCCCGCATCGGGCCGAGGCTCGACGCCGGAGCGCTGACCCCGGCGGTGGGCGCGCGCCTGACCGCCGCCCGCGCCCTGGCCGACACCCGGCTGCTCACCGGCGGACGCGCGGCGTGCGAGGCCGCCGCCGCGCTCGACCTGGCCCGCGCGAGCGGGGACCGGGACGCCCTCGCCCTCGCCCTGCACGCCGTCGGCGAGGCCGCCCGCAACGAGGGCCGCCACCAGGACGCGCTGCGCAGCTTCCGGGAGCTGCGCTCCCTGGCCGGACCGCAGCAACTGGCCGAGGAGGTCACCGCCCTCCAGTTCCTGGACCGCTACGACCATGCGCAGCTGCTGCTCGACGAGGTGCGGTCCGACTGCGCCGCCACCACCGGGCCGAACCTCCCGGCGCTCCACTACGCCCAGATGTGGCAGGACTTCAACCTGGGCCGCAGCGACGACGCCGGTTCCGCCGCGCGGACCCTGCTCGACCTCGGCCAGCAGCTCGGAGGCGGCGTCTACGCCCTCGACGCGGTCATCGTGCAGATCTCCCTCGCGCTGCTGCGCGGGGACACGCCCGGCGCCGCGACCCTCCTGGTCGAGGCCGACCGGCTCACCGACGCCGACGACGACGTGCGCCGCCCCGGGCTCACCGTGATGCGCGGCTGGCTCGCTGCCGCCCGAGGCGACGTCGCCACTGCGCTCGGGGTGCTGGGGCCGGTGGCCTCCGGCGCCGTCAGCACGTGCAGCTACTGGCCGCTGTGGCCGTGCTGGATGGGGCTGTTCTTCGAGATCGGCGCCGCCGCGGCGGACGCGACGTTCTCCTCCGTCGTCGTCCAGGTCGCCGAACTGGCCGCCTCCCGCAACCCGGGCGTGGCCAGCTTCGAAGGCGTGGCCTTGAGCCTGCGCGGCCGGGAGAAGGGCGACCTCGCGATGCTCGCCGAAAGCGCCCGGGTGCTCGCCCGCAGCCCCAGGCCCCTGCTGCGCGCCTACGGCGCCGACCGCTACGGACGCGCCCTGCTCGCCCACGGGCAGCGCGAAGCCGCCCTGGCGCAACTGGACCGGGCGTGGGACGACTACCACCGCATGGACGCCCGGGTCTACCGCGACGACGTCCAGCGGGTGCTGACCGGCGCCGGCGCGCGCCGCCCGGACCGCCCCGCGCCCGGCCCCCGACCCGACCGCGGCTGGGACGCCCTGACCGGCGCCGAACGCCGGGTCGCGCGGCTGATCGCCGACGGGCACTCCAACCGCTCCGCCGCCGGCGAACTCGGCGTGTCGGTCAACACCGTCGGCACCCACCTGCGGGTGGTCTTCGGCAAGCTCGGCGTCCAGTCACGCGTCCAACTGGCCAACGCACTGCACCGGACCGAGGTGGACGCACCGTGAGGCTGAAGCGGAACGAGCACGACGACCAAGGGCCGTGGCCGGGGCCCGCTCACGAGCCGGGGTGCGTGGTCAGCAGCCGTGCCTCCGCCGCAGCCGCCGCCCGTTCCCGCTGCCGCCAGGTTCCGGGCGGTTCCGCGTGGTGGCGGCGGAACGCCGCCGCGAAGGCGAAGGGCGAGCTGTAGCCCACGGCGTCGGAGATCTGAGGCAGGGTCAGGTCGCCGGCGCGCAGGTGGTCGCGGGCGAGCGTCATCCGCCACTCGGTCAGGTACTGCATCGGGGCTTGGCCCAGTGCCTCCCGGAACACCCGCGCGAACGCGGCCCGGGACAGGCCGCTGATCCCGGCGAGTTCGGGGACCGTCCACGGGTGGGCGGCGTTCTCGTGCATGGCCTGCAGCGCCGGGCCCAGCCGCGGGTCGGCCGCGGCCCGGTACCAGCGCGGCGCGGTCGCGCTGCGGCGGAAGTCGGCGCGGACGGCCAGCACGAGCAGCAGGTCCAGGAGGCGGTCCAGCACGATCTGCTGCGCGGGTTCGGTACGGACCAGTTCGCGCGACAGCAGGGTGATGACCTCGCGCAGCGGGTCGTCGTCGGCCGACGAGAGGGTCATCACCTGGGGCAGCGCGTCCAGCAGGGCGCTGCCGACGTCGCCGGAGAACCGGTAGGCGCCGCACAGGAACACGGTGGCGTGCGGGTTCTCGGCGAGCCCGGTGCGGGCGTGGCGCGCCCGGAACTCCTCCGGCTCCAGGCACTCGGCGCCCGGCTCGTGTCCGATGTAGTGGTTCGGCCCGCCCCGGACCAGGGTGACGGATCCCGGGATGAGCTCCACCGTGCTGCCGGGGGAGTCCAGCCACAGGTAGCCCCGGCCGCGCACGACCGTGTGCACCGACAGCTGTATCGCGCCGCCCAGCCGCAGCCCCCACGGCGGCTCGGCGACCGTCCGCGCGAACACCGCGCCGGTGGCGCGCGCCCGCAGGAGATGGTCGGAGAGCAGGTCCATGGCACCAGCGTGGGCAGCACACGCACCAAGGTCAAGGTGTGAGAGCCTCGCGTAAAACATCGAGCGAGCCGCGCATGGATCGTCTCGCCACTGGGCCTGACCATGGAGTCATGAACAACGAGTCCCCTCCCCTCGCACTCGTCCTCGGCGGCACCGGCCGGACCGGCTCGCTGCTGGCCGACCGACTCGCCCGGCGCGGCGTCACCCCGCGTACCGCGGCGCGCAGCGGAGCCGCCGTCCGGTTCGACTGGGACGACCCCGCCACCCACCGGGGCGCCCTCGCCGGCGTCGACCGCCTCTACCTGGTGACGCCCACCCTGCGCGTGCGCTACGCCGCCCAGGTCGCCGCCTTCCTGGACCTGGCGGAGTCAGAGGGCGTGCGGCACGTCAGCTACCTGAGCGTTCACCACGCCGAACAGGCGCCTGCCGGGGTCGACATCGCGGCGGTCGAGGCCGACCTCGCCTCACGGCACGGCCTCACGCACACGGTCCTGCGCGCCGCGTGGGTGATGCAGAACTTCGTCGACGGGCACATTCCGCTGGTCGACGGGGTGTTCACCGTCCCGAGCGGCGGCGGCAGGGAGGCGTTCGTCGACGCTGCCGACATCGCCGCCGTCGCGGCCGAGACCCTGCTGGACCCGGCCGGCCACGCCGGCGCGGTGTACTCGCTCACCGGCCCGCAGGCCCTCACCTTCGACGAGGCCGCCGACACCCTCGCCTCCGTGAGCGGCCAGGCCGTCGCCTACCGCGACATCGACCAGGAGACCTGGATCAGCGGCGCGCTCGCCGCGGGCGTCCCGGCCGAGTACGCGGTGATGCTGCGCTGGCTCACCGGCTCCGTCATCACCGGCCACGGCGCCACGCCCACCCCCGACATCGAGAAGGTCACCGGCCGACCGGCCACGACCTTCCGCGCGTTCGCCGAGCGCGACGCCCACGCCTGGACCACGATCACCCCGGAGCCGAAATGACCAGGACCGTCAGCGACGACACCCCCCTCGTCGGGGCGAACAGCCCGTTCTTCCGCATCATCAAGCAGGGGCTGGACGGCCTGGTCGAGGGGGAGGACTTCTACGACCTGCTGGCCGAGGACGTGGTCTTCGAGTTCGTCATCACCGTTCCGGGGTACCCGCGCCGCGTCGAGGGCCGCCAGGGCATCGTCGAGCTGTACAGCGACTACGGCGACTACGTCTCCCTGCACAGCGCGGACGACCTCCGCGCGCACCACGACCCCGAGACCTCGGTCGTCGTCCTGGAGTACGCGGTCCACGGCACGTCGGTCCGCACGGGGCGGCCCTACGACAACCACTTCGTCTCCGTGGTGACGGTCAGAGGCGGCAAGGTCGCGCACTGGCGCGACTACCTCGACCCCGTGGCCGTCTTCGACGCACAGGGTTGGCCGCACGACGTCTCCTGAGATCGTCCCCAACGCCGAGCCAACGGGTGAGACATGACGAGCCGTCACACATCGTCCCGCGCCGGGGCTTCAGCCGTAGAGCCGGCGGCACTGGGTGTAGAGGTCGCCGGGCAGTCCTCCCTCACGGGCGAGGGCGTCGCATGGGGATCCGCCGTGCCTGCCCGGTGGCCAGCCGACGCCGCCGGGGTAGAGGCCCCCCGACGAGTGTCGGGCGTGGTGCGGGGTGCGTCCGTGCGGTGCCGTGGGTGGTGCCGGGCTCTGTGCGGAGTGACCGGCAGCAGGTGCGCCCGAGGACGCGGTCGACGGAGCCGCTGAGGCAGGGGGAGGCGAAGCGGGGCCCGTTGAGGGACCGGTTTGCGGCTGGGCGGGCCCGGCGGGGGCGTGGAAGGCGGCTCCTCCCGGGGCGGAAGTGCTCGGGCCGGTCGCCACGGGTGGCGGCTGGTCGCTCGTCCTGGGGCGATGCTCGGCGCATGCGTTCAGGGTGAGCATGGTCGCGGCACCCAGGAGGACTGCGGCGGCCCGGCGGCCCGGGCGGATCACGCGCGCGTCCCGGCGAGCTTCACGCCGACCGGCTGTCGCTGGTGGGTTCCGCATGCCCGAGCGACCGCGTCCCCGCCCGGGTACACGTCGCAGTGGCTCGTCGCGTTCGACTGGAATGTCCTCGTGCTCATGGTGCTCATGCCTTGTCCAACGCGTCCGGTGGGTTCTCGACACGGCGGAAGGCGCGAGGTGGTCCGATGCCTGCCGACCGTCCCACAATATGTACGAACGATCGTGCTAACATCTCCGGCGAGCAAGGCTTCGTCATCTACCGCCAGCCCGTGGAGAGACCATGGCCCGGACCATCGCTGTCGTCCGAACTGTCCTCAATTCCGGTTTCCTTGTCGCACCACCCCTCGCCGGTCGCGCCGCGTTCGCGCTGTTCCGGTATCCCCTGCGCCGGGGCCGCGTCCGCGCCGAGGAACGCGAGGTGCACGAGCGCGCCCGTACCGAGCACCTCACCGTCAACGGCAAGAGCGTGGTGGTCTACCGCTGGGGACACGGCGCCCGTCCGGTCCTGCTCCTGCACGGCTGGCGGTCCCGGACCTCGCGCTTCGCGGCCCTCATCCCGCCGCTGCTCGCCCTCGGGCTGAGCCCCATAGGTTTCGACGCGCCCGGTCACGGAGACTCCGAAGGCCGAGCCACCACGATCCTCGAGTACCGCGAGCTGATCGGCCAACTGCACGACGCCTACGGCCCGTTCGACGCGATCATCGCCCACTCCTTCGGCGTCCCGGCCGCCTTCCTCGCCCTGCGCGGCACGGTCAAGGCGGACAGGCTCGTCAGCGTCGCCGGTGTGGCGCAGTTCCGCTACCTGGTGGACGGGTTCTGCACGATCCTCGGCCTGGACGACGGCCTCAAGGCCGACCTGACCCGCAGGATCGAGCGCGAGCTGTTCCCGAGCACGGAGTCACCCTGGCAGGAGTTCGACGCCACCCGCCGGCCCGACGACATCGCCGTGCCGATCCTGGCGGTCCACGACGAGGACGACGACACCGTCCCACTCGACCAGGCCCATCGCCTCCAGGCCGCGTACGGCGAGCGGCTGCGGCTGCTCACCACCACGGGCCTCGGTCACCGCCGGATCCTCACCGAGCCCGCCGTCGTGGACAACGTGATCGGCTTCCTCACCGAGACCCCTTCCGAGGCCGTAGCTGCCGAAGCCGATGCGGAAGCGGCGGCGGAGGCCGCGGGCCGGTGAGGCCGGGTGACGGCGCGTCCCGTCACCCGGTCCCGGCGGTGGGGCCTCCGACTAGAAGGTGCTGGGGATGTTTGCGTAGCAGACGCTGTTGCCGTCGCCGTTGAGCAGGAGCTGCGATCCGGTCTGCGGGCCGACGATGCCGTCCTGGGAGTCGTTGAGCTGGCCCTGGAACCAGCGAACGGTGGCGTCGGTCTTGGGGCCGAAGGAACCGTCCACCGAGAGGTACCCGTAGGGGGCCGGCTTGGTGGCCGTGTTACGGCCGATCCAGTAGTTCAGCTCCTGCTGGACGCACCTGACGCCGTTGTAGGTGTTGCTCTGCCCGTAGCCGATCCAGGGGGCGCTGGGGGAGGCGCTGGCGGTTCCGGCCAGCGCCACCAGGGCCGAGCCGGCGAGCGCGGCGGCGGCGATGACGCCCGTGGTCTTGGTCTTGAACGACACGGTGGTGTCCCTTTCGTGAGTGACCCGCAGGACTGCTGTGGCAGCCGTGCGTTGCGGTCCGGATGGCGACGGGTCGTGCCCGGCGCTGATGACCACGCTGGTGGCTCGGGCTGGTCGCCGACCACGCCAGGAGCCCGCCGGATAAGGCGGGCGGCTCACAGGCGGGCTCCGGGCGGCCTCCGGACGGGCTGCGACGGCCCGAAATGATCGACATGGACTGACTTTTGGGGGAGAGGGAGTAGTGACGACCACTGAGTCCGTCGAGGTGGGCAGCCGGTTCGGCGCCCTGCTGCGAGGACTGCGCTCGCGGACGGGCCTGACGCAGGAGCAGTTGGCCGAGCGGGCCGGACTGGGGGTGCGGACCGTCCAGAGACTGGAGACAGGTCGGGCCCCGGACGTCCGGATGGGAACGGTGAAGCAAGCCGCCCACGCCCTGGCCGACGAGCTGGGACGCGACCGCGACGAGGTCTGGCAGGAACTGGCGGCCGCCCACCGCGACGCCAGGAGCCCGGACGAGGCTGCGGCGGCCCCTGCCGCACCCCGACTCGACCTCGATCCTGGAGAGCAGCGCGCGGGACCCGTCACCGCGGGTGGCCGCAGCGTCGGCTCGACGATCCCGATCCCCAGTGCCTTGACCCCTGTCGCCGACTCACTCGCGCAGGACGTGCACAGCCGCTGGACGCGCGAGCAGGAGCAGCGCCTGATCCATGATCCGTTCCCGCTGCCCGTACGGTGGCGCTCCGCGCCCGACGGCGTGCTGGACCGCTGGGAGAACATCCGCGCCGCCCCCGCGGGCGCGGTCACCGCGCCCGTGCCGTTGGACGGCACCTTGGCGCAGATCGTGTCCCTGTACCGGAGTGTTCCGTCGGGACGGCTGGTCGTGCTCGGCGAGGCCGGCAGCGGCAAGTCGGTCCTGGCGATGCGCTTCGTCCTCGACCACCTGGCCTCCCGTCGCGCCGACGACCCGGTACCGGTGCTGTTCACCATCGGAGGCTGGGACCCGACCGCGACCGGCCTGCGCGACTGGCTCGTCGAGCGCCTGCTGCGCGACCACCCCAGCCTCGCCGTCCGGGTCCCGGGACGCCGGGTGAGCCGGGCGGCCGCTCTGGTCGACGCCGGAGCGATCCTTCCGGTCCTCGACGGCTTCGACGAACTCGCCCAGGGACTGCGGCGGGCCGCTCTGCAGGCGCTCAACGAGGTGGCACTGCCTCTCCTGCTGACCAGCCGGACCGAGCAGTTCGCCGACGCCTGCCGGAGCGAGCTGCTGCGCGGGGCCGCCGGCATCGAGCTGTGCGGTCTGACCGCGGACGATCTGGTCCACTACCTGCCGCGCACCGCTCGGCCGTCCCTTCACGGTGAACCGACCGAGTCGGCCGCGTCCGTCTGGGACCCGGTGCTGGACGCACTGCGCGAGCGGCCGGACAGCCTCCCCGGCGCCAACCTCGCCACCGCGCTGAGCACCCCTCTGATGGTGTTGCTCGCCCGGACCCTGTACAGCGAGACGCCGGACCAGGACCCGGCCGTCCTCCTGGACACCGACCGCTTCCCGACTCCGCGCGCCCTCGAAGAGCACCTGCTGGCAGGCTTCGTCCCCACCGTCTACCGCCCGCGCCCGCCGGGCGGGGCCCCCGGCCCCGCGCAGCAGCCGCGCCGCACGTGGCATCCGACCGCTGTTCGCCGCTACCTGCGCCACCTGGCCGGACACCTCGACCGGTCGGGACACCTCGACCCGCCAGGACACCTTGACCGGCCGGGTCGCGACCACCGGCCGGGGCAGCGCGGTCGCCAGGACCTGGCCTGGTGGCAGCTGGCCGGGACGGTGGGCCTGTCCTTACGCATCCTCGCCGTCGTCCTCGCCTGCACCGTGGTCACGATCGGGTCGACCGCGCTTGTGAGCGCGGCCATGACCGCATCCGGCCTCGGCCGGTGGATCACTCCGGGTGCCGGGCCGCTGAGTGGGCTCACCGCGGGCCCGATCATCGGCCTGGCTTTCGGCCTCGCCTACGGGATCGCCGTCGCCGGTGGCAGAGTGGCGTTCGAACCCTCCCGGGTGAGGCTGCGGTTCCCGGGGCGTCGCCGACGCACGGGTGACGCGTCCGGCCGACGAGTCCGTACCGCGTCCCTGACCGGACTGCTGATCGGCTTCGTCGTGGGGGTGGCCTACGGCCCCAGCGCGAGGACGCTGGGGGTGACGCCACGACAAGGGCACGGCACACCGCTGACGTTGACCGATGCCCTACTGGTCGGCTCCCTGTTCGACGGGGTCACGTTCGCCCTGGCCATCGGGTTCGCCCTCGGGCTGATGGCAGCCCTCGAAGCGCCGCTCGATCCCGGTGCCGCCGCGACCGCGATCGGGCTTCTGGCCGTCAACCGCACCACGGTCCTGCGCCAGGCGCTGCTCGTCGCGCCGCTCGTCACCCTGACGGTCGCGGTCCTCATGCGGCTCCTGCAACACCTCCTTCGGCCGGGTCCGCCCTACACGCTCGGCCAGGTGCTCGTGTTCGGAGCCGAGTTCGGGCTCACCACCACGCTCTGCTACGCCCTGGTCTTCACCGCCTGGGGACAGTGGATCCTCTTCACCCGCCTGTTGCTCCCGCTCACCGGACGGCTTCCCTGGGCGACCCTGGCCTTCCTCGAGGACGCCTACCGCCGGGGGGTGCTGCGCCAGGTCGGCGCCGTCTACCAGTTCCGCCACGCAAGACTCCAACACCACCTCGCCGGCGACTCCACCACCGCGGACTCCATCACCGCGCGGACCCGCGACACGGCCATCCCTTGCCACGCGTCACGGACGCCAACGCCTCCGTGACCACCATCACCGTCAACCCGCCGTCGGAGCTGCCGCATTGAGTGCCGGCGCCCTGGAGGAAGGAGGACCTCGGCCTGGGGACGCCGTCCGGCCGGGAACCCGTCAGCACCGGACCAGGACAGGTTGTTCCGGGGCGTCTTGTTGCGCAGCGCGATGCTGCCTAACCTCTCTCCTCATGGCGGGTCTCTGGCCCTTCGTTGGCCGCACCGATGAGCTCGACTTCGCACGGGAGGCGCTGGACGGGACGCACCGGCAAGGTGTCCTGTTCAGCGGCGCGCACGGCATCGGCAAGACGCGGACCCTGCGCGCGCTCACGGAGCGCCTTGACCCGGAGCGCACGGTCGTGGTCCGGGCCTTCGGGGCCCACGCGACGTCGGGCATCCATCTCGGGGCCTTCGCCCATCTGCTTCCCCCGGGGGAGCTGACGGGCTGTGACCCGCAGCGTCTGCTCGGTCGCGCGTTCGACCTGCTGGCGCGGGATGCCGACGGGCGTCGCACGATCCTCGCCGTGGACGACATCCATCACCTCGATCCGCTGGGCGCCGCGTTCGTGAGCCTGGCTGTGCGGGGCGACAGGGCGTCTCTGGCCGCTACCGCATGCCCGGAGGAGCCGCTGCCGCTGCCGCCGGCGATCGCATCGCTCCTGCGCGACGACCTGGTGGCGGACGTGCCCCTGGCGCCGCTGCACGCCGGTGACGTGCGGGAGCTGTTGGAGTCGCTGCTCGGTGGGGCCGTCGATCCGGAGTCGTCGCAGCGGTTCTTCCGGCTGACGCAGGGCGTGCCGCTCGCGGTCCGCGAGCTGTTCGAGTCGCAGGCGGGCGGAGCGGCGTTCGTCGGTGTCGACGGCGTCGACGGGGTCCGGCGGTGGAGGCCGGAAGGCCGGAGCATCACGACGAGCTCGACGGAGCTGCTGCTGCGACGCCTCGACCCGCTCGGGCCGGAGGCTCGGCGGGTCCTTGACCTCGTCGCGCTGGCGGAGCCGGTCCGACGTGCTGACGTGGTGTTCGCCTCCAGTCCGTCCGCGGTCGAGGCCGCCCTGGCGACGGGGATCGTCGAGTGCCGGCTCGACGGGCCGGGCGGCGAGCTTCGCTTCGCCCAGCCGCTGCACGGCGAATTCCTGCGGCAGCGCATGGACGCGATGTCGGCCGACCTGGGCCGTCGAGACCTCGCGGTGGCGATCTGCGCTCGCGACCTCAGCGCGGGCGACCACATCCGGCTGGCCGGCTGGCACGTCGATCACGCGACGCCGGTACCGGTGGACGTCCTGGTGACGGCCGCCGGGCTCGTCTACGGCGCGGGCGACCTGCGTCTGGCACTGCGACTCGCGCAGGCCGCGGTGACCAGCGCGGGCGGCTTCGCCGGCGCGGAGGTCCTGGCGAACACCCTCGGGTTCGCGGGCCGCCCGCAGGACGCCCTTCGCGTGCTGGACGACGCGCGGGCGCTCGTCGGATCCGATGAGGAACAGGTCCGCTGGCAGACCGCGCGGGCGCTGATCGAGTTCAACCTGCTGGACGACGTCGGCGTCGTCGAGCGGCTCGTGGAGGCAGCGGGCTCGCTCGGGTCGCCGACGGGGGACATCCTGCGCTCCCTCGCGGCCTGCTTCCAGGCGGCGAGGGGCGAGATCGCAGACGGGGCGGCGGCTTTGGAGTCGCTGGCCGGGGAGTCGTCGGGGCCGGCACGGCTGCACTCGGAGGCGATGCTCCTCGGGCTGGACGCCATGCGCGGCCGCCCGGGACTGTCCCCGCGGCTGCGGGCACTCGACCGGGACTCGTCGTCCTTACGGGAGGTGTGGCCCACGCTGCGGGCGACGAGCGGGTTCGCGCGCTGGATGGTCACCCTGACCACGGGACAGGTCGACGAACTGGTGCCTGAGGCAGGCTCGGAGCTGATGTGGTTCTTCCCGATGGTGGACGTGCAGTGGCTTCTGGGCCAGTCCATCGCCGCGCGGCTGCGCGGCGGCGTCGCGGACGCGCGGGAGGCGGCCGAGCGCGCGTTCGCGCTGGCGGAGGCGGGCGGCAAGATCTTCCTCGTGCCCGCGCTGGCCGAAGTGGCCGCCGCCGCAGCACTCGGTGGCGACCTCGACCGTGCCCGCAGCGCACTCTCCGACGCGCGCGAACGCTACCGCCCGACCATGGCCATCCACCGCCCGGCCCTCGAACTCGCGGCCCTGCAGACGGACATGGCCGCAGGGCTGGACAGCGCGGCAGCCGACGCGCGTTCCCTGGCCCGTCGATTCGCCGCCGAGCAGCTGCACGGCTACGAGATGCTCGCCCTCCATGCCCTCACGTGCCTGCGCGCAGCGAGCGTGGAAGACGCCGAACGGCTGAAAGGTCTTGCCGCCGCTTCCGACAGTCCGCTGGGCCGCATCGCGGCCGACCACGCCGACGCCCAGAGCCGGGCCGACTCCGGGGCGCTGCTGGTCGTGGCGGAGCGCTATCTCGACCTGGGCCTGAACGTCTTCGCGGTCGACGCCGCCGTCGAGGCCGTGCACATCCGCCTCGCCCACGGCAGCGCCGACGCAGGCACGGCCGTGGAGCGCCTCGTCCAGATGCTCGACTCGACCGGCGTGGAGCCCCGGGGTCTGCTGAGCCTGCCGGTCGAACGCCTCACCCGCCGGGAGAAGGACGTCGCCGTGCTGGCCGTTGACGGGCGGCCCGCCAAGGTCATCGCCAAACAGCTGTTCATCGTGCCGCGCACGGTGGACTCGAACCTCCGCCGTGCCTACGCCAAGCTCAAGATCCACTCGCGTGCCGACCTGGCGCCACTGCTGGCCCTCGCCGAGCGCATCGAACGCACCACCCGTGAGACCGGCAGCGGTGCCGATCACGTCGACCCTGGGGCCGACCCCGCCTCGTGATCCGCTGCGCGCGAACACGGCCTGCGTATCCGGCCCGGGGCATTGCCGTAGTCGCGTCCCCGGATTGCCGTAGGCGCGCGCGTCGATCCGGTCCCGAAGCGAAGGCATCCTTCGAGCAACGACCCCGCTCGCGGGGGGCGATCACGATCACGCGCAGCTAGGAGGCTGGTGTGGGCGACAGCGACTACTACAGCGAATACGACCGCCGACGGGGAGAGGCCGGCGATGTCTACCGCAAGGCGGACCTGCGCCGCAACGAGGCGTACGAGCAGCGGCGTCGCGAGCAGGAACAGCGGGACAGGGAGCTGTGGGCGGAGTGGAGCGCCCAGCAGTCCGGCAGTTGACGCGCCCGATCGATATCGACACCCAGCACGAGCGACACAAGGCCCAGGGATGAGGGAAAGCGATGGGTGACTACGCAGACGACAAACCGTTCGGCGGGCCGCAGCGGCCCGCCGCATCGAACACCGCCGACGGGAACCTGCCGGACAGCTCCGCCGGTTGGCTCGGGGCCGCAGCCCTGGCCACCGTGGCCGTGCTCATCATCCGCGCTCGCGCCGAGGCCCGCGCCAGGCACCCGCGCAGGTGCGTCTGCGGCGGCGACGGCAAGTACCTGAACAGGAACAGACGTTGGGAGTCCTGCGGCAACCGCTGGCAATCGGGCCGGCTCGTCCACAAGTTCGGGGCGTAGCAAGGACCGCGCCCCCAAGGCCGTGGCTCGGTCGGACTGGAGGTCGCGGGGCATCCGCCACCATGCGCGACGACGCGCACCCTCGACGTCCGATCGTGCCCCGGAGTGCGGAGACATCGTCAATGCGAGTCCTGATGGCACACCGCGGCATACGCCTGTTCCTCCTGGGGCAGACGGTGTCGATGCTCAGCGACTCGGTCCTGTGGCTGACCGTAGCGATCTGGGCGCGGATGCTCACGGGGAGCTCCTCGGCCGCGGGCCTGTCGTTCTTCATGCTCGGCCTGGGATCCGTCGGCAGCCCGGTCGGCGGAGCCCTGGCCGACCGCCTCCCGCGACGTGCACTCCTGGCGGCAGCGAACGCTGCCGCCGCCGGGCTCGTCCTCCTGCTGGTGTTCGTGCACGGCGCCGGGCAGTTGTGGCTGATGTACGTGGTGATGTTCGGCTCCGGACTGACGACCGGGACCCTGGCGTCGACACAGACGTCGCTGCTCCAAGCGGTGGTACCGGCGGGACTGCTGGGCGAGGCGAACATCGCCCTTCAGACCGGGAGATGGGGCGGCCGACTCGTCACACCGCTGCTGGGCGCCGGACTCCTCGCCCGCGTCGGCCCCGACCCCGTGGTGATCGGCGACGCAGCCTCGTTCATGGTGGCGTTGGCAGCCACACTGCCGGTCCTACGAGCAGCACCCGCCCCGCTGACGCCAGGACCTCGGCCATGGCTCGCCGGCGCTGCGGCGGGCGCGTTGCACATTCGCCGGACCGCAGCCCTGCGACCGCTCGCCCTTGCGGGCACGCTGACACTGACGGCCTTCGGCCTGTCCGAGTCCACCGCGTTCGAGGTGGTCCGGCGCGGACTGCACCGCCCCGACTCGTTCCTGGGCGTCGTCGTCTCCCTCCAGGGCGGCGGCGCCCTGGTCGCGGGCGCTTGCAGCGCCGTCCTGCTCCGCCGCCTGGACGCGCAGCGTCTGACGGCGGCCGGCATCGTCTGCGCGGCCGCCGGGTTCCTGCTGTCGGCCGCATCCCCTGCCTTCGTCACGCTGGCCGGGACCGTGCTGATCGGTGCGGGGCTGCCGTGGATCACGGCGGGCGTCTCGACAGCGCTCCAGCAACGAACCCCGGCTGCCCTGATCGGCCGAGCGGACGCGGCGCTCCGCACGATGATCGCGGTCCCGCAGACCATCGCCATCGGCCTCGGCTCCGCACTGGTGTCGACGGTGGACTACCGGCTCGTCCTCCTCCTCGTGGTGGCACTCTTGGCGGCGTCAGCCGCGTACCTGATCCGTGGGCGCGCACCGGGGCCGCTTCCACGGACTCACCGATCGGCGCCCGCCGCCAGGCCCGCTCACGACGGCGCGCTCTCCACGAGCGCGCCGCTCGCTGCCCGCGTGTTCCCCAATCCGTTGCGAGCGGACCATCCGAGGCGGGGCATCAGCTCCGGCCGGATTCAAGGCCCTGGCCGCGCTTCCGTCCCAAGGCGCGGCCACACGTCGTCACACGTGCTCGTGCGCACAGGCAGTGATGACGGGGTCGGAGCCGGAGGGCAGGAGTCCCGTCTCTACACAGTCAAACGCGCCGAGACGATCAAGGAACACCAAGCCCGCCGAGGACAAACGACAAGTCAGCCCCTGTAGACCAGCCCGGTCAGGTCGGCGTGCGCTGTCCAGCCCAGCGACTCGTACAGTGCCTGGCCCTCGACCGTCGCCCCGAGCACGGCGAACTCCGCGCCCTGCTCCAGCGCGGCGTTGCCGAGCGTGCGCATCACCACCGAGCCCAGCCCCCGACGCTGGTGCGCCTCGTCGGTGGCCACCCGGTCGACCACGGCGACCGTGCCCACCACGGCGGTGTACCCGTCGGCCGCCAGCTCCCCCGAACCGGTTCGCACCCGCACGTGGATGACTTCGTTCACCACCTCGGTGCTCACCTCGTACCCGTCCGCCACCCGCACCTCGGCCGGGCGCAGCGGAGCGGTCATCATCATCTCCGGCCCGCCGAGCTGCCAGCCCGGCCCGGCCCACTCCAGCGCGAGCTGCGGGTCCACGAACGCCTTGATCCAGGTGTACGGCACCTGCTGTGCCGCCTCGGCGGCGGCCCGCACCACGTCCTCACGCGGGTCGAGCAGCACGTGCCGCGCCTTCTCCCGCGAACGCGGGGTCTCCACCCGCAGGCCCCACGGGTGCTCGACCGGCCCGGTGTCCCGTCGGGCCTTCGCCAGCCCCCTGATCCACCCCAGAAACAGCCCGGTGTCCAACACGAGCACTCCCCCTTCGGTCCTTGATCGAACGGCACAGGCTACCCGCCCCTCCCGGTAAGAACCGCAGATGCGAGAGCCGCGCGTGGGAGCAGCGGCGGAGCTGGCCAGAAGGCCGCTGAGGTCCGCGGTCTAGGATTCCGCCATGGCTACTCCCCAGTTCGTCTCCGAGTTGCGTGCGCTCGTCGGCACACGTCCCCTCTGGCTCAGCTGCGCGATCGCCGTGGTTCTGGACGCTGACGGTGGCCGGGTGTTGTTGGGACGCCGGGCGGACAACGGCCTGTGGAGCCTGATCGGCGGCATCATCGACCCGGGCGAGCAGCCGGCCGACGCCGTGGTCCGCGAGTGCTTCGAGGAGACCGGGGTCATTGTCCAGCCGGAGGCGTTGACATCCGTGACGGTGTCCGGGCCTGTCGTCTATGCCAACGGTGACGAGACCCAGTACCTGGAACTCACCTTCCGCTGCCGCGCGGTCGGCGGCGAAGCCCGGGTCAACGACGACGAGTCAACCGAGGTGGGCTGGTTCGACCTGCGCGACCTCCCTGCCCTGGATGAGGCGAACCAGCGCCGCCTCGCGCTCGCCGTCGACCATCAGGGCGTCACCGCCTACGACTTCTCGGGGCTCGCCACCGTCCTCGGTCACGGCGTGAACTGACCCGGCGGCCATGCTGCCGGTCGTTCCGATCTTGAGGAGTGTCGGTCGAACGGGAGTCCCGATCGGGTGAGTGCACCGGCGGCCGCGCATGAAAGCACGGCCTCTTGGCAGCTCAAAGGGTGTACCGCAACGCCGCGATCCTCGAGGGCACCGGGTCCAGATCAACAACCACTCAGAGGTGGTCGAGTCGGCGGCGTGGGGCCTCATGGGCGCGTAGCCGTGCCTGATCGGGTGGCGGGGCGGGCGTAGTGTGCATGCATGCCCCTGTCATTCTTGTACGCGACCGTTCGTGTCCGGGACGTGCGCGCGTCGGCGAGGTTCTGGTCCGAGGCGGTCGGGCGGCCCGCGGTCGGTGCGGGGGACGGAGCACTGGTGGCGCTGGGGGAGGGGCCGGAAACACCCGGCGTTCTCCTGTTCGAGGACCGGGACGCCGTACCGCAGGCCACCGGGCTCGCGTTCTGCCCTCCACGGGGGACGCTGCTCGGGGAGGTAGAACGTCTGACCGCGTTGGGGGCGACCGTCGTCGGCAAGCGCCATCGGGGCTTCGGGTTCGGAGAAGTCACCATGGCGGATCCTGAGGGCAACCAGTTCGTGGTGACCTCAGGCACCGAGGAGTGGAAGGCGTTCGAGAACGACGAGGACGATGAGAACGGCCGCGTGCCCCACCCTGACCACCCGTTCTGGGCCGACGCGGAGCAGCCGCCCGACCGCAGCGTTCACGGTTCCACGTTCGCCGTGTTCGAGGGCTGATCGCGCGGCCGCGCAGAGCCGTCGGCGTCCACACTGGTTCTGAGCGGTGCTCACCGAAGCCGCCGGACGCGGGCCGGAGCGCCCCGCGTACCCGTCCCGGGCGGGATCCATTGGACGACGGTCGCCCCACGCCTTCGACCGCGGCTTCCCCTCCATTGCGGACGGCATGCGTCTGTAGGGGTGTACTGCGCGCACAGCCCTTCGTGGTGCCTCGCAGCGCGCGCAGGGAGCGGGTTACCTGGACGACACGACGCTGCCCGCGGCTCGTGAATGGATCCGTGGGGAGCCCGCCCCAGGACGCGGCGCTCGCCGGCCGGCCGGCACCGTGGGCCCCGCAGCGCAACGCTACGCAACGCAAAGGAAGCCCTCATGCGCGGAGCAGTGATCCACGCCCCCGGCGACGTCCGGCTCGAAACCCGGGAGGACCCGCGGATCCTTCAGCCCACCGACGCGATCATCCGCACCGTGGCCGCCTGCGTGTGCGGCTCCGACCTGTGGGCGTACCGCGGTGTGGAGCCGATCGGCGACCCGCGCCCGATGGGGCACGAGTACGTCGGCGTGGTCGAGGAGGTCGGCTCCGAGGTCACGAACGTCAGGCCGGGCCAGTTCGTCGTCGGTTCGTTCGCGACCTCGGACAACACCTGCGCCAACTGCCGCAACGGCTACCAGTCGTCCTGCCTGAACCGCGAGTTCATGAGCACCTGCCAGGCCGACTACGTGCGCATCCCCAACGCCCACGGCACCCTGGTCGCCACCGAGGACCACCCCGACGAGCAGGACGTCCCCGGCCTGCTGGCGGTCTCGGACGTGATGGGTACCGGCTGGTGGGCCGCCCTGGCCGCCGAGGTCAAGCCCGGTGCCACCGCCGTCGTGGTCGGCGACGGCGCGGTCGGGCTGTGCGGGGTGATCGCCGCCAAGGAGATGGGCGCGGAGCGGATCATCGTGATGAGCCGTCACGCGCCGCGCCAGAAGCTCGCGACGGAGTTCGGAGCCACGGACATCGTCACCGAACGCGGCGAGGAGGGCGTCGCCCGGATCAAGGACCTGACCGGCGGGATCGGCGCCGACAGCGTGCTGGAGTGCGTCGGCACCGCCCAGGCCATGCAGCAGGCGCTGGACTCCGCTCGCCCCGGCGGCACCGTCGGCTTCGTCGGCATCCCGCACGGGGTCACGATCGACGGCCTGGAGATCTTCTACTCCCAGGTCGGCCTGCGCGGCGGCAACGCCCCCGTGCGCCGCTACCTGCCCGAGCTGATCGACATGGTCCTGACCGGAAGGATCACGCCGGGCAAGGTCTTCGACCTCACCCTTCCGCTGGACCAGGTCGCCGAGGGCTACCGGGCCATGGACGAGCGCCGCGCCATCAAGGCCCTGCTCACGCCCTGACCCGAGGGCCACGCCGCCCCGCACCCGCCGCCCTCATCGACATTGCCCTGCGCGTTCGACCCCTGTGCCCGGAGACGCCGGGCTCCCAGGTGCGCCCCGATCGGCTCCGCGGCGGGGGCTGGCGGCGGTGTCCCGCCACGCGTCCCGCGCTCCGTCACCGCCAGCGCCGGAAGCTATCACGTTCCCAACTCGCTTGGAGTACTGGGGTGTTCGACTTCGCTGTCGGCTTGATCCACAGTAGGCTGGCCCGCGGTCCTTCGCGCTGGTCGAAGAAGCGGGATTACGGGGGCAGACGTGACGTCAGGAATGATCGGGCCGAGCGCCGCGGTGAGCCAGCAGGCGGCCGGACGGCGGGTGACGCTGGCCTCCTGGTCGAGTGCCGACGGGCCGATACCCAGGGAGCTCGTGGGAATCACCAACCATCGACGGCATGAGACGGTGCGCGAGCTGCGCCTGGCGGACTACCCCTTCGAGCGGCTGCCGCGCTGGCTCTCGGCCCTGACCGGCCTGGAGCGGCTCGAGATCGACGTGCGTTCGAAGGCGCGGCCGCTCGCTTCGCTCGAGAACCTGCCCCAGTCGGTCGGCACCCTGGTGCTGCGCGGGGCGGACCTTAAGGAACTGCCTGCGGCGAGGGCGTCGGTCGGGGTGCGGGCGCTGCACCTGCAGGCCGTCGGCATCGAGTCCCTCGAGCCGGGACTGCGCTCCTTCAGCGGGCTGCAGGAGCTGGTCATCGAGAGCCCCGGGCTGATCCGGCTGCCGGACGAGATCGGGAAGCTGTCGTCGCTGCGCCGGCTGGCCATCAGCAGCCAGCGGTTGCAGGTGCTGCCGCCGTCGATCGGCCTGCTGTCCGATTCGCTGGACCTGGAACTGCACTGTCCCCGGCTGCCCGACACCGTCCAGGTCCTCGCCGAGCGCGGCATCCCCGAGCTGTTCACATACCTGCGCAGCATCGCGGCCGACGGGGAACCGCAGTACGAGGCCAAGGTCATACTCATCGGCGAAGGCAACGTCGGCAAGTCGTGCCTGATCACCGCGCTCCAGGGTGGCGAGTTCCTGGAAGGGCGCCCCACGACGCACGGGATCGAGGTCAGCAGCCTGGACCTGCCGCAGCCCGGCCCGCAGCCGCCGACGCCGAACGACTCGCTGCGGCTGAACCTGGGGGACTTCGGTGGCCAGGAGGTCTACCGGATCGGGCATCAGTTCTTCTACAGCTCTCGCTCCCTGTACATCCTCGTGTGGCGCCCACGTGAGGGCCGCGAGGAGAACGCCGTCGAGGATTGGATCCGCCGGGTCAGGCTCCGCATGCGCGACCAGGTGAGGATCCTGATCGTGTCCACGCACTGCGACGCCGACCAGCGCAGTCCCGAACTGGACCTGCCTCATCTGCAGCAGAAGTACCCGGGGATCATCGCGGGTCAGTTCGCCGTCGACAGCCGGACCGGCACCGGAATCGAGGAGTTGCGTGCCGCGCTCGCCCAGGAGGCCGCCCGGCTTCCGCAGATGGGTGAGCTGGTGGCCCGCGACTGGCAGGTCGTGCGGACCAGGCTGCAGGACCTCGCAGCAACCCGGCCCTTCATCAGCTGGAAGGAGTACCTCGACCTCTGCGCCGACTCGCAACTCGGCGACGCCGCGGCGATCACCCTGGCCGCCCTGCTCCACGACCTCGGACGCGTCATCCACTTCGGTGGTGAGTCCGGTCTCGGCGACATCGTCGTGCTGCAACCCGAGTGGCTGACGCGTGCCGTCGGGTACGTCCTTGAGGACGCCCCCACCCGCGAGGCCGACGGTGTGCTCTCCTACAACCGGCTGGGCCAGATCTGGGGCGGGGCGCAGGAGCGCCAGGCGTACTCCGAACTCCTCTACCCCTACTTCCTGCGGCTCATGGAGGTCTTCGACTTCTCCTACCGGCTGGAGGAGGGAGACCGCGCCCTGGTCGCCCAGCTGGTGCCCTTCCGTCGCCCCGAACTGCCCTGGCGCGTCGGCCAGCGACCGCCCGCCAGCGAGCACGAGGCAACCCTGATCTGCACCTTCTCCGAGCCGCCGGTCGGCCTCATGGCCTGGCTGACGGTCCGAAACCACCGCTACTGGACGGGGAGCCACTGGCGCCGCGGCGTCTTCTTGCGCAGCGACGAGTACGGATCCTCGGCTCTCTTCGAGCTGACCAGCGACACCGAGCTGCGGCTGACCGTGCGCGGCCCCTCCCCTTACATGCTCTTCGCCCTGCTGCGCGACTCGGTGGCGCACCTCATCGACACCCGGTGGCCCGGGCTGACCCGACAGTTCCACATCCCGTGCCCCACGCGATCGGCGACGACCACGCCGTGCGAGGGTCGCTTCTCCCTCGACAGCCTGGAGACCTTCAAGCGGCGGGGCCGGGGAACCATCGACTGCCACACCTGCGCCGAGACGCACGACATCATCAGCCTGCTCACCGGATTCGATCCGCAGCCGTCGAGCACACCCGAGATGCACCAGATGCTGGAGCGCGTGGAGTCCCTGGTCAGTCGGACACGGGACGACACCACCCAGATCATGGCGGCGCAGCACGAGCTGCACACGGAGCTCGGCCGCCTCCGCTCCGAACTCGGGCTCAAGCTGCTGGCTGTGCGGCGCCTCCTGACCAACGAGATGAAGGATTGCCCCACCCTGTACTCACTGGCGCCCCGACGTTCCTTCAACCCGCTGACCGCCCGCTACCTGCTGACGCTGTGGTGCGAGGAGACCGGCACGCCGCACCCGTGGCCGGAGGCCACCTACGACCTGCACGCGCCCAGGGCGCTGGTGAAGGAGACGCTGCCCTACCTGAAGGTGATCCTCCCGATCCTGGAGGTCGGCCTCCCGGTGCTGGGACGCCTCACCGCCGACGCCGTCTCGGAGGTGGACCTGAAGGCGGCCCAGGAACTGCTCGCGTCGACCCGGGAGCTGCTCCACGGGCGCGAGGACAGCGCCGTCGACTGGGCGGTCCCCTACGACGACCCCAACGAGGGGCCGCGGCGCGGGTTCCGCACCTACCGTCACATCCTCCTGGAGCGGGACCCGGACCGGCGCTTCGGCGGTCTCACGCGCAGGATCACGCCCACGGGCGACGTGGTCTGGCTCTGCCGCCACCACCTGCTGCGCTACGACCCCGGCCTGCCGACCCTCCCTGCGAGCGCGTGAACGTGAACCACGTCGCGGGGCGCGAGGGCGTCTATCGTCGAGACGGTCGCTCGCGTCTCCTGCGCACCGAGGTCGAGGACGAAGGTGGGGACAGGTGCCGGTCGGGGGGCCGAACCGCGCCCCCACCGCCCCACCTCGTCACAGCCCCCTCGGTACCGCCACCCTCGATCTGATCACCCCCCTTGCACCGGAAGAGGGTCGGCAGTCCTTCGGACGGATCACCCGGGTGGCCGAGGCGACGGCGGCTCACCAGAGTGGCCCCGGGCGGCGGAGTCCGTCTCGGCAGGGGAGCAGGGGAAGGGAGCGGCCGAACATGGCGCAGGACGACATGGCCAAGGCAGCCCGGCCGGGCATCGTCGCCGGCAACGAGGCGGTGCGGGCACGGTACCCGTTCGAGGACCGGCAGGACTTCCAGGACGCCGACCGCGGCTTCCTCGGCGCCGCCGAGGACGGCCGGATCAGGAACGCGGCCGGCGATGTCGTATGGGACGCGGACGCCTACGGCTTCCTGGACCAGGACTGTCCGGACACTGTGAACCCGAGCCTGTGGCGGCAGAGCCGGCTGACGTCCCGCCACGGTCTGTACCAGGTCACCGAAGGCGTCTACCAGATCCGTGGCTTCGACCTGTCCAACATGACGGTCGTCGAGGGCGACCGCGGCGTCCTGGTGATCGATCCGCTGATCTCCGCCGAGACCGCGTCCGCGGCGCTCGCCCTCTACCGGACCCACCGCGGCGACCGGCCGGTCACCGGCGTGCTCTACACCCACAGCCACGTCGACCACTTCGGCGGAGTCCGCGGCGTCGTCACCGACGAGGAGGTCGCCGTCGGCGTCCCGGTCATCGCTCCGGAGGGCTTCCTGGAACACGCGGTGAGCGAGAACGTGTACGCCGGCACCGCGATGGGACGCCGGGCCGCGTACATGTACGGCGCGGCGCTGCCCAAGGGCCCGCGCGGGCAGGTCGGCGCGGGCCTCGGCCAGACCACGTCCACCGGCGCCGTCACCCTGATCCCGCCCACGCTCACCGTCACCCGGACCGGGCAGACGGAGACCGTGGACGGCATCCGCCTGGTCTTCCAGATGACCCCCGGCACCGAGGCCCCGGCCGAGCTGAACATCCACCTACCCGACCACGCCGCCCTCTGCCTGGCCGAGAACGCCACCCACAACCTGCACAACCTGCTCACCCTGCGCGGCGCCCAGGTCCGCGACCCGCGCGTGTGGGCCCGCTACCTTGCCGAGGCCGTCGACCTGTTCCTCGACACCACCGACGTCGCCTTCGCCTCGCACCACTGGCCGACCTGGGGCCGCGAGCGCATCGTCCGGTACCTGACCGAGCAGCACGACCTCTACGCCTACCTGCACGACCAGACGCTGCGGATGCTGAACCAGGGCCTGACCGGCCCGGAGATCGCCGAGCAGATGCAGCTGCCGCCCGCGCTGGAACGCGCCTGGCACACCCACGGCTACTACGGCTCGGCCAGCCACAACGCCAAAGCCGTCTACCAGCGCTACCTCGGCTGGTTCGACGGCAACCCCGCGCACCTGTGGGAGCACCCGCCCGTCGAGGCAGCGAAGAGGTACGTGGCCTTCATGGGCGGCGCGGACCAGGTCCTGCGGCAGGCCCGCGCCTCGCTGCAGGAGGGGGACTACCGCTGGGTCGTGCAGGTCGTCAACCACGTGGTCTTCGCCGAACCGGACAACGCCGAGGCCCGCGCGCTTCAGGCCGACGCCCTGGAGCAGTTGGGCTACGGCAGCGAGAACGGGACCTGGCGCAACTTCTACCTCACCGGCGCGTACGAGCTGCGCCACGGCGGCATCGGGAGCCCCACCGAGGCCGCCTCACCCGACCTGCTGGCCGCGCTGACCCTCGACCAGATCCTGGACTCCGCCGCGATCCGCGTCGACGGTCCGCGCAGCTGGGACAAGGACATCTCGATCGGCTGGATCCTCGACAGCGGTCAGCGGATCACCCAGCGGCTGCGCAACGGCGTCCTCAGCCACGCGTTCGGGGACAGGAGGAACGCCGGGTCGGCGGACGTCGAGATCACCCTCTCCGAGGCCGACCTCAGGGCCCTGCTGCTCGGCGCGCTGTCCGCTGCCGAGCTCTCGGGGCGGGCGCGGATCTCGGGCGACGCGGGCAAGCTCGCGGAGCTGCTTGCCTGCCTCGGCGCCCCCGACCCCGGCTTCGCCATCGTGACCCCCTGAGAGCCCGGCCTGCCAGGGCGGTCGCGCTCGGGGGGGCCTCGGCGGGTCCCCGGCAGCCCGCGCGTCTCCACCGGGGCTCCCGGGCGACACGCCTCCTGCGGGTCCGCGCCCGCGAAGCCGCATGGGCCGGACGGCCGTCGCGGTGAGGCGTTGGGGGCGGCGAGGAGCGCGGTGATCGGCCGGCCGGGGGATTCTCGTCGGCGAGTCCGCTGCGAAGGCGTCTGTGGGGCCGTCACATCCGCACATGCTGAGCATGAGTGATCTGCACGATGTGCGACCGGCGGCCCGTTCTCGGCGCAGGCCGGTGCCGTCCTCCCGCCGCCGGCCCGCGTCAGGGCCACGCGGTCCCGACAGCGGAAGGAACCCGGATGCGTTCGACACGTCGCCTGCTGGGGAGCGTGCTGGCCGCGCTCCTGCTGGCCACCGCCACACCGGTCGTCGCGCACGCCGACCCGGCCCCGAGCGGTCAGGGCGCGGACAGCTGCCCGGCCGCCCACCGGACCGCGGCCACGACCACGGCCCCGCCCGCCCTGGAGGACTACTACCACGGCGACTGGCGGCTCGGCCCGGCGTTCCTGCCCCGGACCGGGGTGATCGGCAGGATGCTGCGGGGATACCGCGCCCAGGACTCGACCTCGCGCTACTGGATCCTGGGCTGCTACTGGCAGACGAGCCAGGCGACCAACCAGTCGGGCTGGTGGTACCCGGACAACAACGGCTTCGTGCTGAAGGCGGGCCGCCCCCTCGAGCACGCCGTCAGCCTGCGCACGGGCCAGCTGGTCGACCTCTTCGGAAGCGGCCGGGGCTCCTTCCTCGCCCCGGAGGGCACGCCCTACGCCGAGCGGGCGCTGCCGCCGACGAACCTCGACGAGTACAGCGCGACCGGCCCCGTGGTCAACTACCACCTGTACCGCGTCGCCAAGCAGTTCACCGTGCAGTCCGGCCCGATCCGGCCCTGGTTCGGCCAGCCGGGCCTTGGGACCCAGTACTGGACGGCCTACGGGGACCCCACCCGCACGGTGGCGTTCCTCAAGGCGCAGGGGTTCCTGGACGAGCTGCCCCAGCCGCAGTAGCCCAGCGGCCCGCCCGCCCGGAAGCTCCGCCAGCGCATCGCGCATCGCGCAGGGCGGCAGCTCCGGGCGGTGCGCGCGTACCAGCGGCCGGCGGTACCGGAAACCGGCTGTGGCGTCAGATCAGGCTTCCGCACCAGGTGTTCCGGGCCAGCCATTCGTCGTGGCTGAACTCGTCCCAACCCGGGTCCGGTGTCGACGCCGGCACCGAGATGAACATGTCCTCCGCCGCAACGCGCTCGGGCAGCTTGCGGAAGCGGGCCCGTCCGGCCTCGACCGCGGGGTCGAGATGGTCTTCGCGAGGCTCCACAGGGTCCTCCCCGTCCTAGGAACTGTGTCCTCCAGTCAAACGTGTGAGCGGCCCGACTCGTTCCACGACGGTGTACGTCACCGACCGATCCTCCTTGGAGTGCCTCCTCCTGCTGCACTAACCCGTCTCCCGGGGGAGTTCCTGCGGGCGGCGGCGGTTCTCCTCCAGGTCCGTCGCGGCCTGTACGGCGTACCGCGAGCGGAGCGTGGAGGCTGGAAGGCCGACGAGCCACTGCGAGGAACCGTCGTGGCCAGTTGATCGGCGTCCGGATCTGGCGTAGACGGTGTGCAGTCCTCGATGAGCTGCCAGAAGGTGTTCTCGTTCATGGGCAGAGCATGACGGACGGCGGTGACAGTGACGGGTCCGCGCCTGCCCACCACTCCACTGCCGTTTGCCTGGGAATCTCATCGGTCCATCGCGTGGTTCATATCCCCGGTATGAGTGGCCAGGCAGCAAGGCCGCCCAGCGCTCCTGGCCCTGACGAAGACCGGCGGGCGCGGCCTGGCCGGGGCGATGGCAGATGACGGCTGCTGAGATGGCGACGACGTCGAGGAAGCGCTCGGCCTGGCACTCATAGCGTCGGTGCAGCAGTCGTCATCCGGCCGGCCGGCACACAGTCCGCTCTACTGACCGACGTTGCCCGTTTCTGCCACGGCGTCCAAAGCGGTCGCGCTCCCCAGAGACTGCGTCGTAACGTGCGCGCGTGGACGGTGGAGATCCAAAGGACGTGGTCCGGCGCGGGTACGACGTGCTGTCGGAGCACTATGAGCGGGCGTTCGGCAGCGAGACCAAGTACGGACCGTGGATGTGGGAGTTGCTCGGTCGGGTACCTGAGGCAGGCGCCGTCCTGGACATCGGGTGCGGCACCGGGGTCCCGGTGGCCCGTGCCCTGGTCGCGGCGGGGCAGCGCGTGACGGGCGTCGACATCAGTGAGGTCCAGATCCGCCGGGCCCGGGAGCTGGTGCCGGGCGCCGACTTCATCCGGGCCGACGCCACGACGTTGGAGCTTCCTCCAGGCAGCTTCGACGCCGTCGTCTGTCTGTACGTCCTGATTCATGTTCCGGTGGAGGAACAGCCGGCCCTGCTGGAGCTGATCGCCTCCTGGCTGCGGCCGGGAGGCTGGTTCTTGAGCACCACCGGGCACCGGGCCTGGACCGGCACCGACGAGAACTGGCTCGGTGGCGGGGCCGCGATGTGGTGGAGTCACGCCGACGCCGCCACGAACCGCGCATGGCTTGTGCGGGTCGGCTTCGACGTGGTCCACGAGGAGTTCGTGCCCGAGGGCGACAGCGGCCACGTCCTGTTCTGGGCCCGGCATCACACGCCGGCCCCGTACGCGGCCGGCTCGGAGCCGGAACTCGTACGGGGCACGGTCACCGTCCGCGGGCGCGGTCAGAAGTGGTCCACGTCCACCACGGCCTGGGCGAAGGCGGTGGGCGCCTCCTGGGGCACGTTGTGGCCGATGCCGGGGAGCGTCCGGTGCTGGTACGCCCCGGTGAACTTGGAGCGGTAGGAGGCGCCGTCGCCCGCAGGGGTGAACGGGTCCAGCGCGGCATCCAGAGTGATGGTGGGGACGCCGATGGTCGGGGCCTTGACCAGCAGGTCCTCGTACCGGTCGTAGCGGCGCTCGCCCTCGGCGACGCTGAGCCGCCAGCGGTAGTTGTGGATCACCACGGCGGCGTAGTCGGGGTTGTCGAAGGCGGCTTCGGTGCGTTCGAACGTGGCGTCGTCGAAGTCCCAGGTGGGGGAGACCAGTTGCCACACGAGGCGGGTCAGGTCATGGCGCAGGCCCTTGTCCTCCATGGCCTTCTCCCCGCGCTCCGTGGCGAAGTAGTACTGGTACCACCAGGTGTGCTCGCCGGCCGGCGCGATCGGTTCCAGCTGCGCCTTGCGGTCCGTCACGAGGTAGCCGCTGACCGAGACCAGGGCCTTGACCCGCTCGGGCCAGAGAGCCGCGAGGATGTCGGCGGTCCGCGACCCCCAGTCGAAGCCGGCCACCACGGCCTGGTCGATCCTGAGGGCGTCCATCAGGGCGATGATGTCCAGCGCGACGGCGGACTGCTGCCCGTTGCGGAAGGTCCGGGGCGAGAGGAAGCGCGTGGTGCCGTGGCCGCGCAGGTAGGGGACGACGACGCGGTAGCCGAGACCGGCCAGGAGCGGGGCGACGTCGACGTAGCTGTGGATGTCGTACGGCCAGCCGTGCAGGCACAGGACCACCGGTCCGTGCGCGGGCCCCAGCTCCGCGTACCCGACGTTCAGCAGACCCGCGTCGATCTGCTTGAGGGAGGGGAAGGACGTGTGGGTGCCCGGAGCGATGGCGGGCACGACCGGGGCCTGGCCGGAGCGGCGCGGCACGGGCGCGGCGCCGGCGACGCCCTCCATGCCCGCGAGCGAGACGGCAGTTGCTCCTGCGACGAGCCCCAGCGCCTTGTTGAAGCGACGCCTGTCGATCATGTGATGCCTTTCCAGGTGATGTGTGACTCGTCGGCCGACGGGGGAGTGACGACCGTCGCCGAAGGGGGTGACGGGCCCTGGCATTGCGCATTGGTCTGTCACTGGTCAAAATGGTGACGTGATCCATGCCTTTCCGTGCGGAACCCTGCCCCTCGACTTCGTCGGCACCCTGCGGGCGCGGCGCAACGCCGCGCCGATCGAGAAGCTGGCCGTTCCCGCACAACTCGATGCCTGGTTCGTTGAGGCGGGGATCTTCGACGCCGCGCCCGGCGCCGATGCGACCGACCTCGCCGTCGCCACGGAGCTGCGGGAATCGATCTACTCCCTGGTCGCCGCGCGCCTCGACGGGCGACCGATGCCGGAACGGGCCATCGCCGAAGTCAACAGGCACGCCGCGGGCCTGCCGGTGACGCTGCGTCTGCACGCCGACGGTACGACCAGGACCGGCACCGTGGCCCAGGGGCTCGCCGCGCTCGCTCGGGAGACCGTCGAGATCCTCGGCGGCGACGACGCGGCTTTGCTGCGTGAGTGCGCCCGTCCGGAGTGCACTCAGGCGTACCTCGACCGCTCACGGGGACACCGGCGCGAGTGGTGCGCCATGAAGACCTGCGGCAACCGGGTCAAGGCCGCCAGTTACCGGGCGCGTCACCACAGCTCCGCCGAGGCGTGAGCGCGGCTCGCGGGCGGGGTCGGCCCGCCCCGGAGCCGTGGGAGCTTGATGGGCGGCCCGGGCGGAGACGGGCGGAGACGCAGCAGCCGCGTTAGCCGGTCACGGCGGAGGCGTTGACGGTGACCGGGATGTTGCCGCGGGTGGCCTTGGAGTAGGGGCAGATCTGGTGCGCGGCGTTGCCGAGCACGACCGCGGTCTCCTGGTCGACCCCGCCGAGTTCGAGGTTGAGGACGGCGCTGAGTCCGAACTCGCCGTCGTCGCCGTGGGTCAGGGTCGCCTCGACGGTGATGGCGGTACTGGTCAGCCGGACGTTGCGCTCGGCCGCGGCGCGACGGACGGCCCCGAGGAAGCAGGCGCCCCAGCCGGCGGCGAACAGTTGCTCCGGGTTGGTGGCGCCGCCTGCGCCGCCCAGCTCCTCCGGGATGGCGAGGGCGGTCGTCAGGTGGCCGTCGCTGGCGGCGACCTGTCCGCCGTTGCGGCCCTCTCCCGTCACCGTGACCACGCCGGTGTAGCTGACTGTCATTGCGTGTCTCCTCGTGCATAGGGATCCGATGAGGCGTCACGCCGTCACGCCATCACCGGTTTAACCGGTTACTCATCCTGGCGCTCCTGCCCTGGCGCGTCAAGGGCGCCTGGTGCACCTGGTGCGCCTGCCGGGTGCATCTGCGGGATCAGAGTGCATGGTTGGAAGCCGGGGGGCCGCAGGACTTGGCCGCACCTGCTGCTCGGGGGCGGCCATGAGTAACCGGCCTGACTGGCCAGCCTGAGGCGATCAGCATCCGTCAGATGACGGTTGCCCCCGCGCACATGTCAGGGGACATGTGCGCGGGGGACGTGTCGTGGGAACAGAACACCCAGAGCGGGGAGGGTCGGCGGATCCAGGGGTGGCTACCGTCGGCGGAGGTGGCGGCTGACGTCGCCGACGAGGTTGATCACGACTCTGCGTTCCACGAAGCGCCACCGGCCGGCACGCCGCTCGAAACGGTCGTGGTAGCGGCCGCCCGCAATGGGCTGCAACGGCAGGTCGGGCAACGACTGCAGCACGGTGACGTAGGAACGGGCGAGCGCCCGGCCGTTGTGCTCGTCGACCTCCACGGCGACGTTGGTGACGACATGCTGCGTTCGCGGGGTGCCGTCGGCGTAGACGATGACCGTGTGCTGGAACATCTTCGTGATCGCCTCGCCGCCCCTCACGGGTTCGCCGCTGCCGGTGAAGGTGGCATCGCCGAGGAGGTTGCCCAGCGCGGTGAAATCGCCGTCGTCCACGAGCTCGGCGTAACGGGCGATCAGGTTCTCGATGGCGCGGTGGCTCGGCGCCGCGCCGGCGGGCGCAGGGGTGGATGCGGACATGATCTCCTCCTGGGTTCGCGGCGTCAGCGGCCGTGCGAGGCAAGCATGCCCACGGGTGGCACCCGCGTGTGGTGGCGGATCCGGTCCCGTCAGCCAGCCTTGCACCGTGATGAGTAACCTGCCAGAGTGGTTACGCGCCGACGAGCGGTGCCCCCGCCCACATCCATGGAGCCATCTGTGACCGTCGTCAAGTTCCATCTCGTCTCCTCGCTGAGCCCCTCCGGCGTGCTGGAGGCGCTCACCGACTTCAGCCCGACCCGGGCGAAGGCCTGGCCCAGCATCGACAGGGAGCACTTCGAGGTCCACGGCCTGGGGGAGAACTGGGCCGAGGTCACCGAGGGAACGAGCGCGGCGTGGGAGCGGGCGCGCTACGACTGGGAACCCGGGGGAGACGAGGTCGTCATCACCACCCTCGACTCCAAGCTGTTCGGGCCTGGGGGTGGTTGGGTGTTCCGGATGACCCCGCAGGCTGACGGCACCCGCGTCGACGTCCAGTTGACCCGGACACCGAGCACCCTGAAGGGAAAGCTGCTGGCGTCGCTGCTCCCCGCTGTCGCCCCCTCGTCCCTGCGCAAGTCCTTCGCGGGCCCGCTTCAGGCCCGGCGACGCCGAGCCGCAGAGCCGCTGAACGCAGGCTGATCCCGCGTCGACGGCGTTGTGGGACAGCCCGGGGCAAGGCCCACGGGACCGCCGGCAGCCTGTGCCTCCGCGAACTCGGCTACCCCCGCGCGGCGTTCGCGCGGGCCTGAACAGCCGGCGCGGGGCGCAGCCGCCGGGACGGCCGTAGGCCTCGATGCGGGGACGGATGCCTGGACGCGCCGGCACGGAGGAGTGTCTGGGGTGGTCCCTGACCGACGCAAGGGGCTAGGAACCCTGCGGGCTGCCGATCCGCAGCAGGTTGCCGCTGCGGTCGACCAGGGCGAACTCCCGCATGCGGTAGTCGGTGTCGGTCACCGGCATCAGCCTGCTGCCGGTGGCCGGCTCGGTGGGGACGCCGATGCCTGCCCAGGCCTGATGCAGCGCGTCCGCGTCCCGGACCTGGAGGTAGCAGCTGCCCGCGGTCGCCAAGGGGTCCACCCCGGGGTCGTGGCGGAAGTGGAGTTCCACCGTGCCGCGGACGACGATCAGGTAGCCGTCCGGCCCGTCCCAGCGGCCACGGGACTCGAAGCCCAGACGGCCGTAGAACTCCAGCGTCTCGTCCAGGTCCCGGCTCGGGAGGATCGGGACCGCGTACTCGTCCATGCCGCCACCCTAAGGCCCGCGACGGGAACTTGGGGTGCGCTGCCGTGCGGCGGCCTCAGGTGAGGCCGGAGCCTCGGCCCGGCTATAGTCCTGCTGTGGCCGTCGTAGCGATCTCTCGCCGATTTACCGGCCCCCCGGCCCCCGAAGGGCGCCGCAGGGGTCGGACTTCGCCACGTCTTCAGAGCTGAGGCGGCTGACCCCGTAGAGCGGCCAGGCCCAGGGGCTGGGGGGTTGTGAAACCCCGTCACTGCTCTTGGCCAGGAGGCCGACATGCCTGCTCACCTTTCCGCCGGACAGCTCATCCACGACCTGTCCATCCGCGACCTCACCGACCCGGCCGCCGGCCCGCACGCGCTCCAGCTCGTGCTGGGCCGTGCCGTCGACGCGCTGGCGAACCGCTGGGGTTGCGAGGTCCGCTGGTACCGCGGCGAGCGCACCGTCACCGTCGAGGACAACTACGACAACCTCGGCTACCGCACCGACGACATCACCCGCGACACCCGCTACACGCGCTACGTCGACGACCGGACCATGTTGCGCAGCCACTCCAGCGCGCTGATCCCGGCCGCGCTGCGCGCCCTTGCCGCAGACCCGGCCGACGACGTGCTCCTGGTCTGCCCCGGAGTGGTCTACCGCCGCGACAGCATCGACCGGCTGCACACCGGGACTCCCCACCAGGTGGACCTGTGGCGCGTCACCCGCCGCCCGACCCCCATGACCACCCACGACCTGGACGACATGGTCACCTCCCTCGTCGCGGGGATCCTCCCCGGCGCGGAGCACCGTCACGAGGACCGCGTCCACCCCTACACCCTCTCCGGCCGTCAGGTGGACGTGGATCGCGACGGCGAGTGGGTGGAGGTCGCGGAATGCGGCCTGGCGCACCCGCAGGTGTTGGAGCGGGCCGGTCTGGACGCCTCGTGGAGCGGCCTCGCGCTCGGCATGGGGCTCGACCGGATGCTGATGCTGCTCAAGGGCATCCCGGACATCCCCATGCTGCGCTCCGCCGAACCGTCCGTGGCCGCCCAGATGACCGACCTCGCCTCCTACCGGGCCGTGTCCGCCATGCCGATGATCCGGCGGGACCTTTCCGTCGCGGTCGACTGCGACGACCTGGCCGAAGACCTCGGCGACCGGGTCCGTGACGCGCTGGGAGCGGACGCCGACTGCGTGGAGGCGGTCGAGATCCTCTCCCAGACGCCCTGCGCGGAACTCCCGCCGCAGGCGCTGAAGCGGCTCGGCGCCCGCCCGGACCAGAAGAACGTCCTCCTCAAGGTGGTCCTGCGACACGTGGACCGCACCCTCACCGACCAGGACGCCAACCTGCTGCGCGACCGCGTCTACGCCGCGGTCCACCAGGGCAGCGTGCACCAGTGGGCGGCGATCAGCTGAAAGAAGCCGAGGCCGGTGCCGCCCTCCGGGGAAGGCGCCGGCCTCGGCCCGTCACCCGCCGTCCTGGGGCCTCGGGGCCGCGCAGGAGAGCCGGGCACCGCCCTCGCCACGGATGTCGAAGCCGTCGGTGCGCTCCGGGCCAGTGCGTGGCGTCCCTCGTGCCGGTAGGCGGGCCGGAGTTCACCTGCGGAAGCGGCCGAACCCGACACGACAACGTTATCAGTGCGACCTCCCAGGCCCTCAGAAGCTGTGTCAGGCCGCCCCCTGGAAGAGGTCGCCTGCGAGCTCGGTGAGCAGTGTTGTGCGGACTGTCTTGACAGTTTGTGCGGGTGGAGTGACGCTCCGTCCACAGTTTCGTTGTTGATGACAACGTTGTCAGTTGTCAGACCCCTGGCCCTGTCATGAGTTGACGCACCAGAAGGGACTCCGAGATGGGAAACCCAAGCGGAAGGCACCGGGGCGCCTTAGCCCTGCTGGCGGCCGGGTTGCTGCTGGCGACCGCCGCCCCCGCGTCGGCGCAGGCGCGGCCGGCGCAGCACTCCCGTGCGGCGCTGGTCACCGCGCCGGCCTCGCTCGTCAACCCGTTCATCGGCACATCGAACTCCGCCGACGACTTTCCCGGAGCCGACACGCCGTTCGGCATGGTGCAGTGGAGTCCTGACACTCCGTCACGGCCCGACGGCGGCGGCTACGAGTACAAGGACTCCTCGATCACCGGGTTCAGCCTCACCCATATCGCGGGCCCCGGCTGCGGCGCGGCCGGCGACATCCCCGTCCTGCCCACCGTCGGCACCGTCTCCACCAGTGCCACGGACGCGTTCTCCCACGCCAACGAGTCCGCCTCTCCCGGCTCCTACTCGGTGTCGCTGAGCAACGGCGTGAAGACCGAGCTCACCGCCACGACCCGCAGCGGCATGGCCCGCTTCACCTTTCCGGCCACCACACAGGCCAATCTGGTCTTCAAACTGGCCGGCAGTCAGAACGGCGACTCCAACACCCAGTTCACGGTCGTGAACAACCAGGAGGTGAGCGGGCAGGTCACCAGCGGCAACTTCTGCGGCGGCGGCAACAGCTACACGGTCTACTTCGACATGGTCTTCGATCAGCCGTTCACCTCCAACGGCACGCAGGCGGTCAAGGCCACGCCGCCCCCGTCGGCAGGCGCCCGCCCAGGCCAGAGCCAGCCCGAACAGCGGAACAGACCGACCCTCCACGGCGCCGCGCCAAGAAGATCCAGCGCCGCCACCCCGCAGACGGCCGCCAACGACGGCTACATCACGTTCAACACCACCGGTACCCAGGTCGTCCAGGCCAAGGTCGGCGTCTCCTACGTCTCCACCGCGAACGCCGTCGCCAACCGCACGGCCGAGAACCCCGGATGGAACTTCAGCGGCACCGAGAGCAGCGCCCAGCAGGCATGGAACGCCCTGCTCGGCCGGGTCGCCGTCGCGGGCGGCACGGCCGCCCAGCAGACGGTCTTCTACACCGCGCTCTACCACTCGCTGCTCCACCCCAACGTCATCAGCGACACCAACGGCCAGTACGACGGCTTCGACGCCAAGACCCACGTCGTCGACTCCGGCCACAGCGCCGCCTACGCCAACTACTCGGGCTGGGACGTCTACCGCTCGCAAGCCCAACTCGAGGCCCTGATCGACCCGCAGGCCGCCTCGGACACCGCCCAGTCGATGGTCGACGACTACGCCCAGACCGGCCGGTTCCCCAAGTGGTCCGAGGACAACGGCGAGACGTACGTGATGGTCGGCGACCCAGCCGACGCCATCCTCGCCGACTACCACGCCTTCGGGGCGACCGCCTTCGACAGCGCGACCGCGCTGACGGACATGGTCGCGGAGGCGACCAACGCCAACAACAACCGCCCCGGCCTCACCTACCTGGAGCAGCTCGGCTACCTGCCCAGTGACGGAAGCTACGGCTGCTGCAACTTCTACGGCCCCGCGTCCACCACGCTCGAGTACGACAGCGCGGACTTCGCCGTCTCCGCCCTGGCCGGCGCGCTCGGCGACACCACCGACCAGACCGCCTTCGCGAACAGGGCGCAGGACTGGCGCAACCTGTTCCACACCGGTACGGGATTCATCCAGCCACGCGACAAGTCCGGCTCGTGGACCGGGGGATTCTCCGCGACCTCCGGCAGCAACTTCGTCGAAGGCGACGCCTGGCAGTACACGCCGATGGTGCCGTTCAACCTGCACGGGCTCGCGACCGCGATGGGCGGCGACACGGCGATGGCGAACTACCTCACCACCGACCTGTCCTCGCTGACCGGCGCGAACGGCTACACCGACCTCGGCAACGAGCCCAGCCTGGACATCCCCTGGGAGTACGACTACATCGGCCGGCCCTACCTCACCCAGCAGGTCGTGCGGCAGGTCCAGGACCAGATCTGGACCGACGCCCCCTCGGGCCTGGCCGGCAACGACGACCTCGGCGAGATGAGCTCCTGGTACGTGTGGTCGGCCCTGGGCATGTACCCGGAGACGCCCGGCACGTCCGACCTGGCGCTCGGCAGCCCCCTGTTCACCCAGGCCGTCGTCACCCTTCCCAGCGGCAACACCCTGACGCTCAACGGCCAGGGCGCCGCCGACAACGCCCCCTACGTCCAGTCGGCCACCTGGAACGGCTCCGCGTGGAACAGCGCGGCCGCACCCACCGGCAGCATCACCAGCGGCGGCACGCTGACCTTCACCCTGGGCACCTCCGCGAACACCGCCTGGGCCGCCGCCGCATCCGCCGCACCGCCCTCCTACCCGGGCTCGCCCGGCTACGGCAACACGGGCGTATCGGCGGACTCCGCCTCCTCCTCGGCCGACTTCGACGGAAGCGGCTACAGCTACTCCGCCACCGCCCTGTCCTCCGCGGGAGTCAACCCGGGCTCCACGGTCAGCGCCGCCGGAACCACCTTCACCTGGCCCGCCCCCGCGGCCGGGCAGCCCGACAACTACACCGCCAACGGCCAGACCGTCCCGGCCTCGGGCTCGGGCGCGATCTCCTTCCTCGGGTCCGCCAACAACGGCCCCTCCAGCGGCACCGCCACCGTCGACTACACCGACGGCACCAGCCAGTCCGTGGCTGTCTCCCTCTCCGACTGGACCCTGAACGGCGGCTCGGCCACGCCACTTGCCGGCAACACCACCGCCGTGACCACCACCTACCGCAACCACGCCGGCGCCTCCACCGACCCGGCGAAGACCTACGTCTTCGCCACCGCGCCCGTGGACCTGGCCTCCGGCAAGACGGTCACCGACGTCCGCCTGCCCTCCGACACCTCCAGCGGCGCCCTGCACGTCTTCGCGATCGGATTCACCGGCGCGACTGCCGCGCCGACCGGGGCGATCGTCTCGGGCGTGGCGTCGAACCTGTGCGCCGACGACAACAACGGCGCCGCGTCCAACGGCAACCGGATCCAGATCTGGGGTTGCAACGGCACCGCCGCCCAGCAGTGGACGGTCGAGTCGGACGGCACCCTGCGGGTGGTCGGCGGATGCCTCGACGCCAAGTCCAGCGGCACCGCCAACGGCACCGTGATCCAGTGGTACACCTGCAACGGCACAGGCGCACAGCAGTGGAAAGCGGGCACGAGCAACTCGCTGGTCAACCCCGAGTCCGGCAAATGCCTCGACGACCCCGGATCCTCCACCTCACCCGGGACCGGGCTCCAGCTCTACACCTGCAACGGCACCGGAGCCCAGAACTGGACACTGCCCTGACGCGTCGGTCCGGGCCCTGACACGGCCCGGGCCCTGACGAGGTCCAGCAGCACGTGAACCACCTGATGTGGCCGTCCGGGGCAACGGCGGACGGCCACACCGCACGGTCCGGCCCAGACGCATTTTCTTCGCATTAAGCTGTGCGCATGAGTGCCCGAGCGACCACACGCCCCGGCGGGCGCAGCGCCCGCGTCCAGCAGTCCGTGCACCAGGCCGTCCGCGATCTGGAGGCGGAGGTGGGGCGGGACGCGCTCACCGTGCCGCTGATCGCCGCGCGCGCGGGAGTGACGCCGTCGACCGTCTACCGGCGCTGGGGGGACCTGCGGGAACTGCTGTCCGACGTGGCCGTCGAGCGGCTGCGCCCCGACGGCGCGCCGACCGACCACGGCAGCCTGCGGGCGGACCTCGAGGCCTGGGCGGTGCAGTTCGCGGAGGAGATGTCCTCGACGGCGGGCCGCACCTACATCCGTGACGCCCTGCTGGGCGACCCCGAACACGGCAACGCGGTTCGCTGCTCCGACTACGCCGCCGAGCAGTTGAAGGCCATCGGCGTGCGCGCGGCCGGGCGCGGGGAGGCCGTCCCCGATGTGGAGTCCCTGCTGGACGCCGTCGTGGCCCCGCTGATGTACCGCATCCTGTTCCGCCCCTCGGACCTGACGGCCGCCTACACCGACCGCCTGGTGGCGACGGCGCTCGGACGGAGCTCCACTCCCTTCGCCTAAAAGCTAAGCGTTTGCGTTTTGGTGGTCGCGGGCCTAGTGTCTCCTCCTAAGGCAAAGAATTTGCTTTTAGATGCGAGAGCTGCCCTTCCGTGCCGGCCCGCCCATCCGAAAGGACCCACCGATGAGCACTGCGACACCCGAGGCCGCTTTCCACGCAAGCGCCCGATGGAGCCTCGGTGACATCGCCGTCCACCGCGTCGACGAGATCGAACTGCCGCGGCAGACGGGACCCTGGCTGCTGCCGCACGCCACCAAGGAGGTACTGGACGAGGCACCGTGGCTGCGGCCCGACTTCGCCGACGCCGACGTCCCCCGCCTGGCGAGCCACAGCTTCGCGGTGGAGGCGGGCGGGCTGCGGATCGTCGTCGACACCGGCATCGGCAACGCCAAGCCCCGCGCCAACCCGGCCTGGAACGGGCTCGACACCGACTTCCCGCAGCGCCTGGCGGCGGCCGGCTTCCCGCCCGAGTCCGTGGACCTGGTGATCACCACGCACCTGCACACCGACCACGTCGGCTGGAACACCCGGCTCGCCGGAGAGGACTGGGTTCCCGCCTTCCCGCGCGCCCGGTACCTCACCAGTCGCACGGAGTGGGACCACTGGGCCGCCGCCGACCTGGACGAGGCGCGCGCCCAGATGTTCCGCGACTCCGTCCACCCCGTCCGCGACGCAGGGCAGTACGACCTCGTGGACGTGCCCGAGCACGGGCACGAGGTCGCGCCGGGCGTCCTCCTGGTCCCCGCGCCGGGCCACACCCCGGGACAGGTCGCCGTCGAACTGCGCGGCAGCGACCGCCGCGCGCTGATCACCGGCGACAGCATCCACCACCCCGTGCAGCTGTCCCACCCCCACGTGCACAGCTGCGTCGACATCGACTCCGCCGAGGCCGTCCGCACCCGCGCCCGGCTGCTCGAGGGCCTGGCGGACACCGACGCGCTGCTCATGGGCACCCACTTTCCGCGGCCCACGGCCGGCACCGTCCGCCGGACGAACGGCCGCTACCGGCTCCTCGCCGAGCCCGGCGTCGACATCCCGGCCACCGCGGCCTGAGCGCGCGACGGGCCGGCCGCCGAGCCTTGACCGCGCGACGGGCTCGGTTCCGCCGCTCTCGCAGGGCTTGCGAGCCATCGCGGCCTCCGGCGCCAACCAAAGCAAATCCTTAGCCTTTCTTTGGTCGGTGGTTGCCGCGCCGATCCGAACGACACCGACAGGGAGAACACCTGTGTCCGCCGTCGAACTCACCCCAGCGGAGGCCGCCCGCTGGGCGGCGCGCGCCGGACTCGTGCTGCCGGCCGAGCGCCACGCCGCGGTCGCCGCGGTCGCCGACCACATCCACCGCGTCGTCGCGGTCCTGCGCGAGCTGGACCTCGCGGACGTCCCGCCCGCCGCCGCGTACCGGGCCGGACAGGAGGAGCACGATGCAGCCGCATGAACTGTCCCTTGCGGAGGCCGCCGACGCGATACGTGCCCGGCGACTGTCCCCGGTGGAACTGGTCGACTCCGTCCTCGGCCGCGTCGAGGAGGCGGAGCCGCACCTCGGCGCCTACGTCACGGTCGCCGCGGAGCAGGCCCGCCGGGCGGCGGCCGAGGCCGAACACGAGGTCGCGCAAGGCTGTTACCGGGGACCGCTGCACGGCATCCCGATGGCGCTCAAGGACCTGATCGACGTCAGCGGGATGCCCACCACGGCCAGCTCCCGCGTCCGCGCCGGCCATCGTGCGACAGCGGACAGCGCGGTCGCCGCGCGCCTGGGCGCAGCCGGTGCGATCCTGCTCGGCAAGACCCACACCCACGAGTTCGCCTTCGGCCTGACCACCCCGCAGACCCGCAACGCCTGGGATCCGGGGCGCGTCGCCGGCGGCTCCAGCGGGGGCTCCGCGGTCGCCGTCGCGTCAGGCACCGCGACCTTCGCCCTCGGCACCGACACCGGCGGGTCCATCCGGGTGCCCGCCGCACTCAACGGGGTCGTCGGCCTCAAGCCGACCTACGGTCTCGTCCCGCGCCACGGCGTCACCTCCCTGTCGTGGTCGCTCGACCACGTCGGCCCCATCACCCGCACCGTCGAGGACGCGGCCCTGGTGCTGACCGCGCTGGCGGGACACGACCCGCGCGACCCCGCGTCCCTGTCCGCGCCCGCCGCGGACTACCGGCCCGGTCCCGCCACCGACCTGACGGGGCTACGCGTCGGCCTGCCGCGCACCTACTACTTCGACCACGTCCACCCGCAGGTGGAGGCCGCCGTCCGGAGCGCCGTCGCACAGTTGGAAGCCCTGGGCGCACAGCTCGTCGAGGTCGACATCCCGATGACCCGCTACATCCAGGCCACCCAGTGGGGCCTGATGGTGCCGGAGGCCGGCTCCTACCACGAAGGCAGCCTGCGCACCGTCCCCGAGCGGTACCAGGAGGACGTCCGCATCCTGTTGGAGGCAAGCGAGTTGATGAGCGCCGGTGACTACCTGCGCGCTCAACGCGCCCGCACGCTCATGCGCGCCGAGTGGGCACGGATGCTGGAGCGGGTCGACGTGATCGCCGCCCCCACCGTCCCGATGCCCGCGGTCCGGGCCGACGAGCAGACGGTCACCTGGCCCGACGGCACGACCGAGAGCGTCTCCGACGCCTACGTGCGCCTCTGCGCCCCCGCCAACATCACCGGAGTGCCCGCCCTGACCGTTCCGGTCGGCCACGACGCGGCGGGCATGCCCATCGGCCTCCAACTGCTCGGCCGGCCCCTCGATGAGCCCACCCTCCTGCGAGTGGGCCACGCCTACCAGCAGACCCGGCCAGGGCCGCGGGGGCACACTGTCAGGTCCCGAGTGAGTTCGCCCAGTCCCTGAGGTCGGCCGGCGCCTTGACCGGCCCATCGTGAGTCGGGCCTGCTTCGTGCCCGCTCGCGCGATGTTCCGCTCTCAGTAGGGGGAGGGTTGGTTGTGCACGATGACGAGCGAGGTGATCTTGCCGTCGGCGATCGTGAGGTAGTTGGTGAGCACCAGTTCGTCGGGCAGGTTGGTCTTGTCGTACTCGCCGTCGTAGCGCGCCCGCACGATCGTCAGGTCGCCGTGCCGGGAGAGCTCTGTCACGTCCATGGTGACCTTGTCACCGACGATCTCGCGGTCCAGCCAGGCACGGATCGAGCCGGGGTCGGCGAATTCGCGGCTGGCGTCGTTGACCACGGCGTCGGCGGCGAAGGTGGCCATGACGGCGTCGACGTCGAAGGCGTTGACCGCCTCGACGTAGGTGGCGACGGCCCGGGGCAGTGCTGCGGTCAGGGCGTTCGTGTCCATGGCGACTCTCCTCGTGAGGCATCGGCGCCGTGCGGCGCCCACTGCCGACCCTGGGCCCTCCCCCCGCCGGAGGCTCAAGCGCGGATCCCGGTTGGACCCTCCGGCAGGGGGAGGGTTGACACTGGTGCCATGCACACCGGCATGACGGTCGGCGAGTTCTCCCGTGCGACCCATCTGAGCATCAAGACCCTGCGGCACTACCACGACGTCGGTCTGCTCGCACCGGCTGCTGTCGACCCGGGCAGCGGCTACCGGTACTACTCACCGGACCAGGTGCCCACCGCGCAGGTGATCGTGCGTCTGCGGAACCTCGACATGCCAGTGCCGGAGGTGAAGGCGGTGCTGGCTACCGCAGATACGAGCACCCGCAACGAGCTGATCGCCGCGCACCTCGCCCGTCTGGAGGACCGGCTGGCGCAGGCACAGAGCGCCGTCGAATCACTGCGCGCCCTGCTGGCCCGGCCCGCGCACGGGTCGACCATCGAATACCGCACCCTCCGCCGACAGGCGGCGATCGGGATCCGCGAGGTCGTCGACCGACAGGACCTCGCCGGCTGGTGGCAGGGCGCGCTGGGCGAGCTGCACGGCTTCACCACGGCCCGCGCGCTGCACACCACCGGCCCGATGGGCGGTCTCTTCGCGAACGCGCTGCTCGAAGAGGAGCGCGGCGAGGCGCTCGTGTTCGTCCCGGTCGACGGCGACGTGCGGCCGGTCGGCCGCATCGACACCGTCGTGGTGCCCGGTGGGGAACTCGCGGTCGCGGTCCACCGCGGGACCCTGCAGACCATCGATCTCACCTACGGCGACCTGGGCACGCACGTCGCGCGCCACGAGATCGGCGTCGACGGCCCACTGCGCGAGTTCTACCTGCGCAGCCCCCTCGACGTGACCGACGAGAGCGCGCTGGTCACCGAAGTGGGCTGGCCCGTCTTCCGCGCCGACGGCTAGCAGGCGGCCGCCGGCTGGACACCCGTCAGCCGCTGGCAGGCGGCTGGCGGCCTGGTCCCTGAGTCCGGGGACCAGGCGGCGTCAGAGTCCGCAGCGGGCTGCCGGCGGACCAGGCCGCGATGTCCTCGACCGCGTCCCGGTAGAACACCTCGAACAGATCCCGGGCCACATATCCGATGTGCGGGGTCAGGACGGTGTTGGGCGCCGAGCGCAGGGGATGCTCCGCGGGCAGCGGTTCGCGGTCGAAGACGTCCAGCGCCGCGGCCGCGATCCAGTTCTCGTTCAGGGCGCGAAGCAGCGCGGCCTCGTCGATCAGCGGCCCCCGTGAGGTGTTGACCAGGATCGACGACGCCTTCATCAGGCGCAGCTCGCCGGCGCCGACGATCCCGCGGGTCCGCTCGCTGAGCCGCAGGTGGATGCTGAGGACGTCCGATCCGGCGAACAGCTCCTCACACGACACGTACCGCACCCCCTTGGCCTGGGCATCCTCGGGCCGCAGGTTCTGGCTCCAGGCGACGACCTCCATGCCGAAGGCATGGCCGACCTTGGCGACCCGGGTGCCGATGCTGCCGAGCCCCAGAATGCCGAGGGTCGTGCGGTTCAGGCTCGTGCCCAGCCCCACCTGCCAGCCGCCCTGGCGGACCGATTCGGCGCTCTGCGGGATCAGCCGGGCGGCGGCGAGGATCAGCGCCCAGGTCAGCTCGACGGTGGGCTGCGGGAAGTACCGCGTGCTGGTGACGGTGATGTCCAGGCGCCGGGCGGCGTCGAGGTCGATCGCCGCGTTGCCCGGGCCGGTGGTGACCAGCAGGGCCAACTTCGGCAGCCGGCTCAGCACCGATGCCGGGAACGGGGTCCGCTCGCGCATCGCCACGACCACGTCGTACCCGGACAGCGCGGTGACGACCGCCTCCTCGTCCGGGAGCGGCTCGGTGAAGACGTCGACCTGGGCGCCGAGGGAGTCCCAGTCCGCCAGACCCCGGGCGACCCTCAGGTAGTCGTCCAGCACGGCGATCTTCATGGCTGGTGGTCCGTTGCCATCATGCTCCATCCGATCGGTCACCCGGACATGGCCATCCTCACCCGCGGCGCCCGGCCGCGACATCCCCTGTACGCGTGAGCCGCGCGCGCCGCGTGGGCTGCAGCCCGGTCCGGGCTTCGGCGGCCGGTGCCTCGCGCCCCCACCTTCGGCGCGGAACCAAGTTCTGTGCCTGCGCCCCTCGAGCAGGTCCCGGACCGGCACTGTTGCTTCCTCGCCCTTCACTCGCTGCGCGCGGGGCCGCGTTCCCGGTCCGGCCGCGGGTCCCGCCGTTCCGGGGCCGCGACCGGCACCGCCCACAGGTACAGGCAGCTGCGGGAGCGGTAGGGACGCCAAGCTGCCGCGATCTCGTCCACGGCCTTCGCGGACGGCAGCCGGCCGAGGCGGTAGGCGACTTCGACGCCCTTGCGGATGCCGAGGTCGCCCGAGAGCATGACGTCCGACCGGTGGAGGCGGAACATCATGAACACGCCAGCGGTCCAGGGCCCGATCCCGGGCACCGACGTCAGCGCCTGCAGGACCTCCTCGTCCGGCAGGCGCGGCAGCCGGTCCAGGTCCAGCACCCCGTCGTGGACGCGGCCCGCGAGCGCGCGCAGCGTGCGCTCCTTCGCGTGGGACAGGCCCACCGTCGTGCGCAAGTCCTCGCCCGCGTGCAGCAGTTCGCCGGCCGCCGGCATCCGGCCGCCGAAGTAGCGCAGCAGCCGGTCGAAGATGGCGCCGGCCGCGGCGGCGGACACCTGCTGCCGCACGACCGCCGCCGTCAGAGCCCCGAGCAGGTCGTCCGGCACCGCCACGACGGGCGGACTGATCGGGCCGAGCTCATGGACCAGGCGCGCCATCACCTTGTCGGAGCCGACCAGGTGCGCGTCGGGCTCGTCGTACGGCGCTCCGCTTCGGTACGTCCCACTCGCCTTCATGCCCGACATGTTCCACTGATCCGACGCCCCGCTCGAAGCGCCGCGCCCTCCAGCTCAGCCCCGAGGACGTCGCCGAACAGACGATGAAGGCGCCGGCCGACAACCGGTCGGAGGTCCTGCCCGACGACAGGACGCGGCGGACGAAGGCGTCGCTGATCCACAAGACAGGCCCTGGCACCGGCCTACCACCAGGGATGTTCGTTCGCCGCCGTCGTACCGCCGGTGCGGTCGAGTGCATCCAGGCGCGCGAGATCCTCGTCGGAGAGCTCGAAGTCGAAGATCTGCCGGTTGGCGTCGATCCGGTCGCGGTGCGTCGACTTGGCGACCACCGGGACGCCCCGCTGAACGCACCAGCGCAGCAGGACCTGGGCGGGCGAGCAGGCGAGCCGCGCGGCGACAGCGCCGACGGTCGGATCCGACAGCAGCCTGCCGGTGCCGAGCGGACTGTACGCCTCGAGGGCCACGTCCCGTTGCCGGCAGGCTTCAAGAAGGCCCCGGCGGTAGGCGGTGGGGTTGAAGTGCACCTGGTTCACCACCGGCATCACCTGCGCGGTCTGCGCCAGGCTCTCCAGTTCCGCCGCGCTGAAGTTCGACACGCCGATCGAGCGGGCGTAGCCGCGTTCCCGTGCCCGTTCCATGCCGGGCCATGCCCAGGTGGGCCCGCCTTGCGGCCAGTGGATGATGTACAGGTCGACGAAATCGAGGCCGAGTCGGCGCAGGCTCTGCTCGATCGCGGCCACCGGATCATCACCGCTCGGCAGGAACTTGGTGGTGACGAAGACCTTGTCCCGGTCGACGCCGCTGTCCTTCAGGGCCGTGCCGACGCTCCGCTCGTTCCTGTAGGCCTGCGCGGTGTCGATGTGCGTGTATCCGAGCTCGAGTGCCCACCTGACGGCGTTGACGCATTCGGGCCCGTCGGGCACCTGCCAGACACCGAGCCCGAGCAGCGGGATCTCGGCGCCGTCGGCGAGCCTCGTGGTCGGGTTCCTGTCGGTGGACATCCTCGCTCCTCTCGCGCGGGCCCGGCACGCGCGCCCGCCACTGGCTTTAGGCCTCGCGTCGGCCGTCGCGGTCTCCCTGCCAACGGCGAGCCTGACGCGCAGCCTGGCCCGGCACAACAGTCCTGCGTTCCGTGTCGGCGGTCTCTCACCTGTTCGGACGCCCGCCCCGTCGCGCAGAGCTGAGGCGGCCCCGAGCGCTCCCCACTGTGAGGTCGACGGCCCGGTGGCTCCCCATCAGGTGACCACGGGCGGGGATCCGGAACCGACCGCTGACACGGCGGTTCGCCGGACGTCGTCCGCCCAGGTGAGCAGGTACAGGCGCGGCCGCCCGTGCTCCTCTCACCGGTCCCGTGCGGCGAGCGCCTCGTCGCCGAGGCGGCGCGGCCCGCGCTGGTCGAGCGTCACCGTGCCCGCACCGAGGGCTGACAGGGGGCCCGGCCCGTGCCCGGGCCGGTCGTCCTCACCGGCACGCACGTGGCCCTGACGCGGGGCGCGGCCGGCTCCACTGTGCGTCGGCGTCGGCGTCGGTGTCGGCGTCGCTCGGCGCGCAGCTCGGGCGCCGCCTACTTCCGCAGCGGCGACGCGGAATTGGGGCTCCGTCCCGGCTCGGGGCGGCCCTCCGGCAGCCCGCCGGGCCGGGCAGCCGCGTGCGGGGGACCGGGGCGGATCGCGTCGGCCGAACGGATCCGGAGGGGATCCGGTCGGTTCGACCGAGAGCCGGTCCGGCGGCACCGGATGGATCCCTCCCTCGGGAGTTCGGCCCGTTCCGGGCATCTGTCAGCCGGGGGACACCGCGATCCCGAGCGAGTCGGCACCCATCGGTTTCGGTGCGCCCTTCTCGTAGAAGACGTCGAGGTCGGTGATGACGAAGCCCGCTGCGGTCAGCATGTCGACCACGGGCCGGGTGAGGTGGCAGCCGTCCATGAGTCGCTGTTCCAGCGGGTCGAGGCGGTGCTGCCAGCGGCGCACGCTCTCGTCGTCCGCGGGGGCCAGGCCGTGTTCGAGGAAGTGGAGCGTCCCTCCGGGTTTGAGGACGCGGCGCACCTCACGCAGGGCGGCGTCGGCGTCCGGGATGGTGCACAGGGCCCAGGTCGACAGGGCGGCGTCGAAACTGTCGTCCGCGAACGGCAGCGCCTGGCCGTCCAGGCCTGCGCGCTCCACGTGGACGCGGGTCGCCGCGAGGCGCTTGCCGGCCAGCTTCCAACCCACGTCGGAGGGATCGATCGCCTCCACGCGCGTGACGGCCTCCGGATAGAAGGGGACGTTCAGACCGGAGCCGAAGCCGATCTCCAGGACATCGCCCTCCAAGCCCTCGCAGACCCGGCGCCGCAGATGCTGGGCTTCCTTGACTCCGCACACCACGTTGATGATCCGCGGGACGACCTGCTCGGAATAGAACCCCATGGCAGCCTCCGTCCTTCCCGGCCAGTCTCGCACCTGGTCCGGCCCGGTACCAGGGCCTGCCGCGGGCCGAAGGCCCCGGCGTCGTCCCCGCGCGGCTGCGGCCCCGGGGCTGCCGTCGAAGCCCGGCCGGGTCGGCACGACCCCGTGGGCGTGCTGGGCCGGAGGCGGCGAAACCGGCCGGCCGGCCACTGGCGCATCGCAGGGCGACATGCGCGCTGCCCGTCGCCGACGGACGCTGGAGGAAGCAGTCGTCTGCCGCGCGGCCGAGCCGGGAGG
The DNA here is from genome assembly GCF_000787855.1 of Streptacidiphilus anmyonensis. Lineage (GTDB taxonomy): Bacteria > Actinomycetota > Actinomycetes > Streptomycetales > Streptomycetaceae > Streptacidiphilus > Streptacidiphilus anmyonensis. The sequence goes on along the minus strand of NZ_BBPQ01000060.1, from coordinate 767 downwards.
CCGGAACCATGAGATCCGTGCAGCAGATCATCGAGCACGCGACGTGCAGGACTGAGACCTGCCGCGGGCGCCTGGAGCACCAGGTGCGGCGACCCAGGGGAGGGTGAGGAGGACCCGTGGCATTCGACGAAGGACTGGCGGAGAGGATCCGGGACAGGCTGGGAACGGAACCGGGAGTCACCGAGAAGCGGATGTTCGGCGGGTTGTCGTTCCTCTTCCAGGGCAACCTGGCCGTCGGAGTGATCGGCGACGAACTGATCGTCAGAGTGGGTCCCGAGTCCACCACAGCCGCCCTTGCGCGCCCCGGGGCGCGGCTCTTCGACTTCACCGGGCGCCCGATGCGCGGTTGGGTCGTCGTGGAGGCGTCTGCCCTGTCGGAAGACGAAGTCCTGGCGGACTGGGTCGACCGGGGCTGCTCCTTCGCGTCGAGCCTGCCGCCCAAGTAGCACCTGCTCCGGCCCACGGCGCCGACAGCTTCCCGCGTCGGGCCGTGGAACGCGGGGGAACCCCGCAGGCGGGCAGTGGGCCCCGGTCGCACGCCGGGGCCCACTTCTCCGGTGGGCGGTGCCGCATCCTCGGTCCCGCCGTCAGTGCGGGCGGGGCAGGTCAGGAATGACACCGGCCTCGCCCGGGAACGCCCCGTCGGGAGCAGCCCCGGGCGGAATCGAGTCCGGAGGGCGGGAGCGAAGCCGTGGTCGCTGCGGTCGACACGGCCCAGGAGTATCGCCAGGGCGCCGTGCGGGCAGCGGACGGCCCTCGGTCAGAAT
>NZ_BBPQ01000061.1:33213-49936 GCF_000787855.1 Streptacidiphilus anmyonensis | reverse complement strand
GGATCTCGGTGTCGACCTTGTCGGTGGAGACCTCGAGCAGCGGCTCGTCGGCCTCGACGCGCTCGCCCTCGGCCTTCAGCCAACGGGTGACGGTGCCCTCGGTCACGCTCTCGCCGAGTGCGGGCAGTGTTACTGAGACCGCCATGGTTTCAGTTGCTCCTTGTGGTGCGTTGCGGATGGTTGGCGTGCGACGAGGGTTGTCAGTCGTGATTGTGCAGCGGCTTGCCCGCCAGTGCGAGGTGGGCCTCGCCGAGGGCCTCGTTCTGGGTGGGGTGCGCGTGGATCAGCTGCGCCACCTCGGCGGGCAGGGCCTCCCAGTTGTAGATCAGCTGGGCCTCGCCGACCTGCTCGCCCATGCGCTCGCCGACCATGTGCACGCCGACGACCGCTCCGTCCTTGACCTGGACCAGCTTGATCTCGCCCGCGGTCTTGAGGATCTTGCTCTTGCCGTTGCCGGCCAGGTTGAACTTGGCGGTGACGACCTTGTCGTCACCGTAGAGCTCCTTGGCCTTGGCCTCGGTGATGCCGACGGAGGCGACCTCGGGGTTGCAGTAGGTCACCCGCGGCACGCCGTCGTAGTCGATCGGGACGACCTTGAGACCGGCGATGCGCTCGGCGACCAGGATGCCCTCGGCGAAGCCGACGTGGGCCAGCTGCAGCGTCGGGATGAGGTCGCCGACGGCGGAGATGGTGGGGACGTTGGTCTGGCAGTACTCGTCGACCAGGACGTAGCCGCGGTCCATGGCGACCCCGGCCTCCTCGTAGCCGAGGTTCTGCGAGACCGGGCCGCGGCCGACGGCGACGAGCATGAGGTCGGCCTCGACCTGCTTGCCGTTCTCCAGCGAGGCGCGGACACCGGTCGCGGTGTACTCGACGCCCGCGAAGCGCGCGCCCAGCTCGAACTTGATGCCGCGCTTGCGGAAGGCGCGCTCCAGCAGCTTGGAGGAGTTCTCGTCCTCGAGCGGGGCCAGGTGCGGCAGCGCCTCGATGATGGTGACCTCGGCGCCGAAGGACTTCCAGACGGACGCGAACTCGACGCCGATGACGCCGCCGCCCAACACGATCGCGGACTTCGGCACGCGGTCGAGGACCAGGGCGTGGTCGGAGGAGATGACGCGGTCGCCGTCGATGACCAGGCCCGGCAGGGACTTCGGCACGGAGCCGGTGGCGAGCACGATGTGGCGGCCGGTGTAGCGCTGGCCGTTCACGTCGACGGAGGTCGGGGAGGACAGGCGGCCCTCACCCTCGACGTAGGTGATCTTGCGGCTGGCGACCAGGCCCTGCAGGCCCTTGTACAAACCGGAGACGACGCCGTCCTTGTAGGCGTGCACGGCGTTGATGTCGATGCCCTCGAAGACGGCCTTGACGCCGAAGCCCGCGGCCTCGCGGGTCTGGTCGGCGACCTCGCCGGCGTGCAGCAGCGCCTTGGTCGGGATGCAGCCCTGGTGCAGGCAGGTGCCGCCGAGCTTGTTCTTCTCGATCAGCGCGACCTGCAGACCCAGCTGGGCCGCCCGCAGCGCCGCGGCGTAACCGCCGCTTCCGCCTCCGAGAATGACTACGTCGAAAACGGTGCTGGCGTCGTTCGCCACGTCACGTCCTCCATGCAAAGGGTGCGGATGCTCCCGGTCGATCGCCGGCCGGGTGTGGTGCTCCCTTGTGGGGAGACCCGTCGTGCCGGAGATACATCCTCGCACTTGTCGTGCGGTGGTGAGGGACCGGGCCAGGGTGTGGACGGCCTCCCCCCGTGGGTCCGGGGTGGGTGCCTCGCGAGGAATTGTCTGTTTCCGCAGGTCGAGAGGCAAATTCCGGTGCGGGGAAGGGGGCCTGGTCAGAAGTGTTTCCTTGGGAATGCCGAAGGGCCTCCGCCTCTGTTCGCCCAAGGCGAACAGAGGCGGAGGCCCGATCAAGGGTTACCCCTCAGTAGATCATCAGAGCTTGCCGTCGGCCGCGTGCTCGGCGAGTGCGACCAGGGTGCGCACGGCCGTGGCCGTGCCGCCCTTGGGGGTGTAGCCGAACGGCGCGCCCTCGTTGAAGGCCGGGCCGGCGATGTCCAGGTGCGCCCAGGTGATGCCGTCGGCGACGAACTCCTTCAGGAACAGGCCGGCCACCAGGCCGCCGCCCATGCGCTCGCCCATGTTGGCGATGTCGGCGACGGTGGAGTCCATGCCCTTGCGCAGGTGCGCCGGGAGCGGCATGGCCCAGGCGGGCTCGCCCGAAGCCTCGGCCAGCTCGGTGACGGTGCCGCGGAAGGCGTCGTCGTTGGCCATCACGCCGAAGGTGCGGCTGCCCAGCGCCATCATCATCGCGCCGGTCAGGGTGGCGACGTCGACGATGTAGTCCGGCTTCTCCTCGCCCGCGCGGACGATGGCGTCGGCCAGCACCAGGCGGCCCTCGGCGTCGGTGTTGAGCACCTCGACGGTCTTGCCGCCGTACATGCGCAGCACGTCGCCCGGACGCGTGGCCGAGCCGGACGGCATGTTCTCCGCCAGCGCCAGCCAGCCGGTGACGTTGACCTGGAGGCCGAGCTTGGCGGCGGCGAGCACGGAGGCGAAGACGGCGCCGGCGCCGGCCATGTCGCACTTCATGGTCTCGTTGTGGCCGGCCGGCTTGAGCGAGATGCCGCCCGAGTCGTAGGTGATGCCCTTGCCGATGAAGGCGAGCGAGGCCTTGGCCTTCGGGTGCGTGTAGGCGACCTTGACCAGGCGCGGGCTGCGCTCGGAGCCGCCGCCGACGCCGAGGATGCCGCCGAAGCCGCCCTTGATGAGCGCCTTCTCGTCGATGACCTCCACCTTGACGCCGAGCTCCTTGCCGGCGGTGGTGGCGATCTCGGCGAAGGACTTCGGGAAGAGGTCGTTCGGGGGCATGTTGACCAGGTCGCGGGTGCGGTTCATCTCCTCGGCCACGACGGTGCCGCGCTCGACGGCGGCCTTGGCCGCCTTGTCGCCGCGCTTGGAGCCGGTGATCGCGATCTCGGCCAGCGGGGTCTTCGCGTCGCCCTTGCCGTTGTCGCTGCGGCAGGCGGTGAAGGTGTAGGCGCCGAGCAGCGCGCCGAGGGTGACGGCCTCGACGGAGGCGGCGTCGGTGGCGGGCAGGGCGAACGCGGCCTTCTTGCTGCCGTGCAGGGTGCGCGCGGCCACACCGGCGGCGGCGCGCAGCGCCTCGGCGGCGTAGCCGTCCTCGGCGGCCTCGCCGAGACCCACGGCCAGCACCAGCGGGGCCTTCAGGCTCGCGGGGGCGGGGACCTTCACGGCCTCGCCCTCGGCGCCGGTGGCGCCGACGGTGGTGAGCACCTCGGCGAGGCGGCCCTCGAACGCCTCGTCGACCGCCTCGGCTCCGGGGGCGAGGACAAGGCCCTTGGGGCCCTTGGCCACGGCCACGACGACGGCGTCCGCGCGCAGCGCGGCGGCCGTGGAGGTGCTCAAAGACACTGCAGTCACGGAATGCGTCCTGTTCTGTCGAAAAGTATGCGATGCGAGAGTCGGGGTGCTCGTGTCTGTCCGGGTGCGGGCAGGCGTCGTCCCTAGGCGCGGCCACAGCGGGTGAACAGACCGGCTCCTGGCATGGTAGTCCGCATATTGAGCCCTCGCGCCGTCTCCGCTGTCGAATTTTCGAGACAGCACCCCGCTACGGGGTGGCAGCTGCGAAAAGTGTCCACAGAATCAGCGACCCGGTGGCGGCGACCTCGACCATCGCGCCCAGGACATCTCCGGTGATTCCGCCGAAACGGCGCAGGCAGTGCGTCAGCAGCAGGGCCGCGAGCCCGAGCCCGCCGGCCGCCGAGACCACCGTGCCGAGCGCCAGCGGAAGCTGGTTCTGCCCGTACCGGGCGGTGGCCCAGCCCGCCAGCGCGAGCGCCGCGACCACCGCCAGGGTGACCAGGGCCCCGCGCAGCCGCGGCACGGTGCCGGCGACCATCGCGCCGAGCCCGTCCTCGCGGGCCGAGGGGACGCCGTCGGAGCAGCCCCGCAGCAGCGCGGTACGGGAGGTCACGGCCGCCAGGCCCAGCGCGAACGCGCCCTTGGGCAGGCCCAGGTCGAAGCACCGGGAGACGGCCGCGACCTGCGCGAACAGGGTGAGCACCAACACCAGCACCCCGAAGGGGCCGATGTCCGACGCTTTCATGATCTTCAGGGCGGCGTCCGGAGGGCGGTTGCTGCCCAGCCCGTCCGCGACGTCCGCCAGTCCGTCCAGGTGCAGCCCCCGGGTGAGCGCCGCCAGTGCCGCGACCCCGGCCACCGCCGCCAGCAGCGAACCGGTGTGGGCCCAGGCCAGCAGCGTGGCGAAGCCCGCGGCGAGGCCGCCGAGCACCAGCCCGACCACGGGGGCCACGGATATCGCCCGTCCGGCCGTGGGCCGGTCCCAGCGGTTCACCCGAACGGGGAGGACCGACAACGTGCCGAAGGCGAAGCGGAGCGGTTCGAGGCAGCGACGGACGAAGGCAGGGGCGTGCACTCAGTCCCCTGGCTTCTCGGACGGCAGTTCCTCCGGCGGCAGCCCCTCGGACGGCAGCTTCTCCGACGGCAGCTTCTCGGGCGCGGGCAGCGGCAGCTCGGCGAGCAGCGCCGCGGCGGCCTGGAGCAGCGGCAGGGACATCAGCGCGCCCGCGCCCGCGCCGACGGCCACGCGCTGGTCGGACAGCGGCGTGATGCCCATCCGCTCGTACGCCTTGGCCTGGGCGGGCTCGCCGGTGACCTGCCCGGCGCGCCACCACTCCGGCGCCCGGAACGCGATCCGCTGCGCGACCAGCGCGCACGCCGTCCCCACCACGCCGTCCAGCAACACCGGCAGGCGCCGCATGGCGCACTGGAGCAGGAAGCCCGCCATCGCGGCGAAGTCCGCGCCGCCGACGGCGGCGAGCAGGTCGATCTGGTCGGCCAGCACCGGGCGGGCCCGCCGCAGCGAGTCGCGGATCGCCGCGCACTTGACCATCCAGATCCGGTCGTCGATGCCGGAACCGCGTCCGGTGACGACGGCCGCGTCGGTGCCGCAGAGCACGCCGATCAGGACGGCCGCCACGGTGGTGGAGCCGACGCCGAGGTCGCCGAGGACGACGAGGTCGGTGCCGGAGTCGGCCTCCTCGTCGGCGAGCGCGACGCCGGCCGCGAAGGCCTGTTCGGCCTGCTCGCGGGTGAGCGCGTTCTCCACGTCGATCCGGCCCGAGCCGCGGCGGACGCGGTGCCGGCTCACCTCGGCGGGGAAGGCGTCCTCGGCCGCGTCGACGGCCATGTCCACCACGCGCACCTGCGCGCCGAACTGACGGGCCAGCACGTTGACGGGCGCGGTGCCCTCCAGGATCTGGCGCACCCGGCGCTCGGTGGCGCCCGGCGGCAGCATCGAGACGCCGAGCGAGGCGATGCCGTGGTCGGCGGCGAAGACCAGGACCTTGACCCGCGTCAGCGGCGTGGTCGGGACCTTGCCCTGGACCGCGGCCAGCCAGCCGGCCAGGTCCTGCAGCTCGCCCAGCGAGCCGCGCGGCAGGTCGAGCGCGGCGAAGCGCTCCTCCGCGGCGAGGCGGTACTCGTCGTCGGGCCGCGCCAGCCGCGCGGAGATCTCGTCGAGGTCGAAGGTCGTCACGGCGGGAACGTTACCGTCACCGATCCGACAAACGCAGCGCGCGGCCCGCGACCACCAGCCGGACGTCGTCGCAGACGTCGGCGACGGCCGCGTTGAGGCGGCCCAGCTCGTCGCGGAACCGGCGGCCCGAGGCGGTGGCCGGCACGACGCCGCTGCCGACCTCGTTGCTGACCGCGACCACCCGCCTCGGGCTCGCCGCGAGCGCCCGCACCAGTTCCGCGGTCCGTTCGCGCAACTCCCGCTCCCCGCCGCCGTACCAGCGCTCCTCCTCCCAGGCGCCGACGCGGTCCATCGCGTCGGTCAGCCACAGGGCCAGGCAGTCGACGAGCAGCGGGCCGCCCTGCTCGGCGAGCAGCGGCGCCAGTTCGCAGGTCTCGAGGGTGCGCCAGTCCGCGGGGCGGCGCACCCGGTGGAGTTCGACGCGCTCGGCCCACTCGGCGTCGCCGTCGCGGCGTCCGGCGGTGGCGACGTAGGTCACCTCCGCGGCCTCGGCCAGCAGTCGCTCGGCGAGCGAGGACTTGCCGGACCGCGCGCCGCCGAGCAGCAGCGTGCGGCGGGGGCGGCGGCCGGGGACGAGACGGTCGAGGAGGCGCATCGGGCCATTGTGCCGGGTAGTGTCCCTAGGGAGTCGGCGAGGGCGAGAGGAGCCCGGCATGGTGTGGACCTGGCGGTACGAGAAGCTCGACGGATCGGTGGTTCCGGCGCAGAACGGGGTGGAGGAGTTCCCCACCCAGGGCGACGCGGAGACCTGGATCGGCGAGACCTGGAAGGAGCTGCTCGCCGACGGCGTCGACCAGGTGGTGCTGCTGGAGGACGGGGAGAAGATCTACGGGCCGATGAGCCTGCACCAGTGAGACAGGAGGGGTCCGGGGCGCACAGCCCCGGACCCCTCCTGCGTGGAGCAGGTGTCAGTTCGCGCGGCCCTTGGGGGAGTTCTCCTCCGTCCTGGCCGGGTCGAACTCGGCGACCGGGGCGAGGATCTCGTCCATCGCCTTCAGCAGACCGGCGTCCAGCTTCACACCGGCGGCCTTGACGTTCTCGGCGACCTGCTCGGGACGGGAGGCGCCGATGATGGCCGCGGACACGTTCGGGTTCTGCAGCACCCAGGCCACCGACAGCTGAGCGAGCGTCAGGCCCGCGTCGTCGGCCAGCGGCTTCAGCTGCTGCACGCGCGTCAGCACGTCGTCGCGCATCCAGCGGGAGATCATGTTGGCGCCGCCCTTGTCGTCGGTGGCGCGCGAGCCCGCCGGCGGCTGCTCGCCCGGCAGGTACTTGCCGGTCAGCACGCCCTGGGCGATCGGGGACCAGACGATCTGGCCGATGCCCAGCTCCTCGCAGGTCGGCACGACCTCGGCCTCGATGACCCGCCACAGCGCGGAGTACTGCGGCTGGGAGGAGACCAGCGGGACGCGCAGCTCCTGCGCGTAGGCGTGCGCGGCGCGGATCTGGTCGGCGGTCCACTCGGAGACGCCGATGTAGTGGGCCTTGCCCGCGTGCACGATGTCCGCGAAGGCGACCATGGTCTCCTCCAGCGGCGTGGCGTGGTCGTAGCGGTGGGCCTGGTAGAGGTCGACGTAGTCGGTCTGCAGGCGCTTCAGCGAGCCGTTGATCGACTCCATGATGTGCTTGCGGCTGAGACCGGTGTCGTTCTTGCCGGGACCGGTGGGCCAGTAGACCTTGGTGAAGATCTCCAGGCCCTCGCGGCGCTGCCCGGACAGGGCCCGGCCGAGCACGGACTCGGCGCGGGTGGCGGCGTAGACGTCGGCGGTGTCGAAGGTGGTGATCCCCGCGTCGAGGGCGGCGTGGACGCAGGCGATGGCCGCGTCCTCCTCGACCTGGGAGCCATGGGTGAGCCAGTTGCCGTAGGCGATCTCGGAGATGACGAGGCCGCTGCGGCCCAGGTGACGGAACTCCATGGGGCCGAGCCTAGTCCGAGCCGGCGCCCCGCGGCTTCAGGGGCGGGCGCCCAGCAGGTGGATCAGCGCCGCGACCTGCCGGTAGGGATCGCTGCGACCGGCGCGTTCCTCGGCCTCCAGCAGCGCGGACAGCTCGGGCTCGCCGGGCAGCGGGGCCTCGTCCGGGGCGAGGTCGGTGAAGACCCGCACGCCGTACCAGGCGCGGACCGGCACGTCGAGTTCGGCGAGGGTGCGGGTGAGCGTCTCGCGGCGGTCGGCGCGGGTGGGCAGGCCCAGTCGGTTGGTGTAGTCCGGGCGCTCGGCGCCGTCGCCGCTGTTGTCGCCGCCGCACAGGGCGGCCACGGCTCCGGCCCAGTCGCCCGCCAGTCCGGGCCGCATGGCGAGCCCGTCGCCGTTGCGGACGAGGACGGACAGCAGTCCGCCGGGGGCCAGTATCCGGGCCAGCGCCGCCAGCAGCGGGCCGGGCTCGGGCAGGTACATCAGCACGCCGTGGCAGAGGACCAGGTCGAACGCGGCAGGGCCGAACCAGCGGCCGCAGTCCTCGCCGGAGCCGCTCAGTAACTGCACGCGGTGCTGGACCTCGGGGCTCTCCAGCGCGAGCGCCTGCCGGGCGGAGGCCAGGGTGGCCGGGTCGGGGTCGAGGCCGGTGACCTGGTGGCCGCGGCGGGCGAGTCGCAGCGCCTGGGTGGCCTGGCCGCAGCCGACGTCGAGCACCCGCAGCGGGGCCGCGACGCCGAACCGCGCGCGCAACTGCTCGTCGAGCTGCCGGGAGACGAGCTCCTGGCGCACCATGTTGCGCAGCCCGCCGAGCCTCGCCAGCCACGCCTGCGCGCCCGGCGTGAAGCCGCCCGGCGACGCCGCGTGGGCGGCCGCGTGCGGCGACGCGTGCGAGGAGGGCAGGGCCGCGAGCGGCTGCACCACACGCTGCGCGGGCAGCACCATCGTGGACTCGTCCGCCCCGGGGCAGGGGCCCAGGGGCGAGTACGAGTAACCGGGATAGCCCCCCAGCGGACCCGGGTGGCCGGTCAGGGCTTCTGCCCCCGCTTGACGGCCGGCTTGGGCAGACGCATCTTGCGGATGTTGGACGAGCGCAGCAGACCGTAGGCGACGGCGCCCTTGGTGTTCTGCCCCGGGAAGCGCCGTGCCAGCTCCTTGCGCAGGCCGCGCGCGAAGAAGAAGGTGGCGACGACGATCAGCAGGATCACGATGTACAGCGACAGCGTCGCGCCCACCACGATGGACGCGCTGCGCAGCAGGGTCGCGAGCAGGAAGATCACGATGACCACCGGCATCGCGAACTCGAGCGCCGTCCAGCGCGAGTCGACGTAGTCGCGCACGAACTTGCGGACCGGGCCGGCGTCGCGCGGCGGCAGGTCGCGCGGGTCGCCCTCGCCTCGCATGGCCGCCATCTGGCGGGTGCGGTCGTCGCGGCCGACCGAGCGGGCCTGCTTGGCCGCGGCCTTGCGGTCCGGCGGCACGTAGGCGCGGCCGCGCTGGTTGGTCGTGGCGGCGCTGCGCTTCGGCGTCGGTCGGCCCTTGGGGGCCTCCGCCGTGGGCACGGCCTTCTTCGCGTCGGCGGCCTCGTCCTCGACGAGGGTGGCGGCGTCGGCGGGGGCATCCTGGGAGCTACGTCGGAACACACAGCAAGAGTACGTGGTCAGCGGGTGTATTCCCCAGCCCCCCGGGTAGAGGGCTTCGTCAGGGATCCCCTCCGCCGCGCGGCGTAGATCGACCAGGGCTCGATCAGTCCCACGGATGAGGCCTTCATGCTGTGAGCTGTAGCAGTCTTGTTGCAGCGCGGATCGCTGCGGCGAAGGCCGCGCGACCCGTAGGCTTGGGTAGCGAGAAGACGGCGAAACCGGCAGGTCGAAGAAGGGGGCGCGCGAAGCCCATGAGCGACGGAATTATGAAGCGGATGGGGATGATCTTCCGCGCCAAGGCGAACAAGGCCTTGGATCGCGCGGAGGATCCGCGCGAGACGCTGGACTACTCGTACCAGAAGCAGCTCGAACTGCTGCAGAAGGTGCGGCGTGGTGTCGCGGACGTGGCGACCAGCCGCAAGCGTCTCGAGCTGCAGCTGACGCAGCTCCAGCAGCAGTCGGCGAAGCTGGAGGAGCAGGGCCGCAAGGCGCTCTCCCTGGGCCGTGAGGATCTCGCCCGCGAGGCGCTGACCCGGCGGTCCGGCGTCCAGCAGCAGGTGCAGGACCTGGAGGTCCAGTACCAGCAGCTGCAGGGCGAGGAGGAGAAGCTCACGCTGGCCTCCCAGCGCCTGCAGGCGAAGGTGGACGCCTTCCGCACCAAGAAGGAGACCATCAAGGCCCAGTACAGCGCCGCCCAGGCGCAGACCCAGATCGCCGAGTCGTTCTCCGGCATCTCGGAGGAGATGGGCGACGTCGGCCTGGCCATCCAGCGCGCCGAGGACAAGACGGCGCAGCTCCAGGCCCGTGCGGGCGCGATCGACGAGCTGCTGGCCAGCGGCGCGCTCGACGACCCGTCCGGCATGCGCAAGGACGACATCTCGGCCGAGCTGGACCGCATGTCCGCCGGTTCGGACGTCGAGCTGGAGCTGGCCCGGATGAAGGCCGAGCTGGGCGGCGGCAGCGCGCCGACCCCGGCGATCGAGCAGGGCCAGCCGCAGGCGGCCCCGCAGTCCGCCCCGCAGCAGAACCCCTACCAGGCGCCGCAGGACCAGCGCCCGCACGAGGGCTGAGGGGGAGCGGCGTGATCGTCAGGATCCTTTCGGAGGGGCAGTTCGAGGTGCCCGACACTCTGGTCGAGCACCTCAACGAGCTGGACAACGCGGTGCTGGCCGCGCTGGACAACGGTGACGAGCAGGAGTTCCACGTCAGCCTGGCCGCGCTGCTCGGCGCGGTCCGCGAGGGCGGTACGCCCGTGGCGGCCGAATACCTCGGCGCCTCGGACGCGACGCTGCCGTACGCGGACGCGACGCTGGAGGAGACCCGGGCGCTGCTGAAGTCGGACGGGCTCATCCCCGGATAGCGGCAACGAAAAGGACCGGCGTCCCCGTGGGGGCCGCCGGTCCTTTTCGTTGCCTGCTACGGCAGGGCCAGCATCTGGTCCAGCGCCGCCTTGGCGTACTTCTCCGTCTCCGGGTCCACCGTGATGACGTTCGGCACGCGGCCGTCCGCCAGCGACTCCAGGGCCCAGACCAGGTGCGGCAGGTCGATGCGGTTCATCGTGCTGCAGAAGCACACCGTGCGGTCCAGGAAGACGATCTCCTTGTCCGGGTGGGCGTTCGCCAGCCGGCGGACCAGGTTGAGCTCGGTGCCGATGGCCCACTTGGAGCCGGGCTCGGCCGCGTCGAGGGCCTTGATGATGTACTCCGTGGAGCCCACCATGTCGGCGGCCTCGACGACCTCGTGCTTGCATTCGGGGTGCACCAGCACCGTGACGCCGGGGACGCGCTCGCGGACCTCGTTCACCGCGTCCAGGCTGAAGCGGCCGTGCACGGAGCAGTGGCCGCGCCACAGGATCATCTTCGCCGCGCGCAGCTCCTCGGCGGTCAGCCCGCCGTTCGGCTTGTGCGGGTTGTAGACGACGCAGTCGTCGAGCGAGAAGCCCATCTCCTTGACCGCGGTGTTGCGGCCCAGGTGCTGGTCGGGCAGGAAGAGGACCTTCTCGCCCTGCTCGAACGCCCACTCCAGCGCCCGCTTGGCGTTGGAGGAGGTGCAGATGGTGCCGCCGTGGCGGCCGGTGAAGGCCTTGATGTCGGCGGAGGAGTTCATGTAGGCGACCGGCACGACCGTGTCGGCGACGCCCGCGTCGACCAGCTGGTCCCAGCACTCGGCGACCTGCTCGGCGGTGGCCATGTCGGCCATGGAGCAGCCGGCGGCCAGGTCCGGCAGGACGACCTGCTGCCGGTCGGAGGTGAGGATGTCCGCGGACTCGGCCATGAAGTGCACGCCGCAGAAGACGATGTACTCGGCTTCGGGGCGGGCGGCCGCGTCGCGGGCCAGCTTGAAGGAGTCGCCGGTGACGTCGGCGAACTGGATGACCTCGTCGCGCTGGTAGTGGTGGCCCAGGATGAAGACCTTGTCGCCCAGCTTGGCCTTGGCGGCGGCGGCTCGCGCGACCAGGTCCGGGTCCGAGGCGGCGGGGAGGTCGCCGGGGCAGTCGACGCCGCGCTCGCTCGCGGTGTCGGCCTCGCGGCCGAGCAGCAGCAGGGCCAGCGGAGTGGCGCCCGGCTCGGCGAAGGTGGCGCCCTGCGCGGGCGCGGAGGTGGTGGTCACGGGCGGCTGCCCTCCTGCTCGGCGACGGTGAGGGACCGCCGCCTTATCGTCTACCTGACGCTATCTATGATAGCTCGCCCTGATCGAAAGTTTCGATGGGCGCAGCGGCAATGTGACGTAGCCCGCTATGGCCACGGTGGCGCTACCCCGGAGGGTCGGGGAGCTGCCCTATCGTCTGGCACAGCGGACGGGGCGGACGAAGGAGAGGGTACGGGGCGATGACCGAGCACGCGATCACCGGGTCCGGCACGGGGCGGCGGATGCGGCCGCGCGGTCGCGGCGAGACGCACCGGGCCGCCACCCCGCTGGAGCTCTTCTTCGACCTGTGCTTCGTGGTCGCCGTCGCCCAGGCGGGCTCCCAGCTCGCCCACGACCTGAGCGGCTCGCACCTGGGGCACGGGATCCTCGGCTACCTCTTCGTCTTCTTCGGGATCTGGTGGGCCTGGATGAACTTCACCTGGTTCGCCTCCGCCTACGACACCGACGACGTCCCGTACCGGATCTGCACCTTCGTGCAGATCGTCGGGGCGCTGATCCTGGCCGCCGGGGTGCCGCGGGCCTTCGCGGACTCCGACTTCTCGGTCACGGTGACGGGCTATGTGGTGATGCGCGTCGCCCTGGTCGCGCAGTGGCTGCGCGCCGCGGCGGCGAACAGCGGGCCGCACCGGGAGGTCGCGCTGCGCTACGCCGCCGGGGTCGCCCTCGCCCAGCTGTACTGGGTGCTCTGGCTGATCTACGTGCCGACGGCGGACAAGTACTGGTCGGCGCTGGTCGGGGTGGTCGTCGAACTGGGGGTCCCGATGGTGGCCGAGCGGGTCACCCAGACCGCCTGGCATCCCGGGCACATCGCGGAACGCTACGGCTGCTTCACGCTGATCGTGCTAGGGGAGTCGGTCTCGGCTGCGACGATCGCGGTCCAGACCTCCGTCGACGAGCACCAGGCGCTGCGGGAACTGCTGCCGATCGCCGCGGGCGGGCTGCTGATCTGCTTCGCCGCGTGGTGGATCTACTTCGCCCGCTCGGTCGAGGACCATCTGACCTCGAACCGGCAGGCCTTCAGCTGGGGGTACGGCCACTACTTCGTCTTCCTGTCCGCGGCCGCGATCGGGGCCGGGCTCGAGGTGGCGGTCGAGCACGCGGTCGGCAAGGCGCACATCTCCGCGCACGCCGCCACACTCGGGGTGACCGTCCCGGCGGCGGTCTACCTGTTCACGGTCTGGGCGCTGCACTCACGGCACACCAAGCGCGGGATCGCGCTGTGGGTGCAGCCGGTGAGCGCGGTGGCGGTGCTCTTCTCGCCGTCGGTCCTGGTGGCCGGGCTGGTCTGCGCGGCGTCCGTCGCGGCCGGGCTGCTGATCCACCGCGCGCAGGAGCAGCGGGAACGACAGGAGCCGCGGGAACAAGGTGTGAAAAGCTGAACTCGTGCCAGCACCGAGAACGCCGATCAGCGCCACCGTGAGCAAGGCCGTCGCCCTCGACGACACCGACCGCCGGGTTCTGGAGCACCTCGGCCGGGACGGCCGTGCCTCGTACGCGGAGATCGGTCTGCTGGTCAACCTGTCCGCGACGGCGGTCAAGCGTCGGGTGGACCGGCTGCGGGAGCGCGGTGTGGTGCGCGGCTTCACGGTGGTGCTGGACCCGGGCGTGCTGGACTGGACGACGGAGGCCTTCGTCGAGGTCTTCTGCCGCGAGCGCACCCCGCCGGAGGAGATCCTCTCCTCGCTGCGTCAGTTCCCCGAGGTCGTCGCCGCCTGGACGGTGACCGGCGACGCGGACGCGCTGGTGCACCTGCGGGCGGCGGACATGCGGCATCTGGAGGCGGTCATCGAGCGGATCCGGCGCGAGCCGGGCGTGCAGCGCAGCCGCAGCACGGTGGTGCTGAGCCGCTTGATCGGGTGAGCCGGTCGACCGGTTGGGTTTCCTTCGCCGACGCGCCTGACTGCGCAGGAATCCTGCGCGGGCCGCAGGGTTCCGACAGGCGGCGGGCGCGGTGCGGTGCCTAGGGTGGCAGTGCCCCCCACCCCCTGTGCTCCGAAGGATCTCCCGTGCCCCACGCCGACCGCATGCACCGGTACGACGCCCGCATGGTCGACCTGGTCTTCGACTACATGCGGGAGCGCCTGCAGTACGACCCGGTCCCGCTGGACCACCCCGGCGACGGCGAGAAGCTGAGCGCCGCGCTGGACGGCCTGCTCAGCGACCGCGGAAACGATCCTGCGGACGTGCTCAAGCTCTACGACCACGAGCTGTCCCGGGCCGTGATCTCCGCCGACAGCCCCCGCTACCTGTCGTTCATCCCCTGCGCGCCGACCAAGGCCGCGCTGCTGTTCGACATGGTGGTCTCCTGCGCCTCGCTCCAGGGCATCTCCTGGCTGGAGGCGGCCGGCGCCATCGCCGCCGAGAACCAGGTGCTGCGCCTGATCGCCGACCGGGCCGGCCTGCCCGCCACGGCGGGCGGCTGCTTCGTCTCCGGCGGCTCCGCGGGCAACCTCTCCGCGCTCGTCGTCGCCCGCGACGTCGCCCGCCAGCGGCTCGGCGTCGGCATCGGCGCCCGGCTGCGGATCGCGGTCAGCGACCAGACGCACTCCTCGGTCACCAACACCCTCAACATCATCGGCGTCGAGAAGTTCGTCGTGCCGACGAAGGACCACCGCCTGACCGGCGAGGCCCTGCGCGCCGCCATCGCCGCCGACGAGGACCCGGGCTCGATCATCGCCGTGGTCGGCACCGCGGGCACCACCAACGCCGGCATCGTCGACGACCTGGCCGGCATCGCCGAGGTCGCCCGCGAGCACGGCCTGTGGTTCCACGTGGACGGCGCCTACGGCGGCGCGGGCCTGTTCGCCCCCTCGGTGCGGGAGAAGTACAACGGCATCGAGCACGCCGACTCCTTCGTCGTCGACCCGCACAAGTGGCTCTTCGCGCCGTTCGACTGCGCCGCGCTGATCTACCGCGACCCGCGCCTGGCCAAGGCCGTGCACACCCAGGACGCCTCCTACTTGGACGTGCTGCACACCGCCGACCACGACCAGGAGTGGAACCCCACCGACTACGCGTACCACCTGACCCGGCGCGCCCGCGGCCTGCCGCTGTGGTTCTCGCTGGCCGTGCACGGCACCGACGCCTACACCGAGGCGATCGAGACCGGCATCGCGCTGGCCCGCGACACCGCCGAGCTGATCCGCGCCGAGTACCCGGACCTGGAGGTCATCCGCGAACCGGAGCTGTCCAGCGTGGTCTACCGGCGCAAGGGCTGGACCGCGAAGGACTACTACGCCTGGTCCGAGCGCCTGCTCGCGGACCAGACCGGCTTCGTCACCCCGACCGGCTGGGAGGGCGAGGTCGTGGCCCGCTTCGCGTTCCTGCACCCGGGCACCACCATGGACATGGTCCGGGAGATCCTGGACACCATGGTCTGATCCGGCCGGTCCGATCCGGCTGGTCCGATCCGGCTCAGCCGGTCACGGTCACAGGTAGGCCCCCGACGGCAGGTAGTGCGTCGGGGGCCTCATGCCGCGCAGCGCCAGGTAGCCGCGGGTGGCGGCGCCGAGACCGGCGGCCATGGTCACGTCCACGGCCCAGTCCTGTTCGGCGGTCACGGTGCGCACGTCCGCCGTCTCCGCGTCGGGGATCCGCGCCAGGGTCTCGGTGAGCAGCGCCGTGGCGACCCGGCGGGAGGTCGCGGCCAGCAGCATCACCCGGCCGCCCAGGCGGTAGCAGTAGCCGGAACCGCTCAGGGTGTCGGCGACCAGCAGCTCGTCGCTGGTGCGCAGCAGTGCGAGGTGGTCCTCGCCGTGCGCGGAGCCGCGGGTGCGGCGGTCGACGGAGTCGAGCAGGTCGAAATGGGTCGCGTCGCCCAGGTGCACCGGGACGCCGCCGGTGGCGGGCAGGCCGGTGCGGTCGACACGGCCGGTCAGCGCCATGGTGGGGTGCAGCCGGAAGCCGGCGGCGTGGTAGCGGCGGGCGGCGCGCGGGTCGTCCGAGGCGACGATCATGCCGCGCAGGCAGCCGTGGGCGTGCGTCAGCGCGTGGTCGAGCAGCGTGCGGCCGAGGCCCTTGCCCTGCGCCTCGGGGCGGACCGCCAGCAGCGCCAGCCCCCACAGGCCCTCGCGCCGCAGCGACAGCGCGACCCCGAGCGCCTTGCCGTCCTCCTCGCCGAACCAGCAGCCCGGCTGGTCGGCGGCGGCCAGCCGTCTGGTGCGCACGTCCGCGCGGGCCGCCTCCCGGCCCGACAGCGCCTTGTCGAAGGCGGCGGCGTCGATGGCCCGGACGGCGGCGGTGTCGGCGGCGGAGTCGTGGACGGGGCGCAGCAGCACGCAACGATCCTGTCAGCAGTGTCGCGACGCTGTCAGCCGTCCGTGGCCAGCAGCCGGGCGGGGGCGAGCCGGCCCAGGGCCCGGGCCGGGACGGCGAGCGCGGCGCAGACCAGGACCACCCCGGCGCCCGCCGCGAGCAGGCCCGCCGCGGCGAGGTCGGCGGCCCGGCCGCCGTCCAGCAGGCCGCGGCCGAGCAGCGCCAGCGTGCCGAG
Source organism: Streptacidiphilus anmyonensis (assembly GCF_000787855.1). GTDB lineage: Bacteria > Actinomycetota > Actinomycetes > Streptomycetales > Streptomycetaceae > Streptacidiphilus > Streptacidiphilus anmyonensis. Next base: position 33,668 of record NZ_BBPQ01000061.1, on the reverse strand, counting down.
ACCGGCGCCCGCCCCCAGCAACCCACCGAACAGGGCGAGCCAGAGGCCCTCCAGCAGCGCCAGCCGGGACAGTTCCCGGCCGCTCCAGCCGCAGGCGCGCAGCACGGCCAGGTCCGCGGCCCGTTCGCGCTGCGAGAGCACCAGCACGTCGACCGCGCCCGCGGCGCCCAGCAGCAGCGACAGCACCACGCTCGCGTAGTCGACGCCGCGGGCCTGCGCGACGACCGCGTCGCCGAGCAGGGAACCGGCCACCTCGCCGCGGAAGGCCAGGGTGACGCCGAGCAGCACGGTGAACGCCGCGACGCCGAGGGCCAGCCCGCACGCGCCGAGCAGGCTGCGGCCCGGGACCCGGATCAGGTTGCGCAGCGCCAGCCCGCGCACGGACCGCACCGGGCGGGCCCGCCGGGCCGGGACCACCGGCGGGTGCACCGCGTCCAGCGGACCCAGCCGGGTCG
>NZ_BBPQ01000061.1:0-32799 GCF_000787855.1 Streptacidiphilus anmyonensis | reverse complement strand
CGGGTGCACCGCGTCCAGCGGACCCAGCCGGGTCGCCCGCCAGGCTGGCGGCAACCCGGCCGCCAGCGCGAGCAGCACCGCCGTCGGCAGCACCAGCGCGGCCTTGACCGCGGAGGCGTGCAGGCCGAAGGCCTCGGCGAGCAGGTAGGCCAGCAGCGCCCCGGCGGCGCCCGCGACCGTGCCGATCAGCAGCAGCTCGCCCAGGATCAGCCGGAACACCTCGCCGGCGCTCCAGCCGACGCAGCGCAGCGTGCCGATCTCGCTGCGCCGGGACCGCACCGAGGCGAGCGCGGCCTGCCCGAGGAACAGCGCGCAGACCACCAGCACCAGGACGAACAGCACCGCGCTCTTGGCGTCGACGGCGGACATGATGCGCAGCGCCACGCCCTTCTCGGTCCAGCCCTCGCTGACCCGCAGTCCGCCGGGCAGCGCGATGGTCTGCGGCGCGGGCGAGCTGCCCGCGGTGACGTCCACGACCAGGTGCGGGTAGGCGGCGCGGATCGCGGCCGCGACCGCGTTCACCCTGGCCCGCGAGGTGGCGTCGACGCCGGTCACGCCCGCCACCCGGATCCGGACGGCGCTGATCGGCGCGGCGGCCTGCGGGGTGGGGTCGAGGCGGCTGGCGAAGAACACGTCCATGGAGTCGAGCGTGGTGAGCAGCGTCGGCGGCTGGCTGAGGAACCCGCCGATGTTGCGGTCCGGGAGCAGGGCCTTGCCGCCGAGCGCGGCCCGGCTCGCGGCGTCGGCGCCGGTGACCGCAGGGGACTGGTAGGTGTCCAGCGGGACGCCGCTGAGCGAGGAGAACCGGTCCAGCTTGGAGCTGTCGTAGCGGCCGACGAAGTCGAGGATCGGTGTCGGCGCGGCGGTGGCGTCGGTGCAGGTGCCCTCGATGCCCTCGCAGCCGACCTCGGCCCGCGCGGTGACGGCACGGAACTGGGTGCCGGTGTTCTCCTCGGGCACGTCGCTGATCCAGCCCTGCTCGGCGCCGCCGCGCCAGGCCTCGAGCGGCTGCGCGGCGCGCGGCGCCGCCTCCAGGCCGGAGGAGGTGGCGCGGTAGGTGACGGGACCGACGGTCCAGTAGGTGCCGGAGCTGTAGGAAGCGTACGTGCCGAGAGTGCGGAAGGCCGTGTCGAGGTCGGCGTGCAGGGTGCCCGCGGTGGCGCCGCCGAGGCCGTTCACGAAGGCCCGCGCTCCGGCGGAGGAGAGCCGGTCGGGCAGGGTGGCCGGGTCGCCCGCGTCCAGGCGCTGGACGGTGGCGGTGACGGTGCCCTCGCTCTGCGCGTTCGCACTCAGCAGCACCGGCACGTGGGCGAGGGTCGCCTGGCCCTGGGTGACGTCGGTGGGCCGGTCGGTGGCCCGCAGCATCCGGCCGGAGGTGACGGCCCGGTCGAGGCCCACCAGCCGGGCCTCGGCGGTCGGGTCGATCGCCGAGAGCATCACCGGGAAGGCGACCGGGAGGTCCGCGTAGACGCGGCCGCCCAGGGAGTCGCAGGTCATCATCGTCCGCGCGGGCATGGTGAACGGTGAGCCGGAGACCCCCTCCTGGGCGACCGGGTCCCACTGGCTGAACGGGCCGGTGCTGGGCGCCCCGGCGGAGTCCTCGTCGTAGTACCAGCAGACCGGCCGCCCCCCGGCGGCGGTCTGCTGCATCTGGACGGACGACTCGAAGCCGCCCCGGGGCCGGGCGTCGACCTCGGCGATCGGGTCGCGGGTGACGTAGACGTACTGGTCGGCCAGCGTGAACCGGTTCGGCCCGGCGGTCAGCACCGGACGGACGCGCAGCAGCTGGTTGCGCACGCCGGGGGCGAGCAGGCCGGTCACGTCGAGCCGGAGCTGGCTGTTGATCATCAGGTAGCCGAGGTTGGCGACCGGCGCGGCCGTGTCCACCCCGGCGAGGCCCGCGATCCGGTGGTACTGGGCCAGGGTGATACCGCCGAAGATGCCGGAGAGGAAGTCCGCCTCGACCAGGCCGCGCTGCTGCTCCAGCGCGGTGCGCGTGCCCGGCGGGCGGACCAGAAGGTCGTAGGCGGAGCGGGCGTTGGCGTTCACCGTGCCGACGGTCTCGGCGCGGCTGGTGGTGACGGCCGCGGTCAGCAGCGAGAAGCTGGTGGCGGCCACCAGGATCCCCGCGACCAGGGCCAGCGCGCGGCCGCGACGGCGGCGCAGCTGGGCGAGGATCATCCGGATCACGGCCGCAGTCCTCCGAGCCGGTCGAGCACGTCGCTGGAAGGCTCGATCGTCTTGTCGGAGGTGATCCGGCCGTCCTGCAGCCGCAGCACCCGGTCGCAGCTTGCCGCGACCTCGGCGTCATGGGTGGCCAGGACCAGCGTCGTGCCGTAGCGCTCGCGCAGGGACAGCAGCAGGTCGACGATCTCGCGGCCGATGACGCTGTCGAGATTGCCCGTGGGCTCGTCGGCGAGCAGCAGCCGGGGGCGGCCGATCAGGGCGCGGGCGATGGCGACGCGCTGCTGCTGGCCGCCGGAGAGCTCGGCGGGCAGCGCCTGGGCTCGGGCGGCGAGGCCGACCGCCTCCAGCACCTCCGCCGCCCTTGCCTTGCGGTCGTAGTCCACCCGGCGCGGCAGCACGGGGGCGAGCACGTTGTCCAGGACGGTCAGCGCGGGCAGCAGGTGGAAGCGCTGGAAGACGAAGCCGACGCGGCGCCGGTGCGCGTCCAGGTCACGGGAGGTGAGCGGCTTCCCGTCGATCTCGACCGTGCCGGCGGTGGGGGTGTCCATGCCGCCGAGCAGGTGCAGCACCGTCGACTTGCCCGCGCCGGACGGCCCGGTGAGCGCGACGGCGGTGCCGTCCGCGATCTCCAGGTCCACCGCTTCGAGCGCGGTCAGCCCCGGATAGCCGCGGCTGACGCCGCGCAGAACGATCGGCATGTGCTCCCCCTTGCCCCGTTCCACCCCGTGCCTGTGGCCTTACATCCCGCCCTTACATTGCGACAATGCAGGAGTACATTGTCACAAGCTAGGAGGTGTGTAAATGCCGCTTCACCACGCGGTGATGGCGCTGCTGGCCGACGGCCCGAGCCACGGCTACGAGCTCAAGGGACGCTTCGAGGAGGCCATCGGCCCGCAGTGGGGCGGCCTGAACATCGGGCACCTCTACCAGGTGCTGGACCGCCTCGTCCGCGACGGCCACGTCACCCGCGTCCATGTGGCGCAGTCCGACCGGCCCGACAAGAACGCCTACCAGCTCACCGGGCAGGGCCGGCAGGAGCTGCGGGAGTGGGCCACCAGCCCGTGGGTGCGCACCTCGGGCTTCCGCGACGAGCTCTTCCTCAAGCTGCTCGGCGCGGCCCGGCTGGGCCCGGAGGCGCTGGCCGAGCTCGTCGCCGCGCAGCGCGAGACCTACCTCGCCGACATCGGCGCGCTCACCCGGCTGCGGCGCGAGCGCGGGCAGGAGCCGCTGGTCGCGCTGCTGATCGACGCGGCGGTCGCGCACACCAAGGCCGATCTGGCCACCGTGGACAGCGCGGAGGCGCGGCTGGCGGATGTGGCGCACGCAGCCGTGATGACCGGTGCGGAGTGTGGCAGCATGGACGGGATGGAGCCTCCCGGAATACCTCCGGGGCGTCGGCGGTTTCCGCCGGTGGAAGTACGTCGTCAATCCCGGGAGTAAGCAGATGACCGTCCAGGACGAGACCAGCGTCGAGAGCGGGATCATCCTCACCGACACCGCCGCGGCCAAGGTCAAGAGCCTGCTGGAGCAGGAGGGTCGCGACGACCTCGCGCTGCGCGTCGCGGTGCAGCCCGGCGGCTGCTCGGGCCTGCGCTACCAGCTCTTCTTCGACGAGCGTTCGCTCGACGGCGACGTCGTGGCCGACTTCGGCGGCGTCAGCGTCGTCACCGACCGCATGAGCGCCCCGTACCTGGCCGGCGCCACCGTGGACTTCGTGGACACGATCGAGAAGCAGGGCTTCACGATCGACAACCCGAACGCCACCGGCTCCTGCGCCTGCGGCGACTCCTTCAGCTGATCGAGCGCCCGCTCGGATCGCGAACGGGAACCGCCCCGGCCGACGGCCGGGGCGGTTCCCGTTCTGCTTCCCCCGCTCCTCAGCCCGCGCCCATGGGCAGGCCGGCCTTCTGCGGCGCGACCGCCAGCCCGGTGCTGGTGTCGACGACCTTGCGGTTGCCCAGCGGGCTGCCGAGATTCACGCTGGCGTGCTGCTCGGAGACCACCTGCGGGCACATCTGACCCGTCGGCGCGTGCTGCGTGACCACGATGGTGGCGCGCACCTCACCCGCCTGGGACTGGTCCGCGGTGACGCCGTATTTCTCGCACACCCCGGCGAAGAAGTAGACGGTCAGCACCGACCCCTGGGTGTTGTAGCCGGAGATCGGGATGCCGTGGGCCGGCTTCGGCGGTGACGGCTTGGCGCCGGTGCCGGGGGCGCTCGGCGAGGGCGAGGCGCTCTGGATCGGGCCGCCCGGGTTGATCGTGCCGGAGGGGGAACCGCTCGCCCCGGAGGGGGAACCGCTCACCACAGGGGTGGTGGCGCTGCCGGCGGTCGTGCTCGAGCCGCACGCCGTCAGGCCGGCGGCGGCGGCCACCAGCACGGCCAGCGCGCCGAGAACGCGGGAGCGGGAGCGACGATGGGTGTGCACGGTGAGCCTCCTGGTCTGTCCCTTGCGATGCGTGCATGGGACGCGGGAGGCGCGGAACCGGTTCCCCCTGTTTTCCGGGCAGCCGTTTTCCGGCAGCCCTGAGGGACGACCCGCCTGTTCCGGCCGGCTACTCCGGCAGACCGCCGAAGATGCGCGCCTCGCGGGCGCCGATCCGGAAGGAGGGGCTGCGCCGCAGCGGCTCGGTGGGCTCGGGCGGCTCGGCGGCCAGCGGCGGCCAGAAGCGGCCCAGTCTGCGCCCGCGCTCCACCAGACCCGCCAAGGTGTCCGCGTCCGCGTCGCCGCGCAGGTACGCCGGAATCTGGACCGGGTTCCGCTCGGGCATCATCTCGGGGCCTCCTCACGCCGGGTCGCCGCTGCTCTGTGCGCGGTGTGACCGGCGTCTCACGATCGACAGTAGGCCCGGGTGGGGTCGCCCTTCCAGCCCTACGGGGCGGTAACGCGCACGTGTCCCTCCGGTGCGGGGCCGGTACCGTAGAACGTTGTCTCGCCCCCGTCATTCGAGGAGCACGCCGCCGTGCGTATCGCTGTCACCGGCTCCATCGCCACCGACCACCTGATGACCTTCCCCGGCCGCTTCGCCGAGCAGTTCGTGGCCGACCAGCTCCACACGGTCTCGCTCTCCTTCCTCGTCGACACCCTGGACGTGCGGCGCGGCGGCGTCGCGCCGAACATCTGCTTCGGCATGGGCGTGCTGGGCCTGCGTCCGGTGCTGGTCGGCGCGGCCGGCGCGGACTTCTCCGAGTACCGCTCGTGGCTGGACCGCCACGGCGTCGACACCGCCTCGGTGCACATCTCCGAGACCCGCCACACCGCGCGCTTCGTCTGCACCACCGACGAGGACCACAACCAGATCGCCTCCTTCTACACCGGGGCGATGAGCGAGGCCCGCAACATCGAGCTGCGTCCGGTCGCGGACCGCGTCGGCGGCCTGGACCTGGTCCTGATCGGCGCCGACGACCCGGAGGCGATGCTGCGCCACACCGAGGAGTGCCGCAGCCGCGGCTACGCCTTCGCGGCCGACCCCTCCCAGCAGCTGGCCCGCCTGGACGGCGAGTCGATCCGCACCCTGGTGGACGGCGCGGCGTACCTGTTCTCCAACGAGTACGAGAAGGCCCTGATCGAGTCGAAGACCGGCTGGTCGGAGGACGAGTTCCTGGACCGCGTCGGCGTGCGCGTCACCACGCTCGGCGCGAAGGGCGCCCGCATCGACCGCAAGGGCGAGCCGACGATCTTCGTCTCCTGCCCGTCCGAGACGGCCAAGCTCGACCCGACGGGCGTCGGCGACGCCTTCCGCGCGGGCTTCATGGCGGGCCTGACGTGGGACGTCTCGCTGGAGCGCGCGGCCCAGACGGGCGCGATGCTGGCGACCCTGGTCATCGAGACCGTCGGCACCCAGGAGTACCAGCTGCGCCGCGGCCACTTCCTCGACCGCTTCGCCGTCGCCTACGGCGACGAGGCCGCAGCGGAGATCCGCGCCAAGATGGGCTGACATTCCGTGGCGGCACGCTAGGGCCTGTCGTCGGACCTCCGCCGGGCCCGGCCCGCCTGCCACGACCTCCCCCCGTCTTCGACCGGGGGGACCCCCACGCTGCGTCGGCGGCACGCCCACGTACATCCCGTACGGGGGCGCCCGTCCGCCTTGCATCCGGCCGCGTCGTGGGGGCACCCTCCCGGCCGGAGGCTGGGGGAGGCGCCGCACATCAGCAGAGCCTCGTGCCCACGGCACTAGCTGAGTCTGCGCACCAGGTAGGCCGTGCCCTCCGCTCCCGCGAGGTACTGGCTCGCCGGGGCCGTCCCCTCGTACGCCTGGTGCTGCATGTGGCACCAGGCCGGGACGTCGATCGCCGCGACCTCGTCGTCGGAGAGCACTGCGACCAGGCCGCCGACCGGGACGCCCTCGAAGGTCTTCGCCAGCTCGATGACCGGTACGGGGCACATCTGTCCCAGGACGTCCACCACGATCGCGCCCTGCGCGGCGCTCCGCGGCGCCGTCGGCGCCAGCCGGGCGCGGACCTCGGCGACAGCCGGGGGCAGGACCGCGAGGAACTCCTCCACCTGCGCCGTGGTCGCCTCGCGGCCGAGCGAGACGCGGATGTTGCCCTCGGTCAACGCGCCCATCGCGGCCAGGACGTGGCTCGGGGTCAGGGTGCTGGAGGTGCAGGAGGAGCCGGAGGAGACGGCGAAGCCGGCCCGGTCGAGGGCGCCGAGCAGGGACTCGCCGTCGACGTAGAGGCAGGAGAAGGTGAGCAGGTGCGGCAGTCGCCGCGCCGGGTCGCCCACCGCCGGGTCGCCCAGCACGGAGACGTCGGGCACCAGCGCGGGGACGCGCTCGTGCAGGAGCTCGACCAGGGGGCGCAGGCGCGCGTCCGCCTCCGCCGCCTCCTGCCGTGCGGCGCGCAGCGCGACCGCGGCGGCGACGATCGCGGGGACGTTGACGTAGCCGGGGACGCGGCCGCCCTCGCGCTCGTCGGCGGGGAGCGGGCTGCGGTAGCGGACGCCCTTGCGGACCACGAGGACGCCGACGCCGGCCGGACCGCCCCACTTGTGCGCGGAGGCGGCCAGCGCGGAGAAGGGGCCCTCGACGCGGCCCCACGCCGCGGACTGGGCCGCGTCGACGAAGAGCGGGACGTGGGCCTCGGCGGCGAGCTCCGCCGCCGCGAGGACGGGCTGGACGGTGCCGACCTCGTGGTTGGCCGACTGGAGGCAGGCGAGGGCGGTCCCGGGGGAGCGCAGCGCCGCCTCGAAGGAGTCGAGCAGGATCCGGCCGGAGGAGTCGACGGGTGCCGCCGTCACCGCACCGCCGTCCGCCTGGAATCGCTCGGCCGCGTGGAGCACGGAGGAGTGTTCGACGGCGGAATGGACGAGATGACGCCCTTTCCGGTGATTTCCGGCGAGGAGTCCGAGCACGGCGAGATGGTTCGCCTGCGTACCTGACGCGGTGAAACTCAGTTCGTCGGCGCGGACGCCGAGGTCGGCGGCGATGCTCTCGCGGGCCGAATCCAGCAGCAGGCGGGCCTGACGCGCGTCGCGGTAGAGACGTGCCGGATCCGCCCAGCCCTCGTCGAGCGCGGCCTGCAGCGCCTGCCTGGCCAGCGGATGCAGCGGAACGGTGGACGCGACGTCGAAATTCGGCACGGTCCCACGGTAACGAGCACGCAGGTGGCAGCATGTCAGCCGGTGCCGCCTGCCCCCGATTCTATGACGTCCTCATGCGGCGTCAGGAGGCGGCCCCCCGGCCGCCGGTCCGGCGTGTCGCGGTCGGTCGGGTGAGCCCGTGTGTACCCCGTCTGACCTGCGAAATCGCCCGAACGGGGGCAGCGTAGGGTGATGATCGGCGCGTTAGTGGGACCTGCCCGCGAACCGCCGATCGGGCTGGAGTAGGGTTTGGGCCGCATAAACATCCAAACCCTGCCCGTGACCAAGCCACTGGGATCACCGGAGACCTCTCCGGCTCTTCGGTCGGCTGGTGAGCGGGCGAGACTTCGGGAAGGCGCTAAGTGAGTCCCAACGGCTCCGACCGCTCGCCGCGGCGCTCGATGCGGCGGAAGCTGCTTTCAGCGCTGACGCTGGGCCTCGTCCTTGCCACCGCCACAGGTTGCTCGTCCGACGACCTGCCCCGCCTCGGCCTGCCCACGCCCCGGGACCAGCAGGGCCACACGGTCCTCTTCCTGTGGCAGGGCGCCTGGATCGCCGCTCTGGCGGTGGGGGCGCTCGTCTGGGGACTGATCCTGTGGGCTGTCGTGTTCTACCGGCGTAGCCGCACCAAGGTCGAGGTGCCGCCGCAGTTCCGCTACAACATGCCGCTCGAGGCCCTGTTCACGGTGGTCCCGCTGATCATGGTGTCGGTGTTCTTCTTCTACACCGCGCGTGACGAGGACTACCTGCTCAAGACCAACGACGCCACCAACCACATCAACGTGGTCGGTTTCCAGTGGAGCTGGGCGTTCAACTACGGCTACCAGGTCAACCCGCACGACCAGACCGCGGCGAACGTCAACGGTCCGGGCGCGTACGACGTGGGCACCCCGAGCCAGGAGCCGACGCTGTGGCTGCCGGAGGGCGTGACCACCGAGTTCGACCTGACCTCGCGTGACGTCATCCACGGCTTCTGGCCGATCGACTTCCTCATGAAGATGGACGTCATCCCGGGTGTGGTGAACCACTTCGAGGTCACCCCGACCGTGCTCGGCACCTTCCGCGGGAAGTGCACCGAGCTGTGCGGCGTCGACCACTCGCAGATGCTGTTCAACGTCAAGGTGGTCACCCCGGCGCAGTACCAGGCCCACCTGCTCGCGCTTAGGGCCAAGGGCCAGTCGGGGAACGTCCCGTCCGGCATCGTTACCACGGGAGCGGGGAACCTCCAGAAATGACCATCCTCAATGAACCCCATGGGCTCAGCGGGGGTACTGCCACCGCGGCCCGGCCGGCCAAGGAGACGAAGGCCGGTACGTCGATCATCAAGTGGATGACGACGACCGACCACAAGACCATCGGCACCCTGTACCTGGTCACGTCGTTCGCCTTCTTCCTCATCGGCGGCATCCTGGCACTGACCATGCGTGCCCAGCTGGCCCAGCCGAACGCGGGCGTCCTGACGAACGAGCAGTTCAACCAGGCGTTCACGATGCACGGCACGATCATGCTGCTGATGTTCGCGACGCCGCTCTTCGCCGGCTTCACGAACTGGATCATGCCGCTCCAGATCGGCGCCCCCGACGTGGCCTTCCCGCGTCTGAACATGTTCGCCTACTGGCTGTACCTGTTCGGCTCGCTGATCGCCGTCGGCGGCTTCCTCACCCCGCAGGGTGCGGCCGACTTCGGCTGGTTCGCCTACGCGCCGCTCTCGGACGCGATCCACAGCCCCGGCGTCGGCGGCGACATGTGGATCATGGGTCTGGCCCTCTCGGGCTTCGGCACCATCCTCGGTTCGGTGAACTTCATCACCACCATCCTGTGCATGCGTGCCCCGGGCATGACCATGTTCCGGATGCCGATCTTCGTGTGGAACGTGCTGCTGACCGCGGTTCTGGTCCTGCTGGCCTTCCCGGTCCTGGCCGCCGCGCTGCTGGCGCTCGAGGCCGACCGCAAGTTCGGCGCGCACGTCTTCGACCCGGCCAACGGTGGCGCCATCCTGTGGCAGCACCTGTTCTGGTTCTTCGGTCACCCCGAGGTGTACATCATCGCGCTGCCGTTCTTCGGGATCATCTCCGAGGTCGTGCCGGTCTTCTCGCGCAAGCCGATGTTCGGTTACTCCTCGCTGATCGCGGCCACCATCGCGATCGCCGGTCTGTCCGTGACGGTGTGGGCGCACCACATGTACGTCACCGGCGCGGTCCTGCTGCCGTTCTTCTCCTTCATGACGTTCCTGATCGCCGTTCCGACCGGCGTCAAGTTCTTCAACTGGATCGGCACCATGTGGCGGGGCTCGCTCAGCTTCGAGACCCCGATGCTGTGGACCGTCGGCTTCCTGGTCACCTTCGTCTTCGGTGGTCTGACGGGCGTTCTGCTCGCCTCCCCGCCGATCGACTTCCACGTCTCGGACTCGTACTTCGTCGTCGCCCACTTCCACTACGTGGTCTTCGGCACCGTCGTGTTCGCGATGTTCGCGGGCTTCCACTTCTGGTGGCCCAAGATGACCGGCAAGATGCTGGACGAGAAGCTCGGCAAGATCTGCTTCTGGATGCTGTTCATCGGCTTCCACACCACCTTCCTGGTCCAGCACTGGCTGGGTGCCGAGGGCATGCCGCGTCGTTACGCGACGTACCTGCCCAGCGACGGCTTCACCACGCTGAACCTGATCTCGACCATCGGTTCGTTCGTCCTGGCCGCGTCGATCCTGCCGTTCCTCTACAACGTCTGGAAGACGGCGAAGTACGGCGAGAAGGTCGAGGTCGACGACCCCTGGGGCTACGGCCGTTCGCTCGAGTGGGCGACGTCCTGCCCGCCCCCGCGGCACAACTTCCTCACGCTGCCGCGCATCCGCTCCGAATCCCCGGCGTTCGACCTGCACCACCCGGAGATCGCGGCGCGCGACTACCTGGAGAACCACGGAGAGGTGCCGGCCCACCTGCAGGCCGCACTGGAGAAGAAGGAGGCGGGTGACCGATGAAGGAGCAAGGCAAGATCTTTGCCGGCTTCGCGGTCTTCGTCCTGGGCATGGCCATCTGGTACGGCCTGTGGTCCAAGGACCCGACGGGCACCACCTGCCTGTTCCTGGCCTTCGGCCTGGGATCGTTCATCGCCTTCTACCTGCTGTTCACCGCCAAGCGCGTGGACACGGGCGCCGGCGACAACCCGCAGGCTGAGGTCTCGGACGACGCCGGTGTGCAGGGCTTCTTCAGCCCGCACAGCTGGCAGCCGCTGGCCCTGGGCCTCGGCGGCGCGCTCGGCTTCATGGGCGTCATCTTCGGATGGTGGCTGCTGATCTTCTCGATGCCGGTGATCCTCATGGGCATCTGGGGCTGGACCTTCGAGTACTACCGCGGCGAGAACCAGACGCAGTGATCTGCGGCTGATCCGGACCACGCGAAGGGCCGGGTTCCGTACCGAGAGGTGCGGGACCCGGCCCTTCGTCATGTCACGACACGCCGGTGCGCTGGGCCGTCTCACTCGCCCGGGTGACTGAACGGGTGCGAAATGTACGACTTTCCTACGATGTGACGAGGCGTCGGATCGCGCGGCGCCAGTCACCTCAGGAGAGGGTGTGACGGCACATGAAGCCGGGAAGCACGGTGTGGGCTCGCAATGTCATCGCCGGTGTGGTTCTGACGGCCGGTCCCCTGGCGCTGGCCGCCTGCAGCGGCCGGGACGTCGGCCCTGAGCAGCAGGTCGACGCGAGCGGGCTGGTGCAGATCTCCCCGAACGGCGGCGGGAGCGTGGACCCGTCGCTGCCCGTCGTGGTCACCGCCCAGCACGGCGGCAGGCTCACCGACGTCACCGTCGTCTCCGACACGGGCCGCCAGGTGGCGGGGCAGCTGGCGGCGGACGGCCGCTCCTGGCGCTCCACCGGGGCGCTCGCGGCGGGCACCCACTACACCGTCAAGGTCGCGGCGGCGGACGGCGGCGGGGACGGCCGTGGCGGGGTCCAGAAGAGCTTCACCACCCTCGCGGCGACGTCGACCCTCACCGCCGTCATGACGCCCGGCGACAAGGGCGTCTACGGCGTCGGCGAGCCGATCACGGTCGCGCTCAGCCAGCCCGTCCACGACCCGGCCGCCCGGAAGATCGTCGAGACCGCCCTGACCGTCCGGTCGACGCCCTCGGTCACCGGGGCCTGGTACTGGGTGGACGACAAGACGCTGCACTTCCGGCCGAAGGACTACTGGCCCGCGCACGCCGTGATCCAGGCCGCGTTCGACCTCGGCGGGGCCAAGGTGCAGAGCGGCCTCTACGGTGGCGCGCCGGCCTCCGTCGCCTTCAGGACCGGCGACCGGATGCTCGCCCTGACCGACGCGGGCAGCGACTACATGACCGTCTACCGCAACGGCCAGGAGATCCGGTCCATCCCGATCACCACCGGCAAGCCGGGCTTCTCCACCCGCAACGGCATCAAGGTGGTGCTGGAGCAGGAGCAGGAGGTCTTCATGAACTCCTCCACCGTCGGCATCGCCGCGGGCAGTTCCAACTCCTACGCCCTCGACGTCTACTGGGCCACCCGGGTCACCTGGAGCGGCGAGTACGTGCACGCCGCGCCGTGGTCGGTCGGCTCGCAGGGCGTCGCCAACGTCAGCCACGGCTGCACCGGCATGAGCACCGGCAACGCCGAGTGGTTCTACGACACCTTCCACCGCGGCGACCTGGTCCAGGTGGTCCACAGCCTCGGCCACGAGATGGAGCCCTTCGGCAACGGCTACGGCGACTGGAACCTCAGCTGGTCGGCGTGGCAGCAGGGCAGCGCGCTCGGCCGCACGGTGACCACGAGCCCGGCCGACCCCGCGGCGGTGACCGGCGGCGGAGCCGGCGCGTCCGGGACGGCCCTGACGACGAGCGTCGGGTACCTGCGTCCCAGCGCCTGAAAACCCCTGGCCCGCACGCACAAGTCCCCGTCAGAATAGGGACTTTGACGTGATCTTGGGGGAGGGCGCGTGGCGCGCGGGGACAGTGGGAGATTCGTTCTGCCGATCGTGCTGGTCGGCACGTTCATGGCGATCCTGGACGTGGCGATCGTCAACGTGGCGATCCCGTCGATCCGCTCCGGCCTCTCCGCCGGGTTCGGGGCGGTGGAGCTGGTGGTGTCCGCGTACACCATCGCCTACGCCTCGCTGCTGGTGACCGGCGGGCGGCTCGGGGACATCCTCGGGCGCAAGCGGATGTTCGTCGCGGGGCTGCTGGTGTTCACCGCCGCCTCGGCGCTGTGCGGGGCGGCCCCGGACATCGCCGTGCTGGTGGTCGCGCGCGTGTTGCAGGGCGTGGGCGGCGCGATGCTCTACCCGCAGGTGCTGGCCATCATCCAGACCAGCTACCAGGGCGAGGCCCGCGGCCGGGCGCTCGGCGCGTTCGGCGCGGTGATCGGCATCGCCGCCATCGCCGGGCAGCTGATCGGCGGCGCGCTGCTGGCGCTGGACCTGTTCGGCTGGACCTGGCGGCCGGTGTTCCTGGTCAACGTGCCCGTCGGCGTCTTGGCCGCGGTGGCCGCCCTGCTGTGGCTGCCGGACGACCGCGACGAGTCGCGGACCCGGCTGGACCTCGGCGGCGCGGGCCTGGTGACGGCGCTCCTGCTGCTGCTCTCGGTGCCGCTGCTGCTGGGCCGGGACCAGGGCTGGCCGCTGTGGCTGGTGCTGATGCTGGTCGCGGCGCTCCCGGTGGGCTGGGCGTTCCTGCGCTGGGAGACGAGGGTCGCGGCCCGCGGCGGGCAGCCGCTGGTACGGCTGGACCTCTTCCGCAATCGGGGCTTCGCGAGCGGCGTGCCGATCGCGGTGCTGTTCCAGCTGTCGTACGCGGGCTTCCTGTTCACCCTCGCGGTGTACCTCCAGACGGGGCTGGACTTCTCGCCGCTGAAGTCCGCGCTCGTCTACACCCCGAGCGCCGTCGGCTTCTTCTGCACCTCGCTGCTGGCCCCCCGGCTGGTACCGGTGCTGGGCCGGCACGTGCTGGCCATCGGCTACGTGCTGGCCGCCTTCGGCCTGTTCGGGACGGCCGCGACGGCGGCCGCCGCCGGCGCCTCGTTGTCGGTGTGGGCGCTGGCGCCGACCATGCTGCTGACCGGCGTCGGCCAGGGCCTGGGCATGAGCCCGCTGGTCGGCACGATCCTCTCCAGCGTCCCGCCGAAGGACGCGGGCGGCGCCTCCGGGGTGGTCACCACCTCGATGCAGACGGGCAACGTGCTCGGCGTCGCCCTGTTCGGGCTGACCTACTTCACCCTGGTCGGGACGGCGACCCACGGAGCCGCCTACGCCACCGCGTTCGGCGAGCTGATGCCGCTGAGCGCGGTGCTGCTGCTGGCGGCGGCGTTCCTGGTGTACCGGATGCCGCAGGCGCCGGGGCAGCCCGCGAACGCGCTCGTCGAGCGGCTGCCCGGCTGGGCGGGCGGCTTCGCCTGGTCGATGTTCCTGGCGACCGGCGGCCGGGTGGGGGACCAGCTCTTCAACGAGCTGCTGACCCGGGTGCGCGGGCAGCGCCTGGACCGGGCCGGGCACGCGCCGGAGCCGTTCGGGGAGTTCCTCGCGTTCCACTACCGCCACCAGGAGGAGGCCGACGCGGCGTGGCTCGCCTACCTCCAGCGCGAGGCGCTCGCCTACGGCGACCGGCCGATCCCGCGCGAGGAGGAGCGCACGCCCGTCATCCGGGCGCAGATCGCCGAGATCGCCCGACGGCAGGCCGCCGGTCGCCTCGATCCGGAGCTCGACCCGGCGCTGTTCCGGCTGATGTGCTTCGGCCTGGCCAGCTATCCGACGCTGCTGCCGCAGGTCACCCGGATGGCGACGGGGATGTCCCCGCACGACCCGGAGTTCGTGGCGCGCTGGGAGGAGTTCCTCGGCCGGATCGGCGCCCACCTGGAGAGCGTGTGCGAACGGAACTGACGCGCTCTATGCGCGAAGATCGGGCTCTGCTTCACTGACGGTTTCCGGCCGCTCCCGGTCGGTGGTCAGCCCTCTTCGCGGAGCGAGGTGGCGTGCGATGTCCCTCCAGCAGACCTACCCGGACGGCCGGGTCGCCCTGGCCGAGGGAGTCGTCCTCGACGACCCCCGGTTCACCAACGGCGACCTGGCCCCCGTCCCCGTCGAGCGCCGCACCTGGCGCACCTACAACTACCTGGCGCTGTGGGTCGGCATGGCCCACTGCATCCCCTCGTGGACGCTGGCCTCCGGGTTGGTGGCGCTCGGCATGGACTGGAAGCAGGCCGTGCTGACGATCGCGCTGGCCAACCTGATCGTGCTCGGGCCGATGCTGCTGACCGGGCACGCGGGCACCAAGTACGGCATCCCGTTCCCGGTCTTCGCCCGCGCCTCGTTCGGGCTGCGCGGCGCGAACCTGCCGGCCCTGGTGCGGGCCGCGGTCGCCTGCTGCTGGTTCGGCATCCAGACCTGGATCGGCGGCGAGGGCATCTACCTGCTGGCCGGGAAGGTGCTGGGCCACGGCTGGCTGACGGCGGGCCAGGTGGCCGGGACGCCGTGGACGCAGTGGCTCTCCTTCCTGGTCTTCTGGCTGATCGAGATCGCCATCGTCACCCGCGGCATGGAGACGCTGCGGAGGGTGGAGAACTGGGCCGCGCCGCTGGTCATCGTCGGCGCCCTGGTGCTGCTCGGCGTCATGGCGGACAAGGCCGGCGGCCTCGGCCCGCTGCTGGACCAGCCGTCCAGGCTGGGTTGGGGGAGCGGGTTCTGGAAGGTCTTCTTCCCCGCCCTGATGGGCATGATCGGCTTCTGGTCGACGCTCGCCCTCAACATCCCCGACTTCACCCGCTTCGGCGGCAGTCAGAAGGCGCAGCTGTGGGGCCAGACCCTCGGGCTGCCGACGACGATGACGCTCTTCGCCGTGCTGTCGGTGCTGGTGACCTCCGGCTCCCAGGCCGTCTACGGGGCGCCGATCTGGGACCCGATCGCGCTGAGCGCCCGGATGAGCAACGTGGCCGGCGCGCTGTTCGCGCTGCTGATCGTGATGGTGGCGACGTTGAGCGTGAACATCGCGGCCAACGTCGTCTCGCCCGCCTACGACCTGTCCAACCTGGCGCCGAAACACGTGGACTTCCGGACCGGCGCCCTGATCACGGGCGTCGTCGGGATCGTCATCATGCCGTGGAAGCTGATCGCCAACCCGCACGTCTACATCTACACCTGGCTGGGCGTGGTCGGCGGGCTGCTCGGCACGGTCGCGGGGATCCTCATCGCCGACTACTGGCTGCTGCGCCGCACCCGGCTGTCGCTGGCGGACCTGTACCGGCAGGGCGGCCGCTACTGGTACACCGGCGGCTGGAACCTGCGCGCGGTGCTGGCCTTCCTGGTCGGCGGCGTGCTGGCGGTGGGCGGCTCCTACTCGACCGTCAGCGACGGCGTGAAGCAGGGCCCCTTCCCCGTGGGCGGCGTCATCCCGGCGCTGAAGCCGCTGGCCGACTACGGGTGGGCGGTCGGCCTCGGCTCGGCGCTGCTGCTGTACCTGCTGCTGAGCCTGCCCGGACGCGGTCGCGAGGCGTGAACGCACGAGGCCCCCCTCCCGGAGGGGAGGGGGGCCTCTACCGCTGTGGCGGCGGCGTTACTGCAGTCCGATCAGCTGAGGATCAGCGGCGGATCAGTGGTGGCCGTGGCCGGAGGTGATCTCGGCGTGCTCCTCGGCGGTCGGCTTCGCGATCTGGCTCTGCGGGCCGAAGTAGCCCTGGGAGAGCTTGGCACGGAGCTTGGTGACGGCGCCGACCTTGCGCTTGACGCCGTTCTCGTCCACCGCCGGCGGCAGCGCGACCGGGGCGCCCTGCTCGTGGGCGGTGAGGCGGAACAGCTCCTCCTGCGGCAGCTGCGCGTGGACCTCGATGAACTCACCGTGCGGCAGGCGCTTGATCGTGCCGGTCTCGCGACCGTGCAGGATCTTGTCCTTGTCGCCGCGCTGCAGGCCCATGCACCAGCGCTTGGTCACCATGAAGGCGATGACCGGGCCGACGAAGAACAGGACGCGGCAGGCCCAGGTGATCGCGTCGATCGACAGGTGCAGGTGCGTGGCGAACAGGTCGTTGCCACCGCCGACGAGCAGGATCAGGTACTCGGTGATCCAGGCGACGCCGAGAGCGGTGCGGACCGGGGCGTTGCGCGGGCGGTCGAGGATGTGGTGCTCACGCTTGTCACCGGTGATCCAGCCCTCCAGGAAGGGGTAGATCGCGATGACGATGAACATCAGGCCGAAGACCACCAGCGGGATGAAGACGCCCAGCTCCAGGGTGTGACCCCAGGCGCGGATCTCCCAACCCGGCATGATGCGGATCAGACCCTCGGAGAAGCCCATGTACCAGTCCGGCTGGGCGTCGGTGGACACCTGGTCGGGGCGGTAGGGGCCGTACGCCCAGATCGGGTTGACCGAGGCGATCGCCGAGACGAAGGCGATGACACCGAAGACCAGGAAGAAGAAGCCACCCGCCTTGGCCATGTAGACCGGCATCAGCGGCATGCCGACGACGTTCTTCTCGGTGCGGCCGGGGCCCGCGAACTGCGTGTGCTTGTGGTAGAAGACCAGGATCAGGTGGGCCACCAGCAGGCCCAGCATGATGCCCGGGATCAGCAGCACGTGGATCGTGAAGAAGCGCGGGATGATGTCGTTGCCCGGGAACTGACCCCCGTACAGGAACATCTGCAGGTAGGTGCCGACCAGCGGCACCGACAGGATCGCGCCCTCCATGAAGCGGATACCCGTACCGGACAGCAGGTCGTCCGGGAGGGAGTAGCCCATGAAGCCGTCGAACATGCCCAGGAACAGCAGCAGGAAGCCGAACAGCCAGTTGATCTCACGCGGCTTGCGGAACGCGCCCGTGAAGAAGACGCGCATCATGTGCACCAGCATGGCCGCGACGAAGACGATCGCCGCCCAGTGGTGGATCTGACGGATCAGCAGGCCGCCACGGACGTCGAAGCTGATGTTCAGCGCCGACTCGTACGCCTCGGACATCTTGATGCCCTGGAGCGGCGTGTAGGAGCCGTGGTAGATGACCTCGCCCATGCTGGGCTGGAAGAACAGCGTCAGGTAGACGCCGGTCAGGATGATGATGATGAAGCTGTAGAGGCAGATCTCGCCCAGCATGAACGACCAGTGGTCCGGGAAGATCTTCCGGAGGTTGGCCTTGGCCAGGCTGTAGATGCCCAGGCGACCGTCCACCCAGTCGGCGGACTTCTCACCCAGGTGCTTCTGCTCGACACCGGCCTCGCTGTGGCCGATCTGCTCCTCGTGGGAGTTGTCGTTGGCGTGAGTGCTCATTCGCTGCGCTCCCAGAAGCCGGGGCCGACGGGAACGGTGAAGCCGTTGAGGGCCTCGAGGTTGCCGGTCGCGTCCACGCCGATCTGCAGCTGCGGCAGCGGGTGGCCGGCCGGGCCGAAGATGACGCGGGCGCCGTCGGACAGGTCGAAGGTCGACTGGTGGCACGGGCAGAGGACGTGGTGCGTCTGCTGCTCGTACAGGCTGATCGGGCAACCGACGTGGGTGCAGATCTTGGAGAAGGCGAGAACGCCCTCGTAGCCCCAGGCGGCCGAGTTCTTGTCCTTGATGTCGCCCGGCTGCAGACGGACCAGCATGAGCGCGTCCTTGGCGATGCGCACCTGGAAGTCCTCGTCGTCCTCGGACAGGTCCTGCGGCATCGCGAAGGTCAGCGAGCCGACCTCCACGTCGGAGGCCTTGATCGGCTCACCGGTGTTCATGTTCTTCAGGAGCATGCCGGCCTTCCAGCCGGTCGTGTCCAGCTTCTTCTCCGGCAGCGGGCCGAGGTCGCGGAAGAGCACGACCGCGGAGAGCGGGACCATCGCCATCGCGCCGATCATCGTGTTGCGGATCAGCTTGCGGCGGCCGAAGCCCGACTCCTTGGCGCCCTGGCGGAAGTCGGCGAAGACCTGCTCGCGGACCTCGGGGGTCGACTCGATCGGGTGACGCTCGGCGATGTGCTCCTCGTCCGACATCAGCGTGCGGGCCCAGTGGACCGCGCCCGCGCCGATGGCGAACAGCGAGATGCCGAGGGTGACGCCGAGCGCGAAGTTCAGCGGGGAGACGTCGCCGACCGGCCAGATGTAGACGTGGTGCGTCGGTCCCGGCTTGAAGATGACGTAGCTGGCGATGAAGCCGACAGTCGCCAGCATCGACAGCAGGAACCACGTCGCGACCTGGCGCTCCGCACGGCGGGCGGCCTTCTCGTCGATGTCGGTTCGGCGGTGCTCGTGGGGCGGCAGGCCCGGGTCGGCGAAGTATCCGTCCTTGCTGACGACGGGTCCGCCCCCGTGGCCGTGTGCGGCCTCCGGCAGGTGTTCTTCAGACATGTTGTCCTGGCTCGTCATGACTTCTTGGCCTTGGGGGTGCGGGCGGCGATCCAGATCGCGGTGCCGATCAGGGCGCCCAGCGCGAAGATCCACCCGAAGAGACCCTCGGAGACCGGGCCGATCGCGCCCAGGGTCATACCGCCGTAGCTCGGGTTGGCGTCGCTGTTCGTCGCGTGCTGGACGTAAGCGATGATGTCCTTCTTCTGCTGCTCCGGCATGGTGGAGTTGGGGAAGGACGGCATGTTCTGCGGGCCGGTCAGCATGGCCTCGTAGATGTGCTTGGCGCTGACGCCCGCGAGGCTCGGCGCGTACTTGCCCTCGCTGAGGGCGCCGCCGGCGCCGGCGAAGTTGTGGCACTGCGCGCAGTTGGTGCGGAACAGCTCGCCACCCGCGGCGACGTTTCCGCCGGAGTACTGGTCCTGGGTCGGGATGACCGGGCCGGCGCCGAGCGTGGCGACGAAGGCCGCCATCTGGTCGATCTGGGCCTGGCTGTAGATGACCTTCTTGCTCGGGACCTGCGCACCCGGCTGCTGCGCGGGCATGCGGCCCGTGCCGACCTGGAAGTCGACGGCCGCGGAGCCGACGCCCACCAGGGACGGGCCGAGGTTGGTGCCTTCGCCGTTCAGACCGTGGCAGCTGGCACAGCCGACCTGGAACAGCCGCTTGCCCTCCTCGACCTGGAGGGACTGGCTGGCATCGGCCGAGGCGCTGCTGGTCGGCGCGAGCGCCGCCCACAGCCCCCCGGTGACCGCCAGGGCGAAGATGAGGACGACGAGCGCTGCCAGCGGGTGGCGCCGTCGTGCGGAGAGCTTTTTCACGGAATAAACCCCGGTGTGAGGATCTGGAGCGTCTGGAGAGTCCGGTAGACCGTCCCTGACGGTCCGACCCTGCTACTTGATCAGATAGATGGTCGCGAAGAGGCCGATCCAGACCACGTCGACGAAGTGCCAGTAGTAGGACACGACGATCGCCGCGGTCGCCTGCTCGTGAGTGAACCTCTTGGCCGCGTACGTCCGGCCGAGGACCAGCAGGAACGCGATCAGACCACCCGTCACGTGCATCCCGTGGAAGCCGGTGGTGAGGTAGAACACCGAGCCGTAGGGGGAGGACGACAGCGACAGGCCGTCGTGCTTCACCAGCTCGGTGTACTCGTAGATCTGACCGCCGATGAACATCGCGCCCATGATGAAGGTCGCGATGAACCAGGCCCGGAGCTTCTTCACGTCGCCGCGCTCGGCGGCGAAGACACCCATCTGGCAGGTGAACGAGGAGAGCACCAGGATCGTGGTGTTCACGGAGGAGAAGGGAACGTTCAGCGCGTCGTTCTGCGAGTGCCAGAAGGCGGTACCCGTCACCGAACGAAGCGTGAAGTACATCGCGAAGAGGGCCGCGAAGAACATCAGCTCGGAACTCAGCCAGACGATGGTTCCGACGCTGGTCAGGTTCGGCCGGTTGACCGAACCGTGCGCGTGCCCGGTTTCTACTGCAGTTGCTGTCGCCACGACCGACATTATGTCGGTCCCTTATTCCGCACTAACGCCGGGGGGTCTTCCTCGGTGTGTCTGGCGTATGACGTACCCTCCGACGCCGTGTTCTGGCAGGTCGGAGCAGACGTGCCGCACCGACGGGCGACGTGGTGTCGCTCGAAGGGATGAAGTGCGTGCCGCTGTCCGGACCTTCCTATCAGAGATCGTCGTTCACCCGGTGTTGTGGCGCGCGGGACGCGAGTAGCATCCGAACGAGCACCGCGCAGTGGTACGCGTCACGTGGCAGGTCGGTACATCCCGATGTAGGGAGAGAACGAGCGATGGCCCTGAACATCCTTGTCTACAGCGACGACCGCAACACCCGGGAGCAGGTGCGCCTGGCCCTCGGCAAGCGGCCCGACGCGGAGCTGCCGGAGCTCGCCTACCTCGAGTGCGCGACGGCGCCGGCCGTGGTCCGGGCCCTGGACGAGTACGAGAAGGGCGCCCGCCGGATCGACCTGCTGGTGCTGGACGGCGAGGCGGTGCCGCTGGGCGGCATGGGCCTGACCCGCCAGCTGAAGGAGGAGATCTACCGGTGCCCGCCGGTGCTGGTGCTGATCGGCCGCCCCCAGGACGCGTGGCTCGCCACCTGGAGCCACGCGGACGCCGCCGTCCCCGCCCCCGTCGACCCGGTCGCGCTCGTCGGCGCGGCGACCGCGCTGCTGCGCGGACGCGCGGGTCTCGCCGCCTGAGATCTGTCGTCTTACCCAGCGCCCCGCTCGATAGGCTGGGGTCGTCTTGATCGACCCCAGTCCTCGAGAGGCGACAGTCATGGTGCACTCCAATCCTGCGTTCGGCGGCGACGACCCCGCGCGGGTGCGCACCTGGCCGGACGTCCTGATGCCGCTGCTCTCCGGTTCGGACCTGACGGCGGAGGACACCGCCTGGGCGATGGACCAGATCTTCTCCGGCGAGGCGACCCCCGCCCAGGTGGCCGGCTTCATGATCGCGATGCGCGCCAAGGGCGAGACGGTCGAGGAGATCTCCGGTCTGGTCGAGGCGATGTACGCGCACGCCACCGTGATCGAGGTGCCCGGCCCGGCCGTCGACATCGTCGGCACCGGCGGCGACCGCGCCAAGACCGTCAACATCTCCACCATGTCCGCGATCGTCGCCGCGGGCGCGGGCGCGCGCGTCGCCAAGCACGGCAACCGCGCGGCGTCGAGCGCCAGCGGCGCGACGGACGTGCTGGAGAAGCTCGGCGTCAATCTGGCGCTGACCCCGCGTCGGGTCGCGGAGGTCGCCGTGGAGACGGGCATCACCTACTGCCCGGCCCCCGTCTTCCACCCCTCCATGCGGCACGCGGCGACGGCGCGCGGGGATCTGCGCGTCCCCACCTTCTTCAACCTGCTGGGCCCGCTGACCAACCCGGCCCGGGTCGGCGCGAACGCGGTCGGCTGCTTCGACCCGCGCATGGCCGGCCTGATCGCCGGCGTGCTGGCGCGCCGCGGCAACTCCTCGCTGGTCTTCCGCGGCGACGACGGCCTCGACGAGCTGACCGTCACCACGACCTCGACGGTCTGGCGCGTGCGCGGCGGCGAGGTCGAGCAGTTCTCCTTCGACCCGCGCGACGTGGGCATCGCCTTCGCCCCGGTCGAGGCCCTGCGCGGCGCGGACCCGGCGTACAACGCGGAGGTGGCCCGCAGGGTCCTGGCGGGCGAGCGCGGCCCGGTCCGGGACGCGGTCGTACTGAACAGCGCCTCCGCGCTGGTGGCCCTGGCGCCGACGGACGCGCCCTTCGTCGAGCAGATGCGCGCGGCGATGGACCGCACGGCGGAGGCGATCGACTCGGGCGCGGCCGAGCGCAAGCTCGCCGAGTGGGCGAAGGCGACGACGCAGGCGTAGCCACCAGGGGCGCGAGGCTCCACCGATGTGCGGCTCCGCCGCGTGGGCGTGGCTCGCGCAGTTCCTCGCGCCCCCAGAGGGTTTCTCACATGCCGGAACGCCCTTCGCCCACGGAGTGGTCCTCTGCCATACTCCTGAACAGGTCACGAGTGACAGCACGCGGCGTTCGCCGCTGAAGCCCCGGCTCGCTGTCCGGCAACCCTCCGACCGTGGTGGGGTGCCTCCGGGTGACGACCAGGCCTGCGGCGAGGTGCCGCCAGGCAAGCGCGCGTCCCTCGAGGAGTTCTCCCGTGCAGAAGCGAATGCGGTAGAGGCCGTCCGGGCCTCCACATCTCCGTAGTACATCCATGCCCCCTCCCAACCGGGGCTGTTTCGCCATACCCACGCGCATCCTCCGGAGGTACCGCCATGTCTGTCGCCGCCCGTAATGTCACTGTTTGTCAGCCCCTTCCCGTCCTCGGCCGCGAGGTCGAGGTGCCGCTCGTCAACGGCGAGAAGGTCGGCTACGCCGCGCTCGACTACGCCGCCAGCGCGCCCGCGCTCCAGCGGGTGTGGGACGACGTCGCCGCCTACGCGCCCTACTACGGCAGCGTGCACCGCGGGGCCGGGTACCTCTCGCAGCTCTCCACCGACCTGTTCGAGCAGAGCCGCGCGACCGTCGCCGAGTTCCTGGACCTGCGTGAGGACGACCAGGTCGTCTTCACCCGGGCGACCACCGACTCGCTCAACCTGCTGGCCGGCGCGCTGCCGAGCGGCACCCGGGTCTTCGCGTTCGAGACCGAGCACCACGCGTCCCTGCTGCCCTGGCCGGGCCGCGGGCTGGAGGTCGCCTACCTGCGCGCGCCGCGCTCCCCGCGGGAGGCCGTCGCGGCCCTGGACGCCGCGCTGGACGCGGCCGGTCCCGGACCGAAGCTGGTCTGCGTCACCGGCGCGTCCAACGTGACCGGGGAGATCTGGCCGGTCGCCGAGCTGGCCGCGGTGGCCCACGGCCACGGCGCCCGGATCGTCCTCGACGCCGCCCAGCTCGCGCCCCACCACCGGGTCTCCGTGCGGGAGTTGGACGTGGACTGGGTGGCCTTCTCGGGACACAAGCTGTACGCGCCGTTCGGCGCGGGCGTGCTGGCCGGGCGCGCCGACTGGCTGGACGCGGCGGAGCCTTACCTGGCGGGCGGCGGCGCCAGCCGCACCGTCGCGCGGGAGACGGACGGATCGGTGGCCGTCGAGTGGCACCGGGGCCCGGCGCGGCACGAGGCCGGCTCGCCGAACGTCATCGGCGCGTACGCCATCGCCTCCGCCTGCCGGGCGCTGGCGGAGGCGGGGCTGGACACCCTGCACGCGCGTGAGCAGCAGCTGATCGAGCGGCTGCGCGCCGGGCTGGCGGAGGTCCCCGAGGTGCGGGTGCTGACGCTCTTCGGGGAGGATCACCCGCGCGTCGGTGTGCTCTCCTTCGTGGTGCAGGGCTGGAACAGCTCGCACTTCGCCGCGGCGCTCTCCGCCGAGTACGGCATCGGCGTGCGCGACGGCCTGTTCTGCGCGCACCCGCTGGTCCGCACACTGCTGGGCGGCGAGGAGACGGCGCCCAGCGAGTGCGGCGCGCCGGAGCCGTCGCTGCCGGGCGAGCGCAGCCTGAACGCGATCCGCGTGAGCTTCGGCGCGGGCACGCCGGAGGAGCACGTGGACCGGTTCCTGGCGGCGGTGCGGGAGCTGGTCGGCAGCGGCTCGGCGTGGTCCTACCGCACCGAGGGCGGCCGCTGCGTGCCGGACACCCGCCGCTGAGCGGCGCCGCCGGAGAGGGCCTAGTCGTCCAGGCCGATGGCGAACGCCGCGTCGAGGTCGTGCTTGGAGTACGTGCGGAAGGCCACGTGGGTCTCCGTGTGCTCCACGCCGGGCACCTTGTTGACCTGACCGGGGATCACATCGGCCAGCTCCTCGTGGGCGCGGACGCGCACGATGGCGATCAGGTCCCAGCCGCCGGTGACGGAGTAGACCTCGGTGACGCTCTCCAGCGCGGCGATCTGCTCGGCGATCTCGGGGATCCGGTCGACGCTGGTCTTGACGAGCACGATGGCGGTGATCACGGAGTCTCCTGTCGGCGGGGGCATGCGCTGACCATGCTAGGCGAGCCAGAACCCGAGCCCGGCGATTCCTGCTCCCAGGAGCAGGAAGAACGGACCGAGCAGGTGCTGGACCGGCTTCGTCGCCGTCCTGGCCAGCTTCACGGCGAGCACGAGCCCGCAGCCCGCCAGCAGCAGGCCCAGCGCGATCAGCGGAACGCCGACGAGCAGGCCCCAGTGCATGCTGCCGTGGCCGCCGCCGCCCTGTGGAGGGATGCTGCCGCCCGCCAGAGGCCACGTCGAGGAGGGGAGGGTGCTCACTGGCCGGGCTCCTGTCCTGCGAGCTTCTGCTGTTCCTGTTGGAGGTTCTCCAGGTCCGACTCGACTCCCGAGCCGGCGTTGTAGACAGCCGTGTTGTCGCCGGTGCCGGCCGAGAAGGCGAACGCGGAGTCGAGGCGCTTCCCCTGCTCGCTCAGGTTGGCGCCGCCGAAGCTCCCCTTCTCCTTGAGGCCGTTCAGCTTGTCGTCGATGCGGGAGTTGCCGTAGGCGCCGGTGACCCCGGCGGTGACGAGGTCCTCGGTGACGCCGGTCGCGTCCTTGCCCTGCTGCTGGTTGGGGTGGAGGTAGTCGTCCAGACCGGTGCCGGCGATATTGCCCAGCGCGCCGTTGGTCAGGTTGCTGAGCTTGCCCCCGTCCCCGGTCAGGAAGTCGCCCACCTTGCTCGACACGCCCGGCGCTGCGCCGATCCCGCCGGTCAGTCCGGCGAAGGCGGCCGAGCCGCCGGCCTCGACGGCGCCGTCCTTCGCGTCGGCGCCCACGTCGACCTTCTGGCCGGAGAGCGCCTGGTTCATCATCATGCTGCCGGTGTCCGCTGCGAAGTTGCCGGCGAAGGACTCGCCCGCGGAGCGCAGCGCCGAGCCCGAGATCTTGGCGAAGGCGGTGAGCACCTTGGTCAGCGTGGCCGCGCTCTCCTCGGTGAGCTCGAAGAGCTCGCTCAGCACCTCGGAGACCTTCTCCGCGGCGCGGGTGAACTGCGCGACCAGGTCGATGATCTTGGCGACCCGGGCCGCGATCGCGGTGTCCGCGACCAGGTCGGAGATGAAGCCGGTGGCCAGGGAGAGCAGCGCCCCGGCGGCCTCCATCTCCGCGATCTGCACGCAGATGTCGACGATGGAGAGGTTGATCGAGTCGATCTCGCCCGCGTACTGGCGCAGGCCGTCGGCGACCTTGTGCAGATTGCCCGCGATCTCGTTCAGCGTGCTGACCTGCTGCTGCCAGTGCTGGTCGAAGGCCTGGCGGGCCGGTCCCGACCACTCGGTGGGACCGGTCGACGCCACCTGGCCGTCGAGCGCCCGGACCCGGTTCGCCAGATCGGTGGCCATGCCGTCCCAGTCGGAGGCTATGGAGCGCAGGACGTCCCCGTCGCCGCCCGGCAGCTCGACTCCGAAAGCCTGAAGGACCTTCAGTACCACGCCGTCGATGGCGCCGTTGATGTTCATCTGTCGATTCCCCCGGACCTCAGAAACTCTGGTGCACCCGCGTGAAGTGCTGCTGGACCTGCTGCTCGTTCTCCACGTAGGTCTGCGCGGTCTGGCCCAGCTGTTCGGCGTCGCCCTCCAGCATCTCCGCGATCTTGCCGAGTGCGTTGAGGGTGCTGTTCAGCAGGTTCGCGTACTGCTGCGAGGCGCCGTCGCAGGCGCCGAGGACGCCGAAGGCCGCCCCGATCTGTCCGGCGCTCCGGCCGAAGGAGACCGCGTCCCCCGGCAGGGAGGTCGCCTCCTGGTGGAAGTCACCGGCGAGGGCCATGACGGCACTGGGGTCCGTCTCGAACTGTTGGTCAGTCATCTGTCGTTGCTCCCCGTGGCTTGACGCCGGGGAGCCTAACAGTGGCGCCCGTCGCCCCTCGGGACCGCCCCGGCCGGCGCCACAGCAGCCAGGCGAAGAGGAAGCCGCCGGTGAAGCCGATGAGGTGGGCGGCGTAGGCGACGCCGGGCACGGTCGGGTCGGTGGCGGGGATGGAGAGCCACTGGACGGCGAACCAGAAGCCGAGCACCAGCCAGGCCGGGAAGCGCAGCGGCAGGAAGAGCAGCAGTGGGATGAGGCTGGTGACGCGGGCCCGGGGATACAGGCACAGGTACGCGCCGAGCACCCCGGCGATCGCGCCGGACGCGCCGACGAGGGTCTGCGTTGCGCCGGGGCTGCCGGACTCGAAGAGGGCGTAGCCGTAGGTGGCCAGGTAGCCGAGGGCCACGTAGAAGAGGAGGAAGGCCAGCGGGCCGATCCGGCGTTCCACCATCGCGCCGAAGACGAAGAGGAAGAGCATGTTGCCCGCCAGGTGCAGCCAGCCGCCGTGGACGAACATGGCGGTCAGCACCGACAGCGCCGGGATCTTGGGCAGCCCGCCGGCGGCCGCGCAGTGGTGCAGTTGCGCCGCCTTCGCGGGCAGCGGGGCGTTGGCGAGCAGTTCGGCCGGGATCACGCCCCACTGGCGGTAGTACAGGGTCTGCGCGCACGCCCGGGCCGCGCCGGAGCCGTAGAAGGGGTCGAGGCCGGAGATCGGGCCGACGAGGAAGACGGCCACACACAGCGCGATGAGCGAGCAGGTCACCAGCGGCAGGTACGGAACAGGCCGGGGGACGCGGGTCGAGGGCTCCGGGGCCGCAAGGGTCACCATGGGCAAAGCATTCCTATCCGGGACCAATCTGACACCAGCGCGCTGGAGCGTGTGGGGGACCGTGCCGAGCCGGGCCGGGAGGCCCTAGGGTTTCCCGGGTAGAGACGACGACGAGAGGACCTCGCCATGGCCGTTCCCCTGCCCTCCGAGGGGACCAGGTGGCGCTGCACGCTCTGCGGCAACCTGACCCGCTTCGACGTGACGCGTTCCTCCCGGGTCGTCGAGTTCGTCCACCTGGACCTGGCCGGTGACCCGACGGTCGAGGAGCGCGAGGTGCTCAGCGAGACGGTGGAGTCGGTGCGCTGCCGCTGGTGCGACGCCGTGGACCAGATCGAGCTGGTGGACCGCCCGGGGGCGGAGGCCGAGGCCGCGGAACAGGCCAAGCGCGGCTGAGGCCGTTCCTTGGGAGATGTGGCGAATTGATCGGCGGGGGGTACAAGCGGGGACAATGACTGTCCGGGGAGCGGACCGAGAGCCGGGCCCGGACAGTAGTGGCGGATCGGAGCGGAAGACGTGGAGCAGCGAGACCAGACGCCGGCGCCCGGTGACGGCGCGGAGGGCGCCGAGGGCGTCGAGGCGCTGGACCGTCCGCTGCCCGAGGGCGTGCGCAGGCGCGTGGTCGGCATCGCCGCCGACGCCCTCGGCGCGTTCACCCCGGCCGAGCTGCCGGCCCGGCTGCGCCCCTATGTGAAGTTCACCCGCGACGCCCGCGTCAAGCGCGGTGCGACGGCCATCGCCGCCGCGCTGGAGACCGAGCCGGGTTTCCGCTCGCGGATAGCGGACCGCGTCCGGCAGGGCCAGCCGGACCTGGTGGCCGCGCTGGAGGGCGGGAGCGTCCCGGCCGCCGCCGACCCGCAGGACGTGGCCGCGGCCGCGTACCTGCTGCGCACGCCGGGGTGGACCCGGATCGTCGGGGAGGCGGGCGAGGAGGTCGAGCGCGCCGAGCACGAGGTCGTCGCCGCCGAGTCGGCCAGGCTCGCCGAGAAGCTCCAGGACGAGCTGGTCACGCTGCGCGCCGCGCACCGTGCGGACGCCGAGCACGCCAAGGCCGAACTGGAGGCGCTGAAGAAGGAGGGCGACAGCCTGCGCCGCCAGCTGCGCTCGCTCGCCGCCGACACCAAGCGCGCCGAGGCGGCGGCCCGCAAGGCCGCGGCCGAGCTGGACGCGATGCGGTCGACCGGGGCGACCGAGCGCGGGGCCCAGGAGAGCGAGGTGCGCCGGCTCAAGCACCGGGTCGCCGAGCTGGAGGCCGCCTTGGAGGCGTCCCGGCGGGCCGCCCGCGAGGGGCGGTCCACCGAGGAGATGC
This sequence comes from Streptacidiphilus anmyonensis, assembly GCF_000787855.1. Lineage (GTDB taxonomy): Bacteria > Actinomycetota > Actinomycetes > Streptomycetales > Streptomycetaceae > Streptacidiphilus > Streptacidiphilus anmyonensis. Next base: position 4,322 of record NZ_BBPQ01000061.1, on the reverse strand, counting down.
GGCTGCGGCTGCTGCTGGACACGGTCGTGCAGGGCGCGCAGGGGCTCCAGCGCGAGCTGGGCCTGGCGCCGCTGAGCGGCCGTCCGGCGGACTCGGTGGACGCGGTGTCCCCGGTGGCGGCCTCCCCGCACGACGTGGCGCGGCGCGCCCTGGAGGGCGACGACCCGGCCCTGCTGGACCAGTTGCTCGAACTGCCGCAGGTGCATCTGCTGGTGGACGGCTACAACGTCACCAAGACCGGCTGGCCCGGCATGCCGCTGGACCGGCAGCGCCAGCAGTTGCAGCGCGGGCTCGGTCTGCTGGCGGCGCAGACGGGCGCCGAGATCACCTGTGTCTTCGACGGCCAGGACCTGGACGGGCCGATTCCGATGGCGCCGCCGCCGCGCGGCGTGCGGGTGCTGTTCAGCCGCACCGGGGAGACGGCGGACGAGCTGATCCGCCGTCTGGTGCGGGCCGAGCCCGAGGGGCGTCCGATCGTGGTGGTCTCCACGGACCGCGAGGTCGCGGATGGGGTGCGGGCCGCGGGGGCGCGGCCGGTGCCATCCACCATGCTGCTGCGACGGCTCATCAGATCCTGAGCCCTCGGGTGGGGCGCACTGCGCGGTCGGGCGACCACGCTGAGCTGCCGGTCAAACTGCTGATCTTGAACATTTGTTAAGAGAGAGGCCCGGATCCACCCCCCGGGGGAGACAACGGGGCCGCCTCCTCACTATCCTCACGCACAACGTCCGCACTCGCGTTCATTCTTCGTACCTGCGGGCGTTCCGTGTGTGCGAAGGGACTGCATTCCTCGTGGCTTCTCACCGCCGGCCCCGCCAGGCCAGCCGTGCCCGCGTCTCCATGATGACCGCTGCGGCGGCGACCGTGGTGGCGCTGTCGGCGCAGACCGCGGCCCAGGCGGCCCCGACGATCTCCACGAAGGACGCCAAGTCGCAGGTCGACGCGGACCGCTCGGACGCCGCCGCCAAGACCGAGCAGTGGAACCAGGCGAACACCCAGAAGCAGGCGGTCCAGCAGCGGGTGGCGATCCTTCAGGACGAGATCGCCCGCCAGCAGGCCCAGGTCAACGGTGAACTGGACAATCTGGGGCAGATCGCCAACTCGCAGTACGCGAACGGCGCGGTCGACCCGACGCTCCAGCTGATGCTCTCCAGCTCCCCGGACGCCTTCCTGCAGAAGGCCGCCTCGCAGGACGAGTTCACCAGCAACCAGACCGCCGAGCTGCAGGCGCTGGTCGCCCAGGAGTCGACGCTCCAGCGGGAGAAGGCCGAGGCCGCCGCGGAGCTCGCGCAGGAGCAGCAGCTGCTCGCGCAGATGAGCCAGGCGAAGACCTCGGCCCTGGCGAAGCTCAAGCAGGCGCAGTCCGTGCTCGACGCGCTCACCCCGGCCCAGCAGGTCGCCGTGAACGGCGGGGGCGGCGGCTACGGGTCTGTCTCCACCAGCGGGTGGAGCGGCACCATCGACCTGTCCGGGATATCGAGCGCCGCTCGCACCGCCATGGAGGCGGCGATGGGCCAGATCGGCAGGGCGCCCTACCTGTGGGGCGGCGACACCCCGCAGGGCTTCGACTGCTCGGGGCTGGTCATGTGGGCCTATGCCCACGCCGGCATCTCCCTGCCGCACTCCTCCCAGGCCGACGAGAGCGTCGGCACCGCGGTGCCGAGCATCGCCGACGCCCAGGTGGGCGACATCATCGTGCTGGAGGGCGGCGAGCATGTGGGCCTGTACGCGGGCAACGGGATGCTGCTGAACGCGCCCGAGTACGGCTACGACGTCTCGGTACAGCCGATCAGCTGGTTCCACGGAATCGTCGCGATCCGCCGCATGTGACCGATTTGACGGGTCGACACGCGCGGGCCGACGCCCGGAGCGATCTGTGAAGACTCTCACAGCATTGGCATGCCATGCGGTGGAATGACCGAATTCTCCCTCATGTCGTCGGCATCCGGTCAGATTGCGACTACAGAGCGTCGCTCGGCTGACGCCACATCGGAAGTGACGGAAGTTTTTCCTGACAAGGATTTGAACGGATCACGGTTGGGTTACTAAGGTCACTCCTCGAATCGCCGTGCGGTCGTTCACCCATCCCGGGTGGCAGCGGCGTTCACCGTCGAGTTCGACGACGCGGTCGCGGGGGGATGCCGTCGAGTCGGAGCCGGGGAACCAACAGTTCCCGGGGTGTATCGACGCCAGGGGCGGACCGGTGGGATTCCGGGACGACGGAGGCGTCGTAGGGCTGACTTCCTGGCCCGAACCCGTCAGCTCACCCGGTAGGCGGCCGTAGGAAGAAGGAGCTCGCCTTCGTGGCGTCCCATCGTCGTCCCAAGTCTCCCAGTCGTGCCCGTATGTCGGTCCTGACGGCCGCGGCCGCCACCGCTGTGGCGGTGTCGGCGCAGAGCGCGCAGGCCGCTCCCAAGCCCACCACGGCCCAGCTCAAGGCTCAGCTGCAGCAGCTGAACACGCAGGCCGACGAGGCGGTCCAGAAGTACGACGGCTCCCAGGAGCAGCTCCAGAAGCAGCAGGCCGCGGTCGGCACGCTGCAGGACCAGATCGCCCGCAGCCAGGCCGCCGTCAACTCCCGCCTGGACCAGCTCGGCGAGATCGCCAACCAGCAGTACGCGACCGGCGCGGTCGACCCGACCGTGCAGCTGCTGCTCTCCTCCAGCCCGGACGACTACCTGAGCAAGGCGGCGTCGCTCGGCCAGCTGACGAACAACCAGGCCTCCGAGATCCGGCAGCTCCAGGGCGACGAGCAGAAGCTCTCCGGTCAGAAGTCCCAGGCCGAGCAGACCCTGCAGCAGATCGAGAGCACCACCAAGCAGCTGGCGGCGCAGAAGGCCGAGGCGCAGAAGAAGGTCCAGCAGGCCCAGGCGCTGCTGGACTCCATGACCGCCGCCGAGCGGGCGGCCGTCACCAGCGCCCCCAGCACCTCGGGCGGCAGCGGCAGCGGCGGCGGCAGTGGCTCGGGCAGCGTCAACCTCGGCGGCGCCAAGGCCGGCGACTCGGTCGAGGCCGCGGCCTTCGCCGCCGCGCAGACCCGCCTCGGCCTGCCGTACGTCTACGGTGCGACCGGTCCGACCTCGTTCGACTGCTCGGGCCTGATGCAGTGGGCCTACGCGCAGGCGGGCGTCTCGCTCGGCCGCACCACCTACGACCAGATCGACGACGGCACCCCGGTGTCCTCCGTCGCCGACCTGAAGGTCGGTGACCTGATCTTCTTCAACGGCGACAGCCATGTCGGCATGTGGGCCGGCAACGGCATGGTGCTGCACGCGCCGCACACCGGCACCGTCGTCAAGTACGAGCCGCTGAGCTACATCGGCTCGATCTACGCGATGCGCCACATCTGAGCCCCGCGCTCCGCCGAGCCCGCCGCCGGTCCTCCGGCGGCGGGCTCCGTGCTGTCCGGCCGGCCCGGGGCGTTCACCCCGACGGGTGCATTGCGGCGCCCGATGCGGGGGCGTGTCGGGCCGGACGCACGCCGTCCGTCTCGGTGACGACCTGCGCGTTGGTTCATATGTGCGGATTGCGTGGGTATTTTTCAGCTCTGGGGAGCTTGGACTGCTTTCGTCCCAATCGCTAGCGTCTCCGCTCGTGGCTTCCCATCGACGAGGCAGACGCCTCGGCCCCTCCGTGCTCTCCCGCGCCGCGGTCACCGTGGCCGCCGCCACCGCGGCGGTGCTGACGACGCAGAGCGGCGCCGAGGCCCAGCCCGGCCCCTCCGGCCCCGGCAGCAGCACCCCCGACGAGGTCCAGCGCCAGGTCGACGCGCTCTACTCCCAGGCCGAGACGGCGGGTCAACGCGCCGTCGGGGCGCAGGAACGGCAGGCCGAACTCCTGCGCCGGGCCTCGCTGCTGGAGCAGCGGCTGGCGCAGGAGCAGCAGCGCGCCAACGACGTGGCAGGTCAGCTCGGCGCGATGGCGCAGTCCGAGTACCAGCAGGGAGGGACGGTGGACCCGGTGGTGCAGCTGCTGCTCAGCGCCCACCCCTCCGACTACCTCGAGCGTGCCGAAGGCCTCGGCCAGGTCGACTCCGACCTCGCCTTCCGGCTGGCCGAGCTGCGCGGCGACGAGCAGCGCGTGGCGCGCGACCGGGCCGCCGTGGGCGAGCAGCTGGCCGAGCTGGAGCGGCTGCGCCGCTCGATCGCCGCCGACAAGGCCGACGTCCAGCGGCGACTCGGCCACGCCCAGGCGCTGCTGGGCAGCCTGACGGCCGACCAGCGCGCCGGACTCCAGCAGGCCGAGGACGCCGCCGCGCAGGCCGCGGCCCAGGCGGCCGCGGAGCCGCCGGCCGCCGGCCTCGGCCCGGCGGACGACCGCGC
>NZ_BBPQ01000062.1:23399-49654 GCF_000787855.1 Streptacidiphilus anmyonensis | reverse complement strand
ACGTAGCAACGCGAGAGGCCCCCGACCGCTCTGCGGTCGGGGGCCTCTTCCGTTTCGGCTTCTCCGTGTTCGGAGGCAAAGCGAGGCCCTGCCGAACGGGGGGGAGGTTCGGCAGGGCCTCTGGCCTGCTCCGGCCGTCGGGGGGAGTCGGCCGGAGCAGGGGCTCAGTGATGACAGTAGCGCTCTGTGCACGGCACAGGCGACTGCCCTCGGCTCCGACGGTATCAAATCCTCGGGGCCGTTGAGCAATGCACAGGTGTGCATTGCTCAGGAAAGTGCTCGCGCTCCCTGGGAGGCGCGCACTCGATCAAGGGTTGATCAGAAAGGTGGAACGGTGATGCGGTTACTCTGCGTGCACTCTGCGTGCACTCTGCGTGCACTCTGCGTGTCAGGCGGTCTGCGTGTCAGGCGGTGCGGGCACGGTTGCGGGCGGCACGGCGCTTCATCGCGCGACGCTCGTCCTCGCTCATGCCACCCCAGACACCGGCGTCCTGGCCCGTCTCCAGCGCCCACTGGAGGCAGCTCTCCATGACCGGGCAGCGACGGCACACGGCCTTCGCCTCCTCGATCTGGAGCAGCGCGGGCCCGGTGTTGCCGATCGGGAAGAAAAGCTCGGGGTCCTCTTCCCGGCAGACAGCGCGGTGGCGCCAGTCCATCTTGTCCAACTCCTCTAAAGGCGGGGATATCCCACCAGCATCAATGGCAGCTTGTGAATGTGAACGCTTTCACGAACCCGATGGCAGGCACAGGGCCGACGGGTAGGTCGGCGCACGTATGCTCGCGGCGTTGCGGGTGGATTCGGGCGCCTCAGGCGGTCTCCGTTACGGACCGTCCCGATCGCCATGTAAAGGTTCGCAAACCTCGACCCGGGATACAACCCCCTTCGGGTAGGAAATTTTGAATCGTCGGTGTCGCTTGGGTCACACCCTGTACTTCGATGGAGTGAAGCGGCGCGTGCGTTCGAGAACAAGGCCAAACGGCCCTTGCGTTCACACAATCACACGCAGTGCCCGAGATACGCCTGTGAAGCTGATGGTGTTCCGCTCTCCAAGGTGGTCCCCGTCGACCTGGAACGGCAGCGGTTCCTGCGAATGCAAGGTGAATTCGGGGAGATCGTGGTAAGCGACCACGTGTTTGCCGTGCGGTCCGGCGCCCGTCGAGTCCAGCAGCTGCGGGATCGTACGCAGAGTCTGAACGAGTGACATCCGGGTCATGCCGAACAGGTCGAGGCTCGTGTCGAAACCGGCCTCCGGCGAGGCGTAGACGGGCCGGTTGCCCAGATACGTCCACGGCGAGGTGTTGGAGACTATCGACACCGCGAGGCCGGGGATCGGCTCCACCCCGTCGCTACTGAACGTGATCGGCCCATGGCGACGGTGCCGGCCCTCCTCGAAGAACTGCCGCCACGCCTGGCCCACGTACAGGGCGTGCGTCGACCGGCGCCCGCCGCGTCGGGCCTGCTCCACCCGGCCGACCACGCCGGCGTCGAACCCGAACCCGGCGGTGAAGGTGAACCAGCGGTCCGGGAGTCCTTCCCCTCCGGAGCGACCCAGACTGATGGCCCGCTGCCGCGGGGCGCCGGGTCGTGCCAGGGCGTCGAGCAGCACGCCGGTCGCCTCGACCGGATCGTTCGGGAGCCCGAGCGCGCGGGCGAAGACGTTCGTGCTGCCGCCGGGAACGACCGCCAGTGCGGGCAGGTGTTCGTCGGGTCCGTCGTGCAGCAGTCCGTTGACGACCTCGTTCACCGTTCCGTCGCCGCCGAGGGCGACCACGACGTCGTGCGTCCGTTCGCGTGCCGCCTCGCGGGCGAGATCCCGCGCGTGTCCCCGGTAGCCGGTGGCGACGACGTCCAGCTTCAGGTCGTGGGAGAGGGCGTGCGTGAGGACGTCTCTGGTTCGTCCACTGGTGGTGGTCGCTTTGGGATTGACGACCAGGAGCGCACGCATGCTGGTAAGCGTACCTACGGGCGGCTGCCGCGACCCCTGAGGGGCGGCTCGGACCACGTGCCCCGGGGCAGGCAGTGCGAGTGATCCACAGGGCAGAAGCTAGCCTGGAGCGGTGACCGTGAATGCCGCCGTGCCCGCTGCCGCCGCCTCCGTGCGTCCGAGGACGCTGACCGCCGGGGCGTGGCTCTCCATCGCCCAGGGCCTCGTGATCGCCGCCTACGCCGTCTACGTCGTCGTCGCCCCGCTGGTCGCCAGCACCAAGACCGGGATCGGCATGGCCGAGTTCGCCGGCGTGCTGCTGCTCCTCATGGGCCTGCTCCCGCTCGCCGCGGGGCGCGCGCTGCTGCGGCTGAAGAAGTGGGGACGCAGCCCGGCGGTGATGATGGACACCCTCTGCCTGGCGGTCGCGTACTTCGCGTGCGAGAACGGCGGGGCGTTCGTCGCCCTCGGCGTGGCCGTCGGGCTGGTCGGGATCGGCGGAGCCGTGCTGCTCCTGCACCCGAGGACCACCGCCGCGTTGTGGCCCTCGGGTCAGTGAGGCCGGGAACTCCTACTCCTCGATGAGGAGCTTCTCCCGCAGCTGAGCCAGCGTGCGGGCGAGCAGCCGGGAGACGTGCATCTGCGAGATGCCGACCTCGGCCGCGATCTGCGACTGCGTCATGTTGCGGAAGAACCGCAGCACCAGGATCCGCTGCTCGCGCTGCGGCAGCTGCGCCAGCAGCGGCTTGAGGGACTCCCGGTACTCGACGCCCTCCAGGGCGTCGTCCTCCGCGCCGAGCGTGTCCGCGACCGCGGGCGACTCGTCGTCGGTGTCCGGGACGTCCAGCGAGAGCGTGCTGTAGGCGTTCGCGGACTCCAGCCCCTCGAGCACCTCCTCCTCGGAGATGCCCAGGTGCTCCGCCAGCTCGTGCACCGTCGGCGAACGGCCGTGCCGCTGGGAGAGCTCGCTCGTCGCGGTGGTGAGCGAGAGCCGCAGCTCCTGGAGGCGGCGCGGGACCCGGACGGCCCAGCCCTTGTCGCGGAAGTGGCGCTTGATCTCGCCGACGATGGTCGGCGTCGCGTAGGTGGAGAACTCGACGCCGCGCTCCGGGTCGAACCGGTCCACCGACTTGATCAGGCCGATGGTGGCGACCTGGGTGAGGTCGTCCAGCGGTTCGCCGCGGTTGCGGAAGCGGCGGGCCAGGTGCTCGACCAGCGGGATGTGCATGCGCACCAGCTGGTTGCGCAGTTCCACCCGCTCCGGGGAACCCTCGGGCAGCTGTGCGAGCCGCACGAAGAGGGCGCGGGCGGCCTCGCGGTCCGGCGCGCTGTGACGCTGCGGCGCGACCGTGCGCGCGCCGCCGGGACCCCACGGCTCGGCCGGCTTCTCGCCCCCGGCCTCGACGACGTCACCCTCGACGTCGTCCTCGTGCGCGTCGTCCCCGTCGTGCACGTTGTCCCCGTGCACGTCGTGCACGTCGTGCGCGTCGTCGGTGTCGAGCTCGAAGTCGGCCGGCCCGTCGTCGGCGGGCCGCGCCGGCTCGGCCTCGGGGGCCGGGCGGGCGTCGGCGCGCTCGGGGTCGTCCGCGAACACCCTTGCCTCCGTCTGCTTCTGGTCGCTGGCGTCCGCCTGGGCGGGTACGTGGGCCCGGTCCGCTCCGGGCCGGTGGTTGAGGTCTCTCACGGCGATCCCCCGCTCCCGTCTCCTCGCGTCACGGCTGGCCGGGGCCGGCCCCGCGCTTCTTGTGCAGGCTGATGGTCACCGTCTTGTCCGGTTGGACGGTCGACTCCACCTCGCCGGCCAGCGCGGAGAGCACCGTCCAGGCGAAGGTGTCGCGTTCGGGCGCGCGCCCGTCCGTCGTCGGGGCGGAGACGGTCACCTTGAGCGAGTCGCCGACCAGTCTGAACATGCAGCTGAGGACCGAGCCGGGCACGGCCTGCTGAAGCAGGATCGCGCACGCCTCGTCCACCGCGATGCGCAGGTCCTCGATCTCGTCGAGCGTGAAGTCGAGCCGAGCCGCGAGACCGGCCGTCGCGGTTCGCAGAACCGAGAGGTAGGCGCCCGCCGCGGGCAGTCGGACCTCGACGAAGTCCTGCGCGTCGGGCTCGCCGTCGATCTGGGACACCCTCACCTCCGAGCTGTTCCGTGCCGTGCTGTTCATGTGGCTGTCCGTGTGGCTGATTGGTGCCGTGACCGGTGACGCTACCGCGATCGCGAGCGTCATGTCGCCCATCCGGCTACCCCGGGCTTGCCGGTGACTCATAGTAGGTCCCCATATACGCACCGTGGCAATGGTGGTGGCGAAAACAGGAGAAATCAGCTGCCGAGCTCGGCGAGGGCCGCCCCGCTCAGCCGGTAGACCGTCCACTCGTCCATGGGCGCCGCGCCCAGCGCCCGGTAGAACGCGATCGACGGCTCGTTCCAGTCCAGGACCGACCACTCCAGCCGCCCGTAGCCGCGCTCCACGCAGATCCGGGCCAGCTCCGTCAGCAGGGCCTTGCCGTGGCCGCCCCCGCGCGACTCGGGGCGGACGTAGAGGTCCTCCAGATAGACGCCGTGGGTCCCCGTCCAGGTGGAGAAGTTCCGGAACCAGAGCGCGAACCCGACGGTCCGGCCCGCCTCGTCCTCGGCGACGTGCGCGAACGCGGCGGGATGCGCGCAGAACAGCGCGTCGTGCAACTGCCGCTCCGTGGCCTTCGCCTCGGCGAGCGACTTCTCGTAGTCCGCGAGCTCGCGCACCATCGCGTGGATCTCGGGGACGTCGGCGGGGACGGCGGGTCGGATCATGTCTGAAGCCTAAGCGAGGGGACTGACGGAGCGGAGCGGCGTGGGGAGCGCGCGGGGGTCGATGTCGCGGGGCCGACGTCGCGGGGGCCGATATCGCGGGGACCGACGTTCAGACCAGGCGCTGGTCCTCGTAGCACCAGCGCCAGGACTCGCCGGGCTCGTGGCTGCGCATCACCGCGTGACCGGTCCGCCGGTGGTGCTCGGCGGCCCAGCGGCCGGGTGTGGAGTCGCAGCAGCCGACGTGTCCGCAGTGCAGGCACTTGCGCAGCGCGACGGAGCGCTGGCCGAGCCCCGCGCAGTGCGGGCAGCCGTCCGTCGCCGCGGCCGGCTCGGGGTCGGGCAGCTCCGCGAGGTGCGCGCACGGGCGGGAGGGGGACATGGCCCCCAGGGTACGGGGCCGGGTGCGCGCCGTGTGGTTCTGTGTCGCTATGTCCCTGAGCAGTCCCAGCGCCCTCTTCCTCCTGGTCGCGGGCAGCACCGCGGTCGCCGGGGCGGCTCGCCGGTACCGCCTCTCCGCGCCGCTGCTGCTGGTGGTGGCCGGCCTGCTCGCCTCCGAGGTGCCGGGCGTCCCGGACTACACGCTCGACCCGGGGATCGTGCTCCCGCTGGTGCTGCCGCCGCTCCTCTACTCCTCCGCCCAGGAGGCCTCCTACACCAGCATCCGGGCCAATCTGCGGCCTGTCGTGCTGCTCTCGGTCGGCTACGTCCTGTTCAGCACCGTGGCGATGGGTCTGATCGCCCACGCGTTGATCCCGGCCATACCGCTGCCGGTCGCCTTCGTCCTCGGCGCGGTGATCGCCCCGCCGGACGCGGTCGCGGCGACGGCCATCGCCCGCCGGGTCGGGCTGCCGTCGCAACTGGTCTCGATCCTCCAGGGCGAGAGTCTGGTCAACGACGCGACCGCGATCACCGCCTATCGTGTGGCGCTCGCGGCGGCGGTGGGGGAGGGCTTCTCCTTCGGCAGCGCGGTCGGTGAGTTCCTGCTGGCCTCGGTGGGCGGGACGGCGGTCGGGCTGGCGCTGATGTGGCCGTTGCAGTGGCTGCGGGTGCGCCTCGGCGACCCTCTGCTGAGCAACACCTTCTCGCTGCTCGTCCCCTTCGCCGCCTACGCCGCGGCGGAGGCGTTCGACGCTTCGGGCGTGATCGCGGTCGTGGTCGTCGGCCTCTACCTCGGCCACTACGCGAACTGCGTCGACTTCGCCCTGCGGCTCCAGGAGGAGGCGGTCTGGCGGATGGTGTCCTTCGTCCTGGAGTCGGCGGTGTTCGCTCTGATCGGCCTGCAACTGCCGGTCGTGGTACGGCAGTTGCGCGGCTACTCGGTGGGGGAGCTGACGCTGTGGACGGTGGTGCTGCTGGTCGCGCTGATCGCGCTCCGCTTCGTCTGGTCCTGGCCCGCGACCTACCTGCCGAGCCTGCTCAGCCGACGCGTACGGGAACGGGAGGGGCGCCCCTCCTGGACCCGGCCGGCCGTCGTCTCCTGGGCCGGCATGCGCGGCGTGGTCTCACTGGCGGTGGCCTTCTCGATCCCGCTCACCACGCACGACGGCGCGCCCTTCCCGGAGCGGGACCTGGTGCTGTTCCTGGTCTTCGCGCTGGTGATCGGCACCCTGCTGGTGCAGGGGCTGACCTTGCCGGCCCTGGTCCGCCGTCTGCCGCTGCCGCCGCCCGACCCGGCGGCGCAGACGCTGCGCGAGGCGCAGGCCCAGTACGAGGCGTCGACGGCCGCGGAGGCCCGCCTGGACGAGCTGCTGCGGGATCCGCGCAACCGGGTCCCCGAGGTGCTGGAGTCGCGGCTGCGCCGCATGTTGGAACGGCGGCGCAACGCCGTGTGGGAGCGCATGGGCGCGCCGGTCCACGAGGCGACGGGGGAGTCGGTGGATTCCGCGTACCGCAGGCTCGCCCGCGAGACCCTCGACGCGGAGCGCCGCGCGCTCGTCGCGCAGCGCGGCACGGGCCGCGTCGACGACGAGCTGCTGCGCAGGCTGGTGCGCCGCTTGGACTTCGAGGAGGCGCTCGTGGAGCACACGGAGGAGTAGCGACCGGACAGCCAGTTGCACCTTCCAGCCAGTCGCCCCCAGGCAGTCGCACCCTCCCGGGGCGCGGGGAACGGCGTGGGTGGCGTGTCGCGCCGCGCTGCGGGCGCCTGCCGGCCGGTGCGCGGGCTGTGCGCGCGGTGGCTGCGTGGTGCGTGCGTGGTGCGTGCGTGGTCAGCGGTCGGGGCGAGGCTCGTTCCCGTGAGCGCCGCAGCCCGCGGCGCCAGGGACGAGGAGCCGACCGTGGACAGCCTGCCGAAGAAGATGAAGATCCTGATCTCCGGTGCCAGCATCGCGGGGCCGGCGCTCGCGCTGTGGCTGGGGCGGTGCGGTCACGACGTCACCGTCGTGGAGCGTGCCGCGGCCTTCCGGGAGGGCGGTGGCGCGGTCGACTACCGGGGGCGCGTGCACCGTACGGTGCTGGAGCGGATGGGGGTGCTGGACACGCTCCGCGGGCTGGACACGGGGATGGGCGAGCAGAGCGTTCTGGACCCGAGCGGTCGCGAACTCCTGCGGCTCCCGGCCTCGTTCATGAGCGGCGAGCTGGAGGTGACCCGCGGCGACCTGGCCCGGACCCTCTACGAGGCGAGCCTGCCGGTCGCCCGGTACGTCTTCGGCGACTCCGTCCGGGCGCTCGCCGAGCACGCCGCCGGGGTCACCGTCGAGTTCGAGCGGGGTGCGACGCGGGAGTTCGATCTGGTGGTCGGCGCGGACGGGATCCACTCCACGACGCGGCGCCTGGTCTTCGGGCCGGAGGAGCGCTTCCGGCGGGACACCGGCTGGTGCGTCGCGACCTTCTCCACCACCGCGCCGGCGCACCTCGGGCTGCGCGACAGGGGTGTGCTGTGGAACGACCCGGGGCGGATGGTCGGGCTGTCCAACCTGCTCGGCGAGGACGGCGCGATGATGGTCTTCCACGCGCCGGGTCTCGAGTTCGACCACCGGGACACCGCCCGCCAGCGGGAGATCGTCCGGGAGCGGTACGCGGACGCCGGGTGGGAGGTCCCGGCGCTGCTGTCCTCGGCGGCGACCGCGCCGGACTTCTACTTCGACTCGATCAGCCAGATCGTCATGGACCGTTGGTCCAGCGGTCGTGTGGTGCTGCTCGGCGACGCAGCCTGGGCGCCGGCGCCGGGCGGGTTGGGCAACGGGCTGGCCGTCGTGGGCGCGTACGTCCTGGCGGGCGAGCTGGCGACGGCGCCGGACCACGCGAAGGCGTTCGCCCGCTACGAGGAGCGAATGCGACCGTATGTGGCGAAGTGCCAGAAGCAGGGCGCGGGCGCGGGACGGTTCCTGGCGCCCGTCACGGGGAGGCAGCTGAAGCAGCGGAATCGCGTCTACCGTATGCTCTGTCGCCGAACGATGCAGTCGTTCTTTGAGCGGCTGACGGTCAGGACGGCCGAGGCGATCGAGCTTCCGGCATACGGGCTTCCGCTCCTGAATCGTCCGACGGTCGGGGTTTTCCCACAGTCGTAGACGAACCCTCAATCCCCCGGCCGGGGGACGCAGAAACCACCGAACGGCGGGCTACGCGCGTCAGACCGCGCTGAGCTCGCCGTTTGTTCATCTCAAGGCCGTGTGGGGGTCGGCTCCCTGTGAATTGCCTATTGACCTTGATTCGTCAAGCCTGGTTTGCTTTCGCCCCAGGTCGAACAGCAACCACCACTAGTGGTGACACCCTGCCAAATCTCTTGTGTGCGCGTTGAGTTGATTGGCGAGGGGCTGGGCTGGCCTGCGAGTTCTCCCAGGGCAAGCGGACGCGTCCCCAGTCTTCACCGCGTCCGCGACGAGAGAGGATCACTCCCCACATGCGCAACTCCCGCATCCGAGGCGCAGCGCTGGCCGGTATGGCCTCGCTGTCCCTCGCCGCGGCAGGGCTCGCCCTTGCCGCCCCGGCGCAGGCCTCCAGCGGCGGCCACCGTGTCTCCGGCCAGGCCCACCACAACGCGGCCATGGTCGGCGCCGACGCCGCCATCAACAACGAGTTCAACCCCTTCAGCTCGTCGCTCAACGCCAGCAAGACGCCGGGCATCAAGCAGTACGAGGCCCAGCAGCGCAACCGCATCGCGCACCAGGCCACCGCGGCGGCGACCGGTCAGGAGACCCTCTCCTACGGCGGCGGCACCGACGGCGTGGGCGTGATGGACAGTCACGTCAAGGTCTACCTGGTCTACTACGGCACCCAGTGGGGTACTCAGAGCACGAACAGCAACGGCGACTCCACCTTCAGCGGTGACGTCGACGGTGCCGCTCCGGTCGCCCAGGAGATGTTCAAGGGCATCGGCACCGGCGGCGAGACCTGGTCGGCCGACCTGACGCAGTGGTGTGACGGCCCCAACGTCACCTCCGGTGCGACCAGCTGCCCGAGCAACGCCAGCTTCGTCCCCTACCAGAGCGGCGGTGTGCTCTCCGGCGTCTGGTACGACAACTCGGGCGCCGAGCCGACCAACGCGACCGGCAACCAGCTGGCCCAGGAGGCCATCAAGGCCGCCGGCCACTTCGGCAACACGACCTCCGCGTCGAACCGCTACTCGTACTACGTGATCCTCTCGCCGCACGGCACCGACCCGGACGGCTACCAGGACCCCAACACGGGCTACTGCGCCTGGCACGACTACAACGGCGACACCACTCTCACCGGTGGTGCGGCCTCGTCGCCCTACGGCGACATCGCCTTCTCCAACCAGCCGTACAACATGGACGCCGGCCAGAACTGCGGCGTGGGCTTCGTCAACGGCTCCGGCTCCGCCGGTGAGCTGGACGGCTACACGATGACCCTCGGTCACGAGTGGCACGAGATGATGTCGGACACCTACCCGGCGGGTGGTTGGACCAACCACGTCTCCGGCTCGTCCTACAACGGCCAGGAGAACTCCGACGAGTGCGCGTGGCTGCAGCCCGGCACCGCCGGCGGCGCCGCCAACGTCACCATGGGCACCGGCACCTTCGCCGAGCAGGCCAGCTGGTCGAACGACACCAACTCCTGCGCCATCTCGCACACCATCCTCACCCACGGTGGCGGCACCACCAACACCGTCACGGTGACCAACCCGGGCACCCAGACCGGCACCGTCGGCACCGCTGCGTCGCTCCAGATCAGCGCCTCCGACTCGGCCTCGGGCCAGACCCTGACCTACTCCGCGACCGGTCTCCCGGCCGGCCTGTCGATCTCCTCGACCGGCCTGATCTCCGGCACCCCGACCACCGCGGGCACCTCCTCGGTGACGGTCACGGCGAAGGACACCACCGGTGCCACCGGCACCACCACCTTCTCCTGGACCGAGAACGGCTCCGGCGGGACCGGCGGCTGCACCAGCACGGGCCAGAAGCTGGGCAACCCCGGCTTCGAGACCGGCACCGCCTCCCCGTGGACCGCGTCCTCGGGCGTCGTCAGCAACTCCAGCTCCGAGCCCGCCCACTCCGGCAGCTGGGACGCGTGGCTGGACGGCTACGGCTCCACCCACACCGACACCCTGTCCCAGTCGGTGGCCATCCCGGCCGGCTGCAGCGCGAACTTCTCGTTCTACCTGCACGTCGACACCGCCGAGACCACGACGACCACGGCCTACGACACCCTCAAGGTCCAGGTCCTCAACTCCTCCGGCACCGTGCTCGGCACCCTGGCGACCTACTCGAACCTGAACGCCGCCAGCGGCTACACCCAGCACTCCTTCAACCTGTCCAGCTACGCCGGACAGACCGTCACCCTCAAGTTCACCGGCGCCGAGGACTCCAGCGCCCAGACCAGCTTCGTCATCGACGACACGGCCCTCAACGCCTCCTGACGCCGACGAACTGAGCTGACCGGCGCCACGGCTCCCTGAGCCGGACACGCCGAAACGCGCGAGCGGAGACCGCCTGACGGCGGCCTCCGCTCGCTGCTTTCGTGGGGCGGTCGGCTGCGGCGCCGGGCGGCCGGGCTGCGAGCGCCCGGCGGCCGGCGGCCCGTCGATCCGTCAGGCCCGGACCAGCACGCCGCGGACGGCGGTGCCGTCCGCGAGGGTCCAGTCGGCGGTCACGGAGCCGAGGGCGTCGGCCGGCGCGGCCCCCGCCTTCGGGACCCGCACGATCGCGACGGTCGGCTCCTGCGGCGCGTCCTCGGCGAGCTCGCTCGCCACGGTCGGGTCCGGGGTGTCGCTCAGGGCCTGCATCTGCGGCTCGGCCGCGCCGCGCAGCAGCGCGGTCAACTGGACGCGCAGCACCGGGTCGTGGACGCCGTCGTAGAGCCAGCGCGTGCCGAGCACGCCGTGCTCGGAGGTGCCGATCAGCGCGTGCTCCGCCCCCTCCAGCGGCGCGCCGCGGTACGTCAGCGGCACGTGGTAGGCGATCGGACCGTCGGTGACCACCATGAACTCGATGCCGACCTCTCCCTCGGGGTCGTCGAGCCGGAACCCGCCGGCCCTCCGCAGGTCCGTCGACCCGTCCCCCTGGTACCAGGGCTGCCGCGGCAGCCACTGCGCGAGCAGCTCCAGCTTGGTCGGGGTCATCGTGGTGTGGTGGATCATGGCCATACGAGTGCTCCTCGGTGGTCGAAGACGGGGCGAGGACAAGGTGGCGGCGGGGCGACGACGAGATGACTGCCACGTGACGACGGGGAAGGGCCCGACCGTCCGCACGGCCGAGCCCTTGGTGGTTGCGACGTTCGAGGGCCGCGGGTCCGCGTCGACGCCTCGTCAAGACCCTACGCCAGGCCGTCGGCGCCAACCAGCATGCCCGGCATGAACCTGACCACAGAGCCGGGCGTCGGGAAGCGGAGAGGGCCCAGCCGAACAAGCGGCTGGGCCCTCTCTCATGGGGCCCCTGAGCTGCGCGAGGACCGCCCTCGCACAGGTCAGGGAACGAGACCGGAAGGTCAGGCCTTCTTGGTCTCCCAGAAGATCTTGTCGATCTCGGCGATCAGGTCGAGCGCCTTCTGGCCGGTCGCCGGGTCGGTGGACGCCTTGGCGGCGGAGAGCGCCTTCAGGGTGTCGTTCACCAGCTGGTGCAGCTGCGGGTACTTCTCGAAGTGGGGCGCCTTGAAGTAGTCGCTCCACAGGACGGAGACGTGGTGCTTGGCCATCTCCGCGCGCTCCTCCTTGATGACGGTGGCGCGGGCGCGGAAGTGCGGGTCCTCGTTGGCCTGGTACTTCTCCTGGACGGCCTTGACGGACTCGGCCTCGATACGGGCCTGGGCCGGGTCGTAGACACCGCAGGGGAGGTCGCAGTGAGCGTGGACGGTAACCCGCGGAGCAAACAGCCGAGAGAACATGGGAGTCCTTCCTGTGATCGTCTTCCCAGGAGGAGGTTACCGCCGAAAGCGCGGCGGTTCGCGTTCACCCCGAGGGCTTAGGACAAAGGTCGTAGCAGTCCCGTCAACGATGGTGGACTTGCCCAGCGCGCTTGCGAAGATGGAAGGGACGGAGTCGCGAGCATGGGCGAGGTTGAAGGGGATGGCCGAGCGGATGGGTGACCGCGACGCGCGGGCGCAGTTGCAGGAGCCCCCGGAGGGGGGACCGGTGACCGGAAGGTTCGGAGTTCTGCTGGTCGACGGGCCGTCGATGGCCCCCACCCTCTCCCATGGGGACCGGCTGCTCTGCCATTACGGCGTGCGGGTGCGCGCGGGCTCCGTCGTGGTGGCCCAGCATCCGCTCCGCCAGGACCTCCTGGTGGTCAAACGCGCGGTCGAACGCCGCAGGGCGGGTTGGTGGCTCCTGTCGGACAACAGCGCGGTCGAGAGCGACAGCCGCGACTACGGGCCGGTGCCGGACGACCTCATCCTCGGCCGCGTGCTGCTCCGCTACGCGCCGAAGCCGGCCTGGCTCGCGCCCCCGACCTGGTGCCACGGCGCACTCCGGGTGATGCCGTACGGCATGGCCCGCAGGTTCGGCGACTACCGCCGGGCCTGACCCGGCGCTCCTGCGCGCGAAAAAGCCACCGGCACGCGGGGGGCCTCAGCGGAGGGCTCTCAAGGCGCAGGGCCATCCGCACGGCACTGGTCTCCCGCGCAGTTCCCGGCGCCCCTGAGGCGGTGCAACGTCCCCGCGCCCCTTGCGGCTACGCCGACGCGGCCTCGCGCTTGCGGGCACGGTAGGCGGCGACGTTGGCGCGGGTGGCGCAGCGGTCGCTGCAGTAGCGGCGGCTGCGGTTGGTGGAGGTGTCGAGGTACGCGTTGCGGCACGGCGGCGCCTGGCAGATCCCGAGGCGGTCCACGCCGTGCGCGGTGAGGTGCATGGCCAGGCCCATGCTCGCGAGCGCGGCGTACAGCGCGGTGGCGGTCGGCGCGTTCTCCGCCAGGTGCATGTGCCACAGCGGTTGGCCGGTCTCGTCCAGCAGGTCGTGGCCGGAGATGATCGGGCTGACCGGGAACTCGATCAGGAGGCCGTTCAGCAGGCCGACGGCGTGCGCCTCCTCGCCCTCCGCCGCGGACACGAAGACGCTGCGCAGACGGGCGCGCACCGCGCGCAGGCGGTTGACGTCCGCCTCCTCCGCCAGCTTCACGCCCCGGCCGCCGGGACCGAACAGGCGGCGGACCTCCTCGACGCTGGTCAGGGCGTCCTTGCCGCGCTCCGGCTCCTCGGTGTTGACCAGCCGGACGGCGAAGTCGGCGTAGGTGGTGAGTTCCATGGTCGTCGTCCTAGGGCCAAGAGGGACGGGGAGGAGAACCGGGTAATGAGCCTTGCAGGTACCAGGGTATTACGCTTCGCGGGTGCGTGTGATGTACCCGACCGAAAGCCGGAACAGGCTCCGCTGCCCACCACGGCCCGAGCTGTGCCAAAATCGGCACACGGGTGACCCCCGTCAGTCGAGCAGGCCCACCGGTTCGGGACCGATCCGGTGGTGTGTGCGACCGGAAGCCAGGACCGCGCTCCGGATCGGCACGCACCATTCGCACTCCGGCCGCTCGCCGTTCGCTCTCGAGTGCTGTTCTGCACCGTTGCATGTGGACGTGATCCGGTCTGTGCGGGTGGATCTCACGACACAACGGCGGAGAAAGCCCCTCCCACCGGGACAAAAAGACGAAGCAGCGGCGGCTCAGCCCGGACTAGTGTCGAGACCGGCACGGAACCGGACGTAGAAACCAGCTCACCCAAACCCTCAAAGAACGACGACGAAGAGGTCCTCGTGGCAGCCGAGATCATCAGCCCCCGCTCCATCGACCAGGAGCCGCTCGACCCCGCCTTCGCCCTGCACCGCGGCGGCAAGATGGAGATCCGTGCGACGGTTCCGGTCCGTGACGCGGACGACCTTTCCCTCGCTTACACCCCCGGCGTGGCCCGTGTCTGCACGGCCATCGCCGAGCAGCCGGAGCTGGTCAACGACTACACCTGGAAGTCCAAGGTCGTCGCCGTCGTGACCGACGGCACCGCCGTGCTGGGCCTCGGGGACATCGGCCCGGAGGCGTCCCTGCCCGTGATGGAGGGCAAGGCGATCCTGTTCAAGCAGTTCGGCGGCGTCGACGCGGTGCCGATCGCGCTGGACACCAAGGACACCGACGAGATCGTCGAGACCGTGATCCGCCTCGCGCCCTCCTTCGGTGGGGTGAACCTGGAGGACATCTCCGCCCCGCGCTGCTTCGAGATCGAGCGTCGCCTCCAGGAGGCGCTGGACATCCCGATCTTCCACGACGACCAGCACGGCACCGCCGTGGTGACCCTCGCCGCGCTGCGCAACGCCGCCAAGCTGACCGGTCGCACCCTGGCCGACCTGCGTGCCGTCATCTCCGGCGCGGGTGCGGCCGGCATCGCCATCGCCAAGATCCTGGTCGGGGCCGGCATCGGCGACGTCGCGCTCTGCGACCGCAAGGGCGTCGTGCACGTCGGCCGCACCGACCTGACCGACGTCAAGCGCGAGATCGCCGAGCTCACCAACCGCGGCGGCCTGACCGGCTCGCTGGCGGACGTGCTCGAGGGCGCTGACGTCTTCATCGGCGTCTCCGGCGGCACCGTGCCGGAGGAGGCCGTCGCGAAGATGGCGACGGACTGCTTCGTCTTCGCCATGGCCAACCCGAACCCGGAGGTTCACCCGGACGTGGCGCACAAGTACGCCGCGGTCGTGGCCACCGGGCGCTCGGACTACCCGAACCAGATCAACAACGTGCTGGCCTTCCCCGGCATCTTCGCCGGCGCGCTCCAGGTGCGGGCCTCCCGCATCACCGAGGGGATGAAGATCGCCGCGGCCGACGCGCTGGCCGGGCTGGTCGGCGAGGAGCTCTCCGCCGCCAAGGTCATCCCGAGCCCCTTCGACGAGCGCGTCGCCCCGGCGGTCACCAAGGCCGTCGCCGAGGCCGCCCGCGCCGAGGGCGTCGCCCGGATCTGACCGCCCGATACACCAGGCGTCTCTCGCCCGTCGCGGAGCCATAGATCACACCGTGGCGCGGTTCCGTGGCGGGCGAGCGCGGTTCTAGGGTCGAGGCATGTTCGCCGCCTATGCCGCACGTATCGCCCCGGACGACCCGCTCAGCGGCCTCGAGCTCGGGGAGCGCCCCGAGCCGGAGGCCCGGCCCGGGTGGAGTGTCGTCACCGTCAAGGCCGCCTCGCTCAACCACCACGACCTGTGGTCGCTGCGCGGCGTCGGCCTGCCGGCGGAAAAGCTGCCGATGATCCTCGGGTGCGACGCGGCGGGCGTCGACGAGGACGGCAACGAGGTCGTCCTGCACTCCGTCATCGGCCAGACCGGCCACGGCGTCGGCCCCAAGGAGCCGCGGTCGATCCTGACCGAGCACTACCAGGGCAGCTTCGCCCAGAAGGTCGCCGTGCCGACCTGGAACCTGCTGCCGAAGCCGGCCGGGCTCTCCTTCGAGGAGGCCGCGTGCCTGCCGACGGCCTGGCTGACGGCCTATCGGATGCTCTTCACCAACGCGGGCGTGAAGCCGGGCGACACCGTCCTGGTCCAGGGCGCGGGCGGCGGCGTCGCCACCGCGCTGATCGTC
Organism: Streptacidiphilus anmyonensis; assembly: GCF_000787855.1. Classification (GTDB taxonomy): domain Bacteria; phylum Actinomycetota; class Actinomycetes; order Streptomycetales; family Streptomycetaceae; genus Streptacidiphilus; species Streptacidiphilus anmyonensis. Next base: position 34,000 of record NZ_BBPQ01000062.1, on the reverse strand, counting down.
CTCGGCAAGGCGGCCGGGCTGCGGGTCTGGGCCACCAGCCGCGACGAGGCCAAGGGCGCCCGCGCCGTCGAGCTGGGCGCGGACGCCTGGTTCCCCAGCGGCGCGCGCCTGCCCGAGCGGGTGGACGCCGTCATGGAGACCGTGGGCGCGGCCACCTGGTCGCACTCCATCAAGTCGCTGCGGCCGGGCGGCACCCTGGTCATCTCCGGCGCGACGAGCGGCCCCAACCCGCCCGCGGCGGAGCTGACGCGGATCTTCTTCCTGGAGCTGAAGGTCGTCGGCTCGACCATGGGCACCAAGGAGGAGCTGGGACAGCTCCTGTCCTTCTGCCAGACGACCGGCGTCCGCCCGGTCATCGACTCCGTCCTGCCGCTGGCCGAGGCCCGCGAGGGCTTCGCCCGGATGGAGAAGGGCGACGTCTTCGGCAAGATCGTGCTGAAGCCCTGACAGCTGAGCGTCGTGAGGCCCGCTCCCACCCCGAAGGGGCGGGGGCGGGCCTCAGCGGCACAAGGCCGCGTGCTCAGGCCCGCGCGCTCAGGACCGCCGGCGCAGACGTGACGCGGCGTCGGCCAGGACCGAGCGGGCGTGCTGCAGGGAGTCCGCCGTCACGCCGGTGTCGCGGGCGGCGTCCCGGACCTCGTCGCGGAAGCGGTCCAGCAGGCCGGTGAGTTCGCGCAGCGGCTCGCCCTGGCCGTCCACCCTCGTCCACGGCGGCAGGTCCTGCGGGGTGCCGTTGCCCGGGGCGGCGTTGCCCGGGGCTCCGCTGCCCGGGGAGCTCGGGGCTCCGCACGTCGGCACCTCGTCCGTCGGCGCGCCGGGGGCGCCCGCAGGCGGCGTCCAACGGGACGGATCCGCAAGGCCGCTGAGGGTCTTGGTGAGCTCGGAGAGCCCCTCGGACAGGCCCGAGGGCCAGTCGCCGCTGCGGACGTGGGCCTTGATCTGCTCGCCGATCCGCTGGGCCTCGCGACGGGCCTGCTCGCGTACCGCGTGCGTCTGCTCCTTGGCCTGCCGCGCCTCCTCCTTCGCGGAGCGGGCCTGCTCCTTGGCCTCGCGCGTCTGCTCCTTGGCCTGCTCCTTGGCCTCGCGCCACTCGTCCTTGGCGCGCTGCCAGGCCTCGCGCTCGGTGCGCCAGCTGTCCTCGCCGTAGCGGACCTGACGGCGTGACTCCCGGGCGGCGCGGCGCATCTCCTCGCGCAGATCCTGCGCGGAGTCGCGGACGTCCTCGCGGATCTGGTCGGCGAGCTGGGAGACGGAGTCGTGGATCTCGGCTTCCAGCTCGGCGAGTTCGGCCGCGCGGGCCTCCAACTCGGCGTGGCCGGCCGCGGTGATCCGGTAGACCTTGCGCCCACCCTCCATGGAGTGCTCGACCAGGCCCTCCTGTTCCAGCTTGGCCAGGCGCGGGTAGACGGTGCCCGCGGAGGGGGCGTAGAGCCCGTGGAAGCGCTCCTCCAGCAGGCGTATCACCTCGTAGCCGTGGCGCGGCGCTTCGTCGAGGAGCTTGAGCAGGTACAGGCGCAGGCGCCCATGGGCGAACACGGGGCGGCTCATGCCTCGTCAGCCCCCTTCTGGTAGTCGATCGCAAGCGGGGCGCTGTCGTTGGGCGTCGCGTCCTTGGGCGTGGCGTCCTTGGGTGTCTCGGCCTGCGGGCCGTCCTCGTCGTCGGGGCGGCGCAGCACTGCGACGGAACCGGAGACCGTGGTGATCTTCAGGCGGCTGCTGCCCGAGCCCAAAGTGCCGGTGATGCGCTTGGCCCCCCAGTTGCTGCTGACCTGGAGCTGGTCGAAGGAGGAGGAGACGGAGCCGCTGGTGGTGTCGGCCCGGACCTGCGTGTCCGCGGGGGCGGGGATGCGGACGGCCACCTCGCCGGAGACATTGGTCAGCTCCACGTCGGCGGCCGCCGGACGGTCGAGGTCGACCGTCATCGCGCCGCTGACGCTGTTGGCCTTCAGCGCGCCGCTGGTTCCGGCGAAGACGGTGAGTGCGCCGGAGACAGTGTTGATCTTAAGCCCTCCGGACGTTCCGTGGGCCTCAACCGCCCCGGAAACCGTGTTCGCGTCGACCGGTCCGCTCACCCGGACCAGCGTCACGCCGCCGCTGGCGGTGTTGGCGTGGACCCGGCCGGCGATGCCCGACACGACCGTGTCGGACGAGGCCGAGCCGATCTCCACCTCGACGCCCGCGGGGACGACGAGGGAGACCACGGCCCGGCGCTTCTGGCGCCAGCCCTCGATCCAGCGGCCGAGGGACTTCCACTGGAAGTCCTTCCACTGCAGATCCTCGTACGTGATCAGCAGCTCCCCGTCGTCCACGGTGACCTCGAGCGGGGCGCCGTCGATCTCCGAGACCTCCAGCCGCGCCGGCGCCTCGCCGGCCACGACGTTGACCGCGCCGGCGATGGTGCGCACCTTGACCCGTCGCACGGGCTCGCCGAAGGTGATCTTCTGCGGCTCGCTGACGGTCCACTTCTCGGACATTCCGGACTCCCCGATGCTGCGACGGAACTGCTTGTCGCTATTCACGATATATCGCAGCCATCGAGAGTCAAGCTATATCGCGAATCTCAGGGTCGTCTCAGGGTTGATCCCTACTCGTCCTCATCCTCGTCGTCGAGCCGGGCCAGCCAGGTGGCCAGCCGCTCGACCGGCACCTCGAACTCGGGGTTGATGTCGACGAACTCCTGCAGCCGGTCGGCCAGCCAGTCGAAGCTGACCTCCTCCTCGCCGCGACGGCTCTGCAGTTCCTCGATGCCTCGGTCGGTGAAGTACACGTGCTCTCTCCTGCGGGTACGGTTCCTGGCCGAAGCGTACGTCAGCCGCCCGCCCTCCGGGCCAGAGCCGCGTGGCGCTCCCGTTCCTCCGTCAGCTCGGCCCGTGGCCCCCGCTCCGCGGGCAGCTCGCGCCCGAGAGTCGTGCCGGGGAGCCAGGACAGCACGAAGCCGAAGAGCTGGGCCGCCCGGCCCCGGGAACGCGAGGGCCCCGGCCACCCGAAGGGGTGGCCGGGGCCGGGGGCTAGGAGCCGGGCCTAGCGGTGCCGCGTCAGAGCGAGAAGACCTCGTCGACCAGCGCGGCCTGCTCCGCCGTGTGGCGCTTGGCCGAGCCGACCGCCGGGGCCGAGGAGGCCGGGCGGGCGACGCGGCGCAGGCGGCCGCGGTCCGCGGAGGGGCCGACGACGACGTCGAGGTGGTCGACCAGGTTCAGCGCGATGAACGGCCAGGCGCCCTGGTTGGACGGCTCCTCCTGCGCCCAGACGTACTGGACGTTGGTGCCGTAGCGCTTGAGCTCCTCCTGGAGCTCCGCGACCGGGAGCGGGTAGAGGCGCTCGACGCGGACGATCGCCGTGTCGGTGATGCCGCGCGCCGTGCGGGCCGCCTCCAGGTCGTAGTAGAACTTGCCCGCCGTGATGACGACCTTGCGGACGTTCGCCGGGTCGACCGTGGTGTCGCCGATGACCGGGCGGAAGCCGCCGGACAGGAACTCCTCGGTCTTGGACGTCGCGGCCTTGTTGCGCAGCATCGACTTCGGGGTGAAGACGATGAGCGGCTTGTGGTGCGGGTTGTGCGTCTGCCAGCGCAGCAGGTGGAAGTAGTTCGACGGCAGCGTCGGCATGGCGACCGTCATGTTGTTGTCCGCGCACAGCTGCAGGAAGCGCTCCGGGCGGGCGGACGAGTGGTCCGGGCCCTGGCCCTCGTAGCCGTGCGGCAGCAGCAGGGTGACGCCGGACGTCTGGCCCCACTTGGTCTCGGCGGAGGAGACGAACTCGTCCACGACGGTGGAGGCGCCGTTGACGAAGTCGCCGAACTGGGCCTCCCACATCACCAGCGCGTCCGGGCGGGCCAGCGAGTAGCCGTACTCGAAGCCCATCGCCGCGTACTCGCTGAGCAGCGAGTCGTAGACGGTGTAGCGGGCCTGGTCCTCCGTCAGGTACAGCAGCGGGGTGTAGTCCTCGGCGGTCTTGTTGTCGACCAGCACCGCGTGGCGCTGACCGAAGGTGCCGCGGCGGCTGTCCTGGCCGGCCAGGCGGACCGGGTGGCCCTCCATCAGCAGCGAGCCGATGGCGAGGGTCTCGCCCATGGCCCAGTCGATGGTGCCGTCCTCGACCATGGTGGCGCGGCGCTGCAGCTGCGGCAGCAGACGCGGGTGCACGGTCAGCCAGTCCGGCAGGGCGACCTGGGACTCGGCGATGCGCTTGACCATCTCCTGGGAGATGCCCGTCTGCACCGCGACCGGGAAGGTCGCCTGCGGACGCTCAGAGACGGCGGGAGCCGGCACCGCGGCGGCCTCGCGGACCTCGGTGAAGACCTTCTCCAGCTGGTCCTGGTAGTCCTTGAGCGCCTGCTCGGCCTCTTCCAGCGTGATGTCGCCGCGACCGATCAGGCCCTCGGTGTAGAGCTTGCGCACCGAGCGCTTCTTGTCGATCAGCTCGTACATCAGCGGCTGGGTGAACGACGGGTTGTCGGCCTCGTTGTGACCGCGGCGGCGGTAGCAGATGAGGTCGATCACGACGTCCTTGTGGAACGCCTGGCGGAACTCGAAGGCGAGCCGCGCGACGCGGACCACGGCCTCCGGGTCGTCGCCGTTCACGTGGAAGATCGGCGCCTCGACCATGCGGGCCACGTCGGTGGCGTAGGTGCTGGACCGCGACGCCGTGGGCGCGGCGGTGAAGCCGACCTGGTTGTTGATGACGACGTGCACGGTGCCGCCGGTGCGGTAGCCGCGCAGCTGCGACATGTTCAGCGTCTCCGCGACGACGCCCTGGCCGGCGAAGGCCGCGTCACCGTGGATCTGCAGCGGCAGCACGTCGAAGGAGTCGCCGGCCTTGTCGAGGATGTCCTGCTTGGCGCGGGCGATGCCCTCGACGATCGGGTCGACCGCCTCCAGGTGGGAGGGGTTGGCCGCGAGCGAGACCTTGATCTGCTCGCCGTCCAGACCGGTGAAGACGCCCTCGGAGCCGAGGTGGTACTTCACGTCGCCGGAGCCGTGCATCGACTTCGGGTCGAGGTTGCCCTCGAACTCGCGGAAGATCTGCGCGTAGGACTTGCCGACGATGTTGGCCAGCACGTTCAGGCGACCGCGGTGGGCCATGCCCATGACGGCCTCTTCGAGGTGGGCCTTGGCGGCCGAGTCGAGGATGGCGTCCAGCAGCGGGATGACGGACTCGCCGCCCTCCAGCGAGAAGCGCTTCTGGCCGACGTACTTGGTCTGCAGGAACGTCTCGAACGCCTCGGCGGCGTTCAGGCGGCGCAGGATGCGCAGCTGCTCCTCGCGCTCCGGGCGGTCGGTGCCGCGCTCGACGCGGGCCTGGATCCAGCGGCGCTGCTTCGGGTCCTGGATGTGCATGTACTCGATGCCGACGGTGCGGCAGTACGAGTCGCGCAGCACGCCGAGGATGTCGCGCAGCTTCATCATGGTGTGGCCGGCGAAGCCGCCCACCGCGAACTCGCGCTCGAGGTCCCACAGCGTCAGGTCGTGCGCCTGGACGTCGAGGTCCGGGTGCTTGCGCTGCTTGTACTCGAGCGGGTCGGTGTCGGCCATCAGGTGGCCGCGCACGCGGAAGGAGTGGATCAGCTCCATGACGCGGGCGGTCTTGTTGACCTCGTTGTCGTGGGTGCGGGCCACGTCGGTCGCCCAGCGCACCGGCTCGTAGGGGATGCGCAGCGACTCGAAGATCTTGTCGTAGAACTCGCCCTTGCCCAGCAGCAGCTGGTGGATCGTGCGCAGGAACTCGCCCGACTGGGCGCCCTGGATGACCCGGTGGTCGTACGTCGAGGTGAGGGTCATCACCTTGGAGACGCCCATGGCGGCCAGGGTCTCCTCGGCGGAGCCCTGGAACTCGGCCGGGTACTCCATCGAGCCGACGCCGAGGATGGTGCCCTGGCCGGGCATCAGGCGCGGGACGGAGTGGACGGTGCCGATGCCGCCGGGGTTGGTCAGCGAGCAGGTGACGCCGGAGAAGTCGTCGACCGTGAGCTTGTTCTGACGGGCGCGGCGGACGATGTCCTCGTAGGCCTGCCAGAAGCCGAAGAAGTCGAGGGTCTCGGCCTTCTTGATGGCCGCGACGACCAGCTGGCGGTCCCCGTTCGGCTTGGTCAGGTCGATCGCCAGGCCGAGGTTGATGTGCTCGGGCTTGACCAGGAAGGGCTTGCCGTCCTTCTCCTGGAAGCCGTGGTTCATCGCCGGCATCGCCTTGATCGCCTGGACCATGGCGTAGCCGATGAGGTGCGTGAAGGAGACCTTGCCGCCGCGGGCGCGCTTCAGGTGGTTGTTGATGACGATGCGGTTGTCGATCAGCAGCTTCGCGGGGACGGCGCGGACGCTGGTCGCGGTGGGCATCGAGAGCGAGGCGTCCATGTTCGCCACGATCCGGGCGCTGGGGCCCTTCAGTGCGACGAGCTCGGGTCCTGACGGGGCCTCGGCGGGGGCGGTCACAGTGGTGCTGTCCTTAACGGTGTCGGCGGGTTGGGCCGGAGCAGCGGCACGCGGGGTGGGCGTGGGCGCGGCGGGCTTGGGAGTCAGCGGAGCGGCGGGAGCCGGGGCGGCAACCGGAGCCGGAGCGGCCACCGGTGCCGGAACGGCCGGAGCGGCCACGGGGGCGGCAGGCGCGGGTACCGCTGCAGCCGCCGCGGGCGCGGCGGGCGCCTCGGCCACGGCGACGGCGGGAGCACCCGTCTGGGCCGCGCTCTTGGTGTGCTTGTAGTCGGCGAAGAAATCCCACCAGGCCCGGTCGACCGAGTTCGGGTCCTGGAGGTACTGCTGGTAGATCTCGTCCACGAGCCACTCGTTGGGGCCGAACGCGGCTCCCGGGCCGACGTCGGCCGTGGTGGCAGGTGAGCTGTTCGTGTTTGGGGACTGTGGAGACACGGCGGCAACCGCCCTCTTCCGCTTCCGTGTGGATGGTGGACAGCGGGTAGTAAGGCTACGCCTCCGCCGCACGTCCGCGCAGGTCCCGCAGACCAAGGGTCGCCCAGATCACAGTCCGGTCGCAAACATTGGCCTGAAATCGAGGTTAGATCTCGGGCGTGAAGGGGGAGAACGAAGGGCTGTTCGTTCGGTTCGGGCTTGTCGATCCGGGCGTTCTTGCGGTTCAGGGGTGGCCGTGCGAGACGATCGTCTGCGGTCGGCGCGGCCCCGGGAGCTCGACGCGGATCAGACAGCCGAGCGGCGAGTCCGCGACGGCGATCGTCCCCGCGTGCAGCTCGACCGCCCAGCGCGCGATGGCGAGGCCCAGACCCGTGCCGCCGTCGGCGCCGGGCCCCTGCGCGGTGGCGCTGCTGCCGCGCCCGAAGCGCTCGAAGACCCGCGCGCGGTCCTCCGGGGAGATGCCGGGGCCCTCGTCCGCCACGTCCACCTGGAGGCCGCCGCCGTAGGCCTCGCGGGCGCGCACGGTGACCGTGCCGTCCTGCGGGCTGTGCCGGCAGGCGTTGTCGACGAGGTTGGCGACGACCTGGTGCAGTCGCTCCGGATCGGCGGTGCCGGTGAGCCCGGGGGCGACGTCGAGACGCAGCGAGACGTCGGTGCGGCGTCTGCTGGCGCCGCCGGAGACCGAGCCGTCGACCGTCAGGCCGCGCAGCACCCCGGCCAGGAACGGCTCGACCTCGAAGGCGCGCAGCTCCAGCACGTCCGCGCCGTCGGCCAGCTTGGACAGGTCCAGCAGGTGCGCGACGAGCCGTCCGAGCCGTTCGGTCTGCTCGAGCGCGGCGGCCATGGTGGCCGGCTCCGGGGTCACCACCCCGTCGACGACGTTCTCCAGCACCGCGCGCAGCGCGGCTATGGGGGTGCGCAGCTCGTGCGAGACGTTGGCGATCAGCTCCCGGCGCTGCCGGTCGGCGGCGTCGAGGTCGTCGGCCATGGTGTTGAACGCGTGCGCCAGCTCGCCGACCTCGTCGAGCGAGCGGGTGTGCACGCGCCGGGTGTAGTCCCCGTCGGCCATGGCCCGCGCGGCCGCGGTCATCTCCCGCAGGCCCGAGGTCATGCTGTGCGCCAGGAACTGCGTGACCAGCAGCGAGGCGATCACGGAGAAGACCATGACCACCCGGATCTGGGTGGACGAGTTCAGCGCCAGCACCACCATCAGCGTGGAGATGCAGACCGAGATCAGCACCACCACGTTGAGCTTGGCCTTGACCGAGCGCAGCGGGTCGAGCGGACGCAGCCCCGCCCAGAACCGCTCGGCGCGGCTCACCTCGACGGGCGGTGGCGCGATCGTGCGGCCCTGTCGGGCGGGGTTGCGGCGGCTCACGGTGTCGGGGCCTCCAGGGCGTAGCCGACGCCGTGCACGGTGCGGATCCAGGCGGCGCCGATCTTCCGGCGCAGCGCCTTGACGTGGCTGTCGACGGTGCGGGTGCCGGACGCGTCGGTCCAGTCCCACACCTCGGCCAGCAGCTGCTCGCGGGTGAGCACCGCGCGCGGCTGCTGCGCCAGGCAGACCAGCAGGTCGAACTCGGTCGGGGTCAGGTGCACGTCGTCGCCGGAGACCCGGACGCGGCGCTGCACGTGGTCGATCTCCAGCTCGCCCAGGCGCAGGGTGCCGCCGGCGGGCGCGCGGGCCGCGAGCTGGGCCCGCTCGACGCGGCGCAGCAGCACGTTCACGCGGGCCGCGAGCTCGCGCATGGAGAAGGGCTTGGTCATGTAGTCGTCCGCGCCGACGCCGAGCCCGACCAGCATGTCGGTCTCGTCGTCACGTGCGGTGAGCATCAGCACGGGGACCGGGCGCTGCGCCTGGATCCGGCGGCAGACCTCCAGCCCGTCGAAGCCGGGCAGCATCACGTCGAGCACGACCAGGTCGGGCTGCCAGGTCTGGAAGCAGTCCACCGCCGTCGGGCCGTCGTGCGAGACCGCCACGCGGAAGCCCTCGGCGCCGAGGCGCGCCGCGATCGACTCGGCGATCGTCGGTTCGTCCTCGACGACCAGCACTCTGCGCTGGTTTCCCAGGCCATTGTTCGTCTGCTGCTGTACATCCGTCACGGTCACGCCACCGCCCCCAGGGCCTCGCGTTCTCCGGCCCGAGCTTGTTCAGGCCTTCCGGGTCGTACGGTTCGTACGGTGCCCCCGCCCCTTCCTGTTCAGTCCGCTTCGTCGCCGCCGTTCGGCAGCGTAGGGACCGGACGGCCGCTGTGGCGGGCCGACGTCGGATAAACCGACCCTTCGGGGGGTGGCACGGGCAGGACCATACCGTGAGTAACCTAGCCGCGCGAGGACAGGTACACGACATCGGGAACCCCACGTTCCACATGTACGGGTACCTCTATCACCTCAATTCGGGCGAATCGGTCGCGCAGACGGGCTTCGAATGCGGGGGAATGTGCCGCGCTCCACACCGCGAGCACGCCGCCGTCGGCCAGGGCCCGGCCGAGCAGGTCCAGACCCGTGTCGGAGTAGAGCGAATCGTTCGAATCGGTGACGGTCCAGTCCGGTCCGTTGTCGATGTCGAGGCAGAGCGCGTCGTAGCGGTCCCCGGTCGTGCGCAGGTGGTCCAACAGGTCCGCGTGCACGATCTCGGCCCGCGCGTCGCCGTGTCCGTCGCCCGCGAACGGCGCCAGCGGCGCCTCGTCCCGCGTGTGCCAGTCGATGATCGCCCGCTCCCGCTCGACGACCGTGATCCGTCCCGGCCGCCGGTCCTGCGCGGCCTCCGCGAGCGAGAAGCCGACGCCGAGGCCCCCGATCAGCAGGTGCGCTCCGCGCGCGCCGTCCAGCGCGTCGAGCGCGTCCAGGGCGGCGCTGACCAGCAGCCGCTCGGAGCGTCCGTCCGAGGTGTCCATCAGGAAGGTTCCGTTGGCGATGATCTCGAAGTGCGGCCCGCGACGGCGGAGGGCGACCTCACCGAACGGACCTTCGCGACGGTCGAGCAGTTCGGGCGTGTCGGCGTAGGGGGTGGACATGCGCACCATCGTGCCCGAGCCGTGCCCGCGCGGGGCAAATTCGATGGCCCCGGTCCGGCGCGCGGGAGCACGCTGCGGCGCATGACCTTCTCTGTGATCGCACACGACCCGGTGAGTGGAACGACCGGGGTGGCGGTGGCCAGCTGCGTCCTGGCTGTGGGCGCGCGCGTCGCCACGGCGAGGCGGGGCGTCGGCGTGGCGGTCGGCCAGGCGTCCTCGCCCCTGTGGCACCGGGACGCGGTGCTCGACCTGCTGGCGCGCGGCGCCGCCCCGGTCGAGGCGGTGGCGGCGGTGGCCGCGCTGCCGGAGGCGGACGACCGGCAGCTCGCCGTGGTCGACGTGGGCGGCCGCGTCGCGGCGTGGACGGGACCGGGTTGCGCGGGCGAGGCCGGCCACCGCGTCGGCGAGCACGTCTGCGTCCTGGGCAACACCCTCGCGGACGGCGCGCTCGACGCCCTGTGGGCGGGGTGGGCGGCGGCCTCGCCGCGGCAGCCGCTGGCGGAACGCCTGCTCGCCGCGCTGGCGGCGGGCGAGGCCGCGGGCGGGGACCGGCGCGGACGCCAGTCGGCGGCGCTCTTCGTCGTCGGCGACGGCGAGGACGAGCCGGTCGACCTGCGTGTGGACGACGCGCCCGCGCCGGCGGCAGAGCTCGGCCGACTGCTCCGGGTCGACCGCGCCCACCGGTTGTTCCGCGAGGCGTACCGCCACTACCGGCGGGGTGCGGCGG
>NZ_BBPQ01000062.1:0-23164 GCF_000787855.1 Streptacidiphilus anmyonensis | reverse complement strand
TACCGGCGGGGTGCGGCGGGCGAGGCCGTACCGCTGCTGCGCCGGGCGCAGGAGCTCGCGCCCGGGGACGGGCTCATCGCTGCCTGGGCGCCGAAGATCCTGGGAGCGGAGAACTGATCGCTCAGAGCGAACAGTGAGCGGGGAACATTATCGGGGTCATGAACCTTTAGTCCATGTAACTCAACTTGCATGACCGGGGAGAAATCATGGCTTCGACCTCTGGAACGCTCACCCTGCCGGTGCTGCCGCTCGACGACGACGCGGTTCTCCCCGGCATGGTCGTCCCACTGGACCTTTCCGACCAGGACGTCCGTGCCGCTGTGGAGGCCGCGCAGGCGGCGGTTCGGGAGACCGGGGCGCACGCCCCGGGCATCAGGACGGTGGCGAACGCGCGCAAGGCGCGCGTGCTGCTCGTCCCGCGCGTCGACGGCGAGTACGGCGCGATCGGCACCGTCGCGACCGTCGAGCAGGTGGGCCGTCTCGCCGACGGCGATCCCGCCGCGCTCGTGCGCGGCGTGCGCCGCGTCCGCATCGGCGCCGGGACGACCGGCCCCGGCGCGGCGCTCTGGGTGGAGGCGGTCCCGGCCGAGGAGGCCGCCGTACCGTCGCCGCTGCCCGGCGCCATCACGGAGATCGTCACCGAGTACAAGGCGCTGACCACGGCGTGGCTGCAGAAGCGCGGCGCCTGGCAGGTCGTCGACCGCTTCACGCAGATCGACGGCGTCTCCGAGCTCGCCGACAACATCGGCTACGCGCCCTTCGTGACCGCGGCCGAGAAGGTCCGGGTCCTGGAGGAGCTGGACCCGGTGGCCCGGCTCAAGCTCGCCCTGCAGCTGCTCAAGGACCACCTGGCCGAGGCGGAGGTCCAGGAGACCATCCGCAAGGACGTCCAGGAGGGCATGGAGAAGCAGCAGAAGGAGTTCCTGCTCCAGCGCCAGCTGGAGGCGGTGAAGAAGGAGCTGGCGGACCTCAACGGCGAGCCCGACTCCGAGGAGGAGGACTACCGCGCCCGCGTCGAGGCCGCCGACCTGCCCCAGAAGGTCAAGGAGGCGGCGCTCAAGGAGGTCGAGAAGCTGGAGCGTTCCAGCGACGCGTCCCCCGAGGGCAGCTGGATCCGCACCTGGCTGGACACCGTCCTGGAGCTGCCCTGGAACAGCCGCACCGAGGACGCCTACGACATCGCCGGCGCGCGTGCGGTCCTGGACGCCGACCACTTCGGGCTCGACGACGTCAAGGAGCGCATCGTCGAGTACCTGGCCGTGCGCAAGCGCCGGTCCGACCGCGGCCTCGGGCTGGTCGGCGGCCGTCGCGGCGGCGCGGTGCTGGCGCTCGTCGGCCCGCCCGGCGTCGGCAAGACCTCGCTGGGTGAGTCCGTCGCCCGCGCCATGGGCCGTGAGTTCGTCCGCGTCGCCCTCGGCGGTGTCCGCGACGAGGCGGAGATCCGCGGCCACCGCCGTACCTACGTGGGCGCGCTGCCCGGCCGCATCGTGCGGGCCGTCAAGGAGGCCGGCTCGATGAACCCGGTCGTGCTGCTGGACGAGATCGACAAGGTCGGCTCGGACTACCGCGGCGACCCGGCGGCGGCGCTGCTGGAGGTCCTGGACCCGGCGCAGAACCACACCTTCCGCGACCACTACCTGGAGGTCGAGCTCGACCTCTCCGACGTGGTCTTCCTGGCCACCGCCAACGTGCTGGAGGCCATCCCCGAGCCGCTGCTCGACCGGATGGAGCTGGTGCGCCTGGACGGCTACACCGAGGACGAGAAGGTCGTCATCGCCCGCGACCACCTGCTCCCGCGCCAGCTGGAGCGGGCCGGCCTCGGCGCCGACGAGGTCGTCGTCGAGGAGGACGCGCTGCGCAAGCTCGCGGCCGAGTACACCCGCGAGGCGGGCGTGCGCACGCTGGAGCGCGCGGTCGCGCGCATCCTGCGGAAGGTCGCGGCGCAGAACGAGCTCGGCGAGGCGGGCGCGGAGCTGCCGCGCACCGTCCACGAGACCGACCTGCGCGGCCTGATCGGCCGGCCCCGGTTCACCCCGGAGCACGCGCAGGAGCCCGAGGAGCGGCGCACCGCCGTCCCCGGCGTGGCGACCGGTCTGGCCGTGACGGGCGCGGGCGGCGACGTCCTGTTCGTCGAGGCCTCGCTCGCCGATCCGGAGACGGGCGGCAGCGGGCTGACGCTGACGGGCCAGCTCGGTGACGTGATGAAGGAGTCCGCGCAGATCGCGCTGAGCTTCCTGCGGTCGCACGGGGCGGAGCTGGAGCTGCCGGTCACCTCGCTGCGCGAGCGCGGCATCCACATCCACGTCCCCGCGGGCGCGGTCCCCAAGGACGGCCCGAGCGCGGGCGTCACGATGACGACGGCCTTGGCCTCGCTGCTGTCCGGCCGGAAGGTGCGCCCGGAGGTCGCGATGACGGGCGAGGTGTCCCTCACCGGTCGCGTCCTGCCGATCGGCGGCGTGAAGCAGAAGCTGCTCGCGGCCGACCGGGCCGGGATCACCACCGTCCTGATCCCCTCGCGCAACGAGGCGGACCTGGACGACGTCCCGGCGGAGGTCCTGGAGCGCCTGACCGTCCACGCGGTCGCCGACGTCCGCCAGGTCCTCGACCTGGCGCTGGAGCCGGCGGCGGCCCTCCAGGAGTCCATCGCGGCGTAAGCCGCACGTCGGCTCCCGGCTGACGTCGCACGATCAGGGGCGCGGGGCCATCCGCACTGGATGGTTCCCCGCGCCCCTCGGCGTGCTGCAACTACAGCGTTCCGGTCACCGGATTCCGTCCGGTGAGGCAGTAGATCCCGTCCGCCGGGTCGCGCATCACGATCCAGTTCCCGTGCTCGGCGACGAACGTCGCGCCCAGGGCCTCGTGTGCCTCCCGGGTGGCCCAGCGGTCCGCGCAGGCGAGGTCGAGGTGGGCCCCGGTGGGCCGGGGTTCGTCCAGCCGGTGCAGCAGGAGGCGGACGGGGAGCTCGGCGGGGGACTGCACGACCCTGAACTCCTGCCGGGAGCCCTTGTCCACGGTCCAGCCGGTCAGCTCGGTCCAGAACTCGGTCTCGGCCTCGTAGGCCTCGGCCGGGATGTCGATCGTGACCTGGTCCACGCGGGTGCCCGCGAAGACCGGCGGACGCCGGTACTCCCGGTGCCAGGGGACCGCGCAGAACAGCTGCCCGGCGGGTGAGCGGAGGACGACCCACGCCCCGTGCTCCGCGACCACCTCCGCGCCCAGCGCCACGGCGTCGTCCGCCAGCGCCCTGGGGCGCTCGACCGCCAGGTCGAGGTGGCTGCCGTTCCCCTCGCCGACGGCCTGCAGCTTGAGGAAGGCGTCCTCGCCGCCGTTCGGCAGGAAGGTCGCGAACTCGCCGTCCGCGCCGCGCGGCGCGGACAGGGTCGTGTCGGTCACCGCCGTCCAGAAGGCGGCGGCCGCGTCGAAGCGGTCACGAGGACGGTCCACGAACGCGTACACCCAGCGGATCATGGTTCGCAGCGTAGCCTGCGTCACACCCGTCCCGTGCGGAGAACCGGAGGGCTCGCAGACGCGTTCCCAACCTTGAGACCGGACCTGCGACAATGCCACGGTTCTCGGAACGTCGGTGAAGTGTTGGGTGGGTGCAGAAGATGGGCGCACGGAGCTCGCGGAGCGCTGCCGTGGAGGTTGCACCGGGGGCGAAGCGCAGGCGGAACCTCGAACTGTTCCTCCTGCTCTTCGCCATCGCCGTGTGCGGCTTCGCCAAGGCGGACGCCGACCTGGGGCTGACCGGGAAGCTGTCGAGCGGCTTCCTCACGTCGGTGCTCGGCCTCGGCGTGCTCGCGATCGCGGCGCACCTCGTGGTGCGGCGCTGGGCTCCGTACGCGGACCCGCTGATCCTGCCGCTGGCCGTGGTCCTGACCGGACTGGGGCTGGTGCTGATCGACCGGCTCGACACGTCGTACATCAAGGTCTACAACTCGACCGCGGCCGCACCGAACCAGGTGATGTGGACGGTCATAGCCGTCGTCGTGTTCGCGGGCCTGGTCGCCTTCGTCAAGCACCACCGCGTGCTCGCGCGGTACACCTACCTGCTGATGGCGGGCTCGCTGATCGCTCTGGTCGCGCCTGCCTTCTTCGGCCAGGACCAGTATGGTGCCCGCCGCTGGATCCGGCTGGGCCCGCTGCAGTTCCAGCCCGGTGAGTTCACCAAGATCGCGATCATCGTCTTCTTCGCCAGCTACCTGATGGCCAACCGCGACGCCCTCGCGCTGGTCGGCCGGAAGGTGCTCGGCATCGCACTGCCGCGCGGCCGCAACATGGGGCCGATCCTGGTCGTCTGGGCCGTCAGCCTCGTCGTCCTGGTCTTCGAGTCCGACCTCGGCACCTCGCTGATCTTCTTCGGCGCGTTCATCATCATGCTGTACGTCGCCACCGAGCGGACCGGATGGGTCGTTCTCGGCGGCCTGATGGCCGTGGGCGGTGCGGTCGCGGCGGGCACCTTGGTGACGCACGTCAAGTACCGCGTCAACAACTGGCTCGACCCGATGGCGTACTACGGGACCCCCTCACCGCAGGGCTCCTCGCCGCAGCTCGCCGAGTCGCTGTTCAGCCTCGGCCACGGCGGGCTGCTCGGCACCGGGCTCGGCAAGGGCGATTCCTGGCTGATCGGCTTCGCCGGCCGCAGCGACTGGATCCTCTCCACCGTCGGCGAGGAGCTCGGGACCGCTGGGATCATGGTGGTGCTGGTGCTCTACCTGATGCTGGGCCAGCGCGGCATGCGCACGGCTGTCCGGCTGACCGACCCCTTCGGCAAGCTCCTCGCGGCGGGCCTCGCAGCCGCGCTGGTGCTCCAGGTCTTCGTCGTGGCGGGCGGTGTCATCGGCCTGATTCCGCAGACCGGTAAGGCCCTGCCGTTCCTCGCCCAGGGTGGTTCCTCGACGGTGGCCAACTGGCTGATGATCGCCCTGCTGATCAAGCTGAGCGACGCCGCCGGCCGCGCCGAGATGGAGCCCAAGCCGGACCCGAACGAGACCCTGACGATCTCCGCCGAGGAGATCGCCCGCGCCCAGGCCGAGATGGAGCAGGCGGGCAACTGACCGGTGCGCGGGGGGATCCCCGTGGGGGCTTTCCGGCCGCGGAAGCCGAGCTCCTGATGATGCCCTCGGCGCCGCCGACGCGGCTCAGGGCGTCAGCAGCCGTCCGGTGGTCGCGTCGACGTACGCGGTACCGGCGGCTTGCCCGTTCACTCCCATGGGGAAGGCCCAGGCGACGCGCCACGCGCCCGCCTCACGACGGACGAGCAGCAGCCCGGGGCCGGTCGGACTCGGCTCGGCGGTCGCGGAGGTCCTCGCGACGGAAGCAAGCGCTTGCTGTTCCGTCAGCGTGGTCGGCGGCAGACGGGCCGGGTCGGGGGTGTCCTGCACGAGCAAATCCCTGACGTGTCCCACCGTGTCGATCCCGACGGTGAACCGCATCGGCATGAGGACGCCGTTCACCACCCGTCTGATGTCGATGTCCCAGCCGAGCCGACCGTCTGCTGCCGACTGGATGTCGGCGGTCGAGCCCTTGAGAACATCGGGGAAGTGCTCGGCCGCGTAGCGTCGGGCGATGGCTGCGGCGTCACTTGCACTCGAGGGACGCTGGGTTCCGGCGACGGGGAACGAAGTCGCCTGGTCGGCGGGGACCCCCTGCTGTTCCGGGCGAAGGTTCACCACGAGCTGCGACGGGTTGGAACCACCCGGCCAGGTCAGTGAAGCCGACCCGCCGTCGAGGTTCACCAGAACGACGTGATCCGTCGATATGTAGGAGACGCCGCTGATCCGGTAGGTGGTGCCGAAAGCCTGCTTGAGAGCGCGCTCGACGGCTGTGCGCATGCTGGGGCTCGCGTCACTGATGCCGGAGGGGGCCGCGAGGACCGGCTGGACGCAGCTGAGGAATACGGTGAGACAGACGCCCGCAGTGCCGAGGGCTCCGATGAGGACCGGCCGCAGGTGGATCGTCAGTGACACCGAGCGGCTGGCCAGGACCAGGAGAGACCAGGCGAGTCCGGCGCCCACAGCCGCACCCAGGGTGTTGGCCGTCCAATCGGTGCTGTCGCAGGTACGGGCCAGCGGGGCCACGGTCGCCTGAGTGACCTCGATGGCGAGACTGAGGGCCGAGCCCATGAGAAGGGCGACCAGCGGCGACCGGAACACGAGGACCGCCAGGGCGCTCATCGGGACGAAGAGCGCGATGTTGAGCTGCCCCTGTTCCGTGAGAAAGGCGTCCGCCCAATGCGGGTTGATCGTGCAGGTGTATCGGGCGTGACCCGATGAACCCATGAAGACGAGGCACAGGACGCCGGCGACCGAGGCCGAGAACATCGCCCCGGACCACGGCCTCGTGAATTTCTTGATTCCGTACAGAAGGCTCGTCGCGCCCACGAAGAGGCAGAGTCCGAGCGAGCCCCAGAGATCGGTCGACCGACCGTGAAAGAATGCCTGGATCATCCGTAGGTCCGTTGGTCATGGAGACGCCCTCCCCGTCGTCCAGCAAGGGGAGGGCGGCGACTTCAGGTCGCGTTCGGATCAGCAGTTGCCCACGTAGGGCGTGGTGTAGATGCCGGAACCGCTCACGTTCATGTAGCCCTGAGTGGTCTTGCAGTTGCTGAGGTTTCCGGACACGGTCTTGGAGTACGAGTTGGTCGTGCCGGACGACTGGTAGCCCCAGCCGCTCCACTGCGTGCTCATGCCGCTGAACGGGGCGGACCAGCCGAACTGACGGTAGATCTGACCGCCGCCGGACTTGTAGTACGACGTCGACAGAGCCTTCGCCTGGCTGCTGTAGTTCGATGACGCGTAGTGATCGAGGACGCCGTTGCTCAGCGACGAACAGGTCTCGTACGGGGAGATGTGTCCGTCACTCGGGCAGCTGGTGGCAGCGTGTGCCGGGGCCGCCAGGACGACCGCGCTCGCGAGCAGGATGCCTCCGAGGCCGGTCCCTGCGGCGATCTTCTTCTGCGTGTTCTTCTTCATGCCCTGTCTCTCTTCATCCGTACCCGGTCGATCACTTCCAGCCGGGACGATCAAATTCCGGACGAGGCTAACGAGCTTGATCAGCCGCCCAAAGATGATCTTGAGCCATTGGTTGGCTGAAAAACATCACAGGATGCGGTTTCCCCCGAATGGTGGGAGGCGGTCCCCGTCGTATTGGGGGGAGAATTTCCGGTCTGCCGGCATCTTTTCCAGCCGACCGGCGGCCCGGGGCCCCCGGTCGGGGGCACGGGTCCTCCTCAGCGGAAGACGCCCGTGTGCCCGAGGGAGTAGCGTCCCGGCTGGGGGTAGACGCACAGGCCGTGCGGGCCTTCCCCGACCGGGATCCTCGCCAGCAGCCTTCCGTCGGCAGTCGACATCGCGTAGACGACGGAGTTGTAGCGGCCGGAGAGCCACAGGACCTTGCCGTCGGCGGAGACGCCGCCCATGTCGGGGCTGCCGCCGCCGGGGATGAACCACTTGTGGATCAGCTTGCCGGTGGCGAAGTCCAGGACCGAGATCGAGCCCTCGCCGCGGTTGGAGATGTAGAGGTACCTGGAGTCCCGGCTGACGTAGAGGCCGTGCGCGCCCGCGCCCGTCGGCAGCAGGGTGGGCTTGGAGAACGTGTCGCCGTTCAGCTCCCACACGCCGTTCGCGATCATGTCGGCGACGTACCAGACCTTGCCGTCGGGGGAGATCTTCACGTCCTGCGGCATCGAGCCGGTGAACGGGATCTTCTGCTTGTCGACGATCTCCATCTTCGCCGTGTCGACCTTGAGCAGGTCGCCGGAGAACTCGCAGGAGACGATGAAGTAGCGCCCGTCGGGGGAGAAGTCGGCGTGGTTGACGCCGTCGCACTGGGACGGGATCGCCTTGACGGTCTTCATGGTGTGGGCGTCGCGGAAGACCAGCTGGTGGTCGGCGGAGGCCATCACCACCGCGTACTTGCCGTCGGGCGTGAAGTAGAGGTTGTACGGGTCGTGCACGTCGACGGTGCGGCCCGCCTTGCCGGTGGCGGGGTCGATCGGGGTGAGGGTGTTGCCGAGGTCGTTGTTGACCCAGAGGGTCTTCAGGTCCCAGGACGGGACGACGTGCTGCGGCTCGTTGCCGACCGGGATGGTGTCGATGACCTTGTAGGTGGCCGGGTCGATCACGGTGACCGTGTTGGAGAGCGTGTTGGGCACGTAGACGCGCGAGGGGAAGCCCTTCACCACGGGCGACATCTGGTTCGGCCGGTCGGCCGCGTAGACGTCCTTGGGGTCGACCAGCGGGGGCATGCCCGGCAGGTCCGCGTCACCGCTCTTGGCCTGGGCGGCGGCAGCGGCGGCGGCCGAGCGCGCGGCGGCCGCCTGCTGCCGCGCGCCCACCGCGTTCGTGTCGGCCGGGCCGCCGGAGCTGCAGGCGGTGGGCACCAGCAGCGTGGCGACGCTCAGGGCGGCGGCGGTGGCAAGGCGGTGAGTGCGCATCAGCTCAGCAGCTCCGAGGTCGTGACAGCGCGGAGGCCGCGCTGCTGGAGGCCGTCAAGGATGGCGGGCAGCGCGGCGACGGTGCCGCTGTGCCCGAAGTGCATCGACACCACCGACCCGGCGCGGACCTGGCTGAGCACGGTGTGCGTCACGGCGCTCGCGCCGGGGTCGGTGTAGTCGAGGGAGTCCAGGTCGTAGGAGAGGCAGTGGGCGTATCCCGCCCGGCGGGCCTGGGCGGCGACCACGGCCGTGCAGTCCTGGGCCTGCGAGGGCCGGAACCAGGGCCCGATCGAGCCGGTCAGCTGCCGCAGGCGCTGCGCGCAGCGCTCGATCTCGGCGTAGGCCGCGTCCGCGGAGAGCGTGGAGATCGCGACGTGGTTCTGGGTGTGGTTGCCCAGCTCGTGGCCGCCGTCGAGGACGCTCCGCGCCATCTCCGGGTAGCTGTCCAGCCAACTTCCCACCGCCATCACGGTGATCTTCGCCCCCGCCCGCTCCGCCTCGGTGAGCAGCGAACGGGCGATGGCTGGGTCGCCCTGACCGTGGAAGGTGAGCGCCACCCGGTCGGCGGTCGTCGGCCCGGAGCGGATCTCGAACGGCAGCTCCGCGGCCGGCGCGACGGCCGGTGCGGCGGTGGCCGACGACGTGCCCGTCCGTGACGTGGTGCCTGGCTGCGACGTGCCGGCGTTCCGCGACGGCGTCGGCGTCGCGGTGGGCACGGTGGGCGTGCCGCTGCCGCAGGCGCTCAACATGGACGCGGCGGCACCGAGCGTGGCGGCGCGCAGGACGTGGCGGCGGTCCAGGGGGCTCACCGTCCCGACGGTATGCGGAACGTCACATATCCGCGCGCCGAGACTCTGACGGACGATCGGAGTCGGCAGTTCGGCGGAACACAGGCGGAACAAGGAGATCAGGTGCTCACAACCGACCGGAAAGAGCTCCCTTTCGACGTGCCGGGGTTGCGTGCCTTCCTCGGGGAGGACGGGATCGCCGTCCTGCTGCTGGACCGGCCGGAGAAGAAGAACGCCCTGACCCGCGCCCAGTGGGAGGCCCTGCCGGGCGTGCTCACCCGACTGGCCGCCGAGCCCGGCCTGCGCGTGCTGCTGCTGACGGGCGCGGGCGGCGCGTTCTCCGCGGGCGCGGACATCGGCGAGCTGGCCGACGTCTACGCGAGCCCCGAGGCCGCCGACGAGTACCACGCCGTCAACGTCGCCGCGGAATCGGCGCTCGCGGCCTTCCCGCATCCCACGCTGGCGGTCGTGGACGGCCCGTGCGTCGGCGGCGGCTGCCAGCTCGCGGTCGCCTGCGACCTGCGGTTCGCCGCGCGCGGCGCGCGGTTCGGGATCACCCCGGCCAAGCTCGGCATCGTCTACCCGTCCGTGCCCACGGCGCGCCTGGCCCGGCTCGTCGGCCCTGCGCGTGCGAAGTATCTGCTCTACTCCGCCGAACTGGTGACGGCGGACCAGGCCCTGGTCTTCGGCCTGGTCGACGAGGTCGTGGACGAGGTCCACGAGCGTGCGACCGCCTTCGCCCGGGTGCTGGCGTCGCGCTCGGCGCAGACACAGGGCGCGGTCAAGGCCGTCGTGGACGCGGTGGTGACGGGCGGCGACGCGCAGGCCGCCGCCGAGCCGTGGGAGCGCGCGTCGCGGACCACGCCGGACGTGCGCGAGGGGCTGGCCGCGTTCCTGGAGCGGCGCGCGCCGCGGTTCTGACCCCGCTGCCCTCGGCGCGCCTGCTCCGGCCCAAGCCGTCCGGAAAATAGCTTGATGTCCGTTTCATTCCAGACCGGAACGGACGGACCTGATGGCCAGTGGAGTGACCGGGAGCAGGGGCGCGGCCGGCCGTCGCGGGTTCCTCGCGGAGCTCAGGGACGCCGTCAACGGGCGCACCGCGCTGCTCGTGATCGCGGTGCTCGGGCTCCAACTGGGCTTCATCGTGTCCTACATCGGCGCGCTGCATCACCCCTACCCGTACCAGGCGTCCATCGGCGTCGTCGCTCCGCCGCAGGCGAGCGCGCAGGCCGTGGCGAACCTCAACGGGCTGCCGAACGACGTCCTCGACGCCCGGCCGGTCGCCGACGAGGCGACGGCCGTCCAGCAGATCAAGGACCAGAAGATCTACACGGCCCTGGTCATCGCCCCGACCGGCACCCGGGACACGCTGCTCGTGGCCAACGCTGCCGGTCCGGCCCTGGCCACCGCGGTCACCCAGATCGTCACCCAGGCCGAGGCGCAGCAGGGCCGCACGGTCGCGGTCACGGACGTCGTCCCGCTCGCGCCGGGCGACGCCGAGGGGCTCTCGTCCTTCTACCTGGCCGTCGGCTGGTGCGTGGGCGGCTACCTGGTCGCCTCCCTGCTCGGCATCAGCGCGGGCACCCGCCCGGCCAACGTCCAGCGCGGGATCATCCGGCTCGGCGCGCTGCTGCTCTTCTCGATGGCCGCGGGCCTGGGCGGCGCGCTGATCGCGGGACCGATCCTGGGCGCGCTGCCGGGGAGCATCGTCGCGCTGTGGGGCGTCGGCACCATGGTGGTCTTCGGGGTGGGCGCGGTGACGATGGCGCTGGAGTGCTTCTTCGACGTCATCGGCATCGGCATCGCGGTCCTGCTCTTCGTCATCCTCGGCAATCCGAGCGCGGGCGGCGTCTTCCCGCCCCCGCTGATGCCGCCCTTCTGGCGCGCGATCGGCCCCTGGCTGCCCAACGGCGCGGGCACGGACCTCAACCGGTCGATCGCGTACTTCCACGGCACGGACATCCTGCGTCCGCTGCTGGTCCTCTCGGCCTGGATCGTGGTCGGCGTCGGCCTCACCCTGCTCGCCTCCGCCATGCGCCGCGGCCCCGGCCGCCCCGACCTCCCCGCCCCGCCGTCCGCGCCCTCGTCCCACGCCGCCGCCCCGACCCAGGAGACGCCCTGAGCACGGCCGTCGGCGACCGCGGCCCGGGTGGTGGGACGCCCTTCGCCTTCGGCCGCGAAGCGCGGCAGGATGCGGCGCCCGCCGAGTCCCCGGCCAGGGTGGATCGCTCAGCGTCGCCGGTTCGAACTACGCCCCCGCGGGGCGACAACGCGCTGACGGGCGGACAGCCGCTGCGTGCGCAGGACTGTCCGCCCGTCAGATCGAGGGTCTCCCGGCCGGAGGCCGGGGGAGTGCTACTTGTGCCCGATGAGGTAGAAGCCGTAGCCCACCGCGCTCGCGCACAGCGCGAAGCTGAGGACCGCGGCGCTCAGGGAGGCGACGGCGGCGCCGCCCGTCGTGCGCTCGCGGCGCGAGAGCGCCGACATGCCGAGGCAGAACGCGGCGACCACCGCGACGGTGATGACGACGCTTGCGCCGAAGGTGCTGCCGAGCGCAGACCAGTTGATGTTCATCGTGATGCTCCTCAGGCCGCGACGGGCGCGGCCGGGGCCGCCGGGTCGACCGACGGCACGGGGGACGCCGGGGTGATCTCGTGGGCGACGACGTTGGCCGCGTCGACCTTCTGGCGGCGCGACAGGACGAAGATGGTGGCCGCCACGCCCGCGCCGATCAGGCCGAGCGCGGTCTCGCCCCACGCGCCCTGGTCGGCCAGCAGCACGCCGAGGCCGCCGGCCAGACCCGCGGCCGGGAGGGTGAGCAGCCACGCGTACGCCATCCGGCGTGCCGTGGACCAGTGCACGACGCCGTTCGCGCGTCCCTTGCCGGCGCCCATGATGCCGCCGGAGCAGACGTGCGTGGTGGACAGGCCGAAGCCCATGTGGGAGGAGGTCAGGATGACCGTCGCCGCCGCGCTCTGCGCGGTGAGGCCCTGGGCCGGCTCGATCTCGGAGATGCCGGTGCCCATGGTGCGGATGATGCGCCAGCCGCCGACGTAGGTGCCCAGTGCCATGGCGAGGCCGGCGGCCAGGATGACCCACAGCGGCGGGTTGGAGCCGGGGGCCAGCGAACCGGCCGTGATCAGGGTGAGCGTGATGACGCCCATCGTCTTCTGGCCGTCGCTGGTGCCGTGCGCGACGGAGACGAGCATCGCCGAGGCGACCTGCCCGGCCTTGAAGCCCCTGGAGTTCACCTGCTCGTCACCCTTGCGGGTCATCCGGTAGGCGATCTTGGTGGCGGCCCAGGCCGCCGCCCCGGCGACGATCGGGGAGGCGACGGCCGGGATGATGATCTTCGTCATCACCACGTCGAAGTGGACGCCGTGGCTGCCGACGGCGAACAGCGTCGCGCCGATCAGTCCGCCGTACAGGGCGTGCGAGGAGCTGGACGGGATGCCGCGCAGCCAGGTGACGAGGTTCCAGACGATGGCGCCGATCAGGGCCGCGAAGACGATCTGCGGCTTGAGTCCGGCCTTCTCGTCGAGGATGCCGCCGGAGATGGTCTTGGCGACGGCGACCGACAGGAAGGCGCCCGCGAGGTTCAGTACCGCGGAGATCGCGACGGCGAGCTTGGGCCGCAGCGCTCCGGTGGCGATCGAGGTGGCCATCGAGTTGGCCGTGTCGTGGAAGCCGTTGGTGAAGTCGAAGGCGAGAGCCGTGATCACTACGGCGGTCACCAGGAACGATACGTGTTCCATGCCCAAACAATCGTCTCAGCGGAGGCGTGCACGGCGGTCGCCGCGACCGTGACCGTAGGGAGCCCGAGTGAACGGAAGGTTAACTACGAACCGATTCAGAGTTGATGGGGGCGCGTAAGCATGACAAAAGGGTCGCAAGCCGACGTCTGCTGACAGGGCTCGCCCTTGCGGCCGTTGGGCTCCCCCGTTCACACCGTGTTCGTCTCTCCCTGTGGTGAGTGGTGCGTCACATTCACGCCCGCGCGGTCCGCTGGGCCTCCGGGTGTGAGTGCTCTCAGAATCGGCCGGAACGGCGGGTGCGTACTGCCGTGTTCCGACGGGGCATGGGAGGATCACCCGTGCACGCACCGGGGGGTGTGTTTCGGGGCGTATTCGGGGTGTGCCGCGGGGAGCGGCACAGGACGAAGGGGCTGGGGCGAGTGCTGAGCATCGGCGGCATGGAACGGCGTCCGTGGTTGCGGGGAGTCCTGCGCTGCGGACTGATGCTCGCGGCGGCCTCGCTCGCGGTGCTGCCGGCCGCCGGGTCGGCCTCCGCGACACCCGCCGGCGGAAGCGGCGGCACGTCGAGCACCGGCTCGATCACCGGGCAGGCCGGGCTCGCCAACCTCAGCCAGGCCGAGAAGGCGCTGCTGCCGATCCTGACCCGCCTGCACAACCTCTACCAGCAGGTGGAGGCGGCCACCCAGCAGTACGACTCGCTCACCGAGCAGCTGAACCAGGCCCAGACGAACGTCATGGAGATCGACGTCCAGGTCACGGACTCGAAGACCCAGGTCGCCGAGGGCACGGAACTGGCAGGCGAGTTCGCCTCGCAGCAGTACCGCGACGGCGGGCTCTCGCAGATCGCCCAGATCGTCTTCGCCGCCGACCCGGACGCCGCCATCCACGGCAAGGAACTGCTGGACGCGGCGGCCCGCTCCCAGGCGGACCTGCTGCGCCAGCTCTCCGACGACCAGGCCGCGCTCACCGCGTCGGAGACCGCGGCGAAGGCCGCGCAGGCGCGCGTCGCCCAGCTCGTCGCCGCGCAGGGCAAGCAGAAGGACGCCGTCAACAAGGAGCTGACCGGTCTCGAACAGCTGGTCAGCGGGCTGACCGGCGCGCAGCGGGATCTGCTGTCGCAGCTGGAGCAGAAGGAGGCCAACGCGGCGCAGTTGGCGCTGCTGGCCTCCGGCGTGCTCGGCAAGGCGGGCGAGAAGCCGTCCGCGGCCGGCGCCGCGGCGGTCGCCTACGCCTTCGCGCAGCTCGGCAAGCCGTACGTCTGGGGCGGCGCGGGGCCCAAGGTCTTCGACTGCTCGGGCCTCACCTCGCAGGCATGGCTCGCCGCGGGCGTCCCGATCCCGCGCACCAGCCAAGAGCAGTGGGCCCAGCTGACCCACATCCCGCTGGACCAGCTGCGCCCCGGCGACCTGATCCTCTACTTCCAGGGCGCGACGCACGTCGCGATCTACATCGGCGGCGGCATGGTCATCCAGGCCCCGCACCCCGGCGCGTTCGTGGACATCGCGCCGATCGCCCAGAACCCGATCCTCGGCGCGGTCCGCCCGGACCCCCAGGACGCCTCGCTCGGCAGCTACAACCCGCCGACGCCTCCGGCGGGTTCGCAGAACCCGCAGCCGATAGGCCCGACCCTGCCGCCGACCCCGAAGCCCACGCCCACGCCCACCCCGAAGCCCACGCCTAAGCCGACCCCGTCCCCGACCACCGGGCCCTCGCAGTCGCCGTCGCCCACGCCGACGCCGAGCCCGAGCGGTTCGTCCTCCGGCAGCCCCTCCCCGAGCCCGTCCCTGTCGGTGACGTCGTCGGCCTCGGTCTCTCCCTCGGCGGTGTCGTCCGCGACCACGAGCACCAAGGTCGCGCTGGGCCCGAAGCCGTAAGGGCTCCAAAGCCGTAAGGGCCCGAAGCCCTCAGGGGCTCGGGCCCGGCGCCGACCAGGTCGGTGACTACGCCTTCTGGAGCTCCGTCCCGGGCTCCTTCTCGAGACGGATCACGACCGACTTGGACGTCGGGGTGTTGCTGGTCTCGGCGGTGCTGTCCAGCGGGACCAGGACGTTGGTCTCCGGGTAGTACGCCGCCGCGCACCCCCGTGTCGTGGGGTAGAGGGCGACCCGGAAGTGCGGCGCCCGGCGCTCCACGCCGTCACGCCACTCGCTGACCAGGTCCACGTACTCGCCCTCGGCCACGCCGACGGCGGTCGCGTCCTCGGGGTTCAGCAGGATCACCCGGCGGCCGCCGGTGATGCCGCGGTAGCGGTCGTCGAGGCCGTAGATCGTGGTGTTGTACTGGTCGTGCGAGCGCAGCGTCTGGAGCAGCAGGCGGCCCTGCGGCACCTTCGGCGCCGTCATCTCGTTGACGGTGAAGTTCGCCTTGCCCGTCGTGGTCGGGAACGCCCGCTTGTCACGCGGCCCGTGGGGGAGCGCGAAGCCGCCGGCGGCCTTGATCTTCGTGTTGTAGTCCTCGAAGCCCGGGATGACGCGGGCGATGCGATCGCGGATGTTGCTGTAGGAGGCGTTGAAGTCCTCCCAGGGCACGGTGTTCTGCGGACCGAGGGTGCGCCGCGCGAGCTTGCACACGATCGCGACCTCGGACAGCAGGTCCGTTGTCGGCGGCTTCAGTGCGCCACGCGAGGCGTGGACCATGCCCATCGAGTCCTCGACGGTGACCTGCTGCGGACCGGAGGCCTGGCGGTCCAGGTCGGTGCGGCCGAGCGTCGGCAGGATCAGCGCGCGGGCGCCGGTGACCACGTGCGAGCGGTTGAGCTTGGTCGAGACGTGCACGGTGAGGCGGCAGTTGCGCATGGCCGCCTCGGTCACCTCCGTGTCCGGCGACGCGGCGACGAAGTTGCCGCCCATCGCGAAGAAGACCCGCACCCTGCCGTCGCGCATGCCGCGGATGGAGTCGACCACGTCCATGCCGTGCTCGCGCGGCGGGTCGAAGTGGAACTCCTTGCCGAGGGAGTCCAGGAACGCGGCGGCCGGGCGCTCGAAGATGCCCATGGTGCGGTCGCCCTGGACGTTGCTGTGCCCGCGCACGGGGCAGACGCCGGCGCCGGGCCTGCCCACGTTGCCGCGCAGCAGCAGGAAGTTGACGACCTCGCGGATGGTGGGCACCGAGTGCTGGTGCTGGGTGAGGCCCATCGCCCAGCAGACGATGATCTTCTCGGAGCGGAGCACCAGCTGGGACAGTTCCAGGATCTGGCTGTCCGGAAGGCCCGTCGCGGCGTGGACGTCGGCCCAGTCGGTGCGCTTGGCCTCGGCGGCGAACTCCTCGAAGCCGGCGCAGTGCTCCTCGATGAAGGCGCGGTCCAGCACCGTGCCGGGGGCCTTCTCCTCGGCCTCCAGCAGCAGCAGGTTGAGCGCGCGGAAGAGCGCGAGGTCGCCGCCGAGACGGATCTGCAGGAACAGGTCGGTCAGCTTGGTGCCGATGCCGACCAGACCCCGCGCGTTCTGCGGGTTCTTGAACCGTTCGAGCCCGGCCTCGGGCAGCGGGTTGACGCTGACGATCGTCGCTCCGGCCCGCTTGGCGCGCTCCAGCGCGGAGAGCATGCGCGGGTGGTTGGTGCCCGGGTTCTGCCCGGCGACGATGATCAGGTCCGCCTGGTAGAGGTCCTTCAGGTGGACGCTGCCCTTGCCCACGCCGAGCGTCTCCACCAGCGCGGAGCCGGAGGACTCGTGGCACATGTTGGAGCAGTCGGGCAGGTTGTTGGTGCCGAGCTGCCGGGCGAAGAGCTGGTAGGCGAAGGCCGCCTCGTTGGAGGTGCGTCCGGAGGTGTAGAAGACGGCCTGGTCCGGCTCGTCCATCGCCTTCAGCTCGTCGGCGACGAGCTGGAGCGCGTCGTCCCATGACAGCGGCGTGTAGTGGGTGGCGCCCTCGTCCAGCAGCATCGGCGTGGTCAGGCGGCCCTGCTGGCCGAGCCAGTAGCCGCTGCGCTCCGCGAGCTCCTCGACGGAGTGCTCGGCGAAGAACTCCGGCCCGATCCGGCGCAGGGTCGCCTCCTCGGCGACGGCCTTGGCGCCGTTCTCGCAGAACTCGGCGGCGTGGGTGTGCTCCGGCTCCGGCCAGGCGCAGCCGGGGCAGTCGAAGCCGTCCGGCTGGTTGAGCTTCAGCAGCGTCTTGACCGCGCGCGGCAGACCCATCTGCGCCGCGGCGATCCGCGTGGTGTGCCTCAGCGCGGGCACGCCCGCCGCGGCGTGGGCCGGGTCACCGGTCGTGGGCGCGTCCTGCACCGGGTCCGTGACGGGAGCCTTGCGGGCCATGCGTCCCACCTTTCCTTCGCTGCGGCTTCGCCGTGGTCGACCCGCACATCTTTCCACTAGGCCGCAAGGGGAGTGAATAGGCCCATTCAGAGAATCTCGGAACGCTCGGCCGCCTGTTGCTACTCGTCCGTATCGCGGGCGCCCCATGGCCCGGATCGGTCGTGACCTGCTAGAAACGGATCTCCTTCTCTCCAGCGACGGTGGGCGACCGGACCGTCCCGATCGCAAGGTGGGTGATTCGCAGGTGCGACTCCTGCGCGTAGGACCTGCGGGCTCCGAGCGACCCGCGCTGCTGCTGACCGCGACCGCGGAGGCCGCGCACGACCTGTCGGCGGTGACGCCCGACATCGACGGCGCGTTCCTCGCCTCGCTGACGCCCGAACGCCGGGCGGACCTCGCCGTGCGCGCGACCGCCGGCGAGTTCCCGCTCCTGCCCCTGGCCGGAGCACGTGTCGGCGCGCCGGTGGCGCGCCCCGGCAAGGTCGTCTGCATCGGCCTCAACTACCGTGACCACGCCGAGGAGACGGGCCAGGCGATCCCGGCCGAGCCGGTCGTCTTCATGAAGGCCGCCGACACCGTCGTCGGCCCCCACGACGAGGTCCTCGTCCCGCGCGGCAGCGCGAAGACGGACTGGGAGATCGAACTCGCCATCGTCATCGGCGCCCGTGCCCGCTACCTCGACTCCCCGGCGGACGCCGACTCCGTGATCGCGGGCTACGCGATTAGCAACGACGTCTCCGAGCGCGAATGGCAGCTGGAGCGCGGCGGCACCTGGGACAAGGGCAAGTCCTGCGAGACCTTCAACCCGCTCGGCCCCTGGGTCGTCACCGCGGACGAGGTCCCCGACCCGCAGTCCCTGGGCCTGCGCCTCCGGGTCAACGGCGAGGTCCGCCAGAACGGCTCGACCGCGAACATGATCTTCGACGTGCGCCACGTCGTCTGGTATCTCAGCCAGTTCATGGTCCTGGAGCCGGGTGACATCGTGAACACCGGCACCCCGGCTGGCGTGGCCATGGGCACCCCGGGCCAGCCGTGGCTCCAGCCGGGCGACGTCATGGAGCTGGAGATCGACGGCCTCGGCGCGCAGCGGCTGCCGGTGGGCAAAGCGTAACCCTTCTCCGGCGCGCCGGAGGTTGCAGCACTCAGGGGCGCGGGGCTGTGCCGACATGCGGCTCCGCCGACATGCGGTTCCCGCCGCGTGGGCGCGGGCAACCACCGGCGTGCGGATGGCCCTGCGCGTTCGGCGGCTCACCTCCCAGGGATGGGGGGCACCTCCCGGCCGAAGGCAGCGGGATGGTCGCGCAGTTCCCCGCGCCCCTGGACAGTGCGACCTTCCCCCGCCCGAAGCCTTCCTCTCAGCCCTCGGAGAGCAGCAGTCCGCCCAGGCCTTCGATGAGCTTCGCGCCCGGCCCGACGCCGTCGTAGTGCGCCAGCAACCGCCGCAGCACCGCCGCGCTCTGCGCGTCGTGCAGGGCCGTCACCGCGAACATCGCCACGAACTGGTCCACCAGCCAGTCCCGCAGCGACTCCACGTCGCCGACATCGCCCTCGTCGAGGGAGGTCAGCGCGGTTGCCTCGACGACCGCGATCCACGAGCGGATCAGCAGGCCGAGGCGCGGGCCGGGGTCCGCGACCTCCAGATGCTGGACGATGCTGCGGAACGCCGCCCGCCGGACCTCGTCGACCATCGCCGTCGTGCGGTGCGTCTCCACCGCCGAGCCGCCGCGCAGCAGCGCGCCGTAGCCGGCCGCGTGCTCGTGGACGAAGGAGAGGTAGCGGTCCAGTGCGTGCGCGAGGCGTTCCGTGGGGGAGCCGTCCGCCGGTTCCACGAACCGGCTGATCAGCTCGCTGGCCGCGCTCTTGAGTGCGGCCTCGTACAACTGCTGCTTCCCGCCGGGGAAGTAGCGGTAGACGAGCGGCCGCGACGCCTCCGCCGCGGCGGCGACGTCGTCGAGGGAGACCTCCTCCGGCGCGCGGCGGCTGAACAACTCCAGCGCCACCGCGATCAACTGCTCGCGGCGCTGCTCGACCGGCAGCCGCCGGTACGGTCCGCGGCGTGCGCGTGGCGCAGCCGGGGCCTTCGCCGCAGCCGGGGCCTTCGCCGGGGCCGGGGCCGCAGCCTGGGCCGGAGCCTGGGCCTTCGGCACGGCCGAGGGGGTCTGGTCGACGGTCGCTCGGGTCGTCACGCGCCCACCTTACGCCGCCGAGGTCCGCCCGGAGCAGGGCGAAGTCCCTCTCGCGCGGGCGGAATCCCGCAGGCGGAGCACCTCCTTCGGGCGGTCTGCGATCTGATCGTTCCCGGCGCGGGGGAAGATCCAGGCAGAATGGCGGCATGGAACGTGTCGCGCGGGTAGCCCGCCACGTCTGGCGCTACATCTGTGCGGCGCCCGGCACCTACCTGTGGTTGCTCTTCCTGGGCCTGAACACCATCGCGCTGACGCAGATGCCGCCCCGCTACCGGCACTGGTGGCTGGAGACCCACAGCACCAACCTGGCCGAGCTCAGCCACCACCCGGTCAAGGTCCTGATCAGCAGCGCGTTCTGGACGCAGACGCCGAGCTTCCTCTTCTGGTTCGTGGTGTTCAACATCTTCCTGGTGCCGGTCGAGCGGCGGCTCGGCACCGCCCGCTGGCTCGCCGTCGTCGCCCTCGCGCACGTGGGCGCGACGCTGATCAGCGAGGGCACGGTGCGCCTGCTCATCGACGCCGGACTGGACTCGCGCAGAGAGGTGTTCACGTTGGACATCGGCGTGAGCTACGGCGTGGCCGGCGCGGTCGGGGTGCTGGTGTGGCTCATCGACCGGCCGTGGCGGTGGTGGTACCTGGCGATCACGGCCGTCTTCTTCGCGCTGCTGCTCGCCTCCGGCACCGACTACACAAACCTCGGTCATCTGTGCGCCTATCTGATCGGCCTGGCCTGTCGGCCCCTGACACGGGGAAAGACGGACCCGGGGATCGACCCGCGCAAGGTCATCCGGGGTGTACGGCAACGGGTAGGGAAAAGTCAGGGTTAGCACCCCGCTCCGTGGTGCAAGATGCTCGCATGGCAGACTCCCTCACCCCGCGCGGAATCGCCGACGACTATGTCGACGCGATGGCCCGCCAGAATCCCGCCGTCGCCGCCTCCCTCGGCCTCCACCCGGACGATCGGCGCCAGCCCGACCTGTCCCCGGCCGGTTTCGAGGCCGAGGCCGAGCTCGCCCGCAAGGCGCTCGCCGCGTTGGACGCCCTGCCGGCCGAGGCCCTCGAGGACCGCGCCGAGGCCGCCTGCGCCCGGCTGCTGCGCGAGCGCCTGACCGCGGAACTCGCCGTGCACGACGCCGGCGACCACTTCCGCTCGCTCAACAACATCGCCTCGCCGGTCCACATGGTCCGCGCGATCTTCACGATGACGCCGAGCGCGACCGAGGCCGACTGGGAGCTGCTCATCGAGCGGATGGCCAACACGGCCGCGGCCGTCCGCGGCTACCAGCAGACCCTCGCCGAGGGCCTGCGCCGCGGCCTGGTCAGCGGGCCGCGCCAGGTCAGCACCGTGATCGAGCAGCTCGGCGCCTGGTTCGAGGACGAGGACAGCTGGTACAGCGGCTTCGCCGCGGACTGCCCCGAGGCACAGCGTCCCGCCCTGGACGCCGCCGCCGAGCCGGCCGCCGCCGCGATCGCCGAGTTCCGCGCCTTCCTGCGGGACGAGTACACGCCCGTCGCCGCCGACCGTCCCGACACCGCCGGCCGCGAGCTCTACCTGCGCTCCGCCCGCCTGCACACCGGCGCGGACCTGGACCTCGACGAGGCCTACGCCTGGGCGTGGACCGAGTTCCACCGCCTCGAGGCGGAGATCCGCGCCGAGGCGGACAAGGTCAAGCCGGGCGCGACGCCGCAGGAGGCGATCGAGTACCTGGAGACCTCCGGCCACGCGATCGAGGGCGTCGAGGAGATCCGCACCTGGCTCCAGGCCCGCATGGACGAGGCCATCGAGGCCCTCGACGGCACGCACTTCGACATCCAGGGCAAGATCCGTCGCGTCGAGTCCCGGATCGCGCCCGCGGGCAGCGCCGCCGCGCCGTACTACACCGAGCCGAGCCTGGACTTCTCCCGCCCCGGCCGCACCTGGCTGCCGACGATGGGCCGCGAGACCTTCCCGACCTGGCAGCTCGTCAGCACCTGGTACCACGAGGGCGTTCCGGGCCACCACCTCCAGCTCGCGTCCTGGGTCGCGGCGGCGGATCAGCTCTCCACGTACCAGGTCACCCTCGGCGGCGTGAGCGCCAACCTCGAGGGCTGGGCGCTGTACGCGGAGCGGCTGATGGACGAGCTCGGCTTCTTCGGCGACCCGGGCCGCCGGCTCGGCTTCCTGGACGAGCAGATGCTGCGCACCATCCGCGTCATCATCGACATCGGCATGCACCTCGGCTTCGCCATCCCGGCGGACTCGCCGTTCCGCCCCGGCGAGACCTGGACCGCGGAGCTGGCCACGGAGTTCTTCGCGGCCTACAGCGGCAGCCCGGCGGACATGCGCGAGAGCGAGATCACCCGCTACCTCGGCTGGCCCGGCCAGGCCATCGGCTACAAGCTCGGCGAGCGCGCCTGGCGCGCCGGCCGCGAGGCGGCCAAGGCGGCGCACGAGGCCCGGGGCGAGGAGTTCGACCTGAAGGCCTGGCACATGAAGGCCCTGTCCCAGGGCAGCTTCGGCCTCGACGACCTGATCTCCGAGCTCACGGCCCTGTAGGCCCTCCCCCTCGCTCCCGCGCCACCAGGCGCGTGCGCCCGCACCCCCGACAGGCGGCCCTCCAGGGCCGCCTGCCCGTCGGCGCCGCGCGCCGGCGGTGCGCGGCCTCACGGCCGGCCGGGGCGGGAAGTGCTTGGTGGCGGGCGGCCTTCAGCGGAGCCTGCCTGTGACGCGCCGTGTGTTGGCTGTGCGCGCGGGGTCCCGGCCTCAGGCGTGGGGGTGCTGTCCAGTGGGGGCGACCTCCCGGCGGCAGTTGCCCTTCATGCGCCGTGCGTTGGCCGTGTGCGCGGGGCTCCGGTCGTCAGGCGTGGGAGTAGCGCCCGTTGGCGGGCCACCCCGGAGGCCCCTGCCCCTGACGCAGGACGACGCACGCGCGAAGCGCCCGCCGGACGGCCTGGGCCGGTGGCTGTCGGCGAGTGGCCCTCAGCGGCAGCCACGCGCCTGGGCGGCGCGCGTTGCCGCCACGGGAATCCGCACGCCCCTCTGTCGCGGATTCCCGGCTGCCGGAGGCCCCACCGGATACGGTGGGGTCTCGGCGACCTGAGGGGGTCTCGTGGAGCGGGAATTCGTCGCGGAGTCGCGGCTGGACTCCGTCACCGTGTACGCCTCCGGGGCGTTGTGCCGGCGACGGGTGGTCGTGGCGCGGCAGTGGACGGGAGCAGCGCGCCTGCGTGTCAGCGGCCTGCCGCTCGTCGCGGACGCGGCGTCCCTGC
This sequence comes from Streptacidiphilus anmyonensis, assembly GCF_000787855.1. Lineage (GTDB taxonomy): Bacteria > Actinomycetota > Actinomycetes > Streptomycetales > Streptomycetaceae > Streptacidiphilus > Streptacidiphilus anmyonensis. The sequence goes on along the minus strand of NZ_BBPQ01000062.1, from coordinate 496 downwards.
GCGCCCGCGCGGTCACCCCGGGCGTCCGGGTGACGGACGTGCGGCGGGAGGTGCGCGCCGAGCCGCAGGAACCCGAGCGCCTCGCGGAGTTGAAGCAGCGCGTCGACGCCGCCGAGGGGGCCTACGACGCGGCGTACGCGCGGCGGGAGCGCCTCGCCGCGCGGGTCGACGCGACGGCGTCGCTCCGGGCGGCGCCGCCCGCGCCGAGGCGTGGGGACCCACCCAGGCCCGCGCCGGTCGAGGCGTTCCTCGCGCTCGCCGAGTTCGTCGACACGCGGCTCGCCGCCCTGCACACGCGGCTGCTCGACGCGGAGGACGCGGTCACCCGCGCCTCGCACGAGCTGGACCTCGCCCGGCACCGTCTCGCCGAGGCGTCCAACGCCATGCCGACCGAGACCACCCGCACCACCGCCGACGCCGTCCTGACTCTCACCGTCGACGAGCAGCCCGCCGAGCACTCCGACCCCGACCCCGACCCCGACCCCGACCCGGCCCC
>NZ_BBPQ01000063.1 GCF_000787855.1 Streptacidiphilus anmyonensis | reverse complement strand
GCGGCTGCGCGTGCCTCGGACCAAGGGCACAGCCCGGGGGCGCGGGGCGAGCCCCTGACGCTGCGGGACATCGCCCCCAACGGTGACCGGTTGACCTGGAGGAAGTCCATCACCCGCCCGATGAGCCTCGCCTGATCGTCGCCGTTACAGTCGACGGCGACGCGCTGACCGGAACCTCCAAGGCGGGCCGTCTCCCGTCCTCGAAGGTCACCGGCCGACGCCGGCTGCGACGATGCCATCGACTCCGGGTCGGCGTGATGACGACATCACGATCACGCACGATGTTCGCTGTCACCGGTGCGGTTGCGGCGGTGCGTGCTCGGCCGTGGCCGGCTGGACGGGGCAGGCGCGGGGGTTCTTCCTGCCCCCATGCTGATCCCGGTCGTGGCAACGGCTGTCTGCCTGCTGTCCCTCGTGTCCGGCCGGCCCCTGGCAGGCCCTGGTCGCCAACAGGATCGTGGGCCGCCCACCCGGGTGGTGCCCCCACCAGGCACTGCACCGATTCTACGCAGTGTCAACTGTAGTGGTTGCGTTCGTCAGCGTCGCGAGCCCAGCCGCACAGGCGGCACTGTATCGCCGCAGCGACGTCGCCTGGCTGGGGCTTCTCCAAATGCTCATGGGACCGATGTGGGCTGCCGTCACAGCGCTCTTCGTACTCCTGGCCCGCAGGAAGGTCACCCGCGAGCGGACCGCCGCCCAGGCCGACAGCGGTTGACGCTCGACCCGGTCCGCGCAGGCCGCTCACTCGCGGCGGACAGGCTCACGTTGGTCTTCCCGTGAGCGACACGCTTTCAGTCCGGCGTCGTCAGTGGTCCCGGTAGGGACTTGCGTATCCGTGCTGTCGCGGTCGGATGCAGCGTGGAGATCAGATCCAGGGCGCGCGCTCGTGCCTTCTCCGCCTCTCCGGTGCGGCCGAGCTGGTCGAGTGCAATGGCGAGGGCCGCTGATGCGTGAGCCTCGTACAGGTCTCCGGCGGCGTGTCGGGAAGTGGCCAGGGCCTCTCGGAGCGGTTCGAGAGCCTGTTCGGGGCGTCTGTTGGTGATCTCGATGATGCCGATCTGCGTGAGCGCGCCGGCTTCGCTTTGGTGGTCCTGGAACTCGCGGGCAAGGCTCGCGCACTCCCGGTTGCTGCGGAGGGCCTCGTCGAAAAGGCCGAGGCCCTGCTCAACAACGGCAAGGTGGCCCAGTACGCTGCCGCGGCTCTTGCGCAGTTCCCTGGTGGTGGCGAGGCCGAGGGCCTGGAGGAGGTGATCACGCGCCTGGCCGTACTGGCCCTGGTTAGTGAAGAGAACTCCGAGCGTGGCCAGAGAAGCCACCTGGCCTGATCGGTCGCCGATGCGCCGACGGAGGTCGAGCGCGGCGTTGAGGTACTTGTCTGCCTGCTCCACGTTGCCAAGAAGGACGCAGGCGGCTCCGCCCGAACTCAGCAGGGTGCTCTCCGCGTGCTCGTCGCCGATGATCCTGGCGCTTCGCAGGCCGAGCTCGGCGGCCGTGAGCCAGTCGTCCAAACTGCAGGTGTGGTTGAGGTAGGCCCAGGCGTGGCCCGGTATGCGCCAGGCCACGTCGTGGAAGCCGTGTTCCGCCGCGAGGCCCGTGGCGGGGATCAGGTTGGCGTGTTCCGCCGCGAACCAGGCCAGAGCCTGCTTGCGGGTGGTGAACTCGTGGGGCAGGTAGTGCGGGTCGGGCTTCGGCGCCTGGGGTCGGGGGTGCCCGGGGAAGAGGGTCGAGTCGGCCTCCCGCACGCTGTGCAGGTACCACCGCGACACGCGGCCGACGGCTTCCTGCCGGGTGGGCCCGGAGTCGACGGTCAGGGCCTTGTCACGGGCGTAGGAACGGATGAGGTCGTGCATGCGGTAGCGCGCCGGCGCGGGACTGTCGAGGAGGCAGACGTCGACCAGTTGCTCGAGCTGGTCCTCGGCGAGATCGAGCGGCTGTCCCAGCATCGCCGCTGCGGCGCGTAGCGCGATGTCCCTGCCGGGGGCCAGACCCAGGAACCTGAATGCGCGAGCTGCGCCCTCGGTCCCCCCGCTCGCTTTGGAGAGCTGGGCGTAACTCATTTCGAAGCATGCGCGCACCGCCAGATCCTCGATGCGCAGTTCGTCGAGCTGCCGTGTCCGGTCGGTCAGTCTGGCGGCCAGCATGGTCATGGTCCAGGCGGGCCGGGTGGCCAGGCGGGCTGCGGCGATGCGCACGGCGAGCGGGAGTCCCGCGCAGGATTCCACCACGGCACGGGTCGCCTCAGGATCGCCGTCGGTGCGCTCGCGTCCGGCGACGGAGGCCAGGAGGGCTCGGGCGTCGGAAGGCGCGAGAACCCCCAGCTCGGCTCGATGGTTCACGGCCAGGCTCGCGAGTTTGCTACGACCGGTCACGATCGCGGCCGACGGGCCCGCGCCGGGCAGCAGAGGACGGACCTGGGCGGCGTCGCGCGCATTGTCGAGCAGGATCAGAACGCGCCGGTCGGCGAGCAGGCTGCGCAGCAGCGCGGACCGGCCGTCCAATGTTCTTGGGATGTCGTGCTGTTCGGTTCCCAGGTCGTGCAGGAATCCGGCCAGGACCTCCGCGGGTTCCAGGGCCGTGCGGTCCGCCCCGCGCAGGTCCGCGTAGAGCGTGCCGTCGGGGAAGGCGTCCGCGGCCAGGTAGGCGGCGTGGACGGCGAGGGTTGTCTTGCCCATTCCGCCCGGGCCGGTGATCGCGCAGACTGTCGCACTTCTGCGGAGTTTGCCCGGACCGAGCTCGGACAGCAGGAGGCGGAGCTCCTCGACGCGTCCGGTGAAGTCGTGGATGTCCGGCGGCAGCTGGGCAGGGCGCACCCGGTCCGGCGTCGTCCTCGGCGCGGTGCCGGAAGGGACGGGCATCCTGTCCGCGCGGGGGCGCCGTCCTGATGCCGGGGCCGCTGGCTCCGGCGCGCCTTCGAGCGCGAGTTGATGGACCTGTTGGGCCTCCGCGGAGGGATCGATGCCCAGTTCCTCGGCCAACGTGCGACGCAGCCTCTGGTAGGCGTTCAGCGCGTCGGCGTGGCGCCCGGTGTGCAGCAGAGTCCGCATCAGCTGGATGTGGAAAACCTCCGCCAGGGGGAACTCCTCAATGGCGGCGTTGATCTGCGTGGGCAGGCCGTCGGTCCTGTCGGTCCGCAAGGCGGCGTCGAAGTGCCACTCCAGCACGTCACGATAGCCCTCCACCAGACGCTGGACGGCAGCTTGGAGCTGGTCTGCGCGGATTCCGGTCAGCGGTCGGCCACGCCACAGTCTCTTCGCTGCGGTGGTGTGGTGCAGTACCGTGGCCCAGTCCGTGGCCCCGCGTGCCTGGCGAGCCTCGGCGAGGAGCTGCTCGAACTCCAGAGCGTCCGATTCCCCGGGCCCCACGTACAGCCGGTACCCCGACGCGGTGGTCATCAGCCGCTCGCGCGCTGAGCGGGGAGCGGGGGATGCGCTCTCGTCAAGGTGCCGGCGAAGCCGGGCGACGTGGTTCTGCAACGAGGCACGCGCGGTCCGCGGTATCTGCTCGCCCCAAAGAGCATCCATCAGAGTGTCAACGTCAACCGACCGGTTGGCCTGCAAGAGCAGGGTCGCCAGCAAGGTCCTCACCCTTGGGCTACCGATACTGACCGGCCCGTGACCGGCATGGACTTCAAGCGTGCCCAGCAGAGCGAATCGCACCGTGCCCCCGTGTCCCAACGACTCGGGCGATTCTAACCACCCGCCTCGGCAGCCACGAGCGATCCGTCAGGGCCATTGGCGCACTCCAGGAGGCTAAGAGAGCTCACGGGCGCCCGCGAGCGGGGCGAAAGGACGCGCCTGCGGGAGGCCGTCGCCTCGAAGCGCGCGGAAACACACCTCACGGCGGCACCGTGCACACGGCCAGTATCGCCCGGAGCGTCGGCGTCTTCGTCCCCGTCCCCGTGCCGACACGACTACCGGGCAGATACCGCCCCTGTACAGCAACGGCTCCCAGACCGCGACCGTCGCCCCGGTCAGCTCCCGGTTGGTGGCGCATACCAGACCCGGCGTTCACGCCCGGTCCGTGATCTGCTTGGGGGAGTCGAGACGCAGCTGACGGAGTCCGGGAGTCCTGGAGCTTCTCCGCAACTGGCTGGGGCGGCTGATCGGGCTCAGGCCCGTGCGGTTCCATCGATGGCGGTTGATTCGTCATAGCGCAGCGGCGAGGACTCGAGCCTTCGTCGCTGATGCTCCGCCAGCTCGCCCGGGGCGTTGTCGAGAACGGCGTCGCCCCGCGCCGCGCTGTGGCGTGCTTCGGCGAGGCGTCCTTGGCCGTACAGGGCCCGGGCCGTGCCGTGCAAGGACTCGGCGTGGCGGAAGGTGTCTCCGAGCTCCTGGAACATGACGGTGGCTTCGCGGAGTCGGGCTTCCGCGTTGAGGTGGTCCTCAAGGACGAGGTAAGTGAAGCCCAGGTTGCGGACCAGGGTCGCGACCAGCTGGCCGTTGTGGCCGGACCGGGCGTAGCGCAGCGATTCCTGCAGGTCCTTCAACGCCTGCGCCGGGCGGTGGAGCTGATGATGGGTGATGGCCCGGCTGTTCAGGACCTTCGCCGCGGCGATCGAGTCCCCGGGGAGGCGGGCGATGGACAGGGCCTCCGCCACCATGGCGAACGCCACGTCATGCCGACCGGCCGGGGCGGCATAGGCTGCGAAGTTCCCCAGCACGGCCATTTGTCCGGCGTGGTCCCCGAGCCGGCGATACGTGTCCAGCGCCGCCACGAGGTGCGTTTCGGAAGATTCGAGACGGCCCATCTCCGCCAAGGCGATGCCGATGCGCAGGCGCAGCCACGCAGTGGCGGTCTCGTCCTGCGCATCCGAGGCGTTCATCAGGACGGCCTCGCCGACAGTCGTGGCGTCGTGCCAGCGCCGCTCGATGCGCAGATACCAGTCGGCCGCCGCGTACAGGCGGATGCAGAGCAGGGCATCGCCTCGCTCGTAGGCGAGGTTGATCGCGGCGAGCAGGTTCGGCACCGTCACCGCAGCCGCCCGCGTCATCTGGCTCCGCACATGATCGGCCGGACAGCACCTAGTAGTGCTTTGTTAGGTCGGGGCTGGTTCTGGTGCCGTGATGTGCTGGTGGCAGGTGGGGCAGGTGCCGGTCCAGACGGTCAGTAGGTGCTCGAGGGCTTGGACCGTCTGGTAGAGGGTCAGGCCCCGGCAGGCACTCTTGGGTGGGTCCTGGTCAGGGTCACGAAGAGGTGGGCGGCGGTGACCAGGGTGACGTGGCGGTGCCAGCCGGTCCAGGAGCGGCCCTCGAAGTGGTCCAGGCCGAGGGCGGTCTTCAGTTCGCGGTAGTCGTGTTCGATCCGCCAGCGGATCTTGGCCAGTCGCACCAGTTCCTTCGCCGGTGTGGTCTCGGGCAGGTTGGACACCCAGTAGTGCGATGGTTCGGCCTGATCGGGCCGCCACTGGGCCAGTAGCCAGCATGCGGGCAGGGTGCCGTCGTCGTTCAAGCGCGGGCGGCGGCCGGCCAGGCGGACACGCAGGACGACGAACGTCGAGGTGAGCCGATCACGTGAGCCTTGCCGCCAGGCGGCCGCGTGGGCCGATGCCCGACCTGCGGTCCTCACGTGATCGGCCAGGGACAGGTGTGGGGTGCGGTAGCGGGGTTTGGGCCGCGGCCCCAGGCCGCTGTAGGGCGGGGTGACGGTGACCACGTCGATCCGGTGGGCGGTGGCCTGGCCCTTGACCTGCACGATCCACGGCAGGCCACGTTCGTCGAGGGCGTGGCGGAAGGCCGCATTGTCACCGTAGCCGGCGTCGGCCACGACCACTGACGGGCGCAGGCCCCGGGCGGCAAGCTGGTCCAGCATCTCGACCGCGAGCTCCCACTTGGGGCGGTGGCCCTGGTCGGCCGGGATCTTGCAGAGGTCCCGACGCCGGGTGATCTCCGCCGCAGCTGCCGGGTCGGTGGCCTGGTCAGGATCCCAGGAGGCGGGCAAGAACAGCCGCCAGTCCAGCGGGCAGGACGCGGTGTCGGTGACCGCGTGGACGCTGACCCCGATCTGGCAGTTGCCGACCTTGCCCAGCGTGCCGGAGTACTGGCGGGCGACCCCCGGCGAGCCGGTGCCGTCCTTCGGGAAGCCGGTGTCGTCGACCACCCACGCATCCGGCTTCAGCTCCCGCACGGCCCGTGCGGCGATCAGGTGGCGGACCTCCTCGACCGGCCAGGTCGAGGACGACACGAACTGCTGCAGCCGCTGGTGGTCGATCCCCAGACGCTCGGCCATCGGCTGCATCGACTTCCGGCGTCCGTCCAGCAGCAGCCCCCGCAGATAGGTCAGGCCCTTGTCCTGCTGATCAACACGTTGCAGCGGAGCGAACACCTCCGCCGCGAACGCCTCCAACTCACCACGTAAGCCCGCCAGATCCTCCGGAGTCATACACCCAACGAACTACCGGAACACGCCTCTGACCAGCCCCCACGCACCAAGTAACAAAGCACTACTAGGTGAGAACTCCGGCAGCCGTGCAGTTTCCTGCGCATCCGTTGGGCTTGGGAGTGAACCTCACTCGTTCGTGGAGGCTGCCCCTGGCACTGGCGGGTGGTGCGGCTAGGATCGGTGGCCGTGCCCAGCCAGGATCGTGCCCCCGCCTACGAGCCTTCCCGTGCCCGCCGGTTGGGCAGGTGCGTCAGGGAGTTGCGTCAGGCGCGGGGCTGGTCGCGCGCCCGGTTGGCGGAGCAGGCGGGCGTGTCCGAGCGGACCGTGGCACGCCTGGAGGAGGGCGCTGTTGTGCGGCCCGGGGTGTTCACTCTGGCCGCCGTGGCCGATGCCCTAGAGGTGACGGTGGACGGCCTGCTGGCCGCGGCGATGCCGGTTCCGGGGCTGTGGTCGACCGGCTACGAGGGCCGCACGATCGAATCGTTTGTCGCTGCGCTCGTCGAGGCGGGAGTGGAGGCCGTCGCGGATGTGCGGTTGACGCCGATCAGCCGTAAGCCTGGCTTCAGTAAGACCCGGCTGCGCGGCGCCCTCGCGGACGCCGACATTGCCTACGTTCATCTGCGCGCCCTGGGGAACCCGAAGGACAATCGGGCGCCCTTCTGGGACGGCCGTGTGCGGGAGGGGCTGGCCGGCTTCGAACGTGTGCTGCAGGAGAAGCAGGCGCAGGACCAGCTCGCCCAACTCGCCGTGCTGGCCGAGGAGACATCGGTGGCGGTGTTCTGCTTTGAGCAGGACGAGTCCCGCTGCCACCGCCAGGCCGTGCTGGGGGAGATCCACCGGCGCACCGAACTGCCTGTCAGCGCCCTGGCCTGACACCGCGCTTCGGGCGTGGAGGTGAAGGCCTTCTTGCGCGGATGGCATATGCGGGCCCCAATGGTGTCAGGGGCGAAGGGGGCCGGGCCATGACACCTTTAGGGTGGGAACGGGCACGGATCTTGATCACTGTGAAGACCTATCCCGACGTGTCCAACAAATACTTGGAGACGTGCTGTGTCGCCGGCATACGGCTGGACTGTGATCCGGTCCGGCACGTGCGGCTGTTCCCGGTTCCGCACCGACTGCTGGAGCAGGACAAGCAGTTCGCGAAGTACAACATCGTCGAGGTCGACGTGCGCCGTCACCACACCGACCGGCGGCCGGAGAGCCTGCGGCCGAACCTCGACAGCCTCACCGTCGTCGACGAGGTCGACACCCGTGACGGCTGGGCCGAGCGCCTGCGGCTGGCACGGCCGCTCATCGCCCCGTCGTTGTGCGCGATCAAGAGACGCCAGCAAGAAGACGGCACATCGCTCGGACTGTTCCGGCCCGCCGTGATCGAGTCCTTCCGGCTGGCGGACGCCAGGCCCTGGTCCGCGGAGCAGAAAGGCATCGTGAACCAGACCGACCTCATCCACCCGGACCACCGCCCGCTGGAGTGGGTGCCGTTCGAGTTCCGCTACCGGTTCCGCTGCCAGGACCAGGCATGCGCAGGGCATGACATGGGTCTGCACGACTGGGAAGCCGGACAGTCGTGGCGCAGGTTCCGCCGCACCTATCCGGCCGACCGCCTCAAAGACGTTCTGCACGACCGCTGGTGGACCAAGATGATCACACCCGGCCGGGCCACGCACTTCTTCGTCGGCAACGTCGCGGCACGCCCGAAGACCTTTATGCTGCTCGGGCTCTTCCAGCCCACCGTGCAGGCTCTGGAGGCGCCCCAGCAAGATGCGCTCTTCTGATCGGCGGCGTCAGCTTGTCGAATGACGTCGGGGGCCGTGTACCGGGGACGGACTTCTGTCCGATCTCATCTGAAGGGGAAGGTCCCAGCGTCCGCGAGGTCTGATGCTCACTGTTGGCTGGGATCCCGGGGTAGCCGATGAGTTCGTGGAGCGCCATGGGTCCATTTGGATGGGGATTGCGGCGTGCCAGTGACCTCTCGCTCTCCCAGGCGGGTTCTCAACATGCGTTCAGCAGGGTGCTCATAGAGGCCGTTCGCCGGTGACGCGCCCGAACACGGCACCTGTGAAGTGACCGGCCGCGATGACGCTCGCCGGGTGGGCCAGTACGTGCTCGCGGGCGGCGCGGGCCTGGGCGCGGTCAGTGTCCGTCGCGAACGCCAGGGCGGGGTCGCTGATCTGGGCGGTCGAGTGCAGGACGTCGCAGACGATGAGCACGGACTGGGGTGCGGAGCTGGCTGGGTCCCGGACGGTGATGCCGATGTGGCCGGGGGTGTGGCCGGGCAGGGACAGTACGTCGACCCCGGGAGCGATGGTGTTCCCGTCCTGGACGAACTCGATGGCGCCGGTCAGGGGTTCGAGGATGAGATCGCGGTCGGGGCCGCCGGTGGTGGAGGGATCCGACCAGTGCTGCCATTCGCGTTCGGAGACCAGATGCCGGGCTCGGCGGAAGGTGAGATCGGTGGGCGTGCGCGGTGTGGAAGCGAAGGGGGAGGCATCGGTTGTCCACCTGACGTGGTCCTGGTGCAGGTGTGTGTAGACGACGGTGTCGATGTCGTCCCGGGACAGGCGTTCACCGGCGAGGTTGTCGAGCAGTAGACCGCCCTGCATGTGGCCGACGCCGGGGAGGTCGGTGTCGGCGTTGCCGACGGCGAGGTCGACGAGGATGTTGCGGTCGGGCATGCGGATGAGGAAGGAGCCGAACGACAGGACGAGTGACCCGTCGTGGATGTGTCCCGGGTGTGCGGACCAGTCCGCTCCGGGAAAGAAGGTCCCCGGGTCGAGCGTGGCGAATCCGTCGGGCAGGTAGGTGATGGTCGTCGTTCCCAGGGCCAGTTGGGAACGCTGTGGGGCGGCTGGCCGGAGCATGGTGTTCTCCTCACGGTGGGCCCGTCGTTCGTCCGGCCGGCGGCGCGGGCGGGGTGCAACTCGTGTGGCGCGGGGCCGGCCCGGGGGCGGAAACGACTGGCCCGCGGCGGGGCCGGTAGGTGACGCGGTGTCCTCAGTCGTGGTGGTGCATCGCCGTCATGAGGGGGAAGGGGACCGGGGTTGTGTGGCCGGTGGGGTTGAGCTCGCCCGTCTTCGGGTCGGCGGCGAACTGGGCGACGTTGTCGGCTGTGCTGTTGTTGACGTAGAGCCATCGTCCACTGGGGTCGATGACGAAGTTGGTCGGGCCGCTCACACCTTGGTGGGTGTGCGCGATGACGGAGAGGGTGCCGGTGGGGCGGTCGATCCGGTAGCCGGTGATGGCCTGTGGGCCGCGGTTGGACGCGTAGAGGAAGTCGCCCGAGGGATGGACGGTGATCTCGGCGCCGCTGGGCGGGCCGGCATAGCCGGATGGTTCGCTTGCCAGGGTCTGCCGGATCTCCTGGAGCGTTCCGGTCGCCGGGTCGTAGCCGATCACCGCGATGGATCCGTCGAGTTCGCCGATCACGTAGAGCGTCCTGCCGTCCTCGGTGAAGGCGAGGTGCCTGGGTCCGGTGCCGCGCGGGAGCAAGGTCTCGCTGACGTGTTCGAGGCGGCCGTCGGTGAGCCGGAAGACCTGCACCTTGTCGATGCCGAGGTCGGCGGTCGCGAGGAACCGGCCGTCAGGGTCGAAGACGACGGCGTGGGGGTGCGCCGAGTCCTGGCGCGGGTGCGGGCCGCTTCCGGTGTTCTGCACCGCCGCGCTCACGGGGCCGAGCCGCCCGTCCTCACCGACCGGGAGAACGGCGTACGTGCCCCCCGTAGTAGTTCGCGACCACCACGTGCCGTCCGTCCGGAGCCAGGGCCAGGTGGGCGCAGCCGCTTTCCTGCAACGGCACCCGGTTCAGGAGTTCCGGGATGCCGGTGTGCGGGTCGATGGTGAAGGCGTCCACCGCGCCGACGCGGGGCGTGTCAGCGCCCTGGAGTGAGTAGCAGGTGTACAGGAACCGGCCGGACGGGGCGACCTCGATCCAGACCGGGCTCGCGCCGGCCACCTGCTGGACCGGCGTCAGGGCGCCGGTGTGCCGATCGAGCCGGAACACGTGCAGGCCGATCGCGTCGGCGGAGCCCGTGGCGGAACTGTTGGCGTACGAGGACACGTACGCGTACGCCGTGGATGTGCGTGACATTTCTCGTCTCCCTGAACGGCGGGCGTTCGGTGACGGCTACTCGCTCGCCTTGACGGGGGTGGGCATCAGGGCGTCCCACAGGGCGGTGGACTGGCCGCGATTGCGGGCGCTGAGCTCTTCCAAGTACCAGTCCTGGCCGAGGAGCTTCATGACGCGGGGGATGGCCTCGCCGTCGGGACCGCTGTAGTAGTGGACCTTCTTGGTGTCGCCGTCGGTGACCATGCGGAACATCACCTCGGCGGTGAGCGCCGGTTCGGAGCGGACGAGGTTCAGCGCGGCGAAGGTGTTCCAGGAGGAGGTGTAGTCCTCGGGGACGTTCTCCGCGCGGTCGACCTTGCTGAAGATCTTGGTTTCGTGGCTGCCCGGGTGCAGTGCCTTGACCTGGACGCCGAACTCGGCCAGCTCCGCGTGCAGCCCCTCGCTGAGCGAGGCGACAGCGGCCTTGGACGCCTGGTAGACCGAGGTGTACGGGAATCCGGCGTCGGCGCTGATCGAGCTGACGTTGACGATGACGCCCGAGCGCTGCTTGCGGAAGATCGGGATGACCGTCTTGTTCAGGGCGATCAGGCCGAAGACGTTGGTCTGGAACTGGTGGTGGGCCTGGTCCATGGTCGTGGCTTCCAGAGGACCGCTCTGGAAGTAGCCGGCGTTGTTGATCAGCGCGTCGAGGCGGCCGAACTGGCTCAGCGCGAGGTCGCCGAAGCCCAGGTCGGCTTCCTCGTCGTCGACGTCCAGCAGGAGCGTCCGCACGTTGTCGAGCCCAGCGTGGGCGCCCAGGTCGGTGTCCTTGCGGACGGTGGCTACGACGTTCCAGCCGGCGCCGGCGAAGCGGCGCACGGCCAGGTGACCGAACCCGCTCGACGTGCCGGTGATGACGATGGTCTTCGCAGACATCGGAGAGCTCTTTTCGTGAGGTGCGGGCGATCCCCCTCCGGTTTAGTGAAACACTGGTGCGCTAAGTCTGCAAGTGCAACGCACCAGCGTTGCGTTAAAGTGCTTTCATGACCACGCAGCCGTTCCAGCGCGCCCGCCGCCCGGAGCACAAGGAACAGCGCCGACATGACATCCTCGAGGCCGCCGCCACACTGGGGCTGCGCGACGGCGTGCGTCCGGTCACCCTCACGGACATCGCCGCTGAAGCCGGCGTCCACAAGTCGGCCGTGCTGCGCTACTTCCAATCCCGCGAGGCGGTCTTCCTGCTGCTGACCGCCCATGGCTGGCAGGACTGGGCCGCTGCTGTCGAGGAGGCCCTGCGCGGCCCGATGCCGACGTCAGACCTTGCCGCCGTGCTGGCCGAGACCCTGGCAGTCCGGCCACTTTTCTGCGACCTGCTCGCGCACGCGCAACTGAACCTCGAACGCGGCGTGACTCTGGAGCAGGTTCGCGACTTCAAGGTCGCGACGCTGGACGCTGTCGCCGGGATTGCCGATGCCCTGGCGGTGGCCATGCCAGGAATCACTCGTGAGCAGGCCGTGGATGTCATCGCCGGCGCGACCGCGATGGCAGCGTCGCAGTGGCAGACGTCCAACCCGCCAGAGACCCTGGCCCACCTCTACGCACAGGATCCGGCCTTGGCTCATGTAGCGTCCGACTTCGCCCCTCGGCTCACCCGACTGATCACCCTTCTCCTAGTCGGCGCAGCCACGGCGGGTCGGCTGACATAGGCACTCCGCGTAGATGCGCTCACACCCGCACCAGTAGCCGGCGCCGAAGACGCACCGGAACTGGTCGAACACCTCCAGCTCACCGCCGACCGCTACCGCCGCGCCACCACTCCGGCGGGCTGACCGGGGGCGCTCGGCCTCGCGACCCGGTCTGCCACGCAGCGGTCTGCCACCCAGCGGTCGGCGGGGCGCGGCGTCGATCGAGCGGTGCGGACAGCAGTCCAAGCTCAGAGCGCGGGCGTGATACCGGACCGCTTCCGGCGCCCGGCGATCCAGTCCCGTGTCTGCACCCGCCCCCCGAAACCAACCGGGAGGCCGCGATGCAGGATGAGCCGGCCGGTGCCTGCGAGGACCAGGCCGAAGGGGGGCGAAACGGCCTCACTGCCCGACGAACGGGGGCGGATCTCGTGAGCTACCCTTCCATCTCGCCCGGATCGACCAGGTCTCCTGGGTCGCCCCGGTCAGCCGGCTCGACGGCAGGGGCCGTGGGATCGCCCACCGTGTCCTGGCTCGGCAGGGGAGTCGCCGGCAGCAGAGCGTAGGAGAACCAGGTCGGCTCGACTGTTACGAGCGGTCGCCAACGGTGGGCGAGGAGCGCGGTGATCTCGCTCTCGTCGATCCCGCGGGGCCCGATAGCGCGGCGTCGGTGTTGTTCGGCACGCACCAGCAGGACAGCCCCTGGTGCGGCAAGAGTGCTGACCGTGGCAGCCCAGCCCGTCCGGCGTCCCACCGGGACCCCGTGCAGGCAGCCGTTGTCGAGCAGGAGCGAGGTGGCACCGGCGAGTCGGCCGTCGGGGTCGACCGCGCCGGGCTCGGTCACGTCCGCGACACGCCAGACGACGTCGCCGTGCGCATGGTCGCGGCGGGCAGCGGTGATGGCCTCGGGTGTGTAGTCGACGGCCGTGACCGACCAGCCGTGCGCGGCGAGGTAGTGGGCCTGGCGGCCGGTGCCGCAGCCCAGGTCCAGGGCCTGGGCGGGTGGCAGCGCTGCCGGGCCCTCGAGGAGGTCGACGAGAGGGGCTGGCGCCCCGGGCTGGTCCCAAGGGACGATGCCCAGCCGGTACAGCGTGCGGTAGGTGCGGCGCATGGGGAACTCCTCGGCTGTGATTGGCGGTCAGCGGTTGGCGGGCAGTCGGCGCGGGTGGAACCACAGGAGCGCGCCGATGAAGAGCGCCGGCGCGAACGCGGCGGTGCTGACCTGGCTCAGACTCAGGTCTCCGCCGGCCAGGTAGGCGAGCGTGGCGATCCAGTCGATGGCCTGGATGACGATCATCGTGTCGATCCAGCTGGCGCGCAGGCGCGGTGCCCGCGCCGCGGTGAACATGCCGTAGGCGTAGCCGAGGAAGCGGCCGGCCATCATCGCGAACAGCCAGTTCGCCCACGAGGGTGCTGCCGGGCGCAGGCCCAGCGCCTCGGCGCCTGCCACGGGTGCCAGCAGGAACAGGGCCCCCAGGGCGAGTTGGAATACTCCGACGGTGACAAGGGTGATGCGTAGTGCTCGCACGGGTGGTGCTCCGTTCAGCAGGTGGACGATGCCGTGACGGTAGGCGAGCACCAGGGTCGATTGTCAAAGAGTGAACTAGTATCCGTTATTGAACTATTGGGTCCGAGCAGGGAGATGTCATGGATGAGGAATGCGCCGACGGCGGCTGCCCGGTGGCCCGGGCCGTGCAGATCCTCGACGGCAGGTGGACGATGCTCGTGATCCGTGACCTGCTCGGCGGCACCAAGCGCTTCACAGAGCTGCGGACCTCGCTCGCCGGTATCAGCCCGAAGACCCTCACCGACCGGTTGCGCTCCCTGGAGGAGCACGGGCTGGTCCTGCGCGTCATCCACGCGGAGGTCCCCCCACGCGTGGAGTACACACTGACCGACACAGGCCTCAGCCTCGAGCCCGCGATTCGCGCGCTGGGTGCCTGGGGCGCAACCATGGCTCCAGCATCGGCAGGAACACCCGAAGCTGGCGTCAGCCAGCCGCTCGGACCGTCCTCGCCCGCTCGTCGCCGCGGCCGGTCTGTCATGGAACCATCAGCAGAACCAACTGCCTGATCGAACGCCACCCGATCCACACGGCCGACCGCACGCGACCTCGCCGGCGTCATCGAGAAGGTCGGCGCCGGGTCGCGGGATTTCTCGCCCGGTAACGAGGTGATCGGTTTCAGCAACAAGCGGGCCTCCCAGGCCGAGCTGGTCCTGGTGGAGGCCGACGAGCTCACGCGCAAAGCGGGCGCGGGTCTCCTGGGAGGTGGCGGGCAGCCTGTACGTCGCCGGCGTCACCGAGTGGGGGGCGAGTCACGCCGTCGGGCCCGAGAAAGGGGAGACCGTCGTCATCTCCGGAGCCGCCGGCGGAGTCGGCTCACGCGCCGTCCAGCTCGCGCGCCACACCGGGGCCACGGTCATCGGCCTGGCGAGCGGGCACAACCACGCCTGGCTGAGGAGCCATGACGTGATCCCCGTCAGCTACGGCGAGGGCGTCGCGGACCGCATCAGCGACGCCGCGCCGCGCGGCGTGGATGCCTTCGTCGACACCTTCGGAGCCGGGTATGTCGAATTGGCCCTGGCCCTCGGCGTCGCGACTGAGCGGATCGACACCATCGCCGACTTCGCGGCAGCCGAAAAGCACGGGGTGAAGACCGACGGAGGGGCCGCCGCCGTACCGGGCGCGAAGGTACTCGCCGGGCTCGCCCGTCTGGTCGCCGACGGACACCTCGAGCTGCTGATCGCCAACGTCTACCCGTTGACGGAGGTCCGCGAGGTTTACGCCGAGCTCGAGCGTCGGCACACCCACGGCAAGATCGTCCTCATGCCGTAGCCACGTGGAGCTGGGAGGCAAGCCGGGTGACCTCCGACGCTGGGACCAGATTCCCCGCTGCGGTACCGCGGGTCACTCCCATACGTTCGGGCCGCCGCCGATCCACTGCACCATGTCGTCGGCCTCAAGGTCGAGCTCGTCCAGGCCGGCGCGGCGGCAGAACTCGCCGACGTCCCGAAGGCTGTGTGCCCTGCCCACCTCGGTGCCGAGGATGTCCACGCGCCGGAACGGCGGGTTGGCGTCGACAACGTGGTGAACAACGACGTGAGCGTGATGGTGCGGCGCGCCGGAAGGCAATGGCTCGGTCATGCGCCCCAGCCTGCGACGCCTCCACGGTGACCGCACCTGCGTTCGGCCATACGTCACCCGAACGAACGACGCTGTCCCCGTGCACGAAGGTGCAGCACGGCAGAGCCGTCCCGGCTCTGCGCGTACAGCACTGTCAACGAGTTCAGGGCGGTCTTGGAGGATCGGTAGGAGGCGAACACGTCGCGGTAGCCGGCCATCTGTTCGCCCGCTCAGATCAGTGACGTGGTTCCGCTGGAGATGTTCACGATTTGTGGGTGCCGGGAGCGGAGCAGCAGCGGGAGCAGGGCGTTGGTGATCGCGACCGGGCCGAAGAGCACCACGGTCCCACCATTGAGTGCTCAATGGGCGAATTCCGAGGTGAGGCTGCCGTGAGCTCAAGCGCTGGCGTGATCCCAGGCTTATCCCATCCGGCTGGTGAACTGGCTTTGGTCGAAATAGTCGCGCCAGGCGTTGATCTTGCCGCCAGTGATCTCGAAGGTCCCCATGACCGGCAGCTCGAACGATCTGTCAGCGAGCCTGAAGACGTCCACCCGCTCCGTCATGACGACCGGTCCGTTGGCTGCGATGTTGATGACACGGAACTCGATGTGCTCGATACCTGGCGGTCCAGGGCGGATGAACGAGCTGATGGTGTCGGCGATGGCGTCTCGGCCGGTGATCGGCTCGAGTGGGATGTTGTGGTAGACGGCGTCGTCGGTGAAGAACGCTGCCAGCTCGGCGGCTCCGGCGTTGTCCGACCACGCCGTGCAGAACCTGCGTACCACCTCGATCGGGCTCTCCATCTGGTTCCTTCCGCGGTTGATCTGAACGGTGTGCTGCAGTGCGCGGCTAAGCGGTAAGGATGAGCTTCTCGTGCGCTGTGCCCGCTTCGAGGAGGGCGTGCGCCTGCGCGGCGTCCCGCATCGGGAGCAGCCGCTGGGCACGCAGGCGCAGTTGTCCGGACGCGAGGAGTGGCATCGTCTGTTCGACCGCGTCGGGGGCGCGGTCCGGGGTGGGGGCGGAGAGGGCGACGCCGAAGTCGGCCGCGTGCTCGTCCGCGAGGGTGATCACGCGCGCGGGGCCGCCGGCGAGTTCGACAGCGTCGTGCAGACCGCCCTTGCCTGCGGCGTCGAAGACGGCGTCCACCTTGGCGACGTGCGCGCGCACCCGCGCAAGGAGCGCCGATCCGTAGCCGACCGAGATCGCCCCGAGCTCCTTCGCGAACTGCTCGTCACGAGGGCCGGTGGCGCTGAAGACCGTGAGGCCCTGGAGTACGGCCAGCTGGGTGGCGATCACGCCGACCGAGCCTCCGCCGCCGAGGACGAGCAGGGTCTCGCCGGAGGTGACGCCGAGTTGACGCAGGACGCCGACGGCGGCCTCGGCCGAGGCGGGCAGCGCTGCGGCGTCGGCCCAGCTGACGGCGGCCGGCTTGACGGTCCAGGCCGAGGCGAGGGCGTATTCGCCGTACCCGCCGAGCGTGGGCAGTTGGGCGGCGACCTCGTCGCCCAGCGACACGCCGGTCACGCCCGCGCCGAGGGCGTCGACAGTGCCGGCGGCCTCGAACCCGAGAACGGCGGGGTCGGGCAGCGGGAACACCTCTCGGAGGTCGCCGCGCCGGATCTTCAGGTCGGTCGGACCGACCCCTGACGCGTGCACGCGCATCCTGATCTGGCCAGGTCCCGGTGAGGGTAGGGCGACTTCCGACCACACGAGCGTCTCGGGCGAACCGTATCCGGTGAGCACTGCTGCGTACGGCATGGGTACCTCCAGCACCCGGCGGTCCGCGCGCGATGATGTAGGGGCGGCACGCCTCGACGGTGGTCCTTGACGGAAAGCTTAGGTGAAATGTCACGCAATTCCAACGATGGCGCGCCGGTGCCCGAGGGCGGGTGGCTCGACGGCGAACAGCAACGGGCCTGGCTGGCGTACATCCGGGTGCAGCTGCGGCTGACCTACGAGATGAATCGCCAGCTCCAGTCCGACAGCGATCTGTCCCTGCCGGACTACGACGTGCTGACAGCCCTGAGCGTCGCTGACAGGGGCCTGATGTCGATCAAGGTGCTGGCCGCGCAGATCGGCTGGGAGCGCAGCCGGGTCTCGCACCACGTGCGGCGGATGGCCAAGCGGGACCTGGTGAGCTGCGGCCTGTCCACGGGCGACAGGCGCGTGACCGAAGTGGGGCTGACGCAGCACGGCCGGCAGGTGCTCGAGGCCGCGGCTGTGGGGCACGTGGAGCTCGTGCGTCGGCTGTTCTTCGACGGCTTGCCGCCTGAGCTCGAAGGGCCCCTCGGTCAGGCGCTGGAGAGCGTCTACACGAACATCATCGCGCAGGGCACGCTGCCGCCGCCTGTGGACTGGCGCCCGCACGGGGTGAGTGACCGCCGATGACAGGTCCGACTGAGGTCGATCGCCCCGCCCGGCTCAAGGGGTCTTTTTCCATTGCCGGATGCACCATCGCCCGGCGCTGTTTGTTCGCGCGCTGCACCTTATCGTGCGGCCGGGGCGGTGTCGCAGGTTGACCGACCTGCTGCTCCGCGTCACCGCTGCAAATGGTCTTGCCGCCCCCTTCGCTGCCCTGGATGCCGCCGCGTCACGCTGATGAGGCGTCATGCCGGTGCGCCGTCGGTGATTCCGGGCGGGAGCTTCGGCGTCGGAGTGGTGCTCGTCGCGGCTGTGGGTTCGGCGGGGAACCGCGCGGCGACCCGGGCCGCACTGGCGGTGGCGCACGGGGTGGTTGCCGCCAGGCCGATCGCCGCGATCAGCAGTCCGCCGGCGGAGAGGATCCACCACCCGGGGTGACTGGCCGCGGCGAATCCCGCACGGTCAGGGGTCGCGTGGGTGTGTGCGGCGACGACGGAGCCGAGAAGGGCGACGCCGAGGGTGTTGCCGATCTGGCGGCCGGTCGTGGTGATCGCGGCGGACACCCCGGCCTGGGCGCGTGGCATCCCGGCCACGGCCGTGGTGGTGATCGGCGCGTTGACGAGACCGAAGCCGACACCCAGCAGGACGTAGGCGGTGAGTAGAACAACCCAGGGCGTGGTCGGGGTGAGGGTTGTCAGCGTCAGCTCCGCGGCGGTGATCAGCAGGCCTGCCGTGACCATCGGCAGGCGCGGACCGCGCGCGGCGGTCAACCGCCCGGACAGCGGAGAGGCGAGCGCGATACCGACGGCCATGGGAACCGTCAGCAGGCCGGCGTCCAGCGCGCTGCAGTCGCGTACGTCCTGCAGGTACAAGGTGTTGAGGAACAGGAAGCCGGACAGGGCGAGGAACGCGGCGACGGCGACGACGAAGGATCCGGTGAACGGGACGGACCGGAAGAACAACGGGTCGATCAAGGGCTGCTCGCGGCGGCGTTCGTAGCGGGGCAGCGCCGCGGTCGCGACGGCCGACAGGGCGAACATGGCGACGATGGGGGCAGCGGTGTAGCCCTGGTGCGCGCCTTCGATCAGGGCGAACAGCAGGGAGGTCAGGATGGTGCCGACGAGCAGCTGACCCACCGGATCCGGCCGTCGCGTCGTGGTGGCGCGGGATTCTGGCACGAACGCGGCCGTGAGGGTCAGGGCGGCGACGCCGATCGGTATGTTGATCCAGAAGATCGAGCGCCAGCCGGCCGAGGCGACCAGCAGGCCGCCGACCACCGGACCGGCGGCCACGGACAGGCCGACCGTCGTACCCCAGAGCCCGATGGCGCGGGCGCGTTCGCGCGCGTCAGGGAAGGCGTGCGTGATGATCGACAGGGCGACCGGGTTGAGCATGCTGGCGCCCAGGCCCTGCGCGACCCGGAAAGCGATCAGCCACCTGAGGTCCGGGGCGAGTGAGCAGGCCAGCGAGCCAAGGGTGAACAAGGCCAGGCCGGTCTGGAAGACCCGACGGCGTCCGATGCGATCGGCGGTGGATCCGGCGAGCATCATGAAGCAGGCAACCGCCAGGGTGTAGCCGTCGACGGTCCACTGGAGTCCGCTCACCGGCGCGTGCAGATCACGGCCGACGGCGGGCAGGGCCACGTTCACGGCCGTGGTGTCCAGGGCGGTGATCAGCAGGCTCAGGCAGCACACTGCCAGCACGACACCTGACCGCCGCCGGCCGCCGTCGGCCGGGGGCGTGGGCGTCGTCACGCCGGCTCGCCGTCGGGCTCGACCTGGGTGTCGACGAAGTCTCCGATCGCGGCGAAGACGGCGGCAGGCTGCTCGATGTGGGGGAAGTGGCCGGCCTCGGCGACGGGCCGGAAGGTGGCGTGCGGGAAGGAGTCGGCCAGGGTCCGCTCGTAGGCCAACGGCGCGATGCCGTCCTGCTCGCCGGCGAGCACCAGCACCGGGACGGTGACCCGGTGCAGGCGGCCCTGGAGCTTCGGGTCGTAGCAGAACGGGTCGCCCGCATACACGGCCAGGGTGCGCTGGTTGGCGGCCATCGAAGCGAGCTGTTCGGGGCCGAGAGCGGCCGGGTCCAGGCGGAACTGCGGGTTGTGGAAAGCGAGTTCGCCGGTCTTCGCCGGGCCGAGCTCGGCCGGGTCGGCGATCCGGACCGGCGGTTCGGGGGCGATGCCGGTCGACGCGAGCAGCGTCAGGCAGGAGATCCGGGCAGCGTTGTCGCGCAGCGCCATCTCCGAGGCGATCCAGCCGCCCACCGAGCTGCCGGCCACCATCACGCCGCGCAGATTCAGCGCGTCGAGCAGGTCGAGGTAGGTGGTGGCCAGGTCGGCCACGGTGTCGGTGGAGTCGGGACGCGGCGTGCCGTCGAACCCGGGGTGGGTGGGCACGACGACGTAGGCGTGCTGCGACAGGCCCGCCGCGAAGCCGGCCATCGAGCGCGGTCCGGCGCCGCCGTGCAGCGCGAGTACGCCGGTGCCGTCGGTATTGGCGCCGAACTCCTGGATGGTGAGTGGGAGTCCGCCCGGCAGGTCGATGGTACGAGTGGTGGCGGTGGGAGCGGGGAGAGTCATGGTGTTTCCCTTGCGTTCGGGGGTGGAGTACGGAGTGGGTTCAGAGCTCGACGCGGATGCCGGGTTCGACGATGCGGACGCCGGTGGTGGGGGTTCGGGCCTAAGGGCGGTAGGTGAGCTCGGCACGGCGGCCCGGCCGTGCAGGAGCAACAACGGCTGGCAGGAACCGTAGTCGGCACGGACACCTCGACGGGCCCGATGCCGTCGAGGAAGCAGGGGAGGTTCGAGGGTGGGTGCGCTCACGCGAAGTCGGTGGCCGGTTCGGTGGCGTAGTGGCTCATGGTCTCGATGGTGGTCTCGGGGGTGAGGGGGCGTCCGGCGGCGATCATGTCGCGCAGGTCGCGGAAGTAGTCGACGTACAGGTCGGGGGTGAAGGTGTTGAGCAGGACGGTGACGTGGTCGGTTGGGTTGGCGAAGGTGTGCGGGGCGCCGGGCGGGATCATGACGAGCGTTCCGGCGGGCGCGTCGTGCACGGTCTCGCCGACGGTGAAGCGGGCGGCGCCGGAGACGACGTAGAACCCTTCGTCGTGGCGGGCGTGGCGGTGCTGCGGCGGTCCTTCGGTGTGCGGGGCGAGCGTGATCTCCCCGATGCCCAGGCGGTGCCCGGTCGTACTGCCGTCCTCCAGGATCCGCATCACGGTCGGACCGAGCTGGATCGACTCGCCGGCCTCGGGGCCGACCACGGAGACGTCTGCCATCTGAACCTCCAGGGAAGAGAACTGGCCAACATGGTGAGGGGTGACAGGCCTCTGGTTGTTGGTGGACGTCAGCCCAGGGCACCGGTTTGGCGTAACAGCCCTGCCGCGTCGGCGACGGCCCAGTGCTCGGCCCACTTCCCGTCCCGGTAACGGACCAGATCCATCACCCGGAGCTCGATCGGGTTGCCCGAGGGCGGGACACTGAACCACGGGCCGGTGTGCCGGCCGCGGAGCACCTTGTGGGTGGCCACAAGATCGCCGTCCCCGATGCAGTGCAGGATCTCGATCCGCAGGTGCGAGAAGGCCATGTGCATGGCCGCCACGATCTCGCCGATCCCGGCCCGGTCGTCGGGTTGTCCTGGTTCGACGGTGTCGTTGCGAAAGTCGGGCTGGACCAGGTTCTCGATCAGTTCGAGGCGGCCGTTCTGCTGGACTTGTTCCACGAACAGCAGCATGCGCTGCACGTTGGACTCCGGGGTGCTCATGCCGTTTCTCCTTGTCTGACGGAGCGGTGGGATCGCAACGGCATTCGAGGTCAGGCGTCGACGGCGTAGAGGTTGGTCTGGCCGTCGGACGCGGTCAGGCCACCGTCGACGGTGATGTGCGCGCCGTTGACGTACGCGGCGTCGGGGCCGGCCAGGAACGCGATGACGGCGGCGACTTCGGCCGGTTCGCCGGCGCGGCGCATGGGCACGCGGTCGGCGAAGCGCCGCTGCAGTGCGGTCCCCTCGGCCATTGCGTCGCGGTAGTACGGGCGGCTGAGGGTGAGGCCGGGGTGGACGGCGTTGACCCGGATCCGTTGGCCGTGGTCCAGTGCCATCGAGTTGGTCAGGCTGGTCACGGCGCCCTTGGTCATGTTGTACGCGGCCTGGTTCCACTCACCGCGCAGCCCGGCCACCGAGCCGACGTTGACGATGCAACCTTGCACGGCTTCCAGATGGGGCAGCGCGGCGCGCGAGGCGAAGAACACGCCGTCGACGTTGGTTGCCAGCATGGTCCGGTAGCTGTCGACGTCGATCCGGTCCACGGTGCCCGGCATCGCGACAGCCGCGTTGTTGACCAGCACGTCCAGCCGACCGAACCGCTCGGCCGCCTCGTCCATCACTGCGGCCACGGCCGCCGCGTCCGAGACGTCCGCGACCCGGGGATGCATGCACGCCGCGTCCGGGCCGGTCTGCGCGGTCTGCTTCAACGTCGCCTCGGTGCGGCCCACGAGCACCACGGTGTACCCGTCGGCGGCGAACCGGTGCGCGGTCGCGGCCCCGATACCCGTGCCGGCTCCCGTGATAACCGCCACGTGGCCGGAGAACTGATGATCCATGAGCCTGTCGCCTTCCCATCCGTTCGCGCTGAACCGGGGATTGCCCCCACGAACGAGGCTAGGAAGACTGGGGGTCCGCGGGCTTGCACGACAGCGCCGGCCGAATGGAACATCGGCGCCACACAGACACGCACCGCCGCCACCGGATGTCAGGGGACGAACGGCGATGGATACCACCGGACCGGACGGCACGGAGTCACGCGCGTTCGCTGCGTTCCGGCAAGGGTGGGAGGCGGAGTTCGGCACCACCGCCCCTCTGCCGGCGTTCAGTCCGGCCACGCGAGGCGACTTCCGGGTCAGGAGCCGCGCGGTCCGGGTGCACGACGTGGCGGTCACCGACCTGCGCGGCGCGTCGGTCATCCGAACCGAGGGCCCCCTGGGCGGGCCGGAGGACGTGGTGCGGCTGTACGTCGTCAAACGCGGCGCCTGGACGCTCGGCGGCGCCCACGACGGAACCGAACACACCATCGCGGCCGGTCGGTTCCTGCTGAAGCACGTCGGGATCCCGTCGCACTTCGAAACCCTCCCCGACACGACGGCAAAGGTCCTGGTCCTTCCGGCGCCCCTGCTCACACCCCTGTTGGGCAACCGCGCCATCACCGGCGCAGCGGACACAGCCGAGGTGCGCCTGCTGACCGCACACACCAACATGCTCTACCAGACGATGCCGGACCTTGGCCCGGCCGGAGCGCAGGCTGCCCACAGCACCCTGATCGAGCTGGCCAAGGCGGTGGCCCGCAGCCGGTTCGACGACACCGAACCCCTGCTCGCGCCCGCCCTCGCCCAAGCGGCCAAGGACCTCGCCGACACCCGCCTGACCGACCCGGGACTGTCGGCGGTGGTACTGGCAAGGGAGTTGAACGTGTCCCTCCGCACCCTGCAACGCGCGTTCGCCGCGATCGGCGATTCGGTGATCTCATACATTCGGCGAAGGCGGCTTGAAGAGGCCCGGCTCGCGCTCGCCACACCGTCCGGCCGCGGCCGACTCAGCATCTCGGAACTCGCGGCGCACTGGCAGTTCTCGGACAGCAGCCACTTCATTCGCACCTTCAAGAAGCACTACGGCTGCACGCCGAGTGAGTACGCCCGGTTCCAGGCGTCGCCCGGTGCCCGGATCATTCGGTGAGGCAGCCGGTCGACGACGTGCGTTGATGACTTCCCCCCGCTGCTCGTCGGCAGCGGTCCGATGGGCACGGACGACTCTGCGTCAGGCGAGCAGAGCAAGGCGGTGGGCGTCGGAACTGGCGGGCACTGCGGTGCCGACCAGGAGGTACTGGCCGGGCGCGTCCTGTACCTCGAAGGTCTGGTAGGTGAGGGTCAGCAGTCCCGCCCGGGGATGGTTGAAGGTCTTGGTCTTGCTGCCCAACCGGCTGACGTCCTGATGGCTCCACAGTGCCGCAAACTCGTCGCTCTCCGTGAGGAGGGCATCGATCAGGGCGGCAGTGCGGGGGTCGTGCCGGTCATGGCCGTAGGCCAGCCGTAGGGCGGCGACGGTGTCGCGGGCCACCGTGCACCAGTCGGCGAAGAGTTCGCGGGCCGCTGGGTCGCAGAAGAGGGAGCGGGCCATGCAGCGGGGGTTCGCGAGCGGGGCGAGCAGGGCGTCGGCCAGGGCGTTCGTGGCGAGGATGTCCAGGCGTCGGTTGATCACGTAAGTCACCGCCGCCGGGAAGGCGTTCATGAGCTGCAGGAGCTCGGGGGCAACCTGCTCCTCATCCGGGGACGGGCTCTCGGGCCCGGGCGCGAGCCCGGCCAGGCGGTAGGCGTGCCACCAGGCGTCGGAGTCCAGGTGCAGCGCCCGTGCGAGGGCGTCGAGGACCTGGCCGGAAGGATGCCGTTCGCGGCCCTGCTCCAGGCGGGCGTAGTAGTCGGCGCTGACCCCGGCCAGGACGGCGACCTCTTCGCGTCGTAGTCCGCTGACCCGGCGGGCTTGGGAGCAGGGCAGGCCCGCGTCGGCCGGGCTGAGGCGAGCGCGACGCGCGAGCAGGAATGCGCCCAGTTCGTTGCCGCTCATGTCTGGATCGTACGTCGCCGGTTCCTAGGAGTGGCGCACCCAGGAAGACCCGTCCTGCCGCTTGCGCACGATCGGACACATGCTGGCAGGGCCGGCCCACCCAGCAGGCGGCCACCGAGATGTCGAAGGGCAGAACATGACCAACGCTTCCTCTGGGCTCCCCCCGAAGGTGGTCCTGATCACCGGGGCCAGCAGCGGTATTGGCGAGGCCACGGCCAGACGGCTCGCCGCGGCGGGCCACCATGTGGTGCTCGGGGCTCGGCGCACCGGCCGTCTCGCCGTTCTCGCCAAGGAAATCGAGGAGCGGGACGGTAGTGCCTTGGCCCATGACCTGGACGTGACCGATCCGGCCAGTGTGGAGTCCTTCGTCGCAGCCGCCCACGGCCGGTACGGCCGCGTCGACGTCCTGGTCAACAACGCAGGTGTGATGCCGCTGTCGCGTCTGGACGCACTGCGGTTCGACGAGTGGAATCGCATGATCGACGTGAACCTGCGCGGAGTTCTGCACGGCATCGCCGCCGTCCTGCCGATCATGAACGCCCAGGGTACCGGGCACATCGTGAACATCTCCTCGGTCTCGGGGCTGAGAGTCGACCCGACAGCGGCCGTCCACAGCGCCACCAAGCACGCCGTGCACGCCCTCTCGGAGGGCCTGCGCCAGGAGAGCCGGGAACTGCGAGTCACCGTGATCAGTCCGGGCCTGACCCGGAGCGAGTTGACCGGGTCCATCGGCGACAGCGGCGTCAAGGACGCGGTGGAGGCACAGATGGGTATCGCGATCCCCGCCGCCGCGATCGGTGAAGCGGTCCTGTTCGCTATCTCCCAGCCCGCCGAGGTGGACGTCAATGAACTGGTCGTCCGGCCGACGGCCCAAGGATGAGCAGCGTGAAAACACGTCGTGGAAGGGCGGCATCGATGGTTACCGAGCAGCAGGTACGCGCCTGGGTCGAGGGATACGTGCTGGCCTGGACGTCCGGCGGTAAGAAGGACATCGCCGCGCTGTTCACTCCGCAGGCCGAATACCACGAATGGCCTTACGAAACCGACTGGGTGGGCCGCGAGGCGATCATCGCTGGCTGGCTCGGCCGCGCACCGTGGCAGGAGGGCGGCTGGGACTTCGAGTGGTTCCTCCTCGCCATCAACGGGGACACCGCGGCAATCGAGGGCACCGGCCGCTACAAGGAACTTGGTACCTTCGCCAATCTGTGGACCGTGACCCTCGACAAGAACGGCAAGTGCACTACGTTCCGCATGTGGAACAACCCGGTCTGAGGCGTTCCCGTTCGTGGGCGGGCGCAGCGCTGGCCACGGCCCCGGGCCCGAACTGGCTGGATCACAGCAGCGTGGCGGTGAGCATGTCGGCCAGCCAGCGCTGGTAGGCGTCGCCGTCCCAGCCGGCCTCCACGGTGAGCTTCGCGAAGAGCGCGGTCGTCGTGAGAGCCCAGCAGGCATCCGTGGCGTGGACCGGGTCGGCGCCCGTGCGCAGCGCGCCGTGGTCGGCGAGGTGGTCGACGAACGCGCGGACCGCCACCCGCCGCTCCTGCTCGCCGGTCGCCAGCACGGCGGCGCCCTCCGGGCCCGCCTGGGCCAGCAGTGTCGCCAGCGGAGTCACTCGCTGATGGATGGCCCGGACAGTGCCGGCGAACAGCCACACCTTCTTCGCGGGCTCGTCGGCGGCGAGCACCTCGCGTGCCTGCTTGCGGTCGAGCATGGCCACGGGCTCGTCGTCGCCCGCCAGGGTGATGTCCCACAGTGCCTTGACCAGTCCCTCCTTGCCGCCGAACGTCTTGTAGACGGTCTCGGCCGAGACGCCGGCGCGGTCGGCGACCGCGCGGATCGTGGCGGCCTTGAAGCCGTCGGCGACGAGCAGCTCGCCGAAGGCCCGGACCACGGCCGTGCGGGTACGCCGCGCAGCGGCGGCGCGCCGGGTGGAGTCGTACGGCTTGCGGCCCGGTGTAGACGGCATGGAGCATGGCCCCCAGAGATTGGATACAGTTGACTGTAGTCAAATATTTGACGCGCGCAGCAGTGAGGGGATCATGTCTCGTCGCACGCAGCCCGATCGAGTCCAGCAGGTCGCCCCCGCTGTCGAACGCCTCGGCGACGACATGGTCAACTTCTTCCTGGTCGACCACCCCGACGGCCTAGTGCTGGTCGACGCCGGGCTCCCCGGCCACCTGGGGCAACTGCAGGAACACCTGGCCCGCTCCGGCAGATCCCTGCGCGACATCAAGGCCGTCCTGCTCACCCACGGCCACCTGGACCACACCGGACTGGCCACCGCCGCCCAGCAGGCCGGCGCGGACCTCTGGATCCACGAAGCCGACGCGGCGATCCTCGCCGACGGACCCCGCAGTGCCATGCGCCACGCGAAGCCCGAACGCTCCATGCTCCCGTACCTGCTACGCCGTCCCGCAGCGATCAGCGGCCCGCTGCACCTGGCCCGACTGGGCGGCTTCAACGGCAAACCGGTGCACGGCGCGCACAGGTTCCAAGGCGACCACCACTTCGACGAGATCCCCGTGGCCGGCCACAGGCCGTCGCCCTGCCCGGCCACACCCAGGGCACCGTCGCCTACCACTTCCCAGCGCTCGGCGTGCTGTTCACCGGCGACGCCCTGGTCACCCGCGAGGACATGACCGGGCACACGGGCCCGTCCCTGGTCTCCCGCGGCTTCACCCACGACGGCGCCGCGGCCCTCGCCTCCCTCGACCGGCTCGCCGAACTGCCACCGGCACTGCTCCTGCCCGGCCACGGCCCCGCCTTCGCCGACGGACCGCAAGCGGCCGCCACCCAGGCGCGCCACGTCGGACTGCACTGAGCTCCGCACGCCACCTCGAACGAAGATCATCCATCGGACCACTGTCCTCGCGCGCGGTTCCGGGCCCGGCGAGAGCACGGACAAGAAAGGGCACACCATGACCAGCACCGCTCCCGGCGGCACCCTGCCCCTCGCCGACGACCTCACTCTGAGCCGGATGGGCTACGGCGCGATGCAGCTGGCCGGTCCCGGGGTCTTCGGACCGCCCAAGGACCGCGACCAGGCCCTGACGGTGCTGCGCGAGGCCGTCGAACGGGGCATCACCCACATCGACACCAGCGACTACTACGGTCCCTACGTCGTCAACGAGCTCATCAGGGAAGCCCTGCACCCGTACCCGGCGGACCTGCGCATCGTCACCAAGGTCGGGGCCAGGCGGGACGAGACCGGCGGCTGGCTCCCGGCGCAGCGACCCGCAGAACTGACCGCCCAGGTCCACGACAACCTCCGGCGCCTCGGCCTCGACACCCTGGATGTCGTCAACCTGCGCATCGCCTCCTTCGACGGCCCGTCCGAAGGCTCCATCGCCGAGCAGTTCGGCACCCTGGCCGACCTGCGCCGCCAGGGCCTGATCCGCCATCTCGGGCTCAGCGGAACCACGGACACCCAGCTCACCGAGGCACAGGCCATCGCCCCGGTGGTCACCGTGCAGAACCTCTACAACCTCGCCCACCGCAAGGACGACGCACTCGTGGACCGCTGCGCCGCCGAGAACATCGCCTTCGCTCCCTTCTTCCCCCTCGGCGGCTTCCAGCCGCTCCAGTTCCAGACCCTCACCGACACCGCCACCGAACTCGACGCCTCTCCGCAGCAGGTCGCCTTGGCCTGGCTGCTCCAGCGCTCGCTCACCACCGTGCTGATCCCGGGCACCTCCTCCCCGGCCCATCTGCGCGAGAACATCGCCGCCGCCGCCCTGTCGCTGCCCGCCGACGCGGTCGCCCGACTCGACGCCATGAGCCGGTAGAGCGCAGATCAGAGGGTGACGGTCTTGTACTCGAGGTAGGTGTTCAGGCCGGCGAAGCCGTACTCGCGCCCGATTCCGCTGGCCTTGAACCCGCCGAACGGGCCGTCGAAGCCGACCGGGGCACCGTTGATCGTGACGGTGCCGGTGCGGATGCGGCGGGCGACGGCCAGGGCGTGTTCTTCGTCGGCGGACCACACGCCGCCGGACAGGCCGTACTCGGAGTCGTTGGCGATGCGCACGGCGTCGTCCTCGTCCTCGTAGGCGATGACGACCAGCACCGGGCCGAAGATCTCCTCCTGGGCGATGCGCATCGCGTTGTCGACGTCGGCGAAGACGGTCGGGGTGACGTAGTAGCCCCGCTCCAGTCCGGCCGGTACCTGCGGGCCTCCGGTGACCAGGCGGGCGCCCTCCTTGATGCCGGTCTCGATGTAGTCGCGCACGCGCTGTTGCTGGTCGCGGCGGATCATCGGGCCGACGAAGGTGTCCGGGTCCTGCGGGTCGCCCACCTTCAGAGTCTCGACGACCTGCTTGACGGCGCCGACGACCTCCTCGTAGCGGCTGCGCGGGGCGAGGATGCGGGTCTGTGCGATGCACGCCTCGCCGTTGTTGAGCAGGCAGGAGAAGGCGAGGCCGGCGGTGAACTTGGCCAGGTCGGCGTCGGGCAGGACGATGGCGGCGGACTTGCCGCCGAGTTCCAGGCTGACCCGCTTGAGCTGCTGGCCGGCGATGGAGGCGATCCGGCGTCCGGCGCCGGTCGACCCGGTGAAGGCGATCTTGTCGACGCCCGGGTGGGACACCAGGTGCTCGCTGGTCTCGCGGTCGGCTGGCAGCACGCTGATGGTGCCCGCGGGCAGCCCGCACTCGGCCAGCAGGTCGGCGAGCAGGCCCATGCTCAGGGAGTTCTCCGGCGAGACCTTCAGGACGACCGTGTTCCCGGCCAGGAGCGCTGGGATGATCTTCGCAAGGGCTGCGGAGAACGGCGAGTTCCACGGGATGACCGCGGCCACGACGCCGATGGGCTCGCGGCGCACCAGGCTGCGCACGGTGGCCGCGGGATCCGTCGGCGCCAGGGTCTCCTCCCAGGCCAGGTCCTCGGCGGCCTTCAGGTAGGCGGCCGCCTGGCGGGACAGAGACGGCTGCCCGGCCCGGGTGAACCAGCCGGCGGACCCGTTCTCCGCGGTGATCACGGCCGCGATGTGCTCGGCGCGCGCCTCGCGCAGGGCGTTCAGGCGGCGCAGCACCGCGATCCGCTCGGCAGGCGGCATGTTCGGCCAGGTGCCCGCGTCGAAGGCCGCGCGGGCGGCGGCCACCGCTCGGTCCACGTCGGCCGGGCGGGCCTGGGCGGCGCGCCCGACGAGCGATTCGTCGTGCGGGGACAGGATGTCGAGCAGGTTCGGGTCGCTCGGCTCGGCCCACGTGCCGCCGATGAACAGTCCGTCGTAGGTGATCATGATCGTCCTCTCGGTCTGGGGCGAAGGGCTTCACTAACTGGCACATTAATGTAGCACTTAGAGGCGTTACTCACTCATGCGAGTGACAGAACCATCTCCATTCGCCTCATCGATGTCTATACTCGGGGGCATGAGAGCGGACGCAGCGCGCAACCTCGAACTTCTCCTGAGCACCGGGGCACGGATGCTCGCCGAGGACCCCTCGGCGAGCATCGCCGCCATCGCGGCGCGGGCGGGCGTGGACCGGCGCACCGTCTACCGGCGCTTCGCCTCGCGCGAAGAGCTCCTGGCCGCCGTCTACCAGGCCCGCTACGACGCGGTCGAGCAGGCCGTCGAGGCCGCCCGGCTCGACCAGGCGCCCGTCGCGGTCGCCCTGCACCGCTACGTCGAGGGGATCATCGCGGCCAACCGGACATGGCCGGTGGAAACCAGCCGCCTGTACGCCGAGGAGACGATCCGCGAGCGCCGCCGGCACCTGATCGACCAGGTCAACGCCTTCCTGCAACGCGCCACGCACGAGGGGCTGCTGCGCGCCGACCTACCGCCCGGCTGGGTGGCGGCGCTTCTTCCGCCGCTGATGCGACACGCCGCCGAGAACCTCCCCGACCTCAGTCCCGCACAGGCCGCCGACGTCGTGGTCGACACGTTGCTGCGCGGCGTCGGCGCCCCCTTGCCTACGGCGAGGTGACCCGGCATGGGCACGCAAGACCCCGCCGCGCCGGATGGTCCGCCCCCTGGCCGGGCATCGTCCCCGGGGCGTCCGGTGGGCAGCGGGGACGGCCCCGGCGAGCCGGGATCCGGGCCGGTCGAGACCGCCGCCTGGCGCAGCCCGACGATGACCGGCGAGTCCCACCGGGTGACCTCCTTCGAGATCTTCTTCGACCTGGTTTTCGTCTTCGCGATCACGCGGGTGGGCTCGTTCATGGCCCGCTCGCTCACGGCCACCACCCTGGCCCGGGGACTGATCCTGCTGTTGCTGCTGTGGTGGTCCTGGACGGCCTACGTCTGGCTGGGCAATCGGGTGCGCACCGACCAAGGACTGGTCCGGGCCGGGATGCTGGTGGTGATGGCCGCGCTGTTCATCGCCGCCCTGGTGATGCCGGACGCGTGGAGCCACCACACCGGAACGGTGAACGCGCCGCTGATCCTGGCCGCGGCCTTCATCCTGGTGCGACTGGTCTACTTCGGCCTGCATCTGACCGCCGCCGCCCAGGACAGCCGACTACGCGCCCAGTTGCTGGCTGACGCGATCCCGCAGACCTTCTCACTGGCCCCCCTGATCGCCGGGGCCGTGCTCGCGGGGGCCTGGCAGACCGCGTTGTGGGCCCTCGCGTTCACCATCGACTTCGGCGGGGGCTGGATCGCCTCCCGCGTGGGCGGGTGGAACGTCCGAAGCCCCGGGCACTTCGCAGAACGCCACCGCATGGTCCTGATCATCGTGTTGGGCGAATCCCTGATCTCCGCTGGAACAGGCGCTGGGGACTCGGTCTCGCGCACCACCGTGCTGGTCGCCGCCGCACTCGGCTTTGTGGCCGTCGTCTGCCTGTGGCGGCTCTACTTCGAGCACCTCGCCGCCGCTGCCGAGGACGCGCTGGAGCACGCATCCCCAGCACGCCGAGCCCGGATGGCCCGTGACGCCTACACCATGGTCCACTTCCTGCTCATCGTCGGCGTCCTCTACCTGGCGCTCGGTGCCCGGGAAGTGCTCACGGCGGTGACCGGCAGCGTATCCAACCTCGGTATCCCGCTGGACTGGCCCGCGCTCACCGGCCTGTACGCGGGGACCGCCGTATACCTGGCGGGGCTTGCGGCCTTCACCAGGCTGACCGTCCAGTACGTGCCGCGCGCGCAACTCGCCGTCGGCGCGGGGCTGCTGATCCTGCTCCCCGTGGCCCGTCACCTGTCGGCGCTGTCAGCGCTCACCGTGGTCAGCGTCGCGCTCATCGCGGTGACTGCCTTCGAGCGGCGGGTAGTGGCCCCGAAGTCAGACGGGGACGGTGGCAATACTGAGGCTCCCGAGCCGAAGGGTGCCGATTCCGTGTGACGGCGCCACGCCGCCACTCCACGGCGTCGCCAAGGCGGGCCAGGTCGAGTTTGGCCGCTGCCTGAATCCGGTTCGCCGGGTCGCACGCGGCGGGCTGTGCCGCCCCGTCGGGATCAAGCATCACGTATCGGCTGTCTATGCTGACCTGGTGAGCAGCGAATCCGTCCCGGCCGAGACCGTGGCCGTCGAGTTGATGCGTGCCATGACGCGCTTGCGGGCGCGTCTGCGCAGGGAGGCGCCGATCGAGGATCTGCCATGGAACTGGTCGCACCTGACCGCACTTCACCGCATCGTCGACGAGGGGCCGCTGACGGCCAGCGATCTCGCCCAGGCCGAGCACGTGCGGCGGCAGTCGATGGCCGAGACGCTGGCCGCCTTGCGGGAGGGCGGGCTCGTGATCGCGGCCAAGGATCCCAGCGACGGCCGCAAGGTGCTGTTCAGTGCCACCCCGTCCGGGCGGGCACTGACCGAGCGGATCCCCGCCGCCCGGGAGGCCTGGTTGTCGGCTGCCGTCTCGTCGTCCTTGCGGGACCAGGAGCGTCGCACGTTGCACCAGGCGGCGGAGATCATGAACCGACTTGCCGACGCCGGGTCCTGACGGGCCCGCGCGCGACGGCGGAGTCTCAGGCGCTGCTCAGGTTGGCCAGGTCGGTGGTGGTGATCATCTCGGCCTGGTGGGGGAAGACCTTCTCGGTCAGGACTCGGTGCACCTCGGGGTCCGTGTCGCCGGTGGCGTCGGTGAGTACGAACAGGCGGTAGTCCTCGTCGGCGGCCTGCCGCAGGGTGGTGAGGACCACTCCGCTGGTGGTCAGGCCGCCCAGGATCAGCGTGTCGATGCCTCGCTGAAGCAATTGCGCCCGCAGGTCGGTGTCGCTGGCGAAGGCGCTGATCCGGACCTTGCGGATGGTCAGGTCCCGCTCGTGGACCTTGAGAGAGTCGTGCAGGGCCGTCGCGGGAGTGCCGTCTTCGAGCCAACCTGCCCGGGCGGCCTGGGCGAAGGTCTTGTTGCGGTCGGGCACCGCGGCGGCGTCCGCGGGAGTGAGCGCGACGCGCACGAAGACGACCTGGACGTCGTGGGTGCGGGCCCAGCCGAGTGCCTCGGAGGCGCGGGCCAGCACGTCGGCCGAGCCGGGGACGGCGGCGAGGACGGCGGGCTGGAAGTCCATGAGCAGCAGTGCGGTGCGGGTGGGGTCGATAGCGGTGGCGGTGGTGTGCGGGACGGAGGTCATGTCTGTCTTTCGTTCGTTGGCGGTGGTGGTCGGGGGTCAGTCGGTCTGGGTTGCGTCGGCACGGGCCAGTCGGCGGTCGCCGACGGTGATGGCGAGGACGAGGGCGGCGATCAGGACCAGCGCCCAGCTGATGTGGTGCAGGCCGGTGTCGGTCACGTGACGGTGGAAGGCCGTGCCGGTGATCGCCGCGGAGGCGATCGATCCGACGTAGCCGAAGGTGCGCAGCAGTCCGGCGGCGGTGCCTACCGTGGCGGCGGGGCATTCCTGGTAGAGCACGGTCTGGTTGGCGACCGAGGCGATGCCGGAGGTGATCCCGAACAGTGCGCTCACCGCGACGACCACGGCCATGGGGGTGCTGGTGCCGATGGTGAGCATGGCCAGCGCGCCGGCCAGCAGCAGGACAGCGCAGGCGATCAGCGGCCGGCGGACCCGGGTGAGTCGGGCCACCGCTCGCGCGGTCACGGCGGTGAGGGCACCCGTCGGCAGCAGGGCCAGCCCGGCCTGGTAGGCGGACAGGCCGCGCGCCGCCTCCAGCCACTGGGTGAGCCCGTAGAGGATCACGTACGTCCCCAGCAGGGTCAGCCCGTTGCGCAGGTAGGTGCGGGTCAGGGCCGCGTTGGCGACCAGCAGCCGCACGTCAAGGAAGGGCTGGGTGGCGCGCAGTTCCCAGGCCGTCAGTGCGACGGCGAGCAGCAGCGCGGCGGCCAGGGCCGGCCAGGCGGGGTGCGGAAGAGCGTTGAGGAAGACGACGAGGGTGGTGAGCGAGCCGCCGAACAGCAGCATGCCGGGCAGGTCGATGCGGGCGGAGAGCGCGCGGGGCGAGCCGATCCGCACGGGCTGCGGGTCGGGAGCGACCCAGGCGAATGCCATGACCAGGGCGGCGCTCGCGACCGGGATGTTGATCCAGAAGGCAGCTTGCCAGCCGCACCAGCCGACCAGCAGTCCGCCGAGGGCTGGGCCCACGGCGACGGTGGCGGCACCGGTCACGGCCAGCCCGCCCAGGACCGCGCGGGGCGGGGCCTGGAGCCCGGCGCGCTGCGCTCGGCGCCGGATCAGCAGCATCGCGGAGGGATAGCCTGCCGACGTGCCCGCGCCGACCAGCACTCGGGCCACGATCAGCAGCGGCAGCGCGTGGGCCAGCGAGCCGACCACGCCGCCCGCGAGCACCAGCAGGATGCCCGCGACGAAGACCCGCCGCGGTCCGAACTCCTCGGCGAGCCGCCCCGCGGCGGGCTGGGCCAGGGCGCAGGTGAGGTAGAGGCTGGAGATGAGGATCGCGGTGTCTCCCACCGCCAGGTGCAGCGCCGCTGCGAGAGACACCAGCGCGGTCGCGATGATCGAGCTGTTGACCGGGTTGAGCGCCGCCCCGAGGTACAGCGGCGAGACGAAGCGCCGACCGAAGGGGTTTTGCGTCGGCGCGGGTGGGCCGACCGCTGGGGCCACCTCGGTGGTGGTGGCGGTGCCATCGGCGACGGGCACGACGGGCTCCTTCCCTTGGATGCGTGCGAGGGCGCGCCTGTCGGACAAAATGCGCAGGCTACCTGACAAACATAGCAGGCTGCCTGCCTATTCCAAGGGGTGCGGTGTCCGCTGGCATCCACTGTCGCGCGACGAGGACTTCCTCCGGTGGAGCTGGCGGCGTCCGGGCGGGGTCGGCGCCCGGACAAAGGCAGTCCCTGCCGCCGGAGAGCGGTCTGCACTACTCGGGGGACGGTGGCGGCGTCTCCTCTTGGCCCAGGCGGTACACCACGGCGACCGTCCAGGGGATGCTGAAGAGCGCGACCAACGCCAGGCCGAGGACCAGTGGTGCGGGTCGGGCCGCGCCGACGCCGAGGAAGGCTACGGCCGTTGCGGCGCAGGTCCGCGACAGTCTGCGGTACAGCTGCCCCTGGCCGTGCCACGCCGCCAGTGCGGCGGCGACCACCATGGTGGCGACCTGCACCGTCGCCGCGCCCCCCGCCAGCACCCATGCGGTGGGTGCCGCGGTGTGGGCGGCGTGCGCGTGCTCGACCAGGCCGACCATGGCGGCGCCCATCGCGGCCACGGCGGCGGTGAGCGGCAGATGGGCGAGCATCCACTGCGCTGTGGCGCGGGGTGTGGACCTGGGTTCGCGGTGGCCCGCGAAGTCGAAGTAGGTCCACCAGGCGCCGAACCCGACGACGACGCAGGTCAGGGCGACGGCGAGGGTGAGCGCATTGACCGGTTCGGCGGCGAGCCCGGTGACCACGCCGGTCACGGTCTCGCCCAGCACGATGATGATGAGCAGCCCGAAGCGTTCGATGAGCGCGTCGGTGACGGTCAGCAGCGTTGGCACGCCGGGCGCGGCCCGCAGGATCGCTGCGGCGAAACCCGCCAGATAGAGGAGGTCGAGCAGTCCCCAGGTCCACACCCGCACGCCGGCGGGGAACAGGGCGCTCGCGGCCAGGACGACGGCGCACGCGACGGTCCCGGCCACGAAGAGCCGGCTGGAACGCCGGTATTCGGGCCGGTCGCCCCGCGAGGCCAGCAGCCACAGCAGCGCCAGCACCGCGAACCCGATCCCCGCCGTGACCGCGAAGGCCGCGCCCAGCACGCCGTCGGCCTCGGGGATAAAGGCGCCCAGCGGGACCAGGACCAGGATCTGGAGCAGGAAGGTGGTCCGGGCGCGCGCGTCCTCACGGCCGTGCAGTTCGTGGTGCAGGCTCCCGTTGGCCCACATGATCCACACCAGCCCGAAAACGGCGGTGTACGCGCCGATGCCGCGCCAGGTGAGCTGCCCGGCAAGGTGGTGGGCCGCCTGCGCGACCAGGACCACCACGACCAGGTCGTAGAAGAGTTCGAGCGGGCCGACGACGCGTTCGCGTGGTTGCGCGCCGTGGGGGCGCGGTGGCTGCCACAGACCGCGACGAACCCTCCGCCACAGCGTCGTTTGCCCGCTCACGGAGGCGACGCCTTCGTCCCTCATCAGATGTCAGCTCCCCAGTGCTGGCGTTCGTGTGGCGCTCCTGGCCGGACCGCCGACCCGGAGTCTGAGCGCGCTGTCCGGGCGTGCGGGTGCCGGGTTTTGGTCCAGTCGATCACCCTTGGGTGCTCGGCGAATAGCCACACGCCGTTCGGCTCTCGGCAGGAGATGGCGCTCGGTCGCTCGAGTGGGTCGAGCTCTTGCCGGTGCTCCGGTGGTCGACCATGCGCCCGGATGTCCGGAGCCCGTGCCGTCCGCCTGTTGGCCAAGTTGCTGCGGCGTCAGTCGTTTCCGGGAAGCGCGAGATCGGCCCAGCTGGTTCTCCCGATCCTGTGGATCGGGAGAACCAGCTGCATCGTTGGGGTGGTTACACGGGGGCGCCGCCGGTGATGAGAAGGCTCTGGCCGCTGAGCCAGGACGCCAGGTCGGAGGCGAGGTACTCGGCGGCGTCCGCGACGTCGTCGACGCGTGCCATCCTTCGGCCGATGTGTCCGGGGCCGGCGGCTGCTTGCTTGACCCAGTGGTCGTCGTCGATGTTCGTGAACACGCCCGCGCCTTCGACGCCGGTCGGCAGGATCGAGTTGACCGTCACGCCTCGGTCGGCCAGCTCCTGGGCCAGGATGGACGCGGCGTAGCGTGCGGCGGTCTTGCTCGACCCGTAGAGGGCTTCGCGGGGGACTGGGGCGACCACGACGGTGGATCCCAGGTAGATGATCCTGCCGTTTTCCGCGATGGTGCGGGCGGCGGCCTGGAGGGTGAAGAAGGCGCCCTTGGTGTTGAGGGTGAACAGTCGGTCGAACTGCTCCTCGGTGATGTCGAGGAAGTCGATGCCGATCTCTTCGACTCCGGCGTTGGCGATGGCTATGTCGATCTTGCCGAAGTGAGCGGCGGACTCGTCGAACAGGCGCTGGATGTCGGCGACCTTGTTCATGTCCGCCTGGACGGTCAGCGCCTGCCGGCCGAGCTTCTCGATCTCGGCCGCGGTGTCCTCGGCCGCGGTCTTGCTGGAGGCGTAATTGACGACGATGTCGGCGCCGAGGCCCGCGTAGCGCAGCGCGATCGCTCGCCCGATGCCTCGGGCCGAGCCGGTGATCACGGCTGTTTTCCCAGTCAGGTCTGTCATGGCGATGGTGCCTTTCCGGAGTCCCCGCGGCGGGTGCTGCGGGCCTGCCGCGGGGTGGTGCGTCCAGGGGTGGGCGGCCGTCAGGTGCCGTCCGCGCTATAGGAGACGGCCTGCCATTGCTTCCAGGCTTGCAGCCGCTGGCGGTAGACGTCCGTGACGATCTCGTAGGCGAAGCCGGACAGCGGCAGGCGCAGCGGCGGCTCGGCGGCGTCGACGGCCGCGAAGACCGCGGGGACGGTGGCCTCGGGCCCGGGTTGTGGGACGGAGCTGAAGTGCGCGGCGATGGCGTCGCGCTGCGGCTGGTAGACCGGGTTCGGCTCCGAGTGGGATGCGGAGTCGCCGCCCCAGTCGGTGGCGTACCCGCCGGGTTCGATGAGGGTGACCTTGACGCCGAACGGCGCCACCTCCTGGGCGAGGGCATCGGAGAAGCCCTCCAGTCCCCACTTGGAGGCGTGGTAGGCGCCGAGGCCGGGGAAGGCCGCCACGCCGCCGACGCTGGAGACCTGCAGGAAATGGCCGCTGCCCTGCTCGCGCAGGAGCGGGATGGCGGCCTGGGTCACCCACAGGGCGCCGAACAGGTTGGTCTCCAACTGCGCGCGGACCTCCTGCTCCGTCAGCTCCTCGATGAAGCCGGAGTGGCCGTAGCCCGCGTTGTTGACCACCACGTCCAGGTGGCCGAAGTGGCGGTGCGCCTCCTGGACGGCAGCGAAGGCGGCGGCGCGGTCGGTGACGTCGAGCGCGAGGGGCAGTAGGGCGTCGCCATATCGTTCGGCGAGGTCCTTGAGGGAATCGGTGTTGCGGGCCGTGGCAGCGACCTTGTCGCCGCGGGCGAGAGCCGCCTCGGTCCAGACACGGCCGAAGCCGCGGGAGGTTCCGGTGATGAACCAGGTCTTGCTCATGGGGATGAGTCCTTCACTGTGGTGCGAGTCGCAGCCGTTGTGCGCGACGCCTGCTGGTCCGACGGCCCGGGGCCAGATCCGCGCCGTCGCCGATGCCGCGTCCTGGGGGGCGGCTCCAGCCGTTGCTAGAAGGGGCGGCCGGAGGCGGGGCTGGGCGGGGCGGCGTCCTCGGCGGTGGTGCTCAGGGGGAGCAGGGGCGGGTCTCGGTCCAGTCGACCATCAGGCGGCGTTCGGCGAAGTACCAGTTGCCGTCAGCCTGCTTGACGAACTGGTCGAGGTAGCGCATGGAGGCGATCATGATGGTGCGCTGCGGGGGCTCGTCGCGGGAGATGTGGTGGGCGATGCAGTAGCTCTCGCCGGTGGCGCGGTCGCCGTCGAGGGTGACGGTGCTCTGGCCGTTGAAGTGGGTGGTGGCCTGGTAGGTGTTCAGGTTGTCGAAGACCGGGGCCAGGGAGTCACGGCCGTTCAGTTCCTGGGTGGGTTCGGCAGCGGTGGCGTCCATGTACACGAGGAAGTGGGTGTCCTCGGTGAACAGGGCCATCTGGCCCTTCGCGTCGCGGCGGTCGGCGCAGTGGGCGTAGGCGTCGACGAGCCCGCGGATGGCCAGCCGGTCGGCGGCTTCCTGCTCCGTGATCCGTGCGTGGGAGGACATGGCGTCTCCGTTCGAAATCGGGTGCTTTGGATCGGGTGTCAGTGGTCAGGGCCCGGTGATCCGTACGGTATGAGGCTCCGTCGGAGCCGCCGGGCAGACGCGCGGGTTGGTCATCCGGTCCCCTGGTGCGTGGGTGACAGGGGTCCAGGTGTAGGCGATGCCAGCAGGGGTGACGCAGCCGAAGACGCCGTCGGTGAAGTGGCCGGCGGCGATGATGGTGTCGGGGCGCCCGAGGATGCGGCTGCGCACCTTCCGCGCTTGGTCCGGGTCGACGTCGGTGGAGAAGGCGCAGGTCGGCTCGGCCATCTCCACCGGTGCGTGGAAGATGTCTCCGGCGATCAGCACCGACTCCGCGCTCGCGCCGGAGGGGTCGCGGACGACGACGGCCAGGTGTGTCCGGCGGTGTCCTCGACGGTGACGCCCGGCGCGATGGTGTCACCGTCCTGGACGAACTCGATGACACCAGCCAGCGGCCCCAGCGTGGCCACGGGGTCGGGGCCGCCCATCTGGTGGGCTCCTTCACCGGTGGTCCAGTGCCGCCACTCCGGCTCGGCCATCAGATGGCGGGCGCGGCTGAATGTGAGGCCGCTGGGCGTGTTCGCGCCCTGCCCGTGCAGCGTTGGTGGGACGTCGCTGGTCCAACCGATGTGGTCCAGGTGGAGATGGGTGTACACCACGGTGTCGATGTCTTCGGGGGACAGTCCCTGCTCGGCAAGGCTTTTGAGGAGGCGGCCTCCCTTTACATGGGCCAGGCCAGGGATGTCCATGTCAAGTAGGCCGATGCCGAGGTCGGCCAGGATGTTTCGGTCCCCGACTCGTACGAGGAAGGCACCGAAGGTGAGCACGAGGTGGCCGTGCGTCAGGGAGCCGGGGTGGGCCGCCCAGTCCAGTCCCGGCAGCATGGTGTCCGGGTTGTGGTCGCCCGAGCCGTCGATCAGGTAGGTGATCGTGGTGGCGCCCAGGGTGAGGCGGTCGGCCGCTTGCGACATTGCGGTGTCCTCTTTCGTGATCGAAGAAGCGTTGGCCGGCGGTGCCCGGCCACGAGCCCGGGAGTGTCGGGTCAGTGAGGGCGCGACGCCCTTCGCCTGGCGAGGCTGTTGACCGCCTTGGCGACGTCGAGGTTGCGGTCGAAGTTCTCGCCCCGGAAGCGGGGGTCGGTGCGCCGCCAGTCGTCGGCGGCGAAGTCGTCGGGGCTGGTGATGGCACCGGACAGGAAACCCCGGCCCAGCGGGGAGTTCCATCGCGACCAACTCCAAACTAACCGGATAGATACCAACGTAGATCCGCCCTCTCCGCATGTCAACCAACTGGATAGTTAGTTGTATGGTTGGTCCATGCCACCACGCGATGCCGCCGCCACCAAGACCCGAATCCTCGACGCCGCCTTCGCCGAGTTCGCCGCCTACGGCATCGCCGGCGCCCGCGTGGACCGCATCGCCGAGAACGCCGGCGCGAACAAGCGGATGATCTACATCTACTTCGGCAACAAGGAGCAGCTGTTCGACGAGGTGCTGCGGCGGGCGGTCGAGGCCGGCATCGCGGCTGTGCCGTTCGACGTCGAGGACCTGCCCGGCTACGCAGGAGCGATCTTCGACCACCTCGTCGCCCGGCGCGACCTCATGCGCCTGCGCCTGTGGAAGCTTCTGGAACGCCCTGATGCCGACGGGCTCGAAGCCGAGGCCTTCGCGGGTAAGACCGCCAGCGTGGCCAAGGCTCAGCAGCGCGGCGACCTCGCCCAGGAGATGCTGCCCGACGACCTACTGACCATGGTCCTGGCCGCGGCCCAAGCCTGGTTCTGGGCCGACGAAGGCGGCCAGCTCCAAGGCCCGGATCGCCTGGCCCAGCACCGGGCGGCGGTCGTCGAGACCGCCCGGCGGATCATCGAACCCGCCGTCGACTGACGACCGCTCAGCCGCCGCACCGGCCATGCACAACCACCACCAGAACAGAAGGAGTGTCGTGGTGAAGGTCATCCTGTTTGGCGCATCGGGCATGGTCGGACAGGGAGTGCTCCGCGCCTGCCTGGAAGACCCCCAGGTGACGGAGATCATCGCCGTCGTCCGCCGGCCACTGGGCCGGAACGAACCCAAACTCCGCGAGGTCGTCCACGCGGACTTCGCCGACCTGTCCCAGCTCGAGAAGGACCTGGCCGGGGCCGACGCCTGCTTCTACACCCTCGGCGTATCCGTAGCCGGCAAGAGCCACGCCGAATACGAGCTGATCACCTACACCTACACGGTCGAGGCCGCCCGTGTCGTGGCCGGCGACAACCCGCACCTGACCTTCGTCTACGTGTCGGGCGAGGGAACCGACAGCTCGGAGCAAGGCCGCGCCTACTGGGCCCGGGTGAAGGGCCGGACGGAGAACGCCCTGCTGGCCATGGACATGCGCGCCTACATGTTCCGCCCCGGAATGATCCAGCCCCTCCACGGCGAGACGTCCGGCACCACCTGGTACCGGCTCTTCTACAAGATCACGTCCCCACTCTACCCGCTGCTGCGTCGCGTGGCGCCCCGCTACGTGACCAGCACCGAGCAGCTAGGGCGCGCGATGATCGCCACCACCCGCCTGGACGGCGCCGGACCCCACATCCGGTCCACCGCACAGATCAACCACCTCGGCACCTGACCGCAGCAACAGCCTGCGGCCGCGCTCCGAGCCCCAAGGCCGCAACGGGCGCCCGGCTATGCCGTGGTCCTGCCGGGATCCGAACAAGCCCTGCCCGAGATCGCCCGACCGGCTGGGGTGCTCGGGCCGGTTCGGCTGGCCTTGCGGGCCCGGGCCGGCTCTCAGACCTGCTCATTGCGCGCGGCGATACCTCGTTCCTGGTAGAGCTCGTCGTAGTAGTGGAGCACCAGCGGGCGGGTGAGCATGGCCTCGAAGGTCGCGGTGAAACCGCGTTCAGTGCGCCAGGCGAGGTAGTCGGTGTAGTTGCGGGCCTCGGTCCACTGGGTCAGACCTGTGACGTGGTCGGGATCGTTCTGGTCGCGCAGGATGCGGATGTCCTCGCAGCCCTCGTGCTTGAGGCTCTCGCCCAGGATGTCCAGCAGCAGTTGCGCGACGTCGTCGCCGCGGCCGGGTCGGGCGAACAGTTCGGCGGTGACCAGCGTGCTCATCGGGATGTTCCTTCTACGACGGTGACAGGCTCGGCCCGCCGCCCGGGGAGTGTGTGGCCCGAGGCTGGCTGGGCCTGCCCTCAGTAGGGCGAGGGCTGGTTGTGGACGATGACCAGCGAGGTGATCTTGCCGCCAGCGTCCGTGAGGTAGTTGGTGAGGACCAGTTCGTCGGGCAGGTTGGTCTTGTCGTAGGTACCGTCGTAGCGCGCCCGCACGATCGTCAGGTTGCCGTGCCGCGAGGTCTCCGCCGGGTCCATGGTGACCTTGTCGCCGATGATCTCGCGGTCCAGCCAGGCGCGGATGGAGGCCGGTTCGGCGAATTCGCGGCTCGCGTCGTTGACCACGGCGTCGTCGGCGAAGGTTGCAATGACGGCGTCCGCGTCGAACGCGTTGACCGCCTCGATGTAGGCGGCGACGACGTCGGGCAGAGCTGCAGCCTGGGCGTTGGTGTTCATGGGGAATCTCCTCGCAAGGCCTCGGCGCGGTGCGGCGCCTACCACCGACCCTGCGCCCTACCCCGACAGGAGGGTCAACCGGGGACTGTCCGCTGGACCCTCCGGCAGGGGGAGGGTTGACGCTGGTGCCATGCACACGGGCATGACGGTCGGCGAGTTCTCCCGCGCGACCCATCTGAGCATCAAGACGCTGCGGCACTACCACGACGTCGGGCTGCTCGCGCCGGCCGACGTCGACCCGGGCACCGGTTACCGGTACTACTCCGTGGACCAGGTGCCCACCGCGCAGGTGATCGTGCGCCTGCGCGACCTGGACATGCCGGTGGCGGACGTGAAGGCGGTGCTGTCCGCCGAGGACGTGAGCACCCGCAACGAGCTGATCGCCGCGCATCTCGCCCGGCTGGAGGACCGGCTCGCGCAGGCGCAGAGCGCCGTCGAGCCGCTGCGCGACCTGCTGGCGCGGCCCGCCCGCGGGTCGCACGTCGAGTACCGCACCGTCCGTGAGCAGGCGGCGATCGGGATCCGCGAGGTCGTCGACCGCCGGGACCTGGCGGGCTGGTGGCAGGGGGCGCTGGGCGAGTTGCGCGGCTTCACCACGGCCCGGCGGCTGCGCACCGCCGGCCCGATGGGCGGGCTCTTCGCGACCGGGCTGGTTGAGGACGAGCGCGGCGAGGCGCTGGTGTTCGTCCCCGTCGACGGCGCGGTGCGCCCGGTAGGGCGGATCGGCGCCGTGGTGGTGCCGCCGGGCGCGGAACTCGCGGTCGCGGTCCATCGGGGGACCCTGCAGACCATCGATCTCACCCCACGGCGACCCGGGCACGCATGCGGCCCGCCACGAGATCGGCGTCGACGGCCCGCTGCGCGAGTTCTACCTGCGCAGTCCGCTCGACGTGACCGGCGAGGACGAACTGGTCACGAGGTCGGCTGGCTATCTTCCGCGCGGACGGCTAGCGGTGCCAGTTGGCTGGGCGCGGGAGGGCACGGCCTTCTCCAGGTGCAACGCGTCGAACCGAGCGCAGGATCATGATCACGCCTGTCCGCTCGGGCGTCCCGCTGAACCGCTGGCTGTCGCGCGGCGTATGCCTGGTCGAGGCCGACGACTGTCATTCACGCCGGGCCTCGGCGCGTCCCGGCTGTCGTCGTGTCTCTCCTGACCAGCCGCGACACGCAGACTGGGGATCGCCGGGAAAGGAGCCGCGCCATGGCCGTCGAGGTGCGAGAACAGATGAGTTCCGTTGCCGTCGGTGCTGACCACCGGAGGCGACAGGAGAACCGGTGGGCGGCCTTTCTGGTCGGCGCCTCGGTCGTCGGCCTCATCGTCCTGACGCCCGGGATGTGGTATGGCTCCTTGCCTCTGCTAGGCTGCGTGGAGCTGATCTTGGTGATCGGGCTGGCCACGGGCGTCGCCCTGCTGCGTCGGAACGACGGCCGCAGAACGGTCCTTCCCGGCACACCGCCCAGATCCTCGGCAGTGGCCGCGAAAGCGGGGCATGTGCGCTCCCACCGACGATAGTCCAGCCGCCCCCTTGTGCCGTGTCCTGCGAGCGGGGCGCGTTCGGCGTCAGGCGAGGGGCGGGCGCAGTCGTCTACCTGGTAGGCCGCACGCACGCTTGGTTCAGCGGCGGTAGCTGCCCTGGCGGAACTCCTCCTCCAGGGACGGGTGCGTGGGGCGCCAGCCAAGGTCGGTTCGTGCCTTCTCGGCCGTCGTGGCCTGGTCCAGGAGCAGGACTTCGGCGAACCAGTCGCCGAAGCGGGCGCGGGCCTCCTGCTCAGAGCCCGAAATGGCGCCCGGAGCCCCCACGGCGACGGCCGCGGCCTGCGTCAGTTCGGTGACCGTCGGGTTCACTCCGTCGCCGACGATGTAGTACCCGTGGGCCGACTCGCTTTCCAGGACGGCACGGAAGAACGCTGCGAGGTCCGCGACGTGCACGGTCGACCATCGCTGCCCGCCGTCGCCGACCGTGATCAGGTTCCCGGACTCGTCGCGGGGCGAGCCGAGCAGCGCGCCGGGAAGCCCGCCCCCACCGTCGCCATAGGCGACGCTGGACACGACGACCGTCGAGCGAACGTCCTTCGCCGCCAGCGCCCGGGCCTCGATCGGCTCGCGCCACGCCACCAGCGCGGGTGAGTGGAAGGGTGAGTCCTCGGTGATCGCCGGGTTGGAGCCGTAAACCCAGAGCCCGCCGATCTGAGAGTAGGCCTTTCCGGTGCCGGCGAAGGCCTCCAGGACTGCGTCGACGACGGCGGAGTCCAGATCCGAGCTGGTGGCGTCGCCCGGGCTCGCGGTGTGC
This sequence comes from Streptacidiphilus anmyonensis, assembly GCF_000787855.1. Lineage (GTDB taxonomy): Bacteria > Actinomycetota > Actinomycetes > Streptomycetales > Streptomycetaceae > Streptacidiphilus > Streptacidiphilus anmyonensis. The sequence goes on along the minus strand of NZ_BBPQ01000063.1, from coordinate 4,837 downwards.
ACGGCCGCGTCCGCTGTCGCGAAGGCGCGCACGGCTGCCGCGGTGTCGGTGAGGTCGAGCTGGACGGGCGTGGCGCCCAGCGCCTCGGCGGCGTTTGCGCTGCCCTCGTCGCGCACCAGCGCGGTGACCTCGTGACCGTGCTGGACAAGTTCGGTGAGGATGTGAGATCCGACGAAGCCTGTTGCGCCGGTCAGTGCGATGTTCATGGCGCCTGCTCTCCTTCTTGACGTGCCGGGGTGCGTGTGTCGTGGACGGGGGATGCCTTCTGTTTCACGGCCGGCTGCGCGGGGGCGGCGTCGAGGGCGACGGTGGCCGCCCCGAGGTTGGCCAGTGGAGGCCGAACAACCATCAGTGGGCGGTCCGGTCAACCGGGGCGCGCACCGGGAGGCGGCTGGTCTGGTCGAGTGGCGGCCAGTGGTGCTGCCGCAGCAGTGCGAGGGCGTCCAGGAGGTCGTCGGTGCGCGTGAGGCGGTTCCCGCGCGGGTCGTGGATCTCCCAGCAGCCGTAAGCGGAACGCGCGGTGCCCAGCGCGCGCGGGCGGGTGATGTCGGTGCGGTCGTGGAGGTGGATGGTGCCGTCGCGGGCGGTGGCGGTGTAGGTGCGCCCCATGCACTTGATGATGGTGGCGCGGCGGGCCACCTCGCCGACGGCCAGGTTTCGGGCCGCCGGTTCCTCGTCCGTGCCCGCGAGGTCAGGCTCCACCTGTTGCGACGTTCCGTAATGCTTCGAGCTCACACAGTTATCTTAGCGAGTCGGGCGAAGGCGGGCTTCCCCTGGCCGCCCCAGGACGCATCCTTGATAAGCCACAGGCAATGGCGTGGGTGGCAGAGGCCGGGGTGGGCCATGGGCTACCGTGCTGTGCTCGACGGGGTCGCCGCCGGGGCCCGGTCCACCTTCGGGACGCGGAGGGTCGCCGACCGCGTCCCGGCCCTGGCCGGCCCGGACCCGAAGGCATTCGGCCTCGCGAACGCCGACATGGTGTCCTCAGGGCCGGCTCGGCCGACCGGACGCGCGTGCCCTTCCACGCCGCACGGTCAGGTACGCCGCCGCCAGGAGCGTCAGCACGGTTGCCGCTTCGGCGAGGATGCTCACCAATGCCTGGGGTGCGGGTTGCAGGCCGCGTTCGCTGAACCCGAAGACCCCGATGGTGCGAGAGGCGACGAAGCCGGCGAGCGCGCCCAGCGCCGTGCCCGCGGCGGCCACGTGGACGAGGGCGGGTGGCCGAAGGAAGGCTCCCGCCAGCAGCAGCGCTGCGAGTCCGAAGGAGGCTGCGGCCTGGACCAGGAACAGCACACCGACCACCGGCACGTAGCGGTACCCGTCGAGGTAGAGCTGGGCATGGACCACTCCGCTGGCGGCGAGCAGCGCGCCGGCCGCCGTCGTGAGAACCCTCACCCCAGGCGGGCGTCCCGTGGCGGGCGCGCAGGAGGGCAGGGCTTGGACTGCCTGGTCGTTGTTCATGCCAGCTCCTGGTCGGTGATCGCCAGCGCGGTGGTGCCCTGTCGGTAGGTGACGGTGCGGATGCCGAGGGCGGTGTGCAGTTGCCGGGCGGGGAGGACCTGCGGGGTGGGTGCGGGTGCCTGGCCGGGCTTGGGCAGCGGGTAGGCGGTGGTGGTGGCGGAGTGGAAGGTGACGTTGCCCTCGACGCGGCCGAAGAGCTGGTGGACGTGCCCGTTGAGCGCCGTCACGGAGGAGAAGCGCTTCAGGAGGTTGAGGACCTGCAGCGCGTCGTCGGTCGACCAGCCCCACTGGGGGTACATCGCGAACAGCGGGATGTGGCTGAATACGACGATCGGGGTGTCGGAGGACAGGCCGGCGACGTCGCGGCGCACGAAGTCGATCTGCTCGGTGCCGAGGTGGCCGAGCTTCTCCAGGCTGAGGGTGTTCACCAGCGCGATGAAGTGCACGCCGTGGGTGTCGAAGCTGTACCAGCCGTCGCCCTCGGTCCCCTGGGCGAAGGCGCGCCGGTAGGCGCGGCCGTGGTCGTCGACGGAGTCGTGTTCGCCGGGGACGGTGAACACCCGGCCGGTGCGCAGGCCGCTCATCATCTGCTTGACCTGGTCGAACTGCCCGGGGGTGGACAGGTGGGTCAGGTCGCCGGTGTGCAGGACGAAGTCCGGCCGGAAGCCGAGCGAGTTGATCTGGTCGATCGCGTGGGTGAAGGAGTCGGTGACGTCGGTGTTGGCGGGCCCGGTGAAGCCGATGTGGCTGTCGGAGACCTGCACGAACCGCAGGGTGTTGGCGTCCGCGGCCGTTGCTGCCGGGATGGTGTCGCGGGTGTCGGCGATGTGGCTGACGACCTCGCCTCCGGTGACGCTGAGGACGACGGCGGCGCCGAACCAGCCGGTGTGGCGGGCGAACTGGCGCCTGGTCATGGGAGCGGTCATCGGGTCACCGTCACGGTGGCCGTCATGAACGGGTGGATGGTGCACAGGTAGTGGTAGGTGCCCGGGGTGGTGAAGGTGTAGGAGAAGCTCTGCCCGGTGTTCAGCGCCTGGGAGTTGAGCGGTCCGGTGTTGTTCTGGCTGGTGACGGTGTGCGCGTCGCTGTCCTGGTTGGTCCAGGTCACGGTGGTGCCGACCTTGACGGTCATGGCGGCGGGCGCGAAGGCGAAGTTCTTGATGGTCACAGCATCGGTGGCCACGGGCGCCCCGGTCGGCGCGGGTGCGGCGCCCGCGGGCATGCTCATTGCTGGCATGGAACCGGCTGCGGACGGTGCGGTGGACGGCTGTGTGACGGGGCCGATCGCGGTGGAGCCGGGCATGCCGGCCAGGCTCGGCTGGCCTGAGCCGGGCGTGATGGCGATGGTGGCCGACGCGGCGGGGTGCGCAGGGCTGGAGCAGGCGGCCAGGGTGAGCCCGCTCACCGCGAGCAGCGCGGCAGCCACGGCCGCGCCGCCGGCCCGGCGCTGGGGGAAGGACGTTTTCATGCGTTCGGCTCTCTGTTCGGCCCTTGATGGGCGCGGACTCGCATGTGATCACCGGACAGCGGTCCGGAGGCTTTGGTCCGCTGCCGTCGCAAGGGGATACGGATGGGGGTTACACCGCCTGCCGCACCGGGTGTAACCCCCGCCCGTATCTGTGGGCGATGGGATTCGACGGAGGGGTTGATCGATGCCGAGACAGTTCGGGTGCGGGCCGCGTTCTACGATGAGCCGTGGCCGGTCGCGGGAGATTCCAGGCGCTTCGGCGGGTCGGCGTGGCCATGATCTGGCGGGCTGACACCGCGGCACCGTCGCCGCGCCCCTCGGTGCTGCCGTGGGCGGTGTATCCGGACTGGGACGCGATCTACGCCGACAACGTGGGACGGATCTACCGGTTGATGTTCTCCAAGGTCGGCAACCGCCCCGACGCGGAAGACCTGACCTCACAGGTGTTCACCGCCGCGCTCGGACCGTTGCGACCTGGAGCGGAGATCGGCCAGGTCCGCTCCTACCTGACCACGACCGCTCGGACCGTTCTGGCTGAGCACTGGCGGCGCACCCTGGGCCACCAGGTCACCGAGATCGACCCAGACATCCTCGACCTCGCCGAACTCCCGCCCGGCGCGGGCGACGACGGGGATGCCGGGGCACAGGCCCAGCGGATCCTGGACGCGCTACCGGAGCGGTACCGGCAGATCCTCACGTTGAGATTTCTGCGCGGGTACACAGTTCGGCAAGCCGCCACGGAACTCGGGGTGTCGGTCGCGAACGCGAAAGTACTCCAGCTCCGGGCCCTGCGGGCGGCAGCCCGCGCGGAAACCGCGCAGGGTGTGCGGGACGTGGAAGCCAACATCGTCGGGGAAGGGGAGGCGTCATGAGACGGCAGGCAGTGGACCGCTACGTGGACCGGCTGCTCGGCCGGCGCCGCCCCAAGTCCTTCGCGGCTACCGAAGACGAGCTCGCGATGGTGCGCACCGCCATCGACCTCGCAGCCGCGGGACCGGACGCCCACGGCCCGAGCCCCGCGTTCGTCGACCGGCTGCGCGACCAGCTGCGCGAACACGAGCAGACCCAGGAGGCGACGCCCGAACCGCGGCCGGCCTGGCGCACCCCGCCCCGCCGCCGGTTCCTGGCCGCAGGCGCACTCACCGCCACCGGCGCGCTGGTCGGCGCCGCCGCCGACCAGCTCCTCCAAAGCCGCGACCAGAGCCCGCAGGCCCAGCCCCCCGACGCGCCCGGCGAGCTCGTCCCGGTCACCGGTACCTGGCAGCCGGTCGCCCAGACCTCCGAGGTGCCCGAGGGGGCCGTTGTCGCGTTCGACCTCGGTGCGGTGACCGGCTTCGTCCGCCGCACCGGCGGACGTTTGCGCGCCGTGTCGGGCAACTGCACCCACCAGGGCTGCCGGCTCAACCTCGACACCACCCGTGACAAGCTCGCCTGCCCCTGCCACGGCGCGACCTTCAGCCTCGCCGGCGTCAACCTGACCCGCCCGCACCAGTCCGGAACGCCCCTGCCGGCACTGCCGCGCGTGCCCGTGCGCGAACAGGGCGGCACCGTCCAGATCTACGCCCCGGCCGGCGACCACTCCCCGCCGGCCGCGTGACCTCGGCGACGGTCCTGACCAGGTTCGCTGGAGGCATGCCTGCCGCGCCGGTGTGCGTGAACCCGACCAGTACGCGGCGCGTAGTCCAGGCGCGGGGGAGTCCTGTTTCGCAGACCAGTCCGTAAAACGGGCAGGCACTGGGCGCGTCGGGCTTGAACCCGCGGCGAAACCAGTACCGGCGGGGGTGATCTCGACCAAGGAGATGACCATGTTCGGTTATCGGGTTCCCGCTCCGGACCAGACGATGCTGATCTCGGGCGGTCGGCGCGGCCTGGGTGCGGCGCCGTTCCGCGTCGTGACCGGTCACGGCG
>NZ_BBPQ01000064.1:34409-47863 GCF_000787855.1 Streptacidiphilus anmyonensis | reverse complement strand
CATTCACCGGTACGGAGGACTCCTCGCTCCAGACGAGCTTCGTCATCGACGACACCGCACTCACCGCCGGCTGAACCGACCCCAACCGCCATCCACGGAATCGATCCACTGAGTCAAAGGGGCTCCCGCGCCGCACCGGCGGACGGGAGCCCCTGTCGTGACGACGGTCAGTGGGCACCGAAGAAGATCTCTTTCGTCTCACGCACCGCGTAGTAGACGAGAACGTATCCAGCGATCGGGTCGGCCCACCACCAGCCGAGCGCGGTGTTCAGAACCAGACCGACCAGGACCGCCGTGGCCAGCAGGCCGTCGATCAGAGTGACCCGGCCCTCGGTCGTGAGGACGGGGTTGTCCAGGGCGGCCCCGGTGCGGGCCTTGCCGGCGGCCAGGGCGAACATGACGGCGGCGGTCACCGCGGTCCAGGCGATGCCGAGCGCCGAGTGGCGCGGGTGGAAGCCGGTGGCGAGGACGAGGGTGGACTGAACCAGCAGGTAGCAGGCCAGGAGTGAGAATCCGACACCGATGAGGCGCAGCGCGCGGCGTTGCCGCTCCTCGCCGGTACCGCGGAGCTCCCAGATCACCACCGTGGAGGCGCCGATCTCGATCAGCGAGTCGAGGCCGAAACCGGCCAGGGCGACCGAACGGGCGTTGATCGCTGCGAGCGCGAGCACGGCGATGCCGACCACGTTCCAGGCCAGCGTCGTGTATTCCAGAGCGAAGCCGCGGCGGAGCAGGGCGGCGCGAGCAGCGTCGTTGGAGGAGTTCACCTGGAGAGTCTCGCAAACCGCCGCCATGGCTTGGTCATGGGGTGGGCGCGACTGTGGTCAGGCCGAGGCCGCCTGGTCGAGGCGGCCGGCCTTGGCGTCGGCGATCAGGGAGGCGAACTGGTCGGCGCTCATCTGGACGCGCTGGCCGAAGTCGTCGGTCAGGACGACGCGCCGTTCGGCGGGCGCGGCGGGGTCGACGAACAACTGCGGGCAGCCGCAGTCGCAGCTGCCGCAGAACGTCGCGATCGGCTCCAGGCCGGTGGGGTCGGTGCTGCTCATGGTGCTCGCCTCCGTACGTCCCGTTTCCCGGGGCGGCCCGCGAACGCGGACGCTGTCCGGCTGGTGTGGGGCATACCCGCGGCCGCTGCCGCGGATGCCGGGGCGCGGGGCCGGGTTGGCGCACGGCGCACACGTCGGTGTGCGCCGGTGCGCTCGTCGTACATTCCCGCCGGGGGTATGTCGTGTCGCTTGCGGCAGGTGCCGGCGGGTGATCAGAGCAGGGTGTGCCAGTAGTACCAGAAGCGGTTGAGCACCAGCAGGGCGATGATCAGGTAGCAGGCGGCGGGGACGAGCCAGTAGAAGCCCGTCAGCGAAGCCAAGCGGTTCCGGACGCCCTCGGAGACGGGGATGACCCCGGTTCGCAGGTTGTGGACGGCCGTGTACCAGAACAGCGGGATGGTCGAGACCCACACGACCATGCAGTAGGGGCAGACCGCGCCGATCGAGTAGAGGGTTTGGCCGATCAGCCAGCTCACCATGCCGATCCCGAACAGCGTCCCGGCCTGGAGTCCCAGCCAGAACCAGCGTGGCAGGCGGGCGCCGGTCAGGGCGACGACGCCGACGGTGACGACGACGGCGAATGCGCCCAGCCCGATGAGGGAGTTGGGGAACCCGAACGCGGACGCCTGCCAGGTGCGCATCACCGACCCGCAGCTGATGATCGGGTTGATGTTGCAGCTGGGGACGTAGTTCGGGTTCTCCAGCACCCGGATCTTCTCCAGCGTGAGCGTGATCGACGCGGCCAGGCCGAAGCCGCCGGCGATCAGCAGCAGCCAGGCGTACCCCCGGCCGGCCGCGACCCAGGAGGCGGGCGGCGCCTGCTCGGGGGCGGTCTCGGCGTCGGGGGCGTGGTCGGTGGTCATCGCGGCAGGTCTCCTGTCCATGGGGGCGCGGTTCACTTGCCGGACGCGATGGTCTGCTGGACCAGCGCGGTGTACTGGGCGGGCGTGATCGCGTTGCCCTGGCTGTCGAAGACGTTCAGCGACGTGCCGTCGAGCTTGAGCGTCGGGGTTCCCGTCACGCCGCTGGCGTTGAACGCGTCGGAGACCTTCTGCGCCCAGGGGGCGTAGACGCGGTCCTGGACGTCCTTGGTGAACGTCGGGGTGACCAGACCCGGAACCTTCTTCGCGAGGTCCAGCAGGGTGTTGAGGTTGCCGAAGCCGTCGGTGGTCTCCTCGGGCTGGTTGGCGTACAGGACGTCGTGGAACGCCTTGAACTTGGCCGGGCTCTCGTTGAGTGCGGCGCCCGCGACCTGGAGGGCGTCCATCGACCCGGTGCCGCCGAGGTTGTTGTCCAGGAACGTGGCCATGTGGTACTGGATCTTGTACGTGCCGTTGTCGGCGAGCTGCTGGATGGTCGGGCCGTCGGCCTTCTCCAGCTTGTCGCAGATCGGGCAGCGGAAGTCCTCCCACACGTCCAGGGTGTGCTTGGCGTTGGGGTTCCCGTACACGATGACCGTGCCGTTCGGGCCGGTCGTGTTCGCCGGCACGACCAGCGGGCCGCTCGCCGCGCTCTTGCCGCCGCTGCCGGAGCTGCCGACCGCCACGGCTATGCCCGCCGCGACGGCGATCACGGCGACGGCGGCCACGCCGATGGTGACCTTGCGTCGACGACCCTGCGCGCGCTGCTCACGTGCGCGCTCCTGCGCGATCCGCTCGCGCGCCGACGCACGGACCTCCCGCTTCGTGGGCTTGCCGGGCTTGCCGGGGTTGCTGGGGTTGCTGGGGTTGGTGTTCTCGCTCATGGCCGTCCTCACAGACGAAGAAAAGGATGCTGAAGGTGAGGAGACGGACCTGGAGCGGCGGCACGGTCGCACAAGCGCGACCGGTCAGGGAAGAGGGCAGGGTTCGCCGCTCAGCAGGCCCGCGCGAGAACCGGCGGACCGCGCCGCGACGCGGCGGAGCGCAGCGCGTCCTGCGGGCCGGCCAGCCGTGGCCCGGACGCGGGTGGCACCCACGACGGCGGCGTGGGCAGTGCGACGGGCGTGAGCAGCGAAGCCAGCAGCGCGCCGACCCCGGACCAGGTGAGGACGGCGACGGTCCGCAGCACGGCGAACACGGCCGCCTCGCCGCGGCGCAGCCACCACGCCGCCACGAGGGCCAACGCCAGGTGCACCGCGAGCAGCAGCAGCGCCTCGGCCCCGGTCACGGACACGAGTGCGTGGGGTGTCCGCTCGGCGAGGCCCAGCAGGCCGGGGCGGATCGAACCGCCGCCGCACGCCAGCACGCCCCACCCGGGCACACCGCCGCTGCCGACGCCCGAACCGGGCGGACAGCTCTGCTGTCCGGTGTTGAACAACGCGTTCAGGCCCACCTGGAGGGGGACCATCGCCGCGACGATCGTCCAGTAGCGGCGCTCCCCGGCGAACACGATCAAGGCGACGCCGAGGGAGAACCCGAAGGCCAGCCCGACGATGTCGAGCGGCACGGGCTGCCCGGTGACGACGAGCCGGGCCCCGGTGGAGAGCAGGACGGACAGCGCGGCGAAGACCACCGCGCGCAAGACCCTCAGCCCCAGTCCGTCCATCAATCGGAGTATCGCACCCTTGTGCGCCGCGCGAGGAGGAGTCCCCGACGTCGGCAGGTGAGGATCTCCTGAGAGGGGCGTAGCCGAGCGCGAACCGCTGCGGATGTCACTGACCGAGGACGGCGTCACCGTTCAGGGGCCGAAGGCCCGAACCGAGATCCAGTGGGACGCCTTCTCCGGACTGGCCGAGACCGGCGACACGCTGCTCCTGCGCTACGCCGCAGCACGGCAGCGGACCGCCGTGGTCCTTCCGAAGCGTGCCTTCGGACCGGAGCAGGCCGAGGAGCTTCGGGCCTTCATGGCCCGACGCGGGGCGGTCGAGGGACTGCCTCGGTCGTGACGTCGACGCGATCGGTGTAGAACGCGACGTGTCCCGCGATGGGAGCGACGGCGGCGTAGGGCTCGGGGTAGAACCAGACGGCGTCGGTCAGTTCGGTCCCGGGCAGCGTGATCGTGAAGTAGGACGCGTCGCCCTTGTACGGGCAGTAGGTGTGGGTGTCCGAGGCGGCCAGCAGGTCCTGGTCGACGTCGTCGAGCGGGATGTAGCGGACCGGCGGGTAGGCGGCCTCCTGGAGGGTCAGGGCCCGGGTGGTGTCGGCCACGACCCGGCCGCCCGCGCGGACGACCACCCGGCTGCCGGTGTCCTCGATGGTGATCGGGTGGTCGGAGCCCGGGATCCGGGGCTGACGGTTGCTCATCACGGCGTCCTGTTCTCGGCCCTGTGGGCCGGGGGCGTGGTCCTCGCTGCGGAGCGCAGGCACGGGAGGTCGGCTACAGTCTCCGCCCCGAAGGGCCGGCCGGCGAGATGCCGTCCGGCCCCCACGCCTCAGCCTGTGAACGGGTAAGCCGGTCAGCCGGTGAAGCCGGCGAAGATCTTCGAGAACTCGTACGGCGTCTGTGGGACGTTGGTGCACTGGGACAGCCCGCCGGTGCAGGCGTCGGCGTCGCGGGTCATCTCCCAGAAGGCCAGCTCGCCCAGGTGGTTCTGCTGGGCGAAGGCCACCAGCTGTGAGGCGTCGGACAGGCCGAACACCTCCGAGGAGTTGTCGTTCTGGCCGAGCATCGGGGTGACCCCCACCTTGAGCCAGGCCTGGGCCGCCGTCAGGGTGGGCCAGACGGAGAGGATCTGGGCCTGGGTGGACTGCGCCGACTGGATCGCGTAGGCCCCCATCCTGCCCGCGGGGTTGGGCGCCTCGGAGTCGCCGAAGTCCATCGCCATCACATTGACCACGTCGACGTTCAGGCCCGCCGCCTTGGCGGACTGGAGGACGTAGAGCCCGTCCGCGGTGAGGCCGGAGGGCAGCACCGGCAGGGTCAGACTGACCTTGAGGTCCCGGCCCTTGGCCGCCTCGGCGGCCTGGAGCTGGGCCAGCGCCTGCGAGCGGCGGTCGATGGAGGCGTGGTCGCTGACGGCCGAGCCCTCGATGTCGAAGTCGATCCGGTCCAGTCCGTAGGCGTCGACGACCTTCTGGTACTGCGTCTCCAGCGCGGCCACCGTGGTGCAGGACTGCGCCAGTTCGGTGCCGTTGGCGCCACCGAAGGAGACGCGGACGTCGCCGCCGGAGGCCCGGAAGGCGTCGATGTCGGCCTTGTCCCAGCCGGTGGTGGCGTCGTAGGCGCCGAACCAGCTGGCGCTGCACGCCGAGCTGCCGTTGATCACGAAGGCCAGCGAGAACTGCTTGAGGCCGCTGTTGGCGGCCAGCGTGGTCAGGCTCGGTGTCGGGTAGGCGCCGAGGTCGACGTAGGGTGCGGCCGTGCCCGGCACGCTGCCCGTGCCGGCGACCGCGGTGACCGGGGCCGAGGCGGGCGACTCGTTGCCGCTCGGGTCGAACGCGGAGACGCTGACGGACAGGCTGCTGCCCTGGATCAGGCCGGTCAGGGTGGCGCTGGTGCCGGTGACGGTGGCGAGCAGCGAACCGCCCGACCACACGTGGTAGCCGGCGACCGACCGGTTGTCGGTGGAGGCGTTCCACGAGAGCGAGACCGAGCCGGGGGCGGAGCCGGTGACCGCGAGTCCGGTGGGGGTGGACGGCGGGGTCGTGTCGGCGGGCAGACCGGCGCAGGGGGCGTTGTCGATGGTGCAGTTCGCCGGGTCGGTCGCGGCGCCGCCGCCGGTGGAGACGTCGAAGCCGACGACGGCCGCGGTGGCTCCCGGCGCCAGCGGCCCGGCCCAGCTGGGGGAGGCGATCGTGTAGTGCGTCCCGCTGGAGGTCAGCGTGCCGTTCCACGCGCTGGTGACCGTCTCCCCGGCCGGCAGGTCGAAGGAGAGGGACCAGGTGCCGACCGGGGCGTTGGTGTTGTTGGTGACGGTGTAGCTCGCCTCGAAGCCGCCCTGCCAACTGGACGTGACCGCGTAGTTCGCGATCAGCCCGGTCAGCCCTCCGGCGGCCTGCGCGCCGGCGGCGGTGAGCGGCACGGCCAGCAGGGCTGCGGTCGTGACGAGGGGCAAGGTGACACGCCTCATGGGCGAGTCCTCCTCGACGGTAGAGGCCGTGCGGCGCGGCCGACGCGGCCGCGCCGCGCGGACGTAGGTGTGTGGGGGTGATCAACCGCGCGGCCCCTCCAACATGGTCCAGACCAATGTTCCGCGTCAATAGGTGGGTTTCTTAACAGTTGATAAGGCGTCATGCGCGCCGAAGGTCTGCCGGCGGCGGGTCGGACGACCGGGACCCGGAAGCCGGCCCGTTCGCCCACCTCATGGCCGACATGTGCCTGTGCATCGCGGACGGTTCCTCCAGCGCGACGGACGTGCTCTCCATGGCGGTGCGACTGTGGGCCGCCATGCACGGGTTCGTCATGCTGCGCGGCAGCGGCGACGTTCACGGCCGGGCTCGCGAGAAGCGCGACCAGGCTGGACGAAGTGGTTCAGGCGCGCGCGGCGCCGGGCGATCTCGTCGATGAAGCGGGGGCGTTCGTCCACTCCGGGAACGGCGCCCCCGCGGCTCGTCCGAAGAGCGCGCGGGCGCTCAGCGCGGTGCGACCGAGTACCGCGGCTTCGTTCCCGGTGGCGTGAGAAGGAGGCTGCCGATCTCCTCCAGCGGGACGGGGTCGGCCACCAGGTCCTGCCAGGGGTACCGGTCGCGGGTGCGGGCCAGGAAGTCCAGGGCCGCGGTCAGGTGGCGCGGTTCGTAGTTGTGCACGCCGACCATGGAGAGGTGGCCGCGGACCACCGCCTCGGGCGCGACGGCGACGGGCGCGTCGGGCAGGACCGCGCCGGCGAGGACGGCGATGCCCTGGACGTCGAGGGTGCGCAGCCCGGCCTGAAGGGCGGTGGAGGAGCCGGAGAACTCCAGCAGCACGTCGAACGGCTCCGTGTCGGGGACGGCCGGCTCGACCTCGGTCGCACCGAACTTCCGCGCCAGATCCCGTCGTTCGGCGTCAGGGTCGACCGCGGTCACGGACGCGGCGCCCGCCGAGGCGGCGGCCGCGACCGCGGTGAGGCCGAGCATGCCGGCGCCCACGACGACGACCCGCTTGCCCGCCATGGGCGTCGCGCGTTCGGTCACCGCCATGACGGTCGCCGTGGCGCAGGCGGCGGGCGCCGCGAGCGCGTCGGGCAGGGCGTCCTCGACGACGGCGATCGGCATGCCGGCGGGGAGCAGCACGTGCCGGGCGTAGCCGCCGGACAGCCCCCAGGGCGAGTCCCATGCCTCGTGGCCGGCCTTGCGGACGGTGCGGCACTTGGCGGTGTTGCCCGCCGTGCAGCGGTCGCAGTGTCCGCACGGGAGGGTCACCGACCAGATGATCCGCGCGCCGAGCCGCAGTTCCCGGCCGTCCACCGCGTGGGCGCCGCCCTCGCCGAACGCGACGATTTCCCCCACGGTCTCGTGGCCGAGGACCGAGGGGCAGGGCTGCACGCGTCGTCCGGTCACGGTGTGGCGGTCGCTGCCGCACACGGTGGCCAGGCGCACCCGGACCAGCACCTCGCCGGGGCCGAGCGACGGCACGGGCACCGTCTCGAGCGCGATCCGGTCGCAGCCGTGCCAGACGGCGGCGAGGGTGTGGTCGGGGGTGCGGTCGGGCCGGTCGCCGACCTGCTCGGGGCGCTCGGCCCGGTCCGCGACGGCGGTGTCCCTGAGGCCGGTGTCCGTCACGTTCGGGTCCCTCATGTCCGGGTCCGTCATGTTCGGGTCCCTCATGTCCGTGCCCGTCACGTTCGTCATGCCGTCACCGCCTGCGGGTCGCGCAGTCCGAGCAGTGCGGGCAGCGCGGCCACGGAGGGCAGCAGGTGGGTGTGGCGGTGGGCGCCGAGCTCGGCCGCGTCGCTCGCCCCGGAGAGCACGCCGACGACGGACGCGGCACCGGAGTTGGCGCCCGCCTCGAGGTCGCGGGGGGTGTCGCCGGCGACGAGCACGCGTCGCACGTCGGTGACGCCGGTCCGCTCCATGGCGGCGAAGATCATGAAGGGGGCGGGGCGTCCGGTCGGCACGTCGCTGCCGCAGACGACCGCGTCCACGACCGCGTCGCCCTCCCAGCCGAGGGCGGAGAGCAGCGAGTCCACCACGTCACGGTCGAAGCCGGTGTTGAGGGCGACCTTGACGCCGGCCGCCCGCAGCTCGGCGAGTGCCTCGGGCACGCCGGGCAGCGCGCGCGGAGGCTGCGCCGCGTAGGCGGCGGCGAGCCGGGCCCGGAAGTCGGCGACGATCGGCTCCAGCGCCTCGTCGGAGAGCGGCGTGCCGCCGGGCGGGGTCAGCAGCGCGCGCAGCGCCTCGTGCTTGGCGGAACCGTGCCACCGGGCGATGTCGGCCGCCGACGGCGTCCCGCCGTGCGCGATCACCGTCTCCTCGAGGACCCGGTAGACCGCCAGCCCCTCGTCGACGGTGGTACCGGCCATGTCGAGGACGACGAGGTCGGGGCGGATTTCGGTCATTGCGATAACTCCGTTTTCAGGATCGGGCGTTGCGCAGCAGGGCGGTGCGCACGTCGAGGGTGTTCTCCAGGGAGAAGCTGATGGTCTCGGGGCGGTAGCGGTCGTCGTGGTACTCGACGACCTCGCCGTCGGCGGTGCGGGCGGTGCGCTGCTGGCGCAGCAGCGGGGCCCCTTCGGGGACCTCCAGGTGGCAGGAGTCGATCTGGTCGGCGGCGACCGCGTCGATGATGTGCGAGGCCTTGGCGAAGGTGATGCCGCGCGACTGGAGGTAGGCCCACATCGACCCCGAGTCGCAGTCGAAGTCGAAGAGCAGGCGGCCGACGTGTTCGACGAACGTGGCGCGCTCCAGCATCGTCACCTCGCCGTCGAGATACCGCAGTCGCAGGACCTGCACGACGGGCGAGCCCTCCTTGACGCCCAGCTTCGAGGCGGCGAGGTGGTCGGCGGGACGCAGCGCCAGCTCCAGCGTCCGCTGGCCGGGCGTGCGGCCGATCGCCTGGGCCCAGGCGGAGTAGGACAGCAGTGAGTCGAACGGCTGGGGGATCGAGGTCGTGCAGACCACCGGCGGTTTGCCGGAGCCGCCGGTGATGACGCCCTCGGCCCGCAGGGTGGCCAGTGCTTGACGTACCGGTCCGCGGGAGGCGTTCCACTGCTCGCACAGCTGGGACTCGGAGGGCAGCGTGTCGCCGACGGCCAGTTCGCCGGAACGGATCTGCTCGCGGATGCTCTCGGCGATAGCCGCATGCATTGCCTTGGACATAGACCTGACTATACAGGTCGGGGTGCTGCTCGATGTCAAGGCTGCACGCCGCGAGCCATCGTCGCCCGGGCCTGGAATTTCGGAAGTTGTCGCAGGTGGCGCTGCGTTCCCTGCCGCCTCGGTGAACGCCGGTCGAACGTTGGACGAAGCCGCAGTCCAGCGGTTGACGGCGGTCGGCCCGCCGATTCAGGCTACCTGTCATGACAGGTGGCGCCCGGCACCTGTCATGACAGGTCTGGGTCCTGGTCGTGCCGTACCGGACCCCCTCTCGGGCCCCTCTCCTCGACCGTCCCGCTGCCGACGTCGACTCGATCGTCGGCTCAACCAGTTCGGAGGCCGACGGGTGACCGTCAACCCCTCACGCGCGACCATCGCGAAGTCGCTCGACGACGCGAAGCTCAGCGTGTTCCATCTGAAGGCGGCCGTGACCGCCGGAGCCGGCTTCTTCACCGACTCCTACGACCTCAATGTCATCGGCACCGTGACCCTGCTGATCACGCCGCAGTTCCACCTGGGCAGCGGTCAGGTCGCCATGCTGACCAGCTCGACGCTGCTGGCCGTCGCCGTGGGCGCGATGTTCTTCGGACGCCTGGGCGACCTGCTCGGCCGGCGCCGGGTCTACGGACTCGAAGCCGTCCTGATGATCACCGGCGCGCTGGTCTCGGCGCTCGCGCCGAACTTCGTCGTCCTGCTCGTCGGCCGGCTCGTCCTGGGCATCGGCATCGGCGGCGACTACCCGGCCAGCGGCGTCATCATGACCGAGTACGCCAACGCCCGGAACCGCGGCAGGCTGGTCGGGTTGACGTTCATCTTCTACGTCTTCGGCCAGGTCTCCGCCTACCTGGTCAGCCTTCTCGTCGTGGCTGTCGGCGTCCCGGACGACCTCGCCTGGCGTCTGATCCTCGGCCTCGGCGTCCTCCCCTCCCTGCTCGTCCTCCACCAGCGCCGCCACATGCCCGAGTCCCCTCGCTGGACCGCCCACAGCGGCGACCCGGCCCGGGCGGCCAGGGACCTTGCCGCCTTCGCCCAGCTCACGGTCACGCCGGAGCCGACCCGGCAGCCCCTCCAGCCGTCGGATCACCAGCCCGACCGGCCGTCGGCCCCGGAGCGGGCGCACGTCGGCAGGGCGGCCGCCGCCGAGCTCTCGAAGCGGCGCCTGCTGTCCACCCTCGCGGGCACCGCGGGCAGTTGGTTCTTCTACAACGTCGCCGTCTACGGCATCAACGTCAGCCAGCCGCTGCTGCTGAAGAACATCGTTCCGCACGCCACCATGGTGACCAACCTCGCGCTGAACGCCGTGCTCGTGGTCTGCTTCAGCCTGTCCGGCGGCATCCTCGGCGTCGTCGCCCTCGACCGGCTGCCCCGGCGCACCCAGCAGGCCGCCGGGTTCGGACTCTGCGCCCTGGCCATGACGCTCATCACCGTCGTCCCCGGACTCAGTGCGACGGTCCTGCCGTTCGCGGTCACCTTCGGCCTGTCCCTGTTCGGCAGCATCTTCGGGCCGAACTACACCACCATGCTCATCGCCGCGGAGTCCTACCCGACCCCGGTCCGCAGCACCTTCCACGGCCTGTCCTCCGGCATCGCCAAGGTCGGCGCCTTCACCGGAGCCCTGGTCGTCCCGCTGATCCTGGCCGGCGGCGGACTGCGGATCGTGACCCTGATCGCCGCCGTCTGCTTCCTGGCCGGCACCGCGACCACCTTCCTGGTGCGCGAGCCGGGCGGACGCACCCTGGAGGACGTGGGCGAGGCCCTCGCGCTCACCCCGTCGGCCCCTCGTGAGGACGTCCTGAGCGTGTGAGGAGCCCGTCCGATCCGGCTCGGAAGTCCGGCTCGCCGCAGTCCCCGGCTGTCCGCAGTCCCCGGCGGTCCGCGGTCCCCGGCTCGCCGCAGTCCCGGCTCCGCGCGCGTGTGCCGCCGTCGGTCGGCGCACGCGCGCGGAGCTGACGTCCGGCTGACGTCCGGCGGGCGTCAGCGGCGGGCCGCCGCCTGTTCCTGGAGCAGGCCCGCGATGCGGGCGAGGTCGTCGCCGCCGTCGATCACGCCCTGGATGTCCGGGACCGAGGCGCCGTTCATGACCAGGTCGAACGAGTGGAAGCGGCCCGGGCGCACCTCCAGGTAGCCGGCGATGGCGAGGGCGCCCTCGGCGATGCGCTGGTTGACGGCGTCCTCTCCGGCTGCTGTTCCGGTCTTGGCCCACACCTTGCCCTTGCCCGGGCAGTCCGAGGGGTCGGGGCAGACGAAGGCGAGCAGGCCGTCCACGCCCAGCAGGGGCTGGGCCTCACGGAAGCGGGTCGCCTCGCGGGTGGAGGCCCAGTAGCGCAGCAGTTGGGTGACCACCCGCGGCGTGAGCCGGTCGTTCGGGTCGCCGCCCCGCCCGTCCAGCAGGTTGAGCTGGGTGGGATCGATGCCGGCGCGGACGAGGAAGGACCGCAGCACGCGGAATCCGTCGCCGCACTGGTGGCTGTGCGCGGTGACGGCCATCAGGCAGATGGCGAGATTGCCGCCGAGGTTGAGGCTGACCTTGAAGATGAGGCGCGCGTACTGCCAGAACTGCGGGGAGACGTACGCGGCCACCCGCCGGGCGCCCGTGTAGTCGCGAGGGAGCAGGCGGACCGGGTTGGCCCCGGTCGCGGTCGCGGTGACCTTGACGCCGGCCCGGGCCAGCGCCTCGATCAGGGCCGTGCGGCCGAAGGCCGACGGGTCCTGGATCGGCGAGACGCGCAGGGTCGGCTGCGCGTCGGCGGCGATGGTGCCGGTCAGGTGGATCCGCGTGCCGTCGGGCGAGGCGGAGACGGTGATGTCCGTCGGTCCGCCGGCCGCCACCGTCCGGACGTTCGAGGTGACCTGGTAGGGCGCCACCTGCGGACGCCAGCTCAGCTTGGCCGGGTGTCCGGGTGTGGTCGCGGTGGAGAGCAGGTCGATGACGTTGTCGTTGATGATCAGCGGGGTGGGCGCGGGATCCAGCGGCGGGAAGGTCGTGAAGAGCCGGTCGTCGACCACGACGTCGCCGCGCACCTCGGTGATCCCGGCCCTGCGGATCTGATGCGCGATCAGGTCCAGCCCGGCGAGCGGGTTCTCGGGTGTGAGCGTGGCGCCGGGCGCGTCGTTGGCGTAGGTGTGGTCGATCGGGACGTAGTCCACCGAGCCGTCGGGCTTGGTGCGCCCGCCCATGGTCAGGTCGCCCTGCGCCACCAGCGACAGGTTGCCGTGCAGCACCGATCCGGCGCGCCTGCCCAGCGCCTGCACGGGCGTGGTGAAGCGGTGGTCGCCGCCGAGGGCGTTCCAGGCGCCGGAGACGCCGAACAGCTTGGCCGTCGATCCGGGGATGAAGAACTGGTCCGGGAAGTCGGAGTGGACGATCCGGCCGGTCTGGTCGTCCACCTCCAGCAGGCCCCACTGGGCATGCGCGTACGGGGCCTTGTGCATGATCGCGGTGATCTCCGGCCCGAGGTCGTCCCGCTGCGGCGTGACCGGCGAAGCCGGCGTGACAGCCGTGCCCAGTGCCACGGCGAACGCCGCCGTCACGGCGGTCGCCCAACGGCGCCACGCCCGTACCCGCACGCCCATGCGTCACCCGTTCCGGCCGTGCCCGGCCATGTTCCGTCGCTGCTTTCTGCGCGGTTGCGTGATGCGAGGTGTACCGCGACCATGCCGGGCTCCCAACGTCCCAGGCGGCCCCTTCACCCGCGCGGGCCAGCCGGGTGGCGGGCACCCGGCCTGCTGGTTCGTGCAAGCCGTTGTAATTGACCACCGCGTAAATTACTGTTCGGTCAATTGATCGCCCGGAGCAAGGGAGACGTCGGTGGCGCGTTCGTGGTGGGGCTGGGGCAACGTCGAGGACGCGGTCGCCGGAGCCGAACGGGCCGGGCTCACGCAGCGGCTGGCTGCGGTGTTCCCGGAGGCCGACCTGACGGTGCACGAGCCGCCCAAGGTCGAGGAGTTGGCGGTGCCCGCCCCCAGGATCCAGGCCCCGGACGCGTTGGCCGAGCTGGCGTCGCAGGACCTGGAGGACCGCGTCGCGCACGGACACGGCCAGGCGTTCCGCGACGTGGTCCGCTGCCTGCTCGGCCGCGTGGACAACGTGCCCGACCTGGTCCTGCGGCCCCGCCGCGAGCAGGACGTCGTCGACGTCCTGGAGTGGTGCGCGAACGCGGGGATCGCGCTCATCCCGTTCGGCGGGGGGACGTCGGTCGTCGGCGGCGTGGAACCGCGCGGGCTGGGCGGGTCGGGGGAGTACGCCGGGGCGGTC
>NZ_BBPQ01000064.1:27704-34042 GCF_000787855.1 Streptacidiphilus anmyonensis | reverse complement strand
CGTGGAACCGCGCGGGCTGGGCGGGTCGGGGGAGTACGCCGGGGCGGTCTCGCTGGACCTGGGCCGGCTGGACCGGATCGTCGAGGTCGACCGGGTCAGCCGGGCCGCGCGGATCCAGGCGGGCATCCTCGGGCCCGCGCTGGAGGACGCGCTCCGGCCGGACGGGCTGACGCTGCGCCACTTCCCGCAGTCCTTCGAGTTCTCCACCCTGGGCGGGTGGCTGGCGACCCGCGCGGGCGGCCACTACGCGACCGTCTACACCCACATCGACGACATGGTCGAGTCGATGCGCGTCGTCACCCCGGTCGGCGTCAGCGAGTCGCGTCGGCTGCCCGGCTCGGGCGCGGGCCCCTCGCCCGACCGGATGTTCCTCGGCTCCGAGGGCGCCCTGGGCGTGATCACCGAGGCGTGGATGCGGCTTCAGGACCGCCCCCGCTGGCGGGCGGCCGCGTCCGTGCACTTCGGGGAGTACGGTGCCGCTGTCGCGGCCACCCGGACGATCGCCCAGTCGGGGCTGTTCCCCGCCAACTGTCCTGGACCCGATGGAGGCGTTCGTCAACGCCGGAACCGACTCGCCCGGCGGCGTGCTCGTGCTCGGCTTCGAGTCCGCCGACCACCCGGTCGACGGGTCGATGCGGCGCGCGGTCGAGATCTGCGCGGAGTTCGGCGGGCGGGTGCCGGACCCGGTTCGCACCACCGACCTGAAGGCGGAGCGGGACCGGACCCGGACCGGGGCCGCCGACACCTGGCGCTCCTCGTTCCTGCGGATGCCCTACCAGCGCGACGCCCTGGCCGCGCAGTCGATGATCGTGGAGACCTTCGAGACCGCCTGCACCTGGGACCGCTTCGACGAGCTGCGGGCCGCCGTCGACGCCGCCGCGACCGACGCGTTCGCCTCGCTCGGCCTGAGCGGAGCCGTGACCTGCCGCTTCACGCACGTCTACCCGGACGGTCCCGCACCGTACTTCGGCGTGATCGCCCCCGGCGTCTGGGGCCGGACCGTCGAGCAGTGGGACGAGATCAAGGCCGCCGTCTCCGAGGCCCTCGCCGACTGCGGCGCGACCATCACCCACCACCACGCGGTCGGCCGCGACCACCGCCCCTGGTACGACCGCCAGCGGCCCGAACCCTTCGCCCTGGCGCTGCGTGCCTCGAAGGCGGCACTCGACCCCACCGGAGTCCTGAACCCCGGCGTCCTGATCGATCCCGTGCGGCACCACTGAAGGGTCTGAAGACCTCGCCGGACGCCCTCACGGCTTGCCGGGCTGGTGCACGTCGGTGAAGAGGTCGCCCTGGGCGGCGGCGGCGCCGGACGCCCCGCCCCCCGTGCCGCGCAGCACGTAGGCGAGGGCGACGGCGAGCGTCGCCCCGGCCAACGGTCCCGCCACGTACACCCAGTAGTCGGTGAAGGTGGTGGCGACCAGGTCGGGGCCGAAAGTGCGCGCGGGGTTCATCGAGGCGCCTGAAATGGGGAAGCCCCACAGCCCGGCCAGCGCGATGTAGCCGCCGACGCCGAACGCGCCGATGATGCCCACGTTCTGGGCACCGGAGGCCGTGCCGAGGATGACGCTCACCAGGCCGGTGGTCAGCGCGAACTCCATCCAGAAGGCGGCGAGGGCGGAGTAGCCGTGCGCGGGGTAGTTGGCCCCGTAGCGGGCCGACACGTTCACCACCCCGCGCAGGAACAGTGCCGCCAGGGTGGCGCCGGCGAGCTGCATCACCACGTAGCCGGGCACGCGTGGCCAGGGGAAGTCCCGGCGCAGGGCGAAGGCGACGCTCACGGCCGGGTTCAGGTGCGCGCCGGAGACCTTCCCCATGAACAGGATGATCGCCATCACCATCAGGCCGGGGGCGACCACCGCGGCGGCGTTGCTGATCGAGCCGGGGAACGCCTTGCCCGTCATCCCGCCGCCGGCGGCCACCAGCACCAGGAGGAAGGTGCCGAACAGCTCGGCGAAGAGGCGCCGCCACTCCTGGCGCGGATCCTCGAAGTCCTGGATGCGCTTGAGGACGCTCTGCTCGTACCGCGCGATCGGGCCCAGCACGCGGGCGCTCTCGGACTCCGGCTGCTCCGTCATGCCGGCCGGCCCTACAGGCCCAGCTCGACAGTGATCCGGTTCTCGCGGTCGGCCTGCTGCAACGCCGCGAAGTCGAGCTCGTTCTGGTCGGCGTACAGGGCCGAGAACTCCGCGACGGCGTGGGCGAAGGTCTTGTCGTCGCCCAGGTACGCGGCGATGGCGATCGGATCGCCCGAGCGGGCGTGCGCGCGGGCCAGGGTCCACCCGCACAGTCGCCCGTACAAGGCCAGTCCGGTCGGGACCAGTTGCTCGATGGCGACGGAGCCCTTCCAGTCGGCGAGCTGGCGTACGTAGAAGTCCCGGCGCTGCCCGTCGATGCCGTCCGCCGACTCCCACCCGAGGAAGATGTCGCTCGCGGCCTGCATCAGCCGCTGGCCGTTGACGACCCGTTCGCCCTCGCTCGCGTAGTCGGGGCCGCCGTGGACGAACTCCGCCAGGACTGAGCGCTGAGCCTCCTTGACCTGGAGGAACAGCGGGTCGTCGGAGTCGCGCCCGGTGAGCAGGACGATCCAGCAGCGCGTCCCCACGCTGCCGACGCCCACCACCTTGCGCGCCATGTCGACCAGCTCGAAGGACTCCACCAGCACCCGGCGGTCCGACTGGAGGGTGGACCGGTACCGCCCCAGCAGCGACCGCATCAGCCCGTGGAAGGTGACCTGCTGGTTCCCGGCGAGCAGGTCGGCGATCGGCACGATCAGCGGCGGATCCGCGATGATCCGCCGACGCCCGTCGACCGTCTCGGTGAGCTTGCGGAAGGCGCGCAGGCTGTCATGGGCCTGCGCCTTGGCCACGCCCTGCTTCAGCATGCTCTTGCGGGTCTTGTTCAGATGCGAGGCGAGCAGGCTGCGCACCTCGTCCAGGTCCGCGCTGGCGTACCAGATGTCGAGGTGGCGCATGCCGGCGAAGCCGGCCATGGCCTTCTGGTAGCCGCGGACCGCGGCCGTCACGATCTTGCGGCGGTCCTTGCGGGAGAAGGAGTTCTCACGTCCGGCGATCTCCAGGCTGGCCGCCAGCCGTTTGACGTCCCACTCCCACGGGCCGGGGTAGGTCTCGTCGAAGTCGTTGACGTCGAACATCATCTGCCGCTCCGGGGAGGCGAAGAGCCCGAAGTTCGACAGATGGGCGTCGCCGCACAGCTGGGCCGTCAGGCCCGACACCGGCGTCCCGGCGAGGTCCGCGGCCATGACCGCGGCGGCGCCGCGGTAGAAGGTGAAGGGCGAGACCAGCATCCGGCCGTAGCGGACCGGCACCAGCTCCGGCACGCGCGACTGCCCCTGGCGTTCCAGGATCGCCACCGGATCCTCCCGCCCCGGGCCGACGCCGAACTGCTCGTGCTCCGTGAGCGGCACCTCGGCCCGGGCCCGCAGGCCCAGCTCGGCACGTTCCGCCGGAGTCGGGCGAGGCCGCGGTGGGGCCGCCGGGCTTCGCTTGGCGGGCGTGGTCCGCTTCGCGGCGGCGGCCCGCTTACGGGCCGGAGTCGACGCCGCGGCCTTCCTGCCGGAGGAGGCGCTCATGACGCCACGTCACAGCACAGCCGCGCACGGCCTTCGGCCCCACGGCGTCGTCCGCCGGGACCCGGATCGGCGCCGCCCGGCAGTCCGCCCGGTAGTCCGCCTGACGCCACGCCCTTGCCGCCCATCGCCTGCCTCCGCTCCCGGGACGCCGCCGTGCCGCCGCTGTGCCGCCGCGAAGCTCTCGGGATGCTTGGACGGATGCGCCCACCGCTGGTGTTCCCGTCATTAGACCCGCCGCGGAGGGCGTACGCACGCGGCGGATCCGCTGTGTCGTCCGATCGGCGGACACCGGGCTGAGGACAGCGCGCGCCACGGACAGCGCGCGCCACGGACACCGCGCGCCACGGAGACCGCGCGCCGCGGACACCGCGCGCTACGGGCCGCGCATGATCCGCGCCACGGACAGGGGGTCCTCGCCGAGGGCGACCAGGCGCTCGGCGAGCCTGCGGTTCTCGGCGTCCTTGGTGTTCTCCTCCTCGGCGACGTTGGCGAGCGCCGCGTTCGCGCCTTCCTCAGCCCCGTGCTGGTACACCCGCCGCAGCAGGTCGTCCGCCGCCGCACGGGACAGGCCGGGCGCGAGTCTCAGCAGTTCCTCGGTGTACAGGTCGACCGGATGTGCGTCCATAGCACCATGGAAGCGGCACCGCCCCGGCTCGGCGAGTCGTGCGGGGCCGGTCGGCGCTTCAGCCCTCGGACGGCAGCTCGGGCAGGATCCGGGCCAGCGGTGCGGGCAGCCACCAGTTCGCGTTGCCCAGCAGCTCCATGATCGCGGGGACCAGCACCATGCGGACCACAGTGGCGTCCAGGAAGACCGCGACCGCGAGGCCGAGCCCGAACTCCTTGACCGCGATGTCCGGGGTGGCGAGCACCGACAGGAAGACCGTCACCATGATCGCCGCGGCGGCGGTGATCACGCGGGCGGTGCGGGACAGGCCTCGGGCCACCGCCTCCCGGGTGGTGTGCCCGCCGTCGTACTCCTCGCGGATGCGGGAGACCAGGAAGACCTCGTAGTCGGTGGAGAGCCCGAACAGGATCGGGAAGATGAACAGCGGCACCCATGCGGTGACGGGCGCCGTCGTCGGGAAGCCGAGCACGGAGCCCAGCCAGCCCCACTGGGTGATCGCGACCAGCACGCCGAAGGCGGCCCCCACGGACAGCAGCGTCATCAGCGCGGCCTTGACCGCGATCACGGGCGAGCGCACGAGCACCAGCAGCACGATCAGCGCCAGGCCGATCACCGTGGCGATCAGGTAGGGGAGCCGGGCGGAGACCTCGGCGGCGAAGTCCGCGTCGCCGGCGGTGGGTCCGCCGACGTGCACCACGAGCCCGGTGCCCTGGACGGCCGCCGGGATCGTCTGGTCGCGCAGCCGGTGGAGCGTGGCGGGCGTGGCGGCGTCCTGGTGCGCGGTGGTCGGGTAGGCGATGAAGAGGGCCGCCTGCCCGTCCTGGCTGATCTGCGCGGGTGTGACGGCGGCGATCCCCGGGGTGGCGGCCGTCGCGCGGATCAGCGGCTGGAGGTCGGCGCCGCCCGGCGGCAACTGCGCGACCACGACGAACGGCGCGTCGAATCCCTGGCCGAAGCCCTTGGCCAGGATCACATGGGACTGGTAACCGCTGGTGTCGTGCGGTTCGGTGCTGGTGTCCTCGAAGCTCAGCCGCATCGAGAAGGCCGGGATCGCCAGCAGGATCATGACGGCGGCGCCGACGACGAGACCGGTGACCGGGCGGCGCTGGATGAGGCGGGCCCAGCGTTCGGCGAGCGGGCTGCGGGCAACGGTGCGACCGAGGTAGGGAAGCTTGAAGCGGTCGACGCCCCGGCCGGCGAAAGCGAGGAGCGCGGCGAGCACGGTGACGGCGCTGATCATGGTCATCAGCACGGTCACCGACGCGGCGATCGCGGTGGCGTTCAGCAGTCGCTGCTGCAGTACGAACAGTCCCAGCATCGCGATCACGACGGTCACCCCGGCGAACAGGACCGACCGCCCGGCCCGGGAGATCGCCACCACCAGCGCGGCCTCCGGCTCGTCACCCTGCGCGAGTGACTCGCGGTAGCGGGTCACGATGAACAGGGCGTAGTCGATGCCCACGCCCAGGCCGAGCAGGGTCGCCACCAGCGGACTGAAGCTCGGCGCCGGGAACAGGTAACCGAGCAGGAAGATCAGGGCAAGCCCGCTGCCGATGCCGAACAGGGCCGCCGCCATGGTCAGGCCCATCGCCAGCAGGGAGCCGAAGGCGATCAGGATGACCAGCATCGCCGCCAGGGCGCCGACCGCGTCGGACGCGCCCCCGTAGGGCGTCTCGGCGGAGACGACGTCGGCGCCGCCGAGCGCGAAGGTGACCGTGTCGGTGCTCGCGGCCCGGGTCTCGTCGATCATCTTCTTGACGCCGGAGGCGGGCAGCGGGGTGACGTCGGACTGCAGCGTGGCGAAGGCCGTCCTGCCGTCCTTGGAGATCTGCCCCGGCGCGGTGTAGGGGGACTGCACCGAGGTGATGTGCGGCGCCGTGGCCAGCTTGGCCAGCAGGGACTCCACCTGGGCCTTGACCGCGGGGTCGGTGACGCCGGCGTCGGCGTGGATCGCGAGAGTGAGCGAGTCGCCCCCGCGCTGGGGGAAGTACGCCTTGAGCAGCGTCTGGGCCTGGCCGGACTGCGAGGAGCCGCCGGTGAAGTCGTTGTCGGCGGGCGCGGCGAAGCCGAAGCCGAGCGTCAGCAGCACCAGGAGGCCGACGCCCCAGGTCAGCAGTACCC
>NZ_BBPQ01000064.1:22197-27535 GCF_000787855.1 Streptacidiphilus anmyonensis | reverse complement strand
AGCCGAAGCCGAGCGTCAGCAGCACCAGGAGGCCGACGCCCCAGGTCAGCAGTACCCGCCGGCGCCGGCGGTAGCAGAACCTGCCGAGTCGGGAGAGCAGTCCGTCGCGCCGAGCCGTGGTCATGGGATCACGTTAAGTGAGCCCCTGGCCGACGGCATCCGGCGTCACCCCCGGACGGTCAGCCGCCCAGGACGGCGTCCAGGCTCTCGACGGCGGCCCGCGCCGCCGGGGCCGCCGCGGTGGCCGCGTCCCGCGCGGCCTTGGCGTCCCCCTGCTGCCAGGCGTCGTAGGCGTCGGTGGCGAGTTCGAGCAGGGCGGACAGCGAGACCGCGGGCGGCGCAGGTGGACGGTCGCCGACGGAACCGTTGCTCAGGCGATCAGCATTCACGTACCTCACCTCGTCACTGGGGAGCTTTCCCGGGCCGGGCCCACTCCATCAGCTCCTACGCCTGCGCCGACGCGACGGTTCAGCCCCGACGGCGGCGGATGGCCGCCGCGGTGACCCGGCGCACGTTGACGCGGTGGGCCCGCAGGCGGTGCGATGCCCCGGACGCCCTGTCACAGGAGGAGGTTCGTATGAACAACGCAGCCCGTGAGTCCGTCTCCGTGCGGACGGAGATATCCGTCCCGCCGGACGTCGTCTGGGCTGCCGTCGCCGACGTGACGCGGATGGGCGAGTGGAGCCCGGAGTGCACCGGCGCCGCCTGGCGCGGCAGCCCGGCCGCTCCGGTGCTGGGCGCGCGGTTCCAGGGACGCAACCGCAAGGGCGGCATCCGGTGGAGCACCGTCTGCCGCGTCGTCGAGGCCGAGCCGGGTCGCGCCTTCGCCTGGGACGTCAGCTTCGGACCGGTTCCGGTCGCCCGCTGGGGCTTCCGGCTCACGCCGGGCGGCACGGGCGGCGGCGCGACGCTGGTGGAGCAGTTCTGGCAGGACCGCCGCGACCGCGTCAGCGCCTGGACGACGGAGACGGTGCTGCGCACCGGCGACCGCGCCGAATGGAACCGCCGGAACATGACGGTGACGCTCGCCGCGCTCAAGCGCTCGCTGGAGGCAGGCGCGGCGGACGCCAACTAGCGTGCGACCACGGTCCGGGCCGGTCTAAGCTCCACGGATGACCTTGGAATGGGAACAGGTAATCGTTCATTCGGTGGACCCGGCGGCCCTGGGGCAGTGGTGGGCCACCGCCCTCGGGTGGGTCGTGGTCTACTCCTCCGACGACGAGTTCGAGATCCGGCCGGCACCGGACCGGAAGCCGGGGCTGGACTTCGTCCGGATCGAGGAGAGCAAGAAGTCCAAGAGCCGTCTGCACCTCGACTTCCGGCCCGACGACCAGGCGGCCGAGGTGGCTCGTCTCGTGGCCCACGGCGCACAGCGTGTCGACATCGGCCAGGGCGACCAGTCGTGGGTCGTGCTGGCCGATCCCGAGGGCAACGAGTTCTGCGTCCTGGGCCGGGCGAGCGCGTAGCGGACGTCCGCGGGCGCTGGGCTCGGTCGGCGCACCGCGGCGCGGCGGCGTCCTGCTCAACCCACGGGGATGCGCAGGGCGCCGCCGCCTCCGAAGTCGAGCCAGAGCGCGCCGGCGTGCCGGGCGATCCGGAACGCGATCTCCCCGCAGACAGGGCAGCGCGCGACCGCGGCGGTCGCCATGCGGTAGACGTGCAGCGCGCCGACGGCGCTGTCGGTCCCGCAGCCAGGGCAGAGGCGCTGAGCGGCCGTCACGTCCACGGCGAACACCTCCGACAGGGGGCCGGCGAGCGCGTTCCCGTCCTGCATGCCCATGAGTCCTCCTTCGTCGTGGCCGGTCTCAGCCGAAGCGTTCGGTGCGCACCCGGTCGGGGCGGTGTCCGAGCGCGACGAGGGCGTTGGCGCAGTGCTCCACGAAGGCCGTCGGGCCGCAGACGAAGCACAGCGGCGCCTGCGCCGGGGTGAAGCCGTCGACAAGCAGCTCGGCCTGCTGGATCCGGCCGACCGGGCGGGCGGAGCCGGGCGGGGCTTCGCGGGTGTACGCGTAGTCGACCGCGATCTCGGTGCGGCCGGCGAGGGAGTCCAGGGTGTCGCCGAACCAGCGCTCCTGCGGGCCGCGCAGCGAGTAGACAAGGTGGAAGGCGGGGCCTTCGGGCAGCGCGAGGCGGGCGCGCAGCATCGCGACGAGCGGCGCGACGCCCGATCCGCCGGCCACGAGCAGGACCGGCTCGGTGCGGTCCGGGCGCCAGACGAACCAGCCGCCGAGCGGTCCGCGGACCTCGATGTCGGCTCCCTCGGGGAAGTCCTCGACCAGGTACGGGGACACCTCGCCGTACGGGGCGGGCTGTACGGACACGGCGATGCGGTCGCCGTCCGCCGGTGCGGAGAGCGAGTAGCTGCGGACGGCCTGGTAGCCGTCGTCGGCGGTGAGCCGGAGGTCGACGTGCTGGCCCGCCAGATGGCCGGGCCAGCCCGGAGCGTCGAGGTGCAGCGTCCGGGCCGTGTCCGATTCCTTGGTCCGTGACACCAGTCGGGCCGTCGTCCAGCGGCTCATCGTCGGACTCCTGATCAGTCGCCCCAGGTGCGCTGCTCGCGCCAGGGGTCGCCGTACGCGTGATAGCCCAGGGACTCCCAGAAGCCCTGCTGGTCGTTGATCCGCAGGCGGATGCCGCTCACCCATTTCGCGGACTTCCACAGGTACAGGTGCGGGACCAGCAGCCGCGCCGGGCCTCCGTGTTCGGCCGGGAGGGGGCGGCCGTCGTAGGTGTGGGCGATCCACGCCCGACCGTTCCGCAGGTCCGCCAGCGGCATGTTGGTGGTGTAGCCCCCGTAGGACTCGACCCATGCGTACCGCGCCTCGGTGTCGACGCCGTCGAGCAGCATGTCCAGACTCACCCCGCGCCAGCGGGTGTCGAACTTGGACCAGCGGGTGACGCAGTGCAGGTCGGTGGTGACGTCGGCCTGCGGCAGGGCCGTCAACTGGGGCCAGGTCCAGACGTGCTGATCGCCCGTCTCGGTGGTCAGCGTGAACCGCCAGCGGTCGGTCGCGACGGCCGGGGTCGGACCTGCGGAGAGCACGGGAAAGCCTTCGGTCAGGAACTGCCCCGGCGGCAGGCGGTCGCCGGGGGCCCGTCGCCGGGAACGGAAACCCGGGGTCAGCGCGGCCACGCTCCTACGCCTCGGCGGCCTTCGCGGCGTCGCGGATGACGTCGAGGACGACGTCGGGGTGGGAGAGCATGGGCACGTGGCTGCTGTCGACGGCGTAGGTCTTCGCGCCCATGCGCTCGGCGGCGGCCCGCTCCAGGTCCGGGTTCACGGTGCGGTCGTTGTTCGCGACGATGTACCAACTCGGCTTCGTGCGCCAGGCGGTGCCGGGGACCTGCTGGGTGAACAGGTCGGGGACCGGGACGGCGCCCGTCGCGAGGACGAGCTTCTGCTCGGAGGCCGGCAGGTCGCCGCAGAAGTCGCCGACGCCCGCTTCGAGCAGCCAGATGCGGTCGTCGGTGACGTCGATGTGCTGGAAGACGGGGGTGGGGGCGAACTTCTCCTGCTGGGCCTGCGAGGTCTCGTCCTCGTCGGGGGCCAGGGCGGCGATGTAGACCAGGGCGGCCACACGGTCGTGGACACCGGCCTTGGTGATCAAGGTCCCGCCGTAGGAGTGACCGACGAGCACGACCGGGCCCGGCACGTGGTTGATGGCGCGGGTGACGCACGCGACGTCGCCTGCGAGCGAGTCGAGGCCGTGCTGCGAGCTCAGCACCTGGTGCCCCTCGGCCTGGAGCGTGGGGATGAGCTTGTTGAAGCACGACCCGTCGGCCCAGAGCCCGTGGGCGAAAACGATGCTGGCCTTGCCCGCCATGTGTCCTCCTTCGTGGATGTCAGCCCCGACGGTACACCACGCTGTGTATTCACATCGTGACGTTCCGTCGCGATTCGCGAGGTGGCTTCGGGGGAGGCGACCACAGTCCGAGTGGGTGGAACCCGGCCCGTTTCGTTGTCATGACTACGTCGCCTCGTTACGTTTCCTGAGCCACCCCCTCAGGGGGTGGTCGCACAGCACCCCCTGTTCAACTCGACTCAGGAGGACGTACGTTGCGCACATCTCCGACCGCCGTACCCGCCCGGCGAGCCGTCGTCCCGCTGCTGGGGTCGGCCGCCCTCGCCGTGACGGGCCTGCTCACCGCGGTGCCCGCCGGGGCCGCCGCCGGCCACCCGCTCAGCTGGACCCGTTCCTGCGCCGTCGACCTGACGCCGGGTCACGCGTTCTGCGACGCCCTGCGGGTCACCGACGCCGTGGAGCACGTGAGCGCCCAGGGGGTCACCCCGGGCGCGACGCCCTCGGGCTTCGGGCCTGCCGACCTGCTGTCCGCCTACGCCCTGCCGGCCAACGGCGGCGCCGGGCAGACCGTGGCCATCGTCGACGCCTACAACGACCCGAAGGCCGGCGCCGACATGGCCGTCTACCGGGCCCAGTACGGGCTGCCCGCCTGCACGAAGGCCAGCGGCTGCTTCAAGCAGGTCAGCCAGACCGGCGGCAGCACCCTGCCCGCCAACAACGCGGGCTGGGCCGGGGAGATATCCCTCGACCTGGACATGGTCTCCGCCATCGCCCCGCGCGCCCACATCATCCTGGTCGAGGCCAAGACGGCGTCGATGGCCAACCTCGGCACCGCGGTGAACGAGGCGGTCAAGCTCGGCGCGACCGAGGTCTCCAACAGCTACGGCGGCTCGGAGTCCGCCACGGACACCTCCTACGACACCACGTACTTCGACCACCCCGGCGTCGCCGTCACCGCCTCCTCCGGCGACAGCGGCTACGGCGTGGAGTACCCGGCCGCCTCCCGGTACGTCACCGCCGTCGGCGGCACCGCGCTCACCAAGACCTCCAACGCCCGCGGCTGGAAGGAGAGCGTCTGGTCGACCAGCAGCACGGAGGGGGCGGGCTCCGGCTGTTCGGCCTACGACGCCAAGCCCTCCTGGCAGACCGACAGCGGCTGCGCCAAGCGCACCGTCGCGGACGTCTCGGCCGTCGCCGACCCCGCCACCGGCGTCGCCGTCTACGAGACCTACGGCGCGTCCGGCTGGAACGTCTACGGCGGCACCAGCGTCGCGTCCCCGCTGATCGCGGCGGTCTACGCCGACGCCGGCGCGCACACGGCGGCGGTGCCCGCCTCCGTCGCCTACGCGCACACCTCCGGGCTGAACGACGTCACGACCGGGTCGACGGCGTCCTGCTCGCCGGCGTACCTGTGCCACGCCGAGGTGGGGTACGACGGCCCGACCGGCCTCGGCACCCCGAACGGCCTGACGGCCTTCACCGGCTGACCTCCCGTCAGCGGCGGGGCCCGGCGCGCCCTCACGCGCCCGCCCCCC
>NZ_BBPQ01000064.1:0-22177 GCF_000787855.1 Streptacidiphilus anmyonensis | reverse complement strand
GGGCCCCGCCGGTCGCTGCGGATCAACCGCCGGGACCCGACGGCCAGGGAGCCGTCCGGCCCGGCTGCGCTCCGGCGGGGCCCAGGCGGCGGCCGGGGCCCGCATGCGGGATCAGGTGGGTGCGTGCCTGGAGCGCGGCGTGCGGCCAGACCGCCCGGACCGCGGCGGGCAGCGTCACCGTGCCGTCGCCGACGACGATGGAGACCTGCTGGAGGCCGCGAGCGCGCAGCTCGCGGAAGGCCGTCTCCCAGGAGCCCGCGCGGGGCTGCGCGCCCGGGGCCCACACGCCCAGCAGTTCCCGTCGTCCGTCGACGGTCACGGCCAGGGCCAGGTCGACGACCCCGTGACCGAGAGGCCCGCGCTGGACGGCCCCGCGCTCGGCGGCCGCGCGGCCGGTCCCGACGGCGGCCCTGTCGGCGAACAGGAGCGGGTAGCGCGGAGCGAGCCGGCGGCGCTGCCACAGGCGCAGGTGGGCCGCGACGCGGTCGGCGACGCGGGGCAGCGGCGCCGCCGGCGGACTGGCTCCGTACAACTCGGCGAGACGCGCCTCGAAGTCGGGGCGCGGCAGCCCGCGGGCCGCGAGCGAGAGGATCAGGGACTCGCGTCCGCACAGGTCACGGCGGTACTTGGGAAGGATCGCGGGGGAGAAGCTGCCCTTGCGGTCCCTCGGCATGAGCACCTCCACCGGCCCGAACGCCGTGAGCACGGTCTTGGGGCGGTGCCCGTTGTGGGAGTTGACGTCGGACCGGCCGGACGCCCGCGCCCGCTCGTCCTCGGAGCCCAGGTGGTGGTCCAACTCCACCTGGAGGGCTGCTTCGAGGACGAGACGGGTGAGCTCGCGCAGCGGCGCGTCGCAGCCCAGGAGGCCGACCGCGTCGGTGCGCCCGGGACCGGGCCACGGGTTCGGCCGTCTGGACGGGACGGCCGCCGGGCTTCCGGGCAAGGGGTCGTTCACGAGGGGCCTCCTCACGGTCGTGCCGAGGTCGGACTGCGGAGCTGGGCCCGCGGAGCCGGGCTGCGGGGTCGGGCCGAGGGGTGGTCGGCCCGGCGGTCGGCCCGGTGGTCGGTCGCTCAGTTCAGGGTCACGTCGACCGACATGCCCGCGAGGACGGTCGGCGGGGGGCTGTCCAGGGTGATCGTGACGTCGTAGTAGGTGGCGCCCGGCACCCGTGCGGGGTCGAGCAGGATCTGGCTGATCCGACCGGTGAGCGTCCGGCCGGACGCGGAGACCGAGAGGGTCGCCTGCCGGCCCGGGTGCACGTTGGCCATCTGCGACTCGGGCAGCTGCGCGGTCACCTGCAAGGCACCGGAGTACACGGTGACCAGCGCGGAGTAGCCGGCGTTCTCGGCGGCGGAAGCGGAACCGCCGCCCGTCGCGGGGGTGGGGACGAAGAGCTGCACACCCGGCTGCTGGTCGACCAGCGTGCCGGACTGGGCCGCGGGTCCGGCGTAGGCGTGCACGCCCGCCGGGCCGACGACGTCGCCGACCGCTCCGGCGGTGTCGGCGACGACGCCGTCCGCCGGGGCGGTGATCACGGTCTGCTGGAGGGCGAGCTGGTCGGCGGCCACCTGGGCCTCGGCCGTGGCGAGTTGGGAGCGCGCCTGGGCGACGATCGCCGGGGTGAGCGCACTGCCCTGCGCGGCGATCTGCGCCTGGGCCGCCTGGAGCACGGACTGGCTCTGGGTCAGGGTGGCCTGGTCCTGCTGCTCCTGCGCCTGGGCGCCGGACTGGACGGCGCTCAGCTGGGCCCTGGCCTGGGCGAGCGCCGCCGAGTCCTTGTCGATCTGCGCCGCGAGGTTCTGGCACAGCTGCTCGTCGGCGGGGGTGGTTGCCGAGGCCGACGGGGCGGGCTGCGCGCCGGTTCCGGGGGCGGACGGGGTGGCGCCCGGCGCCGGATCCGCCGACGGCGTGGGCGCCGAGGTGACGCCCGGGGCGGGTGGCGCCGTGCCCGTGGCGCAGTCCTTCGTGTAGCGGGCCTGGTCGTCGGTCAGCGAGGTCTGGTCGGCGGTGACGGCGGTGGTCTGGGCGGTGACCTGGTTCGCGGCCGCGACCTGGGCGAGGGAGAGCGCGCCCTGGGCGCTGCCCGCGTCCGACTGGGCCTTGGCGAGGGCGAGTTGGTCCTGCGCCGCCTGGGTCGGGTCGGTGTCGGGGTGCTGGTCCTCGGCGATCAGTGCGGTGTCGGCGGCGACGGCCGCGCGGGCCGCCTGGAGGTTGGCCGCGGCCACGCTGCTCAGCTGGGTGGCCAGCACCTGCCCGGCCCTGACGTGGTCGCCGGGGCGCACCAGGAGCGTCTGCACGGGGCCGGTGGCTGGGAAGTTGAGGTAGTAGGCGTGCGCGGGGGTGACCTCGCCGCTGAAGCTGACCGGGCGGGAGGAGATCGCGTCGTAGGTCGCGGCGGTGACGGCGGCGACGGCGGCGGTGACCAGGACCGCGGCCCCGAGCTGCCACAACGCCCGGGGCCTGCGGGCGGGGAGGATCTCTCCCACGCCCGCTTCGCCGTCGGCGAGGGCCGCGTTCATGCCCCGGACGGGGCGCGACTTCTTGCCGGGCATGGCTCTGTTACCTCCTGGGGGCCGTCTGGACCGACGCCGACGAAGCCGACGTCTCCGCTGCCGTCGGGGTCGCCTGCACCGGGGACGGCTCGGGTAGTTCCTCCAGCAGGTCCTCGGCCGTCTCCATGCCGGCCCGCCACACCGAGCGGGCGATGATCTTGCTGGGGTCGACCCGGGAGCGGTAGCGCCCGGCGATCTCCCGGCACTCCTCCAGCAGGCCCTCGTCGAGGGTCGTCGGGTTGAGTCCGAGGGCCAGGAACTGGTCGTTGCGGACGTTGAGTTCGTTCTCGTCGGCCTCCTGCCGCGGGTTGGGCAGGTAGGCGGTGGGCACGCCGGTCAGGGAGCTGACCAGCTTGGCCAGGTCGCGCACCCGGTGGCTCTCGGTCACCTGGTTGAACACCTTGGGCTTGTCGCCGGCCGCGGGCGGGTTCTCCAGGGCGATCTCGATGCAGCGGACCATGTCGCGCACGTGGATGAAGGCGCGGGTCTGGCCGCCGCTGCCGTGGACGGTGAGCGGGTGCCCGATCGCCGCCTGCATCAGGAAGCGGTTGAGGACGGTGCCGTAGTCGCCGTCGTAGTCGAATCGGTTGATCAGCCGCTCGTCGCGGGCGGTCTGCGCGGTCTGGGTGCCCCAGACGATGCCCTGGTGCAGGTCGGTGATCCGCATTCCGTCGTTGGCGGCGTAGAAGGCGAACATCAGCTGGTCGAGGGTCTTGGTGAGGTGGTAGACCGAGCCCGGGCTCGCCGGGTGCAGGATCTCGCGTTCCACCTCGCCGTCGGGGGTGGGGACCCTGACGGTCAGGTAGCCCTCGGGGATGGGCGCGGAGCCGGACCAGCCGTACCCGTAGACGCCCATGGTGCCCAGGTGGACCAGCGCGGCGTGGCTGCCGGACTGCACCAGCGCGGAGAGCAGGTTGTGCGTCGCCCGCACGTTGTTGTCGACCGTGTAGCGCTTGGTCGTGGTCGAGCGCATCGAGTACGGGGCCGCTCGCTGCTCGGCGAAGTGGACGACGGCGTCCGGGCGCAGCGTAGGGAGCAGGGCGGTGAGCCGCTCGGGCTCGGCGGCCAGGTCGAGCCGGACGAAGCCGATCTCGCGGCCGGAGACCCGGCGCCAGACCCGCAGCCGCTCGCCGAGCGGCCGGATCGGGGTCAGCGACTCGACCTCCAGCTCCAGGTCGATGGCGCGCCGGCTGAGGTTGTCGAGGATCGTGACGTCGTGCCCGCGGTCCGACAGGTACAGCGCTGTCGGCCAACCGCAGAATCCGTCCCCTCCGAGAATGAGGACATGCATGTGCTCGCACCTCCACGAATTACAGAGCGAAAACGAACGCGCAACATGGAAGAAATACCGGGGCGGGGCGTGCGGCAATGCAGCGGCATCGGCACGCGGCCTGGGCGGAATGCCGTCGCAACTCGACCCTGCGCAATGGGCGCCTCGTGCGACGTCCTGGGCGGCAGGGTGGACAAAGTGCCCGTCTACCGGTCAGTACGGACTGTGGCACAAGATCCGTGTCATGTCCAGCGCACAGTAATTTTGAAGTCGCTGGTCATCCTGTCACCACTCGGCGCAGAGTCATTGCAGCTGGGACGTGACTTGGTGCATCCGGTGACGCAGTGTCACTCCCAGTCGGATGGCGTGCCACCTCCGGGTCCGGCCTGCGGAAATCCGGCCGGCATCGCGACACCGGAAAATCCGGTGTATCCGCGGACGGCTCGGAATTTTCTGGAGCGAAAGCAAGATTAGGGTAAGAACGGCCCCTCGGACATTGCCCGGAGGGCGCGTACCGGCGGTATCAATTGGGCGGGGAAAGGAGGGCCGCCGTGGCTCCGACCGCCGCCTGGGAAGAGAATTCCGACCCGCTCCCGCTCACCGTCCCGCTCTCCGAGGGCGCCAACCTGCGCGCCTTCGCCAACGCCGCCGCCGCACGCCTTGAACACGCGTCGGCGGCCGACATCATCTCCTGGGCGCACCGCGCCTTCGGCCCCGGACTGGCCGTCGCCTCCTCCATGGCCGACACCCACCTGGTCCACCTGGCCCAGGACGTCGCGCCCGGAATAGACGTGCTCTTCCTCGACACCGGGTACCACTTCGCCGAGACGATCGGCACGCGCGACGCCGTGGCCGCCGCCTACGACGTCAACCTCATCACCCTGGCGCCGCATCAGACCGTGGCGGAGCAGGCGCTGGCGTACGGACCGAAGCTCCACCAGCGCGACCCGGACCGCTGCTGCGCCCTGCGCAAGGTCGAACCGCTGGAACGCGGCCTGCGCCCGTACCGCGCGTGGATCGTCGGCATGCGCCGCGAGGACGCCGCCTCCCGGGCCGACCTGCGCGTCGTCGAGTACGACCGGTCCCGGGACATCGTCACCATCGCGCCGCTCGCGCGCTGGACGCAGCAGGACGTGGAGGACTACGTCGACCGCCATCAGGTCCTGGTCAACCCGCTGCTGCTGGACGGCTACACCTCCGTCGGGTGCGCTCCGTGCACCTCCCGGCCGAACCCCGGGGCGGACCCCCGCTCCGGCCGGTGGGCCGGCACCTCCAAGACCGAATGCGGGCTGCGCCGGCAGCCGGGAAGGAGCACGTGATGAGGGACCTCGCACAGGCCGCACCCGTCAGAACGGCGGCGGAGGGGGCGCCGCGCCGACGGACACGCCTGTCCCATCTGGACGTCCTCGAATCCGAGGCCGCGCACATCATCCGCGAGAGCGTCGCCCAGTTCGAACGCCCGGCGCTGCTCTTCTCGGGCGGCAAGGACTCGATGGTGATGCTGCACGTCGCGGTCAAGGCGTTCGCTCCCGCGCCGCTGCCGTTCGGGCTGCTGCACGTGGACACCGGCCACAACTTCCCCGAGGTCCTGGCCTTCCGCGACCACGTCGTCGCCGCGCACGGACTGCGCCTGACCGTGGCGCACGTCGAGGACTACCTCGCCGACGGGCGGCTGGCCGAGCGCCCCGACGGCACCAGGAACCCGCTGCAGACCGTGCCGCTGCTGGACGCCGTCGCCCACGGCCG
The DNA here is from genome assembly GCF_000787855.1 of Streptacidiphilus anmyonensis. GTDB lineage: Bacteria > Actinomycetota > Actinomycetes > Streptomycetales > Streptomycetaceae > Streptacidiphilus > Streptacidiphilus anmyonensis. The sequence goes on along the minus strand of NZ_BBPQ01000064.1, from coordinate 16,608 downwards.
GCACGACGCGCTGTTCGGCGGCGGCCGCCGGGACGAGGAGAAGGCACGCGCCAAGGAGCGGGTCTTCTCGCTGCGCGACGAGTTCGGCGGGTGGGATCCGCGCCGCCAACGGCCGGAACTGTGGGCGCTGTACAACGGCCGCCACCGGCCGGGCGAGCACGTGCGCGTCTTCCCGCTGTCCAACTGGACCGAGCTGGACGTGTGGCAGTACATCGCCCGGGAGGGGGTGGAGCTGCCGTCGATCTACTACGCCCACGACCGCGAGGTGTTCCGGCGCGGCGGCATGTGGCTGACCGCCGGAGCCTGGGGCGGCCCCAAGGACGGCGAACAGGTCCGGCGCGCCACGGTCCGCTACCGCACCGTCGGCGACATGTCCTGCACCGGAGCCGTGGAGTCCACGGCCACGACCCCGGAGGAGGTCATCGCCGAGATCGCCACCTCGCGGCTGACCGAGCGCGGCGCCACCCGCGCCGACGACCAGCTCTCCGAGGCCGCCATGGAGGACCGCAAAAGGGAGGGGTACTTCTGATGGCCCAGCCCTCGTACTCCCATTCCTCGTACGGTCGCCCCCCTTACGCCCGCCGTCCCCCCACGGACACGGACACGGCCGTGTCCGCAGGCGACGGCGATCCCGGCCCCGGTGACCCGGGCTACGACCCCGGTCCGGCGACGCTGCTGCGGCTGGCCACGGCCGGCTCCGTCGACGACGGCAAGTCCACCCTGGTCGGCCGACTGCTCCACGACTGCCAGGCCGTCCTCGCCGACCAACTCGCCGCCGTCGCCCGCGCCTCGCGCGAGCGCGGCCTCGCCGCGGCCGACCTCGCGCTGCTGACCGACGGCCTGCGGGCCGAACGGGAGCAGGGCATCACCATCGACGTCGCCTACCGCTACTTCGCCACGCCCAGGCGGCGGTTCATCCTGGCCGACACCCCCGGGCACGTGCAGTACACCCGCAACATGGTCACCGGCGCCTCCAACGCCGACCTGGCCGTGGTGCTGGTCGACGCCCGGGGCCGGGTCCGCGAGCAGACGCGCCGTCACCTCGCGGTCGCCGCGCTGCTGCGGGTGCCGCGCCTGGTCCTGGCGGTCAACAAGATGGACCTGGTCGGCTACGCCGAGCCGGTCTTCGCCGCCGTCGCTCTGGAGTGCGCGGCCTACGCCGCCGAGCTGGGCGTCGCGGACACCCTGGCGATCCCGGTCAGCGCCCTGCACGGGGACAACGTGGTCCACCCCTCGGCCTCCATGGACTGGTACAGCGGCCCGACGCTGCTGGAGCACCTGGAGTCCGTCGAGGTGGACGAGGACCCGCGGCGCCTGCCCGCGCGCTTCCCGGTCCAGTGCGTGCTGCGCGCGCCCGACTCCCGGGCGGCGCGCGGCTACCGGGGCTACGCGGGCCGGCTGGCCAGCGGCGTGCTGCACCGCGGTGAGCAGGTCGTCGTCCTCCCGTCGGGCCGCACCTCGACCGTCGTCGGCATCGACCGGCTGGACGAGCGCGATGCGGACTTCGCCGTCGCCGACCAGTCGGTGACGCTGCGTCTGGCCGACGACCTCGACGTGGGCCGCGGCGACCTGATCGCTCCGGCCGCCCGCGCGCCGCAGGTCGGCCGCGAGTTCACCGCCACCGTCTGCCACCTGGACGCGCGCGGTCTGCACGCCGGGGACCAGGTCCTGCTGCGGCAGCAGACGGCCGTGGTGCGCGCCGTCGTCCGCTCCCTGGACGCGCGCCTCGACCTGTCCACCCTCGCCGCCGGTTCCGCCCCCGCGTCGCTGGAGGCCAACGACATCGGACAGATCACCCTGGTCACGGCCGGACCGGTGGCCTGGGACGCGTACCGCGACAACCGTCGCACGGGCGCGTTCGTGCTGGTCGACCCGGCCGACGGGGCGACGCTGACGGCCGGCATGGTCGGCGCGCTGAGGCCGGCGGCCCGACTCCCGGAGCCGGGAGGCCGGTGATGACCCTCCAGCATCGGATCCGGCGGATCCGGGACGGGCGCCTCGTGCTGCCCGTCGTCCTGCTCGCCCTCCTCGCCCTCCTCGCGACGCTGTCCGGCTGTGCGACGGGCGCGAGCGCCTTACCGGGCCCGGCCGTCACCCTGCGGCTCGGCTACCTCGCCGACATCACCCACGCCACCGCCCTGGTCGGCCTCCACGACGGGCTCTACGCCCGCGACCTGGGCGGGACCGCGCTCACACCGCAGGTCTTCCAGGCAGGTCCGGACGAGATGACGGCGCTGCTCGGCGGTCACCTCGACGCCGCGTACGTCGGGCCGTCCTCCGCCCTCAACGCCTATGTGCGCAGCCACGGCCAGGCGGTGCGCATCGTCGCGGGGGCCACGCTCGGCGGGGCGGAGCTCGTCGTCCGCCCCGGCATCACCAGCCCCGGCCAACTGCGCGGCAGGACGCTGGCGACGCCCCAACTCGGCAACACCCAGGACGTCGCCCTGCGCTACTGGCTGCTCCAGCAGGGCTACCGCACCGACCCGAGCGGCGCCGGCGACGTCGCCGTGGTCCCCGAGAGCAACGCCACCACACTGGAGCAGTTCCGCGCGGGCCGCGTCGACGGGGCCTGGGTGCCCGAGCCGTGGGCCTCGCGGATGGTGCTGGAGGGCGGCGGACACGTGCTGGTGGACGAGCGGTCGCTGTGGCCGGGAGGCCGGTTCGCGACCACCGACCTGGTCGTCGCCACGTCGTTCCTGAACGCCCACCCGCAGACCGTCACCGCCCTGCTCACCGCGCAGCTGGACACCCAGGGGTGGATCGCCGCGCATCCGGCGACCGCGCGCACGGACGCGGGGCAGGCGCTCGCCGCGCTCACCGGCTCCGCGCTGCCGCCCGCCGAACTGAGCCGCGCCTGGTCCGAACTGACCCTCGGCGACGACCCGCTGGCCGCCGACCTGCCGACGCTGGCCGCGCACGCCTCCGCCGTCGGACTCGGCTCGGACGGCCCGGTCACGGGCATCTACGCGCTCCAACCGCTCGACCGCCTCCTCACCGCCCGCCACCAGCCGCCCCCGGCCTCATGAACCCCCTCCCGATCGCCGGAAGGACCCGCCCATGAGCATCCCGTCCAGGACCGCGCCCGCAGCCGTCGCGGCCGGTGCCGCACCTCGCGCCGCCCCGGCGGCACCCCCGCACGCCGTGCGCCTGGAGCGGCTCAGCAAGGACTACGCCCCGCCCGGAGCCACCGCGGCGCCCGTGCTGGAGCAGATCGACCTGACCGTCCCGCCCGGCGGCTTCACCTGCGTCATCGGCGCGTCGGGCTGCGGCAAGTCGACACTGCTCCACCTGATCGCGGGACTGACCGAGCCCAGCGGCGGCACGGTCGAGGTGGCCGGCGGCCACGCCGCCCTGATGTTCCAGGAGGCCGCGCTGTTCCCCTGGCTCTCCGCCGGGCGCAACGTGGAGCTCGCGCTGCGCCTGCGCGGCCTGCGCGGACGGACGGAACGCCGGGCCGAGGCCGAACGCCTCCTCGCGCTGGTGCGGTTGGACGGGGCCCACGGCAGGCCGGTGCACGAGCTCTCCGGCGGCATGCGCCAACGCGTGGCCCTCGCACGGGCCTTGGCCCAGCAGAGCAGCGTGCTGCTGATGGACGAGCCCTTCGCCGCGCTCGACGCGATCACCCGGGACGTGCTCCACGAGGAGCTGGTCCGGCTGTGGCAGCAGACCGGCTGCGCCGTCGTCTTCGTCACCCACAACGTCCGCGAGGCCGTCCGGTTGGGACGTGAGGTGGTGCTGCTCTCCTCCCGTCCCGGCCGCGTCGCGGGCCGGTGGAGCGTTCCCGTCCCGCAGCCGCGGCGGATCGAGGACGCCGAGGTGGCGTGCCTCGCCGCCGAGATCACCGACCACCTGCGTGAGGAGATCAGCCGCCATGGCCGCGCCTGACACCGGTCTCGTCGAGGCGGGCCTGGACGCTCTGGAGTCCCGGCCGCGTCCGGGCCGGGGCCGCCCGGCCCGGCTACGGGACCGGCTGCTGCCGCCGCTGCTCGGGCTCGCGCTGGTCCTGGCCGTCTGGCAACTGGTCTGGGCGGCCGGGGTCGAGCCGGACTGGGTGCTGCCCGGCCCCGCCGAGGTGGCCCAGAGCCTGGTGCACGCGGCAGGTCAGGGGGAGGTGTGGCCCAGCGTCGGACAGAGCGTCCTGCGCGGCGTCCTCGGGTTCGCGGTGTCCGTCGGGGTCGGCACCGTCCTCGGGCTGCTGGTCGGCAGGCTGCGCCCGCTGCGTCTGGCGGTCGGCCCCGTACTGGCCGGGCTGCAGAACCTGCCCTCGGTGGCCTGGGTGCCGCCCGCGGTCATGTTCTTCGGGGTGACCCCGGCCGCCCTCTACAGCGTGGTGCTGCTCGGCGCGATCCCCTCGATCGCGCTCGGCCTGGTGTCCGGCCTGGACCAGGTGCCGCCGCTGTTCCTGCTGGTCGGCCGGAACCTGGGCGCGCGTCGTCTCGCGTCCGTCCGGCACGTCCTGCTGCCGGCGGCGCTGGCCGGCTACGTCGCGGGCCTGAAGCAGGGCTGGGCCTTCGCCTGGCGCTCGCTGATGGCGGCCGAGATCATCGCGGTGTCGCCCGCGCTCGGGGCGGGGCTGGGCCGGTTGCTGAAACAGGCCCAGGACACCGGCGACATGCGCCTCGCCTTCTGCGCCATCGGACTGATCCTCGTCGTCGGGATCGTGGTCAACCTGCTCGTCTTCGCCCCGCTCGAACGGCGCGTGCTGCGCGCCCGCGGTCTGGCGGCGCCCGGCCGCTGAGGCCTCCGCCGCGAACCGTCCCGCATCCGGGACCTGTATCCGCACCCGGACCGCCCCGCACCGCGGACCGCCCGCACCCGGACCGCCCCGCACCGCGGACCGTCCCGGACCTGAACCCGGGCCCGTACCGAAAGGAGCACTCGGCCGATGCCGAGCACCACCGGTCACCAAACCCTGGCCGCGCTCGTCCTGGAGGCGCTGCTCCTCCTGCTGGTCACCCGCTGGCCGCTGGCGCGGCGGTTCGACGACAGCGACCGCGGCAGCGGCCGGATCGTCGAACTGCCCGCCGTGCGGCGGCCCTCCGTCCCGCGCGCCGCCGCGTTCCTGCTGGTCGCGGCGGTCGTCAGCACCGGCATCGTCGCCCTGCGGCACCCCCAGCTGTTCCAGGCGTACCAGTCCCTGGTCGCCGACACCCTCTCGGCCACCACCCGCGACCCGCACCAGGCGCTCGTCTACGCCCAGACCCTGCCGCCGCTCCTCCCCGCGGCCGTGGTGGGCTATCTGCTGGCGCTGGCCGTCGTCCTGCCCGCCAGCCTCGGGCGGCGGCTGATGATCCTGGCCCATGCGCCGCTGTTCGTCGCGCTGTCCGTGCTCGCCGAGTGCTTCACCGCCCTGCTGGGCGCGACCACCGGCATGCCCCTGGCCCCCGCTCCGCTGATCGCGCTGGCGCTCCAGTCCACCCTCGGCTACCTGCTGATCTTCCGGCTCACCTTCACCACCTACCGCCTGCCCGCGGTCACCCCGCTGGCCTCGCGGCGGCGCGGCCGCGACTGGCACGACAACCTGGTGCTCGCGTGCTGCCTGCTGGCCTCGCTCGGCCTGGTCACCGCGCTCGCCCTGGTCCTGATCGAGCACGTCGGCAGCCATCCGCTGACGGTGTTCCTGATCCTGGCGAGCCTGCGCTCCGCCGTCACCGACCTCACCTTCGTCCTGCTCACCGTGGTGCGGGCGGTGGGCGGCCGGATCCCGAGGCCGGGACCGGAGCGGCCCGCGCTCGACGTCATCATCCCCGCCTACAACGAGGCGGCGGGCATCGAACGGCTGCTGCGTTCGATCGACCGCGCCGCCGCCGGGTACGGCGGGCCGGTGCACGTCGTCCTGTGCGACGACGGCTCCACCGACGACACCACGGCCCTGGCCGAGGCCGCCGTCGCCGCCTACCAGCACGCGACCGGCGAGGTGATCCAGGGTCAGCACGGCGGCAAGGCCAAGGCGCTGAACCTCGCCCTGGCCCGCTGCACGGCGGAGTTCGTCTTCCGGGTCGACGCCGACTGCGCGCTCGATCCGGGGACGTTCGCGGGTGCGATCCCGCACTTCCTCGCCGATCCGCGGGTGGGCACCGTCGGCGTCCTGCCGCTGCCCAAGGAGCCCTACACCACCTGGATCGACCGGATGCGCGCCATGGAGCAGCTGTTCACCTACGGCTTCTGCCTCTCCGCGCTCAGCACCGTCGACGGCGTGCCGTGCATCCCCGGCACGTTCTGCGCCTTCCGGCGCGAGGCTGCGGTGGAACTGGGCGGCTTCGTCCACGGCATGTTCGGCGAGGACGCCGAGTTCACCTGCGCGCTGGGACGCATGGGATGGCGCGCGGTGGTGGCGCCGCAGACGATCTCCTACGAGGACGTGCCCGCGAGCGTCGGCCAGTTGCGGGTGCAGCGGTTCCGATGGGGGCTCGGCGGCATGATGAACTTCAGCCGGTTCACCCCCTTCGGGCAGGGGGCGCCGGGCACCCGCTTCTGGTTCGAGCTGCCGCGCAGCGCCGGCACCCGGATGACCTCACCGGTCCACTTCTTCGTGCTGATCCTGGCCTTCATGTACGGGGTGCTCCAGCCGCAGCCGCAGCACAACATCGCCCGGTTCGCGGTGGTGTTCGCGCTGGCCCAGCTCCCCGCGCTGCTGCCGAGGATCGCGGCGATCTTCTACTACCGGCGCACCCGCCTGCTGGCCTGGCTGCCGCTGTGGCTGCCGTTCTCGTTCCTCAAGCGCTTCTTCCAGCTGGAGTCGACGCTCGCCTGCGGCACCCGGACGGTCCGCGCGCCGATGCCGCTGCGTCAGCTTCGCGTGCCGCGTCGCGGCACGTCGACCCCACAGGAGGACTTCGCATCGTGACACCGACGCCCGCCCGGACATCCGGCACGCCACCTCGAACACCCGGGGCCCGGACACAGCATCGGCCCCGGCTCTGGCCCCGGCCCCGGCTCTGGCCCTGGCCCCGGAACCGGCGACGCTCTCGACGCGGCGCGGCTCGCGCCCTCGTGGCGGCAGCCCTGCTCTCGGCCCTGCTCGCGCTGACCGCCGGGTGCGGCGCCGGCCACGGCGCGGGGCCGCCGACCGACTCCGCCGCACCGACGTCCGCCCCGACCCGGGGCGGTGGCAACGGCGGCGGCGACGGCCCGTCCTGGATCGTCAGCGGCCAGACGCTGGCACGCCTCCTCGCCGTCGACCGCGCGACCGCGACCCGCGCCTTCGACACCCCCTCGACCTACGTGCTGACCGGCTCCGGGGCCTGGTCCGTCCCTGACGGCTGGCGCAGCACGCCCACGGCGGACTTCACCAGCTACGGCGCCCTGCGGACGGCGCTGTCCGCTCACCGCCTCGACCCGCGCGTCCGCGCTGTGCTGTACGACAACGAGCACTGGTCGCTGACCCCCGCCGCCGAGCAGGCCGACCCGGCCCGCTACGACCGGCTCGCCGGGCAACTGGCCCACCGTCACCACCTGCTCTTCCTTGCTGCCCCCTCCACCGACCTCACCGGCGTGCTCCGGCCGGGCGCCACGACGGCCGGGGGGACCTTCGACGCCCTGCTCGGCACGGGGCTGTTCGGGCGGATCGCGCCCTACGCCGACGTGCTCGACCTCCAGGGTCAGGGCGCCGAGGCCGACCCGGCGAGGTTCGCCGCCTTCGTCCGCGCCGCGGCGGCGCAGGCGCGCGCCGCCAACCCGCGTCTCACGGTGGTGGCCGGGATCAGCACCAACCCGTCCGGCCAGGCGGTCGACGCGGCGGCGATCGAGCGCGCGGCGCGGGCCGTCCGCAGTGACGTCGGCGGCTACTGGCTCAACGACCCGTCCGCCGGCACCGCCTGCCCCCGTTGCGCCGGGCCGTTCCCCGAGGTGGCCCTCTCCGTCGCCACCGCCCTCGACGCCGGGGGAGGGGGCTCCTGAACATGCAGCACCTCAGCCAGCCACGCGACGACACCGGCGGGCCCGCCCGGCCGGGCCTTCCCGGCCCGGCTGGACCCGCCCGCCCGGCGGACTCCGCCGGCCCGGCGGACCGGCCGGGCCCGGGCTCGCTCTCCCGCCGGGCCTGCCGTCGCGGCGGGGCTTGCTGTCGCGGCGGGCTGGCTCTTCCGGCTGGGCCTGGCCTCCCGGCTGGGCTTGCCTCCCGGCTGGGCCTGCCCTCCCGGCGGACCCGCTCTCCGGGCTCGGCCTGCTCTCCGGGCTGAGCCTGCCCTCCGGCTGGGCCTGCCAGCCCGCCGGGCCCGCCCGGTCGGCGGACTCCGCCGGCACGGCCGACTCTCGACTCCCACAACTCACCAAGGAGGCACCCACGATGCCCGACGCCCCGCAGCACAGCACACCAGCGGAAACGGCCGCGTCCCTCGCGCGGGACCCCGTCGTGACGCGTCGCCGCAGCCTCGCCCTCACCGCCGTCGGCGCGGGTCTGGGCCTTGGGCTGCTGCCCGGGCGGGACACGCGCGCTGCGGCGGCGACCGCGGCGGCGACCGCGGCCGCGACCACCAAGCGGACCGTCTTCGACGTCACCGCGTACGGCGCGCTCGGTGACGGGCACACCGACGACACCCGCGCCATCCAGGCGGCCCTGGCCGCCGCAGGCGCCGTCCCCGGCTCCGAGGTTCACTTCCCCGCCGCTCCGGGCGGCTGCTACCGCACGAGCGGCGTCACCGTCCCCGGCGGGGTGGCCGCGCTGACCGGACGCAGCGCGCTGCAGGACTCCCACGCGCCGGTGGTGGCCGCCCTGACCGGCTCGGTCCTGGCGCCGTCCGGGACCGGGACCGCCAGCCTGCTCACCGTCGGGGTCAGCGGCGACGGTCAGGTGGTCGACGCCAACCCGCACGGGCTGACCGTGGACGGCCTCGGCTTCCTCGGCACCGCGCCCGGCGGCGGCGCCGTCGTCGGGATGTGGGGCGCGACGGTCGTCGACACCTCCGACGTCACCTTCGTCGACTGCCGTGACCTGTACTGCGGTTCGCCGGGCTTCAACGGCTATCCGAGCGGCGGCGACCCCGACGGCACCGGCGGCTTCGTCCGCTTCCTGTCCTCGGGGACGGACAACTGGTTCGCCGTCAACGGACGTGTGCTGTCGTGCTCCTCGTACGGAGCGGGCACCTTCGTGCTCGCCGACGGGCTCTCCGCGGCCCATCCCGGAGGCGGCAGCACCGACGGCAGGGTCAGCGGGTGCCAGGTCAACGGCCACAACCACGCCGTCCAACTCGGCCCGGCCCTGGCCGGCGCGGGAGGCTGGTCCGTGGTCGACTCGCACTTCTCCTCGGCCGAGGGAGCCGGCCACCTCACCTACGGTCTCGCGGGCACGCCCTGGACGCTGCGCGTCGAGGGCTGCTACTTCGACCTGTGCGCGGGCGCGCACATCGACTGCCACGGGCGCGGGCTCCAGGCGGTCGGCAACTACTTCCGGGCACTCGGCGGACTCTGCGCCGTCTCCTTCGGAAAGGAGCTCGCCGTGGCGGGACGCGACCCTGCGGCGCTGCTGACCGGCAACGTGCTCGACCTCGACGGCTCCACGGCGACCGCCTGCTTCGCGCACTTCTGCGGCTTCACCGCGGCCGAGCTGGCCGCCGGCGGAGGCGGTGAGTTCACCGGCAACCTGGTGCACAACCACGGAGCGCCGATGCCTGCGAGCTGGGTCGGCCCGTACATGGACCACGCCGGGAAGCCCGTGCCCAGGATCGCCACGGCGCAGCTCGACCTCGCCCAGGCGTCCGTCCTCTCCGCCTGAGGTCAGGGCCTCACACGAGGTGGAAGACCGGGCCGCGCGGCGTGAACGGAAGCCCCGCGCCGCGCGGGAGGAGGTAGGCGTGCTCGCGGCCCCGGACGCGCAGCACGTCGCAATCCCCGTCCGTGATGACCAGCAGCGGTGCGGCGGCGGGGAAGTCGGCGGCGCGGGCGAGCAGGTCGACGCCCGGTTGCAGCACGGTGCCGCCGCGCCCGTGGACGCGGACCCGGGCGGCGATCTCGGCGACGGGCAGGTAGCCCGCGTCGTGAGGTGCGGCGTCGCAGAAGACGACCCGGGCGGCCGGGACGTCCCGCGCGGCGGCGTAGGAGGCGATGGCGTCGAGGGCCTTGCCGAGCAGGGTGCGGCTCATCGACCCGGAGGTGTCCAGGAGCACGCCGAAGGTGCAGCGGGCGACCTCCTCGGGCGGGAAGTACCGTCCGGCGCGCGGGATGTCGGGCGTCGAGGACTGGCGACGGGCCGGGCGGGCGTAGCTGCGGACCGGCTCGGGACGTGGCACGAACTCGTCGAACCAGCGGGCCAGGCGCGCGTCCCAGGGCAGCGGCGGCTGCGCGAGCGCCCGGATCTCCTCGACCAGCCCGGCCGGAAGCAGCCCGCGTTCGCGCTGGTGCAGCTCCAGGCCCTGTTGCAGGCCGCGCCGGTAGAACTCGTCCAGATCCACGAACGCGCCGCCGCGCCCGGCGCGCGACAGCGGTTCGCCGAGGATGTCGCCGAGGCCCTTGCCGCGCAGGGTCGCCAGGCGGCGCATCCGTCGCTGGTCGCGGGCGATCCGGTCGTAGACCTCCTCGGCCGACAGGCCGCGCAGCTCCGGGTCGTGGAGCAGCCCTTCGGGCATCTCGCCGACGCCCATCTCCAGCAGCCAGCCGTTGATGACGAAGTCGGCGGCGACGTTGAACAGGTACGGGTCGCGGCCGCCGGCGCGTTCGCCGTGGCGCAGCGCGGCGTGCAGCATCTCGTGGGCGAGGACGAAGCGCCACTCCTCGTCGGTGTGGTGGCGCAGCGGGTTGATGTAGATCTCGCCCGCCTCGGCGTTGACCGCGGCGATGGAGATGCCGTGGGCGCGGGCCAGTTCGGCGTCGGCGACCACCGTCAGCCCGGCGGCGAGGCCGCCCAGCAGCGGGTAGGAGGAGACGAACCAGCCGAGCGCACGATCCCACGGCCGCTGCGGCAGCCGTTCCCCCGTCAACTCCTCGCGGCGGCCGGCGGCCAGGTCCATCGCCGCGGAGACGGTCCGCGTCAACGCGTGCGCGAAGGCGAGGGTCCAGTCCTCGGGAGCGATGCCGTACCAGCCCGCCCACGGCTCCAGCACCTGGTCGGGCCCGCCTCCGGCGACGCCGCCGCCGACGAATCCGGCGGGGATGCCGTCGCGGCGCCAGCGCGCGGCGAGGCGCTCCTCGTCGTCGCCGGGGTGGACGGCCGCGAGCGTGTCGGGTGCACGGCCCACGGTGAAGGTGGCCAGGAAGCGGTTGACCACCGTGCAGCGGGCGGCGAGGTCGAACCAGTCGGGCTGCTCGCGCGGCCCGCGGGCGGCGGGGACGTGACCGAAGCCGAGGTGGAGCAGGACGTGGGCGAGCGCCCACGCCCACTCCTCCGGTTCCGCGCGGCGGCGGTTGTGGTGCAGCACCCCGTTGGAGGTGACGACCACCCATCCGTCGGGCGGGTGGTGCGGGCAGTCGCCCTCCTTGAGCGCGCACAGCGTGGCCGGGACGGCGGCCAGGGCCGTGTTGCGGCGGACCAGCGCCATCCCGGCGGCGAAGGCGACGGCGGCCGGATCGGTGGGAGGCTCACCGCCCTTGCCGCCGCCCTTGCCGGCGCTGCCCTGGCCGCCGCCGCGCCGGCGGTGGGTGCTCACCGGCGCGCCTCGACCAGGCGCGGCATGTCGCGGGCGGCCTCGATGAGGAACCACGAAGGCAGCACCGGGTTGCCGTCGGGGCCGTCGGCGATGACGGTCTGCGCGACCTCGACGGAGATCTCCGCCAGCTGCACCAGCAGCGCCTTGGCCCGGTAGGCGGTCTGCCGTACGGACGGCGAGGCGTGCTCCTTGCTGGCGGGCAGCTCCTTGACCAGGCGTCCGCGGAAGGCGTCGGCCAGGTAGTAGAGCAGGTCGCGGTCCTCGATCCGGTTCGGCCAGGAGGCGTCGCCCTTGAGGATCGCGTCCAGCCCGTAGGAGTTGCGCACGATCTTGGCGTAGCCGCAGAACCCGACGGCATGAGCGGGCGTCAGCAGTCCGTGCGCGAGCACCTTGAGGGTCGGCTCGTCCAGGGTGGGACCGAAGGAGTGGAGCGCGTCGGAGAGCATGTGCCAGGCGCGCGGGGTCGAGAACGCCTCCTCCGTCTTGGGCGGCGCGGACCACAGGTGGTCGGGGCGGTCGGTGAGGTAGTCCGTGACCCAGGCGTGGATCCCGGCGCCGGCGGCCCAGCCGAGCCAGTCGCCCGCGCTGGCCCGCAGATGGACGTGGACCAGCCGGTTCAGCAGCGCCGACGGCATCGGTCGGGCGAGCGCGCCGTCGGTGGAGCGGTTGCCCGCACCGATGACGATGCTGCCCGGCGGCAGCTCGTAGGAGCCGATCCGCCGGTCCAGGATCAGCGAGTAGAACGCCTTCTGCACGTCCGGTGTGGCCGCGTTGAGCTCGTCGAGGAACAGGCAGTACGGCTCGTCGCGGGCGATGGCCTCCGGCGGGCAGAAGCGCGACCGCCCCTCGGGCGTGATCTGCGGCACCCCGATCAGGTCCTCCGGTGCGAGCTGCGTGCCGAGCAGCGAGACGCACTCCAGCCCGAGCGACTCGGCGAACTGGTTGACCAGCGACGACTTTCCGATCCCCGGCGCGCCCCACAGGAACACGGGCCGCACCGTCGCCAATCCGAGCAGCAGCTCGGGAACCTGGGAGGGGGACACCGTGACGGAACTCTGCACAACACTCCTTGGTCGGAAGCCGGGCCGCCAGTATGGGAGCGGGAGCACGTCAGCCGCACCTGGGTTTCCTCGGGCATGCGCGGTCCGGTCGGGCCGAATCCTGCGTTTGTTCGGACGGGCGCCGGTCCGGCTACCTAGACTTGAGGCCAGCCACGCACCTTAAGTGGAGGAGCTGTTGGACGCCGCGTCCTTCGCCGACTACCTGAAGAACCTGCTGCAGGGATCCGGGAAGCCGTCCTATCGGAGACTGGGTCTTCAGATCGGATACGGCAGGACCACGGTGTCCGACGCCTTCCAGGGGCGACGCCTGCCCTCCTGGGACGTCACCGAGCCGCTGGTGCGGGCCCTCGGCGGAGACGTCGCGCAGGCGCGGCAGCTGTGGGCCGAGGCAGGCGGCGGAGGCCTGCCGCCGGTCCCGGAGTGGCTGACCGACCCCGTCCTGGCGGTCCCCGCGCTGATTCCCGGAGTCGGGCTGGCGAAGTCGGCCGGCCTCGCCGCGGGGGACCCGGACGCAGCCCTCGCCGACGGCTGGGCCGTGGTACGCCTGAGCGCGGCTCAGCTCTCGTACGAGGCGGGGGCCGCGCCGCCCGACTCCGGGGCCGCCGTGGTGGAGGCGTTCCGCCGGGCCGAGGCGGAGAACCGGCTGCCGCCGGGCGTCGGCGAGACCGTGTCCCGGATGGAGCTGCTCCACGAGCGGCACCGCGACGGCGGCGCCGACGTCGAGGCGGCCCTCCAGTTCGTGGTGTTCGCGTACCGGCTGGCCGGGCTGGTCACCGGCGGACGCGATGGCGTGGTGGAGCAGGGGAGTGTGGACGCCCCGGCCGACATCGTGACGCTGCGTCTGCTGGCCGAGGACTTCGGCTGGGCGGCGGACGAGGAACTGCTGGACGACTTCCGCGAGTTCCTGGCGATCCTGGTGTCCAGTCTGCGGGCGGTCACGGACGCGGACCGCGCGGTGCTGGCCACCCTGGTCCAGCGGGGAAAAACGCTTCGCCTGGGCCTCGGCTCGCCCACCTACGGCATGACCGGCCCCGAACTGTGCGCGGCGGCGGGCGTTCCGCCCTTCGACCTGAAGGGGCACCTGTCCGCACTCAGCGGCGAGGGCCTGGTGGAGTGGCAGCGGGACGAGCAGGCCTCTGCGGAGTGGGCGTGGACGAGCAAGCGCGACGCGTACGCGCTGGACGGGCTGCGCAGTTTCTGCCGAGGCCGCGATCTGGACTTCAGCGCCATGATCCGGGACATCCGGCTGGACTGGCTCGGCTGACGGGCTGACGGGCTGACGGGCCGACGGCCTGACGGGCTGACGGGCCGGCGAACTGGCGAACGGATGACCGGGCACCCTACACGCGCTCGGGCGGTCGGAGTCCGTCAATCACCATATCCGACTCTGTGACGAAGGGGATGCATAGAGTCACCGTCCATGGCTACCACCACCACTACGGAGCAGTGCCTTGCCCGTCTCCTGCGCATCGAAGGCGCCATCGGCGCCGCGCTCGTCGACTATCAGAGCGGTCTCGCTCTGGGGATCGTCGGGGGAGGCCCCCACTTCGATCTGACGGCCGCCGCGGCGGGCAACACGGACGTCGTGCGGGCGAAGATGCGCACGATGGAGATGCTGCGCCTCGAAGGGGAGATCGACGACATCCTGATCACGCTGACCGGCCAGTACCACCTGATCCGCCCGACGACCGCGCCCGGAGCGGAGGGGCTCTACTTCTACCTCGCCCTGGACCGCCAGAAGGCCAACCTCGCGATGGCCCGCCGCCACCTCGCCCAGGCCGAGAAGACCCTCCGGGAGGTGTGACCGCCTTTCCACCCCGACCCGCCTGCCGGCGAACACGGCCCCTGACGCCCGATCAGCGCCAGGGGCCGTCGCGTCCGCGGGTGCGGCGAACCACGCCACGGCGGGGGGATTGTCAGACCCGTCTGCCAGACTTCGGGGGCTGGCAAATCCGCAGGTGGTCAACGTAGTTGGCAACCCTCATCCGTTCGCGTGACATACCGGCGAGGGCCCGCCGGAGCCACCCTCGGCCCGCGTAGGTTGAAGACCTGCCGTCTCCGACTCACGTACGAGATGGGGACTGGTGTCCGAGGAAAGCGCCAGGGGGTCGCACCGCGCGTGAGCGCCCGGCCGCCCGGCCTTCCCGCCGCTTGAACGTGAAGTGGAGGACCGATCGCATGGTGCAGCTATCCGACGATGTTGGCGTCGCCGAGGCCGTCGGCGGCCCGCGTGCCACCACCGGCGTCGCGTGTGTGCGGACGCCCCGCCCCCTGGCCGGGCTGGGACGCGGGGGAGGGGTGCGGTGATGAGGTGGCTGCGGCTGCTGGCGCGGCCCGTGCCGGCCCAGGGGGTGGTGTCGGCCAGCGAGACGGAGCTGTTCGGCGGCCCGCTGCGCTGGGACATGGGCTGGACCCAGCACGAGTACGCCCGCCTGAAGATGACGCTGCTGGGCACGCTGCGCTCGCTGCCGCGGCTGGTCGGCACGGTGCTGCGTCTCGCCTGGGCGGCGGACCGGCGCGCCCTGGTGACGATCGCGGTCACCGAGACGGGGCAGGGTCTGGCGGGCGCGCTCAGCTATCTGGCCGTCACCGGCCTGCTGCGACACCTCTTCGCCGGCGGTGCCGTCGGCTCCCGGCTGCACGCGGCGGAGCCCGCCCTGCTGACCGTCGCGGTGATCGCGTCCGTCAACGCGATCCTGGCCTCGCTCTCCACATCCGCCACGGGGCGGCTGGAACCCAAGATCGAACGGCGTGTCTCGGAGCTCTACCTCGCCGGAGCCGCCCAGGTGGAGCTGGCCGCCGTCGAGGACGCGACGTTCCAGCGCCTGGTGGACGTCGCCCAGTTCAGCGCGGGCGAGGCACGCCGCATGGTCGGCTCCTGGGTCGCCACCGTCAACGGCCTGTTCGCGCTCGGCGCGGTGGCGAGCGTGCTGACCGTCCTCCACCCCGTGCTGCTGCCGATGCTGCTGCTGATCGTGCTCCCGCGCGGCTGGGGCGCGATGCGCGTGTCCCAACGCCGCTACGTGTCCATGATGCAGTGGGTCGAGCACACCCGCGCCGAGCGGGTGCTCGGGCAACTGCTGACCTCGCGCAGCGCCGCCCAGGAGGTTCGCGTCCACGGCGTCGGCGCCTTCATCCTGAAGCACTTCCGGCTGATGGCCCACGCGGCCGAGACGGAGCAGACGCGGCTGGCCCGCGACAAGGCCATGACCGAACTGCTCGCCGCCGCCCTGGGCGGGCTGGCCTCGCTGGCCACGTACTCCACCCTGCTCGCGCTGATCCTCACCGGCAAGGTGGAGATCGCCGTCGGCGCGACCGCCGTCCTGGCGATCCGCTCGGGCACAGCCTCGCTCGGCGGTCTCGTGCAGAACGTCAACAACATGCACGAGCAGTCCCTCTACGTCGCGGACCTGGACAGGTTCCTGGAGGAGGCCCGTCGCCGTGCCATCCCCGAGAGCGGCCAGGACCTGCCCGACACCGCCGCCCGGGTGCGCCTGCACGAGGTGGGCTTCACCTACCCCGGCCGCGACGTCCCCGCTCTCGACGGCGTGTCGCTGGAGATCCCTGCCGGTCGGGTCGTCGCGCTGGTGGGGGAGAACGGCTCCGGCAAGAGCACGCTGGTCAAACTGCTCGCCGGCCTGCATCTGCCCGACACGGGCCGGATCGAGTGGAACGGCGTCGACGTCGCCGCCGCGGACCGGCAGCAGATCTTCGGCCAGATCAGCCTGCTGAACCAGGAGTTCGAACGCTGGCCCTTCACCGCCGCGACCAATATCGGCGTCGGCCAGCCCGACCGCGCTCCCGACCCGGCGAGGCTCGACGAAGCCGCCGCCTACGCCGGGGCCGACACCGTCATCGCCTCCCTGCCCGACGGCATGAGCACCCTGCTCGCCCGCCAGTTCCGCCGCGGCGCCGAACTCTCCGGCGGCCAATGGCAGAAGGTCGGCCTCGCCCGCAGCGCGTACCGC
>NZ_BBPQ01000065.1:16656-47297 GCF_000787855.1 Streptacidiphilus anmyonensis | reverse complement strand
GGGGCAGAAGCGCGCGCGGGCAATGCGACCCGCGCTGCTGGGGCCGCGGATCGGGGCGCGGCTCGTGGACACGGTCGTGACCTACGCCCTGGTCGCTGTGCTCGGGGTGGTCCTCGTGCAGCGGGTGACGCTGCACCTTCAGGCGAAGATCGACGCCGCCCAGGCCAGCGGCGTGCCGCAGACGGTGTGGCTGGTGGACGGGACCGTGCTGGCCGACGCGGGGCTCCTGCTGGCGGCGCTGCTCGCCGTGGGCCTGGTCTACGAGACGATCCCGCTCGCCGTGTGGGGGCGCACCCTGGGGAAGGCGATCTTCGGACTGACCGTGCTGGACGCGCGGAGCAGGACCCGGCCGAAGCTGGGGCGCACCGTGCTGCGGACGGCGATGTGCCAGACGTCGGTCTTCCTGCTGCTCGGCGTCTTCGAACTGGTCCCCTGCGCCACCGACCGCAAGCTGCGCCAGAGCTGGCACGACAGGCTCGGGCGCACCTTCGTCGCCCGGCAGAAGGGGTGAACTGCGGGAATCGCTGGAAACGCTGGAAACGCCACCGAATCCCCAGGAATCCCCGGAACGGGTGGTTCACTGCTGGCTATGACGACACCTCAGCCCCCGGAGGGCGGCGGGCCGTACTACCACCCGCCGCACGCGACCGAACCGGCCGACGCCGTCGGCGGCATGCCGCCGCTCGCGCCGTTGGGCCGGCGGCTGACGGCGCGGACCATCGACATCGTCATCGTGCTCGTCATCGCCTTCCTGTTCAGCCTGATCGCGTACTTCTCCGACCGGCACGACCGGGGAGTGGTGAGTTTCGTCTTCTCGATCGGAGCGCTCCTGGTCGCCTTCGTCTACGAGGGGCTGATGCTGACCCGGTCCCGGGGTCAGACCCTGGGCAAGAAGCTGATGAACCTGCGCGTCGCGGTGCTCGCCGACGGAAGCGTGCCGGAGGGCTCGCCGGGATGGACACGCGCCGCCGTCTGGGGGCTGCCCGGTGTGATCGTCTGCGGCTGCCTGTGGTGGGCCATCGACGGTGTCTGGGTCACCTGGGACCAGCCGTACCGGCAGGCGCTGCACGACAAGGCCGCGAAGACGGTGGTCGTGGAGGCGCGTTGAGAGCGGCGCACGAGAATGTGATCATGAAGGCGCGGCGTCCCGGGCAGGGGGCGCCGCGCCTTCATGATCACATTTCGGTCCGGTAGGCGGTCAGCGCGGGACGCGCTCCGGCTCCGGGAGCGGCTCCACCGCAGGAGCCGGTCGCTTGGCCCCCTTGGCCACCACGCGGGACCTGTGGGCCGCGCCGTGCGGCCTCGCCCGCCGGATCGCGGCGAAGACGCCGACCGCCAGGGCGACCATGGCGAGCAGCAGGATCATCGGCATGCTCCGCGCGCCGGAGAGGGCCAGCAGGGCGACCGTGGCGCCGACCACGGCCGCGGTGCCGAGGGCGAGCTGGGAAACCGTCAGACGTGGCATGGCTGTTCCGTCCTTCGAGCGGGGGACTCGTTGTCGGATGTCGAAGTGCGCGGTGCGGTGGGGCAGTTCGCGCTCGCAGATGACGCCCCGGTACGGCAGATACCCGGTGCGCCTGCTGGTAAGCCCAGCCTAACCACCGAGAAGGGAGCACGGGGGGGCGCACGGGCTCACGCGGCTTGGCACAGCCCCGAGTTGGGATGCTGTCCGGCTGCCCTTAAGCTCCGCTCAACCTTCGGTCGGCCCTCGCCTCGCTCGGTCCTCCGTCGGCGTCAGTCGGCCAGGACGACCGGAGCGCCGGTCAGCGCCACGCCCGCGGACCGGAGCTCGGCCAGCGTCGTCTCCGTCGTGGCCCTGGACACGCCCGCCGTCAGGTCGAGCAGCACACGAGTGGTGAAGCCCTCGCGCGCCGCGTCCAGCGCGGTGGCGCGCACGCAGTGGTCCGTCGCGATGCCGACCACGTCGACCTCGGTCACCTGGTGGGCGCGCAGCCAGTCGGCGAGGCCGACGCCGTTCTCGTTGAGGCCCTCGAAGCCGCTGTAGGCGGCCGCGTGGGCGCCCTTGTCGAAGACCGCCTCGACCGCGCCGGAGGTCACGGCGGGGGCGAAGTTGGGGTGGAAGCCGACTCCCTCGGTGCCCGCGACGCAGTGGGCCGGCCAACTGCTGCGGAAGTCGGGGCGGTCGGAGAAGTGCGCGCCGGGGTCGATGTGGTGGTCGCGGGTGGCGATCACGTGGTCGTAGCCGCCCGCGCTCTCGGCGACCAGGTCGGTGATCGCGGCCGCCACCTCGGCGCCGCCGCCGACCGGCAGGCTGCCGCCCTCGCAGAAGTCGTTCTGCACGTCCACGATGATCAGTGCGCGGCGCATGGCGGTGATTCTCCTCGGCGCTTTCCCTGTGTGCCTGTGGTGCGGTCTGTTGGCAGCAGCGTAGGGAGGGGCGGGGGATTGCGCGAGGGGTGGCCGCGACGCAATGTCCGCGTGTCAACCGTCGCGCGCCCCGCCCACCTGCCTCAACTGCTGAGGTACTCCGTCGGCACGACCGGCTCGCCGCGCGACAACTGCGTTGCTGACAAAGGAAGTTGGGCGCGAGAGCGCAGGTGGCGCTCGCGGGCCCCGGCCAGCGGCTCACGGCCGACGATCTCGCCGCCGCAGACCAGCTCGCGGTGGAGCAGGCGCTCCCGCAGCTCCGGCGGGACGGGGCCGGTGCCGACGACCTCGGCCTCGGCCACGCCGTCGGCGTCCAGCCGCCGCGCCGCCCACTTGGCGCCGCCGCGGCTGGCCTTGGCGCCGGCCGAGCGCTTGGCGACCGGCACCAGCGGCGCGTCCGGGTCGTCTGAGCCCGCGCGGGCGACCAGCTTGTAGACCATCGAGCAGGTCGGCTGCCCGCTGCCGGTGACCAGTGAGGTGCCGACCCCGTAGGCGTCGACCGGCGCGGCGGCCAGCGCGGCGATGGCGTACTCGTCCAGGTCGCTGGTGACCACGATCCGGGTCTTCACCGCGCCCAGCTCGTCCAGCTGGCGGCGGACCCGGTGGGCCAGCATCAGCAGGTCGCCCGAGTCGATCCGGACCGCGCCGAGATCCGGCCCGGCCACCTCGATGGCGGTGCGGACGGCCTCGGTCAGGTCGTAGGTGTCCACCAGCAGGGTGGTGCCACGGCCCATGGACTCGATCTGGGCGGTGAAGGCGTCCCGCTCGGTGTCGTGCAGCAGGGTGAAGGCGTGCGCGGCCGTCCCGGTGGTCGGGATGCCGTACTCGAAGCCGGCCTGCAGGTCGGAGGTGGCGCCGAAGCCCGCGACGTAGGCGGCGCGGGCCGCGGAGACGGCGGCGCGCTCGTGGGTGCGCCGGGCGCCCATCTCGATCATCGGACGGTCCCCGGCCGCCGCGGCCATCCGGGAGGCCGCCGCGGCGATGGCGGAGTCGTGGTTGAGGATCGACAGGACGACCGTCTCCAGGATCACCGCCTCGGCGAAGCTGCCCTCGACCACCATGATCGGGGAGCCGGGGAAGTAGCACTCGCCCTCGCCGTAGCCGCGGATGTCGCCGCTGAAGCGGTAGTCGGCGAGCCAGCGCAGCGTCTCCTCGTCGACGACCTGCTGGTCGGCGAGCCAGCCCAGCTGGGCGGGGGTGAAACGGAAGTTCTCGACCGCGTCCAGCACGCGCCCGACCCCGGCGGTCACCCCGTAGCGGCGGCCGTCCGGCAGGCGGCGGGTGAAGACCTCGAACACGGAGTGACGCCGCGCCGCGCCGCTGCGCAGGGCGGCCTGCAGCATGGTGAGCTCGTAGCGGTCGGTGAGCAGGGCGGTCGACGCCGTTGCAGCATCCATGGACATCATCGTATCCCCCATCTCGTCACTTTGACGATTTCTCTTCGGACACGATCACCCGGACGGGTTCCGGATCGCTTCGGGGTCGCCCGGATGGCAGCATGGACATGGACAGGAGTGGTCGTCGTCGAGGAGTTGCAGTTGTGAGCGTCGCGCCGGTGGAGATCGAGCGCACCGAGTCGGAGTCGGCGCCCTTCCAGGTGCCCGACCCTGACGTCCCCTGGGTGACGATCGTGCACAACGACCCTGTTAACTTGATGTCCTACGTCGTCTACGTCTTCCAGACGTACTTCGGCTATCCCAAGGAGAAGGCCCGTCAACTGATGCTCGACGTGCACCACAAGGGTCGCGCGACGGTCTCCAGCGGCACCCGCGAGGAGATGGAACGCGACGTCCAGGCGATGCACGGCTTCGGGCTCTGGGCCACGCTGCAGCACGACAAGTGACGGGCGATCGATGACCGGTCTGTTCAAGCGCGCCCACGGCGGGGGCGCGCAGCTCACCCTCGACCCGGTCGAGGCGTCCATCCTGCGCAGCCTGATGGTGCAGATGCTCGAACTCATCGGCCCCGGCCCCGGCGCGGACACCCCCGAGGACCCGCTGGCCGCGCTGTTCGCCGAGGGTCCCACCAAGCCCCCGGCCGATCCGGCGCTGGCCCGCCTCTTCCCGGACGCGTACGCCGAGGGCCCCGAGGCGTCGGAGCACTCCTCGGAGTTCCGCCGCTACACCGAGAACGATCTGCGCGCCCGCAAGCGCGACGACGCGTTCGCGGTGGTCCGCGCCATCGACGCGGCGGAGGAGGACCGCAAGGGCCGCCCGGTGGTGCGCCTGGACCCCGAGGGCTGCCACAGGGCGCTGGGCGCGCTGAACGACCTCCGGCTCACCCTCGGCACCCGGCTGGACGTCTCCGAGGATGACGACTCCCTTTACGCCCTGCCGGACGAGGACCCGCGCAAGCCCATGGTGATGGCCTACCTGTGGCTGGGCGGACTCCAGGAGTCCCTGCTGGAGACGATGGTCTAGCCGCCGGTCCGGTCGGTGGTCCGGTCGGTGGTCCGGTCCGGTCCGGCCGGTCCGGACGGCGTGGTCGGGGCCCGGCGGGCGCTGCCTATCCTTGGGCCATGCTGACCATCACCCGCGAACTGCACGACGCGATCGTCGCCCACGCCCGCGCCGACCACCCCGACGAGGCCTGCGGCGTGATCGCCGGCCCCGTCGGCGCCGGCCGGCCGGAGCGCTTCATCCCGATGCTCAACGCCGCGCGCTCGCCCACGTTCTACGAGTTCGACTCGGGTGACCTGCTGAAGCTGTACCGCGAGATGGACGACCGCGACGAGGAGCCCGTCGTGATCTACCACTCCCACACCGCGACCGAGGCCTACCCCTCGCGGACCGACGTGTCCTACGCGTCCGAGCCGAACGCCCACTACGTGCTCGTCTCCACCGCCGAGTGCGGCAACGACGAAGGGCCGTTCCAGTTCCGTTCGTATCGCATTGTGGACGGTGTGATCACAGAGGAAGACGTCGAGGTCGTCGGGGCCTGAACGGCAAGGGGAGCGGAGGGCCCGGCGGAGGCCGCCGGGCCCTCCGGTGTTCCGGGATACGGGACGGATTCGTCCGTGCTGTGGGACGGGGATCCCGTTCGGGGGGCGGGAATCTATACGATGCCTGCATGCGTTCCGTCGACATGAGCCCTCACGCGCCCGGCACCCGCCTCGTCGCGCGGCTGCACGTCGACCTGTGCCGCCTCGCCAGCGCCATCTGTCCAGCCGCCTGAGCCCCGCTGCGGCGTCGTCACCCGGTCGCGCACGACCTGACGCTCGCCGACGCCCGCGCGCTCGGCGCCCGCAGACCGCGCGCCCCGCCGCACCGCCCTGCTTCGCCTCTCCCACCGAGACCACTCCTGGAGCCCAGCCATGGCCATCGAGGTCCGCATCCCGACCATCCTCCGCACCTACACCGACGGCGCCAAGGCCGTCGAGGGCAGCGGCGCCACCCTGGACGCCCTCTTCAGCGACCTCGACGTGCGCCACCCGGGCCTGCGCGAGCGCCTCGTCGACGGCGGCGAGCTGCGCCGGTTCGTCAACGTCTACCTGAACGACGAGGACGTCCGCTTCCTGGCCGGGATCAACACCGAGGTCGCCGCGGGCGACAGCGTCACCATCCTGCCCGCGGTCGCCGGCGGCGCGCGCTGACATGAAGTACGACACCCCCCTCGACGCCGTCGGCAACACCCCTCTCGTCGGCCTTCCGCGCCTCAGCGCGACGGTGCCGGGCAACGAGGCGGGTCTCGTACGTCTGTGGGCCAAGCTGGAGGACCGCAACCCGACGGGCTCGGTCAAGGACCGCCCGGCCCTGCACATGATCGAGCAGGCCGAGGCGGCCGGACGGCTCACCCCGGGCTGCACGATCCTGGAGCCCACCAGCGGCAACACCGGCATCTCGCTGGCCATGGCCGCGAAGCTCAAGGGCTACCGCATGGTCTGCGTCATGCCGGAGAACACCAGCGAGGAGCGGCGCGAGCTGCTGCGGATGTGGGGCGCGGAGGTCATCTCCTCGCCCGCCGCCGGCGGCTCGAACACCGCGGTGCGGGTGGCCAAGGAGCTGGCGGCGGAGCACCCGGACTGGGTCATGCTGTACCAGTACGGCAACCCGGACAACGCCGGCGCGCACTACGCCGGCACCGGGCCGGAGATCCTGGCCGACCTGCCGAGCGTCACCCACTTCGTCGCCGGCCTCGGCACCACCGGCACCCTGATGGGCGTCGGCCGCTTCCTGCGCGAGAAGGTCCCGGGCGTCCAGATCGTCGCGGCCGAGCCGCGCTACGACGACCTGATCTACGGCCTGCGGAACCTCGACGAGGGCTTCGTCCCCGAGCTGTACGACGCGAAGGTCCTCACCACCCGCTTCAGCGTCGGCAGCGCCGACGCGGTCCGCCGTACCCGCGAGCTGCTCCAGCTGGAGGGCATCTTCGCGGGCATCTCCACCGGCTGCGGCGTCCACGCCGCGCTCGGCGTCGGCCGCAAGGCCGCGAAGGCGGGGGAGCGGGCGGACATCGTCTTCGTGGTCGCCGACGGCGGCTGGAAGTACCTGTCGACCGGCATCTACACGGCGGAGACGACGGAGCAGGCGGTCGAGGCGCTCCAGGGCCAGCTCTGGGCCTGAGAGGGCTTCTGTGGCGCCGGAACGGGCACGCACCTCCCCGTCTGCAAAGACTGTGAGGGTCTCGGATTATTTGTCCGTTTCCTGACCTGAAACCGTTACAGATCGCCCACAGCCACCGATGCCGGGAGCTTCCTCTCGTTGGGCCGGAAAACGCTGGATTCCTCGCAGTCCAGCCGCTGTTCCGCGTTCGACGGAGGAGGCCCCCGCATGTCCACCGAGCTGTGGTCCTACCGGGAGATCGCCGCGCACATCGGCGTGCAGCCCGAGACGGTCAAGTCCTACCGCAGGCAGGGCATTCTCCCCGCGCCCGACGTGGTGACCTCCTTCGGGCAGCCGCGCTGGTATCCGGAGACGATCCGAGCGTGGGTGCGACGCCGCCCGCACAACCGTCGATGAGCGCGAAACCAGGGGCCCCCTTCCTGGTGATTCCGAACACAACCGGCCCGGCGGGCGGACCTGCGGACCTGCCCCGGCCGTACCCTCGTAGCTCACGACCTCACGACCTCACGGCGACGGAGCCGTGGATGTGAGCATGCGGAGGGCGCGGCATGAAACTGACGGTGGTCGGGAGCTCCGGGAGCTTTCCCTCGGCGGAGTCGGCCTGCTCGTGCTACCTGGTCGAGGCGGACGGCTTCACGCTCGTGCTCGACCTGGGCAACGGCGCGTTGGGCGCGCTGCAGAAGTACACCGGGCTCTACGACGTGGACGCGGTGGTGCTGAGCCACCTGCACCCCGACCACTGCATCGACCTGCTCGCCTACTACGTCGCCCGCAACTACCGCTTCGAGGGCTGCCCCGCGCCGCTGCCCGTCTTCGGCCCGACCGGCACCGCCGGGCGGCTGGCCCGCGCGTACGGGGACATGGACGAGGACCCGGGAATGAAGGGCGTCTTCGACTTCCGCACGCTGAGCGAGGGAGTCTTCGAGCTCGGCCCGTTCACGATCACCGCCGCGCAGGTCGCCCACCCGGTCGAGGCGTACGGCTTCCGCGTCGAGCACGACGGCCGGTCCTTCGTCTACACCGGCGACACCGGTCCCTGCCATCAGCTGGTCGACCTCTCCCGGGGCGCGGACCTGCTGCTCTCCGAGGCCGCGTACACCCACGGCAAGGAGGAGTTCGCCGACGTCCACCTCAACGGCCGCCAGGCCGGCGAGCTGGCGACGGCGGCGGGGGTGCGCCGGCTGGTGCTGACCCACATCCCGCCGTGGACGGACCCGGAGCGCAACGCCTCCGACGCCGCCGGAACGTACGACGGCCCGGTCGAGCTGGCTCGACCGGGCGCGGTGTACGAGATCTGAGGCGGGGTCGGGGGCCTACGCCTTGGTGACGTCCTCGATCTCCTCCTCGGGCTCGCGGCCCGGGGTGGTCAGGTTGAACTTCACGATCGCGAAGCGGAACAGCACGTAGTAGACCACCGCGAAGACCAGGCCGATCGGGATGATCAGCCACGGCTTGGTGGCGAAGTGCCAGTTGAGCACGTAGTCCAGCAGGCCGGCCGAGAAGGTGAAGCCGTGGTGGACGCCGAGCCCCCAGGTGACCGCCATGGAGACGCCGGTCAGCAGCGCGTGGATGACGAAGAGCACCGGCGCGATGAACATGAACGCGAACTCGATCGGCTCGGTCACGCCGGTCACGAACGCGGTCAGCGCGACCGAGAGCATCATGCCCGCGACGACCTTGCGGCGCTCGGGGCGTGCGGTGTGCACGATCGCCAGGGCGGCGGCCGGAAGGCCGAACATCATGATCGGGTAGAAGCCGCTCATGAACTGACCGGCCGTCGGGTCGCCGGCGAAGAAGCGGTTCAGGTCGCCGTGGACGCCGTGGTAGGTGCCGACCTGCTGCCAGAAGAAGGTGTTCACGAACTGGTGCATGCCGATCGGCAGCAGCAGCCGGTTGACCACGCCGAAGATGCCGGCGCCGAGCGGGCCGAGGCCGATCAGCCAGTTGGAGAAGTGGTCCAGCCCGCCGCCGACGGTGCCCCAGGTCACGCCGAAGAGCACGCCGACCAGGGTGCCGACGAAGGCCATCTGGATCGGGACCAGGCGGCGGCCGTTGAAGAAGCCGAGCCAGTCGACCAGCCTGGTGCGGTGGTAGCGCTGCCACAGTACGGCGGCGAGCAGACCGATCACGATGCCGCCGAGGACGCCCGGGTTCTGCGGGGTCCCGTTCGGCGTGGCGGCGGTGACCGAGCCCGCGGCCGGGAAGGCGGTGAGGACGTTGTGGTACACCACGAAGCCGACCACGGCGGCGAGCGCGGTGGAGCCGTCGGCCTTCTTGGCGAAGCCGATCGCCACGCCGATGCAGAACAGCAGCGGCATGTTGTCGAAGACGCCCTGACCGGCCGCGGCGAAGACGGCCGCCACCTTGCCCCAGTGCAGGCCCTGGGCGCCGAAGACGTCGGGCTGGCCGAGCCGCAGCAGGATGCCGGCGGCGGGCAGGACGGCGATCGGCAGCTGGAGACTCCGGCCCAGCTTCTGGAGTCCCTGGAAGGCGCCCGAGCCCCGCTTCTTTGCGGGGGCCACCGGGGCAGCGGTGGTTGCGCTCATGGTGTTCCCTAACGAAGTAATGGTCCACACCCACGGTGGTTTAGACCACGTGGTGTAGACCATTCTTAGCACGGCTTTACCGGAGCGGAGCGTTCCGTGTCGGAGTTGTGATGTTATGCGCAATCCTCGTCCTGCGGGAGGTCAGTCTCGGATGTTGGCGGCCTCCAGCTCGTCGGCGTCCTCCTCGCGACCAGGGGTTTTGATGTCGAACCTGGTGATCGCGAACCGGAACAGGCCGTAGTAGACGACGGCGAAGACCGCGCCCACCGGCAGGATCAGCCAGGGCTTGGTGGCCAGGTTCCAGTTGAGCGCGTAGTCGATCAGGCCGGCGGAGAAGGTGAAGCCGTCGTGCACGCCGAGCGCCCAGGTGACGGCCATGGAGACGCCGGTGAGCAGTGCGTGGATGCCGTACAGGACCGGCGCGAGGTAGGCGAAGGAGAACTCGATCGGCTCGGTGACGCCGGTGATCATCGAGGTGAGGCCCAGCGAGACCATCATGCCGGTCACCTCCTTGCGGCGGCTCGGCTTGGCGCAGTGGGCCATGGCGAGCGCGGCGGCCGGGAGGGCGAACATCATGATCGGGAAGAAGCCGGTGGTGAAGATGCCCGCGCTCGGGTCGTGGTGCAGGAAGCGCGGGATGTCGCCCTGGTAGATCTGGCCCTGGTAGTACCAGGTGCCGTACTGGTACCACACGTAGGTGTTGATCAGCTGGTGCATGCCGATCACCACCAGCAGGCGGTTGGCGACGCCGAAGATGCCCGATCCCAGCCAGCCCAGGCTGGTCAGCCAGGTGCTGAAGTGGTCGAGCGCGTTCCCGATCGGCGGCCACAGGTTGACGAAGACGACGGCCAGGACCAGGCCGACGCCGGACATGATGATCGGGACCAGGCGGCGGCCGTTGAAGAAGCCGAGCCAGTCCGGCAGCCGGGTGCGGTGGTACCGCCGCCAGAGGTAGGCCGTGAGCAGGCCGAGCAGGATGCCGCCGAGGACGCCGGGGTTCTGCCCGGGGTAGGGCAGGTGGCCGGCCAGGCCGTCCTTGGTCGGGAAGGCGTCGAGGACGGCACGGTAGACCAGGAAGCCGGCGACGGCCGCGAGCGCCGTCGAGCCGTCCGACTTCTTGGCCATGCCGATGGCGACGCCGACGCAGAAGAGCAGCGGCAGGCCGATGTAGGCGCCGAGCAGGGCGCCGCCGGC
This sequence comes from Streptacidiphilus anmyonensis, assembly GCF_000787855.1. Taxonomy (GTDB): domain Bacteria; phylum Actinomycetota; class Actinomycetes; order Streptomycetales; family Streptomycetaceae; genus Streptacidiphilus; species Streptacidiphilus anmyonensis. The sequence continues at coordinate 36,607 of NZ_BBPQ01000065.1, read as the reverse complement.
CGCGGCGAAGACCTTGGCGACGTTGTCCCAGCCCAGGCCCTGGTTCCCGAAGACGTCCGGCTGGCCCAGCCGGTTCAGGATTCCGGCGGCGGGGAGGACCGCGACGGGCAGTTGCAGGCTGCGGCCCATCTTCTGCAGGCCGCTGTAGAACCGCTGCCAGGCGGTGGGTCCCGCGACGGCCTGCGCCGAGCTCATCTCGACTCCTCTCCCCTCTCCCCGCGTTTGGCCGGGGCCGTCAAGTGGTGTAGACCATTCAGGTGTGAGGCGTGCCCGACAGTGCACATCCTCGGACGGCTTGGTGATCTTCGCTCGCGAAGTTGAGCCATTAGTGCGTTGACGCGACAGACCGGGACGGCGCCCTGAAACTGGTGCTCCCGGCCCAGAACAGGAGAGACCAGATGGCCACGAAGGCTGAGAAGATCGTTGCCGGACTCGGCGGCATCGACAACATCGAAGAGGTCGAAGGCTGCATCACCCGCCTCCGTACCGAGGTCCACGACCCCTCCCTGGTCGACGAGGCCGCGCTCAAGGCCGCCGGGGCGCACGGGGTCGTCAAGATGGGCACCGCCATCCAGGTCGTCATCGGCACCGACGCCGACCCGATCGCCGCCGACATCGAGGACATGATGTGACGCGCTGACGACCCGTCGGCCCCGCCCGGCGACCGCCCCTCCGACCGGAGGGGCCGGCCGGGTATATCGGTCAAATCTCACCGCCCGGCTTTCGGTAGGGTCGGTGCCATGACTCGCATCGACGGCCGCAGCCCCGAAGAGCTCCGTCCCATCACCATCGAACGCGGATGGAGCAAGCACGCCGAGGGTTCTGTCCTGGTCTCCTTCGGAGACACCAAGGTGCTGTGCACCGCCAGCGTCACCGAGGGCGTCCCGCGCTGGCGGCGCGGCAGCGGCGAGGGGTGGGTGACCGCGGAGTACGCGATGCTGCCGCGCTCCACCAACACCCGCAGCGACCGCGAGTCCGTCCGCGGCAAGATCGGCGGCCGCACGCACGAGATCAGCCGCCTGATCGGCCGCTCGCTGCGCGGCGTGATCGACCTGCGCGCCCTGTCGGAGAACACCATCGCCCTGGACTGCGACGTCCTCCAGGCCGACGGCGGCACCCGCACCGCGGCGATCACCGGCGCCTACGTCGCGCTCGTCGACGCGGTCCGCTGGGCGCAGGCCAAGAAGATCACCCGGGCGAAGGCCGAGCCGATCGTCGGCGCGGTCTCCGCCGTCAGCGTCGGCATCATCGGCGGCGTGCCGATGACGGACCTCTGCTACGAGGAGGACGTCCGCGCCGACACCGACATGAACATCGTCTGCACCGGCGACGGCCGCTTCGTCGAGGTCCAGGGCACCGCCGAGGGCGCGCCCTTCGACCGCGACCTGCTGAACCAGTTGCTGGACCTCGGCCAGCTCGGCTGCGCCGAGCTCGACGCGATCCAGCGCAAGGCCCTGGAGGGGTGAGCGGCATGCGCAAGCTGGTCCTCGCGACCCGCAACGCCCACAAGGTCGGCGAGCTGCGCGCGATCCTCGGCGCGGCCGGCCTGGACGTCGACCTCGTCGGCGCCGACGCCTTCCCCGAGGTGCCGGACGTGGCGGAGACGGGCGTGACCTTCGCGGAGAACGCGCTGCTGAAGGCGCATGCGCTCGCCCGCGCGACGGGCCTGCCGGCCGTCGCCGACGACTCCGGGCTCTGCGTCGACGTCCTCGGCGGCGCCCCGGGCATCTTCTCCGCCCGCTGGGCCGGCCGCCACGGCGACGACCGCGCCAACCTGGAACTGCTGCTCGCCCAGCTCTCCGACATCGCCGACCCGCACCGCGGCGCGCACTTCGCCTGCGCGGCGGCGCTCGCCCTCCCGAACGGCGAGGAGCGCGTCGTCGAGGGCCGCCTGCGCGGCACCCTGCGCTTCGAGCCCGCCGGCTCCTTCGGCTTCGGCTACGACCCGATCCTCCAGCCCGACGGCTACACCGTCACCTGCGCGGAACTGACGCCGGACCAGAAGAACGCCATCAGCCACCGCGGCGAGGCCTTCCGCGCCCTGGCCCCGATCCTTCAGGACCTGCTGGGCTGACGCCCCCGCAGCCGCCGAGGCCCGCCGACGCGCGAAGGCCCGCCCCCGAGAGACTCGGGGGCGGGCCTTCGGCCTTCGATGTGAAGGTAATGCTTCCGTGCGGCTGGAGGGATTCGAACCCTCACGGTGTCACCACCACCAGGACCTAAACCTGGCGCGTCTGCCTGCTTCGCCACAGCCGCATGCAGGGACATCGTACTCAACCTCCCGGTCCGGTGTCTCCGAGGCCATGCCCCGGACGGTCGCACCCAACCGGTCTCAGCCCTGTGGTTGAGACCAATAGGACTAGGCCAGTTCAGGCTGTCATCGCGCTGAGCTGCCGCTTCGGTGAACCTTAAGTGCGCTTAAGTGACACGTTGCCAAATGGGGTCTTGACGGTCGGGGTTGGTCCAGGCCAATTTATCTGCGGGCGCAGTCGATACCTCGCGGAGGCAGCAGGCATGGAAGACAGACGTCCCGTACGAGTCAAAGCCGTGCTCGCGGCGTGTACCGCCGGACTGCTCGGGGTCGGCGGGCTGGCGCTGGTCGGCGGCGCCGCACAGGCGGCGAGCGGGCAGTTGCTGGCGAACGGCGGCTTCGAGACCGGCGACCTCGGCGGCTGGAGTTGCAGCGTCAACGACAAGGTGGTCACCAGCCCTGTCGCCGCCGGGAGTTACGCACTCTCCGGAACCCCCGCCGGGCAGGACGACGCGCAGTGCTCGCAGACCGTCGCGGTCGTGCCCGGCTCGACCTACACGCTGTCCGGGCAGGTCGAGGGGAACTACGTCTACCTCGGCGACACCGGCACCGGCACCACCGACACGAGCACCTGGACGCCGGGCGCGAGCAGTTGGAGCACCCTGTCCACCACCTTCACCACCGGCGCGAACACCACCTCGGTGACCGTGTGGGTCCACGGCTGGTACGGCCAGGGCACCTTCGGCGCCGACCAGTTGTCCCTGACCGGCCCGGCGCCGACCGGCGGGGGGACCTCCTCGCCCAGCGCGAGCGCCAGCGCTTCGACGAGCCCGAGCCCGAGCGCGAGTGCGAGCGCCAGCGCCAGCGCGAGCCCGACCGCGAGCCCGAGCAGCACGGGGACGACCCCGCCGCCCGTCGACACCGGGTTCCACCACCCCGTCTACTTCATGCCGTTGGACAACTCCCCGCAGGCTGTGTCCGACATCGTCGCCGGCTCCGGCGAGAACCAGTTCAACCTCGCCTTCGTCCTCGACTCCGGTGGCTGCACGCCCGCCTGGGGCGGCAACGCGAGCAACCCCGTCTCGTCCGACACCGCCGTCGCCGCCGACGTCAGCGCGATCCGGGCCGCGGGCGGCGACGTCGCCGTCTCCTTCGGCGGCTACAACGGGACCGAGCTCGGCTCGTCCTGCGGCAGCAGCTCCGCCCTGGCCGCCGCCTATCAGCAGGTCATCACGAAGTACAGCCTCAAGCGGATCGACCTCGACTGGGAGAACACCGCACTCGACTCCAACATGGCCGTCCGCTGGGGCGCCATCAAGCAGTTGGAGGCGGCGAACCCCAACCTCCTCGTCACGCTCACCATTCCGGCGACCACCGTCGGCCTGCCGGACACCGGGCGGGACGAGATCCAGCAGGCGATCAACGACGGCGCCCGGATCGACCGGGTCAACCTGATGGACTTCGACTTCGGCCTCACCAGCGGCACCCAGACCGCCGCCGCGGAGACCGTCGCCGCCGACACCGTCTCGCAGTTGCAGACGCTGTACGGCTGGAGCGCCGCCACCGCGTGGGCGCACCTCTCGGTGCAGTTGATGAACGGTCACACCGACCAGCCCAGCGAGCTGTACACCCAGTCGACCTTCACCGACCTGCTCGGCTACGTCCAGGCCAACCACGCCGCCGCGTTCTCCTACTGGGACGTCAACCGCGACCGCGCCTGCGACCCGAGCGTCCCGCACAACTGGGCCGACGGGGCCTGCTCCAGCGTGACGCAGAACCCCTACGACTTCACGAAGATCCTCACGCAGTACAACGGCTGACCCCACGTCAGTCACGAGTCCCCACCCGCGCCGGAGGGCCCCACACCCCGGCGCGGGTGGTCACCACCGCACCACCACCCCCACGACCCACGGAGTCGCTCCATGCACCAGCGTGCCCTGCCCCCACGACCCGCGGTCCCGGACCGGAAGTCCCGGCGCACCACCGCGCTCGTGACCGCCACCGCCCTCGTGGCCGGGACGGTCGCCCTCGCCGCCGGCCTGACCGGCGCAAGCGCCGCCGCGACCAACCTTGTGACCAACGGCGACTTCGAGACCGGCAACCTGACCGGCTGGTCCTGTTCCACGCTGGACTCGGTGGTCGGCTCACCGGTGCACGGCGGCAGCCACGCCCTCCAGGGCGCGGCCAACTCCAGCGACGACGCCCAGTGCACCCAGACGGTCGCGGTCCAGCCGAACACCACGTACACGCTCTCGGCCTACGTGCAGGGCGCCTACGTGTACCTCGGTGCGACCGGCACCGGCGTCAGCGCCAGCACCTGGACGCCGTCCAACAGCAGCTACGGCCAGCTGACCACGAGCTTCACCACCGGCGCGTCCACCACCTCGGTGCAGGTCTACACGCACGGCTGGTACGGCCAGGGTACCTACTACGCCGACGACGTCAGCCTGACCGGCCCGGCGGGCTCGGGCGGCGGCACCACCTCCGCCTCGCCGTCCGCGAGCGCGACCAGCGCCAGCCCGTCGGCGAGCGCCTCCGCCAGCGCGTCCCCGTCCCCGTCGGCGTCGGCGACCTCGGCGAGCCCGTCCGCGAGCGCCTCCGCCTCCGCCTCGCCGAGCCCCACCTCCACCAGCGGCGGCGGCACCGCCCCCGGCGGCGACGGCCTGGTCTCGACGCCGGGCGGCATCACCGCCAAGGTCACCAACAACGCGGTGACGCTGAGCTGGACCGCCTCCACGGACAACTCGCAGACCGGCGACACCCCCGGCTACTACGTCTACAGCGGCGCCAACCTGATGGCCACGGCCATGGGCCCGACGGTGACGGTCAGTTCGCTGCTGCCGAACACCAGCTACACCTTCACGGTGCAGGGCTACGACAAGGACGGCCACGCCTCCGCGCAGTCCACGCCGATCACCGTCACCACGGGGGCGGCGCCGACCGGCGCGATGAAGTCCGCGTACTTCGACCAGTGGTCGATCTACGGCAACGCCTACTACCCGAAGAACGTGGGCACTTCGGGCGCGGCTGCGGGGATGAAGGTCGTCACCTACGCTTTCGAGAACATCGACCCCACCAACCTGACCTGCTTCGAGACGGTCAAGGCCTCGGACTCCACCAACGAGTCGGACCCGAACGCCGGTGACGGGGCGGGCGACGCCTTCGCCGACTACCAGAAGTCCTACACCTCGGACATCTCGGTCGACGGCAGCTCGGACACCTGGTCGCAGCCGATCAAGGGCAACTTCAACCAGTTGCGCGAGCTGAAGGCGAAGTACCCGAACCTGCGGATCAACCTCTCCATCGGCGGCTGGACCTACTCGAAGTACTTCTCCGACGTGGCCGCCACCGACGCGTCGCGCAAGAAGTTCGTCTCCTCCTGCCTCGACATGTTCATCAAGGGCAACCTGCCGACGGGCGTCTCCGGTGACGCCTCCGGCGGCGCCGGCTCCGCGGCGGGCCTCTTCGACGGCATCGACATCGACTGGGAGTACCCGGCCTCGGCCGGCGGCCACACCGGCAACCACTACTCGGCCGCCGACACCGCGAACTACACCGCGCTGCTGGGCGAGTTCCGCAGCGAGCTGGACGCCTACGGCGCGACGGTGGGCAAGCACTACATGCTGACCGCGGCCCTGCCGTCCGGCCAGGACAAGATCGCGCTGATCCAGCCGGCCGCCATCTCCAAGTACCTGGACTACGGCGACCTGATGACCTACGACATGCACGGCGCGTGGGACTCGACCGGTCCGACGAACTTCCAGGACCCGCTGCACGACACCTCCAGCGACCCGAGCAACCCCATCGCCCCGGGAACCGCGAAGTACAACATCGACGAGACCATCAAGGCGTACACCACGGGTGACTCCGCCTACGGCATCACCGGCGGCTTCCCGGCGTCCAAGCTGGTCCTCGGCGTCCCGTTCTACTTCCGCGGCTGGACCGGCGTCCCGGCCGGCAGCGACTACGGCCTCTACCAGTCGGCGACCGGCGCGAGCCCGGCCCAGACCTACACCCAGGAGGCGGGCATCGCCGACTGGAAGGAGCTGGCGGCCAAGGGTCTGACGACCGGTTCGACGGTCCACTGGGACCCGACCACGCAGAGCTCGTGGATCTACGACGGCACGAACTTCTACACCGGCGACACCCCGCAGGCGATCACCGCGCGCGGCCAGTACGCCACCACCAACGGCCTGGGCGGCATCTTCGCCTTCAGCTTCGAGGGCGACGACGCCTCCGGCTCGCTGATCAACGCGATGAACAGCTCCATGCAGTAAGCAGCACCAAGCAGCAGGACGCGAAGGCCCCGGCGGCGCGCCGGGGCCTTCCCGCATGTCGGGATCAGATCTTCAGGTCCTTGATGAGCTTGGCGACGTGGCCGGTGGCCCGCACGTTGTAGAAGGCGTGCTCGACCTTGCCCTGCTCGTCGACGACGAAGGTGGAGCGGATCACGCCGGTGACGGTCTTGCCGTACATCGTCTTCTCACCGAAGGCGCCGTAGGCCTGGAGCACCTCCTTCTCGGGATCGGCCACCAGGGTGACCTTCAGGTGCTCCTTCTCGCGGAACTTCGCCAGCTTCTCGGGCTTGTCGGGGGAGACGCCGATGACGTCGTAGCCGGCCTCCGCGAGCGCGTCCAGGTTGTCGGTGAAGTCGCACGCCTGCTTGGTGCAGCCCGGCGTCAGCGCGGCCGGGTAGAAGTAGACGACGACCTTGCGGCCGAGGTGGTCGGCGAGGGAGACGGGCTTGCCGTCCGCATCGGGCAGGGTGAAGGCGGGAGCGGCGTCGCCGGGGGAAAGTCGGGCACTCATGCTGCGACGGTACCGCCCCCGCCCGCTCCCTGCGGTGTACCAGCCGGGGTGCCGCTGCGCACGGCCGGGCGCGACCTGACAGACTGTCCAAGAGCAGTAGCAGTCGGCGAGCGAGCGAGAGAGGGTGTCCTCGTGGGCGAGGTCAGCACCAGGGACGAGAGCCGGGACCGGCGGAGCGCGGCCCAGATCGAGGCGGACATCGCCCGTACGCGCGCGCAGCTCGCGGCGACGCTCGACGAGCTGGCCGTGGCCGTCCACCCCTCCACGATCATGAACGAGGCGAAGGCCCAGGCCAAGGGCGCCGTCGACCGTACCGTCGGCCAGGCGTTCGTCGCGGTGAACCGGGGCGTGGAGCAGCTCAAGGCGCAGTTCGTGGACGAGAAGGGGCGGCCGCGCAAGGAGCGGATCGTCCCGGTGGCGGCGGTGGCCGGCGCGGTCGTGATCGGCCTGGTGCTGATCCGCCGCAAGAAGTAGCCACCGGCTGCCTGTACGGTTTCAGGCGTGAACGCGGACGAGACTGTGGCGGACGGGACTGTGAGCAAGAAGCACGACTCATCCTTCGGCGAGAAGCTGCCGATCCGGATGCTGCACGACCGCGTCCTGGTCCGCACCGAGGGCCTGGAGGGCGAGCGCCGGTCGACCGGCGGCATCCTCATCCCGGCGACCGCCGAGCTTTCTAAAAGATGCGCGTGGGCGGAGGCCGTGGCCGTGGGCCAGAACGTGCGCAGCATCGAGCCGGGTGACCGGGTCCTGTACGACCCGGAGGACCGCGCGGAGGTCGAGGTGCGGGGCACGATCTACGTGCTGCTGCGCGAGCGCGACATCCACGCGGTCGCGTCCGAGCGGGTGAGCGACGCCGACGGCACCAGCACGGGGCTGTACCTGTAGCGCTGTGGCGAGGGCTGACCGAGGGGCCCGTCCACGGGACTTGACCCGATGGACGGGCCCTTCGGCATGCCCCGGCGGGCATCCGTCCCGACGCCGAGGACTGCGGCAGCATCCGCCCACCCCCGCCCGGCGTACTCGCCGAGCGGCGCGGCGTGGGACCTCCTAGGCTCGCGATGACAGAGCGTGGTCGACAGCTACGTAGAGTGCATAGCTGTCCCGCGCTTGAGAGATCAGGAGAGATCAGCATGCGCTGTCCCGGTATAGCCGCCGCATTGGTGGCGAGCGCCGTCGTCGTCGCCGTGACCGCTCCCGCCGCGGGCGCGGCCGGCCTCAAGCCCGCGCCGCGCGTTCAGCCGGGGGGCACCCACGCCGCCCCGGTCCACCTCCACCCGCTCACCCACGCGGCTTCCAAGCCGGCGCCGGCGCGGAACAGCGCCCAGCAGGGGAAGCAGCGTGTCCCGCTGCCCCCTCCCCCCTCGTTGAGCATCGCCAAGTCGCACGACGGCGAGTTCCACCGGGGTCAGCACAACGCGCTGTACACGATCACGGTGTCCAACTACGGCCCCGGCTTCTCCTCCCCGATCGCGTTCCTGACGGTGCGCGACACGCTCCCGGCGGGTCTGACGGCCACCGCGATCAACGGCGCGGGGTGGTTCTGCTCGCTGCCCACGCTCACCTGCTCGCGCCCAGGCCCGCTCGCCCCGAACACGCAGTACCCGCCGATCTACCTGCTGGTCGACGTCGCCGACAACGCGCCCGCGCTCGTGACCAACGCGGCCACCCTGTCCAGCAGCAGCCGCTTCGACCTGCTCGCGCCGGTCACGGTGCTCGACCCGACGAAGGTCAAGCGGGGCGACGAGGATGCCGACGGGCCCCACGGGAAGCCCGCGTCGGTCAACGTCACCGTCGTCAACCAGAACAACAACAGCGCGCGCAACTCGAACCACAACAGCGCCGGCGCCAAGGCCAAGGCGAAGGCGGACGTGAAGGTCAGTCGGACCACGCACGTCACCCACATCACCAACGTGGTCAAGCCACCGCGTCGCCACTGCCGCCACCACTGACCCTCGTCGCACGCGCCGAGCCCGGACAGCCCGCCCGCATCCACCCGGATCGGGCGGGCTTCCTCGTCCTTCGAAGGACGCACCGGCGGGGCGGGCGGGAGCCGCGGGCCCGCGGCGGGACAATGCGGCATGGCCGCGAGAACCGACGTTGCGAATGGCCCGCCCGCGATGGCGGGCGCCGCGAGGCTCGTCCTGCTGACGCTTGCCTCGGGGCAGTTCCTGATGGCGCTCGACAGCTCCGTGATGAACGTGTCGATCGCCACGGTGGCCAAGGACGTGGGCACCACGGTGACCGGGATCCAGGGCGCGATCACCGCCTACACCCTGGTCATGGCCGTGCTCATGATTCCCGGCGGCAAGGTCGGCGCGATCATCGGCCGCAGGCGCGCCTTCATGATCGGGTGCGTCGTCTACGGCTGCGGCTCCCTCACCACGGCCGTCGCCCCCAACCTTCCGGTGCTGCTGCTGGGTTGGTCGTTCCTGGAGGGCGTCGGCGCGGCGTTGATCCTGCCCGCGATCGTCGCGCTCGTCGCCGCGAACTTCGGGGAGCGGCAGCGTCCCGCCGCCTACGGACTGGTGGCGGCTGCCGGAGCCGTCGCGATCGGGCTGGGGCCGCTCATCGGCGGCATCGCGACCACGTACTTCTCCTGGCGCTGGGTGTTCGCGGGGGAGGTCGTCGTGGTCCTCGGCATCCTGCTGCTCGCGCGTCACGTGGCCGACGCGCAGCCGGACCGGCGTCCCCGGGTCGACGTCGTGGGCGCGGTGCTGTCGGCTCTCGGGCTGGGCGGTTTCGTCTACGGGGTGCTCCGCTCCGACGAGTGGGGCTGGTTCACTCCGAAGCCCGGCCAGCCGTCGTGGTTCGGGGTCTCGCCCGTGGTCTGGCTGATGCTGGCGGGCGTGCTCGTGATATGGCTGTTCTTCCGCTGGGAGGCCCGCCTGACGCGGCAGGGCCGGGAGCCCCTGGTGGACCTGGACATGCTGCGCAACCGGCAGCTCTCCGGCGGCCTGACGATGTTCTTCTTCCAGTACCTGATCCAGATGGGCGTGTTCTTCGTCGTCCCGCTCTACCTGTCCGTCGCGCTCGGCCTCTCCGCGCTCGGTACCGGGGTCCGCATCCTGCCCCTGTCGCTGGCGCTTCTCCTCGCGGCGGTCGGCATCCCCCGTCTGCTGCCGGAGGTGTCCCCCCGGCGCGTCGTACGGCTCGGACTGCTGACGATGATCACCGGCGCGGTGGTGCTGATGGCGGCCCTGGACACCACCTCGGGAGCGGAGGTCACCACAGTGCCGCTGCTGCTGGTGGGCCTGGGCATGGGAGCGCTCGCCTCCCAGCTGGGGGCGGTGACCGTCTCCGCGGTGCCGGACGAGATGAGCGCCGACGTCGGAGGCGTCCAGAACACCGTCACCAACCTCGGTTCCTCCATCGGCACGGCGCTCGCCGGGTCGATCATGATCGGGGTGATGACCGCGTCCTTCCTGAGCAACATCGAGCAGAGCCCGGCGATCCCCGCCCAGGCCAAGAGCCAGGTCTCGGTGCAGCTCGCGGCCGGCGTCCCGTTCGTCTCGGACGCCCAGCTCCAGGCCGCGCTCGACAAGGCCGGGGCGCGGTCGGAGGCGAGCCGGGCCGCTCTCGACGCCTACGCCGACGCCCGGATCGACGGCCTCAAGGCGGGCCTGGCGATCCTCGCGTTCGCCGGGCTCCTCGGACTGTTCTTCGTGCAGCGGATGCCGACGACCCAGCCCGGATCCGCGCGCCGTTCCGACGGCTGACACCCCGGGGGGATCGGGAGGCCGGGGCTCTGGGCCGCGACCGGCTGCGGTGGCGACCCGGCGGCGGGGCGTCCACGCTGGAGGTATGTCCACGGGCAGAGGTGGGCCCGACCGTCGTGGGGTCCGGGCCAAGGTCGAGGCGCAGCGGGCCGCCGAGCGGCGTGCCGAGCGCAGGCGGCGGGTGCTGATCGCCGCGGGCGCGGTGGTCGTCGTGGGAGGGATCATCGCGGTGGTCGTGGTGAACTTCCCGAGCTCCTCCAGTTCGTCCGGGACGGGGCCGGAGGGCATCGCCCTGCAGAGCGGACCGGTGCTGGCGTCGGTGAGCTCCGCCGCGAGCGGGCAGACCGTCGACGGCATCTCCTGCGACGCCAGCGAGCAGGTGGCCTACCACATCCACTCCCACCTGGCGGTCTACGTGAACGGCCAGCAGCGCAGCGTCCCGTACGGCGTCGGCGTCGTCCAGCCGGTGCCGTCGACCGTGAACGGCGGCACCTTCGTCTCGGCGAGCCAGTGCTACTACTGGCTGCACACCCACGCCCAGGACGGCATCATCCACGTCGAGTCCCCGAGCCAGAAGCAGTACACCCTCGGGCAGTTCTTCGACATCTGGAAGCAGCCGCTGTCCGCGAACCAGGTGGGGCCCGCCACCGGACACGTCACCGCCTACGTGAACGGCAAGGCGTTCACCGGCGACCCGCGGACCATCACGCTCCAGGAGCACGAGGACATCCAGCTGAACGTCGGCGAGCCGCAGGTGTCGCCGCAGCCCGTCGACTGGTCGCACGCGCAGCTGTGAGGCGACGGCGCTTCGTGCGACCCGGCTGTCTCGTCGATCACAGGCCGGGTGGAGGGCCCCGGTTGGGCGTAGAGTCCGGGGCATGAGTGAGCACTTTGATGTGGTGGTGCTGGGGGCCGGTCCCGGCGGTTACGTGGCCGCGATCCGGTCCGCGCAGCTGGGTCTGACCACGGCGATCGTGGAGGAGAAGTACTGGGGCGGCGTCTGCCTGAACGTGGGCTGCATCCCCTCGAAGGCATTGCTGCGCAACGCCGAGCTGGCGCACCTGTTCACCCAGGAGGCCGACACCTTCGGCATCCGTGTCGACGGCAAGGTGAGCTTCGACTACAAGGCGGCGTTCGAGCGCAGCCGCCAGGTCGCGGACGGCCGCGTCAAGGGCGTCCACTTCCTGATGAAGAAGAACAAGATCCGGCAGTTCCAGGGCCGCGGCCACTTCGTCGACGCCAACACCCTGCAGGTCGCCCTCGTCGAGGGCGGCACCGAGACCGTCACCTTCGACCACTGCATCATCGCCGCCGGCGCGACCACCCGCCTGCTGCCGGGCACGCAGCTGAGCAGCCGCGTGGTCACCTACGAGGAGCAGATCCTCAGCGACTCCCTGCCCGAGAGCATCATCATCGCGGGCGCGGGCGCCATCGGCGTCGAGTTCGCCTACGTGCTGCACAACTACGGCGTCAAGGTCACCATCGTCGAGTTCCTGGACCGGATGGTCCCGCTCGAGGACGCCGAGGTCTCGGCGGAGCTGGCCAAGCGCTACCGCAAGCTCGGCATCCAGGTGCTCACCTCGACCCGGGTCGACTCCATCGACGACAGCGGCGAGAAGGTCCGCGTCACCGTCACCGGCAAGGACGGCGCCCAGCAGGTGCTGGAGGCCGACAAGGTGCTGCAGGCCATCGGCTTCGCCCCGCGCGTCACCGGCTACGGCCTGGAGAACACCGGCGTGAAGCTGACCGAGCGCGGCGCGATCGACATCGACGAGTACTGCCGGACCAGCGTGCCGCACATCTTCGCGATCGGTGACGTGACGGCCAAGCTGATGCTGGCCCACGCCGCCGAGTCCATGGGCGTCATCGCGGCCGAGACCATCGGCGACGCGGAGACGATGTCGCTGGAGTACGTGATGATCCCGCGTGCCACCTACTGCCAGCCGCAGATCGCCAGCTTCGGCTGGACGGAGGCGCAGGCGCGCGAGCAGGGCTTCGACGTCAAGGTCGCCAAGTTCCCGTTCACCGCGAACGGCAAGGCGCACGGCATCGGCGAGCCGGGCGGCTTCGTCAAGATCATCGCTGACGCCAAGTACGGCGAGCTGCTCGGCGCCCACCTGATCGGCCCGGACGTCACCGAGCTGCTGCCGGAGCTGACGCTGGCCCAGCAGTGGGACCTGACCGTCAACGAGGTGGCCCGCAACGTCCACGCCCACCCGACCCTGGGCGAGGCCGTCAAGGAGGCCATCCACGGCCTGGCCGGTCACATGATCAATTTCTGACCCGGCCCGGCAGCGGGCGGAGGGTCCGAAACGGGAGGGCACGGAGCCGACGGCTCCGTGCCCTCCCGTGCGTTCCGGGCCCGGCCGGACTACGGCGTCTTGACCGCGTGCCGCGGGAACAGGATGTTCCCCTGCGGGTTCTGCGGTGAAGGCTGCGTGGTCGGGTTCGACGGCGTCGGGTTGGGGGTGACCGGCGGCGTCCAGGGCGGCGTCGACGGCGTCTGGGTCGGGTACGGGTTGACCGGGGTCTGGCTCGGCGGCGCGCTCGGCGTCGGGTTGGCCGGCGTCGTCGCCGACGGGCTCGGGGTGGTCGAGGGCGTGGTGACCGGCGGGACGTAGTAGCTGCCGGTCTGCAGGTCGAAGCTCTCGTAGGGGAGGCCGGACAGGGCCTGCTCCATGTAGTTCGTCCAGATCTCCGTCGGGTAGGAGCCGCCGTTGACGCGGGTGATGCCCGCGGCCGTGCCCAGGGACAGGCGCCTGGAGTCGCCCTGCTGGGCGAAGAGCCCGACCGTCGTGGACAGCTGCGGCGTGTAGCCGGTGAACCAGGCGGACTGGTTGTTGTCGGTGGTGCCGGTCTTGCCCGCCGCCTCGCGGCCCAGCGCCTGGGCGGCGTAGCCGGTGCCGTTGTTGATGACGCCCTGGAGCACCTGCGTGACAGTGTCCGCGACGCTGCGGTTGAACGCCTGCTGGTGTGTGTGCTGCGGCATCGTCTTCGCCTCGCCGTCGTGCGTGACCGACTGCACCGACCACGGGGCGATCTGCACACCGTGGTTGGCGAAGGTCGCGTACGCGGCCGCCACCTGGACCGCGTTCGGCTCGGCGGTGCCCAGCGCGATCGAGGCGTTCGCGGCGCTCATGCCGGGGGTGTCAGAGGGGAGCCCGGCGGCGATCGCGGCGGCGCGGACCTTGTCCAGGCCGACATCGGCGGCCAGCTGTGCGAACACGGAGTTGACCGACTTCGCCATCGCCGAGCTGACGCTGATCTGGCCGTAGTTGACGTTGTCCTCGTTCGGCGGGCTGTACGAGGCGACATTCGGCGGGAGACCGACGACCTGGCGGCCGCTGGTGCCGTCGTACGTCGTGTAGGGGGTGATCGTCCGGCCGTCCTGCGTGGTGGCGTGGTTCTGCAGCGCCGCCGCGAGGTCGAACGCCTTGAAGGTCGAGCCGATCTGGATGTCGGTGCGCAGCGCGTCGTTGTACGGCTGGCTCACGTAGTCGGGGCCGCCGTAGGCCGCCATCACCTTGCCGGTGGAGGGCTCGACGGACGCCGCTCCCGCACGGATGTACTTGGCCTTGGCCGAGTTGGACTTCAGGCTGTTCAACTCGTCCTTCACCGAGGAGGCCAGCGCGGTCTGGTCCCCCTTGTCGAAGGTGGTGACGATCTTCCAGCCGCCGCGCGCCAGCTCGTCGCGGGTCATGACGTTGTTGCTGAACAGGTAGTTGTCGGCGATGTCGACCAGGTAACCGGCCTGGCCCGACAGGCCCTTGATGCCGGTGGTCTGCTTGACCGCGGGGAACTTGGCCACGGCGCGTTGCTCCGGGGTCAGGTAGCCGAGCTTGGTCATGCCGTCCAGGACGTAGTTCCAGCGGTCCGTCGCGGCCTGCTTGCCGGCCGCGCTGGCGATGCCGACGTCGTAGGCGCTGGGAGCCTGCAGCAGGGCGGCCAGGTAGGCGCTCTGCTCGGCGTTCAGCTGGGAGGCGTTGACGCCGAAGTAGGCCTGCGCCGCGGCCTGCACGCCGTAGGCGTTGCGGCCGAAGTAGGAGGTGTTCAGGTAGCCGGCCAGGATGTCGCTCTTGGACTCGGTCCGGTCGACCTTGAGCGAGATGAAGAACTCCTTGATCTTCCGGCTGACCGTCTGGTCCTGGTTCAGGTAGTAGTTCTTCACGTACTGCTGGGTGATGGTCGAACCGCCCTGCACGCCCTGGCCACGCAGGGTGTCCCAGGCGGCGCGGGCCATGCCGGTGAGGCTGACGCCCTGGTTCGAGTAGAAGGTGCGGTCCTCGGCGGAGACGGCGGCCTGCTGCATCTGCGGCGAGATCTGGCTGAGCGGGACGATGGTCCGGTTCATCGTGCCGGTCTGGCCGATCACGGTCTTGCCGTCGGAGTAGTAGTAGATGTTGGCCTGGGCCACGGCGGCGGCGTTGGCGTTCGGCGGCTCCACGTAGAGGTAGATGCCGATGAAGGCGCCCACGCCGAGCACCACCGCGGTCAACAGGCCGCCGAGTGCCATCCGCCAGGTGGGGATGATCCGGCGGTACCAGGGGAGCGCCCTGCGCCTCGCCTTCCGCGCCGCCGTCCTGGCGCGGCGTCGATCGCGCCCGCTGGCGCCCATTCCGCCTCCTTCGGCCCGGTCCTCGGCCTCGAGAGTGCCGCCGGTCATGGGATTGGCGAGGCTGTCCGGATCGTCCATGCCCTTGTTGCTGCTGCCCATGTACGTCGTGCTCCGGTGGCTCTCGTCCGCTGACTCGTCTACTTGATCGTTAAACGCCCCAATCAGGGCATTCTGGTCTACTCTGCCGGATTGTCCCTTGGTGGGCGAATGGCGTACCCCGCTCGCGGGACCTTTGTGGCGGTGCTGTGACACTTCACGGCCCGTCTTCGCTACTCTGTGAGAGCGGCATCACACCGCACCACAACCGAAGAGCGATGGCATCAGCCCCTTCGTGGCACCCCCCCCGGGTGTCGACGAACGGGGCCATTTCGGCGTTCCCGCGTGACGGCGCGGGCCCGTCGCCATGCCTGTCGACAAGTCGACATCCGAGTCGGCAACCAGGCCGTACAGCGTTCGTACAGAAAGGAGTGTGATGTACGCCGCAGTCTGTCTCCGCAGCTTCCGGCGCTACTCCACCTACCGTGCCGCCACCTGGGCGCGGGTGTTCACCAACACCGTCTTCGGCTTCATCCTCACCTACACCTACATCGCCCTGTGGCACGTCCGCCCGCACCTCGGCGGCTACGACCTGTCCGCGGCGATCACCTACGTCTGGATCGGACAGGGGCTGCTCTCCCTCCTCGCGGTCGGGGACCTCGGTGCCCTCGCCGACCTGCAGACCCGGATCGCCAACGGCGACGTCGCCGTCGACCTGTTCCGCCCGGTCGACCAGCAGCGCTGGTGGCTCGCCGTCGACGCCGGCCGGGCCGGGTACCAGCTGCTGACCAACGCCCTGGTGCCGATGCTCGTCGGCGGACTCGCCTTCCATCTGCGCCTGCCACAGGGGTCGGCCGTCGACGTGGTCGCGGGCTGGGCCGCGACCGCCCTGGCCCTCGCGCTGGCACTGGTCGTCAGCTACGCGCTGCGCTACCTGGTCGCGCTGACCGGCTTCTGGCTGCTCGACCTGCGCGGCATCCAGCTCGTCTACTACCTGACCTCCTGTTTCTTCGGCGGCTTCTTCCTCCCCGTCACCGTCTTCCCGCCCGCGCTGGAGGCGGTGGCCCGCGCGCTGCCCTTCATCGCGGTCTTCCAGGTGCCCGCCGACGTCTTCCTCCAGCACGACGACGCGGCGGGCGCGCTCGGCGCGCTCGGGGTGCAGCTCGCCTGGGCGGTCGTGCTGCTCGGGCTCGGCCGGCTGGTCCAGTCCCGCGCGGTGCGGAAGGTGGTGGTCCAGGGTGGCTGAGACACGCTCCTTCGTGGGCGGCGGCGCGGCGCGGTGGGACGTGGTCCACGCGGTGCGCTGCTACGGGCACATCGTGCGGATGTGGATCCGGGCCGCGCTCGCCTATCCCGCCTCGTTCTGGATGACCATGGCCGGCAACCTCGCCGCCTCCGGCATGGACTTCGTCGTCATCGTCGTGATGTTCCTGCACACCCACGCCCTCGGCGGCTGGAGCCTGCCGCAGGTCGCCTTCCTGTACGGGACCTCCGGCGTCACCCTGGGGCTGGCCGACATCTTCGTCGGCAGCATGGACCAGCTCGGCGTGCGGGTGCGCGAGGGGTCCGTCGACACCGTCCTGGTCCGCCCGGTGCCCGCGCTGGCGCAGATCGCCGGGGACCGGTTCGCACTGCGGCGGATCGGCCGGGTCCTTCAGTCGGGTGCGGTGCTGACCTGGTCGCTGCTGCGGCTGGACCTGTCCTGGACGCCGCTGAAGGTCCTGGTCTTCGCCTCGCTGGTGCTGTGCGGGACGGTGATCTTCGGGTCCGTCTTCGTCGGCGGCTCGGCCTGTCACTTCTTCATGGCCGACGCCGCGGAGGTGCAGAACTCCTTCACCTACGGCGGCGCGACCATGCTGCAGTACCCGCCGACGATCTACGCCAGGGACATCGTGCGCGGCACCGTCTTCGGCGTGCCGCTGGCCTTCGTGAACTGGCTGCCCGCGCTGTACCTGCTCGGACGCGACGACCCGTTGGGCCTGCCGTCCTGGTTCCGCTTCGCCTCGCCCCTCGCGGCGCTGCTCTGCGCCACGGCGGCCGGGCTGCTGTGGCGCACCGGCCTGCGCTCCTACCGCAGCACCGGCAGTTGACGACAGATGACGACACCTCAGGGAAGGGCTTCCGACATGGACCAGACGCTGATCGAGGTCGAGGGCGTCACGAAGAGCTTCGTCGTGCGACGCCGGGCCGGGCGGCTGCGACGTACCCGGGAGGTGGTGAACGCCGTCGCCGGGCTGGACTTCACCGTCCGGCGCGGCGAGATGGTCGGCTACATCGGCCCCAACGGGGCCGGCAAGTCCACCACCGTCAAGATGCTGACCGGCATCCTGCTGCCCAGCACCGGCCGACTGCGGGTGGCCGGCGCCGACCCGGTGCGCGATCGGGTCCGGCTGGCGCAGCGCATGGGCGTCGTCTTCGGGCAGCGCACCACCCTGTGGTGGGACCTGCCGCTGCGCGACTCCTACGAGCTGGCCCGCCGCATCTACCGGATCCCGGCCGGGACCTATGCCCGCAACCTCGACCGCTGCGTCGAACTGCTGGAGCTCGGACCGCTGTTGGACGTGCCCGTGCGCCAGCTCTCGCTCGGCCAGCGGATGCGGGGCGACATCGCCGCCGCGCTGCTGCACGAGCCGGAGGTGCTCTACCTCGACGAGCCGACCATCGGCCTCGACGTCGTCAGCAAGCGCCGGGTACGGGAGTTCCTCGCCCAGACCAATGCGGAACGGGGCACGACCGTGCTGCTCACCACCCACGACCTGACCGACATCGAGCAGCTCTGCTCGCGGGTGATGGTCATCGACCACGGTCGCGTCGTCTACGACGGCGGGCTCGACGGTCTGCACCGGCAGGGGCGCAGCGAACGGACGTTGGTGGTGGACCTGGAGCGTGAGCTGCCGCCGATCGAGCTGCACGGCACCCGCCTGGTGCGCCGCGAGGGCACCCGGCAGTGGCTCGCCTTCCCCGCCTCGGCGAGCGCCGCGCCGCTGGTCGCGGAGCTGGCCGGGCGCTACGAGCTGCGCGACCTGTCCGTCCGGGAGCCGGAGATCGAGGACGTGATCGCGCGGATGTACGGGGAGGCGGAACGGACGGCCGCGACGGTCGCCCGGATCGGGTAGTCCCGGCCCCCGTTCCTGGTCCCCGTTCCCTCTTCCCCGTTCCCCGTCGGCGTTTGCCGTTCGCGTCCGGCGCGTCCGGCGCGTCCGCGTCTCGGTGGGCGGGGGCGGTCGGCGGGGTGGCGTAAGGAGCAGATAAGGTCCCAGCTGTCCGTGTGTCAGATCGGCACGGGAACAGACCGTTCGATGGGGGACACCTCCGTGGCCACTCCGCCGCAGCCGCCCGGCAATCCGTACGGCGCGCCGAACCCGTACGGGGCGCCGGACCCGTACGGCCAGTCCAACCCCTACGGGCCGCCGCAGCCCGTGGCGCAGCCGCAGGGCCCGTACGACGCGATCCCGCAGCAGGCCGGCTACGGCTATCCCCAGGCGCCGGCGCAGCCCGGCATCCCGCAGCAGGCAGGCTTTCCCCCGCCGCCGGGCATGCCGCAGCAGCCCGGTTTTCCGCCGCCGTACGGGCAGCAGGCACCGATGGGCCAGCCGGGCTGGGGGCAGCCGAACGGGGTGAACTGCCGGTTCTGCGGCGGCTCCCCGGCGGTGGACGTCACCGTGCGCGCGCACCGCGGCATGATCTGGCTGATGACCTTCCGGTCGCTGAAGGGCCCGTTCTGCCGCACCTGCGGCACCGCGGCCATCCGCGACATGTCCGGCCAGACCCTGGTGCAGGGTTGGTGGGGCCTGGGCTCGGCGTTCATCACGCCGATCACCCTGCTCGTCAACCTGGTCTCCTATAACAAGATCAAGGCGCTGCCCGAGCCGGAGTACCGGCAGGGCCCGCCGATGGATCCGGGCAAGCCGCTGATGAACCGCCCGCAGGCGGCCGGTTTCGCGGTGCCCGTCATCGCGTTCCTGGCGCTGCTGGTGCTGATCGTCGCGGCCGCGTCGGGCGGCGGCAGCACGGACGACAGCGGCGGCAACCTCCCCGTCGTCACCGACTCGCCGACGGATCTGCCCACGGACTTCCCCACGGACCTGCCGACCGACACCGCGCAGCCGACCCTGCCCGCCGACTCGCCCAACGCCGGGTCCGGCGACTTCGCCGTCGAGGGCCAGTGCGTCAAGAACTACGGCAGCGACTCCAACCCCGATCTGCGCGTCGTCACCTGCGCGAGCGGGTCGTACTTGGTGGTCAAGAGGCTGACCGGCACCACGTCGAGCAGCGGCTGCCCGGCCACCGCCCCGACGACGTACACGCACACCGAGGAGGGCAACGACTTCGTGCTCTGCCTCAAGCAGTACGCCGCCTGATCACGGCTGATTGCGGTTGGTCCAGACCACGTGCAGCATGGTCCGCATGAATCGGAGCAGGCGGCGGCGGACCGGCCGCACGGTCGCGGCGACCGCGACGGCGGCGGCGCTGACGCTCGCCCTGGCCACCGGCTGCTCGCCGGGCGCCGCCGCGCCGAGC
>NZ_BBPQ01000065.1:0-16386 GCF_000787855.1 Streptacidiphilus anmyonensis | reverse complement strand
GCGCCGAGCAGTGACAGCCGCACGCCCGCCGCGAGCGCGCGGACGGTCGCGATCGTGCCGCGTCCGGCCCGGCTGACGCTCGGGTCGGGCGCGGGCTTCGGCGTCACCGCGACCACGCCCGTCCGCGCCGAGGGCGGTCCCGACGCCCAGGCCGCGGCGACGCTCGTGGCCGCGGAACTGAAGCTGCGGACGCCGCAGGCCGGCGCCGTGACGGGCGCCGCTCCCGGGATCACCTTCCGGCTCGACCCCGGGGCCGGGACCCCGCCGGAGGGCTACCGGCTCACCTCCGGGCCGTCCGGCGTGGTGATCACCGCGCGGGACGGCGCGGGGCTCTTCTACGGCGGCCAGACGCTGCGTCAACTCCTGCCCGCGGGGCAGGAGCCCGGCACCGTCCGCGCCCTGGTCGCCGACGACGCCCCGCGCTACGCCTACCGGGGCGCCGGACTGGACGTCGCCCGGCACTTCTTCACCGTCGCCCAGGTCGAGCAGTACGTCGACCTGCTGGCCCTGTACAAGTTCAACCACCTGCACCTGCACCTCACCGACGACCAGGGCTGGCGGATCGCCGTCAGCAGCCGCCCGCAACTCGCCGCCGTCGGCGCCCGTACGGAGGTCGGCGGCGGCCGGGGCGGCTTCTACACGGCGGCGGACTACGCCGCCATCGTCCGGTACGCCGCCGCCCGGCACATCACCGTGGTCCCGGAGGTCGACCTCCCCGGCCACAGCAACGCCGCGATCGTCTCCTACCCCGAGCTCGCCTGCCCGGGCGACGTGAAGCCCGCGCCGTACACCGGCACCGGCGTCGGCTTCAGCCGTGTCTGCACGAGCAAGGAGTCGACCTACACCTTTGTCGACGACGTGGTCACGGCCCTGGCGGAGCTCACCCCCGGCCCTCTGATCCATCTCGGCGGCGACGAGGCGAAGACGCTCGCCCCTGCGGACTACCGGGCCTTCATGGCGCGCGCGATCGCCATCGGCCGCGCCCACGGCAAGCAGGTCGTCGCCTGGGACGAGGCCGCGGCGGAGCAGCCGGACCTGCTCCAGGTCTGGCATCCGAAGAGCCAGTCGACCAGCTCTGTCGTCTCGGGCGTCACGGCCGCCGCCCGCCACGGCTCCAAGCTGCTCATGTCCCCGGCCGACCGCGCCTATCTGGACCAGAAGTACGCCCCGTCGACCCCCCTCGGCCTGGCCTGGGCCGGCTACGTCAGCGTCGAGCACGCCTACGACTGGAACCCCGACACCTACCTCCCCGGCATCCCCCGGGGCTCCGTCGCCGGGGTCGAGGCGATGCTGTGGACGGAGACCCTGACCACCCCGTCCGAGCTGCAGACGATGGACCTCCCGCGGCTCCCGGCCCTCGCGGAGGTGGCCTGGACGCCGCAGGCGGAACGCGGATGGAGGGACTTCCGCGTCCGCCTGGCGGCCCAGGCCCCGCTCTGGCGCTCCCAGGGGTGGACCTACACCCGCGCCGCCGGAGTGCCCTGGCAGTAGTACCCGCCCGGCTCCCCGGGCGGTGCCACCACTACGCCTGGGGTGAGCTCAGACGCGGACCAGGTGGACGACGGTGCTCGCCCAGTCCTCCTGCGGCAGGCCCAGGTCCAGCCCGCGTTCCAGCAGCACCGCGGCGCTGTGGACGCGGCCGGTGCGCAGGTCGCGGAAGTGCGCGTCGCGGGGGAGCCCGGCCAGGCGCAGCGGTGCGGCCGGGAGTCCGAAGCGGGGCTGCGGGAGCCAGGCGAAGACCGCCGCCTCCGCGGCGTCAGGGGCCAGGTACTGGACGGCCGTCAGGCTCTGCAGGTCGCCGGGCGGACGCAGCCGGAACAACGCGCCGTGCTGGACGAGGTGGCGGACCGTCTTGTACTCGGCGACCAGCTGCTCCGCCTCCTTCAGCTCCTCGGGCCGCCAGTGCGTCAGATCCCCGCCGACGCCCAGCACGCCGCTCATCGCGCTGTGGAAGCGGAACCGCAGCGGGATCGACCGCCCGGTCTGCTGGTTGGGCACGTCCGTCACCCACGCGGCCATGGTCCGCACCGGATACAGCTGGGAGTAGCCGTGTTGGATGACCAGGCGGTCGGCGGCGTCGGTGTTGTCGGAGATCCAGACCTGGTCCGTGCGCGCCAGGACGGCGGGGTCGACGCGGCCGCCGCCACCGCTGCACGCCTCGATGCGCAGCCGGGGGTGCGCCGCGCGGAGCCGGTCGACGACGGCGTGGTAGCCGCGGACGTGGTCGAACCAGAGGCGGTCGCCGCGCCCGCTCGGCTCGTCGGGCCAACCGGCCTCGGAGAAGGGACGGTTCATGTCCCACTTGAGGTAGTCGACATCGTTGTCGGCGACCAGGCGGGTGAGCCAGTCGAAGGCCCAGGCGGTGACGTCGGGGCGGGCGAAGTTCAGGACCAGCTGGTTGCGCAGCTCGGTGCGGTGGCGGTGCGGGAAGTGCAGCACCCAGTCGGGGTGGGCGCGGTAGAGGTCGCTGTCGGGGTTGACCATCTCCGGTTCGACCCACAGGCCGAAGGCCATCCCGAGCCGGTGCACCTCGTCCGCGAGCGGCCGCAGGCCGTCCGGGAACGCGCCCGGGTAGGGCGTCCAGTCGCCCAGGCCCGCGTGGTCGTCGCGGCGGGCGCCGAACCAGCCGTCGTCCATGACGAACAGCTCGACGCCGATCGAGGCGGCCAGCGACGCGAGCCGCTTCTGGTTGTCCAGGGTGACGCCGAAGCCGGTGGCCTCCCAGGAGTTGTAGAGGACCGGCCGTGTCTCCTCGGGGTGCGGCAGCGCGTGCGCGCGCAGGTGCGCGTGCCAGGCGCGGCTGAGCGCGCCGAAGCCGCCTTCGGCGACGTGGAGCGTGAGGACGGGCGGGGTCGTGTGGGTCTCACCGGGCCGGAGCGTGACGGTGACGGCGTCGTGGCCCGCGCCGACATTGAGCGAGAGCTGGTTGTCAGGGGTGCGTTGTAGCGTGATCTGCCAGGAGCCGCTCCACGCGAGCGCCGCGCTCCAGACCTGTCCGTGGTCCTCCGTCGCGTCGCCCGCGTCGAGGATCGCCCAGGGCTGGGCGCGGTGGCTGGTCGTGCCGGTGCGGCTGGTGAGGACGGTCTCGCCGCTGGGGAGCGGGGTGCGGCGCAGCTGGGTCTCGGCGCCCCAGCGGCCGACGGCGTGACCGAGGCGGTAGTCGTCGCGCGGAGGCAGGGAGAGCGTCGCCGAGTCGGCGCGCAGGGCCACGATGTCGTCGGAGACGCCCAGGTGGGCGAGCTCGGTCCAGCGTTCGATCACGTCGGTTTCGGGGTGGACGCGGTAGCCGAGGGTCGTGCGCAGCGGGTAGTGCGGGTCGCGGAAGTGCAGCAGCACGGTGGCAGGGTCGGGCTGTTCGTGTCCGTCGGCCTGCCAGGTCAGGGCTCGGGTGCCGTCGGCGAAGCGGACCCGCAGGGCCGGCGGGCCGTAGCGGTTGGCGCCGTCGACGGTCAGTTCCTCGGACGCTGCCCGCTGTCCGTCGAAGCTGCTGTGCGGCGCCGCGCCGGCGAGGGGCAGCGACGCGGCGTCGGCGAGGGTGAGCGGCCCGCCCCAGTGGACGTGGCGGGGCACGCCCTGGGCGTCGACGCGCAGGGCGTAGCTGGTGGAGCGCGTCGTCAGCAGCCAGGTGCCGGTGGCGCCGTCGTGGGAGACCGGGGTGGGGGAGGGGGGCTGGGAGATCGCAGGGGACGTCTGCGCAGCACGCATGGAGGATCCTCGCTGTTGGAACCTGTTGGGCTGTGTGCGGTTCTGAGCGTAGGGCCGTGCGAGGAGGTGTGAAAGAGGGCCCGAACCGGGAATCGGAACCCGGAGTCAGACCGGAAGGGAGGTGAGTGCCCGATGGACCCGATCGACGGCGGCCAGCGTCGTCGACGCGTGCGCGGACAGCCGCAGCTGGTCCGGGCGGACGGTCGCGGTGACGCCCTGCTCGGCGAGGCCCGCCGCGACGACGTCGGGCTCGGTGCGCGGCATGGTGAACGCCACGATGCCCGCGCGCTCCTGCTCGGCCTCCGGCGACAGCACGACGCCGCCCGCGCTGCGCACGGTGTCGATCAGCTGCGCCGTGCGCTCGGCGACATGCGCCTGGATCCGCGCCACTCCGGTCCGCAGCACCAGCTCCAGCCCGGCCGCGAAGGCCCCCGCCGCCACGGGGCTGAGGTTGGTGACCGAGAAGCGGGCCGCGTCGGACGCGGGCGCGTGCTCCTGGCTGTCGAACACGCCCGCGTCGAAGACGCCGGTCCAGCCCGTCAGCGTCGGCTCCAGCCGTTCCAGCGCGCGGGGAGAGGCGTACAGGAAGCCCGTGGACCAGCCGGATCGGAGCCACTTCTGACCGCCGGTCACCAGCAGGTCGGCGGCGGTCCACGGCAGGTCGGCGACGCCCATGCCCTGGATCGCGTCCACGACCAGCAGCCGGTCCGGGCCGATCACCTCGCGGATCCCGTCCAGGTCGGCGCGGTAGCCGGTGCGGTAGTCGACGGCCGAGAGCGAGACGGCGACGGTCTCCGGCGTCAGCGCCTGCCGCACCAGCTCGGGCGTCACCCGGCCGTACCCGTCGGGCTCCAACGAGACCGGCTGCACCCGGCCCAGCCGGGCCGCGCGCAGCCAGGGGTAGGCGTTGGCGGGGAACTCCCGCGCCGGCACCAGCACCGTGCCGTGCGGCAGGCCGAACGCGGCGTGGAACAGCCCGGTGCTGGCGTTCGGCAGCAGCGCCACCGCCTCCACCGGCACCTCCCCGATCAGCCGCGCCGCCGCGTGACGGGCTCGCAGCTCCTGCCGCATCAGCTCGTCCACGGTCGCGGAGTCCGCGTGCGCGCTCTGCTCCAGCAGGCGCTGGGTGGTGTCCAGCACGTCGCGCGAGGGCGGGCCGAACCGCCCGAAGTCGAGATAGCCCTCCGTCTCGGCGAAGTGCTCGGCGTAACCGGCGAGGCCGCCGGTCGCCGTCTGCGCGGGGTGGGCCGTCTGCGCGGGGTGGGAGCCGGGCACGGAAAGGGGGGACGCCATCGTTGATCTCTCCGACGGTTCGACCGTTTTTTCTGAGAGGCGGGTGACACTTGCTCCGTGGATACGCTCCCCATGAAGCCTAGAGAAGCGTCCGACGCGCGGGTAGACCGTATGCCGTCGGGGGCCGGCGCGGTGCGCTACACCGCCTCCGACGAGGTGAAACGGCGTGGCGTCCGGCGGATGAAGACGATCGCCACCGGCTTCCTGGTCGCGGCGACGGTGATCTACGTCCTGACCACCTGGGCGCTGCGCTCCGGGGCCGGCTCCTGGGCGGGCTACGTCCAGGCCGCCGCCGAGGCCGGCATGGTCGGCGCGCTCGCCGACTGGTTCGCCGTGACGGCGCTGTTCAAGCGCCCGCTCGGCCTGCCGATCCCGCACACGGCGATCATCCCGACCAAGAAGGACGCCTTCGGCGTCAGCCTCGGCACCTTCGTCGGCGAGAACTTCCTCTCCGTCGAGGTGGTCCGCGCCCGGCTGCGGTCGCTCGGCGTTGGCAAGCGGCTCGGCCTGTGGCTCTCCGCGCCCGGCAGTGCGGAGAAGGTCACCCGCGAGGCGTCCGCCGCGCTGCGCGGCGCGCTCGCGGTGCTGCGCGACGAGGACGTCCAGGCCGTGATCGGCGAGGCGATCACCCGCCGCGCGGCCGCCCAGCCCGTCGCGCAGCCGCTCGGCCGGATGCTCTCCCGCGTCGTCGAGGAGGGCGGCCACCGCGGCGTGGTCGACCTGTGCGCGGTCCGCCTCCACGACTGGCTGGTCGTCCACCGCGAGCAGGTGATCCGGACGATCTCGGAGGAGGCCCCCGGCTGGACCCCGAAGTTCATCGACAACCAGATCGGGGTGCGCGTCTACAAGGAACTGCTCCGCTTCGCCACCGAGATCCGGGACGACCCCGGTCACGCGGCGCGCGGCGCCATCGACAGCTTCCTGTCCGACTTCGCCGCAGAGCTGCGCGAGGACCCCGAGACCATCGGGCGGATCGAGCGGGCCAAGGCCGACCTGCTCTCCCGCCCCGAGGTGCAGGACCTCATCGCCTCCGCGTGGTCGGCCGTGCGCGGCATGGTCCTGGAGGCCGCGGAGGACGAGAACAGCCAGCTGCGCCTGCGCATCCGCGACGGCCTGCGCAGCTTCGGCGCCCGCCTGGCCGACGACCCGCGCATGCAGGAGAAGGTCGACGGCTGGCTGGAGGACGCCGCGGAGTACGTGGTGGACACCTACCGCAGCGAGATCACCTCGCTGATCTCCGAGACCGTCGCCGGCTGGGACGCGCAGGAGGCCTCCCGCAAGATCGAGGCCAACGTCGGCCGCGACCTCCAGTTCATCCGCATCAACGGCACCGTCGTCGGCGCGATCGCGGGCCTGCTGATCCACGCCCTGTCGGTGCTGCTCTGAGCCGACTCGCTACAGGCCGGTGGCCCGCAGCGCCTTCCACAGCTTCTGGTCCTCCCAGTGGGCTGTGCGAGCCTCGCCGTGGAGGAGGCCCTCGTCGACCTGGAAGTATCGCCATTCGAAGCCGTCCTGCTTGGTCGGCTTCTGCGGACAGTCGGCGACCCAGGTGGACTTCTGGTACAGCCTGCGCTCCTGGTAAGGGCGGGGAGCCGGCTTCTCCTGTCCGTGGACGAGAGTCCGCGCGAGCAGCCACTCGTCGTTGAACATGGTGTGCCGCGCCCTGGCGAGCGCGATCTCACGTTGATCGGCGCCGACAGGGATCAAGGCAGCGACGGAGTTCGGACTGCCGCAGACCCAGACCCGCCCGGCGGGCTCGAACTGCGGTGGCCCGCCGATGCCGCTGTACGGATAGACCTCCGCGACCGGAGCTCCGCTGTGGAGGTCCACGAGCTGCATCACCTTGGTCCGGACCCAGCGGTTCACCGGGAACCAGACGAGTTCCTCCTCCGTCTGCCGTTGCCATCGGCCGTAGCGGTAGCCGTACTCCTGCCACGGGCAGTGCGTGAGCAGCAGTTCGACCGCGCGGGCAGGTCCTTCCGGGAGCGCGTCGAAGGGCTGCCGGGACTGCGCCTTCTCGGCCGCGATCGCCGCCTGGACGGTGGGATCGTGGAGCGGGGACGGGGAAGCGGGGCCGTACATGGGTCTCCTATCCGAGTGCGGCGCGGATGCTGCTGGTCTCCGGCTCGGGCGGCGGCGGGTCGAAGCTCAAGGACGCGGCGAACTCGACCATCATCATCCGGAACTCCGGCCCGTGGGCGATGAACGGCGTGGCGAACTCCACGGCCGCCAGCTTGCTGCCGTCCGCCGACGCGACCAGGGCCTCGATGGTGAAGACCGGCGTGGTGGCGTTCTGGTCCTCGTCGAGCGGCGTCGGGACGTCGCGGACCGTCTCGTGGAAGAGCACCGGAACGCCGAGGAGGTCGACCAGGGAGACCTCGGTGTCCTCGTCCTCCCCGTCGACGTCGAGCCGGGCGGCCATCTCGCCGAGCAGTTGGCGCGGATCGCCCTCCGCTCCGGTGCTCTGGACCGCGACGACCAGCGTCGAGGTCACCACCTCGCCATCCCCGGGCGAGAGGTGCCGGCCGAGGCCGCAGTAGGCGGCGTTGCGGTCGGCAAGGTCCAGCAGCAGGGCGTTGAGCGCTGCAGCGGTGGGCTCGACGAACTGCCGCAGTTCGTCCGGGGCCAGCTCGGTGACGAGGGTCGCCGCGCGTTCGAGGGATCCGGTGATGTCCTTCAGCGGGAGGGCGGTGTAGCCCTCGGGAATGTCGCCCCACACGCTCAGACCGGGCTCCGGTTGGGAAACGCCGCCGAGGCGGTCGAAGATGTCACCCATCAGAACGCCTCCTGGATGTCCTTGCGCAGGTGCGACACCACGCCCACCGACTTGAGGGCGACACCGACGGAATGGGCGGTCGTCTCGACCTGCTTCTCCGTCTCCGCGGCTTTGTCCAGGGCGGACATCTGGACGGCCCTGCTCTTGGCGAGGATCTTGGCTGCGAACCCGGGGTTGTCGGCGGCCTTGTCGGCGATCTGGTAGAGCTTCGGCAGCATCCCGGCGCCCTCCGTCGCCGCCTCGGTGCCCTTGACGGCGGCCTTGAGGCCGACACCCGCCATCTTGCCGAGCCCCGCCGCGCCGGGCACCACGCTCAGCACGTCGCCGACACCCGTGGCGAGCGCGCCCAGCGACTCCTTGTTGATGTGGCCGGTCAGCAACTCGCCGATCCCCTTGCGGAACTGGGGGTTGGCCAGGTCGGTCGCCAGCGCGCCCGCCCCCGCGACCAGAGCGATCGCGCCCGCCACGATGTCGATCGGCGGCGGCGTGACCAGTGCGATCAGGCCGGCGATCGCCGAGATGGTGGAGAGGATGTTGTGGATCAGGTCCAGGTGCGTGGATATCCAGTGCCCGACCGCGCCGAGGCCGGAGGTGAAGTCGTTCCACAACCGGCTGAACATGCCCGGCTTGTGCGGGGCGAGGTCGTGGGCGGCGTGGTCCAGCTCCTGGGCGCAGCGGCGGGCCAGCGACTCGTGCTCGGAGGCGAGTTCCTGCGCCCGCTTGAGTATCGACTCCAGCTGTCCCTGGGCGTCGTTCACGGCGGCCTGCGCGTCGTTCACCGCCGTCACGGCGGTGTCGAGGGCCTGTTGGGCCTGGTCCAGCGCCTGCTGGTTGTCGAAGGTCTGACCGGCCAGGGCGAGATCCGGGTTGGCCTGGGCGTCCTTGAGCCGGGCGGTGGCCTGGTCGAGCGCGGCCTGGGCCGAGGCGGCCTCGGAGTCGAGCCGGGAGGCGGTGCCCTTGAAGTCGACCAGGTGGCCGCCCCAGTCGGTGAGCACGCCGAGGGCGCGCTCGAGCGAGGTCTGCGCGGTCTGCAGACGCTGCGTCAGTTCGCTGTCCAGATGACCGCGGAAGGCGTCGCCGGCCGCGCCCTCCCACAGTCCGCTGCCGGCCTGCTCGACCTGGCCGAGCAGGGCGCCGGACTCCTTGAGCGAGCCGGTGGCCCGGGTCAGCGCCGTGGTGACGGCGGTGACCTCCGCCGGCACGCCCGGGACCGGGTTGAAGCCCAGGTGCGGGTACTCGCTGCTGATCTCGCGCAGCACGCCGGTCATCAGCGACCACCCCCGGTCGAAGCGCCGCCGGTCTTGGGGGCGAGCTGGTCGATCTGGCCCGCGAGCGGCTGGACCTCCTGCGAGCCGATCTGGTTCAGCGCCTGCTGCAGGGCCTGCTCCATCTGCTGGTAGCCCGACTGGGCCTGCTTCAGACCCTCGTCGGTGTCGGACAGGCTCTGCTTGAGCTGGCCGAGCCCGTACTGCCAGGTGCTCTGGAAGTCGTTCGCCGCACGGTCGAGTTCGTCGGTGCCGATCTGTGCGCCCTCCGAGCCGCCCATCAGCCGCAGTGCCTGTTCCATCTGGTCGCCCGCCTGCTGGAGCGCGGACGTCATCCGCGCCAGCGCGTCCAAGTCGACCTGGTAGTAGTCGGCCACGGTGTCCCCCGACCCCCCGTTCCCCTGTTCCGGTCCCGTTCGCGTGTTCTTCCGCTGATCCGTCACGCTATCTCACCGCATGAGAGGCTGGGACCGGCCTGTCCGTGTGAAGACGGTCCGGCCGATCGCGGCCGATCTGGGAGGAAGAGAACATGTCGCTGCGGGCGTTCATCGCGGGGATGCCGAAGGCGGAACTGCACGTGCACCACGTCGGCTCGGCGTCGCCGCAGGTCGTGGCGGGTCTTGCGGCGCGGCACGAGGGGCGCACCTCGGTGCCCGCCGATCCGCAGGCGCTGGCGAGGTACTTCGAGTTCACCGACTTCGCCCACTTCATCGAGGTCTACCTCTCCGTCGTCGACCTGGTCCGCGACGCCGAGGACGTGCGGGCGCTGACCTACGGCGTCGCCCAGGACATGGCCCGGCAGAACATCCGGTACGCGGAGCTGACGGTCACCCCCTACAGCTCCGTCAAGCGCGGGATCCCTGGCGAGGCGTTCATGGAGGCCATCGAGGACGCCCGCGTCGCCGCCGAGAAGGAGCTCGGGGTCACCCTGCGCTGGTGCTTCGACATCCCCGGCGAGGCCGGGCTGGAGTCCGCGGAGGTCACCGAGCGGCTCGCGCTCGACCTGCGGCCGGACGGGCTGGTCAGCTTCGGGCTCGGCGGGCCCGAGATCGGCGTGCCGCGGCCGCAGTTCCAGCCGTTCTTCGACCGGGCCCGCGCGGCCGGCCTGCACAGCGTGCCGCACGCGGGCGAGAGCACCGGGCCGGAGACGGTCTGGGACGCGCTGCGCCTCCTCGGCGCGGAGCGCATCGGCCACGGGACGCAGTCCGTCAAGGACCCGGCGCTGGTGGACTACCTGGGGGAGCACCGGATCCCGCTGGAGGTCTGCCCGACCTCGAACATCGCCACCCGCGTGGTGACCCGGATGGAGGACCACCCGATCCGGCGGATGGTGGACGCCGGGCTGGTCGTGACGGTCAACAGCGACGACCCGCCGATGTTCGGCACCGACCTGAACCGCGAGTACGAGGTGGTCGCGGAGCTGCTGGGGCTGGACGAGGCGGGCGTCGCGGAGCTGGCGCGCGACGCCGTCCGCTCCTCCTTCCTGGAGGAGGGCGGCAAGGCACGGCTCCTCGCCGAGATCGACGCGCATCTGGCGGAGGCGCGCCCCGAGGCGTAATCTGACGGCGCGTCAGGGAGCTCAGGGCCGAGACGCGTGGGGAGCCGGGATGGGACCGCGGTGGCTGTGGGGACTGCGCCGCGGTCTCATCCTCTTCGGCGAACTGGCCGTCACGCTCGGGCTGGTGACCGTCCTGCTGGCGACGTACGAGCTGTGGTGGACCAACCGCGTCGCCGAGGCCAACGCCTCGGGCGCCGTGTCCGCGCTCGAGCACCAGTGGGACCAGCAGGCGCAGCGGTCGGGAACGGCCCCGACGCCCGCGCCGACCTCGGGCGCGTCCGCGGGCGGCGCGCCCGCGCGGGCCTCCGGCGGCGGCAGCTGGGACGCCGGCGCGGCGGGAGGCTCCGGAGGCTCCGTGGGCGGCACCGGGATCAACGGCATGGCCAGGGACCTCACCGCGTTCGCGGTGGTCCGGATCCCCGCGCTCGGCCTGGTCTTCCCCGTCGCCCAGGGCGTCGACAAGTACGCCGTGCTGAACCACGGCTACATCGGCCACTACCCCGGCACCGCCATGCCGGGCCAGGAGGGCAACTTCGCCATCGCCGGGCACCGCAACACCCACGGCGAGCCGTTCCGCCACCTGGACCGGATCAGCGTCGGCGACGCGGTGATCGTCGAGGTCTCCGGCTGGGACTACGTCTACCGCGTCGACTCGATCCTGCCGCAGACCGAGCCGAGCGACGGCACCGTCGTCCTGCCCGAGCCGTACAGCACCGACCATCCCTCCAGCCGGTACGGCTACCGCACGCCGGGCCGGTACATCACGCTCACCACCTGCACGCCCGCGTTCACCTCGCTCTACCGGATGGTGGTCTGGGGTCGTCTCGTCGGGCAGCAGCCGCGTCCGGCTACCGTGGGGGCGTGAGTCCACCACCCTCGCAGGCTCCTCGCCTGCCGCACGCGCCCGGCGCACCCGTCCGGGCCGGCATCCCCGAGCACGGCCGGATGCCCAAGTACTACCTGGCCAAGGCGCAACTGACGGAACTCCTCGACGAGTTGGGCGAGGGCGCGACGCTCCCCGCCGAGCGCGAGCTGGCCGAGCGCTACGGCGTGGCCCGGGAGACGCTCCGGCTCGCCCTGCGCGAGCTGCTGCTGGAGGGCCGGGTCCGACGCCAGGGGCGCGGCACCGTCGTCGCCGGGCCGAAGATCGAGCAGCCGCTCGCGCTCGGGTCCTACACCGAGGGCGTGCGCCGTCGGGGCCACACGCCCGGCCGCCGCCTGATCGGCCTGGAGCGGTTCGCCGCGGCCGACGACGCCGCACGCGAACTCGGGGTCGAGCGCGGCGACTTCGTCTGGCACCTGGAGCGCGTGCTGCTCGTCGACGACGAGCGCGTCGGCCTGGAGAGCACCTACGCGCCGGTGGCGTTGCTGCCCCGCATGGACCAGGACTTCGACCCGGCGGGATCCTTCTACGCCTACGCGCGCGACGCGGGCGGCCTGGTCTCCGGCGGTGGCGAGGAGCGGATCGAGACCGTCCTGGCCACCCCGCGCGAGGCGCTGCTCATCGGCACGCCTCCGGCGCTGCCCATGCTGCTGCTCCATCGGCGTAGTTGGGATGCGAAGGGCCGCCCGTTCGAGCGGGTCCGCACCCTCTACCGAGGCGACCGGTTCAGCTTCTCCACCGAGCTCAGGGCCGCCGAGTAGGACGGGCGTCCGGAACGGCGAAGGGGGATTCCAGGTCACGAATCGATAACGGGTCTAGTCCAAACGTGCCACTCCTGTTCATGCTGGATTCACCGGGAAGGTCCCGCCGCGCAATGAGGGAGATCGAAGGTCGTCGGCGTGAAGGTCATCGTTGTGGGAGCAGGAGCGCTGGGGACCATGCATGCCTGGCATGCCGTCCAGCGCGGTCATGAGGTCGTCCACCTGGAGCGGGAGGAGCAGGCGCGCGGTGCGTCCCTGCGGAACTTCGGCCTGGTCTGGGTGGGCGGCCGGTCCGAGGGAGCCGAGCTCGACACCGCGCTGCGGGCCCGGGAGCTGTGGGAGGGCATAGCCGCCGAGGTGCCGGGGATCGGGTTCCGTCCCTCCGGCTCGCTCACCGTGGTGCGCACCGAGGCGGAGCGCGCCGTCGCCGC
This sequence comes from Streptacidiphilus anmyonensis, assembly GCF_000787855.1. Taxonomy (GTDB): domain Bacteria; phylum Actinomycetota; class Actinomycetes; order Streptomycetales; family Streptomycetaceae; genus Streptacidiphilus; species Streptacidiphilus anmyonensis. The sequence goes on along the minus strand of NZ_BBPQ01000065.1, from coordinate 3,714 downwards.
CGAGATGGTCGCCCGGGACGACGCCGCGGTGCGCGGCTGGGAGTGGCTGGACGCGGACGCCGTCCGCGAGGCCAACCCGGCGCTGGGCGGCAAGTACCTGGGCGCGCTGTGGTCCCCGTACGACGCCCAGGTGGAGCCGCGGGTCACCCAGCGCGCCCTCCAGGACCACCTGCACGCCAGTGGCCGCTACACCTTCCTCGGCGGACGCGAGGTCCGCGAGGTCGTCGGCGAGAACGCGGTCCGCGACGACCGCGGCGAGCTGCACACCGGCGACCGCGTGGTGCTCTGCACCGGCGCCTGGCTCGGCGGCCTGGTCCGCGAGCTCGCCCCGCAGCTGCCGGTCCGCAAGGTGCGGCTCCAGATGATGCAGACCGAGCCGCTGGACGTGCCGCTGACCACCTCCGTCGCCGACGGCGACAGCTTCCGCTACTACCCCGCGTACCAGGGACCGGCCCTGGACCGCCTGAACGACGGTCAGGCGCAGCACCCGATCGCCGCCGAGCACCGCATGCAGCTGCTGCTGGTCCAGCGCCGCGACGGCTCGCTGACCATCGGCGACACCCACGAGTACGACCAGCCCTTCGGCTTCGACGTCGTCGAGGAGCCGTACGCGTACCTGCGCGGCGTGGTCGAGGACCTGCTCGGCCGCCCGATGCCGGCGATCCGCCACCGCTGGGCGGGCGTCTACGCCCAGTGCGTGGACACCACCCGCGTCGTCCACCGCGAGCAGGTGCGCGAGGGCGTCTGGCTGGTGACCGGCCCCGGTGGCCGCGGCATGACCTGTTCGCCCGCGATCGGCGAGGCGACCGTGAACGAGATGGGACTGTGATGGCTGGTCAGAACGGAACGACGACCAAGCTGGTGGTCCTCGACATGGCCGGGACGACGGTCGCCGACGGCGGCCTGGTCGAGCTGGCCTTCGAGGCGGCCGCCCGCGAGCTCGGCGTCGAGCCCGGCAGCGAGCGCCACGACGCGATGCTCGCCGACGTCCGCGCCACGATGGGCGAGAGCAAGATCACCGTCTTCCGCCGCCTCTTCGGCGAGGAGACCCTCGCCCAGCGTGCCAACGTCGCCTTCGAGGCGGCCTACGACCGCCTGGTCGGCGAGGGCCACTGCGCGCCGATCGAGGGCGCCCAGGAGACGATCGCGCGGCTGCGCGACGCCGGACTGACGGTCGTGCTGACCACCGGCTTCAGCGGCTCCACGCAGCAGCGGATCATCGAGGCGCTCGGCTGGCAGAAGCTCGTCGACCTGGCCCTGTGCCCGGCCGACGCCGGCCGCGGCCGCCCGTACCCGGACCTCGCGCTCGCCGCGTTCCTGCGGACCGGCGCCGCCGACAGCGTCGCCGAGATGGCCGTCCTCGGCGACACCGGCTACGACATGCAGTGCGGCGTCCGCTCCGGCGCGGGCATCGTCGCGGGCGTCCTCACCGGCGCGCACGACGCCGTGCGCCTGCGCGAGGACGGCGCGACGCACGTGCTCGCGAGCGTCGCGGACCTGCCGGCGCTGGTGCTGTAAGGCACGTCGGGCCCAGGCAGGCAGCAGGAGTGCGGGGTCCGTACCGGTCTGCGGCCGTGCCGCGCGGACGCGGGTTGCCTCAGGGGTGGGGAGTCGCGTCCGCCGCCGCAGCCGCAGGTCGGTACCGGCCCCGCACTCCTGGAAGTTCGGCGGGGCGCGGCGGTGCGGCGGCCGTCCTGCCTGGTGGGACGGGGCGCGGGCGGAGAGGTGGTCCGACTACGCTGGCGGTGGTCAGGGCAGTCAGTGATTCACCAGTTCACCAGAGTGGAGAAACGGTCGTGGCTCAGAGCAACTCCGCCGCCGAAGCGAGCCCTGTCGACGCGAAGGCCACCGCGCCGCGCAAGCCCATCGAGTCCTGGCTGACGGACATGGACGGCGTCCTCGTCCACGAGGGCACGGTCATCCCCGGCGCCGGCGATTTCATCGGCAGGCTGCGGGAGTCCGGCAAGCCGTTCCTCGTGCTGACCAACAACTCGATCTACACGCCGCGTGACCTGCACGCGCGTCTGAAGGGCATGGGCCTGGACGTGCCGGAGGAGTCCATCTGGACCTCCGCGCTGGCCACCGCCAAGTTCCTGGCCGGGCAGCGCCCCGGCGGCACCGCCTACGTCATCGGCGAGGCGGGCCTGACCACCGCGCTGCACCAGGTCGGCTACGTGCTGACCGACAGCAACCCCGACTACGTCGTCCTCGGCGAGACCCGCACCTACAGCTTCGAGGCGCTGACGAAGGCGATCCGCCTGATCAACGCGGGTGCGCGTTTCATCTGCACCAACCCCGACGAGACCGGCCCCTCCACGGAGGGCGTGCTGCCGGCCACCGGCTCGGTCGCCGCGCTGATCACCAAGGCGACCGGCGTCGAGCCCTACTTCGTCGGCAAGCCCAACCCGCTGATGATGCGTGAGGCGCTGAACGCGCTGAACGCGCACTCCGAGACCACGGCGATGATCGGCGACCGGATGGACACCGACATCAAGTCCGGCATGGAGGCGGGCCTGAAGACCTTCCTGGTGCTGACCGGACTGACCACGCAGGCCGAGGTCGACCGCTTCCCCTACCGCCCGTCGCGGGTGGTCAAGTCGGTCGCGGAGCTGGTCGAGGAGATCTGAGTCGAGGACATCTGAGTCAAGGACATCCCGGGATCGCTCACGCGATCGACGTCTGGCTGGGCCGGACGGGTGGCACGGCATCCCCGTGCTCACCCGGCCGGCCCAGTCGGTGTTTCGGGTACGGAGCGATCGTCATATTTCTTACACGCAGTCAGATGTGAGGTGCCGAACCGGAGAGCGAAGCGCGAGGCGGAAGAGGAGAGGGAGAGCGTATGGCGATGCGGCGGAGGGCGATCGCGAGTGCACTCGCGTCCGCCGCGCTCCCGATGATGCTGTGCTGCGCGGGACCGGCCCTGGCCTCCGACGCCGCGCCCGCACCGGGCGGCGGCACGACGCTCGTCACCGTCAGCGGCGGCCCGCCGCAGGCCGCGGTCGCCGCCGCGCCGCGTGGAGCCGTGCGGCCGAAGGCCCAACCGCCCCTCGTGCTGGAGACGTTGACCGTCGACCCGGAACAGAGCCGACCCGGTGCGACCGTCGACCTGCGGACCTTCGCCGACTGCGGCGACACCAGCACCGGCGAGGTCCGCTCGGCGGCGTTCGCCGCACCCGTCGCCCTCGCGCTGGCCGCGGACGGCGGCCTCTACGCGGCGGCCCGGCTCGCGCCCGACGTGAAGCCCGGCAGCTACCTCGTCCACGAGTTCTGCGCGGGCCACCCGGTCGCCGCGGGCCGGCTCACGATCGCCGACCTCGGCGCGCCCGCGGCCGGCGGCGGCTGGCGCGTCCTGGGCGCGCAGTCCGCCGCGGCAACGCCCTCGGCACCCGCGCCCCCCACCTTCCCCCGCGACGCGGCGCTCGGCCTCGTCCTGGCCTCCCTCACCGGCCTGGCCACCCTCGGCCTGCGCCGCCTCGGCTTCCACGTCCGCCTCCACGCCCACCCGGCGGACGCCGATGCGTGAGCGACGGGAGACGACGCAGACGCAGCGCCCCCGTCCCGGCACGCAGGCGCGCGTCGACGGCAGGGCGGGCGGCCCGGTGCCGGAGGGCGTGCCGGTGCGGCCGCGTGCGGCCGGGGGTCTGCAGGGGAGTTCGGCGCGGGCGGGTGCGTCCGGTGCGGGGTTGCCTGCGGCGGTGCGGTCGGTGCTGGGGT
>NZ_BBPQ01000066.1 GCF_000787855.1 Streptacidiphilus anmyonensis | reverse complement strand
GTGCAGCGCGGAGAAGTCCCGCATCGGGAGGCGCCCGGCCGCGTCCTGCGGCCCCAGTGCCTCCGGCGGGATGCCGAACTCCGTGTCCGCCCGGGCGCGGATCCAATGTCGGCTCTCCTCGCGGCGGCCCCGGTCCATGATCGTGCGGGCCTCGGCCTCGTAGGTCAGGCCCAGCAGCCGACGCGTCTCGTCCTGGTCAGGCAGGTGCAGGTGGACGCCCTCGACCCGCGCGGCGTCGACGATCTCCGCCCACAGCGGTCCCGGCAGGGGCTTGGCGGAGAAGGGGCTGCGGCTGGTGTGGCGGCACCAGATCTGGTCGTACAGGGCCGGGGTCGTGGACGGCCGCCGTCCGGCCAGTCGGACGGAGGCGAGGAGCTGGGGTTCGCGCGGGTTTGGGAGCAGGCGCAGCACCGGTTCCCAGCCGTGGTGGGCGACGGCGAGCCGCAGATTGAACGCGGCGGCGCCCACGGAGAGGTGCAGCGCCCGTCCGTCCGGGTCCTCCGCCCGCAGTTCGCGGTCGAGCGCCGCTCGGATCTCGACGGTGCACGTCTCCGGGCGCAGCCGGAAGCGCCAGGGCTGGGTGTTGTGCATCGACGGTGCGGCCACGGCGGCGGAGACGGGGTCCTCCAGGACGGTGGCGTCCAGGGTTGCGGGTGTCATGGCGACCTCCTCTGGCCGGGCACGGCGGTGGCGCCTGTAGTTCCGAGCCTGCCTCCAGCCACGTGCTCGGCAGAGGGCCGCTCGGGTCCCTGGGATCCGCCGAAGGGCCCCTTCGCGCGCCGGTCCAGTTGGGAGGGGATGCGGCGGGCTGCGGACTCGCAGCCGCCTTCCGATGGCCTGTCCCGGCCGACCGGGGAGGCTCCCGATCTGAACGAGCCTGAGCTCGGGTGCCGCCTGCCCATCCGCCGAGGCGGAGCACGCTAGGCGGCGAGCTTGTCGAGTACGGCGGTCAGTTCGCGGCGGCGCTGCCAGCGGCGCCACGGCACCCAGCGGCCTCCAAGCTCCCGGGCCGCCTGCGGGGGCGGGACCACCAGGACCGGGCACACCGCGCGGTCGAGGCAGCGTCCAGCGAGAGCCCGCCCGGGCCGCCACCACCAGTGGGACCGCGCGGGCACGGCCACGACCAGGACGTCGTTCTCCCGGCAGGCGGTCGCCGGCAACGCCTCGTGGAGCGGGACGTCCTCAGGGACGGCCCGCACCACGACATCCTGTGGAACGCCCCCCATGGCCAGCTCGAAGACACGTCTCACGGCCGCCAGGGCTTCCCGCCTGAGTGACGACCGGAGGTCGTCGGTTGCGGTGAGAGCCTGCGGACTCATCGCCGGACAGCACAAGTCGACGGCCGTGTCAGAGGGTCGGCGGTAGCTGCGGACCGCCAGCACCTCCGTGCCTCGACGCTGCGCGAGGTCGACAGCCTCGCGCAGCGCCCGCAGCCCGGCCAGCGAGTCCTCCACACCGACGACGACCCGCCCGAGCTCCTGATCCCGCATGGTCGACCACCGTCCTTGCTCGTCAGGCGGCTCCAGAGACCCCCGGTTCGCGGCCCCCTTCCAGGATGTCCGGAGTCACGACCTCAGCCTGCCGCCGAACACGGTGCCTGTGCAGGGGCGACCGGTCCCGTCTGCAGGGACCGTAGGTCCTCCGCTGCATCCGGCTTCGGCAGCCGGCTGCTCGGACAGCGGCACCTCGGTCGCGGGACTCGCGTGGAACCGGCCGGGTCGGATGCCTGACCGACCACCCGCCCGCGTGGGCCTCCCGTGCGGACCAACCCGGCGTCGCCTGGGCCGACCTCGCGTCGGGGGTCCCCGATTGGCTGCGCCCGCTGGTCGCCGAAGCCATACGGGCGGCGGACGCGGGGCCGGTGACGGGGCACTGGGGCCGAACCTGACCGCCCGACCGCCCGCTTATGTGCGCGCGACCGCACAGCAGTTGCTGACCTGCGGGGTCACGCTGGTCGCAGGTCGCTCGGCGCAGGTCTTCCACGGCGTCGCCGACCGGATCTTCTACGACATGGGCGAGTTCGTGGACGACTGCGCGGTCCACCCGGAGCTGCGCAACGACCTCGGCCTGCTGGTCCTGGTGAACTTCGACGGGCCTCCCAGCTGCGGCCGCGCTCCGGCGACGCCGGTCCGGCTGGAGGCGCTGCCGCTCGTTATCGAGGACTGCCGCACCCGGCTTGCCGACGGGGAGGAACGGGAGTGGATTTCGAACGGTTCACCGCCGCCTGCGCCGAATTGGGGACGGCGGCTGTCGCGCGCCGAGGGCGACTCGTCGTCGACCGGAGGTGAGCCCGCATGACCGGTCGCCCCGAGACCGGCGGTAACAGATGGCCGTAACGGAGTCAGAACGCGCCGGAGCCGCGGCCGGTGACCGTCAGGCGCTGCTGGAGGAGACGCGAGACGTCGTGCGCGGTGACGATGCCGACGAGTCGCCCGCCGTCCATGACCAGGATCCGCATCGGCATACCCGGCGTCAGGCGTTGCAGCACGTCCGCCAGGTCCTCCTCCGGGCCTGCGAGCGGTGTGTGCTCGATCGGCTGTGCCACCTGGGAGACCCGGGTGACAGACCGGGCCGCCGACGGGGCCTGGGCCAGTCGGCGCACTGAGACGACACCGGTCGGGCGTCCCTCGAGGCCGAGGACCGGGAGATGGGTGTGGTGACTGGTCAGGGCCACGTCCTCGAGGAAGCGGTCCACGGTCAGCCAGTCGGGTCCGGTGGCGACGGGCGAGGACATCACCTGGGACAGCCGCACCCCGTGCAGCAGGGTCCGGACCGTGGCCTGCTGCGCCTCGGCCCACGCTGTGGCGGTGATGAAGAAGCCGAGCAGCATGAGCCACAGACCTGCCAGGCCGCCGCGCAGCAGGACGAGGACACCGATGCCGATGAGGAGCGCTCCGGCAAGCTGTCCGGCCCGCCCGGCGGCCCGCTCGGCGCGGGACCGGTCGCCGGTGCGCCACCACACTGCTGCCTGCAGCACGCGGCCGCCGTCCAGCGGCGCCGCGGGGAGCAGGTTGAACCCGGCGAGCAGCAGGTTGGCCCAGCCGCACCGGAGCAGGACGTCGCCGGGAACGGTCCAGTGCGCACCGCGCAGCAGACCCACAGCTGCCCCCAGACCGAGTCCGCCGAGCAGCAGGCTGGTCAACGGGCCAGCGAAGGCGATCTTGAAGGCCGCGCGAGGCCGGTCGGCACGGCCCATCAGCGTAGCGCCGCCCAGCGCCCAGACTGTCATGTCCTGTACTTCGACCCCGGCGCGCCGGGCGACGACGGCGTGCGCTCCCTCGTGCAACAGCAGGCTCGCCAAGAGCAGCAGCGCTCCGGCGATGCCAGCCAGCGTGTAGGTGGCGTGGGAACGACCCGGTGCCCAGCCCGGCAGCGTACCCGCGCCCAGACTGAGCCCCAACACGACGACCAGCAGAGGCGCGCTCCAGTGAAGACGCAAAGGGACGCCGAAGACGCGCCCGAAGGGCACCACCGAGCGGAACGGTCCGCGCTCTCCGCCACGGCCCTGGGTCGGGCTCCTGAACTCCGACATCACGGCACCGTCCTTCGGAACCCCATGACTGACGTGATTCCAGGTTCCGTCGCGCCCGTGGCCGAGCGGCAGGGCCGATCCGCCCGCAGCGCCGTCCTTCCGGGTCGTGATGCGGGGGCCGGTCGGCCCATTCCATCCGCGCGGTCACCCGATCAGCATGGGAACAGAGCTTGCACATTCAAACTCCCGTTTCGGGCCGTCGTCGCGCGAACCCGGAGCGGACTCCTCAGGTGGATCTCCAAGGAGTTGAGCGGTCATGACTGCCGTGGTCGTCGGGGTGGACGGTTCGGTGCACAGTGTGGCGGCGGCGCATTGGGGTGCGGCGGAGGCCGCGCGTCGGGGCACCGGATTGCTGTTGCTGGCGGCCTGTTATCACCTGGGGCGGATGCCGGAGTCCGGCGAGGACTACGCCGACACCGAGGCGCGGGCCCGGGCGGTGCTGGCGTCGATGGCGGCGGAGGAATCCGACCGCTTCCCGGAGGTGGAGGTCAGCTTCGAGACGGTTGCGGATTGGCCCGTCGGGGCGCTGCTGGCCGCGCAGGACGACGCCGAGCTCCTGGTTGTGGGGTCGAGGGGCTTGGGAGGTTTCCGGGGCCTGATGCTGGGATCGACCAGCCGGGGGGTGGCTGGCGAAGCGACCCGGCCGGTTGTCGTGGTCCGGCCTGAGGGTCTTGCCTCCCGGCACGTGGACGCCGGTATCGAGCCGGACGAGCCGCCTCCTGTCGTGGTCGGCGTCGACACCCGGGACCCGGAACCGGCCGCCGTGCTGGAGTTCGCGCTCAGAGCCGCGCATGACCGCGGTACGGCTCTGCACGCCTTCGCGGTCGCCGCGTGGCCCCCTGCGTGGCGTCCGGCGCGGCACGGGCGCGGTGAGAAGCGGCGGATCGAGCTCGCGGACCGGGAGGAGAAGGCTTTGTTCCGGGCGCTCGAGGCAGCGCGGCTGGGGGAGGGGGGTGGCATTCTCAGGCTGGTGAGGGTGGGGCATCCGGCTGCGCTGCTGGTCGAGGAGGCGCAGGACGCGGCCCTCCTCGTCCTGGGCCGCCGCTCGGGGACGGGCGGGTCGGCGGGACCGGGCACGGCCGGACTGGGTTCGACCGCTCACTCGGTGCTGCACCACGCGCTGGGGCCCGTCGCGGTCGTCCCGCACGGCTGACCGGTTCGGCCGCAGTCGTCCATCTCCACCTGAGTCTCACCCTCCGGACGTGGGCGTCGCATCCGGCTCACCCGCGCGGATCAGTTCGAGGATCACGGCGGCGACTGGTCGGCGCGGTCCGCGGGGCGATCGGCCGCTCCGCGCAGGACCAGTCCGGCGTGCAGGTGCTGGTGGAACTCGGTGGCGGTCCCGGACGGATGAACGGTCGAGACCGTGTTGAGTAGTCGGGCCCACGGCTGGCGAGCCGTGGGCCGAACGGCCCATGCGCAGCGGTCACCTGGGGCCGCACGGTGTATGGGTAGAGGGCTCCAGCAGGCGATCGACCACCCCACCCGCGCCGCTGACCGGGAGGCAGCCATGACGGAGAACGCTCGCGTGATCTGGTTCGACGAGCTGGGCCGTGGCGACGTGGCCGTGGTCGGGGGCAAGAACTCCTCCCTGGGCGAGCTGATCCGCCATCTGGGTCCCGCCGGGGTTCGCGTGCCCGAGGGCTTCGCCACCACGGCCGCCGCCTACCGCGAGCACCTCAGGGAGAGCGGGCTGGAGGGCGTGGTGAGCGAGCAGGTCGACCGCCTCCGGGCCGGCGCGGACCTGCGGGACGCTGGCGAAGCGATCCGCTCCGCCGTCCTGCGGACGGCGCTGCCGGAGTGTCTGAGCGGCGAACTGGTGGCGGCCTACCGCGAGCTCAGCCGTCGTACCGGACGGGACGACCCGGAGGTCGCGGTGCGCAGCAGCGCCACCGCGGAGGACCTGCCCGACGCGAGCTTCGCCGGACAGCAGGAGTCGTTCCTCAACGTGCGCGGCGAGCAGGAGCTGCTGGACGCCTGCCGCCGATGCTACGCGTCGCTGTTCACGGACCGGGCGATCGACTACCGCGAACGGATGGGGTTCGACCAGTCCGCCGTGGCGTTGTCGATCGGGGTCCAGCGCATGGTCCGGGCGGACCTCGGAGGGGCCGGGGTGATGTTCACGCTCGACACCGAGAGCGGCTTTCCGCGTGTCGTGGTGGTCAACGCCGCCTGGGGGTTGGGCGAGACCGTGGTCAGCGGGCAGGTGGACCCGGACGAGTACCTGGTCTTCAAGCCGCTGCTGGAGGAGCCGGGGCGGGATCCGGTGATCCACGTCGGCATCGGCGCGAAGCGCTGCAAGGCCGTCTACGCCGGGGAACAGGGCACGGACACGATGGACACCGCCGAGAAGGAGCGGCGCGCCCGGGTGCTGGAAGACGCCGAGGTGTTGACGCTGGCCAGGTGGGCGGTCGCCGTGGAGCAGCACTACGGCGTTCCCATGGACATCGAGTGGGCGAAGGACGGCCGCTCCGGGGAGATCTTCGTGGTGCAGGCCCGCCCGGAGACCGTGCAGTCGCGTCGGCGCGGATCCGTGCTGCGGACCTACCGGCTCACCGGGCGAGGGGAGACGCTCGTGGACGGCCTGGCGGTCGGCGACGGGATCGGCGCCGGTGTGGTGTGCCCGATGGAGAGCCCCGAGCACCTGGAGCGGTTCCCGCAGGGTGGAGTGTTGGTCACGCGGATCACTGACCCGGACTGGGAACCGATCATGAAGCGGGCCGCCGCGATCGTGACCGACCATGGGGGACGCACCTCGCACGCCGCCATCGTCAGCCGTGAGCTCGGAGTGCCGGCCGTCGTCGGCGCCGGCGACGCCACGACACGGCTGGCGGGAGGCCGGGAGGTCACGGTCTCCTGCGCCGAGGGCGAGACCGGCCACGTCTACGACGGTCGGCTCGACTTCGAGGAGAGCGAGGTCGACGTCAAAGGGCTGCCGCACACCCGCACCAAGGTGATGCTCAACCTGGCGGCTCCCGCGGGTGCCTTCCGCTGGTGGCGGCTTCCGGCCGACGGTGTGGGGCTCGCCCGGATGGAGTTCATGGTCACCCACGACGTGCGGATCCACCCCATGGCCCTGCTCCACCCCGAGCGGCTCGACCCCGAGGACCGCCGCCTCGTCGACGAACTCACCGACGGCTACGCCGACCGGCGCGCGTACTTCACCGACCGCGTCGCGCACGGCGTCGCGCGCATCGCCGCCTCCCGCTGGCCCGACCCGGTCGTGGTGCGGGCCAGCGACTTCAAGACCAACGAGTACGCACGCCTGCTCGGCGGACGCCCCTTCGAACCCGAGGAGGCCAACCCGATGATCGGCTGGCGCGGGGCCAGCCGATACTACAGCCCCGGTTACCGCGAGGCCTTCGCCCTGGAGTGTCAGGCCCTGCGACGTGTGCGTGAGGACATGGGCCTCACCAACGTCGTCATGATGATCCCCTTCTGCCGCACCCCCGAGGAAGCGGACCGCGTGCTCGCCGTGATGGCCGACAACGGCCTGGCACGAGGAGCGAACGGCCTCAAGGTCTACGTCATGGCGGAGATCCCGTCCAACATCATCCTGGCCGAACAGTTCGCGGAGCGCTTCGACGGCTTCTCCATCGGCAGCAACGACCTCACCCAGCTCACCCTCGGCGTCGACCGCGACTCCAGCGCCCTGGCCGAGCTGTTCGACGAACGCAACCATGCGGTGACCCGCAGTATCGAAGCGCTGATCGCCGCCGCTCACGCCGCCGGGGTGCCGGTCGGCCTGTGCGGGCAACGACCCAGTGACGACCCGCAGTTCGCCCGGTTCCTGGTTCAGGCGGGCATCGACTCGATCTCGGTCGCGCCCGACAGCTTCGTGGTCGTCAAGCAGAACGTGGCCGCCGCCGAACAGGAACTCAGCTGAAGCCCGCGGGTTGAGAAGAGCCTTCCGGCCGCCCAGCGGGGCCCGCAGGCCCAAGTGCCATGCGCGGCCCGGTAGGGAGTATGGGAAGCGCAGGGTTCCCCCGGCCCTGCGAGGACGTCGGGATCGGCCGACGCCCAGGTCGGCGTCCGGCGCAGCCGGACGCCGGTTCCCTCGGCTGCCTTCGACTCGGGCGTGCCCGGGCAGGTCCGAACGGCGTGGGCTTGCTCGCCCGGTGTCTGCGCTGCGACCACGGGTGAGCCGGGATAGCGTCGGTGTGTGGTGCAAGTCTTCGACGCGGTCCAAGGACGCCTGATCGCGCTGCCGCCGGCCGGGCGGCGCGCGCTTCGGCTCCGCGTGCATCTGGAGTGCCCTGGCCTGGTGGCGGGATGGGACGAGGCGCGGGCACTGGTCGTCGCCGACGTGCTGTTCCGCGCTCTGGAAATGGAAGGGGTCCAGGTCTTTCCGGCGATCGAGGCGCCCGACCTGCCGCCCCTGGAGGCGAAGCGGCTGGACCGACTCCTGGCCAGCTACAACCTCCGCGCTCCTGACGCGGATGACGACCTGTACGCCGATGTCCACGTGCTGACCAGCGGGGGCGGCGATCCTCGCGGGCCGGGAGTCGTCCTGCGCGTCGGGCCCACGAGCGCCAGCGCGCCGATACCGCCGTTGCCTGCGGATCCGACGGACCATGACGCGGCGGTGCGACGCTGCGCGCTGCTCGCCACGCCGTGTCGCGAGCCGCTGTCCGTCAGCGCGGCCGTCCTGGCGGACGCCGCGAACACTCTGGCAGGGTGGCGCGCCTACGTGGCCTACTGGTCCCAGGCCCCGTCCGCGCCCGTGCCGCCCGCGGTCCGGGATCGTGCCCGGGGGTTGCTCGACGCTGACCTGGACACCCCCGGTCTCCTGGGACTCCTGGGTGAGGTGGCGGACGACCCAGGCCAGCCTGACGGAGCCCGGTTCGAGGCGTTCGTGTGGCTGGACCGGGTGCTCGGCATCGAGCTCGGCCGCGACGTCGGTCACGCCTGAGACCCACGCCCTGCTTCCGCACGCGCGGCCCGGGAAGGGCAGCAGGGTGGGTCAGTTCGGCACCACGGCCACCGGAACCTCGGCCCGGTGCAGAACGCGCTGGGGCACGCTTCCGAGCAGGAGCCCGGTGCGGTGGTGCCGACGATGGCGACCGAGCACGATCACGGCGGCGCCCTCTGCCGCTTCGAGCAGCACCTGATCCGGCGCGCCGGAGGTGACCCGCGTGGTGACGGGCACGGCTGGACGCATGATGCGGGCGTCGGCGAGCAAGCTGTCCAACTCGGCGCCCTCGTCCGCGTCCAGTTGGGCGGCGGCCTCCGCCGACGCGACGATGTAGGGGCTGGGCAGCGTCCAGGAGCGCACGGCGACCAGCGGCGTGCCTCGGGATTCGGCCTCCGTGAAAGCGAATCCGATCGGGGCGGGTGCCTCCCGGGCGACGCCCACGACGACGGGGCCGTCGGCTGGGGCGGTCATCGTGCTGGTGCTCGGCACCACCACCACGGGGACCGGTGCGTGGGCCACGAGGCGGTGGCTGACCGATCCGAGCAGCGGTGCCAGGAGATCGCCCCGTCCCCGTCGGCCGACCACCAGCAGGGCGGCCCTCTCGGCCAGCCCGATGAGGCCCTCCGTGGGTGCCTCGGACAGCAGGACCGTGTCGAGCTTCAGCTCCGGTGCCGCCGCCCGCACCCCAGCGGCGGTGCCCTCGAGGAACGTCGCAGCGGTGCGGAAAGCGGAGTCTCCGATAGTCCGCGTGACTGCTTCCGGCAGCTCGTAGTCAAGGTGGCCCCAGGAGTGGGCGATCAGCAAGGGCGCGCCGCGCAGCTGTGCTTCGCGGGCGGCCCAGTCCAGGGCGGCCTTCGCGCCGGAGGACGGGTCCACGCCGACGATCACTGCACCCGATTGCCTCGTGTCCGACAGCAACGTGTACATATGGCTTCTCCTGTGGCCGAGCGACCTTTCGTCACGGCGAAGGACCTGCCGGCCTCAGTACGGCAGCGGACGGCCGGAAGGTGTCCGCAGGTCCAGGGGCGGCGACTGCGGCGGGCGACCTGGGCGCTTGGCGACCATGATCCGTTCCATTGTCGCCACCTCCGGACTCTCTGGTGCCCGCGCTTGTTCCGGTATCCACCCTCCCCGAGTCGGCACGTGTGCGCCTGGGCCGTTGGTCCCCCGGAACGTGCCCGGTCGGCACCGCGCATGAGGTCCGCCAAGCAGCTCGCGCAGCGCGACGCGTGACCTCACCAGCTCTTGCCGCGGCCCTCTGACTACCCGGCTACCTCCCGGGGGACGCCCCGGGTGACCGTGGGTCCGCTGCGGCCGTTGCATGAGGGCATGAGCACTCTCAACGACCTGCTGGCCGAGATCGACACGTGGCCCGAGCCGATCGACCGCAACGCCGTGCGCGAAGTCGTGCAGCGAGCCTGGGGCATCGCCATCGGCCATGGTCAGTACAGCCCGAGGCTGGTCGACGACGAGGACGACGTCGAGCCGCACGGACTGGAAGGCCGAGTCTTCGGCTTGAGGAGGCACTGCGCCGCAAGGGGCTTTCCGACAGTGAGATCGCTCAGATCTAGATTGCCTCCGCCCGTGTTCGTCCCCTGGTACCGCAGGCGGATGGAGGGCCGAGTGAGCGACCGAGCGTGCGCCGGACCACGGAACCCCCTCCTCGTGTGGTCGGCCCACATGGCTGCGGGTACGGACGGTCAGGCAGCGTAGGGCTCGGCCGGAGTGGGCCCCAGGGGTGGGGTTCCAACCGGGCGGAGCGGGACGGAGTTTGAGCACCAGCTGAACTTCAAGGCATTCGAACAGACCGGGAACTCGTGCAACTGGCCCCTGCCGTATGGGCGGGAGGCCATCGGGTCGATCGGCCTCTTGTGCAAGTGCGGGCGGTGGTGGGCGGCGGTCAGGCTTCAGTGAGAGGCTTCGCGCTCCTGCGGAAGAGAGCTCTTCTGGCCAGCTGACCACAGCCACCCATAGGGTGGCGGGGACGAGAAGATTCCTCATGGATCCCCGCATACCCCGCCTGCGACGCAAGCTGGCCGCGATCCCGTTCCAACCGTTGCGCAGCCACTCCTTCGGGGAAGAGCAGCACAAGTTCCGCCTCGGGCCGAAGCTGGCGGGAGCACGCATCGCTGCGTTCGAGGCCGAACACGACATCGTCCTGCCCGATGTCTATCGGCAGTTCCTCACGCACATCGGCGGCTCAGGCGCGGCACCGTTCTACGGCCTCATACCGCTGGAGTGTTGTCGACTTCATGGCCGGCATCATCGTGCTCGAGATCCCGGGCGCCACCCAGGCCCAGTACGAGGAGGTCACCGACAAGATGACCGGGGGACGCGGAGGCGTGACGGCGCGCTCGGACTCGCCGGTACCCGGCCTGATCTCCCATTGCGCCGGACCCACCCCGGACGGCTGGCATGTCACGGATGTCTGGGAGTCCACCGAAGCGTTCCAGCGGTTCGCCGAGAAACTCGGGCCACTGATGCAGGCAGCCGGGATGCCCCAGGCGGAGCCCAAGATCTACGAGGCGTTCAATGTGGTGACCTCCTAGGCCAGCGTGCAAGCCCCGGGGCAGTCGCTGGGAGCGCGTTCAGCGCGGCGCCCAGCGAAGATCACGGCACAGATCACCGCGGAGTGACTTTCGGCCCGCAGATCGGGCGGTGATTGGCGCTGGGCGAGTGTCGCACGGCATCGGTCGACACCGGCAGCGCCACCATGGGCCCTATGGGAAGACGACGGCGACGCCCCGCCGGGTACGGCCTGCGACAGCACCGGGAAGCTCTGCTCCGCGCGCTTGCCGCACAGGACGGCACACCTTCGCCCCCGTCGGCTGACACCAACCCGGCAGCACCAGGTCCATTCCAGCCGCCGGTACTCGAGCTGGCACGCCAGACGCAGCGCCCGCAGGCGCCGTCCTGCTGCCTGGTGGAACGCAAGCGGGAGCGGGTCGGACAGACCGTCTTCGTGATCGCCACGCACCACCCCGACTGCCCGGCGTGGTCCGCACGCTGAACCTCCACGCACGGGAGAACATCGGCCCATGACCCACGACGAGGTCCCGCTGAGCAATGACGCCTCCTACCTGGAGAACACCGCTGGGCTCTACCGCTGGGATATGGCCTGGGAGCCGGACGGCAGCGTGCGCATCTCGCGGGGCGACCAGACGGTCCGCGCGTTCTTCACCCACGACGGCGCCTTCTGGTTCGGCCGCACCAGTGGCCCGAACACCACCGACGAGGAACTCGCGCTTCCCGAGACCGTCGAAGCACTCGAGCGCCACGGCGACGACCCGCAGATGCCGCCCGCCTGACCAGCTGCTGACGAACCGGCGGCAGCAGCCCGACGCCGTCGGCGCCCACGGAACGAACCCAGGCGCGGACGGCCAAGACCGCTGACGGCGCCGGCCCGGCCGCCGGCGACCAGACGGTCCCACTCCGGATCCGGCTGCCCTGGGACCATGCGGCCCTGCGCCGCCCACGCCGCGGCCATGGTCGCAAACAATGGCGTGTCGCCCGGGCTCCCCGCACCCCGCGAAGAGCGCACCCCCATCGGTCCCGCAGTGGTCACGCCGATTCAACGAAGCCGGTCGAGGTCACCGCACGGCCTGTCGCTCGCATGGGCGGGCGCGCAGAACCTGCACCGGGCGCGGGGCGCCCGCGCCGGCACCACACGCCGCGGCCACTCCCACAGCCGCGACCAGCAGGCCTGGGTGTCACGCCGCGTTGATCTGCTCCCGGCCGGGCGCCGTCTCCACCCCGCGCTCGAAGGCGGTCAGGCACAGCCGGCACAACTGCTCGTGGGGGATGCCATTACGGGTCATGTCGGTGATCGGCCGCATCTCCGCGATGGCCGACAGCAGCCTGCGACACAGGGCCGCGCCGTCGAAGTCCGGGACGACGTGCCACCGCACGCCGGACCCGACCTCGTACTCGGCCTTCAACGCGACCATGACGGTCACCTGCCTCGCAACGACGAACCTGCTGGCTCTCCGTCCACACTGCTTCCCGGCCGAGATACTCCGCGTGGGCCAAACGTCCTCGGCTCCAACGCCGACCGGCCCTGGGTACCTGTAGAGCTCGTAACATGATCACGTGGGGCGGTGCAGGTCAGCCGTAACCGGTCTGACGATTGAGCCGTTCGTGAGGACGTGAGCGTCAAGCCGTGGGTCGTGGACGACGAGTTGTAGGCAAAGGTCGAGTCGCTGCTACTGCCCTGGCCTGAGCGTTCGCCCGGGCCCAAGCCAATACCAGACCGGCTGTGCCTGCAGGGCATCCCACACGGGGATCCCATGGCAGCAGTTGCCGTTGGGGCTGGGCTTCGGCTCAGGGCAGACCTGCTGGAGGCGTCTGAAGCGATGGCAGGATTCCGGGGGCTTTGACCAGCTACATCGGATACTGCTGGCGGAGCTGAACGTGGCCAATGAGTCGGACTGGAGCCGCGCGTGCGTGGACGCCTCCCACGTTCGCGCGGAAAGGGGGTGCCGCGACGTGCCCGTCGCCGGTCGATCGGCGCAAGACCGGCAGCAAGCACCACCTGATCACCGACGGCGGCATCCCGCTCAAGGTGATCACCACTGCGGCAAACGTCAACGACGTCACCCAGACCCTCGCCCTGGTCGACGGCGTCCCACTGGTCGCCGGCTGAGTCGGTCACCCCCGCAAGCGCCCGGACGCGTCGCTCGGCGACCAGGGCTACGACAGCAACCCCAACTCTCAGTGGAGCTCATGTGGGTGTACCCGTCTCATCGCGAGGACTGGTCGCCAAAGGTACGAGAATGCCCCCGTTGGGGGCGCGTCGCTGAGCGCCTCGACGTACACCTCCCAATGGGTACCGCGAGGCCAAGCCGGGACCGGCACGGCCGCGCCGACCAGCAGCAGCCCGCCGCCCTCAAAGGCCTGCGTCATCGGTTGAAGATCGACACGCTGAGCTGCTGCGACGGTCGTAGTGTGGATCTATGAGCACAACTGGCATGAACCAGCCGCTCAGCTGGCCAGGTTGGGGCCGGCAGCTCACGTACGGCCTGGTCGACGCCGTCCCTGCCCGCATCTACAGCCGCACCTGAGGCCACGCCGGGCCGGTGACACATCGGTACCACTACGACGACTTCGGGTGGACCCGGTACCGGGACCGGGGTGAGTCGGACGGATGTCGCCGTGCTCGGGTGGTCAATCCGCCGGGGATGTTACCTGGGCAATACGCGGCGCGGTCGGCCAGAACGCCGCAAGGCGCCGCTGCGAGTCCGAGGCCGTCGCGTTGTGCGCGACGGCATCTCACAGTGACGTACCGCAACGCAAGTGGCAACTTCCCATGGCTCGAAGGGATTTTGAGAAGAAGTCCTCACCAGCAAGGCTGCCCAATGAAGCAAAAAGTGACCGCATCCCAATTGATGAAAATGATCTTTGCAAATCCTGGGGGAGTGAGTTGTCGCTTTTCGAATATGCTCATCCTTGATACTGTCGACCTTTCGCAACTTCAACACCCCTATCCGCTCAGGTTTGCCAATTGTGAGTTCGGACGGGATTTGATCATCCGAGAGGCTCAGTTTCCACAGTTTTCACTCACCGGCGAAAGTGGGGTTTACGGAAAACTTGACGCCTCTCATCTGAGTATATCCGGAGGAGATCTTCGTCTTGAGGGTGGATATGGTTGGATTGACCTCCAGGGGGCGCACATACGAGATGACTTGCACATGGAAGGCGCTATAATCCATCGAAGCGATCGAAATGGATGTTCGCTCCATGCGCCGAACCTCGATATCGGCGGCAATCTAGCGCTGGGTCCAGTGGGTGCGTCGAAGAGGGATCCAGAGTCGGTCTTTAAATGCAGGGGAAAGATTGACCTGAGCGATTCGCGGATCGGAGGGTCGGTCTACTTGGTAGGTGCACACTTTAATACATGCGGAGCGCAAGCATTTTACGGCGATGGCATGAAGGTCGGCGGCTCGCTGTATGCGTATGATCTTGTCGCGCGGGGGCAAGTTCACATAATAGGCGCTACCATCAGTGGATCCTTCGAGTTCCAAAGGGCAAAAATTTACGATACGGGATCGAATAGCGATTATTCGGCCTTTGTTCTTGATCGAAGCGTAATTGGAGGTAGTCTATTCTGCACCGATCGGTTCACCTGCGAAGGACCTATGAAGGCCATAGGGTGCAAAGTATCTGGTTCGGCTTACTTTGAGGGGGCAGACCTGTCGGCCATGTCAGAAGGGAATAGGGGGCGCGCGGCTCTCCGGCTGGACAGAAGCGTTATCGACGGAGCTCTTTATCTCTCTTGCAGAGCATTGCAGGTCTCGAGCGAGGGTGCGGATTCCAAGGCCGTCAAGCATGTGTGTCCTCGCTCCGGCCTCTCGGCAGATCGGAGTGCCCAAGACTTCCGAGCATGTGGCGAGGTCAGCCTGCACGACATGGAGGCCAGGCGGGAAGCGAGCCTGAATGTTGCTTGCATCTGCGGGACTGAACATGCTCTGGGCGGTCCCCGAGACCAGCAGAAGTGTCTTCTGATTGCCGACTGTAGGGGATTGAAGACCCCCTTCCTTCTCATTTCTGGGACCCCGCAGCCTCATTCTCTAGATAGGCTGATTGACCTGACCAGCGCAGAAGTCGGAGTTCTGTGGGATGAAAAGAGGGTATGGAATTCGGAACACAATCGGGGGGTGGGATACGCCTCTGCGGCAGTCAAAGGCATGAAGTACAACGCCATTCACATGGGGGATTTTCGACTCAGTGAGCGTCTGAAGTGGATTTCGGCTGCAGCGTCCTTCTCGCGTTCCAGGGATGTTGATGATCCTGACGTTGTCGTATATGCCAAGGGGCCACCCGCCCCGCAGGCATATGATCAATTGGCATCCGCTTACAGGGCGGCAGGTTTTGGCGTACAGGCGCGACAGATTCTCTACCGTAAGCACAGTGACGCAGAGAAGTATCGCATTCGGAATCTTGGAGAAAGAGCCCCGAGGGAGCCCGTTTGGCGACGTGCTTGGGCATGGCTCACGGATCTCGGTCTATGGCTGTGGGGACAGGTGCAAAGGGTCTCTATAGGATTCGGCTATCTGCCGGCGTTGGCGGCTTTTTGGCTATTGATACTTTGGTCAATTGGCGTTTGGCTCTTCTGGGTCTACTTTCCACCTGCCGCGATTGTTTCGCCGGGTCAAAAGGCTCCCGGTGCCATGGGCGTATGGGATCATCTTACGTTCCCGATGAAGCTGATTATTCCGGGCCTCAATCTTACTGCCAGCAATTGGCGGCCGAGTGGCGGGGGCGTCATCCTGGGGGCCATCCTCACCATTTTTGGATGGTTTCTCACTGCAACTGTTGTCACGGCTGTTGCCCGAGTTGCGAGGCGCCAGTAGCGATGGAGCAGGATCGTGTCGGCGCGGAAGCGAGCGGCGACGCGGGGGGCTGAGCGTCGTTTCTGCTCTGGCCTGCTGCACTCTTCCGCACCCATGCCGCCGAGCCGACGAGGTAGACGGGTTTGCGGCCGACCGATCGGACACGGCGCCGCACAGCGGGACGAGGCAGAACTCGACGACGGCGGCGGTCAACACCCCCCCGGGGGGCGCGCCCTGTAGGACGGCGTCCGCTGACCCGGACCCCCGGTGCAGGGCGGCCGCTCCGGACGACTCAATTCCACGGATCGACGGAACGGCCGGTCGCACGGAGTGCGTCACGGCCTGCCTTGGTCGGTCGCATCGGCAGCTCGACTTTCTGCTTCGCGGACGGCGTCCATGGCGCGCAGCAGACCGAGGGTGCGCTGTGCTTCGGCCTCGTGGACGACCGAGACCGCGAACCCGAGGTGGACGACGACGCGGCCGCCGACCTCGGCCTGGGGCACGCAGGCCAGGCAGATCTCGCGGACCACCCCGGCGAAGTCGACCTGGGCCATGCGCAGTTCCGCGTCGTCGCGGATTTCGGTGATCCGTCCTGGAACGGCCAGGAGGGTCGGACTCGCACCCCGTCCGTACGGAGTGCCGCTCATACCGGTCTCCGCAACTGACCCGAAGCCGCTTCCACGAGCAGGTCGTGCACCAGCGAGGCTGCCTTCGGAACCGCCTCGGCCACGGCCGGGGAGAGCCCGTCGCCCCAGCCGAAGTGCTCGCCCTCGATCCCGAGAACCACCAGTCGGTCCGGCAGCAGGTCCAGTATCCGGCCGAGTTCCACGGCCTCGCCGAGGCCCAGCCCATGGGTGTTCGCGCCGCCGCGCAGCAGCGCGGTGCCGGCGAGATCGAGGCGGTGGATGCGGCCGGGGCAGCCCGGATGGGCGTGGACGGCGTCGACGACCACGGCCAGATTGCGCCCCTGCCAGAGCCTCAGCAGTCGGCTCGCCTCGCCATCGGTGTGGGCGAAGCGATCGGCGGGCGCGCACGTGTCGTGCAGAAGACGCAGCGCGGCGGGCGCCGCACCGTCGTCCTGGCGGTACTCGTTGCCGATGGCGATCACGACGGTGCCGCCCACGGGCCCGTCACCTCCTCTCGACGGTCAGGTCAAGGAAGTGTGTGGCGCAGGAGATGCACGGGTCGTAGTTGCGGATCGCCTGTTCACACTGGCGGGTGAGCTCCGTGTCGTCCAGATGCAGCCGTTGTTGGACGAAGTCGCGCAGGTCCGCCTCGATGGCGGACTGGTTCTGCGCGGTGGGCGGGATGATGTTCGCGTCGAGGACGGTGCCGTCCGCGGCGAGTTCGTAACGGTGGTAGAGCAGTCCGCGCGGCGCCTCGGTCGCGGCCCGGCCCACGCCGGCGCGAGGCGGCACTGGGACGGCGGGGGCAGGCGGCGGCTCGTAGGCGTCCAGGAGGCGCTGGGCCTCGCGTACGGCCCAGAGCACCTCGATCGCCCGCACCACGATGCTGCGGAAGGGATTGTCGCAGGCTGTGTCGAGGCCGGCCGTCGACCCCAGGTCGCGAAGGTCCGGCGGCAGGAGGTCGGCGGCGGTGCGCCAGCGGGCCAGCGGGCCGGTGAGGTAGCGGAGGCCGTCGGCCGTGGCCGTCAGCGCGGTGGTGTGCGGTGCCTGTGCCTCGACCACGTGCTGTTCGAACTCCTCGACGGGGAACACGGTCGGGGGCGCGGCGTCGGAGAAGGCGTGGTGCAGGGTGGGGGTTCCCGCATCCAGCGGGTAGGAGTCGGTCGGACGCAGGGCGAGCGTGGCGTGCCGGATGTGCAGCTCGGGGAAGTCCAGGGCGATGGCCCAGGCCACGGTGGCCTCGGCGTCGTGGCGGGCGGTGCGCAGCAGCGCGGTGAGCCGGTCCAGTTCCTCGCGCTCGGGTAGCTGGTGGAAGCCGCCGAGCCTGACGTTGACGGGGTGCACGGCGCGTCCGCCGAGCACCTCCATGATCTGGTTTCCCGCCTGCTTGAGCCGCAGTCCGCGTTCGACCAGCGCGCGGTCGGCGCGGGCGAGCGCGAGTGCGTCCGGCAGGCCGAGAAAGTCGGGGGCGTGCAGCAGGTAGATGTGCAGGGAGTGGCTCTCGATCCACTCGCCGCAGTAGAGCAGCCGCCGCAGCGCGGCGAGTTGTCCGTCGACGGTGACGCCGCAGGCGTCCTCGACCGCCTGGCAGGCCGTCATCTGGTAGGCGACGGGGCAGATTCCGCAGATTCTCGAGGTGATGTCCACCGGTTCGTCGTAGCGGCGGCCGCGCAGCAGCGCCTCGAAGAAGCGCGGTGGCTCGTAGATGCTGAGCCGGACGCTCTCCACCTCACCGTCGACCACGTGGACCTGCATCGCTCCCTCGCCCTCGACCCGGGCGAGGGAGGAGACGCTGAGCAGACGGTGGCTGCGGTGGGTCATCGACGGGTCTCCTCGGCTGTTTCCTTGACGGTGTCGGTCGCTTCGCGTGCGGCTTCGCGGAAGGCCGGGGCCTCCGCGTTGTAGGTCCGGTAGAGCCGGGCCACGTCCTGGTCGGCGAGGCCGTCCGTACGCAGCAGCGGCAGCAGTGCGCGGGTGTTGGGATCGGCCTTGGGGCCGAAGCAGCCGAAGCAGCCGCGCCCGAAGGCCGGGCAGAGCGCCCCGCAGCCGGCCTGGGTGACCGGACCGAGGCAGGGCGTGCCGTGGGCGACGGTCACGCAGGTGACGCCGCGTCGCTTGCATTCGAAGCAGACGCTGTGGTCCGGGATGTCGGGCTTGCGGCCGGCGAGGAAGGCGGTGATCACCTCCAGCAGCTGGCGCTTGTCGATCGGGCAGCCGCGCAGTTCGAAGTCGACCCGGACGTGGTCCGCGATCGGCGTCGAGGTCGCCAGCTCGTCGATGTACTCCGGTTGTGCGTACACCACCGAGCGCAGCTGCTCGAAGTCGCGCGCGTTGCGCAGCGCCTGGATGCCGCCCGCCGTCGCGCAGGCGCCGATGGTCACCAGGACGCGTGACTGCGCCCGGATCTCGCGGATGCGGTCGATGTCGTCCTTCGTGGCGATGGACCCCTCGACGAGTGAGAGGTCGTAGGGGTCGGGGCTGGTGGCCCGGGACGCCTCCAGGAAGTAGGCGATCTCGACCCGATCGGCCAGGGGGAGCAGGTCCTCCTCGCAGTCGAGCAGGGTCAGCTGACAGCCGTCGCAGGAGGAGAACTTCCACACGGCGAGCTTGGGCCGGGGCGCGCAGGACATCAGGGCGGACCTCCGGTCACAGCTCGTGGACGGCGAGCAGGGCGGCGGCCTGGTCCCAGGTGAAGATCGGTCCGTCGCGGCAGACCAGGACCCGACCGAGCTGGCAGTGGCCGCACCAGGCGGTGGCGCAGCGCATGTTGCGCTCCAGCGAGAGGCGGATCCGGTCGGGGGCGACGCCGCGGTCCATCAGCGCCTCGGCGCTCGCCCGCATCATCGGTTCCGGGCCGCAGACGAACGCGGTGGTGCGCTCGGGGCGGAAGACCGCGTGCCGCAGGAGATCGGTGACCAGTCCGACCGGGCCGGTCCAGCCGGCTTCGGCGCGGTCCACGGTGATCTTCGCCTCGCCGAGTGCGTGCCACTGCATCAGGTCCGCGCGGTGGACCAGCTCGTGCGGAGTGCGGGCGCCGGCCAGGACGGTCAGCCACCCGTAGAACCCGGGTCGGGACAGCGCATGCAGGACGACGGGACGCAGGGGGGAGAGCCCGAGACCGCCGCCCATGACGATCAGGTCCTCGCCCGGGGCCGTGCCCAAGGGGGTGACCGGATCGTCCGCTCCGGCCGGCCGGATGCCGAGGGCCCAGTCGTTGCCGAACGGGCCGCACACGCCGACCACCTCGCCCGGCCGCAGCCGGCACAGTGCCTCGCTGGCCTTGCCCACGGCGCGGATCGTGTGGGCGATGGCGTCACCGCCGGATGCGACGGCGCTGACGGACACGGGGATCTCTCCGACCCCGAAGGCGTAGAGCATCGAGAACTGGCCGGGGCGGTAGCGGGGCAGCGCCGTGCCCACCGGGACGAGGTCGAGAGTGACCGTGTCGGCGGTCTCCCGCAGCCGGTGGCGGACCCGGTAGGGCAGAGGCGTGACGACGTCGGGGGCGCCGTCCGCGACGGCGACGGTGTCGGTCATGCTGTGCCCTCCTCGGATGCTCCGGCCTCCTCGCGCAGGCGGGCGGCCTCGACGGTCAGGTCGATGCCGACGGGGCACCAGACGATGCACCGGCCGCAGCCCACACAGCCGCTGCTGCCGAACTGGTCGTGCCAGGTGCCGAGCTTGTGGGTGAGCCACTGGCGGTAGCGGCTCCTCCCGGAGGTCCGGACGGAGCCTCCGTGGACGTAGGAGAAGTCGAGGTCGAAACAGGAGTCCCAGCGCCGCCACCGCTCCGCGTGATCTCCCGTCAGATCGGTGGTGTCCTCGGTGGTGGTGCAGAAACAGGTCGGGCACACCATCGTACAGTTCCCGCAGGTCAGACAGCGGGAGGCGACCTCGTCCCAGACCGGCGAGTCGAGCGTCTCCGCCAGCACATCACGCAGTCCCTCGGCCTCCAGCTCGCGCCCCATCCGCCGTTCGGCAGCCTCGGTCTGACACCGGGCCAGCTCAGGAAGCTGCGGATCCGGATCGCGCACGGGCAGCCGCGGGTCGGCGAGCACCTCCGCGCCGCGGGCGCTGTGAGCGGAGATCAGCAGCCGCACGTCGTCGTCGCCGGCGATCTCGTGGACCGCCAGATCGCAGGGCGCGTCGTCGCGCAGGCCGGGGCCGGTGCCGACGGAGGCGCAGAAGCACAGTTCGCCTGGTTCGCCGCAGGCGACGGCGATGACGAACGCCGCCTCCCGGCGCGGTGTGTAGACCGGGTCGCGGAAGGCCCCACCGGTGAGGACCCGGTCCAGCCGGGCGATCGCGGCCAGATCGCACGGATGCACGCCGAGCAGCGCGTAGCGCGGGACGGGGGACTTCTCCTCGGCGTCGGGGGTGAACGTCACCGTCCCGTCCCCGTCGCGGTCCGCCTGCCACAGCCTGGCCCGCTCCGGGTGCAGAAAGGTCTTCCACGACTGGGGACCGGCCGAATGGGCGAACGCCGCCCGGTCCTCGCGTCGCCGCACGCGGTACCCGCCCGGGGCGAGCGCGACGCCCACGCCGTAGGGGAGCTTGTCGGCTGAGGCCAGTTCGGCGAGGACCACCGCGCCGTCGCGCTCGGTGGGGCCGACGACCGTCCAGCCCCGCGCGGTCAGGGCGTCGAACAGGGCCTGCAGGTCCTCCTGGGCGAGCTCGCGGGCGTCCGCGTCGTTCGCGGGAGGTGTCTTCGCCGTGCCGGTGTCCGGTGCCATGGGGTTCACACCTCCTGGGGCCGCCGTTCAGCGGTGGACGTGACGCGGCTGCGTCACGGGGCGGACCGCCGGGGGTTCGAGGTCCGTGCGGGTGTCGTCGAAGGCGAACGTGAGTCCGGCATGCACGGCGACGACGCCGTCCACGGACCGGCACAGCCGCTCCACGATCGGGATCATGCTCTTGCGCTCCAGCTGACCGCGCAACGTGACCACGCCGTCCTCGACGTCGACCCAGAGGGTGGCCGGGTCGATCAGCAGGGTGCGTCGCAGCACGTCGCGGACCACTTCCTCGCGGATGGCCCGGTCGGCGCGGAGGAAGACGCGCAGCAGGTCGCTCCGGCTGACGATGCCGACGAGGCGGTCCGTCTCGTCGACGACGGGCAGCCGCTTGACGTGGTGGCGGTCCATCATGCGGGCGGCCTCCACCACGGACCACTGCGGCCGGGCCGTGAACACGGTGCGGGACATCAGCCCCGAGGCGTCCTCGGCGCGCACCCGCTTCCGGTTGCTCGGGCTCATCCACACCGATGGCGTGTGCCCTTCGGGGTCGGGTTGACCGGACTCCTTGCGGAGCAGGTCTCCCTCGGAGACGACGCCGAGGACCCGGTGGGCGTCGTCGACGACCGGCACGGCGCTCACGTCGTGCTCGGCCAGCAGCGCCGCGAGGGCCTTGTAGGAGGTGTCACGGCGGACGGTGGCGACGTGGTGGGTCATCACGTCGCCGACGGTGCGGTGCTCCATCGGGTGCTCCTGTTTGCGGGACGCGTCCGGACGGCGCGGGGCGTGTCGGTCGGGCGCTGCGGCCCCTGGTTCCACGGTGCGCCCGCACCGGATGTCGTGTGATGGGCCGAACGGGCCCTGTCGCGGGGCCCGGGAGGCACATGCCGGTGCCCGGGACACTCGGCACAGCCCACAGGGACGTCCGGCCCTTCCCGGGTCCGGCCCTCCGTGGCGCACTGGACACAGGGCGAGAGCATGTGAGCGTCCTGACGAAGGAGGCAGTCATGGCCTACGCAGACGGTGGTCCAGGCCGCGTCGTGGTCGGCATGGACGGCACCCTCGAAAGCCGCCATGCGGCGGGCTGGGCGATGGACGAGGCAGCCTGCCGCAAGGTGGCGGTCGAACTCGTGCATGCCTACGAGTACCCGCCGCCGCTGCTCCCGTTCTACGACTCCGCGACCGAGCTCGGCGAGGACCACCTGCGCGAGGTCGCTCGTGAGGCCATGATGAGAGCGGTGGCCGACACCGCTACATCGGAGCCGGGCGTGTTCGTCAGCGGCGAGGTCCGCGAGGGCGCGCCCATCGAGGTGCTGCTGGACGCCGCCCGCGAGGCCTGTCTGCTGGTCGTGGCGACGCGGGGGACCGGCGCGCTGGGTGAGTTGGTGGTCGGCTCGACCGGCACGGCGTTGGCGGGCCAGGCCGCCTGCCCGGTGGTGATCGTCCCCTCGCCGAAGGAGACCGGGACCCCGACTGCGCCGGGGCCGGTGGTCGTCGGCGTCGACGGCTCCCCGCACGGCGAGGCGGCACTGCGGCAGGCCATGGAGGCAGCGTCCCTGCACGGCCGCACCGTCGTGGTCGTGCACGCCTGGCACGCGGTGCCCGGCGGCCTGTCGGCCACGGCCGCCGCGCAGCAGCGGCGCTTCCGGGCCGACGAGGTCTCCCACGAACTCCTGGTCTCCGAGTCACTGGCGGGGGAGGGACAGCGGTTCCCCGAGGTCGCGGTCAAGACCCGGGTGGTCCGGGACCACCCGGTCCGTGCCCTGCTGGACGCCGCCCGTGGCGCGTCCCTGATCGTCGTGGGCGCCCGGGGTACCGGCGGCTACTCCGGCCTGGCGCTCGGCTCGGTCGCCCTCGGCATGCTGCACCACGCCACGTGTCCGGTCTGCGTCGTTCCGGACTGATCCGGACCGGAGAACCGGTCGAGAAGGCCCTGCGAGCATGAAGGAGCGCGTCATGAAGACCGAACCCCGCCCGATGTCGGGCGATTACCACACCAAGACGTGGAACGTCCGGATCGACATCTTCGAGGAGGGCGACATCACCCAGGTGCACGCCTCGCTCGACACCGGTGACAACCGCCTCCAGGCCTCCTCGGCCTCGCGGCGCGACCCGGTCGACCGGCCGGTTCCCGAGATCGGCGACGAGTTCGCCGCCGGCCGCGCACTCGTCGACCTCGGCTACCAGCTGCTGCGCGCCGGAAACACCGACTCCCAGGGCAACACCGTCGACGTCCCGAAGTGAACGTTGCGACGGGAGAAGCGGGAGTCGGGTCGGTCGGCCCTGTCTTCCGCCCGGACGGTGCCCGAAGCTGCAAGGGAGACGGGACGCCGGAGCGACGGCCGTCGGAAAGGACGGGACGATGAACCCTCCGCTGATCGTCGGGATCGACGGGTCGGACACGAGCCTCGGGGCGGCCGACTGGGCCGGTCGGGAGGCGGCTGTGACCGACCGCCGCCTGCGACTTCTGTACGTCCGTCCGGATGACTTCTGGACCCGCCCCGATGACGACCGGCGCGTCGACGTCGACGAGCACGCCCTGCACGCCATGGCGAGCCTGGCCGCCGATCTGCGCCAGGAGCATCCAGGGCTGCGTGTCGACGCGGAGACGGTGACGGGTCCCGTGGACCTGACGCTGCTTCGTTCCGCCGATGAGGCCGGCACGCTGGTGCTCGGCACCCGGGGAAACGGCGGCTTCGCCGCGCTCATGCTCGGCTCGGTCGCCCAGTCGGTCGCCGCGCGGGCCGAGCGCCCCCTGATCCTGGTGCCGCCCCGTGCCGCTGTGGCCGAGCCCGGCTACCGCGTCGTGGTCGGTGTGGACCCCGCGGAGGGCTGCCGACCGGTGCTGGAGTACGCCCTTGGCGCCGCGCAGGAACACGGAGTCGTGCTGCGCGCGGTCCACGCCTGGCAGCCGCCCGCGCTGTGGGGCGCGGGCCCGGTGCAGCCCGGTGAGGCTGAGCGGCGCGCGGTTCAGCACCAGCGGGCCCTCGCCCTGAGGGAATCCGTCGCGTCCGCCCACACGCGCTTCCCCGCGGTCGAGACGACCAGCGCGGAGATGTCGGGTCCGCCGGCGATCGTGCTGGTCGACGAGGCCGAGAAGGCCTCGCTGCTGGTCGTGGGTCGGCGTCGGCACCGTCCCGTCTCGGCGCTGGGGCCCGTCGTCCACGCCGTCCTGCACCACGCGCCCTGCCCCGTCGCCGTCGTCCCGCACTGGTGACGAACCGAGAGGGAGGTCTCAACCATGTTCGCGGCATCCGAAGGAGCACCGGATTCCCCTCGCCCTGACCATCCCGGGGATCTTGGCCGCCGGATCGCGAGCCGACGCCGGGAGCTCGGGCTCTCCGTCGACGATCTGGCCGAACGCGCAGGCATGGCGCCCGCTTTCGTGCAGTGGGTGGAGACGCGTCCGGCGGAACTCGGCACAGGGGCCATCGCCCGCATCGCCGCCGCCCTCGGTGTTTCGCGCCAGGAGCTGCTGGGCGGTGACCAGAGCGCTCCACCGGGCCGCACTGGACCGGATCGGCGGGTGGTCCTGGTCGAGCTGACCGACGCGGAGTGCCGCAGCCGTCTGGGTCGGCAGGGGGTGGGCCGCGTGGTCTTCCAGATGGGAGGAGCACTCATCGTCCGCCCCGTCAACTACCGTGTGGCGGACGGGTTCGTCCTCTTCCGCACCCAGCCCGGCGGAGCGCTGGCCGGGGTGGTGGGACGGCGGGTCGTACTCGAGGTCGACCGCCTCGACGAGGTGCTGGCCCAGGGCTGGAGCGTCCTGGTCTCGGGCGTCGCCGAGGAAGACCGCCGGGACGTCGACCGCCCCGGTACCGGTGAGGAGGAACCGCAGCCCTGGGCCGGTGGGCCACGTGACCTGCTGGTCCGGATCCACGCGTCGAGGATCACAGGGCGGGAGCTCCGACCCGGCCCCGCGCATTCCGAGCAGACGCGCGCCGAGTGAGGCGTACATCCAGTCCGGGCGACGGGCTGGGGTCACCGGTCGGCTCGGCCGCCACCCTCCAGCCTCGATGCCATGCGCGCCCTGGCCAGCAGCAGCGAGGCTTCCATCGCGGCCAGCCGCAACCGTGCCGTCTTCGCCCGTTCGGCATCCGACACCGCTCGTGTCCGTGCCCGCTCGGCTCCGGGTCGGGCGCCGGGCCGGTCCACTGCGGAGGAGCAGGAATCAACTCGCGGTACTTCGCGGCGACCTGCGCGCAGTGGGTCTCCAGTTCGGCCTGGGCCGAGCTCTCGAAGAAGCATTCTCCTCGATCGACAGCACGGCCGCAGCATAGGACCCACCGGCCGGGGCGGCACGGCGGGCGGGCGTGACCTCGTTCGTGTCCCCCACGGGCACGGACCGGACCGGGCGGCGCCGCGCCGCAGGCCGATCGGCCGTTGTGAAAGGCTGCCGGCGGGGTGAACGTGGACAGCACGAGGGGGACGGAACCGCCGGTGCCACTGCGAGGACCATCGTGACCGACTACCAGCTGCACGCCCAGTACCCTCCAGCCTTCGACGTCCGCGGCATCCAGATCTGGCGCATCGTGCGAGCGGGAAGGGCCGTGGGTCTGTGCGGTCGTTTGCTCGCTCCCGTGGCCGAGGTACGTCCACTCTCCGCCTACTGCGCGTTGTCACGTCAGGGCCGGTGTGAGCAGTGCCGCGGCGTCTACCGTGCCGTGTTCTCCGGTCCTGCCCGCACGGCTGCCGGGCGTTCGACGGAGGTGGGGCCGAAACGCACTGCGTTCGCCACCAGGCTAGGAGAACGGACCAGGCTCGGCGTCGTGCGGGCCTGACTCCTAGCTCGAGCGGGACCATCGGCCCCTCCGTTGTGGCCCGCCCGGCCAATGCGTCACATACGTCCTGGGGCCGACGCTGGAGTCGGATGACCGGTTCCCAGCGCGAGAGCGACTCGGCGCGGGGGCAGGAGGCTTCCGTTCGGGAAGGGAGATCGAGATGAGACACCGCATCGTCGACGACCTGATGACGCGCGAGGTGGTCAGCGTCCAGGTGGACACGCCGTTCAAGGAGATCGCCGAGATCCTCACGGAGAAGGAGATCAGCGCGGTGCCGGTGCTCGACGGTTCCGGGCGGCTGGTCGGTCTGGTCTCCGAGGGGGACCTGCTCCGCAAGCAGGCCGCCCAGGCCGAGCCTGAGGGGCGCGGACCCGCGCCGCGCTCCGCGTCCGAGTTCGAGCCTGGTGTGGCGGCGGCGACCGCCAGAGACGTGATGACCACTCCGGTGTTCACCGCGCACTCCGGCTGGAGCGTGGTGGAGGCGGCCCGTGCCATGAAGCTGCACGGCGTCAAGCGGCTGCCCGTGGTGGACGACACGGACCGCGTGGTCGGCATGGTCAGCCGCCGCGACCTGCTGCGCGTCTTCGTCCGCACCGATCGTGCCATCCGTGAGGAGATCGAGTACGACGTGCTGCGTGAGACGCTGGCGCTGGACCCTGGCGCCGTGCAGGTGCACGTCGTGGACGGCGTGGTGACCCTCGCCGGCCGGGTGCCGCGCCACAGTCTGGTGCCGGTGGTCGAGCGCTTGTGCCGGGGCACGGACGGCGTGGTCGGCCTGCAGTCGCAGCTGGGCTTCGTCGAGGACGACCTCCGCGCCCCCCACGCGGTGGGGTGACCCGGTCATGCGCGTGCGCGACGTGATTAAGTGCCCGACGGTCACCGTCGGCCCTGGCGACACGGTCCGACGGGCCGCGGAGTCCTTGCGGGCGCACGATGCGGGCTGCGTCCTGGTGACGGCGGACGGGGCGGGGTGCCCGTTGGCGTCGTCACGGACCGGGACGTGACGGTGCGGGCGGTCGCGCCCGGCCGGGACCTGGAGGCGCCGGTGGCCACGGTCATGTCCGAGCCCGTCGTCACCGTGGACGCCGATGCGGACCTCGCCGACGCCTACCGGGCCTTCCGGCGCAGCGGCCGCCGCCGGCTGCCGGTCGTCGTCCAGGGGCGGGTGGTCGGGCTGCTGGCCGTCGACGACCTGTTCCTCGACGTCTTCCAGCGCTACGCGGACCTGCTCGGCCCCGTCTCCTGGAGCACCCTCACCGACGAGCCGCTGGACGAGGGGCCGTTGGGGCAGCCCGTGTGAGCGGGAGCCGTGGGATCAGACGAGTCCTGGCAACGGGGAAAGGAACGTGGTGGCGATGCCGAGCCTAGGAGTCGCGATCGTGCGGCAGTACCAGCGCGGTGTCGTGTTCCGGTTCGGGCGGCTGCGCAGTGTCCGCGAGCCAGGGATCCGGTTCATGATCCCGCTGGCCGACCGGATGACCAAGGTGACGCTGCGGACCGTGACCATGCCGATCCCCTCGCAGCAGGTCATCACGCGTGACAACGTCTCCATCGGGGTGGCGGCGGTGACGTACTTCCGCCGGGTCGACCCGGTGAAGTCCATCGTCGAGATCGAGGACGTGTCTACGGCCATCGTCGAGATCGCGCAGACGACGGTCCGCAACGTGGTGGGCCGTTCGCTGCTGGACCAGGTGCTGACCGACACCGAGACACTGAACGAGCAGATCAAGGAGATCCTCGACGAGCTCACCCAGCAGTGGGGTGTCTACGACTGCCGCAGACCATGCAGCGCGCCATGGCCCGCCAGGCCGAGGCCGAACGGGAGAAGCGTGCCAAGATCATCGCAGCGGAGGGCGAGGCGCTGAGCGCCGGTCGTCTGGCCGAGGCAGCCGACGTCATCGCGGAGCACCCGATCGCCCTGCAACTGCGCAACCTCCAGATCCTCGGCGAGATCGCGGCGGAGAAGAACTCCACCATCGTGTTCCCGGCGCAGTTCCTGGAGAGCGTCCGCGCCCTCGGCCGCTTCGTCGAGAACGAGGCGGCGGCCCGGCTGGCCGGCACGACCCCGGCCGGTGCGACCCCGGCCGGTGCGACCCCGGCGGGTGCTTCCACCGGTGAGGACCGTGCCGCAGGACCGCGCACAGCAGCCGAGATGACGGCATTCGGGGCCGTGAGCGGTGGCAGCAAGCAGCAGGAGTGACACCATGACAGCCACCCACAGCCGAGCTCTGGCCGCTCGGATGACGCGCATGTCTCACCGAGCCGACCACCGGCGGGGCGACGGCATGCCGCCCCAGCGGCCCGCGCCGCACACGGGAGCATGGCCCGCGCTAGCGCGGTGCGTCGCCGTCAGCGCGGTGCTGCTCGCCCGCAGACGTGTGCGGCTCGCCGGCGGGCAGGTCGGCAGCCGGATGAGGTTCGCGGACGGCTCGTCCGCACTGGTGTACCGCGAGACCCGGCTCGGTGGCGGCACGGCCGTGGACGCGTGCGCGCTCGGCCGTTGGGAGAGCCTCCTCAACACCCCGCTGTTCGTGGGCTTTCCGGGATTCCGGTCCAAGCTCTGGCTGGCCGCCGACGAGCACGGACGCTACCGGGGCGTCTACGAGTGGGACGGCGCGGAGCGCGCCGAGCACTCCATCACGACGGTGAAGGCTGAGTGCGAGGCGGGCCGGCACAGCAAGGCGCGGCGCAGTTCGTCGCTGCTCCAGGCGATGAGCGGGAACGGGCGACGATCGCCAACTGCGCCGGGCTGACGCTCGGTCAGCCCCAGGGGCGAGGTGGGCAGATCGCCGAAGAACAGGGCGGGCGGCTCACGCGGGTCGGGGGCGTCCTTGTCCGCGGCCGGTTGCGGCGGGGGCGTCCCGTCGTGTCGGTCCCCTCCTGCGGCGGGCATCCGCGCCTCCAACGATTCTCGAAGCTACGGGGTGCGGGGCGGGCCGCGGATGCAGGGCGTCCTCGGGAACCTGCGGTCCTGCCTGAGCGACCGGACGCGCCCGCCGTGGCTGAATCGCTCAGCGTGTCCCGCCTCGGCTGCGGGGCAGGGGGTCAGGTTCCCCCGTCCGGACGTCCCGCCCGGTGAGCCGGGTCGGACGGATGCTCACCCACACGGGCCGGTCGCCGCCCGCCCACGGCGTCGGCTCCATCTGTCCCGTGAGGCTGTCCAGCCGGTTCGGATCGGTGATCCGCTCGGCGACGCCGATTCCTAGCACGCTCCAGCCGGAGCTGCGCCCGTCGTCGACCCGGTCGACCTCGAAGCCGACCTCGTGGCCCACGGCATGTGCGAGGACGCCCTCCGCGCTGGTGCGGAAGACGACCGTACGGTCGACGATCCTGTAGTTCACCGGCAGCGCTGCCGGACCGTCCGGGGTCACCAGGACCACCCTGCCGACGCCCCGGGTCGCGACCCTGGCCCAGCACTCCTCGGGTGTGAGCTCCACCAGCGTGGGCCGCTCGGTTGCCGTCGCGGAGCCCGGGGCCAGGTTTCCCTCGCCGCCCAGCAGCGCGCTCACCGAGGTCTGCAGGGCGCGGGAGAGCCGCATCAGTGCGCTGAGATCGACGGGTATGGCGGTGGTCTCCAGGTACGCGATGTAGTGCGGATCCATCTGCGCCCGGGCTGCCGTCTCCTCGCGGGTGAGGCCGAGTTCCTCGCGGCGCTGTGCGACGCGGCGTCCCACGTCGCCGGGGTCCGCATGGGTTTCCCTGGTGTGGGCTGATTCGTGGTTCGACATGGTCCGCCTCCTGGGCGGCGAGGGTCCTATTCCAGTCCAACCTCGCGCCGTCGTACCCGCAGCCGACAGGGCCGGTCGGGCCGAGCGGAGCCGCCGGAGGTCCCCCGCCGGTCGTGCCTGCCTGCAGTTCCCGCAGAAGCCTTTCCGCAGGCAGGGCCCCTGAACGGCATGGTTGGCGTGATCCGTCACGGGGACAAGCCGGAGTTGACGCCCTCCGGAGTAGAACTGCGGCGTCCCCCTTCGGATGCCAGGCTGAGGGCGGGAGGCTGGTTCCGACGAAGAGTGTGCGGTTGGCAGGAGGCGCGCCGTGTCCCAGATCGAGAGCTGCTCCGCAACCGCCGAGGCCGGGCGCACGCGCCCGCGACGGTCCTGGCGACCGCCACGTCTCCGAAGCCGCTGGTCTGCATGCCGCCTCTGGGGGACGGGCCGGGCGGGGCCGAGCGAGGAGCCGTCGTGGAAGATGGAGAGCTGATCCGGAAGCCCGCCTCGTCGGCGGTGCCACCCAATCTGCGCGACTACACGCGAGGCCCGCCGCAAGTTCAGCTGGGACCTTGCCCGCCGGGCGCTGTCCGGGCTTCCCGAGGGGCGCGGACTGAACATCGCTCACGAGGCTGTGGACCGGCACGTGACCGCGGGCCGCGCGGACCGGACCGCCCTGCGGTGCGTCGCCCCCGAGCAGGCCACCGTGTCGGTGACCTACGGCGAACTGGCCGCCCGGACGAACCGGTTCGCGAACGCCTTGCGGGCTCTCGGTATCGGCAAGGGGGGTCGCGTCGCCTCGCTGTTGACCCGCTGCCCGGAGCTGTACGTAGCCGTCCTCGGCACACTCAAGAACGTCTCGGTCTTCTCCCCGCTCTTCCCGGCCTTCGGCCCGGACCCGGTCGCCGAGCGTCTGCGGCTGGGCGACGTGCGGGTGCTGGTCACGACCGCCGAACTGTACCGGCGCAAGGTCGCGGACCGGCGGGACCGGCTTCCCGCCTTGGAGCACGTGCTCATCGTCGGCGAGGACCCCGAGCCGGCGCCTGGCACGCTCTCCTTCGACGAGGTCCTCGCCGCGGTCTCCGAGCAGTTCACCATCCCGCCGACCGACCCCGAGGACATGGCGCTGCTGCACTTCACCAGCGGCACCACCGGCACACCCAAGGGCGCCGTCCACGTCCACGAGGCCGTCGTGGCCCACCACGCGACCGCCGGCTTCGCGCTCGACCTCCACTCGGAGGACGTCTACTGGTGCACGGCCGACCCGGGCTGGGTCACCGGAACCTCCTACGGCATCGTCGCGCCGCTCACCCATGGGGTGACGCTCGTGGTCGACGCGGGCGACTACGAGGCACGCCGCTGGTACGACATCCTCGCCCGCGAACGCGTCACCGTCTGGTACACCGCCCCGACCGCGATCCGGATGCTGATGCGGGCCACGCCCCGCGGCACGCCGGCGGACCTGCCGCGCTCCTTCGACCTGTCGGCGCTGCGGTTCATCGCCAGCGTGGGGGAGCCGCTCAACCCCGAGGCGGTGCGTTGGGGCGCGGAGATCTTCGGCCTGCCGATCCACGACAACTGGTGGCAGACCGAGACCGGCGCCATCATGATCGCCAACTTCGCCGCCTCCGACATCCGGCCTGGCTCGATGGGCCGCCCGCTGCCTGGCGTCGAGGCCGCCGTGCTGGAACGCGGCGAGGACGGCCGCGCCCGGGTCGTCGACGGCCGGATCAAGGTACTGGAGACGCCGGGGGCTTGAGGGCGAGTTGGCGCTGCGTCCGGGCTGGCCGTCGATGTTCCGCGGCTACCTGACCGCCGAGGGGCGGTACCGTGCCTGCTTCGCCGACGGCTGGTACCTCACCGGAGACGTGGCCCGCCGCGACGCCGACGGGTACTTCTGGTTCGTCGGCCGGGCCGACGACGTGATCAAGTCCGCCGGGCACCTCATCGGCCCGTTCGAGGTCGAGAGCACGCTGATGGA
This sequence comes from Streptacidiphilus anmyonensis, assembly GCF_000787855.1. Lineage (GTDB taxonomy): Bacteria > Actinomycetota > Actinomycetes > Streptomycetales > Streptomycetaceae > Streptacidiphilus > Streptacidiphilus anmyonensis. Next base: position 15,392 of record NZ_BBPQ01000066.1, on the reverse strand, counting down.
GCATCCGGCCGTCGCGGAGGCCGGCGTCATCGGGCGGCTGGATCCTGTCGCAGGGGAGATCGTCAAGGCGTTCGTCTCGCTCAAGCCCGGGGTCGAGGCGGATCCGGCGCTGGCCAGGGACATCGTCGCGTTCGCCCGCCGTCGGCTCGGTCCGGCCATCGCGCCGCGTGAGGTGGCCTTCGACCAGCACCTGCCCAAGACCCGCAGCGGCAAGGTGATGCGCCGCCTGCTGCGCGCCCGCGAGCTCGGCCTGCCGGAGGGGGACACCTCGGCACTGGAGGGCGCGACATGAGACCACCTGCCCCGGCGTCCAAGGGAGCGGGCGGATCCGTCGCCTCGGTCGGCCGCACCCGCAACCGCTCCGCCTCCGCCCGCGCCGATGTCCAGCGTGACCACCGCCTCGCCCTGCTGCGGGAGATGGTGCGGATCCGGCGCTTCGAGGAGCGCTGTGTCGAGCTCTACAGCCTGCTGGCGCTCGACCAGATCCTCAACAACGCGGCCACCCTGCTGCACATGTCCGGCGGTCAGGTTGCCGTGCCGCTGGTGATCCGCATGACCACCGGGGCGGGACGTCAGCTCGCCGCACAGCACTCGCACAGCCTGGAAGCCTTCTACGCGCACATCCCGGGTATCCGGGTGCTTGCCCCGGCCACGTTGGAGGACGCGCGGTACCTGCTCGCGCCCGCGCTCGCCGACCCGGACCCGGTGGTGATCTTCGAGCACGGCTCGCTCTACAACATGTCGGGAACCGTGGGCCACGGCCCGGACGGCATCGACCTGGACAGCGCGGCGGTGCGCCGGTCCGGCGGGGACGTCAGCCTGATCACCTACGGCGGCTCGCTCGGCAAGGTGCTGGAGGCCGCGGAGCGCCTGCAGGCCGAGCACGGAGTGGACGCGGAGGTCGTCGATCTGCGCACGCTGCGCACGCTGCGCCCGCTCGACGACGCGACGCTGGCCGGCTTGGTCAGCCGGACACACTGGGCCGTCGTCGTCGACGAGGGCTGGCGCAGCGGAGGCGTGTCGGCCGAGGTCGCCGCGCGCATCACCGAGCGTGCGTCGCTGATTCCATCCGCACCCCGGAAGGACGCCTGGGGTGCCACGGCGGTGGAAGCCGACACCTGCATCCCCTTCTCTGCGCTGCCCTGCCCGCCCCCACCGCCCGGTCGGCGGTGGGCGAGCGAGCCCGGGTCCGTGAACCGACCCTGTCCAAGCCCGTGGATTGGCCCTGGCCCAGCCGCTCGGCGTGCTCGCCCGCCCCCGGTGCCCGAGCCGTCCGGGACGCGGCGCCGGGCTCGCGGTGCCGGCGACAAGCGACCCGGTTGCGGTGGGCGGATCCCGCGGTTGTGGCGGACATTGGTGGGGAAGCAGATGCGCTGTGCCGGTTGGCCGGTGCGGGAAGCCCATCGGTGGCGCCCCTGGTGGTCAGCCGTGACACTGACGTCGAACAGGGGGCTCGGATGACCGGGCAGTGGTCCGCCGGGACGCGAGGGCGGCAGCCGTGCACATCGGTGTCCTGACCAGCGGCGGCGACTGCCCCGGACTGAACGCCGTGATCCGCTCGGTGGTCCATCGCGCGGTGACCGGCTACGGCGACTCCGTGGTCGGGATTCTGGACGGCTACCGCGGCCTGCTGGAAGGCGAGGCGCGACCGCTCGGCCTGGCCGACGTGCACGGCATCCTTGCGCGCGGGGGCACCATTCTCGGCTCGGCCCGGGTCGAACCGGCACGGGTGCGTGAGGGGGTCGGGTGCAGCGCGGAACTCGCCTCCGCGTTGGGAATCGACGCCCTGATCGCGATCGGCGGCGACGGGACCCTGACCGCGGCGGAGCTGTTCAGCCAGGCCGGGCTGCCCGTCGTCGGGGTGCCCAAGACCATCGACAACGACGTCGAGGCCACCGACGCGACCTTCGGCCACGACACGGCGGTGCTGGTGGGGACCGAGGCCGTCGACCGGCTGAAGACCACGGCCGAATCGCATCAGCGCGTGATGGTTGTGGAGTTGATGGGCCGCCACACCGGGTGGATCGCGCTGCACGCCGGCATGGCGGGCGGCGCGCACGGCATCGTGATACCCGAGCGGCCCTTCGACATCGAGGAGGTTTGCCGCCTCATCGAAGCACGCTTCGCCCGGGGGAAGAAGTTCACCGTCCTCGCTGTCGCCGAAGGCGCCACCCCCGCGCCCGGCACCATGGAGTTTCACCATGGCGGCGTCGACGTCTACGGCCACCAGCGCTTCGGCGGGATCGGACACCGGCTGGCCGCCGAGATCGAGCACTGGCTCGGCAAGGAGGCGAGGCCGGTCGTGCTGGGGCACGTGCAGCGCGGGGGCACCCCCACCGCGCTGGACCGGGTCCTGGCGACACGATTCGGTTGGAACGCGGTAGAGGCCGCCCATGCGGGAGTATTCGGACACTTCACCGCGTTGCGCCGAACCCGGATCGAGCTGGCACCGCTGGCCGAGATCGTGGGCCGGCTGCGGACCGTTCCGCCGGATCAGTTGGCCGAAGCCCGCGTCGTGCTGTGATCCCGTCAGACCTCGAGCGTCGGCGGCATGTCCTGCGCAGCCCGGACCAGGTGCCGCATCGGATCGACCGTGAGCGTTAGCGGATTCGCTCCGGAGCCTCCCAGAGCCGACAGGCCCTCAGCGGGCGGGGCCGGTCAGCGGTGGCACGGCGGCGCCGGTCAGCGCGGCGGAGCGTCATAGGGGTCCGAAGCGCTCGCCGGCGGGCCCGAGCACCCGGAATCGTCGGCGCCGGACGGGAACGACGCACGCACCTTCTTCGCTTTCACGGGTGACGAGTGGCTGGTTGTGGGTGCGCGCGATGTACCGCCCCGGTCGCGCGACCGACCGGTACGAGGTCAGCCGAAGCGGCCGTCGCCCTCGCTGGCGGCGTCGGTCTCCCCGGCGCGCAGCAGCTGTCGACCGAGCTCCAGCAGTGCCCGGCCCGCGGCGTACTCGTCGCCGATCTCCGGGATGGAGGCCTCCTCAGCACCGACGGTGACCGGCGCACACTCGATGCTTTGGAAAGCCTCGACCGGCTGCTGACGGACCGTTGCTGCCGCACGAGCACGCTGAGGAACACGAGCTCCACCCCGCCCTGGCCCCACCCTCGGCGGCCCCGAAGCGACCGCCACCATGAGCCGCGCCCACACCGAGATCGACCGCCTCGCCTGGACACCCACCTCACTCTCGCCCGCGCCCAGGGCGGCGTCCAGCCTGATCAGCTCGACGACCTGCGCGCCTGCCTCTACGGCTTGTACACCGTCCTGCGCCTGAACTTCACCCAAGAGGAGGAGAACTGTCGGCGGCGGTTGAAAACGGGCCGGTCTCGACGGTTCAGTTGTGGGCCAGTCGCGGTCTCGCTGTGGTGCGTCAGTCGTTGTCGTCGGTGGGGATGCGTCCGAGTTCGCGTCCCCGCATGCGGTAGGACTCGCCTTTGAGGGAGTGGACCTCGGCGTGGTGGACGAGTCGGTCGATCATGGCCGCGGCGACGGTCTCGTCGCCGAAGACCTCACCCCAGCGCCCGAAGGGCTTGTTCGAGGTGACGATCACGCTTGCTCGTTCGTATCTGTTCGAGATCAGCTGGAAGAACAGGTTCGCGGCCTCGGCCTCGAACGGGATGTAGCCCACTTCGTCGATCACGATCAGCGGGTAGCGGCCGAGCTTGACCAGTTCGTCCTGGAGCCGGCCGGCCTGGTGGGCGGCGGCCAGGCGGTCGACCCACTGGGCGGCGGTCGCGAACGCGACCCGGTGGCCGGCCTGGCAGGCCCGGATGGCGAGCCCGGTGGCCAGGTGCGTCTTGCCGGTGCCCGGCGGCCCCAGAAAAATCGCGTTCTCCCGGGCGGCTATGAAGTCCAGTGTGCCCAGATGAGCGAGCTGTTGGCGGGTCAGGCCGCGCAGGTGGGTGAGGTCGAGTTCCTCGATGGTCTTGATCGCGGGGAAGCGGGCGGCCCGGATGCGGCCCTCGCCGCCATGGGCGTCGCGGGCGGCGACCTCGCGCTGCAGGCAGGCGACGAGGTATTCGAGGTGGGTCCAGGACTCGGTGCGGGCGCGTTCGGCCAGCCGCCCGGCGGCATCCAACAGGGCGGGCGCTTTCATGGCGCGTGCGCAGAACGCCAGGTCGGCGGTGGTCTGCCGGTCGGTGCGGGACCCCTTGCCGTCGGGGGTTGCGGTGTCCTTGCCGGTGGGGGCGGAGGTCGGGGCCATCAGGGGTCCTCCTTTGCGGCGCCGCCCTCGATGAGGGTGAAGATGCGGTCGTAGGTGGTCAGTTCGCGTTGCTCGACCGTGACGCCGAGGTCGTCGGCGGCCAGGAGCGCGGTGCGGGCGGTGGCCGCGCGGGCGGCCCGTTGGTGGATCGCTTCGCCGCGAAGGAGCTGGGCCGCGGCGGTGTGCTCGGGGTCGGTGATCGACTGGTGTCGGGCCCAGCAGCGGGCATGGCGGGCGACGATGTCGTCGCCGCAGGTCACGGTGATCTGTTCGGTGTCCGCCTGGACCGTGACGAGGTGGCCGATCGCGCGGGGGTGGACGGAGTAGTCGCAGGTGTCCACGCGGATGTAGTGGTCGCGGCCCAGTCGGGTGCGAAGCGGCCACCAGTTGGGCGGATCGACCGGCGGGATCGCCAGCATGGCCGCCTTGTCCGTCTCCCACCGGTCGACGGGTCGGGCGTCGATCGTGCGGTGCCGGCGCCGGTTGGCGATCTGCAGCCATGCGGTCAGTTGGGTGTTGAAGTCGCCTGGTCCGGTGAACGTGCGGCCGGGCAGGAAGGATGTCTCCAGGTAGCCGTTGGCCCGTTCCACCAGCCCTTTCGCCTCCGGGTCGCGGGGGCGGCAGAACAGCAGCCGGGTGGCGAGCAGGCCCGCCAGGGCGGCGAACTCGCTGGTCGGCCTGCCCCGGCCGACACCGGCCTCGTTGTCCCAGACCAGCGTCTTGGGGACGGCCTGCCAGCCGGAAAGCAGCCGCCAGTGGCCGTCGATGAGATCGGCGGTCCGCCGGGAGGGCAGCATCCTCGCGGTGATCATCCTGGAGTAGCCGGACACCATGACCAGCACCGGCGGGCGGCCGGAATGGCCGTAGCCGAGGGGGATGTCCACCGCGGGGAACCATAGATCGCACTGGGCCAGCTCGCCCGGCTCGTAGACGGTCCGCGAGACGGGGTCCACCGGGAGGTAGGCGGGCCGCAGCTCGCGCACACGCTCCTTGAGGATCGTCAGTCCGCGCGTCCAGCCGATCCGCTCGGCGATCACGGTGGCCGGCATCGTCGGGGTCTGTTGCAGCAGCTCGCGGATGGCGGGCTCGAAGGCGTCCACGGCCGATCCCTTCAGCGGCCGCTGGTAGACCGGCGGCCGGTCCGAGGCCAGAGCGCGTGCCACGGTGCCCCTGGAGATCCCCAGCTGACGGGCCACAGCCCGTGCCGACAGGCCCTCGGCCCGGTGCAGCCGCCGGATCTCGGCCCAGTCCTCCACTCCGATCACCTCTTCCCTCCTGACTCCCATACCAATGAAGTCAGGATGATCAAGAGATCACGCAGTGACCCGCTTTTGATCCGCCGTCCGTGGTCCTCGTTTCACCCGTCGACGACAAGAACTACTTCTCACTTGCCACCCGCTGACCGCGAAGAACCACACGGTCACCACCTACACGACCCGACGGGAGCACACGACGAGCTGGTTTCTGCTCGTCCTGGCCGGATGCACGAGCAGAGTCACAACTTCACCAGGCTGTGACCACGGTTTCGCCGCGTGCGCCGTGATCAGCTTCGCCTTGTTCAACCGGCTCTGCACTGCCTGGGGGTCGGCTCCGCCTATGCGGTCTGGACCGGCACCGGTGCCGCGGGTACAGCCCAGGGGCATCGCCTTCCTCGGCGGGTCCGCCTCCGTCGTCAAGCTCGTCAACGTCGGCCTCGTGCTCGCCGGTGCCGTCGGCCTCAACCTCACAGGGTCACTGAGGGATGACGCCGCGACTCGCACCAAGACAGGAGGTGGCGTGATGACTGTCCTTGTCGGATACGCGAGCGCTCACGGCTCCACCCGAGGGATCGCCGAGCGGCTCGCCGAACGACTGTCCGAACTCGGCTGCCCAGCAGACGCGATGCCCCTCGATAGCGATGCCGACCCAGAGGCGTACGCTGCAGTCGTCCTCGGCAGCGCCGTCCAAAGTCAACGCTGGCTCCTGGCCGCCGAGGACTTCGTCCGCGCACACCGGGACGCTCTCGCCGAGCGGCCGTTGTGGGCGTTCAGCGTTGGCATCCCAGCTGCCCTCCGTGGCCCGTGGTGCCGCTTCGCGGGAGGAGGAGGCGGTCATCCTCGACGCGCTCGCACTACCGCCCAGCCTGCGGGGTCACTGCCTCCTCTCTGGCGCCATCGCACCCGAGCACATCGGCAGGACAGGGGCATTGATGTTCCGCCTGCTCGGCGGCCGCTTCGGTGACTATCGGGACTGGCAGGCCGTCGACGCCTGGGCGGGCGAAATCGCCACGGCGCTCGGCCGCAGGGTGTGAGGCGGTGGCGACGCGGACTTCCAGCGAGGGTCTTGCGCTCCCCGCTTCACCGACCAGGTGAGCCACCTGTGCGGCGAAAGCGCGTGCGGGGGCCAGGAGCATCCCGTGCCCGTGCCGGCGTCGAGGTCTGGCAGGGGTCGGCGCACCACCGGACGCGGCCCATGCGTCGCTGCCGCCAGTCGCGGGGGCCTTCTCGAGCAGGATGTGCGGCACTTGGCCCGGCCGGGCTACGTCGCGGGGGCCGGTGGTTCGGCGTCCGGCTTGTGAGGGGCCGGGGCAGGCGGTTGCTTGGTGCTTGCGTTGCGGTAGTAGTCCCGATAGATGATCTTGTAGAGAGGGATCCACCGTGGAATCCGATTGACGCCAGGGATCCACGGCGCGAACAACGGCAACAGGAAGCCGAGAAGAATCATGAGCAGGCCGACGTCAAGGTCGAGGTTGGCGTTCCCAGAGGGGTCCAACGCGGGGACCTGGTACATCCCTGCGTACAGCCAGAGCCACACCTGACCCGGGTAGTCCCACAGTTCGTTCATCACGCCCCACTGGTCGCCGGCGACGCCCTGCGCGGTCGCGACGTTGCCCCAGAGGGTGCCGTCTCCGAAGAACATGGTTCCGTTGGTGGTGTCAGTGCCCAGTTGGTTGTCGCTGCCCTGGAGAAAGCCGTCGAGGCTGCCGTTGGCGGCGATGAGCTGTTCCGCCTGGATGATCACGGGGACGGGGCCGTAGTCGCCCGGCGGCACCGTGATCGTGGTGGGGGTGAACTTCGCGGTGGACGCGGCCAGGGCCTTGGCGTAGTTGTTCAGCCAGGTCGCCTGCTGCGGTGACGCCAGCTGGTCGGCGGAGGCTCCTGGTGACAGGTCGCCACCGGCCCGCTTGTACTGGCGGACCGCCACCGCGACGGCGGGGTTGTAGGGCGCGACGATTTGCGAGACCGGGGCCAGGACGAAGTCGTTGGCGGTGTTGATCGGGAGGGTGAGTCCGAAGATCGATTTCGCGATGTCCGCGGGGTGGATCCCGATGAACTCCTGTGATGCCCCGGAGGTGGTATTGAACGGCGGGCCGTAGCCGGCTGTCTCGCTGCCGCCGAGCAGTTCCTGTACTGCTGTCTGGGTCAGGTCGGAGGGGTCGTTGGTGTCCCAGTACCTGGCGCTGAAGGCCTGTCCGGGCGGCGAGGCGGGCGCTTTCGGGTAGGTGAGGCCGCCGTCGGGGGACCCCCACAGGCTTGCGGCGAGGACGCACAGCAGGGCCACCGCGACGACCGCGACGGTGCCCTCGGTGATGAGGTCGAAGCGACGCTCGGGGCCTTGCCAGCTGGAGAGCGGATGGCGCTTGGCCCGCGGTCCGGCCGGCCTGTACGTCGGGGCTGCCATCGTCGCCTCTCTCAGCCTCGGTCCGACGCGTGGATCGGCACGTCGGGGACCTCCAGTGCCTCGGCACCGGGTGGTGGCGCAACGCCACGACGCCGGATCAGACCGATGTGGACCGAGACGATGAACAGCAGCACGGCGACCGTGACCACCACATGCAGGGTGAACTGCTGGCCCGCGTTCATGACGTTCCAGATCGCACCGATGCCGATCGCGTTGAACGCGTCCTTGGCCTGCTGGCCGATCCACTGGCTGTCCCAGTTCGTCATCATCAGGAAACCGGTGAAAGCCGTCAGGATGCTCACGATGAAAGCGAGGACGCCGGTGACCCAGGTCCAACCGCGTCCGCCCCGCCAGCTCATGGTGAAGAAGGTCGTGATGAAGTGCACGGCCATGAATAGGAACATGGCCTGCACCCCCCAGAAGTGAATGCTGTTCATGAACGCCCCGAAGGAGTTCGTGTGCCAGAACGAGACTCCGCCGAGCGCGATGACCGTGCCGCTGACGATGGTGACGATGAGCGCCGCCAGGGTCAGCACACCCATCGTGTACAGCACCGATGAGACGTACGCCGGCTCCCGGTCGGGCAGCAGCTTGCGCAGCGGCAGATTGCGTACCAGGTAACTGCGGAGCCACGGGCTGGGCCTCACCCAGGAGAAGGGTTCGGTCCCCGTGGAACCGGTGACCGGGTCCGGCTCCCGGTACGGCCCTGCGCCGTCGTCGCTCATCGGGCACTCCGGGTGCCAAGGTGACGGGATGTGGTGGTCGGGCTGGTCATCGCTTCTCCTCCGGCGATTCGGCTTTCCCGCTAGGAAGCCTGATGAACATTCCGGCAAGAAAGATCAGTACGACCAGGATCATCTCGATGAGATTGCCGACCTTGAGCGTGAACCAGCTGAAGGTGGCGGCGTGGAATCCGCCGTCACCCACCAGGTCGAACACTGGCCCCCACAGCTGATTGATCATGTTTCACCTTCTTTCGGCGAACCGGTGGGCGAGCACAGCGCACGGGACGCATCGGGGGCGACGCCGAAACGAAAGCTGAATGTTTTTCACTGATCCTGGAGCGGCGCGAAGCCACCAGGTCGATTTCATTGCCAGCTTATTCGACCTTGCCGGGCCAGACGTTCTGCGCGGCTCCGATTTCCCCCGATCGTATGAGCGCCGGCCCTGAGGGCCGGGTGCCGAGCCCCGATGCCCCGTGTGGTGGGCTGTTCGGCCTGTCGTCCCGACTCCTCGGAGAGCGCTACGCCAGTCGGAGCAAGCGCGATGGAGGGACGAAGACACGGCCTCGGGCTCCACGGCTGACGGCGGACCATCCCGGCTAAGGGACAAGCACGCACACGGTACTGCTGGACACGACCTGATGCCGGCTGCCCGTACGGTGGGACGCCGACGCTCGCTCCCGGTTCGCCTCGGCGATCTGGCGGGTGTTGCCGAACAGGCTCCCGTGGGCGATCGCGACGTGATTCATCGTCGGCCCCCTTCCTCATGGTGGTTGTACAGGCCGACGGTGGCAGGCGGGCCGTCGGGCTGGGGACCGGTGGCGGCCGTGCGGGGTTCGGTACCGCCCTGGTCGAGCCGGAACGGCGGGTACGCGTCCGTCATCAGCGCCGCGTAGGCGACGACGCGCAGGGTCCAGCGGTCCAGACCGATGACGAAGTCGAAGATCCCAGCTGGATATTCGGCGGTGAAGGCGCGGGTGATGGCCGCGAAGAGGACGAGCAGGCCCACGAGCCCAGCGGAGAGCCAGGAGCTTTCGCTGTTGCCCATCAGGATGCCCAACGACCAGGTACTGCGGGAGGGCCAGCAGCCACCACTTGACCAGCACCAGCTTCCTGGAGAGGTGCTCCGGATAGTCGACGTCGAGCCTCGCCGCGTAGTCCGGCTCCTCCTTCAGGCTGAAGGCGGGTACCGGTCAGTGCCCAGGGCGCCGTAGGCGTAGTAGGCGACGTGCCAGCTCCAGCGCAGCACACCCAGGTTGAAATCGAACAGGTCCCGCGGGTACCGCTCGGTGAACAGGATCGCGCAGAAGGCGACCACAGTGACCACGCAGAAGGCGATCCACAAGAAGGCCAGCACGATGTAGTGGGGGATCGCGAGCAGCCATTTCACCAGCCACAGACACCGACAACGGTGCGTCCAACCGTGCTTCCACGCGTACCGGTCCAGGTGGCCAGGCGGGGACATGGTCCACCATCGCCCTCAGCTCCTTCTGCGGTGTGTTGACATGTCCGCCCCCGTCTTCAGCCTGCTGTCCTGTACGGGATGTCACGTGGGCCGCCTCGTCCCAGTGGCAGCGCCGAAGGTCCTCAAGAACGCCTTGTGGCCGCACTGATCACACCACCATGCAGCGCGTGCCGACGCGTTGATGGGGAGATTTGACCTCCCTGGAGTGGTCACCTGGCGGGGCACAGCTGCTCCGATCGGTTCCCCACGGTGGGCCCGTTGGCCCCCGACGCGGAGCCCTTCGGCCCTAGGAGCCATCGTGGCAACAGCTTGAGCATGGTCGTATGGGAGTGATCAAGGTGAATCACCTCCGGAAGACCTACCGTCGGCTGGTGGCCGTGGACGACGTGTCGTTCGACGTCGAGGCGGGAGAGATCTTCGGCATCCTCGGCCCGAACGGGGCTGGCAAGACCACGACGGTGGAGTGCATCCAGGGTCTTCGCCGCCCCGACGCCGGGGCGATCCAGGTGCTGGGTCTCGATCCGACCACCCAGGCGGCCCAGCTGCGGCAACGCATCGGCTCGCAACTGCAGGACTCCTCGCTGCCCGGTCGGCTCAGGGTCGCCGAGGCGATCGATCTGTTCGCCGCCTTCGCCCGCCATCCCGTCGACCGCGACGAGCTCCTCGCCCGCTGGCGTCTGGACGACTTGCGTGCTCAGGCTTTCGACAATCTCTCGGGCGGTCAGCGTCAGCGCCTGTTCATCGCGCTGGCGTTCGTCAACTCGCCCGAAGTGGTCTTCCTCGACGAGCTGACGCAAGGGCTCGATCCCCAGACCCGCCGGGCGACCTGGGAGCTGATCCGGGAGATCAGGCAAGGCGGCATGACCGTCGTACTGGTGACGCACTTCATGGACGAGGCGGAACACCTCTGCGACCGGATTGCCGTCGTCGACCACGGAAGGATCGTCGCGCTCGACACCCCGCAGAGGCTCATCAACGGGTTGGGGCTGCCGTCAGTCGTGCGGTTCAGCACATCCGAGCCCGACCTTGGATGGCTGGAAAAGCTCGACGCGGTCGAGTCCATGGCTCGGGACGGGGAGTCGATCGAGCTCCGGGGCACCGGCCCGGTGCTTGCACTCGTCGCGTCCGAGCTCGTCGCGCACCAGATCGTCCCGTCCGACCTCCAGGTGGAGCGCCCCACCCTTGAGGACGCGTTCCTGGCGCTGACCGGGCAGGAGGTCAGGCGGTGACCACCATGCACGGCTACCTCGCGATGTCACGCACCGAGTTCCGCCTCTTCCGCCGTGAGCCCTTCTCAGTCGTGTTCGTGCTCGCCTTCCCGCTCATGATGATGGTGCTTCTCGCGGCGGTGTTCGGGAACAACCAGGCCAAGGCGGGAGAGATCCAGAACGGCATGCTCGTGTGGCGGGGCGTGACCCCTGCCAACTACTACACGGCCGCATCGGTGGCCGTGATCGTCGCTGCGATCGGACTCATGACCCTCCCCATCACCCTCACCAGCTACCGCGAGCGCGGGATCCTGCGCCGGTTCCGCGCATCCTCGGTCCCCCCATGGATCCTGGTCAGCGCGCTGCTCACGGTCGCGCTCGCGACCTTCGTGGCCGGCACCCTCGTGATGGCACTCGTCGCACGACTCGCCTACCACGCCATGCTCCCGAAGGACTTCCTCGGAGTCGCCGTCGCTCTCCTGGCCGGAACCGCGGCCTTCGGAGCGATCGGACTGCTGCTCGCAACACTGCTGCGTACCAGCCGCTCAGCCCAGGGCATCGGCCTGATGCTCTTCTTCGCGCTATGGCTCATCTCGGGCACCGCGCCGCCCCGAGCTGTCCTGCCCACGGGCCTGCGCGACGTCGGCAGCGCGCTGCCGCTCACCCACCTCGTCACGGCGGTGCAGAACGCATGGTTCGGATTCGGGTGGGCCGGTGCCGATCTCGCCGTCCTCGCTGCCTATGCGATCGCTGCCGGCCTCCCCGCGCTGTGGCTCTTCAGCCGGGACTGACTGGGGAAGCAGATCTGGACTGGTGGATCGAGGAATCGCCATCGCCTTCCCAGCGACGGGAGAAGCCGGGAAGGCGGTGGCGGGCGTGGGCTTCACGGCCGCGGGACGACCAGGGCGGTGTCTTCGCTGGCGCCGGCGGCGGAAAGCAGGTCGAGCAGGAGGAGGTCGGCGAGCTGGTCGGGTTCGAGAGGTACGGTGGATCAGGCCGTCGGTGTACAGGACGAGGGTGTCGCCGGGAGTGAAGGTCTCCTCCGCTTCGGGTCGGGGGACGTGTTCGGGGCGGGCGCCCGTACCGGAAGCCGTTCGCGGCTGGCTGGACCCTCTTTGCCGCGTGCCTCATGATCTTCGGCGGCGCGATGGCGGTTCTGCAGGGAATCGGCGCGATCGTCAACAACACCCGCTACGTGGTCACCGGCAGCTACGTCTTCAGCTTCAACGTCACCGGCTGGGGCTGGCTGCACCTGTGTCTGGGCCTTCTGATCTTCCTCGCTGGCTGTGCACTCTTTACCGGGGCTGTCTGGGCTCGGGTGATCGGTGTCATCGCCGCTGGCCTCGGCATGATCGCCAACTTCCTGTGGCTGCCCTACTACCCGTTCTGGGCCATCGTGCTCATCGCCATTGACGGCTTCGTGATCTGGGCCCTGACGGCCGGTACACACAGACAAGCGGTGGAAGGCTGAAGGCCGCCTCGCAACGCCAAGGGCCCGCCCACCGGTGTCATCTGGTGGGCGGGCCCTTGTACTGACCAGCCTCAGGCGGCCGACAGGAGGTCTCGGGCTCCTTCGCAGAAGTCGGCCAGAAGCTGGTGCTTGCCTAGGGGATCATGCGGCGCTTGAGGGCCAGCACGTACGAGCCTCAGTTTCGGCCCCTGCCGAGCTGCCCAGGCGAGAGGCTTTCGGCAGTGGTCGGTGGCGCGACCTCTCCCCGATCAGGAACGGCCACGCCCAGTGTGTCGGCCCGACGGTGCGGGGCCGCCGAACTTCGGACTGACCCTGTTCCGCGTCGGCCACCAGCCCGGCGGTGGGCTGCTCCGCAGCCGGGGCGCATGCGTCACCCCGGGCGTCCTCAGAGGAGCCCTATAGCGTTCTCGGCGTTGATCTCGAAGTAGTCGTTGTCGGCGATGCCGGCAGTGGCCGGGTCGATCAGGTTGCGGACCTCGTCGACCGATGCGGCCTCCCACAGGCAGTGGGCGTGGCTGCCGTCAACGGCCGGGAGCACCTGGTGGCACGCCAGGCCGGCCGGGAGGTTTCCGAGAAGCTCCTGGGCACCGGCAAAGAACTTCGCCGGGTCGGTGATGGTGTGGGTGACTCCGATCAGCACGATGTTTCACCTTCCAGTCCGTCATGTTGAGGATTCGGCCTCTGACCCGCGATCCGGGTGTGGTCGGCGCGCTGAACCTTCACATGCGACGAAGCCGCGCATGGTGCCGACAGGCCACCGAGTGCAGAGAGAGTATCTCTGCCATGACGCAGAGTGATTCCTCGTGGGCGCGGCGGTGGGTCGACTGGACGGGGACCGGGCCTCCAGCGCGGGCCAAGGGCCACCCCCGCCGTTCCGGTAATAGCCAGTCCTTGCGCTGACCTGCGCTGGCGCTGGAGGCGATCGGGGCGCCAGGCCCAGCGCTGACGACGCCCGCGCCGGGCTCCCGGGCGCCGGAAGCAGACGCCACGGCGGCGCTGGCCTGCCGGGGGCCGTGCCCCTCCAGTTGTTCCTGGAGCCACTTCAGCGCTTCCGGCATGGCCCCGTTCGCCCTCGCGTGATCGAGCGGCCGCTCGACCTGTCGTCCATGATCCGGTCCGTCAGGGCCTCCAGGTCGATGTCCATCGTCGTGCACCCCAGCCTGCGCGGCTCGCCCCGGATACACGAGACGACCTACCCACTCAGGTCACCCCGGGTGCGCCCGGACGCCACCCGCCCCACCCTGGACCGGGGACGCCATGACAGGAGACATTGATGGGCACGACGGCCAGCCACGTGGAGACGCGGATTACCGTCCGTGAGGACGATCCCGCGGCCGACGCGGTCCTGGACGTCCGGATCACCGGGGACGCCGGGACAGTGGGGCGGATCGCCGCCCTGGTCCGGGAGGCCTACGCTCCGGTCCTGCTCAGTGGTGACTCCGCCCTCCCCCAGGAGCACGAGGAGACCGAGTCAGGGCAACCCTCGGACGACGTAGCCCGGCTCGAACTCGTCTCCCATGATCTGGCGCTGCTCGACGTGATCCGGAGGCACGTCGGCACCGTGTACGCGACGTCGCCGGACAGCGACCGCGCATCCGCACACGGTACGGTGCGCCTGGTGGTCCTCCAAGAGATCGACGGTTCCGCCGCCGCCGACGACCGACGCTGACCCCTGACCCCTCAGGGCCGGTTCTGCGGAAACTCGTCGCCGTGCAGCAGGTCGACGGCATCGGCGAGCAGCGGAGCCACGGAGCACACCTGGAGCAGCGACGCTCCGGCAGTCTCCACGGGAAGGGTGTCGGTGACGACCAGGCGGTGGATCGGAAGCCGCTCGTGTCGGTCCCCGGGCGCCGCCCACGAGGAGGGCGTGGGTCGTGGCCACAGTGATGTCGGCAACGGCGCCGTGGGCGAGCAGGACCCGAACTGCGGTCTCGACGGTGCCTGCGGTGCTGATCATGTCGTCGATGATCGCCGCGGGTCGTTCCGCGACCTGCCCGACCAGTTCCTCGGCCAGCACCTGCGTGCCGGACACGCGTGTCTTGCGGACCACGGCCACCGGAGGCGTAGCAGGCGGCAGTAGTGCTCGACGAGCTTGACCGCGCCGAGGTCGGTTGCGGCCAGCACGGCGGCCCGGGACAGTTCGGTCTCGCAGGTCACCGGTTCGGTGCCGAGCGCTGCCGCGACGGCCTCCGCCAGGGCCCGGTGGGTTGTCCCCGCGACGATCCGAGGCTTCATCGCTGATCCGCGTGTGCCTCGACGACTCCTCTTCACGACCCGTCGCCCGGCGGTCAGCTGCCGAGCTGCCCGGCGGTGATGACGCCCAGGGCGAATCCGTCGGCGTCGACGACCAGCCAGACGTGTGCGTCGTGTTCGCGCATGGTCGTGGCGACGGCGTCGATCGGGGTGTCGGGGTGGGCGAAGGGCTCGAGCGGGCGGGCGAGGTCGCGCAGTCGGGCGTGCTGGCTGTACCAGGGCTGGGACAGGTAGCCGCTGAGGTCGTCCTTGGTGACGAGGCCGACGCAGTGGCCGTCGTCGCCCCGGATCAGCAGGTGTTCCACGTGGGCGCTGTGCAGGATGTCCAGCGCCTTGTCGACGGCGGTGTGGTCGCTGACCTGCAGGTCGGCGGGGGACATCACGTCGGCTGCGCGGGGATGATCAG
>NZ_BBPQ01000067.1:21822-47360 GCF_000787855.1 Streptacidiphilus anmyonensis | reverse complement strand
CCGCAGGCCGGTCGGAGGTGGAGGGGGTGTTGGTGGACACGAATGACTCCCGTCGATGCGGATGCGGGACCCGCCCAGTTCTTTGAATGGCGATTCAAACAACGCGCTCCTCCGCAGTCAAGTCCGGCCTCCGATCAGCCAGAAAAGCCAGGCGCGCGTTGATCGGCAGGTTTGATCAGTCGATCGAACGCGCCTTTTTGACTTTCCCTGACCGACGCGCTGAAGCTTTCGCCGAACGGATGACCGGAACGCGCCTGACAGCGACAGTCCGCGGCCCGGACACGGGACGGCTGTTCGCGCGCCGACCGCGCCGTGGCCCGGAACAGCAGAAGAGGACAGGCCCGATGACGCGCACCAACGAGGACCCGAGCGACGACCTGTCGGTCATACCGCCCAAGACCTGGGCGACCGGGGTTCCCGCCGTGACCCACGCACTCGAGTACTCGCTCTCGCAGACATCCGCGCGCAGGACCGCGTTGACGCTGCTGAACATCAACCAGGTGAAGGGATTCGACTGTCCTGGCTGCGCCTGGCCGGAGCCGAAGCCGGGCCGGCGACACCTCAACGAGTACTGCGAGAACGGCGCCAAACACGTCAACGACGAGGCGACCTCGCGGCGGATCACCGCAGACTTCTTCCGCGAGCACTCGATCGATGAACTGGACGCCAAGTCGGACTACTGGCTCAACCAGCAGGGGCGCCTCACCGAGCCGATGGTCAAGCGCCCCGGCGCGACCCACTACGAGCCCATCGGCTGGGACGAGGCGCTCGACCTCCTCGCCCGTGAGCTGCGGGCGCTGGACTCCCCCGACGAAGCCCTGTTCTACGTCTCGGGCCGGCTCAACAACGAGGCCGCCTTCCTCCTCCAACTCCTCGCGCACGCGTTCGGCACCAACAACCTGCCGGACTGCTCCAACCTGTGCCACGAGTCCAGTGGCCGGGGGCTCGGTGAGAGCCTGGGCATCGGCAAAGGCAGCGTCTCGCTCGACGACATCCACCACTCCGACCTGATCTTCGTCGTCGGCCAGAACCCGGGCACCAACCACCCGCGGATGCTCTCCTCCCTGGAGGAGACCAAGCGCAACGGCGGCCGGGTCGTCGCCGTCAACACCCTGCCCGAGGCCGGTCTGATGCGCTTCAAGCACCCGCAGAAGGCCCGGGGTGTGATCGGCCGCGGCACGCCGATCGCGGACCAGTTCGTGCACATCCGCGCCGGTGGCGACCTCGCCCTGTTCCAGGCCCTCAACAAGCTGCTGCTGGAGGCCGAGGACGCCGCGCCGGGCACCGTGCTCGACCACGCCTGGATCACCGCCCACAGCACCGGCTTCCACGAGTTCGCCGAGCACGCCCGCACGGTCTCCTGGGACGACATCCTCACCGCCACCGGCCTGACCAGGCAGGAGATCCAGCAGATCCACGAGCGGGTCCTGGCCAGCAGGAGCGCCATCGTGTGCTGGGCGATGGGCGTGACCCAGCACAAACACGGCGTGGCCACCATCCGCGAGATCGTGAACTTCCTGATGCTGCGCGGCAACATCGGCAAGCCCGGCGCGGGCGTCTGCCCCGTGCGCGGCCACAGCAACGTGCAGGGCGACCGCACCATGGGCGTCTGGGAGCAGATGCCGCAGTCGTTCCTCGACGCCCTGGGACGCGAGTTCGGCTTCACCGCACCGTCGCACCACGGCTACGACGCGGTGCAGGGCATCCGGGCGATGCTCGCCGGCGACGCCAAGGTCTTCCTCGGCGTGGCCGGGAACTTCGTCCGGGCCACGCCCGACAGCGCCGTGACCGAGCGGGCGATGCGCGGCTGCCGGCTGACCGCGCACGTGTCGACCAAGCTGAACCGCTCCCACACCGTCTGCGGTGAGACCGCGTTGATCCTGCCCACGCTGGGCCGCAGCGACCGGGACGTCCAGGCCGCCGGCGAACAGTTCGTCACCGTCGAGGACTCGATGAGCGATGTGCACGCCTCGCGCGGCAAGCTGCCACCGGCCTCCCCCTGGCTGCTCAGTGAGGTAGCGATCATCGCCCGGCTGGGCCGCAGGATTCTCGGCGCCACGCCGGAGATCCCCTGGGAGGAGTTCGAGGATGACTACGACACCATCCGGGACCGGATCTCCCGGGTGGTCCCCGGCTTCGAGGACTTCAACGAGCGCGTCTCCCGGCCCAGCGGCTTCAACCTGCCGAACCCCGTCAACCACGGCACCTTCCGCACCCCGACCGGCAAGGCCACCTTCACCCGGAACGACTTCGAGATGCCGCTGGTGCCGAAGGGCCACCTGCTGCTGCAGAGCCTGCGTTCGCACGACCAGTGGAACACCGTCCCGTACTCGCTGAACGACCGGTACCGCGGCGTCATGGGCGCCCGCCGCGTCGTCATGGTCAACCCCGAGGACCTGGCCGAGCTCGGGATCGCCGACCGCGACCAGGTGGACCTGGTGAGCGTCTGGCACGACGGTGTCGAGCGCCGCGCGGAGAACTTCACCGCCGTCTCCTACCCTGCCAGCCGCGGCTCGGCCGCCGCCTACTACCCGGAGACCAACGTCCTGGTCCCGTTGGACAGCGTGGCCGACAAGAGCAACTGCCCCACCTCCAAGGCCATCGTGGTCCGTCTGGAACCGGCGGCCGCCACCGCCTGACGCGGCGTACGGTGGGCGGACCGGATGCCGACGTGGTGCGGTCTGCCGAGCCCGGGAGAAGAAGATGCTGTTCCGTCAACTCGAGTACCTGGTGGCGCTCGCCCGGGAGCGCCACTTCGCCCGGGCCGCCCAGGCCTGTCACGTGTCCCAGCCGGCCCTCTCCGAGGCGATCCGCAAGCTGGAGGAGGAACTCGGCGTGCCGCTGGTGCGGCGCGGCCGCAGCTACCAGGGGCTGACCCCCGAGGGCGAGCGGATCGTGGTGCGGGCCCAGCGGATCCTGGCGGACCGTCACGCGCTCACCGAGGAGGTCGGCGCCATGCGGGCGGGGCTGAGCGGACAGCTGCGGATCGGTACCGTGCCGACGGCCTCCGGCGCCGTCGCGCTCCTCACCGGCCCCTTCTGCGCCGCGCACCCGCTGGTCGGCGTCGAGGTGACGACGGACCTCCGTGCCGAGGAAGTCCTCCGGCAGGTGCAGAACTTCGAGATCGACGCCGGCCTCACCTACCTGAGCGAGGACCTTCCGGACAGCCTCCAGGCCCTCCCGCTGTACCAGGAGCGGTACGTGCTGCTGACCAGCACGACCGACAGCCTGACCGGCCAACGGACCGCGACCTGGGCCGAGGCGTCACGCCTGCCGCTGTGTCTGCTCTCCCCGGCCCTGCAGGGCCGGCGCGTGCTGGACGAGGTCTTCGCCGAGGCCGGACTCCGGCCGGTGCCGAGAGTCGAGACCGACTCGGTGGCCGCGCTGTTCGCGCACGTCAGGATGGGCCACTGGGCCGCCGTGGTGCCCTACGCCTGGCTGCACGTGTTCGGCGTTCCGCAGGGCATGCGGGCGCTGCCCCTGGTGGAACCCACCCGCACGGCACCCATCGGGCTCGTGGTCTCGGCTCGGGAACCGGGCTCGGTGATGGCCGGCGCCCTGACGGAGACCGCCCGCAGCATCGGCGCCGCGGCCCTGCTGGAACGCCTCCCCGGCCCTGCCTGACCGGCGAGGCTGTCGCATCAGAAGAACAGATGACCTACAACGAAAACCTCTATTGGACAGAACTTCCGCCACGCCAGAGGATTTCTTGAGCGGTAGCAGGGTCCACGCGACACCGAAGGGACTACCGCCTGAGTGGAGGTTGACATGCCGGTTGAAGAGACCGAAGTCGTCGTCGTCGGGGCGGGCCAGGCAGGTGTGGCGATGAGCGAACACCTGGGAACCCACGGCATACCGCACATCGTTCTCGAACGGGACCGCATCGCCGAGCGGTGGCGCTCGGCGCGCTGGGACTCCCTGGTCGCGAACGGGCCCGCATGGCACGACCGCTTCCCGGGGCTGGAGTTCGAGGACGTCGCCCCCGACGCGTTCGCACCCAAGGACAAGGTCGCGGACTACTTCGTCGCCTACGCCGAGAAGATCGCGGCCCCGATCCGGTGCGGCGTCGAGGTGACCTCGGTGCGTCGGCACTCCGATCGTCCCGGCTTCCGGGTCGAGACGTCGGCGGGCGTCATCGACGCCCGCCAGGTCGTGGCCGCGACCGGCCCGTTCCAGCGGCCCGTGATCCCGCCGGTCGTTCCGGACGACGCCGCCCCCGTGCAGATCCACTCCAACGCCTACCACAACCCGGGGCAGCTGCCCGAGGGCGCGGTCCTCGTCGTCGGAGCCGGCTCCTCCGGTGTCCAGATCGCCGACGAGCTGCGCCGGTCCGGCCGTCAGGTCTTCCTCTCCGTCGGCCCCCACGACCGTCCGCCGCGCGAGTACCGCGGTCGCGACTTCTGCTGGTGGCTCGGCGTGCTCGGGCTGTGGGACGCCGAGACGCCGCCGCAGGGCGCCGAGCACGTCACCATCGCGGTCAGCGGCGCCCGCGGCGGCCACACCGTGGACTTCCGCGCGCTGGCCGCCGACGGCATCGAACTGCTCGGCATGACCGCCTCCTACGACTCCGGTGTCCTGCGCTTCGCGCCGGATCTCGCCGAGAACATCGCCGCCGGGGACGCCAAGTACCTCGAACTCCTCGGCGCGGCCGACGCCTACGTGGCCCGCAACGCACTGGACCTCCCGGAGGAGCCCGAGGCGCACGTCCTCGGCCCCGAGCCGGAGTGCGTGGTCAACCCCCGTCTGGAGCTCGACCTGGCGGAGGCCGGCGTCACCTCGATCGTCTGGGCGACCGGCTACGCCACCGACTACAGCTGGCTGGACGCCGACGCCTTCGACGACCGCGGCCGCCCCCGACACCGCCGCGGCGTCTCCACCGAGCCGGGCGTCTACTTCCTCGGCCTGCCCTGGCAGTCCCGCCGCGGCTCCAGCTTCATCTGGGGCGTCTGGCACGACGCCCGGTACGTCGCCGACCACATCGCCATC
Organism: Streptacidiphilus anmyonensis; assembly: GCF_000787855.1. Classification (GTDB taxonomy): domain Bacteria; phylum Actinomycetota; class Actinomycetes; order Streptomycetales; family Streptomycetaceae; genus Streptacidiphilus; species Streptacidiphilus anmyonensis. The sequence continues at coordinate 42,374 of NZ_BBPQ01000067.1, read as the reverse complement.
CAGCACGGCTACCTCGCCCACGACCCCGGCAGCCGACCTGACACCGCGTCACCGACCCAGCAGAGCTGAGGAACAGACAACGACGACGAGCGGAGCGTCCACTGGACGCTCCGCTCGTCGTCCGCGTGCCACCGGATCCGACCCTCGGCACGACGAGGCGCGAGTGGTCGGCAGGACCTGATCAGCCCCCGGACAGAGATCCACGTCCCCAGGGGGCTTCCTGCTGTACGGCGTCCTGGAGGACGGGGCGCGGCGCCGGCCGGACCGACTCGCGGAGTCGTCCATCGACGGTGCCCGGGGGCGGGCCCTGTCGTCAGGCAGGACACCCGGCACGCCACCACGCACAACACCCCACTGGCTCTGCCCCGGATGGCGTGCATCCGGGGCGGAGCCAGTGGGGTGCCGACGATCCTCCCGGTCACGTCTCCGAGAGCGGGCGCGTGGTGAAGGCGAGGTTCTCCGGGCTGAGCAGTCGGTCGAGTTGCGCTGCGGTCAGCAGGCCGCGTTCGAGGACGAGCTCGCGGACGCTGCGGCCGGTGGCGAGGGCGTCGGTGGCGATGCTGGTGGCGGCGGTGTAGCCGATGAAGGGGTTCAGCGCGGTGACGGTGCCGATCGAGTGGTCGACGTCGTGGCGGAGACGGCCCGCGTTGGCGGTGATGCCGGTGACGCAGCGTTCGGTCAGGGTCCGGCAGGCGCTGCCGAGCTGGGCCAGGGAGTCCAGCAGGCTGTGGGCGATGACCGGTTCGAAGGCGTTGAGCTGGAGCTGGCCGGCCTCGGCCGCCAGGGTGACCGCGACGTCGTGGCCGATGACACGGAAGGCGACCTGGTTGACCGCCTCGGGGATCACCGGGTTGACCTTGCCGGGCATGATGCTGGAACCGGCCTGGACGGGCGGCAGGTTGATCTCGCCGAGGCCCGTGCGAGGGCCGGAGGACAGCAGCCGCAGGTCGTTGCAGATCTTGGACAGCTTGACCGCGATCCGCTTGAGCACGCCGGAGAGCTGGACGAACGCGCCGACGTCCCAGGTGGCCTCGACGAGGTCCGCGGCGGTGGCGAGCGGCAGGTCGGTCAGCGCCCGCAGCCGCGCGCAGGCGAGCGCTGCGTACTGGTCGGGGGCGTTCAGCCCGGTGCCGATCGCGGTGCCGCCGAGATTGATCTCCAGCAGGAGTCGCGCCGCCTCCGCGAGGCGCTGGACGTCCTCGCGGATCGTGACGGCGAACGCGCCGAACTCCTGGCCCAGCGTCATGGGCACGGCGTCCTGGAGCTGGGTGCGGCCCATCTTCACGACGGGTGCGAACTCGGCGGCCTTCGCCGAGAAGGCGTCCGCGAGCGCCGAAAGTGCCGTGCCCAACTGCCGGGCCCCGGCCTGGAGGGCGATGCGGACGGCCGTCGGGTAGGCGTCGTTGGTGCTCTGGCTGAGGTTGACGTGCTCCAGCGGGTGGAGCTCCGTGTAGTGGCCGCGCGGGTGGCCCAGGAGTTCCAGCGCGCGGTTGGCGACGACCTCGTTGGCGTTCATGTTGGTGGAGGTGCCTGCGCCGCCCTGGATGACGTCGACGACGAACTCGTCGTGCAGGTGACCGGCGCGGATCTCCTCGCAGGCGCGGACGATCGCGTCGGCGCGGCGCGCGTCGAGCAGACCGAGCTCCTTGTTCGCCTGCGCGGCGGCCTGCTTGACGCAGGCGAGGGCGACGACGAGTTCGGGGTGGACGCTGATCGGCGTGCCGGTGATGGGGAAGTTCTCCACCGCGCGGAGGGTGTGGACGCCGTAGTAGGCCCGGGCCGGGACCTCCCGGTCGCCGAGCAGGTCGTGTTCCGTGCGGTGCGCCAGGGTTGAGGCGGCGGGGACGGGGGCGGTCATGCCGTGTACTCCGGGTGGACGTCGGCGGCGGGCGGGGTGGGGCGGTCGGCGCGGGCGGCGATGACGCGGCCGAGGATGCCGAGGGCGAACAGCGCTGTCATGCCTGGTACTCCGGGAGGACCTCCGCCGCGAGCGTCCCCGGGACGCGGCGGTCGGCGCGGGCGGCGATGACGCGGCCGAGCACGGCGACGGCGAGCAGTGCCAGGACCGTGCCGAGCGTGAACGTCTCGAAGACGGTGCGGGAGACGCCCCAGGTGTCGGTGAAGTCGTAGTCGACGCCGAGCACGCGCTCCAGGACGCCGGGGAAGAGGGCGATCCAGCAGCCGAGGACGATCCAGGCGTAGACCAGGCCGAGGCTGATCCGGAATCCCCAGGTGCCGAAGGGCACCCGGTACGGTCGCTGGACGTCCGGGTGGTTCCTGCGCAGGGCGCCGAGGGCGGGGATGACGGCGAGGTAGGACAGCAGCAGCGTGGTGACGGCGACCGTGAGGACGACCTTGAAGACGGAGGCGGCGGTGCCGTCGACCAGCAGGGTGGCGGCGAGCATGAAGGCGGTCGCGGTGAAGCCGGAGACCAGGTTCATCCGGACGGGGGTGCCCAGCTTCGGGTGGAACGCGCCGAGCGCGCGGCTGAAGAAGCCGCCGTCGGCGGCGGCCATGGCCTGCATGCGGTCGCTGACGATCATCCAGGCGCTGCCCTGGGTCATCAGGACGAAGACGAACAGGATGCTCGTGGCGGTGAGCAGCGCGTGTCCGGCGCCGCCGTAGCTGCCGAAGACGAGAGAGGCGGCGTCGAGGAAGCCAGCGACGCCGGTGATCTGCTTGGCGGGGACCACGGCGAGGATCGCGAAGACGGGCAGCAGGTAGCAGCAGGCTGCGACGCCGCCGGAGACGCCGATGGAGACGGGCACGTCACGCTTCGGGTTGCGCATCTCGTCGCCCGCGGCGTTGGGGGCCTCGAAGCCCACGTAGGCGAAGAGCAGGATCGGCACCAGCGCGAGGAATCCGCCGGTGGTGGGTGCGAAGCCGGTCCCCGAGAGGCCCTTGAAGCCGTGTTGCAGGCCGTAGAGGAGGGCGGTGACGGTGACCATCAGCATGACGGCGACCTTGGCGATCGCGCCGACGGTGGTGATCCACTTGCCGCGGCTCAGGGAGACGACGGCGGTCAGGATGGAGACCCAGATGAAGACCAGCTTGAACGTGTAGTCGGCCAGGGTGCCGCTGCCGAGATGGGTGACGTGCCCGTCCCAGGCCTGCGCGGCCGCGAAGACCAGGGAACCGCCGAGCCAGACCGGGTTGGTGACCCAGTACATCAGTGTGGTGAGCGCGGCCGCGGTGCGGCCGTAGGCGAGTTTGACCCAGACGTAGGGGCCGCCCTCCTGCGGGAACGCGGCGCCGGTCTCGGCGAAGAGCAGGGCGTAGGGGACCAGGAAGAACAGGGCGAGCAGCGCGGTCCAGGTGACCGCCTCACCGCCGCCGGTGGCGATCTGGCCGATCACGTCGGCGGAGATCACCGCGGCGATGCCGAGGGCCATGATGTCGAAGCGGCCGAGGCTGCGGTGCAGGTTCGGCACGGAGTCGGATCTGTCGTCGACTGCCCGGCCGTCCGATGTGGGGGTGGTGGACACGGGAACTCCTCGAAAGGCTGGAGAGAGGGGAGAGTTCAGCGCGGTGCGAGGGTGCAGGGGAGGGACCGGGCCGCCCCGGCGAGGGGGTGGGACGGCCCGGCGGTCTGTCGGTCGCCGGCTTGTCGGCTTGTCGGCTTGCCGATGTGTCGGCTACCGGCCGTCAGTCGCGCAGTTCGCCGGCGGGGGTGACGCGCTCCAGGACCTGGCGCATGGCGGCGACGGCCTCCTTGGCCTCCGCCTCCGTCATGATCAACGCGGGCGAGAGCACCAGGGAGTGCGCGCAGTCGCGGACGATGACGCCCGTCTCACGGCGGATCACGTCCGGCAGCAGCGGCTGGAGCATCGGCAGCGGCTCGCGCGTTGCGCGGTCGGCGACCAGCTCGACGGCGAGCATCATGCCGACGGAGCGGATCTCACCGACCACAGGCAGGTCGCCGAGCTGCGCCGTCAGTTCCCGGTGCAGGTAGCCGCCGATCTCGGTGGCCCGGGCGAGCAGGCCCTCGCGCTCGATGATGGCCAGGTTCTCCAGCGCCACCGCGCACGCGACCGGGTGGCCGTTGTACGTGTAGCCCATCGGGAAGCCGTGGTCGCGCAGCAGCACCTCGGCGACGTGGTCGCCGACCAGCAGCGCGCCCAGCGGGATGTAGCCGGAGGTGATGCCCTTGGCGGTGACGATGATGTCCGGTCGGACGCCGAAGTGCTGTGCGGCGAACCAGCTGCCCGTGCGTCCGTAGGCGGTGACGACCTCGTCGAGGATCAGCAGGATGCCGTGGCGGTCCAGCACCTCGCGCACCCGCGGCCAGTAGTCGGCCGGCGGGACGAGCATGCCGCCGACGCCCATGATCGGCTCGCCGATCATGGCGGCGATGTTGCCGGGGCCGATCTCGGCGATCCGCTGCTCCAGCTCGGCGATGAGGAAGTCGGTGGGGTCCTCGCCGTTGTAGAGCTCACTGCGGTACGGCCACGGCGGGGTCAGATGCGAGACGTGCGGCATCATCGGGGCGAAGCCCTCGTGGTAGACCGGGAAGCCGGTCGCCGAGCCGCCGCCGTAGCCGATGCCGTGGTACGCCTTGTGACGGGCCAGGATCCAGGTGCGGTTCGTGTCGCCGCGCCGGTGGTGGTAGTAGCGGGCCATCTTGATCGCGGCCTCGTTGCCCTCCGAGCCGCCGGAGGTGAAGTAGACGTGGCCCAGGCCCTCGGGCGCGATCGACGTGAGCTTGGTGGCCAGCTCGATGGCGCGGTCGTTGGAGAACTCCCAGAAGCTGGTGAAGTACTCCAGCTTGGCCATCTGCTCGTAGGCGGCGCGGGCCACCTCCTCACGGCCGTGGCCGATCTGGGCCAGCCAGAGGCCGCCGGTCGCGTCCAGGTAGGAGCGGCCCTCGGCGTCCGTCAACCGCAGGCCCGAGCCCTCGGTCATGATGACCCGCTCCTCGGCGCTGCCGGGGAGGTAGGGGTGGATGATCCGGGCCCGGTCCGCGGCGGCGAGTTCGGCGGGGGTGGTCGGTGTGCGGCTCATGGTGGTGCCTTTCGCGAGGGTGGGGCGACTCAGCCGAAGGAGATCCAGGTCGTCTTCAGGCCGGTGTACTTGTCGAAGGAGTGCAGGGAGAGGTCGCGTCCGTAGCCGGACTGCTTGAAGCCGCCGAAGGGCGTGGTCGGGCTGAGCGCGTCGACGGTGTTGACCGAGACGGTCCCGGCGTGGAGCGCCTCGGCGACGCGGTGGGCGCGGGACAGGTCCCGGGTCCAGACGGAGGCGGCCAGACCGTAGGGGGAGTCGTTGGCGATCCGGACGGCGTCGGCCTCGTCGCGGAACGGAAGGACCGTCAGCACCGGCCCGAACAGCTCCTCGCGGGCGAGCGGCGCGTCCTCGGGCAGGCCGGTGACGATCGTCGGGTGCAGGTAGGCGCCGACGCGGTCGGGGCGGGTGCCGCCGTGGACGACGCGGCCGCCCTGCGCGCGGGCCGCGTCGACGGCGGCGAGCAGGCGCTGCGCCTGGGCCTCGTCGACGAGCGGGCCGAGGCGGGTGGCCGGGTCGAGCGGGTCGCCGGGGACGTAGGCGGCCGCGTGCTCGGCGACGCGGGCGGTGAACTCCTCGGCGATGTCGGCGTGGACCAGCAGCCGGGTGTTGGCCGAGCAGACCTGGCCGGCGTTGAAGCAGAAGCCGAACGCGGCGCGCTCGGCGGCGGCGTCGAGGTCCGCGTCGGGGAAGACCAGGTTGGGGCTCTTGCCGCCCGCCTCCAGCCAGACCTGCTTGCCGTTCGACTGGGCGGCGTAGGAGAGGAAGAGCCGTCCGACCGTGGTGGAGCCGGTGAAGGCCAGTACGTCGACGTCCTGGTGCAGGCCGAGGGCGCGCCCGGCGGTCTCGCCGAGGCCGGGGACGACGTTGAGCACGCCGTCCGGGATTCCCGCCTCGACCGCGAGCCGCGCGAGCAGCAGGGCGGACTGCGGCGACTGCTCGGCGGGCTTGAGCACCACGCTGTTGCCGGCCGCGAGGGCCGGGGCGAGCTTCCAGGAGGCGAGGTCGAGGGGGAAGTTCCACGGCACGACCGCGCCGACGACGCCGAGCGGCAGGCGCCGCACCAGCGCGAGGTTGCCGGGCGCGGCCGGGGCGACCTCGTCGTAGAGCTTGTCGGCGGCCTCGGCGTGCCAGGCGAAGCAGCCTGCCGCGCCGGGGACGTCGACGGCGAGGGCCTCGGCGACGGGCTTGCCCATGTCGAGGGAGTCGTACAGGGCGAGCTCGTCGCCGTGCTCCTCGATCAGCTCGGCCAGGCGCAGCAGACGCTTCTTGCGCGCCTCCGGTGCGAGGCCGGACCAGCGGCCGTCGGCGAAGGCGGCGCGGGCCGAGCGGACGGCGTCGTCCACGTCCGCCGCGTCGCAGGCGGCGATCTCGGCGAGCGCCTTGCCGGTGGCCGGGTCGGTGTCGGTGAAGACGGCGCCGGAGCGGGCGTCGCGCTGGCCGCCGTCGATGAAGGCGCGGGTCTGCGGGGTGAGCGCGGCGGCCCGGCGCTGCCAGTCGGCGTGGGAGGGGGTGGGGGTGGAGTCACTCATGGCGGGGAACCTCAGGAGTCCTCGAAGGGCAGTCGACCGCGGTCTCGTCCGACGGGGTCGAGGCGGGCTGCCCGAGTTCTTTGATACGTGATTCAAACAATGGGTGAAGGCTACGTCAATGCCTGGAGCTGCTGGGGATTGTTAAATCTGGTCCATGCATCAGAGAATGGCGGCATGGCGCGACCGAAGAACCAGGAAGCTCGCCGCGGGGCGTTGATCGACGCCGCCGGACGGGCCATCGCGGACCGGGGCATGGCCGGCCTGCGCATCAAGGACATCGCCGCCGAGGCGGGCGTCTCGGCGGGATCGGTCCTGTACTACTACCCGGAGCTCGACGACCTCGTCCTGGCCGTCCATCAGGAGGCGGTGGAGAACTACCTGGCCGCACGGCAGCGGCGGGCGGACGAGCCGGACGGACCGGTGGACCGCATGCGGGCGGCGCTGGCTTCCGGACTGCCGTCCGGCCCGGACGACGGGATGCACCGGCTCCTGTTCGAACTGCACGGCCTCGCCGACCGCAGCACGGCGCATGCCGCGTTGATGGCGTCCCTGTTCGCCCGGGAGGTGGCCCTCTACTCGACGCTGCTGCAGGTGGGGGCGGCGGCGGGCGCCTTCACGCTCGCCGCCGCGCCGGTGGCGGACCTGGCCCGCAACCTGGTCGCGATGGAGGACGGCTACGGGCTCCACATCGTCGCCCGCAACCCCTCCGTCGACCGCGACACGGCGCTGGCCCTGCTGACGGCCCACGCGCGCACGATCACCGGCTGCCCGGGGCTGTGAGCACCCGGCTCACCGCCCCGCACCGGGCCCGGCGGCCATGGGCCGCCGCGGTCAGCCCGCCGCGGTGAGATCGGCCGCGGTCAGCGCGAGGGCGAGCGCGCCGTCGAGCAGGGCCGCGTCCGCGGCCGGCGTCACGCAGGCGGCCGCGAACTCGCGCTGGTGATTGAGAGCCGGCAGCGAATCCACGCCGATGTAGGGGTGCAGCGCCCGCACGGCGCGCGAGACGTTGCCCATGTCCGTGGAGGCCCGGTTCATCCGCGCCGCCGGATCGTCGGGCGCGGCGAAACGGCGGCCGAGTCCGAGCGCGTTGCGGCGGTAGAGCGCCAACAGCTCCGCGTCGTTGCGAAACTCCGAGTACGGTCGGCTCTCCGGCTCGATCTCCAGCGCGCAGCCGGAGGCCAGCGCCCCCGCCCGGAAGCACGCCTCCACACGCGCCTGGACCCGTTCCAGCTCCTCCAGGTTGGACGCGCGCACGTACCAACGGCCCTCCGTGCGTTCCGGGATGGCGTTGGGCGCCTCACCGCCGCGGGTCACCAGCCCGTGGACCCGGGTGTCCGCCGGCAGCTGCTGGCGCAGCAGCCCGATGCCGACCTGGGCCACGGTGAAGGCGTCCGCCGCGTTGCGCCCCTGCTCCGGATAGGCGGCGGCGTGGGCGGCCCGGCCGGAGTACTGGACACCCAGATGCGCGACGGCGAAGGGCTCGGCCTCGGCGACGTCGACGGGACCGGGGTGGACCATCATCGCCACGTCGACGCCGTCGAACGCGCCGCGCTCCAGCATCAGGATCTTCCCGCCGCCGCCCTCCTCGGCGGGGGTGCCCAGCACGGTGACGGTCAGCCCGAGGTCGTCCGCGACCCGGGCCAGCGCGGCGGCGGCGCCCACCGCGGAGGCGGCGATGATGTTGTGCCCGCAGGCGTGGCCGAGGCCGGGCAGCGCGTCGTACTCGGCGCAGAGCGCGACATGAAGCGGGCCGCTGCCGATCCGGGCGGAGAAAGCCGTGGGCAGCTCGCAGATACCGGGGGTGACCGCGTAGCCGAGGTCGTCGAGGAGCGAGGCGGTCCATCGGGCCGCCTTCTCCTCCTCCCAGGCCGTCTCGGGGTCGGCGTGCAGCCGGTGCGAGAGGGAGACGAGCCGGTCGGTCGCGGCCGCGACCGTGTCCGCCAGCAGCGCCCGCACGCGCGTGGACGCCCGCGCGGGCTCGTGCGTGCTTGCCGCCGTCATCACAGGTCTCCGGGGACGCCGTAGCTGGGCGCCGCCTCGGGGGCGAGCGCGCGCTGGACATAGGCGTCCTGCTGCGGCTCCCACAGCCGCCACAGGAGGCCGAGCTCCGCGACCGGTTCACCCTCGGTCCAGTCCACCCGCAGGTCGACGACGGGCCACGGCACGGCGTCGGCGACCAGCAGGCCGGCCGAGTGCAGCGGCCCCTCTTCGCCACCCGCCGTGAGACCGGCGGTCAGGGCGTCCAGCAGGCGCTCCGCCAGCGGGAGTTCAGGCCGGACGGCGAAGGCGTCGACCATGGCCTGCGGCACGCCCGGGTGCAGCAGCATGTTGCCGGCGGCCACGCAGTCCGCGCCGACGGCCTGCGCGTGGGTGCCGAGCGCGAGCTCACCCGAGAACGCGGCCGGACTCTCCTGCCTGCCGACGGCCGTCAACTGACGCCAGGCGATGAGAGGTTCGGTGTCCGCGGTGTGACGAACGGCGTCGGACGCAGTCGACCCGGCGGCGATCAGGTCCAGCAGCCACGGGCCGAGCCGGGGGTCGGTCACGTTCTGGGTGCACACCGCCCCGACGCCGGCCCGCACGTGCGCGCAGCGGGAGGCGACAGCCGGGCTGGAGGAGGCGATGGCCACCCCGACCTGCCCGGTGCGCGAGCACCGGGCCGCGATGGAGAGCGTCACAGCAGCTCCCCGCGCTCGGCCGCCTTCGCATGCCGGATGCCGGCCGCCTCGGCGCGGCGCGAGGCCGGAATGACCGCCGTGGCGTCGATCTCCACCAGCCACTCCGGCCGGGCCAGGGCGGAGACGACCAGGCCCGTCGAGACGTAGTGCACGCCCTTCAGCCAGCGTCCCATGACCCGGTACACCGGCTCGCGGAAGCGGATGTCGGTCAGGTAGACCGTGATCTTCGTGATCTCGTCCAGCGCGCTGCCGGACTCCTCCAGCAGCATGGCGATATTGGCCATCGCCCGCTCCGCCTGCGCCTCCACGTCGCCGACGCCGACGTTCTCGCGGGTGTCGAGGTCCTGCCCGATCTGACCGCGCAGATAGACGGTCCCCTCGGCGACGACGGCCTGGGCCAGGTCGTTGGAGAGGCTCTGCTCGGCATAGGTGTCGGCCGTGTTGAATCGGCGGATGCGGTGGAACGTCATGCTCAGCGACCTCTCCCAGGAGCGTGCGGGGTGGGTTCGGCCGGGAATGGCCGCACGACCACTATGGGAGCTACGCTTCCTCTGGTAAAGCAGATCTTTTAGTGTTAGGTCATCTGGAATTCAGATGGCCAACGCGGACGGAGGCGGCGCGGGCATGTCGGCAACGGTCGGGTTCACGCTGGCGCAGTTGCGCTACTTCGTCGCCGCCGCCGAGGCCGGCAGCATGACCGCCGCCGCCGAACGGCTGCTGATCGCGCAGTCGGCCGTCTCCACCGCGGTCTCCAACCTCGAGCAGGAACTCGGCGTCCAGCTCTTCATCCGGCGCAAGGGCAAGGGCCTGGTCGCCACCCCGGCCGGTGAGCGCCTGCTGCTCCAGGCACGCGAACTGCTCACCCACGCGCTCGACGTGGCCGCCGAAGCGCGCGGCGTCGAGGGCGGGCTGAGCGGGCCGGTCCGGATCGGATGCTTCGTCACCCTCGCCCCCTTCGTCGTGCCCACCCTGCTGGCCACCACCGCGCAGCGACACCCCCGGCTCGCGGTCGACGTCTTCGAGGGCGAGGCGGACGAGCTCGACCGGGCCCTGCGCACCGGCCGTATCGACTTCGCCCTCACCTACGACCTCGGCCTCGGCCCCGGCATCGCCCGCAAGACCATCGCCTCGCTCCCGGCCCACGCGCTGGTCGCCGCCGACCACCCGCTCGCCGGTCGCGGGACGATCGACCTGGCCGAACTGGCCCACGAACCGTTCGTCCTGCTCGACCTGCCGCACAGCCGCGACTACTTCTGGTCGCTGGTCACCGCCACCGGCATCACTCCGGAAGTCCGCCACCGCTCGCACAACTACGAGGCGGTCCGCTCCCTGGTCGCCCTCGGCCACGGCTTCTCGGTGCTGCACCAGCGCCCGGCCACCGACCACACCTACAGCGGCGCCCGCGTGGCGGCCCTGGCGCTCACCAACGAGCACCCGCCGCTCGACCTCGTGCTCGCCCGCATGGACGGCGTCCGCCAGACCGCCCGGGCAACGGCCGTGGCCCACCTGGCCCACGAACTCCTCGCCCGGCCCAGCTCCTGATCAGGCATCACCGATCGCTAGCGGACCGGCACCCCGGCCAGGCGCTCGTGGGCGCGCGCGGCGATACCGGCATCGGAGCAGAATCCACTTCCCGAAGCCTTCAGACACAGCAGGCCGACGAGTCGGCCGTCCGCCGTGGCGACCGCGACCCGGCGTCGCCCCACCGCGACCATGGACTGCCACGTCTCGCACAGACTGTCGAACGGTGCGACCACACGGTCGCCCAGCCGTCCCGCCGAGGCGGCCGGCTCCTGGTCGCCCCGTCCGGCGAGGTCCCCGCGCTCCACCACCGCGACCAGGACCCCGTCGCGCACCACCAGGAGGGCGTGGACCTTGTCGTTGCGAAAGAACTCCCGCGCCTGGCCGACCGTCGTCCAGGCGCGGGCTGTCTTGGGGAAGGTGTGCATGGAGTCGGCCACGGAGAGATCCGCCCGCATGCCTGCCGGGCACGGCTGCCCCTCCATCAGCGGGTCCTCCCGACTCTGGCTGATCCTGGACGCGAGGCTACAACGGCCCCGATCCGAGCCGCGACACCGCCCGGCGCCCGGACGATCGAGAGGGGTGGACAGCCACAACCGCCGTGGCGCTCAGCCGGCGAGCTCCGACAGGGGAGCCAGGGCGATGGTGTGCTGGGTGTGCTCGACCTTCGCGCGGAGGTAGCGCAGGTTGTGCGGGGTGGCGTGGACGCCGGTGGGGACGCGGTCACGGACGGAGACGCCGAGCTCGCGCAGCTGGGCGGCCTTGTCGGGGTTGTTCGAGAGCAGGTCGACGGTGTCGACGCCCAGGGCGGCGAGCATCTGCGCCGCGGCCGTGTAGTCGCGGCCGTCCTCCGGGAGGCCGAGCTCGGTGTTGGCCGCGTAGGTGTCGCGGCCCTGGTCCTGCAGCGCGTAGGCGTCGAGCTTGTTGTAGAGGCCGATGCCGCGGCCCTCCTGACGCAGGTAGAGCAGGTAGCCGCCGTGCTCGGCGATGCGCTCGACGGCCTCGCGCAGCTGGGGGCCGCAGTCGCAGCGGGCGGAACCGAAGACGTCGCCGGTCAGGCACTCGGAGTGGAGCCGCACCAGCGGGGTCACGGCGGCGTCCGGGTCGCCGAGGACGACGGCGAGGTGCTCCTGGCCGTCAGCCAGGCCGTGGAAGGTGACCAGCTCGGAGTCGACGCTGTAGCCGTCGCCGAACCGCAGCGGGACGCGGACGCGGGTGCGGACCGTCGCCTCGGGGATCACAGTCATGGAAGGCTCCGCTCGTTCTGGCTTCGTTCCAATTTGAACCAAATGACGTGCCGACAGTACACCGTGCTTCAAATTTGAACAACCAGGAATCGATGAGGCTTCCCCACACCGTCTGACTGACGCCGCAACCTCTCCGGCCGCGCCGGTATTCCGGGGGTCGCGACACGGGCCGGAGGCCGGTGCGGACGATTGGTTCAAATTTTAACAAGGGAGTATCGTCGAAGCATGACTGAACCCCGCTGGCTCGATGAGGACGAGAAGGCCGCCTGGATCGCCTTCCTCAGCGCCACCAACCTGGTCAACCGCAGGCTGGAGCAGCAGCTCAAGGACGACGCGGGGCTCTCCCACACCCAGTACGAGGTCCTGGTCCAGCTCAACGCCGCGCCGGACGGTTCGCTGCGGATGACCGAGCTCGCCGACCGCCTGGTCACCTCCAAGAGCGGCCTGACCTACCAGATCACGCAGCTGGAGCGGGCCGGGCTGGTCGGCCGCCGCTCCTGTCCCAGCGACGTGCGCGGCGTCTTCGCGGAGATCACCGACGAGGGCCGCGCGGTGCTCCGCTCGGCCGCGCCCGGCCATGTCGAGGCGGTGCGGCAGTCACTGATCGACGTGCTCACCCCCGAGCAGCTCACCCACATCGCGGCGGGCCTGGGCGAGGTCTCGCGCCGGCTGCGCGCCGAGCCCCGCTGCCCGTCGCAGAGCACCCAGACGGCACCGGCCACGCAGTAAGGGCACGGTTGAGCCGCACACGTCCCGTAGGGGGCAACCCTGAACGAACCCCGGCTCCGGGCCGTTCACCCGCGCCGGGCACTCGGTTCGGGCAGGCTGGCCGCATGAACCTGGACCAGCAGTTCGCTCTCCCCCGCGGCCTGGGCGGCACCCTCGTCGGCGCGCTGATGGCGCGTCGGCACGGCCCGCAGATCCGGGCCTGCGTCGCCGACCTCGCCCCCGCGGCGGGCGAACACGTCCTGGAGATCGGCTTCGGCCCCGGGCTCAGCCTCGGCGTACTCGCCGGGGCCGCGCCGGATCTGCTCGTCGCCGGGGTGGATCCCTCGGAGCTGATGCTCGCCTCGGCCCGCCGCCGGACGCGACGGCTGGGCTCGGGCATCCACGAGCGAATAGAACTGTGCCAGGGCACCGCCGACGACCTGCCGTGGCCCGACGCCACCTTCGACGGGGTCTGCGCCACCAACAGCGTCCAGCTGTGGCGGCCGTTGGACGTCTCCCTGACGGAGGTCCGCCGGGTCCTGCGACCGGGAGGGCGGCTGGCCCTCTCGGTCCTGCAGCAGGCGGTGCTGCACGACGGCGGCAGCGCCGGCCCCGACTACGACGGCGTCCTGCTGCCCGCGCTCAAGGAGGCGGGGTTCACCGAGGTCCAGGCCGACTGGCGGCCAGCCAGGGAGTCCCGTGCGCTCCACGTGCGGGCGGTGAGCCCGCAGTCCGCGTAGGAGTCGGGATCCGGTCCCGGCGTCGGCGCGATCGAGGCAGTAGCGGCAGTCGTTCAGTGGGTGTCCGGAGGCGGGAGGCCGAGGTCGGCGCGCAGGGCCGTCACGGCGCGCTCCACAGGGGCGTTGGCCGACGTCAGGGCCGGTCGGAGGTCGTTGAGCCGCGCGAGCGAGGTGCTGTTAGCCGCTCGTGAGGTGAGCTGGGCGCGAGCCTCGTTCGTGCTGGCGAGCGTGTGCGCCCACGACGCTGCCGCGGCCGGCAGAGCGAGGCGGGCGAGGTCGTGGTCGAAGGCGCGCTCGGTGACCGCGATGTCGCGCAGGTCCGCGCGGGCCGCCGCGAGGTCGGCGTGGTCGGGGCCGTCGAACCGGTCGAAGTCGGTGTCGAGACGGTGGTTGGCGGGGGTGGTGATCGCCAGATACGAGGAGGCACCCGCCGCTGCCGCGGTCACCGCCTGCGCACCGCAGGTCGGGGCGGTGGCGCCGAGGTGCGCCGCGCATCCGCTCGCGGCGACCAGCGCAAGAAGCGCTCCCACCCCTGCCGACGCCGCTCCGCCCCGGCCCTGCCCGGGACGCCTCCGAGGGTTCATGATCGAGCTCCTCCGGGAGCAGTGCTCCCCTGCCCCTACACCTGTCCCCTACGCCACTGGCGCCGGTCCGGTTCACCGTCCGCCGAACTGGTCCGGCGACGGGACCGGTAGAGTTGATCGGGTTGCCTCCGGCAACCGACGCTCGAGCTCCGGCCGCCGCGTTCCGTGCAGGCCCCGATCCCAGAAGAGAACCAGCAGGCGATGAACGCAGGACCCGACGTGACCGACTTCGCCGAGGCCCACCCCGGGATCGACCCCGAGCGCATGCGCCTCGTCCTGGAGGCGCTCGCCGAGCTGAGCGAACTGCCGCTGGACCATCCGCAGGCCGTGGCGCTGCGCAAGGCCACCTCCGGCGTCTACCGCGAGGTCAAGCAGCGCCGCCGCCAGGAGCGCCGCGCCTCCAAGACCGCGAACGACCGGGCCGTCACCGAGCGCACCGCGACCGGCGCCGCGACCCGCATCGACGACGAGACGCAGGGGCTGCAGCTCACCAGCGGCACCACCAGCACGCTCGCGGGCATACTCGAGCGCCCGCGCGCCTGCTACATCTGCAAGAGCCGCTACGTCGAGGTCGACGCGTTCTACCACCAGCTCTGCCAGGACTGCGCCAGCGAGAGCCGCGCCCGCCGCGACGCCCGCACCGACCTCACCGGCCGCCGGGCGCTGCTGACCGGAGGCCGGGCGAAGATCGGGATGTACATCGCGCTGCGGCTGCTGCGCGACGGCGCGCACACCACGATCACCACACGCTTCCCGAACGACGCGATCCGCCGCTTCACGGCGATGCCGGACAGCCACGAGTGGCTGCACCGCCTGCACATCGTCGGCATCGACCTGCGCGACCCGTCCCAGGTCATCGCCCTCGCGGAGGAGGTGAGCGCGGCGGGCCCGCTGGACATCCTGATCAACAACGCCGCGCAGACGGTGCGCCGCACCCCGAACGCGTACAAGGAGCTGATCGACGCCGAGGACGCGCCGCTGCCCGCCGGCGAGCTCCCCTCGTCGACGACGCTCGGCCGCTTCGACCTCAGCCGCCAGCCGATGCTGCCGGCGCAGGGCGGCCCGCGCCGCGAGAAGCTCAGCGCGGAGGCGCTGACCGCGCTGGCGCTCACCTCCGGTTCGGCCGCGCCCGCCCTGATCGAGGCGGGCACCGCCATCGACGCGGGCGGCCTCGTCCCGGACCTGGACGACGCCAACAGCTGGAGCCAGAAGGTGCAGGAGGTGGACCCGATCGAGCTGCTGGAGGTCCAGCTCTGCAACGTCACCGCGCCGTTCATCCTCGTCAGCCGCCTGCGCGGGGCGATGGCCGCGGCGCCGGCGCGACGCAAGTACGTGGTCAACGTCTCCGCCATGGAGGGCCAGTTCGGCCGCGGCTACAAGGGTCCCGGCCACCCGCACACCAACATGGCCAAGGCCGCCCTCAACATGCTGACCCGCACCAGCGCGCAGGAGATGCTGGAGTCGGACGGCATCCTGATGACGGCGGTGGACACCGGTTGGATCACCGACGAGCGCCCGCACCCGGACAAGATGCGTCTCGCGGGCGTCGGCTTCCACGCCCCGCTCGACCTCGTCGACGGCGCGGCCCGGGTCTACGACCCGATCGTGCGTGGCGAGGAGGGCGAGGACCTGTTCGGCGTCTTCCTCAAGGACTACCGCCCGTACCCGTGGTGACGTCCGGTCACCGGCGCGGGCGCGCGGCGGCCTCGGGCCGCCGCGCCTGACCCCGCCTCCCGGCGGAGGCGGGTCCGCCCGCGATCAGCGGGTCGGCTGGGGCACGTCCTCGTCGTCGTCCTCCGGCGCGGCGAGCGGATCGGAGAGCCGGTCCTCGTGCTCGCCCCGGCCTTCCGCCGCCGCGGCGACTTGCGGTGCGGCGTCCTCCGGCTCGGGGAACGTCACCGGAGCGTCCGCCTTGTCCGCCTCGTCGGCGATGTCGCGGGTGAACGGAAGGACAGCGGCCTCCCCGCTCCCGTGAGTCTCCTCGCCGCGCTGGACCTCCTCGTCCACCGAGGTGTCCTCGCCGCCGAGGTCGGAGACGGCGCGGTCCAGGGCGGGCGGGGTTACCGCGGGCGCTTCCTCGGAGGAGGGAACGAAGGCCGCAGGACGGGTGTCCTCGGGGCCTGAGACCGACTCGGGGACGGACCCGGGCGCGGGGGTGGGCGTCGCCTCGCCGCGCAGACGGGCCAGGTGGCGTTCGACGGCGGCGACACGGCGGGGGTCGGGGACGGCCTGCCGTAGCCGGAGGATGTCCGGGCCGAGGCGGCGCGCGTCGGCGTCGTCCTCGATCGCGCGCCAGCACGCCTCCGCGTTCGCCGCGGCCTGGCGGGTCTCCGCGTCGTCCGCGCCGCGCGTGTCCAGCAGACTGAGCGCGACGTCGCGGTAGAGGAGCGCGGCCTCGCGCTGAAGACCCGCGAGGCGGGTGACGTGCGCGCGGACCTGGCGCAGCTTCAGCACCGGCTCGCTGTCCGTGCCGTGCTCGTCCACGGCGGCGCGTTCGAGCGCGATGGACTCCCGCACGGCGCGGGCGTGTTCGCCGCCGTCCGCTGCGGCGACGATGCCGCCGATGGCCTCACGGTAGGGGGCGATGTCGTCCGACGCGGACGGCCCGGCCTCGGCGAGATGGACCGTGGGCGGATGCGCCGGCAGCGGCGGCATGTCGAAGGGCGCGACGTCCCGCGGCAGATCCAGCGGGGCCTGCGGGGTCCACGGGGTGTGCGGGGTCTGCGGGGTCTGGGGGGTCTGGGGGCTCTGCTGGGCCTGGTGGGTCGACGGCTGGTACGCGGGCGTCCGGTCCGTTCGCGGCGGCCCGACCGGTGCGGCGGGCACGGGCAGCTCGACGGGGATGGTCTCCGGGGACCGCTGTGTCAGGAACGGTGCGGGCGGCGGGGTCGGCGCGGCGGCAGGCTGCTCCGGCTGCACGGGCGGCATCGCGGGCGTCACCGACGGCGTCGGCATGGTCGGCGTCGTCTGCTCCGCCGACGGGAGCTGCGGGTCCACGAGGGTCGCGCCGAGGCGGCGCGAGGTGTTGCGGAAGACCTGCCAGCCGGGCGCGTGCGAGATGACGATCTGCGTCTCCGGACGCAGCACCGTGTGGACCTGCTGTTGCAGCTGTTCCGGCGTCAACCGCTCCCCCGCGCCGGGGCGTCCGCCGTGCAGGGCCTCGACCAGGGCGCGGGTGAAGGTGCCGACCTGCTGCGGGTCGGGGCTCACCGAAGCCCACAGCGGCAGTCCGGCGCCGAGGGGCGAGGGCAGCACGCGCAGTTGGGGCAGCGCCTCCGCCTCCGCGCTGAGGTCGCCGATGACGAGGGTGCCGAACTGCGAAGGACGCAGCCGCAGTTCCTCCTCCAGGGCGCGCCAGGGCAGCCGACTCTGGTCCAGCTCCACGGCGAGGGAGCCGGTGCGCCGGTCGCGGACCAGGTGCCCGCCGATGTGCACCAGCAGCGGGCCGGGGTGACGGGCGGCGGCGCGCAGGTGGTCGCGGATCGTGTCCGGTTCGGCGGCGGAGGGCAGCAGGACGCTGTCGACGCCGTCGGCCGCCAGCAGCACCTGGGGGGCTATCGACGCGAGGATGCGGGTCAGGCCCGGGGCGGGCCGCCCCTCGCGCGGAGGGAAACGCCGTGCGGCGCGGCCGCTGCCCCCGTCGATGACGAGAACACGCCCGCGCAGCCCGTCTCCCCCGCTCATCTCCACCCCGCACTGGTCGCTTGGGCCGGACGCCTCGGTGCCTGTCCGGTCCCCGCCACCCTACCGGCGCGAGAGGGGATCGATCTCCGCGGACCTCAGCTCGTCGAGCAGCGCCGCCGTCTCGGGCTCCGGCGGCAGGCCGGTGCGGGCCGCCTTCGTCTCCAGGCGCGCGACCGTGCGCTGGAGTTGCGGGCCGTCCCCGGAGTCCGCGTGCACCAGCACGAGGTCGCGCAGCAGCAACTCCGCGTCGGGCTCGGCGACGAGGCCACGCCGGGCGGCCGCCTCCGCGCCTTGGTGGTCGCGGGCGCGGAGGCGACGCAGGGTCAGCTCGTGGGCGACGTCCACGACCGCGTCGGTCATCCCGGCCCGCAGCGGTTCCGCCCACGGGTAGGCGGCCTCGGCGAACGGCGCCCCGCGCACGAGCGCGAGGGCCCGCGCCAGCGCGACGTCGCCGTTCGCCCCCGGGTCCGCGAGTCCGCGGGCACGCAGGGCCTGGAAGTCGTCCCAGTCGCAACGCAGGTTGACGGGCCGTCCGCCGGGGCCGTCACCGAGCCACTCCCGCAGCCGCCCGATCGCGTCCGCGGAGACGTACGCGCCCTGCGCCGGCCCGAGTTCGCGTCTGGCGGCCACCTCCAGCAGTCCGGCCCGCCACGCGGCCTCGACCGGCCCCATCGCGCCGACCAGCTCCACCGGCCCCAGCACGCGCACCTGCGCCTCCCCGGGCTCCACCCCGGCGGGCGGCGTGCCGAGCAACGCGAGGATCCACGGGTCCGTGGGCGGGACGACCGAGGCCTGCACGGGCTGGACGAGCTGGACGAGGACACGCGGGTCGGCAGGCGGCACGGCCCCCGACAGGTCCGCGCCGGCGACGGCCGGCCCGTGCCCGCCGAAACCAGGACCGGAGACGTGCCCCGGGTCCGCGACGTACCCCAGGCCTCCTTCGAGGTGCTGGCCGGCCACGTGCGGAAGCGACGGCATCGGGGGCACACCGGCCTCGGGGGCGAAGCCGCCGCGCACGAGCGACCCACCGGCCGCGGGGTATCCCGAGGCCGTCGGCGGCACGTCACGCGCCTCCGGCGCGGACGCCCCGGCCGTGCCGGGCGCGTGCCGCGGTCCCGGAGGGAACGATGGCGTGGTTCCCGGTTCGGGGAAGCGCTTTGACGACGGCGTTCCGAGCCGGTCGGCCTGCGGGAACGCCTGCGCAGAGGCGGGGCGCTGCGAACCGGGGCGCTCCGAACCGGGCCGGTGGGGACGCGGGTCCGGCTGCGGCACGGACGATGCTCCCGGGCCGGCGCTCCCAGGCACGGGGCCACTGACGCTCTGCTGGTTGACGCTCTGTGGGCCGACGCTCTGTGGATTGACGCTCTGTGGGTTGACGCTCTGCGGGCCGGGGGCTCCGAAGGTCGATCGCGGCAGTTCCCCGCCGCCCGAGTCCGGGAGGGCGGCCCGCCCGCGAGGGGCCGGGAAGCGGTCCGCCGCCGACTGTCGCTCCGCGCCCGTTCGGGGTGCGGGCGACGCGCTGTCGGGCAGGAAACGCGACGTCAGCTCGGGGGCCTCGCCCGGAGTCCGCCGCACGACGGGAGGTGATCCCGGCACAGGGAAACGACTCGGACCCGTCTCGCCGGTCTGCCTCGTCCCGCCCGTCGGCGTCGACTGCTGCGGGGCCTGGGGCAGGCCGAAGGAGCCCCGCAGCGGCTCCTCGGCCGGGACGCGCCCGACGACCGGCGCGGGGGGCCACTCGCCCGGCTCGGGAAAGCGGGAGGAGGACAGGCGGCCCGCGTCGGGGTGCGGGCCCGCCTGCCCCCACGGCGCGGGCGGGGGCTCGGCGCTGACGGACGGTTGGACGAGGTCCGCGCCGAGGAGGCGGAGCCAGTGGTGGTACGTGTCGTCGTCCAGGCGCTGGAGCTGGATGTCCATCTCCAGCCCCGGCACGACGCCGTGACCCGACGCCGGGAGCGTCCAGCGGGCGACGGGGCCGGTGCCCTGCGGAGGCGCGGCGGTGATCACGGCCACGCTGCCGCGGGGTCGGGCGTCCAGCAGACGGCCCAACGCCTCCGGAAGGTCACCGGTCGGGTAACCGGCGCACAGGACGACCTCGGGGGCCCACTCGTCGCCACTGAGGCCGCGACTGCGCGCCTCGCGCGGGGTCGCCGCGCCCGCCTGGACCAGCGCGGAGCGCACCGCCGCGTCGCGGCGCTGCAGGGCGGCGACGGCGTGTTCGAGGTCCGGGTGGACGACGAGCCGGTCGTCGGCGACCGCCGCGAGCTCCTGGGCGACGCCGACGACGTGGACGCCGACCCGGTCGGCGAGCGGCGTGAAGGTGAGCTCGAGCGCGAGGGTGCGCAGCACCCGCGCGATGTCGTGCGGCTCACCCGAGACGTGGAGCAGCCGGATCGCCTCGAGGTCGACCAGGACGGTCGCTCCGTCGGCGGTCTCGCCGAGGCTGACCAGCGCGGGGTACGGCGAGGGGACGACGGCCGCCGCCTCCGGTCCGAGCAGGCCCGGGGCGTCGGGGGTGCACCACCACACCGTGGAGGCGTGCGCGGCGCGGAACGGGGCGACCGGCGGCGAGGGGGCGATCAGGTGCAGTTCCACGGTGTGCGCCGGGGTGACCCGCGCGACGTTGATCGGCGGCAGACGCCGTCCCTCCCGCGCGACGTTGCGTGCCATGCTGCGCAGCGCGCGTCCGAGCAGGTCGAGGTCGCGGACGGACTGCTGGGCGGCCTGCGGCGCGCCGAGCTCGGACAGCGTCGGCACGTACGGCCCGGGGACGGGCGGCACGGGGTCGTGCCCGGTCACGGGCGGGAGCGGTGGCGAGGGCACCGGCGGGAGCGCGGCCACCGCCGGGTCGAGCGGCGGG
>NZ_BBPQ01000067.1:7769-21649 GCF_000787855.1 Streptacidiphilus anmyonensis | reverse complement strand
GGCGGCCACCGCGGTTCGAGCGGCGGTTCGAGCGGCGGTTCGAGCGGCGGTTCGAGCGGCGGTTCGAGCGGCGGTTCGAGCGGCGGTTCGAGCGGCCGGCGCAGCGACTCGGGCAGCTGCGGCGGCCTCGGCGGACGACCGGACGCACGGTGCTGCGGCGTCTGGCGCGACGTCATCGCGCGCCGCCGGGACCGGCGCAGCGCGACCGTCCCGAGCAGCACCGCGCCCAGCACGCTGGTTCCGGCGGCGACGGTGAACTGCGCCGCGGACTGGTGCCCGGCATGCTCCGGCGAGGCGGAGGCGGCCTCGGGCGCGGGTGTCTGCGTCGGCGCGTGCGTCTGCGTGGGCTGGGCGGACGCGCTGCCGCCGTGGCCGTGGGTGAACCCGCCGCCGCTCGTGGTCGGTGCGACGCTCGGGTCGGCGGTCGCGCTTCCGCCCGAACCGGGACTCGGACTCGGGCCGTGCCCGTGCGCAGGCGGAGCGGGGGTTGGCGCCTGGGACGGCGGCTGCGCCCCCTGACGCCCGCCGCCGGAGCCGTCCGGGCTCGGGACGGTCAGCCGCATGCCGGGCTCGATCACGTTCGGATCGGTGAGGCGCACGCCGTCCGGTGCGACGACGCCGCGGTTGGCGTCGAACAGCTCCGGCCAGTCCTTGGCGCTGCCGAGCTCCCGCTCGGCGATCCCGGACAGCGTGTCGCCCGGACGGACCGTCACCTCGGAGTCGTGGTGCGCGGGCCCGCTCGACCCGGGCGCGGCCACCGCCGCGGACTCGTGTACGGACGCGGAGTCGTGTGCCGACGCGGAGTCGTGTGCGGATGTGGACGCGGACGGCGGGGCGGCGATGTGCGCGTCGCGCGGCAGCAGCAGCTGCCAGCCGGGCTGGAGGGGTCGCTCGGCGTCGAAGACGCGGTGCTGGGTGTCCATCACCCGGCCCTCGTTGAGGGCGGCGATCTCCCGCCAGCGCTCGCCGGAGCCGAGGGTCCGTTCGGCGATGCCCCACAGCGTGTCGGCGGGACGGGTGGCCCGGACGACGTAGTGCGGGTGCTGCGCCCGCCCCGCGGAGGCGGAACTGGACGCGGAGGCGGAGGCGGAAGCACCCGTCGGCGTGGCCACGCCCGTCGTCCGGGCGATGGCGTGGTCGGGGGTGCGCGGCGCGCTGGCGGCCAGTTGGGGCGCGGGCGCGCCGGTCGCGGCGAGGGCGCCGCCCGCCATCGGCAGGATCGCGAGGATCGCGCCGATGAGGCCGCCGGCCAGCCGCTGGCTCCAGCCGAGCGCGGGCAGCCGCCTGGGCACGCGGCCGCGCAGCTGGGCGGGGACCTCGACGACCACCGAGAGGGCGAAGGCGAGCCACGCTGCCCAGCCGACGACGACGAGCGCCCACAGGAAGAGGTTGCCGTTGTCCGGGGTGGTCAGCAGCTGCGTCAGCGACGTCTGGCGCGGCTGGGCCTGGAGCGCGATGGCCCAGGTGCCGTAGCCGAGCGCGGCGGGCAGGCCGACGAGCAGGGCGAGCAGTGTGACCAGCGCGCAGAGCGCGCGGAGGAACGTGCGCACCATGTAACTCACCCCTCGATGCCGGTGACGCCGTAGACGAATCTCGCCTGCCCGCTGCCGGAGACGGACAGGTCGGTGATGCCGATCAGGTCGAGCAGCTGCGTGCGGTAGTCCGCCGTCAGCGTCACCTTGCAGATGTCGCCGTGGAGGAAGGACAGGTGGTATCCGTTCATCCCGGCCGAGCTCACGTACGCCGCGCCCGCCTGGCGGGCCCAGGTCCGGTTGAGGCGGTAGACGCCGCTCAGCACGGCGCGTTGGTCGACCTGCTCGCACGCGGCCCGCGCGGCCTCGCGCGCCACGGCGTCGGCGCGTTCGGCTTCGTGGACCTTGCCGCCGCCGTCGAAGGTGAGGCCGGCGAGCGCGAAGAAGCCGAGGACGCAGCCGACGACGAAGAACGAGACCGCCCCCGCCTCCCCCGCGGGCTGCCCGAGCCGCATCACTGGCCCCGGTAGGTGTCCACGACGGAGGTGAAGTCGCCGGTCACCTTCCTGCTCAGGGTCAGCAGGCCGAAGTCGATCCGTACCGTGCAGCTCCCCTGGGCCTCGACGGCGTTGTAGTACGTGGCCGGAGGCTTCGGCGGGGCCGCACCGACCCCGTTGACGGCCGCCTTGACCCTCCCGATGCACTGCGGCAATCCCCCCTGCTCGAAGACCACGTCCGCCGCCGCCGTCACGTTCTGCGAAACCTTGCCGGGATCCCTGGTGAGCGACCCCGAGCGTGCGGCGGCCTGGACGGCGGCGTCCATGGTGCCGCGGTCGTCCTGGAGCGTCCCCACCGCGATCACGAAGGCGAAGAAGGCGAGGATGATCGGCATCACCACCACCGTCTCCAGCGACAGGGAGCCGGCCTCGTCCCTGCCGTGCTCCCGTGCCTCCCCGCGCCTCCTCTCCTCGCTCATCCGCCCGCCCCCAAGAAGCGCTCGACCGGCACGGTGACCGGCACCGTGATCTCCGGCCCGTCGAAGAGGCTGCCCAGCACGGACCGGACCCGGACGTGGACGGTCACGGTGACCGTGTGCGCGGCCACGTCCTGGACCGGCGCGTCGACCCGCGGGTCCTTCGCCAGCCAGCCGTCGCGCCGCAGGAAGGCGTACGCCACCTGCACCGGGTCCGTGCCGCCGGACTGGGTGTCGGCGGCGACGGACGCCCCCTCGCGCGCGGCGCCGAGCGCGACCTGGCGGTCGAACCACCAGGACGAGGCCTGCACCACGAGCAGCACCAGGAGCAGCAGCACACCGAAGAGCGCGACCAGCTCGACGGAGAGCGAACCGCCGTCCCCCGTGGTCAGTGGATCGTGTTGGCCTTCGTCTTGACCACCTTGGTGAGCACCACGATGAGGGCGGCCGCGACGGTGATCAGGCCGAGGGCCAGCGCCACCAGCTCGAAGCTCAGTGCGCCCAGATCGCGTGTGCTGTGCACCTTCCGTGCCCGGGACCTGACCCGCTCGGCGCGGGCGCCGGCCCACGTCCACAGCATGAGCACCGGCAGCATCTCGTCCGGCACACGTCGCCCACGGAACATCTGTCATCACTCCTTCGGTCATTGCATCATCCGGGAGACCGCCGGGAATCCGACGAGCAGGGTGAAGACCATCACCAGCGCCGTTCCGGGCAGCACCATGCGTTCGCTCACCACGTTGGCCTTGGCCAGTTCGTCGGAGAGCAGCTCCGAGCGCAGGTTCGCGGCCCGCGCGCGGAGAGTCTTGTAGACGGCGGCCCCGTCCGTGCCGGCCAGCCGCATCGTGTCGGCCAGGTCCTGGAGCGGCGTCAGGCCCAGCTCCTCGGCCAGGTCCGCCAGGCCGTCCCAGGGGGGTCGGCGTTCGAGGACGGCCCGGTCCAGCGCGGCCGCGATGCGGCGCAGCACCGGGCCGTTGCCGACCTGCGCGGCGCGCAGCAGCGCCTCGGCGGGGCCGCGGTCGGACGCCCGCTCCAGGGCCACCAGCTCCAGGTACGCGGCGACGGCGTGGAGGTAGTCCACGCGCGCCTCGTCCGCCTGGCCGCGCAGCAGCAGGTCGGGCAGGAACCACATGAGGGCGGCGAGCGCCAGCGAGCAGACCGCGGGCACGACCACCGGCAGTGAGACGCCGGCGAGCGAGGCCATGAAGCTGACGTAGGGGAAGGCCAGCAGCCCGAGCAGGGCGCTGAGGAGCTTCTGCGCCAGGTGCCGTTCGACGCTCCGGCCCACCAGGGCCAGTTCGCGCCGCGGAACCACGACGCCGGGCAGGCCGCGAAGCCGCGCCCCCAGCAGCTCGTAGAACCCGCCCCCCGCCGGGCTGCCGGTGACGGCCTCCCCCGGCATCACCGGCTCCGGGTGCAGCCGCTCCAGCGCCGAACCCAACTGCGGTGGGGCCGGTCGCAGTTCGGCGACGAGCAGGGCGATGCCGAGACCGGCGAACCCTCCCGTCAGCACCAACCAGGTGATCACGTCTCCTCCTCCTGCGCGGTGGTGCGCACCCGCGAGCGCCGGTCGGCCTCCAGGAAGCGCGGCACGGGCCGATGGGTGGCCATCGACGCCATCCAGGCCACGACGGCGACCAGCGCGAGCACCACGACGGCGAGCACGACCTGCCCGAGGGGCGTGCCGTAGGGGGCCGCGTAGGACGGGTTGAGCGCGATGACGCCCGAAGCGCCGACCATGACCAGCACCAGCCAGCGGATCGTCGCCCGGTGCTTGGCCCGGTCCGCCTCGATGACGCGCCGCTGCCGCACCTCCTCGCGCACCGAGTCGGCCGTGTCCGACAGCGCGCGGGCCAGTCCCGGGCCCCGGTCGCTGATCCGCAGCAGCAACGTGGCCAGCACCTTGTCGGCGGTGGCATCGCCGAGACGGTCGCCGAACAGGCGCAGCGCCTCCTCGGGGCTCATCCGGGACTGGATCCGGCCGACCAGCTCGGAGACGTCGGGCTCGATCGCCGCCGGTGCGGTCCGCAGGCTGCTGACGAGCGCCTGCTCGACGCCGAGTCCGAGCAGCAGCACGTCCGAGAGGCGCTGCGTCCACTCGGCCAGCGCCTCCAGGCGGTCGATGCCCTGGTTCTGCGTCATGGTGGCCCGCAGGAACCACGGCAGGCCGAAGACGAGCAGCGGGACGATCAGCAGGGTCACCACGTAGCCGCTGAGCAGCCAGCCGAGGACGGCGACGACGAAGGCGACGACGGCCTGGAGCCGTCGTCGCTCCTGCACGGCGCGCGGCAGGCGTGACGTGCGGCGCGGCCGCGGGCGACCGGCGTCGTCCGACCCGCGGGTGAAGACGACGAAGACGGCGACCCCGCCGAGCAGCAGCGCTCCGCAGACGGCCCAGAGCAGTTGGGTCATGCGACACCTCCGGCGCCCGGGACGCCCTGCTCGTCGCCGCCGTTGACGCGCAGGCCGAGCGGGGCGGCCCAGGTGCCGTAGGGGTTGCGCAGCAGGGTCGCGTCGAAGCCCGCGCGGCGCAGGTCGTCCAGGCAGGCCGGGGGCGTCTGCGGGACGCCGCGCGGCTCCGGCCACACCTGCCGGCCCTGCCCGTCCACGCCGCCCTTGCGCGGCCCGAACACCGTGTTGAGCGCCGGACGGCCCTGCTCGCCGAGTCCGGCGACCTCCAGCACGTGCGACACGAACCGGTGCCGGCGTCCGCCGATGCCGGTCTCGTCGACCATCGTGACGTGCACGACGAAGTCGAGCGCGTTGGCGGTGAGCCGGTAGGCGAGCTGGTCGGTCATCTGCGCGCCGTACTCCAGGCACAGTTCGGCGATGCGGTCGACGACCATGTGCGGGGTGCGGGCGTGGAGCGTGCACATGGAGCCGCCCTCGCCGTTGGTCATCACCCGCAGCATCGGGACGACCTCGGCGGAGCGGACCTCGCCGACGATGATCCGGTTCAGCGTCATCCGCAGCGCGGCCGGGATCAGCTCGCCGATGCTCAACTCCCCCGCCAGACGCCCGTCCACGCGTTCGCCGTTGCCCTCGCGCGCCTCCATCGGCACCACCTGGCGCAGGTGCCCGAGCGTGTGCAGCCACAGCTCGAACTCCGACTCCAGCGTGCCGACGCGCTCGTCCGGCGGAATCTCCCCGGCCATCGCGCGCAGCAGGCTGGTCTTGCCGACGCCCTGGGTGCCGGTGATCATCACGTTCTTGCGCGCGCGGATCGCGGCGGCCAGGAACGAGGCGATCGTGGAGTCGACCGTCCCGAGCTGGACCAGGTCCCCCAGGGTGGCGTTCTGCACGCGGTGACGGCGGATCGCGACGTACGGGCGCGGCGTCACGTGCGTCATCGCCTGGAGCCGCATCCCGCCCTCCAGGCGCAGCGCCAGCATCGGGCTCGCGACGGAGAGGCTGCGCTCGCCGCCACCGTGACGGCGCGCCAGGTCCTGGAGCAGCTCCACGAGTTCCTCGTCGCTGTCGGCGATCGGCGGCACCTGCCGCAGCGGCTGGTTGGCCTTGGAGATCCAGACATCGTCGCAGCCGTTGATGAGGATGTTCTCGATGTCGGGGTCGTCCAGGTAGGGCTGGAGCCGCCCGGCGCGGAAGAGCAGGTCGAAGACGACCTCGGCGAGCGCCCGGTCCTGCTCCCTGGTCGGGGTGACGCCGTGGGCGACGGCGTGCGCGTCCGACCAGCGCGCCACGGCGTCCTCGATCAGCGCGCGCCCGCGCTGGCGCCGCCCGGCGGCGTCGGCCGCGTCGGCGGGGCCCGCGGACGCGGCAGACGCCGTGGGCGAGTTGCTGAGCTGCTCGTACAGGTCGGAGGCGACCTGACGCTTCAGCTCCCGCGCGATCTTGGCGTCGACGACGAGTGAGGCCAGCCGGTCCATGGGCTCAACGGACACGCGCGGCCTCCCCTGTCGCGCCGTTCCCGCCTGCGTTCCCGGCTGCGTTCCCGGCTGCGATCACGTCGGGGTGTTCGCCGTCCGCGGGCCGGATCTCCTCCGGCGCGGGCGGCCTCGGGGCGTGATCGGCGAGCGGCGGCATCGCCACCATGCTGGGCGGGTTGAAGGGGTTCCCGGCTCCCTCGACCGCCGGCTGCGGCGTGGTCGGCTCCAGATGCACGGACTGCAACCGGGCCGCCTGACCGGGCGTCACCGGCCCGATCGGCGACTGGGCGGGCCCGCTCGGCGCGGCGGACCGCGCCCCGAGCTCCGCCGTCGCGGCGAGATCCAGCACGTCCCGCACCGACCAGGCCGCCCCCGCGCCCCCGTCGTTCCCGGACGGCTGCGCCCCAGCTGTCGGCCAGGTGTGCGCCTGCGGCTCCGGGACCGGGTGAGCCGACCACGGCCGTACGGCGGGATCGGGGCTCTCAGGCATCGGCGATGTTGCGGACTGGCCCGTCCAGGAGGTGGGGCCCGCGCCCGCGGCCTGCGGAACGTGGCCCTGCTGCGCCGGCCATGAGGCCCCGGCCGGAGGCTGAGGCTCCCGGAACGACCAGGAGGGACCGGTCGCCGCGGCGTCGGCGGACGCCGAGGGACCTGCCGTCCCGACGGGCCACGCCGACGGAGCCGCCGCGTGGGCGGCCCGGGGAGCGCGGGCCTGCTCCGACCAGTGGCCCGCGGCCAGAGGCTGCTGGCCTCGGTCCGACCCGGAGGAGCCCGTCGCAGCGTCGGCGGCCGCCGCCGGCCCTCGGGCCTCACCCGGCCAGTGGGCCTGAGGCACCTGCCCCAGGCCGACCGGTGCGACGGGCGGCATCGGGTGGGCCGACCACGGCCGTACGGGCACGGCGGGATCCATGGACGCGACCGCCTGGGGCTCCTCGTCCCGCGCCGCCCACACCGCTGCTGCGGGGCCCGGCTGCGGCGGGTCGGCTTCGCGGAGCGACCAGTCGGCCTGCGTCGGCGGCTCGGGGGCGCGAGTCGCCCAGGAAGGCGCGACCGCAGGCTCCTGCGCACGGCCCGCCGTCCACGACGGCGCCGCCGTCGGCCCGTCAGCAGTCCACGCGGGTGCGGCCGAAGGCTGCGAGGCGTGAGGCGGCCAGACGGACGCGGCCGCGCCCGCGTCGGCGGCTGCCGGTGCGGGGGCGGCAAGCGGGTGGATCGGACCTGGATGGGCTGCCGGGACGGCGGGTGCCGGGTGCGGTGTGTCGCGCGACGGCCACGGGCTCAGAGCCGGGCTCGGGGCCGGGGCCTCCGCGTGCGTCTGCGCATGCGCATGCGCCTGGCGGTAGCCGAGGCGGGAGGCGTCGGCCGCCGGGGAGAACGGGCTCGGCGCGGGGGCCGGTGCCGGGGTGGGCGCCGGGACGGCCTGGAGCGGGACCGATGTCGCCGGACCGGGGGCGGACGCGGACGCGGCCACCGGGATCGCGGCGAGGTCCCGGGCGGCCTCCTGCGGAGGCCGGGCTATGGACGGCGGATCGGCCGGCTGGGGGCGGGCGACCAGACGGCGACGCGCCGTCAGCGCGCGTAGCTCGTCGCTCGTGGAGCGGGCGGCCCGCATCAGCTCCGAGCGCTGGAAGCGCCGGTCGGAGGTGCGGCCGCCGCCGTCGGAGAGGGTGCGGGCCTCCTTGGGCGCGAAGGGCAGCAGGCCGACGACGGGCGCGCCGAGCGCGCGCGAGATCTCCGCCGCCGCGTACGGGCCCTCACGGACCAGCAGCAGCGCGAGCGCGTCGGTCCCGCCCTCCTGCGCCAGCTCCGCCGCAAGCGCGGCGACGCGCGGACGCGCGGTACTGAGGCCGCGCAGGGTCGTGCGCAGGACGGCGAGGACGGCGTCGGCGCGCCGCGCCAGGACGGCGGACGGGCCGTGGCCGCCGGAGCGGCCGAGGTCGACGATGACGTCGCAGCCGTAACCGTCCAGGGTGCGGCATGCCTCGGCGAGCGGCTCCCAGGTGTAGACGAGGGCGGCGGCCTGCGCCGGGTCGGTGAGGCCGGGCAGGAGCAGGCGGTCGCCCGTGCCCTTCGGCGACAGGTCGATGCACTGGTCCCACATCTCCTGGAGCAGGCGGCCGCGCCGGTCCGAGACGGCGAGGTTGCGCAGACCCTTGTCGGCGTGCACCTCGCCCCGCAGCGCTCCGGCCAGCACCGCGCCGCCGTCGGGGTCGGCCTCGACGAGCAGCACCCGGCGGTGCTCGGTCAGCGGCCAGCTCAGCAGCAGCGCGAGGGCCGCGCTGGTCGCGCCGGGCGCTCCGGGACCGCCGGTGATCGCGACGACCGCCATCAGCCGCCCCCCTTCGTGCCGGGGGCGGCGAGCAGCACCGCGAACTTGCCGCTCGCGACCAGGTCGGCGACGGGCGCCGCCTGGTCGCCGGGGACGGCGACGTCGACGACGGTCGTGCCGTCGTCGACGGAGGCGGCTCCGACGCTCACCACGCGCACCGTCACGGACTGGAGCAGCGTCGCCCCGGCGCTGCCGCCGTTGGCGCCGCCGGCGCCGCCCGTCCCGCCGGAGTTGGCCGGGCTCGGCAGCGTCTCCGCGCCGGTCCCGGTGCCGGTGCCCTCGGCCGAGGGGGTGTAGACGAGCACCACCCACGTGCCCGCGTTCAGGCCGGAGGCCGGGAGCTGGGCGGGCTTGGCGGAGACGCCGAGCACCTCCTGACCGGCCTGGACCAGCGGATCGTCGGTCAGGTCGGCGGCGGTGAGCAGTTGCCCCGCCTTGAGGTCGGTGGTGGCGCGCATGTTCAGTACGTGGCTGTCGGCGGAGAGCGGGTGCAGGGCCGGGTCGAGCGAGATCCGCACCTCCGTCAGGTCGTCGGCGGTCAGGGGCTGGCCGGCGGGGACGTCGTGCGCCAGAGCGAGCACGGGGACGCGCTGACCCGTCGTCAGGTACAGCGCCGCGCCGCCGAGGCCGCCCGCGGCGACCAGGGCGACGCCGAGGGCGAGCACGGCGGGGCGGCGCTTTCGCCGTTGCGGGGCGCGCGCGGGTGCGGCGGCCGGGCGTTGTCCGGCCGTGAGCGTCGGCGACGCGGGGGCTTCCACCGTGGTTCGCCTCTTTCCTTCGTCCTTGGCAGTGCGGTGCATGGCATTGCTGTGCTGTGCGGTGCGGTGCTGTGCGACGCGGTGCGGTGCGGTGCGGTGGGCTGCGGTCAGTTGAGGACCTGGATCTCCTTGACCGCGAGGTCGATCTGGTTGGCGCTCTGCATGTCGTCCAGGGCGAAGTCGCCCTTGTCGCCGGTGCTGGACGTCCAGCGGACGTGCCAGCCGACCAGGGCCGAGATCACGTAGGCGTCGTCGGCCTTGTCGTAGGTGTAGGAGCAGCCGGACACGAACCCGGTGCTCTTGTCGAAAGCCGTGCCCGGTCCGCCGCACACGGTCTGGCCCTCGCCGGTGTTCCAGGTGACCCCCGTCGACCAGACGTAGGCGGTGACGGAGAGGCCGGGCACGCTGGCCGTGGCCCACGCGGGCGCGCTCGGCGGGATGTAGGTGTTGTGGTAGCCCTTGCCCTGCTTGCCGATCCAGAGCATGACGGGCGAGTTGACCAGCCCGTGCTGCCCGTTGCCCGGCGCGCTGTGGATGACCGCGGCGCGGCGCGGGATCTTCGCGATCGCCCAGGCGGCCAGCTCACCCGGCGTCACCTGCGGCGGCATCGGGGGCGGTGCGGCCATCCAGAGGGTCACGGTGCCGCCGCCGGCGTCGAGCGAGCAGGTGCGGACGTAGACGGCGCCGTCGCCCGGCTGGTGCCCCTGCCACAGCGGGTCTCCCGCGGGGGGCTGGGGCTGCATCTGCATGTAGTAGCAGCCGTCCTGCGCGGAGAGCCAGCCGATGCCGGGGACGTAGCAGGCCATCGGGATCTTTCCGTACCAGCAGGCTCCCCCGCCCCCGCCTCCGCCGCCGCCCGAACCGCCGCCGCCGGTCGGGGGCTTGCCGCCACCGCCGACGATGACGCAGACGTAGCTGTTGTCGCAGGGGCCCACGCCCGCGTGCGCGGTGCCGCTCGCGCCCACCAGGCCGCCGACGAGCAGGGCGAGGGCGACGCCCGCGCGCGCCCAGACCCGTCGAGGCGCCGGAGCGCGGCCGGTCAGCATGTTCTGCCCGTCTCGCGCGTGACTTGACTGATCATCCAGGCTCCTCCGACGGTACGGGCCGTCACCACGAGCGGGTAGCGCAGCAGTCGGTCGCCGGGCTCGCTGGTCCGGCCGCCCTGGGCGGTGACCTGGTGCCAGCCGGAGACGTCCAGGCAGTCCTGGAGCGTCGCCTGCTGCTCACCCGCCGCGCCGCGCAGCGGGCCGACGGCGGTGACCACGGGGTGGATCTGCGGGGCTCCGGACATGAGCAGCCCGGCCGAGACGAGCCGCACCACGTTGGCGTAACTGTCGCTCAGCGCCTCGCCGGTGGCGTAGGTGGAGAGGTCGCTGCCGTCCGCGTGGCCGGTGGACATGGCGCGTACCTGGGCCGCCCAGTAGCCGCGGTAGGCGCGGAGCACGACCTCGGCGGCCGGACCGCTGAGGCCCTGGGCCGGGCGGAGGCTGGGCGGGGGCGCGCTGACGGGGTTCGAGGGCGCGCCGTCGAGCGTCTGGGCGCTGCCGCTGTCGCCGCAGGCGGCGAGCAGCAGGCTCAACGCGCCCACCAGCGCCGCTTGGACGAGGCGGCGGCAGGCAGTGCCCGGCCGACTCGCCGCGGTGACCGTCGCGCCCGGCCGTTCCGGCCCGCCGGCCGGATGCGCCTTCTGGTCACGTAAAGGGTGGTTCAGGAATGCGGGTCCCAGGCGCCGCATGGCTCCCCCCTTGCCGCCGATTCCCCGGTTGACGGTGTTCAGCACCATATGCCTCGCACAGCGCGCTGTCCCGGGTTGTGGCTGAAATTCTCCCCACGGTAATGCCCACGTCAAGGTGACTCACACGAATATGCCGTTGTCAATACCCGGGAGGCGTCGGACCACGCCGCGGAGGGGTCCTGAGCAGGCCGCGCAGCAGCGCGCGGTTGCGCAGCAGCAGGCGGCTCCCGTCGGGCGGACCGGTCCAGTACGCCGCAGGCGGCGGCCCGCCCCGACCGGCTCCCGCCTGCGGTGCGTCGGGGTCGAGCGCGAGCAGGGCCGGGTGCAGCAGGCCCGGATCGAGCACCGCGGGCGCGCCGGGCAGCCCGGTGTCGAGGAGCGCGCCGAGCGCCGTCGCCAACGTCCCCGCGCGGCCGTACGCCGGAGCGCGCCCCCGGCGCGGGGGCTCGTAACGCGCCACCCGCCCCCACATCGGGACCGTGCCCGCCGCCGTCACCGTCGCCGTCGCGGCCCACTGCGGCCACTCCTGCCAGGCCTCCTGATCCGCCGCCAGGTCCACGACCAGCAGCGACTCGGCGGCCGAGCCGTGCACCATGGCGCTGGTGACCCAGTCGCAGGCCAGCCCGCGCTGCGCCGCGCTGTCGCGCAGGCTGCCGGCCACGACGAGGACGGGGCGACGCCGACGCTGGTCCCAGGCGAGCTGCCCGGCCAGGTAGACCAGCAACAGCCGGCCCTCCCGGGCGGCCGCCTGCTGGAGCGCGGCGAGCGCGGCGTTGGCGTCCGCCTCCGGGTGCACGGTGGTGACCCGGCAGCGCCCGGGACCGGCGTCCACGAGCGTCGCCGTCACCGCACGCCAGAAGCGCTGGGCCCCCTCCGCCGCGCCGAGCGAACCGCCGAAGGCGCGCTCGTCGGGGCACTCGGCACCGAGGAGCACGAGCTCCACCCCGAGGTCCACGCCACCCCCAACCCGAACGATCCGAAGGCGAGCATTCGGGAGGACACCCCCGGTGCGCGCGCCCCGCGTCGGAACCGTCCCCCGGCGTCCGCACCACGCGCCTCACCTGCTCGCCCCGGCCCTCTACCCCCTGGCACCGCACGAAAACCCGGCCGCCCCCGCCTGCCACCCGCCTCCCGACGCACTCGGGGCGCACGAGCGCCGAAGGCGCAGCGGGAGACCCGGGCGCGCCCGGCGCACACGGCGACCACGCCGGGCACGCGAGGCACACCCGGGTGGTCCGGGCGGGAGCCCCCTGCGGGTGACCTGCGCCACATTCAGGTGGCCCCGGGCGGGGGCTACGCTCCGGACCATGACCACCTTCGCCTCCCTTGAAGACCTGGCCGCAGCCGTCGGCACCGAGCTCGGCAGCAGCGACTGGCACCTCGTCGACCAGAAGCGGGTCGACCTGTTCGCCGAGGCCACCGGCGACCACCAGTGGATCCACGTGGACCCGGAGCGCGCCAAGGACGGGCCCTTCGGCACCACCATCGCCCACGGCTACCTGACCCTGTCGCTGATCCCGGTGCTCGCCAAGGAGTGCTACAGCGTCGAGGGCGTCCGGATGGCCGTCAACTACGGCTCGGACAAGGTGCGTTTCCCGGCCCCCGTCCCGGTCGGCTCCTCCGTCCGGGCGACGGCCGAACTGGTCTCCGCCGACCCGGTCTCCGGTGGCCTCCAGGTCGTGGTCCGCTACACCATCACGAGCAAGGACGGCGGCAAGCCGCACTGCGTCGCCGACACGATCACCCGCTTCTACGCCTGATCCACGCCCGACGGCGCGGGCACGGCCTCGTCCCCACCCGGCGACGCGGGATGTGCGCGGGTAGGCTGCGAAAGATCGTCACGCAGTTCACCGCTCACCGCGTCTCCTGGAGGTGCTGTGCCCGGCCGTGCCCGTCCCGAGGGGTCCCCGCGTCGCGCGGAACCGTCCTCACCGTCCCTGCTGCTGGACTCGCTGACCTCCCTTCCCACCCTCTCGTTCCCCTCGGTCACCGGGCCGCTCTCGGAGCGGCTCGGCCGCATCCGCCCCGAGGGCTTCGGCTGCGCGGCCGAGCCGACCGGCGAACGGCTGGCCCGGATCCTGCGCTCGCCGCAGTTCGTCGACGGCGCGTTCCGCAACCCCGTCCGCACCCGGCGGTTGCTGCCGGGCACCACGTTCGCCGCGCTCCAGGCCGGGCTCACCGAGAACCGCGACCGCCGCCGCCCGGCCCGCGCCGTCCCCGTGCACCGGCTCACCGCCGAGCAGCTGGCCGTCCCTCCCGCGACCGGCCTGCGGCTCACCTGGCTCGGGCACGCGGGCGTGCTGGCCGAGATCGGCGGACGCCGGGTCCTGTTCGATCCCGTCTTCGGCGAGCGCTGCTCCCCCATCCCCGGTTTCGGCCCGCGTCGGCTGCATCCGGCTCCGATCCCGCCCGACGAGCTCGGCGCGGTCGACGTCGTGGTGATCTCCCACGACCACTACGACCACCTCGACCTGCCGGCCGTCCGCGCGCTCGGCGCCTGCGGCACGGTCTTCGCGGTGCCCTTGGGCGTCGGGGCGCACCTGGAGTTCTGGGGCGTCGCACCGGAGCGCATCGTCGAACTGGACTGGCACGAGTCCGCCGAGGTCGCCGGGTTGACGCTGACGGCCGCGCCCGCGCGTCACTACTGCTCGCGCGGCCCGCGCACGAGCCGCTACCAGCTCTGGGCGTCCTGGATCGTGGCGGGCGGCGACCACCGGATCTACCAC
>NZ_BBPQ01000067.1:0-7375 GCF_000787855.1 Streptacidiphilus anmyonensis | reverse complement strand
ACGGCGACCACCGGATCTACCACAGCGGCGACACCGGCTACTTCCACGGCTTCGCCGAGACCGGCGCCCAGCACGGGCCCTTCGACGCGGCGATGATCCAGATCGGCGCCTACAGCCGGTTCTGGCCCGAGGTCCACATGACGCCCGAGGAGGGCGTCCGGGCCCACCTCGACCTCGGCGGCGGCGTGCTGCTGCCGATCCACTGGTGCACCTTCGACCTCGCCCCGCACGCCTGGGACGAGCCGATCGAACGGACGCTGGAGACGGCGCTCGCGCACGAGGTCGCCGTCGCGACGCCACGCCCGGGCGAGCCGTTCGAACCAGGCGAGCCACTGCCGCAGCGCGCCTGGTGGCGCGTGATCGCGGCCCCGGGCGCGCACGAGGACGTCGACGGTGACACCCAGTCGCTCATCCCCGTCCCCGCCGACCTCACCCCGGACGCGGACCGCCCGGACGAGAACGACGCAGACGACGCCGTGACCGCCCCGGCCTGACCCTCGCTCCGCTCAGCCGCAGGTAGCCCGCGGGTCAGTCGCGGCGCAGCGCCAGCAGGCGGAAGGCCGGGTCAGGCCGCCCTGGGTCCCGGCCCCGGCGCGGACCGGACGGCCCGTGACGGCGCGGCAGGCGGTCCCCTCCGCTCGGGGTCGACGGACGCGGGTAGCCCGCGGGTCAGTCGCGGCGCAGTGCCAGCAGGCGGAAGGTCGGGTCGGGGCGTCTGCGGTCCTGGTCCGGCAGGGCGGCGAGGCCGTCGAGGATGCGCAGGCGGTCCGCCGGCGCGAGGCGGCGGGCCCAGAACTGGTAGCGGTCGCCGCGGATCAGCTCCGCGAGGGATGCGGGCGTCGTGCCGCGCAGGTGCGCGGTGAACGCCCCTTCGCCGACCGGCGCGAGCCCGAACTCCGCCGCGTGCGCGACGATCCGCGCGGTCGCGTCCTGCTCGGCCGCGCCCACGGCGTTGTCCCGTCGCGGGCGCAGTTCCCCGAGCACGTCGTCGATGTCGCTGCCGACGTCGTGGCAGGCGTCCTTGTCGACGGTGCAGACCACCACCCCGCCGGGGCGCAGCACCCGCGCGAACTCCGCGACGACCGGTCGGGAGTCGGGCAGCAGGTGGAGCAGCCACACGCTGGTCACCGCGTCCAGCGTCCCGTCCCGGAAGGGCAGCCGGTCGGCGCTCGCCCGTACGGCCCGCCCTGGCAGCCGGTCGTTCGCCAGTCGCAGCATGGCGTCGGTGAGGTCGACGACGACCACCTCCCGGCCCTGGCGGACGAGCCGTCGGCCGATGATGCCGGTGCCGCCGCCGACGTCGGCGAGCAGGCGGACGTCCTCGGGCAGCAGCGCCCCCAGCCCTTCCGCCGCCGCCTGCGCCCGCACCTCGCCGCCACGCGACTCGTCGTAGCGGTGCGCCTCCGTCTCCCAGGAGAACTTCGTCGTCGTCATGCGGGGCAGGCTACGCCTCGCATGATCATCCGTCACCAGGGCCTGGCGGTCCTCGGGAAGTCGACGAGGTCGAGGTAGAGCGGCAACCGGCACCGCTGCGGCTTCGGCCGGACGCCGCGGGCGTAGGTGAACCGCCGCCCGGCGAGGACGTCGGTCACCACGTCCTCCGAGGCGGCCCGGCCGCGCAGCAGGAACCGGTCGAACGCGTAGGGGATGCCCTGGGAGGCCAGGGCCGAGGGCCGGTCCATGACCTGGAAGTGCAGGTGCGGCGCCGCGCTGTTGCCGCTGTTGCCCAGCTGCCCGACCTGCTGACCGACCCGCAGGTGCTCGCCGAGGCGGACGTGCGCGCGGACGCTGCCCGGCTTCATGTGCGCGTACAGGGCGTAGTAGGTGTGGCCCTGGTAGGTGAACCTCTCGATGACGTGGTTGCCGGCGAAGTCCGCCAGCGGCAGCCCGCCCAGCGGCGGCTCGATCGTCGGCACCTGGTCGGGGAGGCCGTCGCGCAGCTCGACGACCTCGCCGTCGGCGGCGGCCGTCACGGGGGTGCCGTAGTACCGGTAGCTGGAGATCCTCGTCGCGGGTCCCGTGAAGAGCCGGTCGTGGTCGTCGAGCTTGATGAAGTCGATCGCCGAGCGCTCGGGGAAGTTCGTCCGGCCGTCGAGCGGGTTGACCGACCCGCGGTGGGCGGTGACGATCTGGCAGCATCCGTTCGCGTCGAACCACCGCGTGCCCGCGAGCGGCGGGGCGACGACCGGCGCGGGAAGGCGGGAGACGGCCGTGGGCGCGACGGTCACGGTGACGTCGGCGGGGACCAGGCCGCCGGCCTGTCCGGTCGGGAAGGTCACCCGGACCCGGTGGACGATCGTGCGCGGGACGTCCGCCCAGGACGGCACGGTGGCGTCCAACCAGACGATGCCCTCCTGCCCGGGGCCGAGGACCGCCTGCGGGCCGGGCGCCGTGGCGATCTGCGCGACGGCGAAGTGCGAGGCGACCTGGCTGCCGGACAGCGAGTCGAGCACCCTCGCGGGGTGCGCCCGGTCGAGGGCCCGGACCGAGTCGATCGTCGCGGGGTCGGTGCCGAAGTTCACCAGCAGCAGCTCGTACGGCATGTGGATCCGGCCGTCCGTGCCCTGGACCGGCACCGGGGAGATGCTCGGCGCGACGGAGACCGCCGTGACCTGGTCGCGTGCGGGGTGGCCGCTCCCCCGGGCGACGGCGGCGGATCCGCCCGAGAGGCCGACGACGCCGGCCAGCACGGCTGAGGTGAGAACGGCTGAGGCGAGGACTCTCCACATGGTCGTTCCCCTGAGGTCGGTGGGCGGCCGATGCCGCCGTCGCCGGACGACGGCGCCCGGATTCCGGACCGACCCTAAGTCGCCGCCCCGGCACGGGACGCCCGTTGATCCGAGCGTGGGTGTGTCGCCGGGCGCCGTCCGAGGCGCCCGCCCGCGCGGGTCAGCCGATCTGTTCGGCCAGGGCCACGATGACCCCGGCGGGGCCGCGGAGGTAGCAGAGCCGGTACACGGTCTCGTACTGCGCCACCTCGCCGAGCAGTTCCGCGCCGTGGGCGCGCAGGCGCGCGACGGTGTCGTCGATGTCGTCGACGGCGAACATGACCCGGTGCAGGCCCAGCGTGTTGGGCGGCGGATTGCGCGGCACGGGGTCGACCGGCGCGGGGTGTCGGTAGGTCGAGAGTTCGAGCCTGCCGTGGCCGTCCGGGGTGCGCATCATCGCGATCTCGCTGCGCACGCCGTCGAGCCCGACCGTCTGGTCCGCGAACAGGCCCTCGACCTCCTGACGGCCTTCGAGCGCCAGGCCGAGCTCGGCGAAGAACGCGACGGCGGCATCCAGGTCGTCGACGACGATGCCGACGTTGTCCATGCGTTGAACGGTCATGCGTCCGAGCTTAGGACCGCGCCGCGCCGCCTCAACGGAGCCGCCAGGGCGTCCGCGCGCCGGAGGCGAAGGCTGCCTGGCCCTCGGCGAGGGACCGCGGGTCGTTGCCGACCTGGATGAGCGTCTTGGCCACCTCCAGGGCCTGCCGGTAGCCCAACTCCTGCGCGTACCAGACCGCGCGCAGCGTCGCCTGGACGGCGAGCGGGGGCTGGGAGGCGAGGGCGGCGGCGGCCCGTCCGGCGGCCTCGCGCAGCTCCGACGCCGGGACGACCTCCTGCACCAGGCCGATCTCGTACGCGCGGCGGGCGCTGACGCGCTCGTGGTTGCCCATCAGCTGCATCCGCATCACCTCCCCCAGCGGCATGCGCTGCAGCATCGCCATGGACTCGAAGACCGCCGCCATGCCGAAGGTGGTGTGGGGGTCGAAGAAGGTGGCGTGCTCCGCCGCGATGATGAACTCGACCTGGCCGAGGAGGTAGAACGCGCCGCCGCAGGCCATGCCGTTGACGGCGGCGATGACGGGCTTCCACAGGTCCCCCGCCGTCTTCGGGCTGATCCAGTCGCCGGGGTCGTCGAAGTGCAGGGGCGTGCCGCCGCGGGTGCCGACGCGGAGCTCCGGGTCGGCGAGGGCGCCGCGGTCGACGCCGGTGCAGAACGCGCGCTCGCCCGCGCCGGTGAGCACGACGACACGGACCGCGTCGTCCTCGCGCAGCTCCCGCCAGAGCGTGCGCAGTTCGCGCAGCATGCGGGCGTCGAAGGCGTTGTGCACCTCAGGGCGGTCCAGCGTCACCCAGGCCACGCCGTCCTCACCCGCCTGGTAGTCCAGGGTCTCGAAGCGGCCCACTCTCGGATCCTCCCGCCCTCCGGCCCGCCGGAAGCCTGGCGCACGCAAGTCCGGCGCACGCAAAGCCTGGCGCACTGAATAAGAACACGTTCTACTGGTGCCTCATCGTCCGCCATAGCGGCGGGAGGGGGAAGGCCATGCGCGAACAACGTCACGGACGCCGCATCATGATGACCCCCGAGGAACGCGACGCCTTCCTCGGCGCGCAGCGCACCTGCCGGGTCGCCACCGTGTCCGCCGACGGTCGTCCGCATGTGACGCCGCTCTGGTTCGCCTGGGACGGGTCCGCGCTGTGGCTGTACTCCGTCGTCCGCAGCCGCCGCTGGGCCGAGCTCCAGGCCGACCCGCGCGTCGCCGTCGTGGTCGACGCGGGCGAGGAGTACGGCGAGCTGCGCGGTGTCGAGGCGACCGGCTCGGCCGAACCCGTCGGCGAGGCGCCGCGGACCGGGGCGGAACCGGTCCCGGAGCTGGAGACCGTGGAGAAGGCGTTCGCGCTGAAGTACGGCTTCGGCGAGCGGATGTTCCACGACGGCCGCCACGCCTGGCTCC
Organism: Streptacidiphilus anmyonensis; assembly: GCF_000787855.1. GTDB lineage: Bacteria > Actinomycetota > Actinomycetes > Streptomycetales > Streptomycetaceae > Streptacidiphilus > Streptacidiphilus anmyonensis. Next base: position 2,652 of record NZ_BBPQ01000067.1, on the reverse strand, counting down.
GGATCAGGCCCGAGACCCTCACCACCTGGGACTTCCGCAGGCTCGACGGCGAGTTCCGGCGCTGAGGAGGCCGCTGACTTGCAAGGTCGCGCAGATCACAGCTACCTGGCAGTTGCCATCTGAAACGATGGGGCGGTGACAGCCGCGACACCGCACCAGCCAGCCTCCCCGTCCTTCCCCGCCGGACCGACCGAGATCAAGGGGTTCGACGACCTGCTCAGTCTCGACGAGATCGACCAGGGCCTGTTCCGGGGCTGGTGCCACGCCGGCGCGCCGCTGCGCGCCTTCGGCGGACAGGTCGCGGCGCAGGCGCTCGTCGCCGCGGGGCGCACGGTCAGCCCGGGACGGCTGGTCCACTCGCTGCACGGCTACTTCATGCGGCCCGGCGACCCGCGCCGACCGCTGGTCTACGAGGTCGAGGCGCTGCGCGACGGCGGCTCCTACACCACGCGCCGGGTCACCGCGATCCAGAACGGCGAGGCCGTCTTCACCCTCTCCGCCTCCTTCAAGACCCCGGAGGAGAGCCCGGACCGCCAGCGCGAGATCCCGGACCTGCCCGACCCCGAGGGGCTGCCCGACCCGTACGCCGCGTGGGCGGCGGGCGGCCCGGAGAACTACTGGGGCACGACCGGCCGGCTCACCCTGGACATGCGGATCATCCCCCGCGACCGCCCCGGCCTGCCCGTCGAACTGCCGGGTGTGGTGCAGCAGTTCGTCTGGCTCAAGTCGGCGCAGCCGCTGCCGGCCGACGAGCCGCTGATGCACGTCTGCGCGCTGGCCTACCTCTCCGACCTGACCCTGGCCTCCACGGCCGCCCTGCACGTGCAGCGTCCGCGCGCCGAGCGGACCGAGCCGTCGGAGATCAGCCTGGCCTCGCTGGACCACGCGATGTGGTTCCACCGCCCCTTCCGCGCGGACGAGTGGCTGCTCTTCGCCCAGCGCAGCCCCTCCTCCTCGGACGGCCGCGGCCTCGCCCAGGGCGAGTTCTACACCCGCGACGGACGCCTGGTCGCCTCCGTGGTCCAGGAGGCGCTGATCCGCGTCCGCAGACCCAAGCCCAAGGACTGACGTCGCTCCCCCTCGACGCCCGCGGGGCGGAAAACCCGGTGCCGCCCGCCAGCCCCGCGGCCTAGGGTCGGAGCCTGGGAACGCCGCGAAGGGACGGGGATGACACTCGATTTGGACGGGCCCGTACTGTCGGGTTCGTTGGTGCGCCTGGAGCCGCTGGACCACCACCACGCCTCCGACCTCTCCGCGGCCGCGACGCAGGACCGCGAGACCTACGGCTTCACCCTGGTCCCCGGACCGGAGGAGATGGACGCCTACATCGAGGCCCGGCAGGCGCTCCGGGCCGCCGGCCGGCTCGTCCCCTACGCGCAGATCTCCCGCGCGAGCGGACGCGCCGTCGGCTGCACCGCCTTCTGGGACCCTCGTTGGACGGAGTGGGACGAGCGGCCCTCCCTCTTCGCCGTCGAGATCGGCTGGACCTGGCTGGCCGGGTCCGCCCAGGGCACCGGCATCAACGCCGAGGCGAAGCTGCTGCTGTTCCAGCACGCCTTCGAGACGTGGGACGTCGCCGCACGCCTTCGAGACGTGGGACGTCGCCCGGGTGGACCTGAAGACCGACGCGCGCAACGCCCGCTCCCGCGCGGCGATCGCGTCCGTCGGCGGGACCCTCGAGGGCGTCCTGCGGCAGTCGGCGCGCTCCTGGGTACCCGGCGAGGAGGGTCGGCTGCGCGACGCCGCGGTCTTCTCGATCGTCGCGAGCGAGTGGCCGGCGCGGAAGCGCGCCCTTCAGGCGAAGGTCGCGGCGGCCGTGGACCGTGCCGCCGAGGGTGAGCCGCAGGCCCTAGGCTGACGGGTATGAAGATCGACGACGTGACCGGGATCCTGCGCGAGGCGGCCGAGACCGTGATCCTGCCGCGCTTCGGGGCGCTCGCGGCCGGCGAGGTGAGCGAGAAGACGCCCGGGGAGCTCGTCACCGTCGCCGACCGGGAGGCGGAGGCGCTGATCAGCCGTCGGCTGCGGGAGCTGCTGGACGCGCCCGTGGTCGGCGAGGAGGCCACCGCCGCGGATCCCACGCTGCCGCGCGCCCTGCGCGAGTCGCCCGCGGCCTGGGTCGTCGACCCGATCGACGGGACCGGCAACTTCGTCGCCGGACGGCCCGGCTTCGCCGTCATGGCGGCGCTGGTCCGCGGCGGCGAGACGGTCGCCGGATGGATCCTGCGGCCGGTGGACGGGACGGCGTACGTCGCCGAGCGCGGTTCGGGCGCGTGGCGCGGCGAGACGCGCCTGCGGCGCGACCCGGCGCCCGCCGACGCGGCCGAGCTGCACGGCGACGTGCTGACCCGCTTCCTCGACGAGCCGGCCCGCGCGCGCGTCGCCGCGGCCGCGCCGCGGTTCGCCTCCCTCGGTCGCGGGGCGAGCTGCGCGGGCGTCGACTACCCCCGCCTCGCGGAGGGCGAGCGGGACTTCGTGCTGTACCGGCGCATCCTGCCGTGGGACCACGCGCCGGGCACGCTCCTGCTGCAGGAGGCCGGCGGGCACGCCCGCCGCCTGGACGGCTCCCCGTACCGCCCGGGCGAGGACCGCACCGGCCTGCTCGCCGCGGCGGACCCGGACTCCTGGGAGCGGGCGCGGGAACTGCTCGTA
>NZ_BBPQ01000068.1:29777-45691 GCF_000787855.1 Streptacidiphilus anmyonensis | reverse complement strand
TGAGCTCGCTGATATCGCGGCACCACCCGCACGACAACGGGTCGACGCCCGTCCCGGCCCTGCGCAACGCGCTCGGCCGGGCGGGCGTCGACCCGTATCTGCTGGCGATCCTCGGGACCGTCGGCCTCGCCGCCCTGTTCCCGGCCCGCGGCGGCGCCGCACACGCGGTCTCGCTGGCCACCGAGGTCGCCATCGGCCTGCTGTTCTTCCTCTACGGCGCACGGCTCTCGCCGAGGGCCGCGCTGGACGGCGCGAAGCAGTGGCGGCTGCATCTGACGATCCTGTTGGCCACCTTCGCCCTCTTCCCGCTGCTGGGCGTCGCCGCGCAGGCGCTGACCGCGCCCGTGCTGGGCACGTCCCTGGCCAAGGGCGTGCTGTTCCTGACGCTCCTGCCGTCCACCGTGCAGTCGTCCATCGCCTTCACCTCCATCGCGGGCGGCAACGTCGCGGCGGCGGTCTGCGCGGCGTCCTTCTCCAGCCTCGTCGGCATCGCGCTGACGCCGCTGCTCACGGCGGCGCTGATGGGCGGCAGCGCCCGCGTCGACGCGGGCTCGGCGGTGGACCTGCTGCTGCAGCTGCTGCTGCCGTTCCTGGCGGGCCAGCTCTCGCGCCGCTGGATCGCGGGGTGGATATCCCGGCACAAGCCCGCGCTGACGCTGGTCGACCGGGGGTCGATCCTGCTGGTGGTCTACGGCGCGTTCTCCGAGGGGATGGTCGCCGGGGTCTGGTCCTCGCTGTCCCTGGCACGGCTCGCGCTGCTGCTGGGCGTGTGCCTGACGCTGCTCTTCGCCGTCCTCGGCGTCACGACCCTCGCGGGCAGGCGGTCGGGCTTCTCCCGCGAGGACCGGATCGTGCTGATCTTCTGCGGCAGCAAGAAGAGTCTCGCCAGCGGCCTTCCCATGGCGGCGGTACTGTTCCCCGCGTCAGCGGTCAGCCTGACGGTCCTGCCCCTGATGCTGTTTCACCAGATACAGCTGATGGCGTGCACGGTTATCGCGCGTCGGATGCAGGCAACTCGCCAGGGGCGCGGGGAACTGCGCGAGAAGCCACCCACGTGGCGGGCGCCGAACGTGCCGGGCCATCCGCACGCCGGTGGTACTCGCGCAGTTCCCCGCGCCCCTAGGTAGTGCAGCTCATCGCCTGCCGGAAGCCACCGGGACGGGCCCTCGCCGCTGTCCGGGGAAGGTGGCCGGCCTGCGCGGCGCCTCCTGCGGCGATGACGCCGGGAAGCTGCTCGTCGGAGGCGTCAGCGGGGCCAGCTGGACCTGGACGCCGCAGTCCGCCAGGGCGTCCAGCTCGCGGGCCGCGGGCTCGACCAGCGTCGCCTGCTCGTCCGTGACGAGGTGGGTGATCGCCTCGCTGGCGACGGTCTGGAACATCGTGTCGTTGCCCAGCTTGCTGTGGTCCGCCAGGACCACGACCTCCGCCGCGGCGTTCACCAGCGCGCGGTCGACGGACGCGCTCAGCATGTTCGTCGTGGACAGGCCGCGCTCCGCGCTCAGCCCGCTGCCGGAGATGAAGGCGCGGGTGACGCGCAGCCCCTGAAGGGACTGCTCGGCGCCGCTGCCCACCAGGGCGTAGTTGGACCCGCGCAGCGTCCCCCCGGTCATCACCACCTCGACGCGGTTGGCGTGCGCCAGTGCCTGCGCCACCAGCAGGGAGTTGGTGACGACGGTGAGGCCCGGGACCCGGGCCAGCCGACGCGCCAGCTCCTGTGTGGTGGTGCCGGCGCCGACGACGATGGCGTCACCCTCGGCGACCATGGTCGCGGCGAGGTCGGCGATGGCGCTCTTCTCGGCGGCGGCGAGATGAGTCTTCTGGGGGTATCCGGGCTCTCGGGAGAATCCGCCGGGGAGCACCGCGCCCCCGTGTCGGCGGTCGAGCAGGCCCTCGGCCTCCAAGGCGCGTACGTCTCGACGTACGGTCACCTCGGAGGTCTGGACGACGCGGGCGAGCTCCCGGAGCGAGACCGCTCCGTTTGCTCGCACCATTTCGAGGATCAACTGGCGACGTTCTGCTGCGAACACGAAACAGACGGTAACGTGCACGACCGTTAGCTTTCAGGCGATTGCGCCTACTTGCCCAAAACGTCCGCAGCGGACCGGCGCACACCTCTACACTGTGCGCCGCACATGTGGCGCGACGCGCTCCCCGAACGCGCCGTCAGCTCTCCTCTGCGCGCTTGCGCACGTGCAACTGACGCGCCGCCTCGGCGATCGAGCCCGACACCGAGGGGTAGACCGTGAAGGCGTTGGCGATCTGCTCGACCGTCAGGTTGAGGTCCACGGCCAGCGAGATCGGGTGGATCAGCTCGCTCGCCTTAGGGGCCACCACGACGCCGCCGACCACGATGCCGGTGCCGGGCCGGCAGTAGAGCTTCACGAAGCCGTCCCGGATGCCCTGCATCTTGGCGCGGGCGTTGCTGCGCAGCGGCAGCTTGACGCAGACCGCGTCCATCTTCCCGCACTCGACGTCCGCGGCGCTGTAGCCGACGGTGGCGATCTCGGGGTCGGTGAAGACGTTGGACGAGACGGTCTTCAGGTTCAGCGGCGCGACCGCGTCGCCGAGCGCGTGGTACATCGCGATGCGGCCCTGCATGGCCGCGACCGAGGCCAGCGGCAGCACGCCGGTGACGTCGCCCGCGGCGTAGACGCCGGGCGCGGAGGTGCGGGAGACCCGGTCGACCTTGATGTGGCCGGAGTCCGAGGTCTTCACCCCGGCCGCCTCCAGGCCCAGACCCTCGGAGTTGGGGATCGAGCCGACCGCCATCAGGCAGTGCGAGCCGGTGATGACGCGGCCGTCGGAGAGGGTGACCTCGACCTTGTCGCCGACCCGGCGCGCGGACTCGGCGCGGGAGCGGCCCATGACGTTCATGCCGCGGCGGCGGAAGACGTCCTCCAGGACGGTGGCGGCGTCCGGGTCCTCCCCGGGCAGCACGCGGTCGCGGCTGGAGACCAGGGTGACCTTGGAGCCGAGCGCCTGGTACGCGCCGGCGAACTCGGCGCCGGTCACGCCGGAGCCGACCACGATGAGCTCCTCGGGCAGCTCCTCCAGGTTGTAGACCTGGGTCCAGGTGAGGATCCGCTCGCCGTCCGGCTCGGCGTCGGGCAGCTCGCGCGGGTGGGTGCCGGTGGCCAGCAGCACGACGTCGGCGCGCAGCTCGAGCGTCTCGCCCTCGGTGGTGTCGACGATGACGGCACGCGAGCCGTCCAGCGCCTGCCCGCCCTCGAGGCGGCCGGACCCGCGCACCACGGTGACTCCGGCGCGGGTGACGGACTGGGTGATGTCGTGCGACTGGGCGACGGCGAGCCGCTTGACGCGTCGGTTGACCTTGCCGAGGTCGACACCGATGATCTTCGCCGCCGAGGTCGGGGTGTCGTCGGCGACGACGATGCCGAGCTCCTCGTAGGAGCTGTCGAAGGTGGTCATCACCTCGGCCGTCGCGATCAGCGTCTTCGAGGGGACGCAGTCGGTGAGCACCGCCGCGCCGCCGAGGCCGTCGCGGTCGACGATGGTCACCTCCGCGCCGAGTTGCGAGGCGACCAGCGCCGCCTCGTAGCCACCAGGTCCGCCACCGATGATCACAATCCGAGTCACGTACCCCATTGTCCCGCACAACCGGACCCACCTTGCACCGGCCCGTACGCTAGGACCCATGACGCTCTACGCCGCGTATGCCAGCAACCTCGACGCGCGGCAGATGAGCCGCCGCGCCCCCCACTCGCCGCTGCGCGGCACGGGCTGGATGGACGGCTGGCGGCTCACCTTCGGCGGCGAGCAGTTCGGCTGGGAGGGCTCGATCGCGACGATCGTCGAGGACGAGAAGGACCAGGTCTTCGTCGCGCTCTACGACATCGCACCCATGGACGAGCAGGGCCTCGACCGCTGGGAGGGCGTCCCGCTGGGCTTCTACCGCAAGCTCCGCGTCCGCGTGCACACCCTCGACGGCGACGTCACCGCGTGGACCTACGTGCTCAACGACTACGAGGGCGGCCTGCCCTCCGCCCGCTACCTCGGCATCATCGCCGACGCGGCGGAGTCGGCCGGCGCCCCGTACGACTACGTGACGGAGCTGCGCAAGCGGCCCTGCTGAACGAACCGCTGCACGGCCTGCCCGGACCCCGGACCGGCATGTTTTCGTGTGTTCATCCGAAGACCGACGCGAGATCACCCGCAACGTCATCCATTTGTGCTCTACGCGCGTAGGAGTTTCTGGTTATCCTCGTTTCGTGAACGCTTCCACCCAGCCGAACGCCGGCTCCACTCCCGCCAGCCCCTACGAGGCGGCCGCGGCCGCCGCCGCGCGCCTGCGCGAGCTCACCGACGGGCACGCGCACGACGTCGCGCTCGTGATGGGCTCCGGCTGGGTTCCCGCCGCCGACGAACTGGGCAAGCCCGACTACGAGTTCGCCATCACCGAGCTGCCCGGCTTCCCGGCCCCCGCCGTCGCCGGCCACGCCGGCAAGATCCGGTCGATCAAGATCGGCGACAAGCGCGCCCTGGTCTTCCTCGGCCGCACCCACTACTACGAGGGCCACGGCGTCGCCGCCGTCGCCCACGGCGTGCGCACCGCCGTCGCGGCCGGCTGCCGCACCGTCGTGCTGACCAACGGCTGCGGCGGCCTGCGCCAGGGCATGCAGCCGGGCCAGCCGGTCCTGATCAGCGACCACATCAACCTCACCGGCGCCTCCCCCATCGTCGGCGCCAACTTCGTGGACCTGACGGACCTGTACGCCTCGCGTCTGCGCGCACTGTGCAAGGAGGTCGACCCCTCCCTGGAGGAGGGCGTCTACGTCCAGTTCCCCGGCCCGCACTACGAGACCCCGGCCGAGATCGGCATGGTCCGCGCCATCGGCGGCGACCTGGTCGGCATGTCCACCACGCTTGAGGCCATCGCCGCCCGCGAGGCCGGCGCCGAGGTGCTCGGCCTGTCGCTGGTCACCAACCTGGCCGCCGGCATCACCGGCGAGCCGCTCAACCACGAAGAGGTCCTGGAGGCCGGCCGCACTTCCGCCACCCGCATGGGCGCGCTGCTGGCCAAGGTCCTCGAGCGGATCTGACCCTTCATTTTCTTCGATCACCCGCATGGCATCCGACGGTTCGCACGCCGGATGCCATGCTTTTTGTACGGCTTTGCACGGCACTTGTACCGCGCCTGCGCGGCGTACTTCCCATGACGAGGACGTGACGCGATGACTGCCTACCACGACGGCGATCTGCTCTCCCGGGCCCGCAGCTGGCTGGCCGAGGACCCGGATCCGGAGACCCGCGAGGAGCTCTCCTCGCTTCTCGCCGCCGCCGAGGGCGACCCGAACGAGGCGAGCGAGAAGGCCTGGTCGGAGCTGGCCGAACGGTTCAACGGCACACTGCAGTTCGGCACCGCCGGCCTGCGCGGCGAGATGGGCGCGGGCCCGATGCGGATGAACCGCGCCGTGGTCATCCGCGCCGCGGCGGGCCTGGCCGCCTACCTCAAGCGCGGCTCCACCGCCGGGCTCGTCGTCGTCGGCTACGACGCCCGCCACAACTCGGAGGCGTTCGCCCGCGACACCGCCGCGGTGATGGTCGCCCAGGGCCTCAAGGCGGCGCTGCTGCCCGGCCCGCTGCCCACTCCCGTGCTCGCCTTCGCCGTCCGCCACTTCGGTGCGGCCGCCGGCGTCGCCGTGACGGCCAGCCACAACCCGCCGCGCGACAACGGCTACAAGGTCTACCTGGGCGGCGCCTTCGGCGGCTCGCAGATCGTCCCGCCGCACGACACCGGCATCGCCGCCGAGATCGCCGCCGTCGGCACGCTCGACGAGGTGCCGCTCGCGACCGAGGGCTGGGAGGTGCTCTCCGAGGCGGACGTGCTGGAGCCCTACCTGGCCCGCGCCGCCGCCGTCGTGGACGACCACGCGCCGCGCGACCTGTCCGTCGTCTACACCCCCATGCACGGCGTCGGCCGCGGCACCTTCCTGGCCGCCTTCGAACGCGCGGGCTTCCCCGCGCCGACCGTGGTCACCCTCCAGGGCGACCCGGACCCGGCCTTCCCGACCGTCTCCTTCCCGAACCCGGAGGAGCCCGGCGCGATGGACCTGGCCTTCGCGGCCGCCGCCGAGCACCAGCCGGACATCGTCATCGCCAACGACCCCGACGCCGACCGCCTCGCGGTCGCGATTCCCTCCGGCGACCCGGGGGACGCCCTCGGCTGGCGCATGCTGCGCGGCGACGAGGTCGGCGCGCTGCTCGCCGCGCACCTGGTCGCGAAGGGCGCGAAGGGGACGTTCGCCACGACGATCGTCTCCTCCTCGCTGCTCGGCCGGATCGCCGAGGCGGCGGGCCTCGGCTACGCCGAGACCCTGACCGGCTTCAAGTGGCTCTCGCGGGTCGACGGCCTGCGCTACGGCTACGAGGAGGCGCTCGGCTACTGCGTCGACCCCGAGGCCGTCCGCGACAAGGACGGCGTCAGCGCCGCGCTCCTGCTCGCCGAGCTCGCCGCGACGCTGAAGTCCCAGGGCCGCACCCTCCAGGACCTGCTGGACGACCTGGCCGCCACCCACGGCCTGCACGCCACCGACCAGCTCTCGGTCCGCGTCGCCGACCTGCGCGTGATCGCCGACGCCATGGCCCGGCTGCGCGAGCAGCCGCCGGTGCGGCTCGCGGGCCTGCACGTGGACTCCGCGGAGGACCTGGAGCAGGGCTCCGAGAAGCTCCCGCCGACGGACGGACTGCGCTACCACCTGAGCGGCGAGGGGGTCTCCTCGGCGCGCATCGTGGTCCGCCCGTCCGGGACGGAGCCGAAGCTGAAGTGCTACCTGGAGGTCGTCGTCCCGGTCGGCGGAGTCGCCGAGCTGGGCGCGGCCCGGGAGCGCGCGGCGGCGCTGCTGGCGTCTCTCAAGACGGACCTGGCCGTGGCGGCGGGCATCTGATCTGACATGCTGTCGGCGTGTCGATTTCCGGTGCCGAACGCCTGATCCTCATCCCCGGCGTGCGCAACCTGCGCGACGCCGGGGGTTTCCCCACGACGGGCGGCGCCCGCGTCGCCGAGGCGCTGCTGTACCGCGCCGGCTCCCTCCACGAGCTGACCACGGAGGGCGCGGAGCGGCTGGCCGCGCTCGGCCTGCGCACGATCATCGACCTGCGGTCGGCGCCGGAACTCGAGGTCTGGCCGGACCACCCGCTCGACGGCGGCGTCCGTTTCCTGCACCTGCCGACGTTCCCGCCGCGCGAGCGCCCGACCGCGCACGAGGCGCGGGACGCGGACGTGGAGGCGCGGGACGCGGACGCACCGGACGCGGACGCACTGGACGCGGACACCCGGGACGGGCGGGACGCCGAGGCGGGCGAGGAGACGCTGGAGGACCTCTACGCCTTCATGTCGGCGACGGCGGGCCCGGCCATCGCCGCCGCCGTCAGCGCGCTGGCCGTGCCCGGCGCACTGCCCGCGCTGATCCACTGCGCGGTCGGCAAGGACCGCACCGGCGTCACGGTGGCCACCCTGCTGTCCGCACTCGGCGTCTCGGACGCCGACATCCTCGCGGACTACCACCTCTCCAACGCCGGCCTCGGGCTGGACCAGGGCCCGGTCTACTACGTCGACGAGCACGGCACGGAGCGGCGCTCCCGCCCGGTCCACGTGGGCCTGATGAGCGCGTTCCTGGCCTCGCTGCGCGCCTCCCACGGCGACGCCACACGGTACCTGCTCGCGCACGGGGTCACCGAGGCGGAGCTGTCCGACCTGCGCGCCGCCTTCCGTGCCACCGGGGGCGACGGCCGCGCGGAGGGCTGAGCGTCAGCCCACGGCGAGGATGACGATCGCCGCGAGCGCGCCCGCGACCATGGGCGCGATGAGCCACCAGGTCCAGGTGACCTTGAGCTCGGGCGCGCCGGCGTCCGCGGGCAGCTGCCGGCGGTACTTCTCGACGCGCTCGTTCAGCTCGGCGACGGCCTTGTCGGCCACGGCCTGGGTCGGTCCGTCGTTGTCCAGTGCCGCGCTGTTGCCGAACATGCTCGGGCGCGGCGTCCTGGAGAGCGTGCCGCGGTCGCCGGTGGCGATCATCGCGCGACGGTTCGCGCGCTTGCGCTGGCGCAGCGAGACCGGCAGCGCCCAGACGATGAACTTGTGCCCGCCCGCGCGCAGCTCGACGGAGAGGGCCGCGGTCAGCGACTCCACGCCGTCCCAGCGCGTCTCGATGGTGCGGAAGGGGTTGCGCACCAGCAGCCGGTCGGCGCCCGCGCGCACCTGGGGCCAGAGGGTGAACGCGACGATCAGCGGGATGCCGAGCACCATGATCGACGCGGCCAGGCCCGGCGCGCTGCCCGAGCCGCGGACCATCGCGTCGATGCACAGCCAGAAGAGCAGGATCAGCAGGAGGATGCCGCCGGCGATGCCGCCCCCGCTGCGGTAGACCTTGTCGTGAAACGTGGGGGCCGTGTTCTCACGGGCCGGGGTGTCGCTCATGGTCATCGATTCTGCCCCAGTTCACGCCGTGCACCACAGGAGTACGGGTCTCGGAATCGCATCGACGGGACAAAGTCACACGGACGCCCCCCTAACGAAACGCTACGCGTGTAGATATGCTGCATTGGTGAGCATGTCCTCCTCTCCCCTCAGCACCAGCGGCCTCGCCGCGAGCGGACTCGCCGAGGTCGCCTCCTCCGAGGCCTCCCTGCGCCGGTTCCTGCACGGGCTGCCCGGCATCGACGCCGTCGGCCTGCAGGCACGCGCCGCCGGGCTCGGCACGCGGTCGATCAAGACCACCGCCAAGGCGTACGCCATCGATCTGGCCATCTCCATGATCGACCTCACCACGCTGGAGGGTGCGGACACCCCCGGCAAGGTGCGCTCGCTCTGTCAGAAGGCCAAGAACCCCGACCCCGGGAACCCGGACGTGCCGCACACCGCGGCCGTCTGCGTCTACCCCGACATGGTCCCCTTCGCCAAGGAGGCCCTCGGCGGCGCGCCGATCAACGTCGCCGCCGTGGCCACCGCCTTCCCCTCCGGCCGGGCCGGGCTGCCGGTCAAGCTGGCCGACACCGCCGAGGCCGTCGCCGCCGGAGCCGACGAGGTCGACATGGTCATCGACCGGGGGGCCTTCCTCTCCGGCCGGTACCTGGAGATCTACGAGCTGATCGCCGAGATCAGGAAGGCGTGCGAGCGCCCGGACGGCACCGCCGCCCATCTCAAGGTGATCTTCGAGACCGGCGAGCTCGTCACCTACGACAACATCCGCCGCGCCTCCTGGCTGGCGATGCTGGCCGGGGCCGACTTCATCAAGACCTCCACCGGCAAGGTCACCGTCAACGCGACCCCCGCCAACACCCTGGTGCTGATGGAGGCCGTCCGCGACTTCCGCGAAGCCACCGGCATCCAGGTGGGTGTGAAGCCTGCCGGGGGTATCCGTACCACCAAGGACGCCATGAAGTACCTGGTCATGGTGAACGAGATCCTCGGTGACGACTGGCTGACCCCGGACTGGTTCCGGTTCGGCGCCTCCAGCCTGCTCAACGACCTGCTGATGCAGCGGCAGAAGCTGGCCTCCGGCCGCTACTCCGGTCCCGACTACGTGACGGTGGACTGATCACCATGGCACTGTTCGACTACGCCCCCGCGCCCGAGTCGCGCGCCGCCGCCGGCGACATCGCCTCGACGTACGGGCACTACATCGACGGCGAGTTCGTCGAGTCCACCGGCTCCGAGGCCCTGAAGACCGTCGACCCCTCCACCGAGGAGGTCCTGGCCGAGTTCGCGCAGGGCACCGAGGCCGACGTGGACCGCGCCGTCGCCGCCGCCCGCAAGGCGTTCACCTCCTGGTCCGCCCTGTCCGGCGCCGAGCGCGGCAAGTACCTGTTCCGCATCGCCCGGATCATCCAGGAGCGCTCGCGCGAGCTGGCCGTCCTGGAGTCGATCGACAACGGCAAGCCGATCAAGGAGACCCGCGACGTCGACCTGCCGCTGGTCGCCGCGCACTTCTTCTACTACGCCGGCTGGGCCGACAAGCTGGAGTTCGCCGGCTACGGGCCGAACCCGCGCCCGGTGGGCGTGGCCGCGCAGGTCATCCCGTGGAACTTCCCGCTGCTGATGCTGGCGTGGAAGATCGCCCCGGCGCTCGCCACCGGCAACACGGTCGTCCTGAAGCCCGCCGAGACCACCCCGCTGACCGCGCTGCGCTTCGCGGAGATCTGCCGCCAGGCCGGTCTGCCCAAGGGCGTCGTCAACATCATCACCGGCGACGGACGCACCGGCGCCGCGCTGACCGCGCACCCCGACATCGACAAGGTCGCCTTCACCGGCTCGACCGAGGTCGGCCGCGCCATCGCGCGCACCCTGGCCGGGACCACCAAGCGCCTCTCGCTGGAGCTCGGCGGCAAGGCCGCGAACATCGTCTTCGACGACGCGCCGATCGACCAGGCGGTCGAGGGCATCGTCGACGGCATCTTCTTCAACCAGGGCCACGTCTGCTGCGCGGGCTCGCGCCTGCTGGTTCAGGAGTCGATCCACGACGACGTCATGGACGCCCTCAAGCGCCGCATGTCGACGCTGCGCGTCGGCGACCCGCTGGACAAGAACACCGACGTCGGCGCCATCAACTCCGCCGCGCAGCTCGCGCGGATCCAGGAGCTGACCGCCGCGGGCGAGGCCGAGGGCGCCGAGCGCTGGTCCCCCTCCTGCGAGCTGCCGTCCGCCGGCTACTGGTTCGCCCCGACGGTCTTCAGCAACGTCTCCGCCACCCACCGGATCGCGCGCGAGGAGATCTTCGGCCCGGTCCTGTCGGTGCTGACCTTCCGGACCCCGGAGGAGGCCGTCGCCAAGGCCAACAACACCCCCTACGGGCTGTCGGCCGGCATCTGGACCGAGAAGGGCTCGCGCATCCTGTGGATGGCGGGCAAGCTCCGCGCCGGCGTGGTGTGGTCCAACACCTTCAACAAGTTCGACCCGACCTCGCCGTTCGGCGGCTACAAGGAGTCGGGCTACGGCCGCGAGGGCGGTCGCCACGGTCTGGAGGCCTACCTCGATGTCTGAGCCCACCAGTGCTCTCCGGCTTGATGTCTACAAGACCTACAAGCTCTTCGTCGGCGGCAAGTTCCCGCGCTCCGAGAGCGGACGGGTGTACGAGGTGACCGACCGCAAGACCGGCGAGTGGCTCGCCAACGCCCCCCAGGGCACCCGCAAGGACACCCGCGACGCGGTCTCCGCCGCCCGCAAGGCCTTCGGCGGCTGGTCGGGCGCGACCGCGTACAACCGCGGCCAGATCCTCTACCGCGCGGCCGAGATGCTCCAGGGCCGCCGCGAGCAGTACACCGCCGAGGTGGCCGTCTCCGAGGGCCTGACGGCGAAGAAGGCCGCGCCGCTCGTCGACGCCGCCGTCGACCGCCTGGTCTGGTACGCGGGCTGGACGGACAAGGTCGCCCAGATCGCGGGCAACGCCAACCCGGTCGCCGGCCCGTACTTCAACCTGTCCACCCCGGAGCCGACCGGCGTCGTCGGCGTCGTCGCTCCCCAGGGCGGCCACGGCTTCTCGCTGCTGGGCCTGGTCTCGGTGCTGGCCCCGGTCATCGCGACGGGCAACACCGCCGTGGTCGCCCTGGCCCCCGGAGCCCCGCTCCCGGGCCTCTCGCTGGGCGAGGTGCTGGCCACCTCCGACCTGCCGGGCGGCGTGGTCAACCTGATCTCGGGCCGCACCGAGGACATCGCCCCGACGCTCGCCTCCCACGCGGACGTCAACGCGCTCGACCTGGCGGGCATCGTGGCGGAGGAGGGCCCGGCCTCGGCCAAGGACCTGGAGGTCGCGGCGGCGGACACGCTCAAGCGCGTGCTGCGCCCGGAGCCGGCGTCCCACGACTGGACGACCGCGCCCGGCACCGACCGCCTGCTGACGTTCCTGGAGACGAAGACGGTCTGGCACCCGATGGGGATGTAACCCTCCCCACATCGACGCGGGCACGTGCTCTCTCGCCGTGAGCACGTGCCCGTTCCTTTACTTCGGGATGTCACACTGGTGTCCCGTGAGTACTTCTTCCGTGAACCTCTCCCCGGCGCGCGTCATCCTCCTCTGCGGCCCCTCCGGTTCCGGCAAGTCCACCCTGGCCGAGCGGGCCGGCCTCCCGGTCCTCCAGCTCGACGACTTCTACAAGGACGGCGACGACCCGACCCTGCCGCGCCTCCAGGACGGCAGCGTCGACTGGGACGACCCGCGGTCCTGGCACTTCGACCAGGCGATGGCGGCGATCCGCACACTCTGTGACACGGGTTCAGCGGACGTCCCCGTCTACTCGATCCCGGCCAACGGCCGCGTCGGCACCCACACGATCACCCTCGACGGGGCCGTCGCGTTCATCGCCGAAGGGATCTTCGCGGCCGAGATCGTCCGCGCGTGCGAGGCCGAGGGCCTCCTCGGCGACGCGATCTGCCTGCGCAACCACGCCCTCACCACGGCCTACCGGCGCTTCCTGCGCGACGTGCGCGAGGCCCGCAAGTCCGTCCCGTTCCTGGTCCGCCGCGGCTACCGGCTGATGCGCGCGGAGCGGGCGGTCGTGACCCGGCAGCGGGAACTCGGCGCCACCCCCTGCAACGGCCGGGAGGCCCTCCAGCGCGTCAGCGCCCGCGGGCGCGAGGCCCTGCCCGCCCAACCGGCCGCGGCGTAGCGTCGGCACACAGAAGGCCTGGACCCCGGCGTCCCCCGACACCGAAGCCCAGGCCTCGTGCTGCTGTGGGCTACCCCCGTGCCCACAGCCTCCCCCTCGATAAGGTCCTTACGCGACGAGCTCGCCGAAGGCGTGCCCCAGGTCCCCGTCCTGCGCCGCCAGCGTCTCGTCCTCACGCAGCCGGCGCAGGGC
The DNA here is from genome assembly GCF_000787855.1 of Streptacidiphilus anmyonensis. GTDB lineage: Bacteria > Actinomycetota > Actinomycetes > Streptomycetales > Streptomycetaceae > Streptacidiphilus > Streptacidiphilus anmyonensis. The sequence goes on along the minus strand of NZ_BBPQ01000068.1, from coordinate 32,878 downwards.
GCGCCAGATGCCGCTCTTGACCGTGCCGACGCTGATCCCCAGCACGTCGGCGATCTCCGGGTCCGTCTTGCCCTCGTAGTAGCGCAGCACCAGCATGGTGCGCTGGTTCTCCGGAAGCTTGGCCAGCGCCTGCCACAGCACCGTCCGCAGCTCCGTGCCGCCCATCGCGTCGGTGTCGCCCGCGGTCTCCGGCATCTCCTCGGTGGGGTACTCGTTGACCTTGCGCCGGCGCCACGCCGAGATGTGCAGGTTGGTCATGGTGCGGCGCATGTAGCCGCCGACCGCCGCCTTGTCGGAGATCCGGTCCCAGGCCCGGTAGGTGCTGAAGAGCGCGCTCTGCAGCAGGTCCTCGGCCGCGAAGCGGTCCCCCGTCAGGTGGTAGGCCGTGGCGTACAGCGACGCACGGCGCTCCTTCACGTAGGCGGTGAAGTCGTCGGCGTTCGCCGACTCCCACGTGCCCGTGGAACCGTACGCCGCCTCGTGGCGTCCCACCGCGTGAAGGTGACGGACGGAGTACGTCTGGTGAGGCAGGGTCGCGGCGGCCTTGTCGGCGTGCGCCTCGAGGACTGCGTTCATCGGGTACTCCCTCGGGTTCCGGTCGGAGCTCGGTGCTCGGTACTCGGTGTTCGGTGCCGGGCTGCTGGTCCGGCCCGACACAGAAAATCCTGCCAAGGGGTTTTCATCGCCCTGTCCGCCGACTGTCACAGGCGTGTCACAGAGCCTGTCACGGTGCACCCCGGCCCACGGGAGGGTCGATCCCACGCGGGCGGTACGCCACAATGAACCGCGTGTCTCACCTGTTGCTCATCGAGGACGACGACGCGATCCGTACCGGACTGGAGCTCGCGCTGACCCGCCAGGGTCACCGCGTCTCCGTGGCCGCCTCCGGCGAGGACGGCCTGAAGCTCTTCAAGGAGCAGCGCCCGGACCTGATCGTGCTCGACGTCATGCTGCCCGGCATCGACGGCTTCGAGGTCTGTCGGCGTATCCGCCGCACCGACCAGCTGCCGATCATCCTGCTGACGGCGCGCTCCGACGACATCGACGTGGTGGTCGGGCTGGAGTCCGGCGCGGACGACTACGTCGTCAAGCCGGTGCAGCCGCGCGTGCTGGACGCGCGCATCCGTGCGGTGCTGCGGCGCGGCGAGCGGGAGAGCTCGGACTCGGCGGCCTTCGGCGACCTGGTGATCGATCGCAACGCGATGACCGTGACCAAGCGCGGCGACGAGCTCCAGCTCACCCCGACCGAGCTGCGCCTGCTGCTGGAGCTGAGCCGTCGGCCCGGCCAGGCGCTCTCGCGCCAGCAGCTGCTGCGGCTGGTCTGGGAGCACGACTACCTGGGCGACTCGCGCCTGGTGGACGCCTGCGTCCAGCGGCTGCGCGCCAAGGTCGAGGACGTGCCGTCCGCGCCCACCCTGATCCGCACCGTGCGCGGGGTCGGCTACCGCCTGGACGCCCCGGCGTGACGAACCGCTCCACGACCACCGCACCCAACGGCAACGGCAACGGCGACGGCAACCGGAACCGCGACGGCGACCGGAACGGCAACGCCCGCGGCCACGGCCACGGGCGGGACTCCGAAGGCGCCACCCCGCCGGGGACCGAGCCGCGTTCGGCGCACCCGCGCGCCAGCTGGGTCGCCAGTCGGCTGCGGCTGACCTCGCTGCGGATACGCATGATCGCCGTCTGCGCGGTGGTCGCCCTCGCGGCGGCGGTCTCGTCCTCCGGCATCGCGTACTGGCTCAACCGTGACGCGGTGCTGAAGCGCACCCAGGACACGGCGCTCGCGGACTTCCGCAACCAGCTCGACCGCACCGTCACCGCGCTGCCGCTGGAGCCGAGCTGCCAGGACCTCCAGGTGGCCGCGAACGTCGTGGCCACCACGGGGCTGCGCTACGACGTCTCCATGACCTCGCCGAGCTGCACGGTCGCCTCGCGGTACTCCAAGTACACCGCCGCCGCCGTGCCGGCCGTGCTGCGCCAGCAGGTGGAGCAGCCCTGCGCGCACTGCACCACCGACCCGGGCGGCTACCACCTGTTCTGGCAGCGGGTGAACCTGGACGGCGTGCCCTACCTGATCGGCGGCACCAAGGTGCTGCCGAGCGGGCCGACCGCCTACATGTTCAAGTCCCTCGACGACGAGCAGCGGGACCTCAACTCCCTGGCCTGGTCGCTGGGCATCGCGACGCTGCTGGCCCTGGTCGGCGCGGCGCTGCTGGCGCAGGCCGCGGCGGCGACGGTGCTGCGGCCCGTGGCGCGGCTCGCGGAGGCGGCGCGCCGGCTCGGCGAGGGCAATCTCGACACCCGTCTCGACGTCACCGGCCAGGACGAGCTGGCGGAGCTCTCGCGGACCTTCAACCACACGGCGGCCGCGCTGGAGGCGCAGGTCGACGAGCTGAGCGCGCGCGAGCACGCCAGCCGCCGGTTCGTCGCCGACATGTCGCACGAGCTGCGCACGCCGCTGACCGCGATGACCGCTGTCACCGACATCCTCGAGGACGAGGCGGACATGCTCGATCCGATGATCGAGCCTGCCGTGCGCCTGGTCGTCAGCGAGACCCGACGGCTGACCGAGCTGGTGGAGAACCTGATGGAGGTGACCCGCTTCGACGCGGGAACCGCCAAGGTGGTCCTCGACGAGGTCGACATCGCCGACCTGATCACCTCGACCATCGACGCCCGCGCCTGGCTGGACGCGGTCGAGCTGGACGCGCCGCGCGGCCTGGTCGCCCGGGTGGACCCGCGCCGCGTCGACGTGGTGCTGGCCAACCTGATCGGCAACGCGCTCAAACACGGCGGCTCCCCGGTCCGGGTCCGGGCCCGCGAGGACTCCGACGCGCGCGGCGACTGGCTGGTCGTCGAGGTGGCCGACGGCGGGCCGGGCATCCCCGAGGACGTCCTGCCGCACGTCTTCGACCGGTTCTTCAAGGCGGACGCCTCACGCCGCCGCTCCGAGGGCAGCGGGCTCGGCCTGTCGATCGCCATGGAGAACGCCCGCATCCACGGCGGCACCATCACCGCGGCCAACGCCGCGGACGGCGTCGGAGCCGTCTTCACGCTCCGGCTGCCGAAGCACCCGCCGATCAAGGACGGCAGCACGC
>NZ_BBPQ01000068.1:0-29757 GCF_000787855.1 Streptacidiphilus anmyonensis | reverse complement strand
CCGTCTCCCCCCCCGGCTGCCGAAGCACCCGCCGATCAAGGACGGCAGCACGCAATGAGCACCACCCAGCGCAGGCGCACGGTAAGGCGGTCCGTCAGGACCGGGGCTGTCACGGACAGGACCCTCACGGGCAGGGTCGCCCCGGACGGGGTTGTCACGGCCGGGGTTGTCACGGCCGGGGTTGTCACGGCCGGGGCGCTCAGGGCCCAGGGCGGCGGTCCCGTCCCCGGGAGCGAGGCGCCCGGGGGTCCCGGGCCGCGCACGGAGCGGCGGCGGGGCCACGCGGCCACGGCGGCGCTCGCGGCGGCCGTCGTCGCCGCGATCGTCGCGGTCACGCTGAGCGGGTGCGGCATCCGCAGCACCGCCGTGCCCGTCGACGCCGGGATCCCCGCCTCCCGCACCGCGTGCCCGCCGACCCCCGGAGCGACGGGGGGCGCGTCCGGCGACAGCACGGGACCGGCCGTCCTCACCACCGAGGCTCCGACGTACGTGCTGCCGGGCCGCCCGAGCGACCTGCCGTCGCAACTGTCGTCGCAGACGCCGTGGGAGGCCCTGGCCTCCGCGCTTCCGGTGCAGCCGGCACCGGTGTCGTCGGCGCTCGGGGGCGGGTCCGGGGCTGCCTCCGTGACGCGTCCGTCCGGCGCTTCCAGCGCTTCCAGCGCGGAACGAGGCGGCGCCGCGTCGGCCTCGTCGGCCGCGTCCGCCCGGAGCGCGCCGAAGACGCCGTCGACCGCTTCCACGCCGGCTTCGAGCGGGTTCTCCGTGAACGACTGCCCCGGTGCCTCCGGCACCACGGCGCCGTAGGTCCGGTGGTGGCGGGCGTGGGCGGCGCGGGGAGCTCAGCGTGAGCGTGGGACGCGCCAGCGTGACGGCGCACACAACGTCGCGCGCAACCACGCGCCCCACCCCGCGCGTCCCTGCTGGCGTGCAGCACGGAGAGAGCAGCGCTGATCCCCGTTCCTTCGTCGCCCGGTCAGGCGGTGCGATGCGACCCTCCCCGACCCTTCGGCCGGGGGCGACCCCGCACGCGGGCGCCCGGCGCCTCGGCCTGCTCCTGCTGACGGTCCATCTGGGCGTGCTGCTGTGGACCACGTTGCGCAGCAGCCCGTCGGTGTGGCTCGCCGACAGCAACCTGACCCCGTTCGCCTCGGTCCACGCCGAACTGGCCGCCGGCACCCTGCGGAACTATCTGGAGCTGCTGCGCAGCCTGCTCTCGCTGGCGCCGCTCGGGGTCCTGCTCCCGCTGGCCGGGGGGCGGCGGGACGCCCCGCTGCTGCTGTCGTTCACGCGCACCCTGCTGGCGGGGATCCTGGTGGCGACCGGCCTGGAGGTGCTGCAGACCACGCTTTCGCTGCGCCTGCTCAACGTCGACGACATCCTGCTGGCCTGCATCGGGATCGCGCTGACCCACCTGGCGGTGGTTCCGCCGACCCGTGCCTGGCTGCGCCACCGCGCGGCGGCGCAGGCCCGCCGGGAGTCGGCGCACGTCGCGGCGCACTCCCCTGAGGGCAACCCTGAGACCGCCCCTGAGGCCAGGCCCTTCCGGGGGACGAATCCCGCAAGGGTGCGAATCATCGGCGGGGCTGACGCCACCGCCCTTCCTGCGCGAGAGGCTTGAGACATCAAGCAGCGGCCGGTCCCGCGGAGCGGGACCGGCCCGATCGACAGGAGTGATCCCATGTCCGCGACCGCCACTCTCGCCCGCCCCCGCAGCGGCCGCATGATCGGCGGTGTCTGCGCGGGAATCGCCCGGCGCTTCGGGCTGACCCCGCTCACCGTCCGCGTGCTCTTCCTGCTCTCCTGCCTGCTGCCCGGGCCGCAGGTGCTCATATACCTGGCCCTGTGGCTGCTGCTCCCGACCGAGTACTGATCCGGCCCGCGAGTACTGAGCCGGGCCCCGAGTACTGATCAGGGCCGAGTACTGATCCCTCCTCGGCCGGAGGCGGTCAGCTGATCGACGGCGGGTTCAGCGGCAGGTTCTGGTGCAGGCTGTCGAGCGCGTGGCCCGTGCCGCCCTGGAGCTGCCCCAACGCGGGCAGGCTGCCGAGGTTGCCGACGGCGGGCAGCCCGCCGTCGCGCTGCTGCGGCACCACGGACTGCACGGCGCGCGTCGGGACCGGCAGCGAGGACGTCGCGTTCTGCACCATCGGCGCGGCGCCGTTGATGACGCCCTGAGTGGTCGAGGTCAGGTTGTGCAGACCGCCGTTGGGCGCGGTCAGGGACGACGTCGTGCCGGTCAGCGAGCTGGTCTGCGGAAGCCCGCCGAGCGGGTCCGCCGCGGCCGGGCCGGCGACGGCGGTGACCGCCGCGATGCCGAGCACGGCCGTTCCGGCCGCCTGCAGGGTGGCCTTCTTCATGAGCAGTCTCCTCGTGTCCTGCGAGCCCGGCGATCACAGCGCGTGCTCGACTGGCCGCCCAAGGTATCCACGAGGTCCGGCACGTCCCAAATCCCGGTCCACCGATCGGAGTACCGGGATTCAGGGCGTTGACGGGGGCCGAGGGAGGCTCAGGCGAAGAGCCACTCCGCCTTGAGTGCGGCGTAGCCCGGCTTGATCACGTCGTTGATCATGGCCAGCCGCTCGTCGAAGGGGATGAAAGCGCTCTTCATCGCGTTGACGGTGAACCACTGCAGGTCGTCCAGCGTGTAGCCGAAGGCGTCGACCAGGTGCTGGAACTCCTCGCTCATGCTGGTGCCGCTCATCAGCCGGTTGTCGGTGTTGACCGTGACCCGGAAGTGGAGCCGGCGCAGCAGGCCGATGGGGTGGTCCGCATAGGAGTCGGCCGCCCCGGTCTGCAGGTTGGAGCTGGGGCACATCTCCAGCGGGATGCGCTTGTCGCGCACGTAGGCGGCGAGCCGGCCGAGCTCGACCTGCCCGTCGTCCTTGACGGTGATGTCGTCGATGATGCGCACGCCGTGCCCGAGGCGGTCGGCGCCGCAGCACTGGATCGCCTCCCAGATGGAGGGCAGGCCGAAGGCCTCGCCGGCGTGGATCGTGAAGTGGTTGTTCTCGCCCGCGAGGTACTCGAAGGCGTCCAGGTGCCGGGTCGGCGGGTGGCCCGCCTCGGCGCCGGCGATGTCGAAGCCGACCACGCCGTGGTCGCGGTAGCGGTTGGCCAGCTCGGCGATCTCCCGGGAGCGGGCGGCGTGCCGCATGGCGGTCAGCAGGGTGCCGACCTTGATCCGGTCGCCGTTCTCCCGGGCGCGCTGCTCGCCGAGGCGGAAGCCCTCGTTGACGGCTTCGACGACCTCGTCCAGGGTCAGCCCGCGCTCGAGGTGCTGCTCGGGGGCGTAGCGGACCTCGGCGTAGACGACGCCGTCACGGGCGAGGTCCTCGGCGCAGTCCGCGGCGACGCGGATCAGCGCCTCGCGGGTCTGCATCACCGCGCAGGTGTGCGCGAAGGTCTCCAGGTACCGCTCCAGCGAGCCGGAGTCGGCGGCGTCACGGAACCACTGACCGAGCTTGGCCGGCTCCCGCTCGGGCAGCGCGTCGTATCCGACGGCGTCCGCCAGCTCGACGATCGTCTCGGGGCGCAGTCCACCGTCGAGATGATCGTGCAGGAGCACCTTCGGCGCGCGCCGGATCTGCTCCGAGGTCGCGGCGGGGATTTGAGGGTTGTGGGTCACCATTGCCCGATCCTAGCTCCTACGCGCGTAGATTGACCACCTTCCCGCCGCACCCGCGGCGGGCAGGACGTTGCACCGCCCGGAGCGCGCGCCCCGGACAGTGCAACCTCCGTCTGCTAACTCCTGAGCTCGTAGACGAGGTTGAACGGCGTCTCCGTCGCCCTGCGGAAGTGCGAGAATCCGGCCTCGGCCGCGACCTCCCGGGTCCGCGCCTCGCCCGCCTGCGCGCCCATCGCCCGACCCACAGGCTGCGCCTGCGAGGCGGGCACACAGATCAGCGACGAGCCGCCGTAGAACGCCCGGCTCAGCGGGTTCATGTTGTCCGCCAGGTCGTCGGCGGCGTTGGGCTCGACCAGCATGACGACGCCGCCGTCCGCCAGGCGCGCCCGGCAGTGCGACAGCGCGCCGACCGGGTCGCCCATGTCGTGCAGGCAGTCGAAGAAGGCGATCAGGTCGTAGGGGCCGCCGCCGAAGTCGGCCGAGCCCGCGACCTCGAAGTCCACCCGCTTGCCCAGGTGCTCCGCCTTGGCCAGCCTCCGGGCCTCGTCGATCGAGGGCCCGTGGTAGTCGAAGCCGACGAAGTGCGACTTCGGGAAGGCCTTGGCCATCATCATCGTCGAGTAGCCGAGCCCGCAGCCGACGTCCGCGGCGGTGCCGCCGGTGCGCAGCTTGTCCGCGACGCCGTCGAGCGCCGGGATCCACTGGTCCACCAGGAAGGCCGCGTAACCGGTGCGGAAGAAGCGGCCGACGTTCGGGAAGAGCTCCGCGTGGTGCTCCTCCCAGCCGACACCGCCGCCCTTGACGAAGGCCCGCTCCAACTTGTCGCGCGTCTCCATCGAGCCGGCCGCCGAGAAGAGCTGGAAGCCGCTCGGCGCGTAGTAGGGGCTGTCCTGCTGGGTGAAGACGACGACCTGCTCGGGGCTCAGCCGGAACCGCCCGTCCGGGTCGAGGGTGATGTACCCGCTGGCCGCCATGAGCGCGAGCCACTCGCGAACGTTGCGCTCCTGTGTGCCGGTCCGGGTCGCCAACTCCGCGGAGGTGAGCGGCGCGCCGTCGGCCATGGCGGTGAAGAGACCGAGCCGTTCGCCGATGACCATCATCGGCGCGACCGTCACCGCGCCCAGATCGGTGAGGACCTTGCCCATCAAGGTCTCCATCGCGTCCTCGTCGACGACCTCGTCCCTGGTGACGTCGAGGTTGACGAACCGGGGCTCCCCGACACAGGCCTCCCGCATCTCCTCGGCGATGTGCCGGGTCTCGGGAAGGTCGCTGTTGCGCATCGCCTCCTCGTAGGAGGGGAACTCGACGATCTGCATGAAGTGTGAGGGCTTCTCGCGGTCCTTGCCGAACATCGCGTGGTGTGCGGTCCGCTTGCCCTCGGTGATCCGCAACCACTCGTCCATCAGCCGGTCGACACGGTCCTCATCGGTGGTTTCATATTCAATGACCTGCATGAACGTCATACCGACCAACCCCCTTTCAGAGGTACAGGAACAGCGTCCCGCTCGCACCGAGTGGTCACAAGCCAGACAATGCTGACCTTTCGCTTAATTCACTCGGATTCAGCCGGATTCGCCCGGATTCAGCTGTGCAGCGGCAACCTGTCCTTCTCCGACAGCACGTAGTCACGGAAGGCGACCGCGGGCGCCGGCAACGGCCGTACCGACGACCAGACCAGCGCCAGCTCGCGCCGCGCCACGGGCGAGGAGATGGCTAGCTCCACCACGTCCGGACGCGGCAGCGAAGCCGGCGGCAGCACGGCGACACCCAGCCCCGCCGCGACGAGGCCGCGCAGCGTCTCGGCCTCCTCGCCCTCGAAGGAGATCCGCGGCGTGAAGCCGGCCTCGGCGCAGAGCGCGTCGGTGATCCGGCGCAGGCCGTAGCCAGGCTCCAGGCCGACGAAAGGATCCTCGGCCACTTCCTCCAGCCGCACCCGGCGCCGCCCGGCGAGCCGGTGGTCCGCCGAGACCACCAGGCGCAGCCGCTGCTCGCCCATCCGACGGGCGGTCAGGTCCGCCGCCTCGGGACGCGGCGAGAGCAGGCACAGGTCCAACTCGCCCTCGCGCAGCCGTGCGAGCATCTCGTCCGTGTAGCCCTGCACCAGCTGGAACCGCACCCGCGGCAGTCGCGCGCGGAAACCGCGCAGCAGCATCGGCACCGCCTCCGTCCCCATGGTGTGCAGGAAGCCGAACGCCACCCGCCCACCGGTCGGATCGGCCTCCGCCCGAGCCGCGTCCGCCCCGCGCTCGATCTCGGCGAGCACCCGCTCCGTCGACGCCAGGAAGATCCGGCCGGCCCGGGTCAACCGGACGGTGCGGCCCTCGCGCGCGAGCAGCACCACGCCCAGCTCCGCCTCCAGCCGGGCCACGGCCCGGCTCAGCGTCGGCTGCGGCATGCCGAGCTCCGCCGCCGCCCGCGTCACGTGCTCGCCGCGCGCGACCGCCGCGAACTGCGCGAGCAGCGGCGAGAGCCGCGCCGCAGGTGACGTGGGCGACAGCTCCACCTGCTCCGTAGGAAGGGTCACTGGCTCTGAGCTCTGGTCATACGTCACAGCATGGATCATCGCTCACCCATGTATTGGACGCATCAGTTGCACAGTCCTAGCGTCTGGAGCATGTCAGCGGACCCCGCCACAGTCAGCCTCCCCGCTCCCGCCGCCCTCCCCCGGACCCCGACGTCCGACCTCCGGCACCTGCCCGGCTCGCCCGGTCTGCGCCGCACCCAACTCGCGCTCTTCGGCGCGGGCCTGGCGACGTTCCTGCTGCTCTACTCCACCCAGGCGCTGCTGCCGGACCTCTCTGCGAGCCTGCACCTGACACCCGGCCAGGCCAGCTGGACCGTCTCCGCCGCCTCCATCGGACTGGCCGTCGCGGTGATCCCGATCAGTGCCCTGTCCGAGCGCTTCGGCCGCACCCGCATCATGTCGATCGCGGTCTTCGCCGCCGTCGCCATCGCGCTGGTCCTGCCCTTCACCGGCGACCTGGGCACCCTGACCGCGCTGCGCGCCCTCCAGGGCGTCGCGCTGGCGGGCCTGCCCGCGACCGCGATGGCCTTCCTCGCCGAGGAGGTCCACCCGTCGGCCCTTCCCTCCGCGATGGGCCTGTACGTGGCGGGCAACAGCATCGGCGGCATGAGCGGCCGCCTCCTCTCCGGCGTCGTCGCCGGCACGTACGGCTGGCGCGCGGGGCTGGCGGCCGTCGCGGTCGCGTCGCTGCTGTGCGCGATCGCCTTCCGGGTGCTGATCCCCCGCGCCCGGTGCTTCCGCCCCGGCCCGGTCAACCCGCGCGCCCTCTGGCACACCGTCACCGGCCATCTCGCCAACCCGCTGCTGGCTCGGCTCTTCGCCCTGGGCCTGCTCTTCATGACGGTCTTCGGCGCGGTCTACACGGTCCTCGGCTACCGCCTGGTCGCCGCGCCCTTCGACCTGCCGCAGGCGCTGGCCTCGTCGATCTTCGTGGTCTACGTCGTCGGCACCGTCGCTTCCGCGGCGAGCGCGCGCATCGGTTCACGGCTGGGCCGCCGCGGCGCGCTGTACACGGCGATCGCCACGACCTCCGCCGGCCTGCTGCTCACCCTGCCGGAGTCGCTCCCGCTCACCCTCCTCGGCCTGGTCCTGATCACGGCAGGCTTCTTCACCGGCCACTGCGTCGCCTCCGCGGCGGTCGGCCGCACGGCGACCCACGGCCGCGCCCAGGCCTCGGCGCTGTACCTGGCGGCGTACTACATCGGCAACAGCCTCGGCGGCGCGGTCGGCGCGAGCGCGTACCACGCGAGCGGCTGGGACGGCACCGTCGCGGTGGCCCTCACCGCGATGCTGCTGGCCGTCGGCGTCACCGCCTGGGGCACCATCTCCGCCCACCGCGCCCTGGCGGCCCGGGCCTGACGCCGGCGAGGCGCACCGTCAGCGGTCGGCGGCGAAGGGACTGCCCGGTGCCGTGATCGCCCCGCAGCGAGACCGCCCCGCGCCGGGCCGCGGCTTCGCCCCGCGGGCTCGGAGCCGCGCCCCGGCGGGGGCGCGGTTGCTCCTCCCGGGTGAACCTGCGGCGCAGCGGGCTGAGAGCCGGGTACCTCTCCGCTCATGCGACTGCGCCGCAAGCCCCGCGATCCAGTCGGCGACGCCGAGACCGGCCCCACCTCCCCGGGCCGTTCCCGGCGGCGCCGTGTCGCCTACGCGGCGCTCGGCGCCGCCGTCGCGGCGGCCGTCGTCGCCGGCGTCTGCGTGCACGACGCGCTCGACGCGCCCGGCCCCGGCGGGGCGCAGACGAAGCTCGCCCACTGGGGGCGCTGTCACGGCCTGGGCTCCGTGGTGAGCCTGGTCGAGAACGCGCACCAGGGCAAGGTCCCCGCGGATGCCTCCTGTACCGCGGACGCGCTCGGCATCCGGGCCAACCCGCTCCGCCCGGCGGGGCGACCGACGTCCGCACCGACGCCGACGGTGCCTCCGGTCCCGCTGCACGCGCCCGTCCAACCACTCGTCAGCCCGGCCCAACCCGGCGAGGGCGACTTCACCGCGCTGGTCCGGGAGGAGGGCCAGCCGGTGATCCAGAGCGCGCTGGTGCGGCCGGACGGCTACGACATCGGGTTCCCGGCGGGCATCGTCTGGATGAAGCAGCACGCGCTCCGCTTCGACCTGCACCCGGGGGTGTCCGAGCCCGGCGGCAGCTGGCCCGTTCCGTCCACGATCGCCCCCGGCGAACGCGCCGGCCTGGTCGCCGCCTACAACGGCGGCTTCAAGGTCTCCAACGGCGACTCGCACGGCGGGTTCTACCTCGACGGCCGGACCATCGGCTACCTCCGCGACGGCGCGGCCTCCGAGGTCTTCCACCGCGACGGCTCACTGACCGTCGGCGTCTGGAACGAGGACGTGCGGATGGCCCCGGACGTGGTCGGCGTCCGCCAGTGCCTGGTGCCGCTGGTCCGCGACGGCCGGATCACCGGAGCCGTCTACAACGGCGGCACGGAGACCTGGGGCTTCGACGACGGCGGCAACCCGGCCGTCGCCCGCTCGGGCGTGGGCGTCGACCGCAACGGCGACATCGTCTACGTCGGCGGCCGGCTGCTCACCGTCCAGTCCCTCGCCACCCTGCTGCAGCGCGCGGGCGCGGTGACGGCCATGATGCTGGACATCAACCTCAGCTGGCCGTCGTTCATCTCCTACGACGCGACGAAGGACCCCCACGACCCGGTCCCCCACAACCTGGTCAACTTCGTCCGCGCCGCGACCCGCTACTACGACTACTCCAGCCGCGACTTCGTGGCCGTCTACGCCCGCCCGTGACGGAGCCGGGCGGGCGCAGACGGAGTCGGACGACGACGCGTGACTACGAGACGCGGTCGAGGATCAGCGGGGTCGGCTTGAAGTCCGCGCCGTCGGCGATGGTGATCGCGTCCGGGGCGGCAAGGGCCTCCAGGGCGTAGTCGAAGCGCTCCGGGGTGTCCGTGTGCAGGGTCAGCAGCGGCTGGCCCGCGGTGACGTGGGCGCCCGGCTTGGCGTGGATCTCGACGCCCGCGCCCGCCTGCACCGGGTCCTCCTTGCGCGCGCGGCCCGCGCCGAGGCGCCAGGCGGCGACGCCGACGGCGTAGGCGTCGAGGCCGGTCAGCACGCCGCTCGCGGGAGCGGTGAGGACCTGCTGCTCCCGCGCGACCGGCAGGGCCGCGTCCGGGTCTCCGCCCTGCGCGGCGATCATGCGGCGCCAGTGGTCCATCGCGGAGCCGTCGCGCAGCGCGGTCTCGGGGTCCTTGCCGGTGACGCCCGCCGCGGCGAGCATCTCGCGCGCCAGGGCGATCGTCAGCTCGACGACGTCGGCCGGGCCACCGCCGGCCAGGACCTCGACCGACTCGCGGACCTCGAGCGCGTTGCCGGCCGTGAGGCCGAGCGGGGTGCCCATGTCCGTGAGCAGCGCGACCGTGTTGACGCCGGCGTTCTTGCCGAGCCCGACCATGGTCCGGGCCAGCTCCTGCGCGTCGGCGAGGTTCTTCATGAAGGCGCCGGAGCCGACCTTCACGTCCAGGACCAGCGCGCCGGTACCCTCGGCGATCTTCTTCGACATGATCGACGACGCGATCAGCGGGATCGCCTCGACGGTGCCGGTGACGTCGCGCAGCGCGTACAGCTTCTTGTCGGCGGGCGCGAGGCCGTCGCCGGCCGCGCAGATGACCGCGCCGGCGTCGCGCAGCACCTGCATCATCTCGTCGTTGGAGAGCAGGGCCCGCCAGCCGGGGATGGACTCCAGCTTGTCCAGCGTCCCGCCGGTGTGGCCGAGCCCGCGGCCGGAGAGCTGCGGCACGGCCGCGCCGCAGGCCGCGACGAGGGGGGCGAGCGGCAGCGTGATCTTGTCTCCGACACCGCCGGTGGAGTGCTTGTCGCTGGTGGGCAGCGGCAGCGAGGAGAAGTCCATCCGCACGCCGGACCGGATCATCGCGTCGGTCCAGCGGGAGATCTCGCGCAGGTTCATCCCGTTCAGCAGGATCGCCATGGCCAGCGCGGACATCTGCTCGTCCGCGACCTCACCGCGGGTGTAGGCGTCGATCACCCAGTCGATCTGAGCATCGGTCAGCTCGGCGCGGTCGCGCTTCGCGCGGATGACGGAGATGGCGTCCACGTGCACTCCATGGTTGTGCGAAGGGGGAGACAGACAGAACTCTACGCGCGTAACAGCTCGTTGCAAGACATCAGGGGCGAGGAACGGGCGCGCGGCGGGCGACCACAACAGGGGCGCGGGGAACTGCGCGACATGCCACCCACATGCGGATGGTCCCCGACGCCCAGGGCCTCCGCACAGGGTGGTTGCTCGCGCCCACGCGGCGGGGCCGCATGGTGTTGCAGCTGAATCCCGGTTACAGACGTTCCGGCCCGAAGGCGTCCGGCAGGAGCTCGCTGAGCGGGCGGATGCCGGAGACGGACTCCACGATCAGCTCCGGGCCGCCGTGCTCCCACAGCAGCTGCCGACAGCGCCCGCAGGGCATCAGCGGCGCGCCGCTGCGATCGCAGCAGGTGAACGCCACCAGGCGGCCGCCGCCCGAGGCGTGGAGTGCGGACACCAGTCCGCACTCCGCGCACAGGGCCAGTCCGTACGACGCGTTCTCGACGTTGCAGCCGCTGACGATGCGGCCGTCGTCGACCAGCGCCGCCGCGCCCACCGGGAAGTCGGAGTACGGCGCGTACGCGCGCCCCATCGCCTCCCGGGCCGCGGAGCGCAGCGCGTCCCAGTCGACCGCGTCGGTGTCCACGGCCTCAGCCCTTGATGTACGGCTTGCCGGACGCCGCCGGCGGACGGGTCAGGCCGCCCATCGCCGCCACCACGAAGATGGTCACCAGGTAGGGGGCCATCGCCAGGTACGCGCCGGGGATCGGCGTGTTCAGGGAGGACAGCGCCACCTGGAGCTCGGTCGCGAAACCGAACAGCACCGCCGCGCCGAAGGCGCCGATCGGGGACCAGCGGCCGACGATCAGTGCCGCGAGGGCGATGTAACCCTTGCCGGAACTCATGTCCTTGCCGAAGGCGCTGGCCAGACCGAGGGTCAGCCAGACGCCGCCGAGGCCGGAGAGCAGACCCGCGGTGATGACGTTGCGGTAGCGCAGGCCGATGACCTTGATGCCGACGGTGTCGGCGGCCGTCGGGTGCTCGCCGACCGCGCGGGTGCGCAGACCCCAGCGGGTGCGGAAGAGCAGGAACCACATCACCGGCACCAGGACGTAGGCCAGGTAGAAGATGATGTTCTGGTTGAACAGCTCACCGATGATCGGGATCGACGACAGGCCCGGGATCTTGATCGCCGAGAAGCCCTTGGCCTGGTTGTAGGTGCCGCCGTTGGTCGACATGACCCGGTCGTAGAGGAAGCCGGTGACGCCGGAGGCGAGCAGGTTGAGCACGACGCCGAGGACGACCTGCTCGATCAGGTAGCGGTTGGCGAAGACGGCCAGCAGGGCGCACATCAGCGCGCCGCCCAGGCAGCCCGCGATCGCGCCGGCCCACAGCGAGCCGGTGCTGGACGCGGTGATCACCGCCGCGAACGCGCCGAAGAGGAACTGGCCCTCGATCGCGATGTTGACGACACCAGAGCGCTCGCACATCAGGCCGCTCAGCGAGCCGAGGATGAGCGGCACCGCGCCCGCGGCCGTCAGGACGATGATCGACGGCACGTTCAGGCCGACGGACGAGCCCGCCGCCGCCCACACCAGGAAGGCGACCACGAGGCTGGCGAAGTAGACGCCGTCCAGCCACAGCTGGACCTTCTTCGAGATCGGGGCGAAGGCCCGGACCAGGCCGCACAGGACGGCCAGCGAGGTCAGCGCGAGCGCGACCTCCTGGGCGGGCGCCGAGATGGGGCCGAGACCGCCCGTCTGGGTCGGGTCGTACTTGAGGCCGAACTGGGTGTGCGCACCGTTGCTGACGCGCGAGCTGAGGCCGAAGCCCCACAGCGCCAGGGCGCCGACGACGGCCATGACGACGCCGCTGATCATCTTGGACCGGGTGTCCGCGGCCACTGCGGCCACGTTCGTCGTGGGGACGTTCCCGGTTGCGGTGGATGCCGTGCTCATTCCTCGCCTCCGGCAACGTTGATGGTTTCGGTCGTGTGGAACGGGTCGACGGTCGGGGTGGCCTCGTCGCCGCCCTGGCCCGTGTCGATCTTGTGGGCCCGCAGGTGGAAGATCTCCTTCACCAGCTGCGGCGCGGCCACGAAGATGACGATCAGGGCCTGGATGACGGTGATGATCTCGATGGAGACCTGCGCCTGCGTCTGCATCAGCGCGCCACCGGCCTGGAGCGCGCCGAAGAGCAGCGAGGCGCCGACGACGCCCCACGGCTTGGTGCGGCCCAGCAGCGCGACGGTGATCGCGCTGAAGCCGAGACCGGCGTCGATGTTCGGGCTCAGCGAGTTGTTGTTCGGGTTGGCCAGACCGAGGGTCTGGGTCACGCCGATCAGACCCATCAGCGCGCCGGAGATCAGCATGGAGGCGATCTGCACCCGGCTGACGTTGATGCCCGCGGTCCGGGCGGCACTGGGCCGCAGACCGACCGCGCGCACCTCGAAGCCGAGCTTGCTGCGCTTGAAGAACCACGCCACGGCGAAGGTGGCGGCGATCGCGAAGAGCAGGCCGATGTCGGTGAAGAGCTGGTCGCCGAAGAGGTGCGGCAGCACGGCGCTGGAGCTGGCCGGCTTGGAGATCGCCTGACCCGCCGCGGCCGGGTTGTGGAACACCGAGGTGTTCAGCAGCCAGCCGCCCAGGAAGAGCAGGGCGACGTAGTTGAGCATGATCGTCACGATCACCTCGTGCGCGCCCCGCTTGGCCTTGAGCCAGCCGACGATGCCGCCGTAGAGCATGCCGCCGACGATGCCCGCCAGCACGGCCACGATCATGTGCAGCGCGCCGGGCAGCGCGGTCCAGGAGAAGCCGACGTACGAGGCGAAGATCGCGCCGACGATCAGCTGGCCCTGGCCGCCGATGTTGAACATGCCGGCCCGGAAGGCCACCGAGATCGCCAGACCGCCGAAGATCAGCGGGGTGGCGTACTCGAGCGTGTTCGAGATCGGGCCGAAGAACTGCTCCGGCGTTCCGGAGATCGTCGCCGGGTCGAAGATCGCGCCCTTGAACAGCGAGGAGTAGGCGCTGGAGATGTCGTTCCAGGCCGAGGAGAGGAAGTCGCCGGGCGAGGCGAAGAAGTAGCCCAGCTTGTTCATCGTGTCGGTGCTCGACAGGACGATCATGAGGGCGCCGACCACGAGCGCGAGCACGATGGCCAGGAAGGTGACCATCGCGCCGTTCTCGGCGGTGAAGACGTTGCGGATGATGACGCCCCAGTCGCGGGGCGGCCGGTCCGGCTGCGGCTTCGGGGCGGCGGTCGCCGGCTTCGCGGCGTCGGCGGCCTCGTTCTTCTCAGGTTCGGGCGTGCTCACGAGTCCGCCTCCTCCGGGTTCGTGGTGGCGGCTTCGGCCGCTTCGGTGCTGCTCTCAGTGCTCTCGACGCCGGCCGCGCCCGCGGTGCCGCTCGCGTCGGCGCTCGCGTCGGCGGCGCCGCCGGCGCTGTCGCCGTTGCCGGTGATGCCGGCCATCAGCAGGCCGATCTCGTCGCGGGAGGTGGTCGGCGGAACCGTGGCGACGATCTTGCCGCGGTACATCACGGCGACCTTGTCGGCCAGCGCCAGCACCTCGTCGAGCTCGGTGGAGACGACCACGACCGGCCGTCCCTGGTCGCGCTCGGCGACGATGCGCTTGTGGATGAACTCCATCGCGCCGACGTCGACGCCGCGGGTCGGCTGCGAGGCGACCAGCAGGCGCAGCGGACGCGACAGCTCGCGGGCCACGACGACCTTCTGGGCGTTGCCGCCGGAGAGCTTGCCGGCCGGGTGCTGCGGCGCGGCGGGGCGGATGTCGAACTCCTTGACCCGCGCGTCGGCGTTCTTGGCGATCTCGTCGAGGTTGATCGACAGGCCGCGCCCGAACGGGGGCTTCTTGTAGAGGTCCAGGACCAGGTTCTCGGCGACGGTGAACTCGCCGACCACGCCGTCGTGCCCGCGGTCCTCGGGGACGAAGCCCACACCGGCGTCGAGCACCTGACGCGGGGTCCTGCCCGTCAGCTGCCTGCCGTCCAGCGAGATCGTCCCGGCGGCGGCCGGCACCAGACCGAGGATCGCCTCGGCCAGCTCGGACTGCCCGTTGCCCTGGACGCCGGCGATGCCGAGGATCTCGCCGTCGTGGACGGTGAAGGAGACGTCGTCGACGGCGGCCTGGCCGTTGGCGTCGAGCACGGTCAGGTTCTCGACCTGGAAGGAGGCCTTGCCGGGCTTGCTGGTCTCCTTGTCGACGACCAGCTGCACGGAGCGGCCGACCATCATCGAGGCCAGCTCCTGCTCGCTGGAGGTCGGGGAGGCCTCGCCGACGACCGCGCCACGCCGGATCACGGTGATCCGGTCGGCGATCGCCTTGACCTCCTTGAGCTTGTGCGTGATGAAGACGATCGACTTGCCGGCCTCGCGCAGCGAGTTCATGACGACGAAGAGGTCGTCGATCTCCTGCGGGGTCAGCACGGCCGTCGGCTCGTCCAGGATCAGCGTCTGGGCGTCGCGGACCAGGGCCTTGACGATCTCGACACGCTGCTGGACACCGACGGGCAGGTCCTCGACCAGGGCGTCCGGGTTGACGGGGAGGCCGTAGCGCTTGGACACCTCCTGCACGTCCTTGCGGGCGCGGCGGCGGTCCAGCAGACCCAGCGGGCCGCGGCTGGCGCCGAGCTCGACCTCGTCGCCGAGGACGACGTTCTCGGCCACGGTGAAGACCGGGACCAGCATGAAGTGCTGGTGGACCATGCCGATGCCGTTGGCGATGGCGTCCCGGGGACCGCTGATCGTCTTGGCCTCGCCGTCGACGAGGATCTCGCCCTCGTCGGGCTGGTGAAGTCCGTACAGGACGTTCATCAGCGTGGACTTGCCGGCACCGTTCTCACCCAGCAGACAGTGGACCTCACCTGGTTCGACCGTCAGGTCGATGTGGTCGTTGGCGACCAGCGAACCGAATCGCTTGGTGATGCCGCGAAGTTCCAGACGCACTTGTGAACACACTCCTCACGCCGGGCATCAGAGTCGATCGGCGGAAGCTATCGAGGACTTGACGGGCCCGCCAGGCCCCGGGGCGTGAAAACCCGGGGACGACAGGCCGGTGGGCGGGCGCGCCGTGCGCGCCCGCCCGTGACCGTCCGGACTCAGCCGGCCTTCGGCTGGCTCTTGGACTTGATGACGATGGTGCCGTTGATGATGCCCTGCTTGACCGCGGCGATCTGGGCGGTCAGCGAGGCGGGCACCTGGGACGCGAACTGGTGGTAGGGCGCCAGGCCGGTGCCGTTGTTCGCCAGGGTGCCGACGAACGGGGTGGAGGAGAAGTTGCCCTTGGCCGCCTCCTGCACCGCGGTGCTCACGGCGGTGGCGATGCCCTTGGTCACGGACGTCATGATGACGGAGGCGTACTGCGGGTTGGAGATGACGCCGTCGTCGTCGACCCAGATGGCGTTCATCTTGCCGCCCGAGGACTGGGCCTGCGACAGCGCGCCGATGCCGGTGCCGCCGGCGACCGGGAAGATGATGTCCGCGCCCTCGGACTGGAAGGTCGCGGCGATCTGCTTGCCGCCCGCCTGGTCGGTGAAGGACTGGGTCGGGTCGAAGGTGCCCTGCTGGGTGGTCTCGTTCCAGCCGAGGACCTGCACGTGGGTGCCGTGCTTCTGGTTGTAGTACTGCACACCCTCCCAGAAGCCGTCCATGTAGACGGTGACGGTCGGGTAGTTGGCGCCGCCGAAGGTGGCGACCTTGCCGGTCTTGCTCATGCCGGCCGCGAAGTAGCCGCCGAGGAAGGCGCCCTGCGCGGTGTTGAACTCCAGGCCCTTGATCTGCGACGGGGTCGAGGTGTTGTCGACGATCGCGTAGTTCTGGCTGGGGTTCTTCTTGGCCGAGGCGACGGTGGCGTCGTTCATGGCGAAGCCGACCGTGACGATCAGCTTGCACTGGGCGGAGACGAAGCCGGCGATGTTGCTGGCGTAGTCGTTCTCCGTCGCGGAGGTGGCGTTCTGAACGGTGATGTTGGAGTCGGCCTTGGCGGCGTCCTGCATGCCGGCCCAGGACTCGGCGTTGAACGAGTGGTCGTCCAGACCGCCGGTGTCGGTGACCATGCACGCCTTGAAGCTGCCGGCGGCGTTCGCGGAGCTGGTGCTGGAACCCGAGGTGGAGACGGGCTTCGATCCACAGGCCGTGGCGGTCAGGGCGACCAGTGCCGCGATCGCTGCCAGCTGAACGGGCTTGTTCATCAATTCCTCCAGATGAAGAGCCGACATCGCAGAGCCCGGGGGCAGGGAGCGGCTTTGCTCAACCGATTGGATGCGAGGTTAACGCGCGTAGAACACTTTTGGATTACGGCTGCGGGGCCGTTATCAGATCGTCGCATTTCTACCATCGCGAGCGCTCCGAAGCAGCCGGGTGAACCGGATGGTGCCGCTCCGATTTCGCTCGCTCGGCGCACACCTGTCAACACCATGAGACACCAAACGGCGCCGCCCGGGAGGGTCGACGCCGTTTGTCCGCGTGTCGGGTTCGCTGAGCCCGGAGGAAGGGGCCGCAGGTCAGCCCAGAGCCAGCGCGCTGAACAGCTCCACCCCGACGCCGATGGCCCGCTCGTCCGCGTCGAAGGTGCCCTGGTGCAGGTCGCGCACGCCCTGCTCGTCGGGCGAGCGCACGCCCAGCCGGGCGAGCGCGCCCGGGACCTCCTGGAGGTACCAGGAGAAGTCCTCGCCGCCCAGGCTCTGCTCGGTGGTCTCCACCGTCTCCGCGCCGAACCGTTCCGTCATCGCCTGTTCGAACAGCGCGATCGACTCCGCCTCGTTGACCACCGGCGGCACACCGCGGCGGTAGTCCAGCACCCACTTGGCCCGGTGGGTCTCCGCGATCTGCCCGACCAGTTCGTCGATCGCGCCCGGCGCCTCGCGCCAGCCGGCCGTCTCCAGGCAGCGGACCGTGCCCTCCAGCTCCGCGTGCTGGGGGATCGCGTTGGCGGCGGAGCCGGACTCGATCCGGCCCCAGACCAGACTCACGCCCCAGCGCGGATCCATCCGGCGCTGGAGCGCGGCCGGCAGCTCGGTGGCCGTCTTGGCCACGGCCATCACCAGGTCCGTCGTCAGGTGCGGGCGGGCGGTGTGCCCGCCGGGACCGGCGAGGGTGAGCTTGAGCAGGTCGCAGGCGGAGGTGATCGCCCCGATCTTCAGGCCGATCTTCCCGACCTCGACCCGGGGGTCGCAGTGCACCGCGAAGATCCGCTCCAGGCCGGCCAGCACGCCCGCCTTGATCACGTCCAGCGCGCCGCCCGGCATCTGCTCCTCGGCCGGCTGGAACACCAGCCGCACCGGCCGCCGCAGCGTGCCCTGGCGGGCGGCCTCGGCGAGGACCAGGGCGGTACCGAGGACGACGGTGGTGTGCACGTCGTGCCCGCAGGCGTGGCAGCAGCCCGGCACCGTCGAGCGGTAGGGCAGGTCGAGCGGCTTGGCGTCCTCGATCGGCAGCGCGTCGATGTCGGCGCGGAACCCCCACACGCCCCGCTCGGCGGAGAGGCCCGCCGGAACGATGTCGCACAGCAGGCCCGTCCCGCCGGGCAGCACGCGCGGCGCGAGACCGGCCCGCTCGAGGCGGGCCTTGATGAGCGCGGTCGTGCGTACCTCCTGCCGACCCAGCTCGGGGTGCATGTGGAGGTCGCGCCGGAAGGCGATCAGCTCGGGCTGGAGGGCGTCGACGCGGGACCGCAGCTCATTCGACTGGTTCACCTCCACAAGGCTACGGCCCTGGGGCGGTTGGGGCAGGGGATCACCGAAATTCATACCGCCGGACGAGAAGTTTGTCGCCCGCTCGGCGCATGATCCGCCCCGAACGGGGTAGGGAACCTCTTTCATGCTGCCTCCCGCACTGCATCGTTGAAGAGATCAACGAGCGAGCGGTTGAGACGTTGCCATCATCTCAGGTGCCGACGGCTCAGAAGCTGTCGACCGGCACGTAGGTCCCCCACACCTCGCGCAGCGCGTCGCAGGTCTCGCCGACCGTGGCGCGCGCCGCCAGCGCCTCCTTCATCGGGTAGAGGACGTTCTCCCGCGGGGTCTGTGCCGCGCGCCGCAGCGCCGACAGCGCGCGGTCGACGGCCGCGCCGTCGCGTTCCGCCCGGAGCCGGGCGAGGCGCTCGGCCTGCTGCCGCTCGATCGCCGGGTCGACGCGGAGCGGCTCGTACGGCTCCTCCTCGTCCAGCTTGAAGCGGTTGACGCCGACGACGGTGCGCTCGCCGGAGTCCGTCTCCAGGGCGACCCGGTACGCGCTGCGTTCGATCTCGGCCTTCTGGTAGCCGCGCTCGATGCCGGCGACCGCGCCGCCCATCTGCTCGACCTTGGCCATCAGCTCCAGCGCCGCCGCCTCGACCTCGTCGGTCAGCGCCTCGACGACATAGGAGCCGGCGAACGGATCCACCGTCGCGGTCACGTCCGTCTCGTAGGCCAGCACCTGCTGCGTGCGCAGGGCCAGGCGCGCGGACTTCTCCGTCGGCAGCGCGATGGCCTCGTCGAAGCTGTTGGTGTGCAGCGACTGGGTGCCGCCCAGCACCGCCGCCAGCGCCTGGACGGAGACGCGGACCAGGTTGACCTCGGGCTGCTGCGCCGTCAGCTGCACGCCCGCCGTCTGGGTGTGGAAGCGCAGCATCATCGACTTGGGGTTCTCCGCCTTGAACTCCTCCTTCATGACCCGCGCCCAGATCCGGCGGGCGGCGCGGAACTTGGCCACCTCCTCCAGGATCGTGGTGCGCGAGACGAAGAAGAAGGACAGCCGCGGCGCGAAGTCGTCCACGTCCATGCCGGCCGCCAGCGCGGTGCGGACGTACTCGATGCCGTTGGCCAGGGTGAACGCGATCTCCTGCGCGGGCGTCGCCCCGGCCTCGGCCATGTGGTAGCCGGAGATGGAGATGGTGTTCCAGCGCGGGATCTCGGCCTTGCAGTACTTGAAGACGTCCGCGATCAAGCGCAGCGAGGGCTTGGGCGGAAAGATGTAGGTGCCGCGGGCGATGTACTCCTTCAGCACGTCGTTCTGGATCGTGCCGGTCAGCCTGTCCGACGGCACGCCCTGGTCCTCGCCCACCAGCTGGTAGAGCAGGAGCAGCAGCGAGGCCGGCGCGTTGATGGTCATCGAGGTGGAGACCTCGCCCAGCGGGATGCCGCCGAACAGCACGCCCATGTCCTCGACCGAGTCGACGGCGACGCCGACCTTGCCGACCTCTCCGTGCGCGAGCGCCGCGTCCGAGTCGTAGCCCATCTGCGTGGGCAGGTCGAAGGCGACGGACAGGCCCGTGGTGCCGTTGGCGATCAGCTGCTGGTAGCGGGCGTTGGACTCGGCGGCGGTGCCGAAGCCGGCGTACTGCCGCATGGTCCACGGCTTCCCGGTGTACATCGTCGGGTAGACGCCGCGGGTGAACGGGTACCGGCCCGGTTCGCCGAGCCTGGTCGCCGGATCCCAGCCCTCCTGGGAGGCCGGCCCGTAGACGGGCTCGATGGGCAGTCCGGACTCGGACAGGCGGGCCATGGGGGTCCCTTCCGCGAACCTCGACGTCGCTACGTACGGTAATGATGCGCGTGGGAGAGGAATAGTCGCATCCTCTAGGAGCTTGCCCACGAGAGACACAACGCCATTGGAGGAACGGGTCAGATGACAGTCCAGAAGGTCGCCGTCGTGACGGGTGCGAGCAGCGGCATCGGAGCGGCGACGGCCCGGGGCCTGGCGGCGGCCGGATACCGGGTCGCCCTGGTCGCGCGGCGGGTGGAGCGCCTGGAGGCGCTGGCCGAGGAGATCGGCGACGGGGCGAGCGTCCACGCCGTCGACGTCACCGACCGCGCGGCGGTGGACGCCTTCGCGGCGACCCTGGACCGGGTGGACGTCCTGGTCAACAACGCGGGCGGGGCGCTCGGCGCGGAGTCCGTGGAGACCGGCGACCCGACGGACTGGCTGCGGATGTACCAGGTCAACGTGCTGGGCGTGCTGCACGCCACCCAGGCGTTCCTGCCCGCGCTGCGCGCCTCCGGCGACGGCACCGTCGTCGTCCTCTCCTCGACCGCGGCGTTCGCCGCGTACGAGGGCGGCGGCGGTTACGTCGCGGCCAAGGCCGGGGCGCACGCCATCGCGGGCACGCTCCGGCTGGAGCTGGTCGGGGAGCCGATCCGCGTCATCGAGGTCGCGCCGGGCATGGTGAAGACGGACGAGTTCGCCCTCACCCGCTTCCGCGGCGACGCCGCGAAGGCCGAGTCCGTCTACGCGGGCGTCCCCGACCCGCTCACCGCGGAGGACGTCGCGGACACGATCGTCTGGGCGGTGACGCGTCCCCCGCACGTCAACATCGACCTCCTGGTGGTCCGCCCCCGCGCGCAGGCCGCGCAGCACAAGGTGCACCGCCGCTGACCGCTGGGGGCGCGGGGCCCGGGCACCTCCCGAGGTTGCACTCACCTGAGGGGCGCGGGGAACTGCGCGACAATCCCCCAGCCCTCGGCCGGGAGGTGCCCCCATCCGACGCCGGCAGAGCCCCGAACGCGCAGGGCCAACCGCATACCGGTGGTTGCCCGCGCCCCCGCGGCGGCGCCGCACATCGGCAGAGCCCCGCGCCCCTGGAGGGCTGCCGCCGTTCATCCGGCTGACGCTGTCTCATAATTCGGGCGTCGAGGACTCGACTTAATACCCCGTACGAGTGAATCCTGGTGTCGGGTGCCGTTGCGGCACCGCTTCTGGCGTCCCCTGTAGTGCCGACTGAGTCGGTCGCACCCCTTAACCTCAAGGGCTCCAACCCGTTCGAGGAGGACCCGCTGGCCAGGTCGCAGATCCCGCAGCCGTCCGCACCGCAGTCGCCCGTACCGGGGCTGTCCCGTCTCAACGACGCTGCGCCGGGTGCCGCCGAGGAGGCGTTGCTGGCCTGCTGCGGGAGTCGGCGCTGGGCGATAAGGATGGCCGCGCACCGGCCGTACCCGGACGTGGACTCGCTGCTGGCCGCCGCGAGCGAGGCCTCGTACGACATGTCGCACCGCGACCTCTCGGAGGCGCTCGCCGACGAGAGCTGCATGCCCCAGCCGCTGCTCGGCATGCGCGCGCCGGGCAGCGCGGCCGCGCACACCGCACTGCGGGCGGCGCACGCCGCGTACGAGGCCCGCTTCGGGCACGTGTTCGTGGTGTCCCTGGACGACTGCCCGCCGGAGGAGATGCTGGACACCGTGCTGGCCAGCATCCGCGCCCGGCTCGGGAGCGATCCCGACGAGGAGCGCAGCACCACCGCCGAGCAGCTGCGCCGGATCACCCTCAGCCGGTTGACCCACCTGGTCTCGTCTCACGCCTCGGCGCCTTCGTGAGATCGCGAGGGTGAGATCGCCCACATCCTTCAGCCGCTACTTTGACGCGCTACCAGGAGACTCACGGGCGTTCCCTGGGAAAACTCGGGATCAAGCGCCCTTCCGGCGGGTCACGAGCCGGTCACAAGCAGATCATCTGAGTGGATCTCGGCCCGCCGCAGGGGCCCCGACAGGCCCACGGGCCTCCGGCCTGGCTACGATGGCCGCGGCCGGTGGACCGTATCCGGCCGGGCCGACCGACACCGACGACGATGCCGCCGAGCTGATCGGGCGACCCCCGCCCCGCTCCCGGAGGGTTCTTCCGTGCCGGCTGGAACGCTGTACCGCGGCCGGGAAGGCATGTGGTCGTGGGTGGCTCATCGAGTCACCGGCGTCCTCATCTTCTTCTTCCTGTTCGCCCACGTCCTCGACACCGCACTGGTCCGCGTCTCGCCGCAGGCCTACAACAGCGTGATCGCGACGTACAAGACGCCGCTCGTCAACCTGATGGAGTACGGCCTGACGGCCGCCATCCTCTTCCACGCGCTGAACGGTCTGCGGGTCATCGCGGTGGACTTCTGGGCCAAGGGGCCGAAGTACCAGCGTCAGATGCTGTGGACCGTCGTGACCGTCTGGGTCCTGCTGATGGCCGGGGCGTTCTACCCCGTCCTGCAGGAGACCCTCCAATGGCTGTTCAGTTGAGGGTGAGATAACAGATGGCTACCGACTCCATCGGCAACGTCGAGCTCACCGACTCGACTCCCACCGACGCGACGGCGTTCCTCATCGAGCCGCCGCGCAAGCGCACCAAGACCACCTCCGGGCGGCGCAGCCGGACCAACTTCGAGATGCTGGCGTGGCTGTTCATGCGCCTGTCCGGCATCGTGCTGGTCTTCCTGGTCCTCGGCCACCTCATCATCCAGCTGGTGCTGGACGGCGGCGTCTCGAAGATCTCCTTCGCGTTCGTGGCCGGCCGCTGGGCCTCGCCGTTCTGGCAGGTCTGGGACCTGCTCATGCTGTGGCTGGCGATGCTCCACGGCGCCAACGGCATGCGCACCGTGATCAACGACTACGCCGAGCGCCCGAACACCCGCTTCTGGCTGAAGGTCCTGCTGGTGGCCGCCACGGTCTTCACCGTGTTCCTGGGCACCTTGGTGATCTTCACTTTCGACCCGAACATCAGCTGACGCGGACGGACGACGAGGCAGCGAAGAGACCATGAAGATTCACCAGTACGACACCGTCATCGTCGGCGCCGGCGGCGCGGGCATGCGCGCCGCCGTCGAGGCCACGAAGCGCAGCCGCACCGCGGTCCTGACCAAGCTCTACCCGACCCGCTCCCACACCGGCGCGGCCCAGGGCGGCATGGCCGCCGCCCTCGCCAACGTCGAGGACGACAACTGGGAGTGGCACACCTTCGACACCGTCAAGGGCGGTGACTACCTGGTCGACCAGGACGCCGCCGAGATCCTGGCCAAGGAGGCGATCGACGCCGTCCTCGACCTGGAGAAGATGGGTCTGCCCTTCAACCGCACCCCCGAGGGCAAGATCGACCAGCGCCGCTTCGGCGGCCACACCCGCAACCACGGCGAGGCCGCGGTGCGCCGCTCCTGCTACGCCGCGGACCGCACCGGCCACATGATCCTCCAGACGCTGTACCAGAACTGCGTCAAGGAGGGCGTGGAGTTCTTCAACGAGTTCTACGTCCTGGACCTGCTGCTCACCGACGTCGACGGGGTCAAGAAGGTCGCCGGCGTCGTCTCCTACGAGCTGGCCACCGGCGAGGTGCACGTCTTCCAGGCGAAGTCCGTCATCTTCGCCTCGGGCGGCAACGGCAAGTTCTTCAAGGTGACCTCGAACGCGCACACCCTGACCGGTGACGGCCAGGCCGCCGCGTACCGTCGCGGCCTGCCGCTGGAGGACATGGAGTTCTTCCAGTTCCACCCGACGGGCATCTGGCGCATGGGCATCCTGCTCACCGAGGGCGCCCGCGGCGAGGGCGGCATCCTGCGCAACAAGGACGGCGAGCGCTTCATGGAGCGCTACGCGCCGGTCATGAAGGACCTCGCGTCCCGTGACGTCGTCTCCCGCGCCATCTACTCGGAGATCCGGGCGGGCCGTGGCTGCGGCCTCAACGGCGACCACGTCTACCTGGACCTGACGCACCTGCCGCCGGAGCAGCTGGACGCCAAGCTGCCGGACATCACCGAGTTCGCGCGCACCTACCTCGGCATCGAGCCCTACACGGACCCGATCCCGATCCAGCCCACCGCGCACTACGCCATGGGCGGCATCCCGACCAACAACGAGTCCGAGGTCCTGCTGGACAACGAGACCGTCGTGCCGGGTCTGTACGCCGCCGGCGAGGTCGCCTGCGTCTCGGTGCACGGCGCCAACCGCCTGGGCACCAACTCGCTGCTCGACATCAACGTCTTCGGCCGTCGCGCCGGCATCGCCGCCGCGAAGTACGCCGAGACCGCCGAGTTCGTCGAGCTCCCGGAGAACCCGGCCGCGAAGGTCGTCGAGATGCTGGAGACCATCCGCACCTCGAACGGCACCGAGCGGGTCGGCGAGATCCGTGAGGCGCTGCAGCAGTCCATGGACACCAACGTGTCCGTGTACCGCACCGAGGAGACCCTGAAGCAGGCGGTGGCCGACATCGCCGAGCTGAAGGAGCGCTACAAGAACATCTCGGTGATGGACAAGGGCAAGCGCTACAACACCGACCTGCTGGAGGCCGTCGAGCTGGGCAACCTGCTCGACCTGGCCGAGGTCACCGCGGTCTCCGCGCTCGCCCGCAAGGAGTCGCGCGGCGGTCACTTCCGCGAGGACTTCCCGACCCGCGACGACGTCAACTTCATGCGCCACACCATGGCGTACCGCGAGGTCGACGCGAACGGCGACACCAGCGTGCGCCTGGACTACAAGCCGGTCGTGGTCACCCGCTACCAGCCGATGGAGCGTAAGTACTGATGAGCACCCCCACCATCGACGAAGCCAACCCGCACTCCGCCGCGCTGGACGCCGCCGAGTCGGGCAAGGTCGAGCTGATCACCATCACGCTCCGGATCCGCCGGTTCAACCCGGAGGAGCACCCGGACGCGGTGTGGGTCGACTACCAGCTCACGGTGGACCCGAAGGAGCGCGTCCTGGACGCGATCAACCGGGTCAAGTGGGAGCAGGACGGCACGCTCACCTACCGTCGCTCCTGCGCCCACGGCGTCTGCGGCTCCGACGCGATGCGGATCAACGGCAAGAACCGTCTTGCCTGCAAGACCCTCATCAAGGACGTCAACCCCGAGAAGCCGATCACGATCGAGGCCATCAAGGGCATGACGGTCCTGAAGGACCTCGTCGTGGACATGGACCCGTTCTTCCAGGCGTACCGCGACGTGATGCCCTTCCTGATCACCAAGGGCAACGCGCCGACGCGTGAGCGGATCCAGTCGGAGGAGGACGTCCAGCGCTTCGAGGACACCACCAAGTGCATCCTCTGCGCCGCGTGCACCTCCTCCTGCCCGGTGTTCTGGAACGACGGCCAGTACTTCGGTCCGGCCGCGATCGTGAACGCCCACCGCTTCATCTTCGACTCGCGTGACGAGGGCGCGGAGCAGCGGCTGGAGATCCTGAACGACCGTGAGGGCGTGTGGCGCTGCCGCACCACCTTCAACTGCACCGACGCGTGCCCGCGTGGCATCGAGGTGACGAAGGCGATCCAGGAAGTGAAGCGCGCGCTGCTGACGCGCCGCTACTGAGCCTGGCTGCCTGCGCTGACGCCGGAAGGCCCGGCCCCCGCGAGGGGGCCGGGCCTTCCGTCCGTGCGTGTGCCTTACGTGACGTTACTTGACGACCACGGAGGTGGCGCCGGAGACGGCGGCACCGGAGACGGTGTTGCCGCCGTAGACGAGACGCCAGCTGCCGGACGCGTAGTCACGGGCCGAGACGCTGACCGAGCCGTTGGCGGCGGTCTTCGCGGTGGCCTTGGTCACCCAGACGCCCTTGGCGTTGCGCTGCTGGAGCAGCACGAGCTGGCCGCCGTTGCCGGCCCAGACCCGCTTGGTCCAGTCGGCCCGGTTCAGCTGGCCCTTGACGGTCAGCAGGGCGCCCTTGCGGACGGTGCCGGACGCCGGCTTGGCGGACAGCACGTCGGCGCGCGTCCAGCTGTAGGTGGCGCCCTTCGCCGCGAAGGTGGTGCTGCCGTCCTTGGCGGTGACCAGGATGGCGACGCCGTAGGTCCCGGCTATCTCGTCGGGGAAGCGGTCGACCGCCACGTTGATGACGTCGGACGCACCCACGGTCAGGGTGGTCGCCGTCCGCGCGAGCGTCGGCAGCGAGCTGCCGGGCTCCTTGGCCACGTCGGTCCGGGTCGGGACCGCCTTGGACGCGAGCGGGTACGGCAGGGCCTGGATGCTCTTGACGCCCTTGGCGTCCTTGGCGCTGATGTTGACCGAGAAGGTCAGCTTGCCGGTCAGACCGATGTTCAGCGACGACACCGCGGCGTGGGTGATCTGCGGCTTCACCGGCTGGGTCACGGCGAAGGCGGTGCCCGGCGCGGCGACGGCGGCCAGGGCGAGCGCGCCCGCGAGAGCGGGCGCGGCGGTACGGATGGGCATGATGCTCCAAGCGTGTGATCCACCGAAAGGGTGGACGATTGGAGCCTTTATAGATCATGCTCCCGGCGTCGCCTCCGCCGGGTCGGCGACCTTGCGGCCGGAGCGGAGGCCGCGCACGCCGAGCGAGCCGACGACGACGCCGAGCAGCAGCGAGCTCAGCGCCAGTGCGGCGTGGATCCAGAAGTAGGCGGTGGGCTTGCCGTGGTCACCGCCGGTGAAGGCGAGCCCCTCGTGGTCCGCCCAGAGGTTCTTGAAGAAGGTCACCCAGATCCAGATCGACCAGACGCCGAAGGCCGTCAGGAACCAGGAAGCACGTCGGCTGAGTCTCATGAGGTCAGTATGGTCGGCCGTCCGGCCGCATCCGGACGAGGGGTCCTGTCTGCTTTTCGGACCGGGCAGAAAAGGATTGGGTACGGTCGACGGCGTGCAGCTACGTGATCGCGTCCGCAGTCGGACGGTACGGACGGTACGGGGAACGGTCGCCACGGCGGCCGCCGCTGGAGTGGTGCTGACGCTCACCGCGGCAGGCCACACCCCGAGCCCGCGGGCCAGTGCCGTCAGACAGCCGCCCGCGCAGATGTCCACGGTCGGCGGCGCGGTACTCGGCCGCCCCGGCCCGCAGGTGGGCGCCGGCGCGCCCGCCCTCCCGCACGGCCTCTCCGCGCTGTCCTGGATCGTCTCGGACGACGAGACCGGCGACGTCCTCGCCGCGCAGAACCCGCACTGGGCGCTCCCGCCTGCGAGCACGCTGAAGACGCTGTTCGCGGACACCGTCCTGCCCAAGATCCCGCAGGGCGAGACCCACAAGGTCGCCCTGTCGGACTTCGACGGCATGGGTGAGGGCAGTAGCGAGGTCGGCGTGGTCCCCGGCCAGACGTACGCGGTCTCCGACCTGTGGCTCGGCGTCTTCCTGCGCTCCGGCAACGACGCGGTGCACGTCCTGGCCGCGATGAACGGCGGGGTCGCCGCGACGGTCCAGCAGATGCAGGCGCGCGCGGAGACGTTGGGCGCGAAGGACACGCACGTCGTCAGTCCCGACGGCTACGACATGCCCGGACAGGTCTCCTCGGCCTACGACCTGTCGTTGTTCGCCCGCGACGGCCTCAAGGATCCCGCCTTCGCGAAGTACTGCGACACCGCCTTCGCGGAGTTCCCCGGCGGCCCGAACACGAAGGGCAAGCCCTTCCAGATCGCCAACACCAACCGGCTGCTCACCGGCCTCGACGGGGTCGGCGGCCACTATCCCGGCCTCATCGGCGTCAAGAACGGCTACACCACGAACGCGGGCAACACCCTGGTCGAGGCCGCGCAGCGGAACGGGCACACCCTGCTGGTCACCGTGATGAACCCGCAGGACCACGCGACGGACGAGGTCTACCGCGAGGCGCGCGCCCTCCTCGACTGGGGCTTCGCGGCCGAGGGCCGCACCAAGCCCATCGGCACCCTCGACGCCACCAAGCCCGTCTCGTCCGACGCCGCGAGCGCCTCCCCGCACGCCGCGTCAGGCGGCACGGCGGCAGGCCCGTTGTCCGCCTCGGCCTCCCCCGGCGGCGCCTCGTCGACCACGTACGCGGTCGGCGGCGTGGCCGTCGCCCTGCTGGCGGGCACGGGCGGCGTCCTGCTCGCCCGCAGGCGGCGCCGGAGGAGGACGACCTTCTAGACGTCCATCAGACGTCCATCAGACGTCCTCGTCGGCCTTCGCGACGGCCTCGACCGCCCGTTCCCGCGCCCGGAGGCGTGCCGCCTCCGGGTCCGCGGTGGCGGTCCAGGCGACGCAGTACATCAGCCAGCGGCACATGAAGTTGATCCACAGCAGCAGCGCGACAGGGGTGCCGAAGGCGCCGTAGACGCTCTTCGTCGCGACGCCCGCGACGTAGGCCGCAAGGGCCTGCTTGAGGATCTCGAAGCCGATCGCGCCCAGCACGGCGGCCTCCAGCACCACCCGGCGCGGCTGGCCGAAGATCCGCGGCAGCCCGACGAGGATGTACGAGAAGACCATCAGGTCCACCGTGACGGCGAGCAGGAACGCCACGACGGCCAGGGCCACCCGGCCGCCCGTCGAACCCTCCAGGCCGAGCCACTTCGCGGCCTGGCCGGTCAGCGCGCCCGCGGCGGTCGAGGCCGCGAGGGAGATCGCACCGACCACGCCGAGCCCGATCAGCATGACGGTGTCCCAGAACTTGCGGACGATCACGTTGCCCGGCTCCAGCGGCAGGTACCAGGAGGTGCGGATGGAGACGCGGGTGGTGTCGACCCAGCCGAGGCCGGAGACCAGCAGGATGACGCCGCTGACCAGGCCCACCGTCGCGGCGTTCGCGGCCACCTCGTGCAGGTTCAGCTGCCGCGACAGTCCGGGGATCTGTTCGGCGATCTTCTGCTGGAGGGTGTTCACCCTGCTGTCCGACAGCACCGAGGCCGCCACCGCCAGCGCGACCGTCAGCAGCGGGAACATGGCGAGGAAGCCGAAGAAGGTGACCGAGCCGGCCATCCGGCTGGAGCCGACGTCGTTGAAGTGCTCGTAGACGTGGTAGGCCCGGGTGCGCGTCACCCAGGCCACGACCGGTCCGATCAGGGGCATTCGGGTGAGCTGGTCCACGCCCCAGAACGTACCCCGTTCACACGGGCAGCCTGCGGAAGACCGCGCGGGGCAGGTGTCGCAGGCCGGACATCACGAAGCGGAGCGCGCCCGGGACCCAGACGGTCTCACTGCCGCGACGCAGACCGTCGACGACGGCCTCCGCGACGGCGTCGGCCGTAGTGGCCAGCGGGGCCTCGGGCAGACCCTCCGTCATCCGGGTGCGGACGAAGCCGGGGCGGACGACCATGACCCGCGCGCCGCTGCCGTGCAGCGAGTCGCCGAGGCCCTGGGCGAAGGCGTCCAGGCCCGCCTTGGTGGAGCCGTAGATGAAGTTCGAGCGGCGGGCGCGCTCGCCCGCGACGGAGGAGAGCACAACCAGCGCGCCGTGCCCCTGACGGCGCAGCGCCTGCGCGCACAGCAGACCGGAGCTGACCGCCCCGAGGTAGTTGACCTGCGCCACGGCCACCGCCGACAGCGGCTCGCGCTCGCCCTGCTCCTGATCGCCGAGGACGCCGAAGGCGAGCAGGACGACGTCGATGTCGCCCTCGGCGAAGATCTTGCCGAGGACCGCCTCGTGGGTCTCCACGGCGCGGGCGTCGAAGTCGTGCACGTGCACCTGCGCGCCGAGCGCGCTCAGCTCGGCCGCGGCGGCGTCGAGCGCGGACGAGGGCCGCCCGGCCAGGTGAACGACCTCGGCCCGCGAGCCGACCAACCGTCGGGCCGTGGCCAGACCGATCTCGGAGGAACCGCCGAGCACCAGCAGGGACTGGGGATCGCCCAGGGCGTTCATCATGGGGCAGCCTTTCGGGCGTCAGGGCTTCGCAGTTTCAGGGCTTCAGGGCTTCAGGGCTTCAGGGCTTCAGGGCTTCGACGGGTGAGGACTTCGGGCTGAGACGTCCCGTGCGCACCACGAGCGAGTGCCGAGGGCGTGGATGGGGGAGGCGCGCGACGGGCGCCTGCGGCGAGGCCGCGGGCATACCGGACGCTCGGGCGAAGGGCCGCGGCCCGGGACGGCGCACACGCGCGGCCGGAGCCCCGCGACAGCGGCGCGGACGGCCGGTCGGAGCCGCTC
>NZ_BBPQ01000069.1 GCF_000787855.1 Streptacidiphilus anmyonensis | reverse complement strand
CGGCTCCCTTCTCTGCTTCGTTCGGCTTCGTTCGGCTTCGTTTCGGACGGTGGGGCCGGGGCGCCCCGGTGCCGGGGGCGCCCCGGTGCCTCAGACCAGGTCCTGCCAGCTGCGCGGCCCGTGGAAGCCGTGCGCCCGTTCGGGGCGGCGCCAGCGCGCCCGGGCCGGCCGCAGCATGCCCCGGCCGCCGCCGGAGGCGGCCGGGGCGGGCCCGGCGCTCACCTGGCACCGGGCCAGCAGGACCGCGACCAGCGCGGCCGTCTCGTCGTCGGCGAGACAGCCGCGCTCGACGCGGATGGCGTACGGCAGGACGTGATCACTCACCTGTTTCTCCTTCGTTCGGTGGCGGCGACGGGCTCCCCCGGTGGAGGAACCGGAGGGGACCCGCGGTAGGGGTGGCCGGAAGCGCCGGGTCGGCGATGGCCATCGCGGCGGCGTAGCGCTCCCCGCAGGCCAGGTCCAGCACGGTCCAGCCCTCCGGTCGGGAGGGCGAGCCGGGCGGACCGTCGCCCAGGTAGTCGGCTTCCAGCGCGCGTTGCAGACCGGTGCCCAGGCCCTTGAGGTAGGCCTCCTTGCGTGCCCAGACACGGGCGAACGCCTCCGGACGCTCGGCGTCCGGGTGGGCCTCGATCTCCGCCCGCTCGGCCGCGTGCAGCCTGGCGGCGCACAGTCCGGCCGTCGCGGGGCTGGGCACGCCCTGGACGTCGACGCCGATCACCCGGTCCGCGACGCCGAGCAACGCCACCCCCTCGCTGTGCGAGAGGGAGAAGTGCAGGGCGTCCAGCCGGTCGGCGAGGACCGGCCGCCCGCCGGGCTCGTGACCGATCACCACCTCTTCGGGCGGGATGCCGAGATGCTCACCGAGCAGACGCCGCATGGCCACATGGGCCGCGACGTACAGCGCGGCACGCGCCGGACGGCGGAACGAGGCCGCCCGCCGGCGTTCGGCCGCGTCCAGCACGGCGTACTCCTCCTCGGTCGGCTGCCCGGAGGGGCTGACCAACCACAGCTCCGCGTCGGCGCTCAGCGTCGGCGGGAGCCACACCGCGGTGCGGTGTGCCGCCACCCCTGTCTCAGGCCGCACCGCCCACCACGAGAGCAGAGTTGAAGCCGCCGTGCCCTCGTGCGAGCACGAGGACGTTGCGCAGGGCGGCCTCGCGGCGCCGCCCGGTGACCAGGTCCAGGCCGAGGGCCGGGTCCGCCTCGACGTTGATCGTCGGCGGGATCACCTGGTCGCGCAGCGAGAGCAGCGCCGTGGCGACGTCGAGCGGTCCGGCTCCGGAGTTGAGCCGGCCGGTCATCGTCTTCGGCGCGGAGACCGGGACCCCGCGCTCGCCGAAGACCGCGCACAGCGCGGCGGCCTCGGCCGCGTCGAGTTCCGGCAGGCCGGCGGCGTCGGCGAGGACGGCGTCGATGTCCGAGGGCGTCAGGTCCGCGTCCGCGAGGGCCAGTTCGATCGCGCGGCGCAGGCCCGGCTCGCGGTCGCTGCCCGGTCGCGGGTCGAAGGTGGCGGCGCAGCCGAGGATCCGGCCGTGGACGCGGGCGCCCCGCGCCTCGGCGTGGGCCGCGTCCTCCAGCACCAGGATCGCCCCGCCCTCGCCGCTGACGTGGCCGGCGGCGTCCGGGTGGAACGGGCGGTAGGCGGTGGCCGGGTCGTCGCCGGCGGCGAGTCGGCCACCGGACAGCTGGGCGGCCCAACCCCACGGGCACACCGAGGAGTCGACGCCGCCGGAGACCACCACCGGAGTGCCGTCGCGGATCAGCCGCCGGCCCTGGGCGAGCGCGTCCAGGCCGCCGGCCTGGTCGGCGACCAGCACGCCGCTGGGGCCGCGCATGCCGTGCCGGATGGAGATCTGGCCGGTGTTGACGGCGTAGAACCAGGCGAAGGACTGGTAGGCGCTGACGTGCTTGGGGCCGCGGCTCCACAGCGCGCGCAGCTCGTTCTGCCCGAACTCGAAGCCGCCGGCGGAGCTGGCGGTGACCACGCCCATGCCGA
Organism: Streptacidiphilus anmyonensis; assembly: GCF_000787855.1. Lineage (GTDB taxonomy): Bacteria > Actinomycetota > Actinomycetes > Streptomycetales > Streptomycetaceae > Streptacidiphilus > Streptacidiphilus anmyonensis. Next base: position 43,637 of record NZ_BBPQ01000069.1, on the reverse strand, counting down.
AGGAGTCCGTGCTGTCGGGCTCCAGGCCGGCGTCCGCCAGTGCCCAGTCGGCGGCGACGAGCGCCATCCGGGTCATGTGGTCGGTCTGCGGGAGCAGCCGGTTGGGCAGGTGCTCCGCGGCGTCGAAGCCGGGCACCTCGCCGGCCAGCCGGGCCGGGTAGGAGGAGGCGTCGAACCGGCGGACCGGCCCGATGCCGCTCTCCCCGGCCAGGGTGGCGGCCCAGAAGTCCTCGGTGCCGAGGCCGTTGGGGGCGAGCACTCCCAGGCCGGTGACCACGGTCGCGGTCATCGCGGGCTCCTCTCCGGGTGGCTGAGTACGATCGCGCTCTGGAAGCCGCCGAAGCCGCTGCCGACGCTGAGGACGGAGTCGAGCTTGCGCTCGCGCGCCGTCAGGGGGACGTAGTCGAGGTCGCACTCGGGGTCGGGGGTGTGCAGGTTGGCGGTCGGCGGGACGACGCCGTACTGCATGGCGAGCGCGCAGGCGGCGATCTCGATCGAGCCGATGGCGCCGAGCGAGTGGCCGACCATCGACTTGATGGAGCTGACCGGGGTCCGGTACGCGTGATCGCCGAGGCTGAGCTTGAAGGCGGCGGTCTCGTGCCGGTCGTTCTGCTTGGTGCCGGAGCCGTGGGCGTTGATGTAGTCGATGTCCTCGGGGTCGAGCCGGGCCTCGGCCAGGGCGACCCGGATGGCCTCCGCCATCTCGACGCCGTCGGGGCGCAGTCCGGTCATGTGGAAGGCGTTGGCGCGGGAGCCGAAGCCGGCGATCTCCGCGTAGACGTGGGCGCCGCGGGCCTTGGCGGCCTCCAGCTCCTCCAGCACGAAGACGGCCGAGCCCTCCCCGAGCACGAAGCCGTTGCGGGTCCCGTCGAACGGGCGCGAGGCCCGCGCCGGGTCGTCGGAGCGCGGCGTGGTGGCCTTGATGGCGTCGAAGCAGGCCATGGTGATGGGCGAGATCGGCGCGTCGGTGGCGCCGGCGATCATCACGTCGGCGCTGCCCTCGCGGATCAGCCCCACGGCGTGACCGACCGCGTCGAGGCCGGAGGTGCAGCCGGTGGAGACGACGTTGGTCGGGCCCTCGGCCCCGGTGGTCCAGGCGACCTCCGCGGCGAAGGAGCTGGGCACGAAGTGGTTGTACAGGTGCGGCACCGCGTAGCGGTGGTCGACGCTGTCCAGGCGGCCGTCGTCGCTGACGACCCGGTACTCCTGGTCCAGGCCCATGGTGGCGCCCACGGCGCTGCCGAGGGAGACGCCGATGCGGTGCGGGTCGGCGGCCGCGGTGTCGAGGCCGCTGTCGGCCACCGCCTCGCGGGCCGCGACCACCGCGAACTGCGCGGCGCGGTCCATCCGGCGGATCTCCTGCGGACGCAGGCCGTGCTCCTCCGGGTCGAAGTCGATCTCTGCGGCGACCCGGGAGCGGAACGGCGACGGGTCGAAGAAGGTGATGCCGCGGGTGGCGGTGCGGCCCTCGCTGAGCAGGCTCCAGAAGTTCTTGGCGCCGATGCCGCCGGGCGCGAGGACGCCGATGCCGGTGATGACGACGCGTCGCTTCACCGTGCCCTCCGCAGGTCGAGGTGGGGTGTCCGGTGCATGAATCAGGTCTCCTTGCTGGGTCACGGGCGCGGTCTGGCGCGCGCTCAGATCGAGAGGCCGCCGTCGACCTCGAGGACGGTTCCGGTGACGTACTCGGCGGTCACGAGGTAGGCGACGGCGTCGGCGACCTCCTCGGGGCGGCCGAAGCGGCGCAGCGAGGTGCTTTCCCGCCCCTTTTCCCGGAAGCTCTCGGAGAGTCCCGCCACCATGTCGGTCTCGATGAATCCGGGGGCCACCGCATTCGCCCGGATCCCGTAGCGGCCGGTCTCCTTGGAAAGGGCCTTGGTGAATCCGATGATTCCGGCCTTGGTGGCCGAGTAGTTCGTCTGGGAGGCGTTCCCGTGGACTCCGGCGACCGAGGAGATGTTCACCACGCAGCCGGACTTCCGCTTCATCATTCCGAAGACGACGGCGCGGGAGACGTTGAAGGTGCCGGTGAGGTTGACGTCGACCACGTCGTGCCAGTCCTGGTCCTTCATCATCACCAGCGGGGTGTCGCGGACGATGCCGGCCGAGTTGACGACCACGTCGATCGGGCCGAGCTCGCGCTCGGTGCGCTGCACCCACGCGCGGACCTGGTCGGCGTCGGCGACGTCGACCTGGCTTCCCACCACCACCGCGCCCAGCTCGGCGGCCTCCTTCTCCAGGCTCCGGACCGCCTCGGACGGGCGCTGGTGGCAGAAGGCCACCTGGTAGCCGTCCCGGGCCAGTCGCAGCACCACCGCGCGCCCGATGCCGCGCGACCCGCCGCTGACGAGGGCGGTCCTTGGAATGTCGTCTGCCATGTGGCCTCTCCCCTGAACGGTTTCGTGAAGTCAAAAGCGAAGGCCGCTGCGGATGCAGCGGCCTTCGCTTTCTCGGTGAACACACCACCGGAGCCTGTTGAATAGTTTCTTCGGCGGCGCGGTTAAGTTCAATGCGGCGCCGATTAAGTTCGCGCTAAACGCTCTCGACCGCCGCGGCGGGCTTTTCGGCGGCCGGCGCCGGGGCGCCGGGCGGGGACATCCGGGACCGCAGCAGCCACGCCGTCGCGAAGCCCACGGCGGCCAGCAGGCAGGCGCCGAGCAGCACGCCGTGCAGCCCGTCCACCACCGATGCCCGGAAGGCGTCCAGCGCCCGGGCCGGCAGCTGGGCCAGCGCCTTCGGGTCGAGATGCTGGCTGGCGCCGGCGAGCTGACGGCCCGCCTGGACGCCGAGACGGTCGGTCAGGGTGCTGGTCGACAGCGAGTGGTAGACCGAGCCCAGCAGCGCCACGCCCAGCGAGCCGCCGATGGAGCGGAAGAGGTTGAGCAGCCCGCTGGCGACGCCGATGTAGCGCCGGTCCACGCTGCCGAAGGTGATGACCAGGGTGCCCTGGAGCACCATGCCGATGCCGAACCCGGCCACCACCCCCAGGCCCGCCGCGACCGCGGTGGGGGTTCCGGTGTCCACCAGGGCGAGCAGGGCCATGCCCACGGTCGCCGATCCCGAGCCGATGAGGGCCATCAGCCGGACCCGGCCGGTGCGCAGGACCAGTCGCGCGGTGATCAGCTGAGCCGTGATCATGCCGCCCATGAAGGGCAGCAGCAGCAGACCACTGACGGTCGGCGAGGCCCCCTTGACGCTCTGCATGTAGAGCGGCAGGTGCACCATCACCGCGAGCATGCCCGCGGCCACGAGCAGGCCCATCACCTGCGCCAGGTTGAAGTCCTTGGAGTGGAACAGCACCGGCGGCAGGATCGGCTCGGCCGCCCGTCGCTCGACCCGGACCAGCAGGGCCAGCGCGGCCACCGCGACGACGGCGAGCGCGGCGATCGGCCACGAGCCCCACGCGTAGCGGGAGCCGGCCCAGCCGGCCAGCAGGGTCAGCGCGACCACGGACACCGAGAGCAGTGCGGCGCCCGCGTAGTCGATGCGCGCCTTCCGGCCGCGCGGGGCGGCCGGGATGCCGATGTAGGCGGCGGCCAGGGCGACGGCGCCGACCGGGACGTTGAGGTAGAACGCCCAACGCCAGCTGGCGTGGTCGGTGAGCACACCGCCCAGCAGCGGCCCGCCCACCAGGGCGACCGGAATGACCGCGCCGATCACCGACTGGAGCTTCACCCGCCCCGCGGGGTCGGGGACCAGGTCGCCGATGAGGGCGAAGGCGCCCACCATCAGCCCGCCGGCCCCCAGACCCTGCACCACCCGGAAGGCGATGAGCTGCGTCATGTCCTGGGCGAGGCCGGCCGCCATGGAGCCGACCAGGAAGAGCGCGATGGCCCCGGTGAAGGTGCGCCTCCGCCCGTAGAGGTCACCGAACTTGCCCCAGAGCGGGGTGGTGGTGGCGGTGGCCAGCCCGTAGGCGGTCACCACCCACGGGAGGAGGCTGAGCCCCCCGAGCTCGCCGGCCATGGTGGGCAGGGCCGTCCCGACGATCACCTGGTCCAGGACGCCGAGCACCATGCCGAGCACCAGGGCCACCAGGCCGAAACCGACCCGCCGGCGCGCCTGCGGGGCGGGCGCCGCCGGGTCGGCCGTCGGCCGGGCGGCGGGGATCGTGTCCTCTGCCATGACTCTCCTCGCTTTCCGTGATCACGTCACCGAACTTCGTACGGCGTCCGAAGATAGCTTGAGAATGCCATCTTCGTACGTCGTACGCAACCGGCTTCCCGGGTTCGCCCCGCGGACCGGCGACGACACCGCCACGATCAGCCCGCGACCGTCGCAGGCGTCCGGTCCCCGTCGTAACGGCCCAGCACCACAACCGCGTTGTTGCCGGCGAAGGCCAGACCGTTGTTCTGCACGACCTTCAGGTCCGCCTCGACCGACTGGTTCGGCACGCAGTCGATCTCGCACTCCGGGTCGGTCTCCCGGTGGTTGATCGTCGGCGGGATGAAGCCCTCGGTGAGCGCCACCGAGCAGGCCACGGCGGCCAGCGCGCTGGCCGCGCCCATGGTGTGACCGAGCATCGACTTCAGCGACACGGTGCGCGGCGGCACCTCGTAGACCTCGCGGATCGCGCGCGACTCGGTCACGTCGTTGGTCCGGGTGCCGGTGCCGTGGGCGGAGATCAGGTCGACGTCCTCCGGGCGCACCCCCGCGTCGTCCAGCGCGGTGCGGACGCAGCGGGCGATGCTCGACTGCTCCGGCTGCACCGGGTGGTGCGCGTCGCAGGTCAGGCCGTAGCCCAGCACCTCGGCGTAGATCCTGGCGCCGCGCGCCAGCGCCGAGTCCAGCCGCTCCAGCACCAGCACCCCGGCGCCCTCGCCGGTGAGGATGCCCTGGCGGTCCTTGTCGAAGGGGCGGCAGAAGTCGGGAGCGATGGTCCCGAGCCGGTAGAAGGCGGCGAAGGACTTCTGGCACATCGCGTCCGCACCGCCGCACAGGGCGATGTCCGCGTCGCCGACGCGGATCGCGTCCAGGCCCATCCCGATCGCGTAGTTGCCCGCCGAGCACGCGGTCGCCAGGGTGACCGCCTCGCTGTCGGTCAGGCCGAACTCCCAGGCCACCGCGGCCGACAGGCGGCCCGCGCCGACCCGGCCGGCGATCTGCGGGGCCCAGGACTGCGGCCCCTCGGCGACCCACTCCGCGGCCAGCCGGTCCAGGTCCTGCGACTCGCCGTCGGTCGTGCCGACGGTGATCTGCACCCGACGGGCGCGCAGTTCGTCGTCGCTCAGGCCTGCGTCCGCGACCGCCATCCGCGCCGCCGCCACGGAGAACTGGGCCGCCCGGCCCAACTCCTCCTGCTTCCAGCGGCGCAGCCACGGGGCGGGCTCGAAGTCCCGCACCTCGCAGCCGTTCGCGTGGGCGAAGCCCGTCGTGTCGAAGGCCGAGATGGGCGAGACACCGTTGCGCCCGGAGCGCAGACCCTCGGTGAACTCGCCCAGTCCCACGCCGATGCTGGAGAACACGCCCAGGCCGGTCACGACCACCCGGTCGCGGTCGGAGCGCTGCGCGCTCGGTGCCGTCACGTCACTCACGTCCATTCCCTCTTCCCTCAGTCCCGCCCGCAGGCGGCTCCCATTCGTCCAGGTCACGCAGAACTGCAAGGTGGGTGGTGGCGGTGACCGGGTCAGCGGCGCAGAGCGCCACGACCGGACAGCGGTCGCGCGAGGCCGCCCACTTGGTGGCCAGCACACGCCACACGGCGGTGCAGGAACTGGTCTCCGGCGCGGTGCGGACCTCGGTCCGCTCCCCCGGCGCCACCCCCGGGTCCGTCCCGGGGCCGAGCACCAGCAGCAGCTGGCCCCGCTCGGGGACCAGCGCCGCCAGCTCGCCGGCCAGCTCCTTCGTCGGGACGGCGGCGACCTCGACCGCCGCGCCGCCGGCCCGGTCGTCCAGGCGCAGCAGCACGCCGGACGCGTCCGAGGCTCCGTCGGCCCCGGCGCACTCCACGACGGCCAGCAGCGCGGAACCGCCGCGGCCGGTGCGGGCGCAGGCGTCCGCCACCCGCAGCGCGGTGAACGGGCCGCCGACACCCTGGCCGGTGAGCGCGAAGCTGTGCGCCGCGCCGCCGGTGCGCAGGTTGAGCCAGGAGGCCGTCGTCTTGTGGCCCTGGGTGTCGGGCGCCGCATTGACCAGGACCACGAGGTCCGGGCCGGGCTCCGCCGGCTGCGGTGCGACGGTCAGCAGACGGTCCACCAGATCGGCGTGGAACAGCGGCAGCGCGTCGGAACCGGCCGGCTCGACGTGCTGGGCGACGCCGTGCAGACGCAGGCTCATCCGTGCACCGCCCCGTGCTCGACGCCCGGGGTGACCACCATCGCGGAGAAGGTCATGCCGACGCCGATGGCGACGAACATGACCGGTCGATCGTGCCGCAACCGCTTCTCCTCCCGGAGGCTGGTGTAGTTCGCCAACACGTCGGCGGCCAGGCAGTGGCTCAGTCGCGGCACGTTGTCGAGGTAGAACCGCGCGCGCAGGTCCTCGTCCGGGACCGCGTCCCGCCAGAAGACCAGGTTGGGGTTGGACGGGATGAACCACTGGACGTCGTCCAGGGAGCAGCCGGCCCTTCCCGCGGCCTCCGTCATCACCTCGGCCAGCACCGTGGGCCGCAGCTCCGCCGCGTTGCGCAGGGTCTCCGGGGTGGAGAGCATGCCGTCGCTGAACTGTCCGAGCGTGCGCGTGGCGAAGGAGCGCACCGGCACGCCGGGGCCGTCCACCGCCACCAGTGCGGCGGCCGTGCCGTCGGCGACGATGCAGGTGTTCATGATCAGCTGGGCCGCGCGGGTGCGCGGCTTGTCCCCGACCACGACCAGGGCGCGGGCGGAGGGGTCCGCCCCGGCCTCCAGCAGGCTGCCCGCGACGTCCAGGGCGGACATCGAGACGGCGCAGTTCTGCTGGGTGAGCGCGAACGCGGTGGCGTGCTCGAGCCCGAGCCGCCGGGCGAGCTCCCGGGCGGTGTCGGGCGGGACGTGGCCGGCGCCGTGCAGCGCGTGGCCGAAGAGCAGATGGCGGACGTCGCCGCGCGGGGTGTCCCCGAGCGCACGCTCGGCGGCGGGCAGCAGCTGCTCGATCAGCTCGGCAGCGGGGTCGTACCGCATGCGGTCGAGTCCGAAGTGGCGCCGGAACATGTGGATCTGTTCCGGGGTGAGGTCCAGTTCCGCGGCGCGGTCCTCGATCCCGACCGTGCGCTCGGGGACGTAGGACTCCACCGCTTCCAGGGTGATCAACGGACGGCCTTTCTCAGGCAGGCCGACACGCGGCCCGGTCCACCTCGGTGTCCGGGTCCGGGCCGCGTCGCCGGGAGTCGGGTCGTGCGGGGGCGGCCGGGAGGAGTCCTGGACAACCCCGACCGGCTCTCAGTAGTGCCGCAGCAGGGCTGCGGCGACCGTGCCGGCCTCGTCCGTGCTGGTGACCACGGAGAAGCGGCCGGCGGCCCGCTCGTCCGCCTCGGCCCGGCCCAGCACCGCGGCGAGCTGGAACGCGGCGGACGCCGCGTGCGCCTCGCCCAGCAGCTCGGCGACCGGGAGTCGGACCCCGCCGCCCGCCGCCACCAGGTCCTGGGCGATGACGGCCTCCGCCTTGCCCGCGGCGCCGGCGGCGGCGGAGGGGCTGACCGCCCACAGGTCGGCCGGGGTGATGCCGGCGTCGTCGAGCAGCTGCCCGACCGCCCGGCGGACCACGGCCTCCCAGTCGCCCTCACTGCTGGTCAGAGCCTTGACGCCGACCAGCGACGCGGTCGCCTGGGCGACCGGGTCCGACTCGGCGGCCACCGCGGTGAGGGCGAACATGGCGCAGCCCTCACCGAGCAGCAGCGCGTCCGGGTCGGACTCGGCGGTGTGCCGGGCGAGCCAGGCCCGCGCCGTCGAGTACTCCTCGGCCGCGCCGCAGAGCACCATCTCGGCCCGGTCGGTGAGCAGCAGCCGGCGGGCGTAGTTGAGCGCCAGCAGACCGGCCGAACGCCCGGCCGCGAGCGTGGCGTTGGGCCCCTTCAGCTGGTGCCAGATGGCGATCTGACCGGCGGCGCCGTTCATCACGCCGTAGGGGATCAGGCCCGGGTCGACCAGGTAGGGCAGCTCTCCCGTGAGAGAGCCGCGGGTGAAGTCCAGGGTGCTCTGGACGCTGCCGCCGGTGGTCCCGAGCACCATGCCCGTGGTCTCCGGGGTGAGCCCGGGGCGGTCCAGTTCGGCGAGCAGGTCGCCGACGGTGCTGACGGCCAGTCCGGTCACCCGGTTCATGCTCCGGGTGCCCTTCTTGCCGAGCACCTTGCGGACGTCGAAGTCCGGTACCAGACAGGCGGGTCCGGCCGGGACCTGCCACTGCTCGTGGTCGAGCGGCGCCGAGGTGCCCCGGCCCTCCCGCAGCCCCTGGCTGAAGGCGGCGCGGCCGGTGCCGAACGGCGAGGTGGCCGACCAGCCGACGATGTCCAGCCGCCGTCGCGACGGCGCCCGGCCGGTCATCGAGCGGATTCCGCGACGACCTCGTACACACCGGCGAGGTTCACCATCCGCGCCAGTTCCGACTGCTCGATGGTGACCTTCAGGTTCAGCTCCAGCGAGGAGAGGATCTCGATGAGACGCATCGAGTCGGCGTCGTGCTCCTCGACGAAGAGGCTCTCCTCGGTGATCTCGTCCTCCTCGAGTTCGAGAATGTCGCAGACGATGTCCTTGATCTGCTGCTTCTCGTCCGCCGTGATCGCAGTCATTGACCGCCTCCGTTTTCCGTGGACCCGTGCCTGAATTCAATTCACGGGAGATTACGCAATAGCTTCTTCGGTGTCCGCACAAAGAACAAGCGGGGCATTTCTAGGTTTTCACTAGGATCCCGGGAGGCGTTTCTGAACGCCGTCCGGGCGGCCCGACGCAACCGCTGCGGCGGGCCGTCGGGCTCATCCGGCGCGGAGCCCGACCCCGGCCAGCAGGCCGCCCGCCTCGGGGGCCGAAACACCGTGCGCGCGTCCCGCGTTCAGCCGGAAACCCACCCCGCGCACCGTCTCGACGAGCGAGGACGGCAGCTTGCGCCGGATCCCGACCATGTGGACGCCGAGGGTCCTGGTGTCGCCGGCCCCGTCGTAGCCCCAGACCTCGCGCATGATGTCCTCGCGGCTGAAGACCCGACCGGGATCGGAGGCCAGCAGCGCGAGGATGTCGAACTCCTTGCGGGTCAGCATGACTTCGCGCCCGTGCGCGGTCACGGTGCGGCTGCGCAGGGCGATCCGCACCGCGCCGACGTCGTGGACCTGCTCGGCCGACGCGACGGAGCTCTCCCAGGGCCGCCAGGAGCTGTCGACCCGCCGCACCACCGCCTCGATCCGCGCGATCAACTCTCGCGCGCTGCACGGGCGGACGATGAAGTCGTCGACGCCGAGCTTGAAGCTCAGCACCCGGTCGAACTCGTCGTCGGACACGTCCGCCACGATCAGCGGCACCGGCGACGCGGACCTGATCGCCCGGCACACCTCGAAGCCGTCGGTACCGAACGCCCCGAAGTCGAGCAGGACCGCGTCCACCTCGCCGGAGCGGGCCAGCACGACGTCGAGCCGGGCCGCCTTGTCGACCCGATGACCCGCGCCCTCAAGGCCGCCCGCGAGCTCAACCGAGAACTCGCCGTCGTTCGTCATTATCAGGATCAGCACGTGGACTCACTCTCGCCCAGATTCCAGGACCGTGTTCCCGTCGGTCGGACACGGCACGGACAGGCCCGCACGAGCGGAGGGGAGAGCTCTCTCTCGGAAATCACCGCCGGCTTTCCGCCGAAAGGCGGTCTCCACGGCGTGGACACGTCTTTCCTACTGCACACGACATTCCCCCGTCCGCCCCTGCTCGTCTCCGGGACGCCCACGCGCCGCGCCGGCCGTGACGTCGTCCCGCGGGGCCTGGCGGCGCCATCGCCGCCGGGCCCGACATCGCAGGAGGCCAGATCGATTAAAAAACGGTCCAGTCGGTTTGTCAACGTGACTCGGACCATGCAGAGGCAGGTCTCACCGTCCCCATCCGCTCTCTCAGCAGGCGGCGCAGGTCGGCCGCGGGCTGACCTTCTCCAAGGCCCCGCCGTCCGCCAGGCCGGGCAGCAGCAGGCGCCACAGGGCGGCGACCCGCCCCTCCGACAACCAGGCCCTGTCCCGGCCGCCGAGCACCTCGAAGCCCACCGTCGCGGCCACGATGCAGGCGGCCGCCCCGTCCGCGGAGACCCCTTCGGCCAGCTCCCCCTGCGCGACCACCCGGCGCAGCGCGCCCTCGACGCAGCGCTGCCACGCCTGCCACAGGTCCGCCCCCGCGTCGCGTCGCACGGTGACACCCAACTCGAAGCCGGCGCGCAGTACGACATCGTCCGCCAGGCCGCTGACCAGCCGATACGTCGCGTCGACCAGATCCTGCAGCGCGCGCGGCTCCGCCCTCGCGCGCCCCTCGGCGATGACGGCCAGCAGCCGGGCCGCCTCGTCCTGGACAGCCTGCGCCAGCGACTCCTTGGTGGGGTAGTGGAAGTGCAGAGCCCCCGTGCTGACGCCGGCCCTCTTGCTGATGACCTGGAGCGACGCCGACGCGAAGCCCTGCTCGACGAACACCTCCGCAGCGGCTCGGATCAAGGACCGCCTCGTCCGGACCGCCCTCTCCTGCTTGGTCACCCATCGCCTCCCGTATCGGCCCGGGGCGCGCGGCGGCGGTCAGCCGACCCTCGACGCGTGCCCGCAGGCAGTTCAGCCTACAAAACCAACTATGCGGTTTAGTATGGCCCGCTTCGGGGCGTCAGGCCAGACGGAGGCGCAAGATTCCGGTTTCGGGTTTGGCGCGCTCTCCTCAAGGGGGTGGAAACGAAACCGGTTGGTAGGTATCTTTGTCGTCGAACGGGGGCACCAGCACCGCTGGCTCCGTCACGTCATCGTTTGGGGGAACCATGGCTGTCGGCACTTTCCGCACCGAGTCCACCGGCGCGCACGCACTGCCCGCACACCTCGCAGGCCGCTCCCTGCCGAGCGCACCGCCGCTCTTCCGCTTTCCCTCCCTGACCACCACCGTGCCAAGGGAGTTCGTCCACCGCGCCGCGGTCGCCGAGGTCATGCTCACCGACTGGCGACGCGGCAAGGACGGTCAGTCCTTCGGTGTGACCGCCCAATGGCCCCGGGGGCACAGCTTCTTCCACTCCGTCGGCGACCACCACGACCCGCTGCTGGTCGCGGAGACGATCCGGCAGGCGGGCACCCTGCTCGCCCACGCCGAGTTCGACGTCCCGCTCGGGCACGCCTTCGTGATGTGGGACCTCGACTTCACCGTCCTCCCCGACCGGCTGCGCACCGAGGCCACGCCGGCCACGCTCGACATCGAGGCGGCCTGCGAACCGCAGTGGCGCAACGGGAAGCTGACGGGCATACAGATGGAGCTGCGGCTCCTGCGCGACGGAGAGCCGGCCGCCTCCGGCAGCGGCTCCTTCGCCTGCACCTCCGCGGCCGTCTACCGGCGGCTGCGCGGGGAGCGCGGCCTGAGCGGCGCCAGCCGCCGACTGCCGCTCACCGCCCCGGTCGCACCCCAGTACGTCGGCCGCCTGTCCAGCCGCGACGTCGTGCTGACGCCCATCGGCGAGGAGACCCGCTGGCAACTGCGGGTCGACACGCGGCACCCCGTGCTCTTCGACCACCCGGTCGACCACGTCCCGGGCATGGTCCTGGTCGAGGCCGCCCGCCAGGCGACGGCCTCCGTCCTCGGCCGCCGCGAGTTCCTGCCGCTCGGGATGACCAGCCGCTTCCACCGGTACGCCGAGCTGGACGCCCCCTGCCTGATCGAGGCGGAACGCCTCGCGCCGAGCCCGGCCGGCTACGAGCAGGTGCTCGTCACCGGCCACCAGGACGGCGCGACGGTGTTCAGCACCACGGTCGTGGCCGCACCCGACGCCCGCTGAGCGAACGCACCGCGACGCGGTCGGCGGCGAGCGGTCGGCGCTCGGCGGTGAGCGGCGGTCAGCGGCCAGCGGCGGTCAGCCGGTCGGCGGCTAGCGGCGGCCAGCGATGAGCGGCCAGCGGTCTGCGGTGAGCGGCGGTCAGCGGCCAGCGGTGAGCGCCCGGCAGTGAGGTCACAGCGGGCACCGCTCAGCGCTCAGTGCTCAGTGCTCGGCGCTCGGCGCTCGGCGCTTGGCGCTCGGCGCTCGGCGCTCAACCCGCCTGCTCAGGCCTCTGCGGTGACTTCCGCCGCCGCCGGGGCGAACGCCCCCGCGTGATCACCGGCCCAGGTGCGGAAACTCCGCGCCGGGCGGCCGGTGATCTCCTGGACGGTCTGCTCCACCCGGGCCTTGGCCCCTTCGGCCTGCCGACGCGCGCTGCTCAGCAGGGCCTCCGCCACGCGGGCCGGGTACCGGCGGAGCAGCTGCGCGCGGGCCTCGTCCCAGCCGAGCTCCTCGAACCGCAGCGGCACGCCGAGGACTTCGGCGAGCTGCGCCGTCTGCTCCACCGCGCTCAGCGCCTCCGGTCCGGTCAGCGCGTGCACCCGACCCTCGTGCCCCTCCTCGGTCAGGGCCCGCGCCGCGACCGCCGCGATGTCGCGGGGGTCCACCGAGGCGTTGGGGGCGTCGCCGAGCAGGGCGCGCACGACACCCTCCGCGCGCACCGAGGCCGCCCACGACAGACGGTTGGACATGAAGGCGCGGGGCCGCAGCAGCGTCCAGGCGATCCCGGACTCGCGCAGCAGCCGTTCGTTGTCCCGCTGCACCCGGGTGATCAGGTCGTCGGCTCCTGGGTCGGCCACCGCGGCGGCGGAGAGCTTGACGATCCGGGCCACGCCGGCCGCCCGCGCGGCCGACAGGAACGCGGCGTCGTCCTCGCTGCCCGGCCGGGAGGTCACCAGGAAGGCCCCCCGCACACCGCGCAGGGCGCGGGCGAGCGAGTCCGGATCGGCGTAGTCCCCGCCGACCACCTCGGCCTCCGCGGGCACGTCGCCCACCCGGGACGGGTCCCGGGTCATCAGCCGCAGCGGCACGTCCGCCGGCAGGCAGCGGACCAGCTCGCGCCCGACCGTCCCGGTCGCCCCCGTCACCAGAATCATCGACGCCCCCTCCGCATCGGCGGTTCGGGAACCATCAGTTGCGAAACGCAGCCGAAACGGTCCCCACGAGGCTGTAATATACAGGCTTGGCGGTTTTTTTTGGGACGACCGCCTCGGTGCCACCCCACCCGAAGGAGACCGACGTGGCAAAGCAGGACCGAGCGATCCGTACGCGCCGGGCGATCCTGTCCGCCGCGGCCAGGGTCTTCGAGGAACGCGGCTACCAGGCGGCCACGATCGCGGAGATCCTGGAGGCTGCGGGCGTGACCAAGGGCGCGCTCTACTTCCACTTCTCCTCCAAGGAGGAGCTGGCCCAGGGCGTCCTGGCCGAGCAGGACCAGGCCATGACGGTCCCCCCGCGGACGTCCAAGTCGCAGGAGCTCGTGGACGTGGCCATGCTCCACGCCTACCGGCTGCAGAGCGATCCGATGGTCCGCGCCGGCGTGCGGCTCTCGCTCGACCAGCTGGCCCACGAACTCGACCGCAGCGGTCCGTTCCTGCGCTGGACGACGGTGGTGACGGGCCTGCTGGAGCAGGCCCGGGCCCAGAGCGAACTGCTGCCGCACGTGGTGCTGGACGAGACCGCCGAGGTCATGGTGGGGAGCTTCGCGGGCGTCCAGGCGATGTCCCAGGCCGTCACCGGTTACCGCGATCTGCCGCACCGGATGCGGGCGCTGCTGCTTCACCTGCTGCCCAGCGTCGTGGTGCCCTCGGTGGTCGCGACCCTCGACCTGTCCCCGCACCGCGGCCAGGACGTCTTCGAGGAACTCGCGGAGACCGAGGAGGAGTTGACCCCGAGCACCGCCGGTCAGCGGTAACCCGCGGGCTCCGGCTCGACCGGATGGCGTGCGGCGCCGAGGTAGACCGACAGCGCCTCCCGGAGGCAGCCGGCCCCCGGCTCCCAGGCGATGTAACCGTCGGGGCGGACCAGCAGCGACTCACACGGGAGGCCCTCGCCCGACGCCGCCGCCCCCAGCTCCTGACCCGGCTCCTGACCCGGCCCCGGCCCCGCCTCCGGCCCTGAGGCGGGCACCCGCACCACGCGCAGCTCGCGGGCCCACGGGCCCGCCTCGCGCACGTACCGCTCCGCCGCGTCGCCTCCCCCGGCGAGCAACAGCAGGAAGCGGCCCTCCTGCAGCAGGTCGATGACCTCCGTCGGGCCGTCCTCGGTGACCAGCGCGATGTTCTCCAGGAACCGTCCCTCCCAGGGGGATCCGGCACCGCCCGGGAGCCGGCCGGGCAGGACCGTGTCCTGCGCGCTGATCAACGGCCCCAGGTACTCGCTCCCCGTCCCCGACGCCAGCATCCCCCCGAGCAGCTCCTGCAACGGGGCGAGCGCCGGGTCGACCCGCATCAGCGCTACCTGCGCCTGGGTGTTGTCGATCACCCGCCGCGCGGCCGGCCGTCTCTCCTCGTCGTAGCTGTCCAGCAGCCCCGGCCCGGCGGTGTCCTGCACCGCGTGGGCGAGCTTCCAACCGAGATTGACGGCGTCCAGCAGACCGGTGCTCAGTCCCTGTCCACCGATCGGGAAGTGGACGTGCGCGGCGTCCCCGGCGAGGAAGACCCGACCCGCGCGGTAGGTCCGGACCAGCCGGGAGAAGTCGCTGAACCTGCTGAGCCACTGCGGCTCCTCCATGGCGACCTCGCGGCCCGTGATCCAGGACACCTCCTGGCTCAACTCCTCGACGGTCGGCGGTGTGTGGCGGTCCCCGCCGCAGGGTCTGTCGCTCAGCGTGCGCAGGTGCACCCGCCCGTCCAACAGGTCCTTGACCGCGACCCAGCCGCGCGCCGTGCGGTGCCAGCCCGGCAGCACCGCCCCCGGGTCACGCAGGCGCACCCGGCCCATCAGGGCGGAGACCGTCGCATCCCAGGTGTCCGACTCGATGCGCTGCTGCTCGCGCACGGTGCTCCGGGCGCCGTCCGCGCCGACCAGGTACCCGCTGGTGAACGTCGCGCTGCTGCCGTCCGCACGGCGCGCGGCCACCCGCACCATGTCGCCCTCCTGGACGACCCGCGTCACCTGATGCCCCCGCAACACCCGCACGCCCGTGGCGCGGGCCCGTTCGGCGAACAGCCGCTCGACCTCCGACTGCTCGATCTTGACGATCGGGCCCGGCTCCGTGGACGGCACGGTGATGTTCAGCCCCGGCATCCCGGCGAAGTGGAACTCCGCTCCCACCGGTCCGCCACTGCCGTGGCCCCGCTCACCCAACCGGTAACCACGCCGGGCCAGCGACTGCGCCGTCCTCGCGTGCAGCGTGGTCGCCTTCGGCCGCTCCGACGCGGCCTCCCGACTCTCCAACACCAGCACGCCCACCCCACGGCCCGCCAACTCGGCTGCCACCAGCAGCCCGACGGGCCCACCCCCTACGACCACTACCTGCGCGTCCACCCGGTCCCCCGTCCGATTTACGCCGCCGCTAGGCCGCGACGAAAAATACCGATTGGACGGTTCTCTGTAAAGGATCGTCCTCCCCCTGGGGCCCAGGTCACACCCCCTCCGACCGCTGCTCCACCTCCTGCAACAACTCCTTCTCGAGGTCCGCCTTCAGGAAACGCCGCGGCTTCGGCAAGGCGTGCGACGGGCCGCCGTCCCTCCTTGCGCGGACGAATCCTGCCTGCCCGATTGCGAATCCGGACGGGTCGTAGTCCACCACGAGCTTCAGTTCAGGCCACCCTTGGAACGAACAGCACGCGGGGAGAGCTGGAAATCGACGATCCCCGGGCCGTCCGTCGGCATCGGCACGGCGGCGCTTCCTTCGCATCATCGCCCGGCGCTATACGGGATAGCCGATTTGAGCGATGTCCTCGGCAAGTTCCTCAAGCTTCACCACCGGATTCAAGGCCGAGACGACCTCCTGCGTCAGCGGCTTGAGGTTGTAGACGTGCTGAACCGCCTCCAGGGCGGGCGCCATCTCGTAGTACTCGTCGGCGAACTCGACGTAGGCCTCCGCGGTGCCCTCCAGAAGCAGCTCGAAGAGCCACTCGGCACCGTCGGCGTCATCCTCGTTCTTGTCAGGGATCTCGATGTCGCCGCACCTCCACACGGAGTCCGTGCGCTCCCGCCACAGGCAGACGGTGGCCCGCTGCACACCGTTGTGGTCGAGGAATGCCGGCTCGCGCTCAAGGTGGCGGAAGGCATCCGGGAGTGCGTCGAAGAGTCCGGGCCACGGTTCCGGGGGCGACACGCGGTATGCGTTGATCGGCGACTCGTGATCGCACGCCTGGGCGTAGACCCCGGCCTCGCCGAAGACGACGGCGTAGTCGTTGCCGCTTCCGTCGCGCATGGAGGCCAGTTCCTCGGAGTGTCCCCACTGCGCGTCGTACGAGTAGTAGCGCCATTGCCATTCCGGGCTCAGCGTGGCGTCCAGCATCGCCATCGCCTTCGAACGTGCCCGCACGATCTCCGGGTCGGGTAGCTGCGCGATCACACCATAGACAGTCACCAGTCCATACAAGCGGACAGCACCGACACCGCACCCACCGTCCGCATCGAGGACGACCTCGATCTCCGTGCCGGTCTCGCCAACCTGAATCACGATCCACGAAGTCACCGTGGCGATCGTCGCATCACCCACCGACAGGTGGACCTGCGATCGGGGCTGTGCCTGGTGTCGACCGCCGGCCATGCCAGCAGCGCACCGGCTTGACCGTCGGCGCGGACAAACGCCTCGTGGGGGCTCGGAGCCGGCGCCTCGGGCCGATGTCGGTGGAGCGAGGCATAGTGCCGACCATGTTGAACGGACTTCACGAGATCGACTGGTCGTCGCTCCACCACGCCTACGGTTCGGCCGAGGAGGTGCCCGCCCTGCTGGCGGCCCTCGGCTCCCCGGATCCCGAGGAGCGGGACAAGGCCCTGAGCCGGTACTACGCGGCCGTGCACCACCAGGGCTCCGTGTACCCGTCCACCATTGCCAGCCTGCCGTTCCTCTTCGAACTGGCCGAGGACCACCGGACGCCCGACCGCGCCGAGATCGTCCGACTGCTCGTCAGCATCGGGCAGTCCGCGATCGAGCGCGGCGACGTGGAAGACGGCGACGCAGAGTTCTTCACCGGAGCCGGTGCCACCATGCGCAGGCGCGCGGACGTGTTCGCCGGCTTCGTCTCGGAGCCCGACCCGCAACTGCGCCGCGCCGCGATACCGGCGCTGGGGCACTTCCTCGAAGACGCTCACCGGGCCGCGCACCTGCTGCGGACCCGCCTTCCCGAGGAGTCGGGAATCGTGGAGCGGCTACTTCTGCTGGAGGCGATGGCGGTGCTGGCCCTGCGTCTGCCGCAGGCGACAGACGAAGCCATGGCGTGGTTCACCGAGCTTGCCTCGGACCCGACGGCCGCGCCCGAAATCCGGCTTGCGGCCGTGGTCCAACGCGCCCGGTGTACTCCGGACCGGATCGGTCCCGACGTCGTTCCCGCCGCGATCGAGCTGCTCAGCGAGCTCGCACAGGTCCACGTCCCGGCCTCCGCGTGGGCGGACCCGCCGCGCAAGAAGACCCCGAAGTCAAAGGCGAACGGCGTACCGCCGCACATCCTCGCCGCGTTCGAGGACCTTGAACGACACGGGCGCGTCCACTCCCCCACCACCGACCTGCTGCGCACCTTCCATCAGACCCTGACGCACCGGGTGCCCGAGCGCACGGCCCTGCTGGGTGCACAACTGCGCGACCCCGATCCCGGCGCGCGGCTGGACGCCCTGCGCATGAGCGGGGACCTGATGCGGGCCTGGCGCGGTGACCACGCGCCACTGATCACGCTGGTCGCCGACCAACTCGGCGCGGAGCACCTCGAGGTCGCCGGAGAGGCCGCGGCCGTCCTAGAGGCGTGCCATGTGATCGCCGGGCCGGCCCGGGAGGCACTGGCCCAGTACGTCGCCGAGCAACGCACCACCTACGGACCGAACGTGTGGGCGACCACGCGCCCCCATCTGGGGCGGGCCCACCAGGACGCCGTCCTCGCCCTGGCCCGCCTCGGCGACGTGCGAGCCGTTCCCAGCCTGGTCGCTGCCTTCGACAGCGGAGTCGACGCCTGGCGCGCCGTCCAGGTGGCCGGCAGTCTGCCGGAGGCCACCGACGCGTTGGTGCCGCGGCTCTGTGCTCACCTGCGTCGGCTCGAACTCGCGCAGGGGCCCGCGGAGATGAGCGTCCGCTCCGCGCTGTCCGCCCTCGCCTCACTCGGAGATCCGGCCGCGCTGCCGGTGGTCCACGACACGCTCACCACAGCGGTGGGCATCGAGCTGTGGGGCATCGCCTGCTCGGCATTGGAGACCCTGCGCGCCTTCGGTTCGGCGGCGGCACCGGCCCTCGCCGAGATCCGCGCCCTGACCGGCTCCACGGACGCCCACGTCCGGCCCGCCGCCGTCGCCGCCCTCTGGGCCGTCGGCCGCGACCACGAGGAAGTCATGCCGCTCCTCCTTGACCTGCTGGACGACACCATCACCTTCCGCATCTCGGAAGCAGCCGAGGTCCTCGGCCAGATCGGCGCTCCGGCCGCAGCAGCGCTACCGCGCCTGCGCTCCCTCCTGGCGCACGGATACGAGTGGGTCCGCGTCCCATGCGCCGCAGCCCTCTGGGACATCGGCGGCGAGCCGGAGGCACCGGCTGTGCTGGACACCCTGCTCCAGGCTTGGACGAAGAACCCGGCAACAGCCAACAACGCCGTGGCCTGCCTGGCCCGCATGGGCACCGCTGCCGCACCCGCCCTACCCCTGCTCCGCTTCCAACTGGCCCTCCCCCGGCGCGGCGGCCGATTCTCCAACATCAGCAACGACGAGGACCTGCAGCGCATCAGCCAGGAGGTCATCCGACGTCTCAGCTGATCAAACGTCAGCACAAGATGCGAGGTTGCCGCTTGCTCCGGAAAGGCGGGCCGACGGCCTCGGTCGCACAGGCCCGCCGAAGCGCTCACGTGGCACTGCCCGGCCTCCCCCCGCGCGAAGCCCGGCAGGGCGGACTCATCCGAGCCGTTCATGTCCAGCCCGGGCCCGTTCTCCCACCCCGCTCCAACCACGGGCACAAAAAGACCTGCGGCTCCATGGTCAACCATGAAGCCGCAGGTCAGATACCACCTTGGTGGTGCGCCGCCAGGGACTCGAACCCCGGACCCGCTGATTAAGAGTCAGCTGCTCTAACCAACTGAGCTAGCGGCGCCGGTGTGCTTTGTTCGCGGTCTCCCGCGCCTCGGCACGACAGAAATACTACCTGACCTGCGGGGGTGCTCGTGACCACCCGCGGCGGGGTGGGGTCAGTCGGCGGAGCGGGCGCGGCGGATGGAGGTGGCGACGGCGGCGGAGACCGGGTCGGCGCGGGTGAGGTCGGTGAGGAGGAGGCGGGTCTGGCGGTCCGGGCGGGTGGGGTGGAGGTGGTTGGTGAGGTCGACGGTGGCCGCGAGGGTGGTGGGGGCGAGGCTGCGCGGGCCCGCGGTGGACGGGGACGCGAGGACGGCGTCGATGCAGGCGACGCGGGAGGCGCGGGCGGACGGGGTGGTGAGGGTGTGGGTGGTGGCGGGGATGAAGCCGAGGAGGCGCGCCTCGTCGCGGCGGAGGAGACCGGCGGCGGTGAGGGAGTCGAGGTAGGGCCGCGCGCCCGGGCGGCGGCGGCGCAGGCGCTGCAGGCAGGTGGAGAGGCGTGCTCCGCGCGGGCCTGCGACCGTCGGGAGCAGGTAGGTCGCCGCCGCTGCCAGGGCCGGGTGCCGGAGCGGAACGTTGCCGTGGACGCGCAGGCGGTTGCCGTCGAGCCGCAGGGCCCCGGCGAGCAGCAGCTCGACGAGGATCGCGCCGGCGAGGGCGTGGGGGAAGTAGAGCGGCTGCCTGACGCGTCCGTCGCCCGGGCGGGCGCAGAGGAGGAGAAGGTCCTCCGGGAGGCAGGTCGTCGTGTCGGTGATGGCGTCGGTGAAGCCGCCCGCGAAGCCGTCGCCGCCGATGTCGTCGGTCATGCGGACCTCCCGATCCTGCGGTGTGAAAGGTGTCACGTTCGCGGCGGCGGGGCGGTTCCCGACGCGCGGCGTACGGCTCGGGGCGGGAACAGGACGGCCGGGGCGGCGGTTGCCCAGAGGTAGAGAGAACGACCAGCAGAGCCGGACACGGACGCCCTTCGAACCCGCGGAGCCGCACGATGAGCCAGACCGTCCCCCAGCACACCGTGCAGCCGGTGCAGACCGCGCAGGGCGGAGCAGCGGCAGCTGAGACGCCGCTGTCGATCCTCGACCTGGCCACCGTCGGGGAGGGCTACACGCCGACGCAGGCGCTGGCCGCGACCACGGCGCTGGCGCAGCGGGCCGAGGAGTGGGGCTACTCGCGCTTCTGGGTGGCCGAGCACCACGGGATGCCCGGCATAGCGAGCTCCTCCCCCGCCGTGCTGCTGGCGCACCTGGGCGCGCACACGAAGCGGATCCGGCTCGGCTCCGGCGGCGTGATGCTGCCGAACCACGCGCCGCTGGTGATCGCGGAGCAGTTCGGGATGCTGCACGCCCTGCATCCGGGTCGGATCGACCTCGGGCTCGGGCGGGCGCCCGGGACGGATCAAGCGACGGCGCGGGCGCTGCGGCGCGGGGCCGGGATGGACGCGGCGGACGAGTTCCCGCAGCAGCTCAGCGAGTTGCTGCACTTCCTGGACGCGGACTTCCCCGCCGGGCACCTGTACGAGCGGCTGAAGGCCGTGCCCGGGGAGGCGAGCGCGCCCGGGATGGGGCGGCCGCCCGTGTGGCTGCTGGGCTCGTCGGGCTTCAGCGCGCAGCTGGCCGGGCGGCTCGGGCTGCCGTTCGCGTTCGCGCACCACTTCAGCGCGGCGAACACCGTCCCCGCGCTGGATCTGTACCGGGAGACGTTCCGCCCGTCGGAGATCCTCTCCGAGCCGTACGCGCTGATCGGCGTGGGGGTCGTCGCGGCGGACGAGGAGCACGAGGCGCGGCGGCTGGCGGGCTCTGGCGCACTTGCGATGATGCGGCTGCGCAGCGGTCGGCCCGGCCTCGTGCCGACGCCGGAGCAGGCGGAGGCGTACCCCTACAGCGAGCTGGAGCGGGACTTCATCGACGCCTGGCTGTCGAACGTCGTCGTCGGCGACCCGGACCAGGTCCGCGCCGGGCTGCAGGAGCTTCGCAAGCGGACGGGCGCGGACGAGCTGATGGTCACCAGCAACATCCACGGCCACGAGGCGCGCCGCCGTTCGTACGAGTTGGTGGCCAAGGCGTGGGGTCTGCTCGGGTGACCTGGTCGGCTCCCTCCCCCGTGCAGGAGTTGGACGACGAGCGCGTCCGGCGCGCGGGCGTGCGACTGCTGCTGAAGCGCGACGACCTGCTGCATCCACCCGTGAGCGGCACCAAGTGGCGCAAGTTGCAGCCGAATCTGGAGCTCGCGCAGCGCGAGGGGCATGACACGCTGTTGACCTTCGGCGGCGCGTACTCCAACCACCTGCGCGCGGCGGCCGCGGCGGGCCGGGAGGCGGGCCTGCGCACGGTGGGCGTCGTGCGCGGGGACGAGCTCCGCGGACGGGAGTTGAACCCCGTGCTGGCCCAGGCTGCCGCCGACGGGATGGAGTTGGAGTTCGTCAGCCGCGCGCAGTGGCGGAGGCGAATGGAGCCCGAATCCCTCGACGCGTTCCGACGGCGGTACGGGCGGGCGTGGGTGGTGCCGGAGGGCGGCAGTAATGCCGAGGGCGTGCGCGGCTGCGTGGCGTTGGGCGAGGAGCTGCGCGACTGCGGCGCTGAGCTGGTGTGCTGCTCCGTCGGGACGGGCGGCATGCTGGCGGGGCTGGCGGCCGGCCTGGCCCCGGGCCAACGGGCGCTCGGGTTCGCCGCGTTGGGGCACGCGGATCTCGCGGCGGAGACGCGCGCGCTGCAGCAGGACGCCTTCGGCGGCCCGCGCGGCGACTGGGCCGTGGACGACGCCGCGGCCGTGTTCGGCGGGTACGGGCGCCGTACGCCCGAACTCGACGCGTTCCGCGCGGACTTCGAGGCGCGGCACGGCCTCGCGCTCGATCCGACCTACGAGACGAAGCTGCTGTGGGCCCTGTTCACGCGGTTCGTGCGCCTGGAGGCGGGGGCCGAGGCGGGGGCCGAGGCGAAGGCGGGGGCGAAGGCGGAGGCGAAGGCGGAGGCGGGGACGGACGCGGAGACAGCCGAGCCTGCGGTGATCGCGCACGGCACGACGCTGGTCGTGGTGGTCGCCGGGTGAGCGACCCGAGCCGCCCGAGCCGCCTGAGCCGCACGGGAAGACCGGGAAGGCCGGGAAGGCTCGGGAAGGCCCGGCAACCTTAAGGGAACATTGGTCTAGCCCTAGGTCTAGTCCAATCTATTGACGCGCCGTCGACATTCACCCACCCTGGACGGACCGTGGATCCGTGCGGGTGCCCCCCACCCTGCGCCCCCTCGCGCCCGCACGCGTCCGCGGATGTCCTTGCCCTCCTCCCCACAAGGAGAGTCCAGGTGTTCCGCTTGACCCCCAACCGCATCCTGGCGACGGTCGGCGCCGCCGCGCTCGCCGCCGGCGGGCTGCTGGCCTCGATGGGCGGCAGCGCCCAGGCCAGCACGACGGCTGCCCTCGGCAGTAACTGGTACGCCGCCGCGCCCTATCTGATGCCGCTCGACAACAACCCGCCCAACCCGACCGACGTGATGGCAGCGACGGGCCTCAAGGCGTTCCAGCTCGCCTTCATCCTCGCCCCCAACGGAGGCGGCTGTACCCCGACCTGGGGCGGCACCGCGCCGGTGTCCAGCGACACGAGCGTGGCCGCGACCATCTCCTCGATCCGCGCGGCGGGCGGCGACGTCTCGGTCTCCATCGGCGGGTACGGCGGCACGAAGCTCGGCCAGACCTGCTCCGACCCGGCCTCGACCGCTGCCGCGTACCAGCAGGTCATCGACAAGTACGGCCTGCACGCGATGGACTTCGACCTCGAAGAGCCCGAGTACGAGAACAGCACGGCGGTCGCCAACGAGATCGGCGCGGCGCAGATCCTGCAGCGCAACAACCCGGGCCTCTACATCTCGGTGACCACGCCCGGAACCACCTCCGGCACCGGCTGGTTCGGCCAGCAGATGCTCAACCAGGCGAAGACGGACGGCTTCACGCCGAACAACTTCTCCATCATGCCGTTCGACGGCGGCTTCAACGGCGCCGCGAGCCAGATCTCCGCGCTTCAGCAGTTCAACACGATGCTGATGAACACCTTCGGCTGGGACAGCGCGACGGCCTACGCCCACGAGGGCATCTCCATGATGAACGGCCGCAGTGACAGCGGCGAGTACTTCTACCAGTCGGACTTCCAGACGGTGTTGAACTTCGCCGAGTCCAACCACATGGCCCGGTACACCTTCTGGTCGGTCAACCGCGACCGCCAGTGCAGCCCGGCCGACAACAACGGCCAGACCTCCGGCACCTGCAGCAGCGTCACGCAGAACAGCTGGGACTTCACCAAGTACGACGTCGAGTTCGCGGGCGCGACGCCGCCCACCAGCACGCCGTCGGCGAGCGCCTCCGCATCGCCCACCTCGTCCCCGACCTCGACGGCCAGCGCCAGCGCGTCGCCGAGCAGCGGTGGCGGCGGCACCTGCACGGCGGCCCCGTGGAACTCCGCCACCGCCTACAACGGCGGCGCCGTGGTCAGCTACAACGGCCACCAGTGGACTGCCAAGTGGTGGACCGAGGCCGACACCCCGGGCGGCGCGGCCGGGGTCTGGACCGACAACGGTCCGTGCTGAGTGATGCTCACGTGAAGTGAGGGAGGGGCGGCCGTCGGCCGCCCCTTCTTCGTTCAGAAGGGCGAGGCTCAGTCGTGGGTGCCGCGCTCAGTCGTGGGCGTCGCGCTCAGTAGTGGGTGCCGCCGTCGATGCGGATCTCGGTGCCGGTGATGAACGAGCCGTCCGCCGAGCCGAGCATCGCGACCACGCCGGCCACCGCGTCCGGTCCGGCGAAGCCGTGGCCGAGGGCCGGGGCGAGCTTGGCGAACAGTGAGAGGTCCGCGTCCTGCGGCAGGCCCGGACCCGCGTTCTGCGCGCTGGTGCCGCTGGCGTCGGTCATGCCGGAGGAGATCGAGCCCGGCGCGACGGCGGTGAACCGGATGCCCTGCTTGCCGTACTCGGCGGCCAGGGCGTGGGTCATCGACTGGATGCCGCCCTTGCTGGCCGCGTAGGCCGCCATGTAGGGATGCGCGAAGTTCGCGGACGTCGAACTGAAGTTGATCACGGCCGGGGCGTCGCCCTGCGCCAGCGCCGGGAGGGTCTCGCGGATCATCAGGAAGGTGCCGGTCAGGTTGACCGCGATCACCTTGGTGAACTGCTCCAGGCTGGTCTCGTGGGTGTGCGAGGAGCGCAGGATGCCGGCGGCGTTGACCAGCACGTCCAGCCCGCCGCCGAGGGCGGCGAGCGCGGCGGCGACGGCCGCGCGGACGGACGACTCGTCGGCGATGTCGACCTGCACGGTGTGCAGGCGCGCCTCCGCCTCGCCTCCGGCTGCCCCGCCGGCCTCGCCGGCCTCGGCTGCCTCGGCGGCCTCGGCGGCGAGCTTGCGGGTGGCGGCGAGGCCGGCCTCGTCGACGTCGGCGGCGACGACGTGGCCGCCTTCGGCGAGTATGCGCAGGACGGTGGCCTGGCCGATGCCGGAGCCTCCGCCGGTGATCAGGACTCGACGACCCTCGTAGCGGTTCATGGCTGCTCCGTTTCCATACGAATCTCTCGACGTCGAGGTTCTCGGCGTCGATAGACACCGTACGCCTTGATGGCACGTTTTGCCATCAAGGCATTGCGTGCAGCATCGGCATCCGCCGCCGCAGGCGGCTTAAGGTAGGGGGCGTGAGCAGCAACACGCAGACGACGCAGCCGCGGACGATGCAGCCTCAGCCCTCGCTGACGGAGCGCCGCAAGGCCGCGACCCAGCTCGACATCGCCCGCGCCGCGGCCGAGCTGTTCGCGGAGCGCGGGCCGGACGCCACCACGGCCGAGGAGATCGCGCAGCGGGCCGGGATCGCGCTGCGCACCTTCTACCGCTACTTCCGCAACAAGGAGGACGCGGTCTCGCCCCTGTTGAGCGCGGGGGGCGCACGCTGGCGCGAGCTGGCGGCCGCGGAAGCGGCGGACACGACCGGCGCGGACCTGCGGGAGGCGCTGGTGCGCGCGGCGCGCGCGTCCCTCACCGCGGAGACGGAGGGCTGGTCCCTCGGTCACGGCTGGGCCGAGGCGGAGGGCACCCGTGGACTGCTGCGGGCGGCGGCGGACGACGCCGCGCTGCGGGCGGTCTGGTACCGGGTGAACCAGGAGTCCGAGGAGAGGCTGACCGAAGTCCTCGGGACCCTGCCGGGACCGGCGGACCTGGGCGGGCTCGAACTGAAGATGATCGCCGCGGGCGCGACGGACGCGATCCGCCTGGCGCTGGAGGCGTGGGCGGCGTCGGACGGTCCGCTGGACGGCGAGCACGGGCCGGCGGCGCTCGTCGAGGACTGCATGCGCAAGCTGTTGCGGTGGCTCTAGCCACCGCGCAGAGATCAAGGCCCGCGGGGCACGCTCGGCGCGAGGCGCAGGCACAGGCGCACACGCCCAGGAGCGCGCGAAGACGGGAACGCTCAGGGGCGCGGGGCATCAGCCTCCGCGCCCCTGTTCAGGTCGGCGTCCGGGTCAGCGCCAGCTGACCGGGTTGCGGTAGCTGCTGACGCGCTCGAGGCGGCGCCAGCGGGCCTGGGGGTGGCGGCTTCCGTGCGCGAAGCGCGGCTGGGCCGCGCGCTGCGCCGCTGCCGCGCGGGCCATCAGGACGGCGGTCAGTGCGGCGAGCTCCTCGTCGGCCAGCTCACCCTTGACGATCTGGACCATCGGCACGGTGGCGGAGGTCATCGGTGCCTTCCTCAGTGCTTGTGTGTACTCGGATATTCGATATTCGAGGATTACAGACGACTGTTACTTCGACGGGTTGCCGGTGTTACTGCGGCGGGTTGCCGTGCTTGCGGGCGGGCAGGTCCGCGTGCTTGGTGCGGAGCATCTGCAGGGAACGGATGAGCACCTCGCGGGTCGCGGCGGGGTCGATCACGTCGTCGACCAGGCCGCGCTCGGCCGCGTAGTACGGGTGCATCAGCTCGTCCTTGTACTGCTTGACCATCTCGACCCGCTTGGCCTCGGGGTCGTCAGCCGCGGCGATCTCCCGGCGGAAGATCACGTTCGCCGCGCCCTCCGCGCCCATGACCGCGATCTCGTTGGTCGGCCACGCGAACGCCAGGTCGGCGCCGACCGAACGCGAGTCCATGACGATGTACGCGCCGCCGTAGGCCTTGCGCAGCACCAGCGAGATCCGCGGGACGGTCGCGTTGCAGTAGGCGTAGAGCAGCTTCGCGCCGTGGCGGATGATGCCGCCGTGCTCCTGGTCCACGCCGGGCAGGAAGCCCGGCACGTCCAGCAGCGTGACCAGCGGGATGTTGAACGCGTCGCACAGCTGCACGAACCGCGCGGCCTTCTCCGACGCGTGGATGTCCAGCACGCCGGCCAGCGACTGCGGCTGGTTCGCCACGATGCCGACGACCTGGCCGTCCATCCGGGTGAGCGCGCAGATGACGTTGGTGGCCCAACGCTCGTGGATCTCCATGAACTGGCCGTCGTCGGCCAGCTCCTCGATCACCTTGCGCATGTCGTACGGGCGGTTGCCGTCGGCCGGGACCAGGTCCAGCAGCGACTCGCAGCGGCGGTCGGCCGGGTCCTCGGTCATCTCGACCGGCGGCGTCTCGCGGTTGTTCTGCGGCAGCATCGACAGCAGGAAGCGGACCTCCTCCAGACAGGCGCGCTCGTCGTCGTACGCGAAGTGCGCCACCCCGGAGACCTCGGCGTGCACGTCCGCGCCGCCGAGACCGTTCTGGGAGATCTGCTCGCCGGTGACGGCCTTGACCACGTCCGGGCCGGTGATGAACATCTGCGAGGTGTCGCGGACCATGAACACGAAGTCCGTCAGCGCCGGCGAGTAGGCCGCGCCGCCGGCGCACGGGCCGAGCATCACCGAGATCTGCGGGATCACACCCGAGGCCCGGGTGTTGCGCTGGAAGATGCCGCCGTAGCCGGCGAGGGCGGTGACGCCCTCCTGGATGCGGGCGCCGGCGCCGTCGTTCAGGGAGACCAGCGGGGCACCGGCCGCGATGGCCATGTCCATGATCTTGTGGATCTTCTGCGCGTGGGCCTCGCCCAGCGCGCCGCCGAAGATCCGGAAGTCGTGCGCGTACACGAACACCGTGCGGCCGTGCACGGTGCCCCAGCCGGTGATCACGCCGTCGGTGTAGGGCTTCTTGTTCTCCAGCCCGAAGCCGGTCGCGCGGTGCCGGCGCAGCGGCTCCACCTCGTTGAACGAACCCTCGTCCAGCAGCAGCGCGATGCGCTCACGCGCGGTCAACTTGCCCTTCGCGTGCTGCGCCTCGGTTGCCGCCTCACTCGGCCCCGCCAGCATCTGCTCGCGGATCGCATGCAGCTCGACGACACGGCCGTGCGCATCGCTCGTGCTCACAGGGGCTTCACGCAAGACGGTCATTGCAGAACACTCCAAGGTCAGTGCGGAACGGTCGCCGCTGTGGCGGGGAGCCAGCTCACCCTTATGACCCTACGAGGCGGGACCAGCGAGACATGGGTGTGACTCTGTACAAGACCTGAGCCCTGTTCCTGGTGAGGGTAAACAGGACCGGATGGCGAGACCCCGCGTATGGGCCAGCTCGCGCGGCGCGGCCAGTCCCATGAAGGAGTCAAGAATTCATCCGCTCCTCACAAAGAAGCCCTAGGGTGCCCGGCATGACGACTCCCGGTCCCACCACTCCGAGCGGCGCCTCCGCCCCCACCGACCCCAGCGACGTGCCCGGCTTCGGCCCCGCCACGCCCATACAGACCGCGACCGAGACGGTCGCCGATCCCAAGACGGTCTCCATGGGCGTCGGCCCGAAGACCGCGTGGTCTCCCCGCCCCAACAACGTGCTCAGCCCCGAGCAGAAGGAGCTGGACGAGCTCACCGACGAGGAGCTGGAGGCGCTGACCCAGGAGAGTGTCTCCAAGGGGGTCCTCGGCGGCGCGTTCGCCATCGTCTCGGCGGCCCTCGGCGTGATCTCGCTGAGCGGCACGTACCTCGGCACGGTCGTCCAGCAGCGTCAGGGCGTCATCGGCCAGATCGGCGCGAAGTCGAACGCGGACCTGGTGAAGAACGCGTACACCGACGCGTGGCACCGCATGGCCGAGTGGAACGGCGTGTTCGCGCTGGTGGCGGCGCTGGTCGGCGCGGCGACCCTGTTCGGCGGGGCGTTCCTGTCCTCGAAGGAGATCCCCTCCTGGGTCAAGGCGGTCGCCTGGGCCGGGGCAGTGCTCGGTGTGATCGGCCTGTTCGTCTCGGCATCGATCTACTTCGACTGGTTCATGGCCCCGATCAAGGCTCCCGCCACGGCCAGCACCGGCGGCTGACGCCCGACCCGCCTCTGGGGCGCGGGGAACTGGGCGACAGACCACCCAGCGTGGTGTGTCGCCGAACGAGCAGCGCCATCCGCACAGGATGGTTGCTCGCGCAGTTCCTCGCGCCCCTGACGTGCTGCAACGGCAGGCTGAACCAACAGCACAAGCTCGCGCCCACGCGGCGGCGGCGCTGCACATCAGCACAGCCTCGCGCCCCTGACGTGCTGCAACGGCAGGCCGGACCGACAGCACAAGCTCGCGCCCACGCGGCAGCGCCGCACATCAGCACAGCCTCGCGCCCGCGCCCTGAGCGTTTGCGGCTACCTGTCCGCGTTCAGCCGTACCTCCCGGTCGATGCCGAGCTCCGCGAGGAAGCGCTGGTCGTGGGAGACCACGATGAGCGCACCGCGGTAGCCCGAGAGGGCGGTGGTGAGCTGGCGCACGCCCGCGAGGTCGAGGTTGTTGGTGGGCTCGTCCAGCAGCAGCAGCTGCGGGGCCGGCTCGGCCAGAAGCAGCGCCGCCAGCGTCGCCCGGAAGCGTTCGCCGCCGGACAGGGTGCCGACGGGCTGCTCCGCCCGGGCACCGCGGAAGAGGAAGCGGGCGAGCCGCGCGCGCAGCGCGTTCTCGCTCGCCTGCGGGGCGAACCGCGCCGCGTTCGCGACGATGCTCGCCTCCTCGTCGAGCAGGTCCAGCCGCTGCGGCAGGTACCGCAGCGGGACGGGACGGTGCACCTCGCCCGCGACCGGTTCGAGCTCACCGACGATCGTCCGCAGCAGCGTCGTCTTGCCGCTGCCGTTCGCGCCGACCAGCGCCACCCGCTCGGGCCCGCGCAGCTCCAGCCGCAGCCGCGAACCCTCGCCTTCCGGGTCGGCGTACAGCGGCAGGAGGTCCCGCAGCTCCAGCACCGTGCGACCGGCCGGGACCTCCGTCGCGGGCAGGTCGACGCGGATCTCGTCGTCGTCCCGGACCGCGAGCTCCGCCTCGGAGAGGCGTTCGCGCGCGAGGCGGACCTTCTCCTCGTGCTCGTTGCGCAGGCGGCCCGCGGACTGCTCCGCCGCCCGCTTGCGGCTGTTCATGACGATCTTCGGTTCCCTCTTGCTGTCGAACATCTTCTGGCCGTAGCGCTTCCGCCGGGCCAGCTTGACCTGGGTGTCCACCAGTTCGCGGCGCTGGCGCCGCAGATCGGACTCGGCGACGCGGACGTCGCGCTGCGCCGCCTCCTGGGCGACGGCGAGCGCCTCCTCGTAGGCGGTGAAGTTGCCGCCGAACCAGGTGACCCCGCCCTCGCGCAGTTCGGCGACGGAGTCCACCAGGTCCAGCAGCGCGCGGTCGTGGCTCACCACGACGAGCGTGCCGCGGAACTCGGTGACGGCCCGGTAGAGGCGTTCCCGCGCGCCGCTGTCGAGGTTGTTGGTCGGCTCGTCGAGCAGCAGCACGTCCGGGCGGCGCAGCAGTTGCCCGGCCAGGCCGAGCAGGACGGCCTCGCCGCCGGACAGCTCGGCGAGGCGCCGGTCCAGGCCGAGGTGGCCGAGGCCGAGCCGGTCCAGTTCCGCGAGGGCGCGCTCCTCGACGTCCCACTGGTCGCCGACGGCGGCGTAGTTCTCCTCCGTCACCTCGCCGCGTTCGACGGCGCGCAGCGCGCGGCGCGGACCGGCGATGCCGAGGGCGGCGTCGACGGGCAGCTGCACGTCCAGGGGCAGGTGTTGCGGCAGGTAGCCGAGGGTGCCGCGGACGCGGACCTGGCCGTCGTCCGGTGCGAGGTCGCCGGCGACCAGGCGCAGCAGCGTGGACTTGCCGCTGCCGTTGCGTCCGATCAGGCCGGTGCGGCCGACGCCGACGGCGAGGTCCAGCCCGTCCAGGACGGGCGTCCCGTCGGGCCAGGCGTAGTGGAGGCCCGTCACGACGACGGCGGGCTCGGGGGTGGTGGGGTGTGACATGCAGGGCTCCCGGTGACGTTGGGGAAAGCAATCCAGCGACACGTGGGAGACACGAAGAGCCCGACAAAAGAGCCGGCGCAAGGACGTCGGCGCGGGGGCGCGCATGCGAAAGCCGCCCGGTAACGGGACGAGGGCACAGCACGGCTGAGGTCGGGACGTGTCTCCGAGCTCAGCAGAGCAAGGGCCTTCTCCTGTCGGGCGGCAGCAGGTACGACGTCCACGCTAGGGGCGCGCCCGGGGGCGCGCAAACGAATTACCGGCCGTCCCCGTTCGGGCGAATACCGCGGGCGCTCGCCGTGTCCCCGGACCGTCGCGCCGCGCGGCTTGCCATCGTGCCTGCATGCGCCTTCTGATCCGGCTCACCCTCGCCGCCGCCACCTGCTCCACGCTGCTCGGCGCAGCCCCCGCGCCCGCGCCGACCGCGGTCGCCCCCTACACGGAGGGGCAGCAGTACGTCCGGCTGAGCCCGCCGGTGAAGACGTCGCCGCGCGAGGTCACCGAGGTGTTCTGGTACGACTGCGCGCACTCCTACCAGTTGGAGCAGCCGCTGGAGGACTGGGCGGCGCGGCAGAACCCGCCCGTGGTGATCCGGCGCATCCCGGCCGCGTGGCCGGACCAGCCGGTGATGGTGGCCTACGCGCGGCTCTACTACACCCTCGACAAGCTCGGGGTGGCGCAGCGCGAGGCGATCCCGGTGTTCCACGCGGTGCGGGACGAGGGGATGGACCTGACCACGGAGGACGCCGTCGTGGACTGGGCGACGGGCGAGGGGCTGGATCCGGTCGCGGTCAGGAGCGCGTACGAGTCGCGGCAGGTGCAGGACGAGACGCAGGCGGCCCCGGCGCTGCGCGAGAAGTACCGGACCAGCGAGATGCCGAGCGTGATCGTCGGCGGCGCGTTCCGGACCTCGCCGTTCATGAACCCCGACGGCGTCGACGGCACGATGCCGGTCGTCGACTACCTCTACCGGCACGCCGGCGGCGCCCCGGCCCGTTGAGGCCGCACTTGGCCGCACTTGGCCGCACTTGGCCGGGCCCGGGCTGGCCCCGGCCGGACCCGCCCGGGCCTGACCGAACCTGCGGTGCGGTGCCGCCCGGAGGCGGGCTCAGCTGTACTCGCGCAGCCGCGGCCTGACGCCGCCGAGGACCAGCAGCATCGCCACCGCGCACACCGCCGCGGAGATGCCCGTCCAGCCGGACAGGTCGTCCGACGCCGCGCCCGCGTGCGCGCTGAAGGCCGCCGCGTCGGTCGCGGCCAGCGCGCCGAGGTGGACCGAGAAGTCGTAGTAGGTGAAGGCCACGTCGTCACGGCCGACGCCGGTCAGCCGCAACGCCGCGCCGTTGACGTCGCCGCCGTCGGCGACCTGCCGCAGGCCGGTGTCGGAGCCGAGGTAGGCGTCGAAGCGCTGGCGCACCACAGCCGCCGCCGGGGAGTGGTCCTGGGCGAGCAGCTCCTTGACGCGTCCGGCGTCGGTCTGGAAGTCGGACGCGAGCGCGGGCCGGTAGTCGGTGTCGACGACCCAGCGGCTCTGCCGGGCCTCGGCGTCGGCGGCCGCGACGGACGCCTGGGAGAGCCGGGCGTAGGGGGTGTAGCCGGTGGACACCGCCGAGTCGACCTCGCCGGCCGCACCGGCCAGTGCCGAGGCGGCGCCGATCAGCAGCGCCGCCACGCACGCGGTGGCGACCACCAGCGGCAGGCTGAGGACGCGGTTGTGGCGGATCGTCAGATCACGCTGCCACCAGAGCAGAACCAGCCCGGAGGCGACGGCGAGCACGCCCAGCGCCGCCGCGTAGGCGAGGGCCGCGTCGTGGGCGTCGCCCCGGTCGGCGGAGACCTGCCGGTCGGCGTCGTCGCGCAGCGCGGCGACGTCGGGCAGCAGCTTGGTCTGGAGCAGCGCGTCGGCCTGCGCGTAGTTGTCGACCGCGCCGGGCACCGGGTGGCCGACGACGGGGTTGGCCTGGCTGCTGACGAAGTACTCCTCCGTGCCGGTCCAGGCGTCGTACAGGTTGAGCGTGTCCAGCAGGCTCTGGACCTGCTGCGGTTCGGCGGCGGCGAGCTGTGACAGCGCGGCTGCCGCGTCGCGCTGGTCCGCCTGTGCGGTGAGGCCGGCCAGCACGCCGTCGTCGACGAGGACCGGGGCGGCGGTCGGATTCGCGGGGTCGGCGGCGGAGTAGCCCATGACCAGGGACTTGGCGCGCTGCGCGTCCAGGTCGGCCAGCGCCTGGTACAGCCGCCCGGCCGCGGCGGCACGGGGCTCGGAGACGTCGGTGAGCTGGTGCACCCGGGCCGCGGTGTCAGCGAAGCCGAGCAACGCGGTGACCAGCAGGGCGGCGAGCAGCAGCAGCGCGGCGGCGGCCTGCGCGCGCAGCCGGAACACCGGCCCGGCGGCACGCCGCGGTCCCCTGCCGCGCGCGGCGGCGGGGTCGGTCCCGCCGGGGGCGGCGGCCCCGGCCGGCGGTATCGGCGCGGAGGGGGCGGACGGCGCCGGAAGTGTGGCGGACATGGTGACGACCCTAGGAAGCAGGAGAGTCGTCCGGCCGACATGCAGTCAGCCAACGGGTGAACGCGGCGTCACGAAGACATAGCGGAGGGTCCCGATCCGGCAGCGGAGCGTATTCCCAGCGTTTTCGCAGGTAAGAAGGGAGTGAGCTGGGACACGTGGCCCAAGTGTTCGGTGGCATGATGCACCGGCTAGCGTTTGTCGTCGACCAGAAAGGGCTGAGCCCGAAAGTGGTGGACCGGTAACCAGGCGGACGACGGAACAGGACAGGCACGGTGCAGAGGGCGTGAACATGGTGCTCGGCTCACTGGAGATGTCGTGGTTCTACCTGCTGGCGCTGCTGGCGGTCTTCTCCGACGCGTTCCTGCCTTTCGTTCCCAGCGCCTCGATCGTGGTCGCGGCCGTGCTGGAGTCGCGTGAGTCACACGCGCCGCTGCCGATCCTCGTCGCGGGCGTCGCGGCGGCGTCCTTCGCCGCGGACCTGGTGCTGTTGCGGCTGGGCCGCAAGGGCGGCGCGCGGGCGCGCCGCTGGATCGGACGCCGCGCCGGCACGGTGGAGGCGGCCGCGACGGTCCTGTCCGCGCTGGAGCGCAAGCCCGGCCGCACCGTGGTGATCGCCCGCTTCGTCCCCGGCGGCCGCAGCGTCCTGGACCTGGCGGTCGGCACGGCGGAGTCCCCGCCGCGCCACTTCATCCGCTGGTCGGCGGTCTCGGCGACGGTCTGGTCCGTCTACGTGATCGGCGTCGGCTGGCTGAACGAGAACGCGTTCAACACGTTCTGGCTGAGCCTCGCGGTCTCCTTCGCAGCGACCACCACGATCAGCGCGTTCGTCGCCCGCAAGGTCGCGCGGCAGCGCGCCCGCAACCGCGCCGCCGCACCGGCCGCGGAGTCCCTCGCCGAAGCCGCGTAGGGATCAACGGCGAGTCGGCTGCACCCGCCTCCAGGAGCGCGGGGCTCCGCCGATCTGCGGCTCCGCCGCGCGGGCGCGAGCAACCACCGTGTGCGGGTGGCCCTGCGCGCCCCGGACCATCTGCTCGTCAGTGGCTTGTCGCGCCCACGCTGGGGGCGCCTCCCGGCCGGAGGCCGGAGGTGGGGGTACCTCCCGGCCGGAGGCCAGGGGTGGGGCTACCCCCGGCCGGAGGCTGCGGGAGAGCCGAGTATCGGCTGAGCCCCGCGCTCCTGGAGGGCTTGCTCACTTGCCCAGCAGCAGGTCCGCGATCCGGCCCGCGGGGCCGGGGGCGGTGAGGATCGAGTAGTGGTTGGTGTCCGGGACCACCTCGAAGGGGAGGCGGAGGGTGTCGACGCCCGCGGCGGCGATGCGCGAGGCGTCGAGGAGGGGTTGGGGCTCGTTCAGGAGGCCGCGTTCCGCGAGGAGGAGGCGGGAGCGGTCCGGGAGCTTGTGGACGGCCCCCAGGGTCTCGGCGTCGAAGACGCCCATGCCGTCCGTCCGGACGGCATCCAGGACGCAGGACGAGCGCAGCGCCGGCTCCTGCCCCACCAAGTCGCGCTGGAGGTAGGCGTCCACCGCGTCGGACCACAGGCCGCCCACGGCCGGATGCGCCTGCCAGAACTCGCGGTAGGCCCGCCGTGTGGCGAACGTCATGGAGAGCCGTGCCATCGCGGGGCCGAGGACGGCGGTCAGCAGTTCGTCGCCGGTGAGGCCCGGGGGCGGAGGGAAGCCGACGCCGCCGTCGACCAGCAGCACGGACGAGAACAGCTCCGGGTGGCGGACCGCGGCCACCGTGGAGACGTACGCGCCCATCGAGTGGCCCGTCAGCGCGACCGGGCCGCCGCCCGCGAGGGCGTGGACGACGGCCGCGGCGTCCTCGGCGTGTGCGCCGAGGCCCCACGGGCCGCCGATGCCCGCACTCGCGGCCCTGCCGCGCAGGTCGGGGGCGAGCAGGGTCGCCCGGCCGTCCAGGGCCTCGGCGACAGCGGCCCAGGCGAGGCCGTTCGCGGTGATGCCGTGCAGGGCGAGCACGACGGGCGCGTCGGGCGAGGACGCGGGCCAGCGAAGGACGGCGAGCTCGCCGCCCTCCACCGGAACGGACAGCTCCTCGTAGCTCCCCGGTGCCGATGGGACGGACGGAACGGGCGGAACGGGCGGAACGGACGGAACTGCACTCATGCCTGTGCTCCCCTCGATACCGCTCGGGCGCGCAGCCGGGCCGGGAGGCCGGCGACGCCGCCCGGCAGGGCGTAGACGATGATCACGAACAGCACCCCCAGCAGGAACAGCGGCTGCGACAACGGCACCCGCAGCACCGACGGCAGACCGGCGATCGTCCCGGAGCCGGCCAGGCTCGCGAGCCGATGCTGCGCCCAGGTGTACAGCACGCCGCCGACAAGCGGCCCCCAGCGCGTCCCCGAACCGCCGAGCACCACCATGACCAGCAGCGACAGGGTGAAGTCCGAGGTCGTCGTCTGCGGCGTGGCGCCGCCCGTGAGCAGAAGGTAGACCACTCCGCCGAGCGCGGCCAGGGTGCCTGCCAGGACGAAGGCGACGAGCTTGAAGCCGTACGGGCGCAGGCCCAGCACCTCCACCCGGCGTTCGTTCTCGCGGATGCCCTCCCAGACGCGGCCGATCGGCGAGCGCACGGCCCACTGGACGGCGGCCAGGGTGACCACGAGATAGGCCAGCGCGATCCAGTACAGGTCGGCCGTGTGCGCGATGCCGACGAGGGACGCCGGCAGGCCGGTCGCGGCGAGGCCCTCCTCGCCGCCCGTCACCCCGCCGGGGTCGCGCTGGACCAGGATCGACCCGGCCTGGGCGAAGGCGAGGGTGACCATGGCGAACCCGATGCCGCTCACGCGCAGGCTCACCGCGCCGAGCAGCGCGGACAGCGCGACGCCCGCCAGCAGGCCGAGGCCGGCCGCGGGCCAGAAGCCCAGGCCGGCTCGCGTGAGCAGCAGGCCGGTGGCGTAGGTCCCGGCGGCGAAGTAGAGGGCGTGGCCGAAGGAGAGCAGCCCGGTGCGGCCGAGGAGCAGGTCGTAGCCGGTGGCCAGGGCGCCGAAGACGAGGCAGAGGGCGAGCAGTTGGAGGCTGCCGGGGCTGCCGATCGGACCGTCCAGCAGGCCCGGCAGCGGCAGCGCGCTGTACGGGAGCAGGACCAGCACGGCCAGGGCCGGCAGCGGCCACCAACGCCGCAGCAGGGCGGGGATGTTCACGCGAGCCTCCCGGTCAGGCCGCTCGGCCGCACCAGCAGCAGTGCGGCGAGCATGACGACCACGGACAGGTCGCCCAGTCCCGCGGTGCTGTAGTAGTTGGCGAACTGCTGGACCAGGCCGACCACGACGCAGGCGACCGCCGCGCCGCTGACCGAGCCGAGGCCGCCCATCACCACCACGACGAAGCCGAAGATGAGCAGTGAGCCGCCCTGGGTGGGGTCGACGGAGCCGAAGTAGAGCCCGGCGAGACCCCCGGCGAGGGCGGCGGCCGCGCCGCCGATGGCGAAGACGAGCGTGAACGCCTTGCGGACGTCGATGCCCAGCGCGGTCACCATGGCCCGGTCCTCCACCCCGGCGCGCACGACCAGCCCGTGCCGGGTGCGGCCGAGGAAGAGCCGCAGCGCGAGCAGCACCACCAGCGCCGCCCCGACCAGCACCAGCCGGTCCACCGGCACCGATGCACCGAGCAGCGTGAACGTCCCGGCCAGCGCGCTCGGCACGGGGAAGGTGCGGGCGTCGGCGCCCCAGATCGCGGAGAGCAGCGCGGGCACGGCCAGCCCCACGCCGACGGTGGCCAGCACCTGCTCGCGCGGCCGCCGGTAGAGCGGCCGCACGAGGCCGAGTTCGAGCGCGACGGCGGCCAGGGTGCCCACCGCGGTGCCGAAGAGCAGCGCGAGCGGGAAGCCGAAGGAGTGGCTCGCCGCCCACCAGGTGGCGTAGGCGCCGATCGACAGCAGCGCGCCGTGGGCGAAGTTGAGCACGTCCATCAGGCCGAAGATGAGCGAGAGCCCGGACGCCACAAGGAAGTAGAGCGCGCCGAGGCCGAGGCCGGTGATGCCGAGCAGGACGACGGTGGACATCAGCTCTCCCCTCCCGAGGCGGGCGCGGGCGCGTCCACCCGGCGGCCGACGCCGAGCAGCGTGCGGGACTTCCCGGCGTCGGCGAGGAGTTCGGCCGCGGGACCGGCGTGGGCGGTGCGGCCGTCGGCGAGGACGACGCAGTGGTCGGCCAACCGCCTCACCAGGGCCAGGTTCTGCTCGACGAGCAGAACGGGCACGGCCTGCGCGGCGCGTTCGAGGGCGACGGCGACCTCGGTGACGACGCGCGGCGCGAGCCCCTTGGTGGGCTCGTCGGCGATGATCAGCCGGTTGCCGCGGTTGAGCAGCACGCGGCCGATGGCGACCATCTGCTGCTGCCCGCCCGACAGCGTCCCCGCGGCCTGCCGGGCGCGCTGCCTGAGCTCGGGGAACAGTTCGTGGACCAGGCCGTAGGCGGGGTCCGGGTCCCGCTCGGCCAGGCGCAGGTTCTCCGCCACGGTCAGAGCGGCGAAGACGCCCCGGTCCTCGGGGACGTAGCCGATGCCGCGCCGGACGATCTGATGTGTCGTCATGGTGACGGTCTCGTCGCCGCCGTAGCGGACGGAGCCGGTGCGTGGGACCAGGCCGAGGATGCCCCGCACGGTGGTCGTCTTGCCGGCGCCGTTGCGACCGAGCAGCGCGGTGACGCCGGCCGGGGCGACGTCGAGGTCGACGCCGTGCAGGATGTGGCGGCCGCCGGTGACGACCTTCAGGCCCCGCACGCTCAGAACGGGAGAGGTCACAGCCCCTCCCCCAGATAGGCGAGCTGGACGGTCTCGTCGGCCATGACGGTGTCGGGGACGTCGAGGGCGAGCAGCGTGCCGTGGTGCATCACGGCCAGGCGGTCGGCCAGGCCCAGCAGGACGTCCATGTGGTGCTCCACCATCATCACGGTGCGGCCCTCGTCGCGGTGTAGCGAGCGGATCAACTCGGTGAGCGCGGGCACCTCTTCGGCGCTGACGCCGGCCATCGGCTCGTCCAGCAGCATCACCCGCGGGTCGCCGACGAGCAGCACGGCCAGCTCCAACTTCCGCTTCTCGCCGTGCGAGAGGGAGCCGGCCAGGGCGTCGGCGCGGCCGGTGAGGCCGGTGCGTTCCAGCGTGTCCGTCACCTCGGCGGTGAACGGCCGGGCGCGGCGCCAGAGTCGGAACGAGCCGCCCTGCGCCGCCTGCGCGGCGAGGCGGACGTGGTCGGCGACGCTCATGCCGGGCCAGAGGC
Organism: Streptacidiphilus anmyonensis; assembly: GCF_000787855.1. Classification (GTDB taxonomy): domain Bacteria; phylum Actinomycetota; class Actinomycetes; order Streptomycetales; family Streptomycetaceae; genus Streptacidiphilus; species Streptacidiphilus anmyonensis. The sequence continues at coordinate 5,554 of NZ_BBPQ01000069.1, read as the reverse complement.
TGGACGTCTGGAAGGTGCGGCCCAGCCCGCGCCGGGCGCGGGCGTGCGGGGCGAGGCGGGTGATGTCCGCGCCGTCCAGCGCGATGCGGCCGCGGCTGACCGGGTTGAGGCCGCTGACCAGGTTGAACAGCGAGGTCTTGCCGGCCCCGTTGGGGCCGATGAAGGCGAGGAACTCGCCCTCGCGGACCTCCAGCGAGACGTCGTCGAGGATCACGGCGCCGCCGATGCTCCAACCCACGTCGGTGAGCTGGAGCACCGGCGGCGCCGGGGGCGCGGTCGTCACGTCGCTCAGCCCGCCATCGGCTTGACCGGCGGCGCGACCTGCGCGGCCGTCAGCGAGGCCAGCAGCTTGGGCTGCGCGGAGGCGCCGGAGCCGGTCAGCGTGGCCTGGAACATCGGCTGAAGCAGCGCGTGGTCGGCGGCGCGGATCTGCTCGGGCCCCTTGGGGCCGTCGAAGGACCATCCCTCCAGCGCCTTGACCATGGCCCCGGTGTCGCTGTCGGACGCCTGAAGCGCGTGGACGATCATCTGAGCGGCGGTGAAGCCGTCCGGCGTGAACAGGTCCGGCGTGCCGCCGGCCTGCTTGACGCCGTTCAGCATGGCCGTCTCCACCGGGTTGTCCCCGCCCGCGCCCGGGAAGTAGTGGGCCAGGAAGGAGACCTTGCTGCCCGCGTTGCCGAAGATCGGGTAGGAGGCGGTGCCGGCCAGGCCGGTGACGACCTTCGTCGAACCCAGCACGCCCTGCTGGTCCAGGGCCGTCCACAGCGCGGGTGCGGTGGTGCCCGCCCAGGCGACGTAGACCAGGTCGGCCCTGGCGGACTTCACCTGCTGGGCGAAGGGGGTGAGGTCCGTCGCGCTCGGCGGCGCCAGCACCTGCGAGACGGTGGCCCCCTTGGGTCCGAGCACCGCCTTGACCGCCGCCACGTTGGCCTGCCCGAAGGCGCTGTCCTGGGCCAGCACGAGGATCCTCCTGCCGCTCGGATCCCCCACGAAGGAGCCCGCGGCCGCGATGTCCTGGTAGCTCTCGCGGCCGGAGCGGAAGGTGTACGTGTTGGCGCCGGTCAGCGCGTCGGTGGCGGCCGGTCCGGCGATGTAGAGGATCTGGTTCTGCGCGGCGAGCGGTGCGAGCTGGAGGCCGACGCCGGAGTCCGTGGTCCCGGCGAGGATCTTCACGCCCTTGCCGATCAGGTCCTTGGCGTCGGCGACGGCGGTCGCCGGGTCGCCGGTGTCGTCCTCCTCGACCACGTCGATCTTGTGCCCGTTCACCGCGCCGGTGCCGTGGGTGGCGTAGGCGAGGCCTGCCTGGAAGCCCTGCTCGTACTGCTTGCCGTAGTCGGCCAGCAGGCCGGTCTTCGAGTACAGCAGCCCCACCTGGACCGGCGCGGAGGCGCCGCCGCCCGACTGCGCGGTGCCGGCGGTCCCGGCGGAGGCGCACCCGGCGACGAGCAGGGCAGTGGCCGCGGCGAAGGCGAGGACCCCCGCGCTGCGTCTGGCTGGGCGGGACGGACGGTCGACGGTCATGGCCGGCTCCTCGGGCTGCGGGTGGTCTGCGAGGTGGATGCCGGAACCGTAGGAGCGCGGCCTGCGCAGGGACATGTGAACGGACACCGCTTCCCCCGCCGGAAGCATGTGGCCGCCCGACATGGCTGCGGCGAAGGGACGGTGGCGATGGTGGGACCACCTCCCCAGGCACATCTCCCCCGACCCTTCGAGGAGCGCTCGCCCCATGGACAAGGTCTTCCCCTCCGCGGCCGAGGCCGTCGCGGACATCCCTGACGGAGCCTCACTGGCCGTCGGCGGCTTCGGCTTGTGCGGGATCCCGTCGACGCTGATCGCCGCCCTCGTCGCCTCCGGCGTCGGCGGGCTGCGGGTCTCCTCCAACAACTGCGGAGTGGACGACTGGGGGCTCGGCCTGCTGCTGCGCGAGGGCCGGATCGCGCGGATGACCTCGTCCTACGTCGGGGAGAACAAGGAGTTCGCACGGCAGTACCTCGCCGGCGAGCTGGAGGTCGAGCTCGTCCCGCAGGGGACCCTCGCGGAACGGCTGCGGGCGGGCGGCTGCGGGATCCCGGCGTTCTACACACCCGCCGGCGTCGGCACGCAGGTCCAGGAGGGCGGCCTGCCGTGGCGCTACGGCCCGGACGGCGAGGTCGTCCTCGCCTCGCCGACCAAGGAGGTGCGCAGCTTCGGCGGCCGCGACCACCTCCTGGAGGAGGCGATCACCGCCGACTTCGCGCTGGTGCGGGCCGCCGTCGCGGACCGGCACGGCAACCTCGTGTTCCACGCGGCCGCTCGGAACTTCAATCCGCTCGCCGCGGCGGCCGGGCGGACCACCGTCGTCGAGGCCGAACGCATCGTCGAGGCGGGCGAGTTGGACCCCGATGCGATCCACCTGCCCGGCATCCACGTCGACCGGGTCGTCCAGGCCGACGACCCGGCCGACAAGCGCATCGAACGCCGCACCGTCCGCACCGTCCACCCGGTCCGCCCCGCCGCCACCCCGGAGAGCTGAGCCATGACGCCGACGCCGACCCCGACGCCGACCCTCACCCGCGAGCGGCTCGCCGCCCGCGCCGCCGCCGAGCTGCACGACGGACAGTACGTCAACCTCGGCATCGGGCTCCCGACGCTCGTGCCGAACCATCTCCCGCCGGGCGTCAGCGTCGTGCTCCACTCCGAGAACGGCATCCTGGGCACCGGCCCCTACCCGCTCGCCGGGACCGAGCACCCGGACCTGGTCAACGCCGGAAAGGAGACGGTGACGGTCCTCGACGGCGCGTCGTACTTCGACTCGGCCGCGTCCTTCGGGATGGTCCGCTCAGGACGGGTGGACGTGACGATCCTCGGGGCGATGCAGGTCTCGGCCGAGGGCGACCTGGCCAACTGGATGATCCCCGGCAGGATGGTCAAGGGCATGGGCGGCGCCATGGACCTCGTCCACGGCGCCCGGCGGGTCGTGGTCGTCATGGAGCACACCGCCAAGGACGGCAGCCCCAAACTGCTGCGCCGGTGCACCCTGCCGCTGACGGGCCGCCGCGTGGTGCACCGGGTCATCACCGACCTGGCCGTCTTCGACGTCGACCGGGACGGCCTGCGGCTGGTCGATCTGACGCCCGGTGTGACGGTCCAGGACCTCCGCGACGTGACGGAGGCCCCGTTCCGCGCCTGAACCCGCCCGAATCTCAGTCGCTGAGCTGCCAGTTGATCGCCGGCTGGCCGAAGTCGGCCAGCGCCTTGTCGATCTGCGAGAAGGGCTTGGTGCCGAGGAAGTGGCGCGCGGAGAGCGGCGAGGGGTGGCCGCTCTGCACCACCACGTGGCGGGCGGTGTCGATCAGCGGCAGCTTCTTCTTCGCGTAGCCGCCCCACAGCACGAACACGACCGGCTCCGGGCGGGCGTTGACGGCCTTGATGACGGCGTCGGTGAACTTCTCCCAGCCCTTGCCGGCGTGCGAGCCGGCCTCGTGGGCGCGGACCGTCAGCACCGCGTTGAGCAGCAGCACGCCCTGGTCGGCCCACTCCTCCAGGTTGCCGTGCCCCGGCGCGGTGAGGCCGAGGTCGGTGCCGAGCTCCTTGTAGATGTTGCGCAGCGACGGCGGAACCTTGACGCCGCGGCGGACGGAGAAGCACATGCCGTGCGCCTGGTTGTCGTCGTGGTATGGGTCCTGACCCAGCAGCAGCACCTTCACCCGGTCGAGCGGGGTGTGCTCCAGCGCGGCGAAGACCTCCCCCCGGGGCGGGAAGACCTGTCCGGCGGCCCGCTCGGCGTCGACGTACGCGGCGAGCTCGTGGAAGTAGGGCTGCTCCACCTCGCTCTGGAGCGCCGCGCGCCACGACTCGGGCAGCACGAACTCGTCGGTGGGAGCGGTGTTGGACATGCGGGATCCTCCGGGCGTCGCCGTCTGGCTGTCTGTCGTCGTCTCGGGCTGACTCGACGTGGAAACGCTATCGCCCGTCACTGACACCTCACCTCGCGCATCTCACCTCGCGCAGCTCACCCCGCGCATCTCACCCCGCGCGGGCGGCTCGGATCCGTTCCAGGTCGACGGCGATCCCGTCGAGGACGCGGTCCAGCCCCGAGGCGAAGACCCGGTCCGGGTCGGGGTGGTCCTCGGCGTCGTGGACGAAGCGGGACAGCAGCGGGTGGCGGCCCTCGGCCAACACGCCCGCGAGGTAGGGGCCGAGGGCGCTGCGGTACTGGTCCTCGGTGACGCCGGTGCGGCGGATCGTCTCCGCTTCGGCGATCTCGCTCATCACGAACCCGCGCACGTAGGCCATCACGGTCCAGCCGAGACGGGCCATCGCGTCGATGCCGATGCCCTGGCCGTCCATCGCGGAGAGCATCCGCTCGGTGTTGTCGAGCACGTTGGGCCCGAGCGGCGTGCGGGAGGCGGAGACGCCCAGCACCCACGGGTGCCGCAGCACCAGCGTCCGGTAGCGCAGCCCGATGCCGCGCAGTTCGGCACGCCAGTCGGCGCGTCGCGGCGGTCGGTCGCCCTCGCCCATCACCTGGTCGATCATGAGGTCGAGCAGGTCGTCCTTGGTCTCGACGTAGCGGTAGAGCGACATCGTGCCGACGCCGAGCTCGGAGGCGATGCGCCGCATCGACACCGACTCCAGCCCCTCGGCGTCCGCGAGCGCCACGGCGGCCTCGACGACGGACTCCACGCTCAGGGACGGCTGGGGTCCCCGGCCGGCGCCGCGCGGGCGGGCCCACACGGGCGTACGGGCTTCCGCCAAGACGGCCTCCTCCACACAGGTGCGTACATTGTACGCACCCGGGCTCAGCGGACGCCGCTCAGATGCGCGAAGAGGACCACGTTCCCGGTGTACTCGCGCTTGTCGCGGTCGAATCCGCCGCCGCAGGTGACCACGCGCAACTGCGCGCCCGGGGCGGGCCCGTAGACCTGGGCGGCCGGGAATCCCGCCTTCGGGAACTCCCGCACCCGGTCGACGGTGAAGACGGCCGTGCGGCCGTCCAGCCGCGACACGTCCACCTCGGCGCCGGGACGCACGGCCGCGAGGCTCCAGAACACGGCCGGCCCGGTGGTGGTGTCCACGTGCCCGACCACGACCGCCGTCCCGGCCTCCCCCGGCGAGGCGGAGTCCCGCAGCCAGCCCGCGGTGTGCGGCAGCGAGAACGGCGGCAGTTCGGCGGCGCCCTTCCCGTCCATCCCCAGGCCCAGCAGCGGCGCGTCGAGCCGCAGGGACGGGATGGCCAGGGCGAGCGGCGTCGACCTCGGCAAAGGGGTGGGACCGGCGGCGGACGCGGTGGCCGCCGACGCCCGGGCGGGCATCACGGCGTCCGACCCGGATCCGCCCCGCGCGGAGGACGCGGCGTGCGCGACGGCGTGCCGCAGTCCGCCCACCCCGTACACCACCCCGCCCAGTGCCACCGCGAGCAGCCCGGCCGACACCCCGCCCATCAGCCGCCAGCGCCGCGCGTACCCCGCCGCGCCGCGCCCCGGCCCCGAGCGCCCCGAGCCTCCGCCCTGTCTCTTATACACATCTGACGCTGCCGACGAAGGCTTAGGTGTAGATCTCGGTGGTCGCCGTA
>NZ_BBPQ01000070.1:28357-45088 GCF_000787855.1 Streptacidiphilus anmyonensis | reverse complement strand
CAAGGCGGCGGCGGGCGGCCTGGCCGGCGCCAACGTGAACGTGCTCAACGGCGCGGACGGACTCGGGGAGATCGCCGCAGGCCTGGTCGGGCAGGGCCTGACCATCCTCGACTCGGTCCGGCAGAACCTCGCCACGACCCGCACGCACGAGGACGGCGGGGGAGAGCCGCGCAAACGCCTCCTCGGCCCGGTCGACTGACACGACCCCACCGCCGATCCCCGGGGCATCGCGCGCTCCGAGCGCGGGGGACCGACCGCCGCCGTCGTCCACGGCCAGCCAGTTCGATTGTGGCCCCCGGCTACAGCGGGGTGGCATCGTTTCCCCAGGCGTGACCACTTCGGATCCGGCGCCAGAGCCTTCGCTGAGGGCCGACTGCCCCGACGACACGCCGTTGTTCACTGAGCTCGCGGCGGCGTGGGCGGCGTCCGGCCGGATGGTGCCGGGGCACCCGGATCCGGAGTGGGACCGGCTGGTCGCGCTCGACACAGGCCGCCGACGGCGAAGAGGCGTGGTTCCGCGCCAGCAGGCGGCCTAGGGCGTGTAACGGGTTGCGATCAATGTGCGGGTTTCGCCCTCGCCGTCGTGCTTGATCCGGTGGACCAGTGCAGGCCGACCTTCATGTCCAACCTCCGGCGGGAGCTGGGTGGGTGGGCTGAGCGCCGACGGTCTTCAGCAGCATGGGGACAGTCGCCGCCGCCCGTCCGCCGCATACGGACGAGCCGTTCAGATACACAGCCGATCGGCCCAACGCCCTACATGTCATGTCACCCGGGCGAGTGATGGCTGACTTGATCGTTCGTCAGCTCCTTTCTGATCTGAGCATGATGAGGCCATCAGCACAGTTCTTCCCCGTGCGACAGCCCGCCCGGCTCGACCGGGTCACACTGGCGTGCGCAGATCCCTGAGGAGTGGCCGATGTCCGGACAGCAGGACAACCAGGCAGAGCAGTTCGACGGCAGGAACATCGCCGCTGATCCCCTGAGCTCCGCACCGATCATCCCCGTCCCGGTGCACCAGCGGGACACCGAGTGGGAGTTGCCGAACGGCTTCGCCTGGGTCTACTACGGCGAGGGCAGCACCGGTGTCGAGCGGCCGGTCATCATGGCCGACGGCTTCAACTTGGGCCGAAGCGACCTCCAGTGGCTCGCCCAGGGCCTGGAGAGCGGCGTCTCCGGCGACCCCGCACAGCCGTACAAGTTCCTGAGCACGCTGCGCAAGCAGGGCCGAACCGTCATCCTGCTCGGCTTCAACGAGCGCGCCGCGAGCATCCAGGAGAACGCCCAGGCCGCCATCGCCGCCATCCAGCGCACGATCGCGGAGCAGCTGGACGACTCGACGCTCACCGTCGGCGGCTTCAGCATGGGCGGCCTGGTCACCCGTTACGCGCTGCTCAAGCTTGAGCGGATGCGGATGGACCACCGGGTCACGCTCTACTTCTCCTACGACACCCCGCACCGCGGCGCGGTCATTCCGATCGGCCTCCAGGCCTTCGCGCACTTCATCCCGACCGCGAACGACTTCGCCAGGCAGATGAACAGCGACGCCGCGCGGCAGCTGCTCTGGCGCCACTACGACAGCCACACCGAAACGGTCGGCGTGGACCCGCTGCGCACCGCCTTCCTCAAGGAGCTTGAGGACATGGGCGGCTGGCCGGTGCGCCCGCACAAGATCGCGGTCGCGAACGGCACCGGCGACGGCACCGGCGTCAACGTGCCGCCCGGTGACGTCGCACTGAAGAGCACCGGACAGATCGCGTTCCCCGGCACCACGTTCTTCACCCAGGCCGCCGGCAACGACGTCACGGTCGCCGAACTGCGCCGCCTGATCCCGTTCAAGACGAAGACGGTCAAGACCAGCGGCCTGCCGGAACTGGACGGCGCGCCCGGCGGCACGCTCGACTCGTACCGAATCGTCGCCGACGAGCTCACGGCGAAGGGCGGCAAGGCGGAGCTGAACCGCCCGACTGTCTGCTTCGTGCCCACCGTCAGCGCGGTCGCGATCCGGGACATCGACCGGCAGGAGGACCTCTACGCGAAGGTCGACGCCATTGAGCCCGACGAGAGCGAGCTGGACGAGTTCCGCTGCTCGTCCAGCACCACCGGGCACACCATCATCACCGAGGAACTCTGCAGCTGGATCATCGAGCGCCTGCCGTCCTAGGAACTGGTCGAACCGGGGTGGCGATGCCCCGCCAGGCCTTGATCCTTTTGATCAGCGCTCGACGGTGTTCCGCTCCTTGTGGAGCTCGGCTTCGCGGACGACGGGATCGTCCACGTCGCCGCCCGCTTCGGCTACATGGAGACCCCCGACGTCCCCGGCACGCTGACGCTGCTGGAACCGGACCAGACGGAGGGGGAGCTGTCGCTCGACCAGGCTTCCTATTTCCTGTCCAAGATCGAGCTGCAGCGCGGGAAGGCGCCCAGGATGCCGGTGTGGCGCAAGCGGCTATTCATCGCCACGTCCTACATCACAGGCGACGCCGCCGAGTACTTCGGCCTGCCCCGCGACCGCACGGTCATCATGGGCTCGCACATCGAGGTCTGACGCCGCGACGGGCCAGTACGAGCCCGTCCGGCCGGGGCCAGGGAAGCAGCGCAGCGCTCCCATTCTCCCCGGCCGGACGGCTTCTCCGCTGCGGGCCCGAAAAGGGCCGTCGGCTCGGGCCCGCAGGGTTCAGGGGACAGGGCGTGCCGTGGTGTGAGCACGATGCCGCGGCCAGCCCCGCCGTCAGGTATTCCACACGAGTCGGGGACCGACGACCACCCCCCTGACGGGAACCTGACGTCGTCCGCCCAGCTCTTGATGTGATCTTGTCGAGCGCCTGCGCCGCAGGCCACACCCCTTGTTCCGGCGAGGTGGAACGTCAACGCCGCGATGCCGACTGCAGCCAGCCGTACGGCGTAGGTGTCCGCCATCTGCTCCTTGGCGGTGAGCCAGGAGCCGGTCGCCACGACGGCGGCGGACGCCGGCCCCCTTCCCGTCGCCGGACAGGTGGGGCGTGACGACCAGACTGACGCCGTCGCTTCGGCGGCAGACGGCTGTGCTGCCAGGAGCACGCCGAGCCCGACGAGAGTGCCCCGACGCCCGACGAACGGTGATCAGCCCTCAGCGCGGCACGTGATCGGGTGCCGCGGGCAGAACTGGCCGTCGTGAGCTCGCGCGGTGCCGCAGGCACCCGGTGAGGCAGCGCTCTCGGCAGGGCGGCGAGCAGTTCCGGCGCCGGCACGCTCAGCACCCGGCACGCCGCGTGCCCGACGCAGTAACGCGTCGTCGCACCGTGGAAGAGCCGAGCCCGCGCGCCGCGCGGGCCGGCGCCGACCACGAGCAAGTCGTCGGCCTGGTCGGCGACATCGACGAGTGCAGCGCCGGCCTCCCCTCGGACCGTGACGAGCTCCACCGGCACGTCCTGCGGCACACCGCCCAGCGCCTCGTCGAAGCTGTTCCGCAGCCGCCAGGCGGCCTCGTCCTCCCAGAGCCGCAGCAGCGGCGGGCACGGCGCACGCCGGTAGGAGATCTCACCCCCCACCGGCGTCCAGGCCAGGACGGCGACCAGTGACGACCCCGTGCTGCGGGCCTCCGCGACAGCCGTACGCAGTGCCTGCAGGCTGGTCGGTGTTCCGCTGACTCCGACGACGACGCGCCCCGAGTGGGACATGGCGAACTCACTACTCCTGTGACGAGATGACGACGGCCGTAGGGCCGCCGCAGGCCATTCCAACGCATGATCGGACCGGCCCCTCGCCACTTTGACGCGCCCTGAACGGTTCGGCGTGGGCTCTTGACGCACCCTTGTGGCCGGTGTGACGACGGCCACGGTGAACCACCCGCCGTTGTCCAGCCCTTCTCGCTCCTGGTTCGTGACCTGGCATCTTCAAGCATGGACAACGGCCGTCTCCGCTGTCGCGGGACGCGGCCTAGCCGACAGCTGAGTGCTGGATGGCGGTGGCGACGGCGCCGAGCAGTTCGGAGCGTCGTTGGAGGGTGCTGACGGTGACGGTGACGGCGTTGGCGCTGGCGGGTTGGGCGTAGCGGTTGATGGAGTCGCGGACACCCTCGGCCAAGGGCGCTCCGGCCGCGCTGAGTTCGCCGCCGATGATGATGGCGGCCGGGTTGAGGCAGTTGACCAGGTCGGCGAGAACGAGGCCGAGCGTTCGTCCGGCGTCCGTGATGACGCGTGCGGCGGCGGGCTGGGTGGCCAGGTCCGCCAGTGGCGGCGGAGGTGCGGCTGCGGCGGTCGAGGGTTCGGCCGGTAGGACGTGTGCCAGTTCGCGCCGCACTTCGGTGATCGACACGACCGTCTCCAGGCAGCCCCGGTTGCCGCACCGGCACAGATTGGTCGCGCCTTCCAGGCGGGTGTGGCCGATCTCGCCGGCGATGCCGGTGGAGCCGCGGTAGGTGCGTCCGGCCAGGACCAGTCCGGCTCCGATGCCGTGTGAGGCCTTGATGTAGAAGAAGTCCTCCAATCCGCGGGCGGCGCCGAAGGTGTGCTCGCCGCGTGCTCCCATGTCGGCGTCGTTGGCGACGGCGACCGGGTGGCCGAACCTGCGGGACAGCTCCTGCGCGGGGTTGAGGCCGATCCAGTCGCGCAGGATCGTGGGCGCCCGGACGACGTGCGTGCGGATGTCGAGGGGACCGGGGATTCCGGCGGCGATGCCCTTGATCTGATCTGCCGTGTGCCCCGACTGCGCCAGTGCCTGGGCGGCCAGGTCGGTGACGGCGTCGAGGGCCTGCTGCGGCCGGCTGTCGACGTCGAGGGCGGTGGTGGCTTCGGCGAGCAGGGTGCCCGACGTGGTGGCGGTCGCGGCCGTGATGTGGGAGTGGCCGAAGTCGATGCCCAGGACGACCCCGGGCCTGCGTTGCAGGGTGACCACGGTCGGGCGGCGGCCTCGCGTACGGCCTGTGCCGGCCGGTATGTCCTCGGTGAGGTGGCCTGCGTCGGCGAGGAAGCCTACTGCGTGTCCGACCGCGCTGCGCGACAACCCGGTGAGGCGGCTCAGATCGGCCCGGCTGAGCGCTCCGTGTTCGGACAGGGCGGCGAGTATGTGCTCGTGGGTTCGCCGGCGGCGTGAGGAGAGGGCCGTTGCGTCGCCGGCTTCGAGGGGCGTCGCTGCGGCGGGTTGATCGTCCGGGACGGCCGGGTGGCGATCGGGTGAGGACATGAGCCGATTCTGCCACTGAAAGGCAGAATTGTGGTGAGTGTTACGGCTCTTGACGGTCAATTAGGACCGATCGTAGTGTCAGCGAGCATTCAAGAAACTGCGATCGCTCATCCGACTCCCGTACTTGTTCGGCGAGTTCACCGTCGTTGCGCAGCGGCAAGCGTCGAACAGCTGCCGCGCGGAGTGACCTGCTGATCCCCTCACCCCGTACTTGAGCGGTCTCTTTGCACTGCGCCAGGTCACTGGCTTTCCTCTGCCCTGATCCGGATTGCGGCCGGGTTCCCCACCCGAAAAGGGAGTTACCGTGTTCACCCATCGCTCACGCCCTCGCCCTGGCATCAGGCCGAGGCGGGCCCTTGCCCTGGTGGTCGCGCTGACCGCCGGATCCACCTCGCTCTTCGCGACGTCCGCCGCCCCGAAGGCAGCCGCGGCGTCGGCCGCGTGCCCCTGGGTCGGCTCGGCCGCCCCGATCCCGCAGCGCGTCAGCCAGGTGCTGGCGCAGATGAGCACGCAGCAGAAGGCGGCGCTGCTGACGGGTTCGTCCGGGTCCAGCTATGTCGGTTTCACCCAGGCGATCGGGTCGCTGTGCATCCCGGCTCTGAACCTGGACGACGGCCCCGGCGGGATCAGCTCCCTGTTCACCGGGGTCCAGCTGCCCGCACCGGTCAGTGCCGCCTCAACCTGGGACACCTCCGCCGAGCAGCGCTACGGCCAGGTCATCGGTTCCGAGCAGGCCGCCAAGGGCGCCAACGTCGACCTGGGTCCGACGATCAACATCGTGCGGGACCCGCGCTGGGGCCGGGCCTTCGAGTCGCTGGGCGAAGACCCATACCTCGCCGGCACCATGGGTGCGGCCGACATCCAGGGGGTGCAGTCCGCCGGGGTCATGGCGCAGGTCAAGCACCTGGCGGCGTACAACAACGAGACCAACCGCAACAGCGCCGCCGACAACGTGATCGTCGATCCCCGCACGCTGCAGGAGATCTACCTGCCCGCGTTCCAGGACGCGGTGCAGCAGGGCGCGGCCTCCTCGGTGATGTGCTCCTACAGCGTCATCAACGGCACCCCCGCCTGCCAGAACTCCTCACTGCTGACCGGGGTGCTGCGCAAGCAGTTCGGGTTCACCGGGTTCGTCACCTCCGACTGGAGTGCCGACGCGTTCAACCCGGACGCCGCCGCGTCCGCCAATGCCGGGCTGAACCAGGACATGCCCGGCGGCGACCTGTACGGCGCAGGCGGCGCCAACCTGGTCACGGCCGTCGACAACGGGTCCGTGAGCCAGGCGACGCTGGACTCGCTGACCTCCCAGGTGCTCACCCAGATGTTCGCCTACGGCCTGTTCGACAAGGCGCCGACCGGTTCCCCGGCGGCGTCCGTCAGCAGCTCGGACGTGGCGGCCTCCCGGCAGTTGTCGGAGGAAGGCACGGTGCTGCTGAAGAACAGCGGCTCGGTCCTGCCGCTGGCGTCGTCGGTGTCCTCGATCGCGGTGATCGGCGCGGATGCCTCCGGCAGCGCGCTGACGGTGGGCGGCGGCAGCGGGCACGTGAACTCCAGCGGTACCGTGACGCCGTTGCAGGGCATCACGAACCGCGCCGGGAGCGGGGTCAAGGTCGGCTACGACGACGGCACGGACAGCGCCTCGGCCGCCTCCTTGGCCGCGTCGTCGTCCGTCGCGGTGGTGTTCGCCAGCAAGTACGAGTCCGAGGGCTCGGACCTGGGCGACATCGACCTGTCCAGCAGCGACAACGCACTGATATCGGCGGTGGCCGCCGCGAACCCGCACACGATCGTGGTGCTCAACAGCGGCTCGGCCGTTACCATGCCCTGGCTCAACTCGGTGCAGGGCGTCCTGGAGGCCTGGTACCCCGGCCAGGAGGACGGCAACGCGATCGCCGCGCTGCTGTTCGGCGACGTCAACCCCTCCGGCCACCTGCCGGTCAGCTTCCCCACCTCGCTGTCGCAGGTCCCCGCCAACACCACGGCCCAGTGGCCGGGAGAGAACGGCCAGGTCCAGTACTCCGAGGGCGAGAAGGTCGGATACCGCTGGTACGACGCCCAGAACCTCACCCCGCTGTTCCCGTTCGGGTACGGCCTGTCGTACACCGGCTTCGCCTTCAGCGACCTGCACGTCGGCACTCTGGCCGAGGGCGGCCAGGCAACCGTCACCGCCACCGTCACCAACACTGGATCGCGTGAGGGCGCCGAGGTCGCCCAGCTCTACGTGACCGATCCTGCGGCCTCCGGCGAGCCGTCCAAGCAGTTGGAAGGGTTCGCCCGGGTGGACCTGCAGCCCCACCAGAGCAAGACCGTCACCTTCCCCTTGACCCAGCGCAATCTGCAGTACTGGAACACCGGCAGCAACGGGTGGGCCACCAGCACCGGCGACTACACCATCTCCGTCGGCGACTCCTCCCGGAACCTGCCCCTGACCGGGACCCTTCCGATCACCTCCGGCCAGCTCGGCCAGCCGGTCACCCTCACCAACCCCGGACCGCAGGAAGGCGCCATCGGAACCGCCGTCTCCGTGCCGGTCACCGCCACCGGGACCGGCCTCAGCTACGTGGCCACCGGCCTGCCGGCCGGAACCTCCGTCAACGCCTCGACCGGAACCATCACCGGCACTCCGACCTCCGCCGGGACCAGCACCGTCGCCCTCACCGCCCGGAGCACCTCCGGGGCCTTCGCCACCACCAGCTTCACCTGGACCGTCACCCCCACCGGCTCCGATATCCCCACCACCCCGCTGGTCGGCTACCAGGGCCTGTGTCTGGACCTGGCCGGCGACGACAACGGTGACGGAAGCAAGGTCCAGGTCTACGACTGCAACGGCACCGACGGCCAGCAGTGGACCGAAGAGCCCGACGGCACGGCCCACGCTGACGGCAAGTGCCTTGACGTGCGGAGCGGCGGCACCACCAACGGCACCCTGGTGCAGCTGTACACCTGCAACGGCACCGGGGCCCAGGTGTGGCAGCCCCAGGCCGACGGCGAATTGATCAATCCTCAGTCGGGCAAGTGCCTCGACGACACTGGCTACGGCGGATCCGGGACCCAGGTCCAGATCTGGGACTGCTACGACACGTCCAACCAGCAGTGGACCAAGCCCTAGCCACGCCCTGGTCCAGAGTTGGCGATCGCCGTCCCTCAGCCAGCCTCCACCCGGCTGAGCGATCACCGCGCTGAGGCACCCGCTCAGATGCCGCGTCGGCGGCTCCGGCAGCCCTCGTGACTCCGTAGCCGCCGACCGGCCCCACCCTGATCCCTCGTCAAGCGGAAAGGCAACAGCCATCACCGAATTCGCGGTGGTCACTCCCGATGCCGCGGCGGATCACGGCCCGGGTTCGAAGCGGTGGCCGAGGCCCGGTTCGGTGATCAGGTGCCGTGGACGGGCGGGGTCGGGCTCGAGCTTGCGGCGCAGGCTGTTCAGGTAGACGCGCAGGTACTCGTCGTGCGCCTCGTGGCCGGGGCCCCACACCGCGGTCAGCAACTCGGTGTGGGTGAGCACTTGGTCGGGATGCCGGACGAACTGCCGCAGGAGCCGCCACTCGGTGGGGATGAGGTGGACGGCCGGGAGGGGCTCGGTGACGTCGTCCCGGGGCTGGACGGTCACCCGGTCCATGTCGACCGTGTAGGAGCCGCAGGCGACCGCGGTCGGGCTGTCGGCGGGTCCCAGGCAGGGGCGCCGCAGTGCCGCCCGCAACCGGGCGAGGAGCTCCGCCAGAACGAAGGGTCGGCTGACGCAGTCGTCGGCATCCGCGTCCAGCGCGGCGGTCCGCGTCGATGTCCCTGCCGTCGATCAGGGCGATGACGGGAACGCTGCTGAGCGTGCGCAGGCGAAGGATCAGGTCGATTCCCTCGTCGTAGGACGGTCCGAGCTCGAGCACAACGGCGTCGGGTTCCTGGCGGGCGACCTCGGCGACTGCTTCGGCGTCGGCAGCGGCCAGGAGGGTGTCGTAGTGCTGAGCCTCCAGATCGGCTCCGAGAGGGTGGAGCCGCCGGGGTTCGCCGACGGTGAGGATCACAGTCACATGCTCGATTCCCTGACTCGCACGGTCCGGACTACATCAGGAACTGCGCGGCGACTCGGCAGCCCGCGTGGAGGTTGGGCTCGGCATCGTCCTCGTCCTCGGCCTCTCGCACCTGAGGCAGGACCCACAGGGGATCCCACGTCTCCGTCTGCTCGACCGGGGTGGTGATGACTGACTGGGTCATGGCCGTTCGGGCCCTGGTCGAGCACTTACGGCTCGCCTGGAACGGAGGCAAAGTCCGGTTGCTGCTCAGCGTCTTCCCGCCCGACCTGCCGGACCACCCGGGCCCCCGGGTATGGAACGGGCAGTTGATCCGTTACGCCGGGTACTGACACGCCGACGGATCGGTTCAGGGGGACCCGGCGTCCGTCGCGCTGACCGAGACCGTCATGCGTCTGGGCTGGCGCGGACGAGGCGGGACTTCGACCTGCTGCCGCTGGTGGTCCAGTGGCCCGGTCGCGAGCCCCGTTGGTTCGACATCCCCGCGAACGCCGTGCCCGAGGTCCGCCTGGCTCATCCCGACCAGCCCCGGTTCGAGGGGCTCGGCCTGCGCTGGCACGCGTTCCCGACCATATCCGACCAGCGGTTGGAGTTGGGCGGTCCGCGTTACCTGCTCGCGCCGTTCAGTGCCTGGTACACCTGCACCGAGATCGGTGCCCGCAACATCTCCGACGCCAACCGCTACAACCGCCTGAAGGACGTTGCGCGGCATGGGGCTGGACACTCGCCGCGATCGGAACCTGTGGCGGGACCGGGCCCTGGTCGAGCTGGTCTCCGCGGTACTGCACTCCTTCGACCGCGACGGCGTGTCCAGCATCGACCACCACTTCGCGACCAAGCAGTTCGTCCGACACGAGGAGCGCGAGACCAAGCAGGGGCGCGCCTGCCCGGCCGACTGGTCGGCGATCGTCCCCGCCACCAGCGGCTCGGTCACGCCGGTGTGGGACGTTACGACGCCGCCCGAGTCTGCCCCAACTTCGAACCCCAGCCACCGATGTGGCCCACGGAAGCCGGCGATCGCACATCCGCGTGATGGTGGTGAACACCGCAACAGTGGCTGTGCCGGTCGCAGCGACGGCCGTTCTGGCCGGCAGCACGGGACTTCTTGCCCTCCTGCCGCGAGGGGGTCGACGACCTGGATCCAGTGATCGCGACTGCGCCAGCGCCTAGACCTGAGCCGAGGGCCCTGAGGCCCGGGAGATCGGTGTGCGTGGGTGCCCGTTGTCGGTGGTGCCTGGAACACTGGAATGGATCTGAGCGCAGTGGCGGCGCAGCGGCCGCAGCAGCGGGTGGGGCGACGTACAGTCAGTCCGCCGAATCGGCTCAGGCCTACTCGGCGAGCGCGAGCATGTGGGACGGCTGGTCGATGTGCTGCCCGGTGACGAGGTAGACCACCCTGTCGGCCAGGGAAGTGGCGTGGTCCGCGTAGCGCTCGCAATAGCGGGCGGCCAGGGCGACGTCGACGGCGGTCTCGATTCCGTGCTGCCAGTTGGTCTCGCGCAGCTGCTCGAACACGGTGCGGTGGAGCTCGTTCATCTGTTGATCCGCCTGCTCCAGCATCAGCGCGTCCTCGACGTTCCTGGAGGCGATGACGTCGGCGGCTTGAAGCATGAGCCTGCGGGCGAGCTCACCCATGCTGCCGACCGTGTCCTGGAGGTCCGCGGGAACGGCGCGCGCCGGGTGGCGCATCCGCGCGAGCTCCGCGATGTGACGAGCCAGATCCCCGGAGCGCTCGACCTCCGCGCTGATGCGCAGCGCTGTGACCACGATCCGCAGCTCGGTGGCCACCGGCTGCTGGCGGGCCAGCAGGGCGATGGCGCGGTCCTCGAGTTCGCGGTGGAGCCGGTCCACGGTGCGGTCGTCGTCGATCACCGCGCTGGCAAGCCGCAGGTCGGCTTCCAGCAGGGCCACGGTAGCCTGCTCCATCGCCGAGGCGACCTTCCGGGCCATGCCGACGAGCCCGTTGCTGATGGCCGTCAGTTCCTCGTGGTACGCCTCACGCATGTGAAGGACCTTCCTGTCGCGGGGGAGCACTCGCTCTGGCAGCGCGCTGAGCACATCGGAAGCCCGGATCTGCTCGGACGATCCATTCGAGCGCACCGGGGCTGTCGCCCTTGACCGTTTTGACGCTTTCCGTATGTCGGAGGGGCTCGCTTTGACGTGTCCTTGCGGTCACTACAGCGCGATCACGGGTGAAGCGCAGACCGCTCCCGGGTAGGTGCGGATGTAGCGGGGGTTGGTCGGGTCGGGTTCGAGCTTGCGGCGGATTGCGACGAGGAAGACGCGCAGGTAGTTGGTGTGGGCGTCATGCAGCCCCCAGACGCGTTCGAGGATGTAGTCCTGGGTGAGGAGCCGGTTGTGGTTGCGGACGAGAAGTCCGACGAGGCGCCGACTCATGTCATCCAGGACGCTCGCAAGCGAGCGGGGGGGCGCCAGGGTTGTAGGGGAGGCCGGCGTTACCGGGAGTCTCCCTCACGCCGGGAAGATCGGAGTAAGCAACCGGAAGCCCGTGGGCTGGGTGACGCGCAGACCGGGGCTCCCGGGACGTGGCGGTCACCACTGCCCGCCCATCGTCGTTCATGACGCCCCCCGAGATGAGGCGCCTTGCCGGTTCATCCACCTGACGGTCGGTCGACGGGAGGGCGCCGGTGCCGACCAGCGCGATGACGCCGATGTGCGACGCGCGGTGCCCGTAGCTGCCTCCCGGATTGGCAAGCCCCGCGAACAGCAGGCCGAACACAGCGCTGAGTAGGTACTGCTCATGGCCGATCGCCCAGTTGGCCCCGACGGGATCGGGCTGGAAGATCCTTCGCGGCCAGCTCGTGGAGGCGTCCCGGTGTACGGGCTGTTGGCCTCGTTCGCTCGCACTGGGCCATGGCTGTCTCGCTCGCCGTCGTCACCTGGGAATGCCGCGCTGACCGCATTCTGCGGCTGTGGCGGCGACCGCCGTCACGCGAACCGCAAGTCCCCGTGGAGAAGACGCCGTCTCGTCCAGCCATACAGCGCAGCTCCGGTGTCGCTCCGACACCCGGGTGTCGGGCGAGCCGGGGCGAGCAATCGTGGGGTGCTCACTGTTGTCGTTCCGGGGTGCCGTCGTCGCGACCACTGTCGCGACGCCCGCCTGTCCGGGCCGCCCCAACGATGAGCTTGATCGCGAGACCGAGGACGATCAGGTCGCTGATCATCTGCCCGGTGACCACGAGCCGAGCCGTCTGGGACTTCGCGGTGATATCGCCGAAGCCGACGGTCGAGAAGATGGTGACGCTGAAGTACAGGCCGTCGGAATGTGAGAGGTGACCGCCGAAGTTGCCGGGGGACATCGTGGCCAGGGCGACGTAGGTGCCGGCGAACAGGAGCAGGAAGAACGGCACGCTGGTGGCCAGGGCCTCGACCGCACGCGCTCCAGGGAACGGTGACCGGACGATCACGGCGACCTGGAAGCAGACCACGGCCAGGAACACAGCCAACCCGACGATCAGGATGGTCACCGCGAGCGCCGCCGAGGAGTGGTCCAAGGGCAGCAGGTAGTACAGGGAGGTCAGCAGGGCGACCGAGCCCGTGATCCGCAGCGCCATCCACACGACCCCACCGGTGGACAGCTCCGCCCCGGCACGAAGCGCGGGCGTCGCTCCCGTGTTGCCATTCATGACATCCGCCTCAGGCCAACGGTCTCTCCTTGACCGGGACCGCCATCAACAGGAACAGCATGACGGCCAAACGGCCCACGGCCCCTGATTGCTCCGAACGCGGCATGCCGCACACGGCCGAGGGAGAATCATCAGCTCGCGCACGTGATATGCGGCGAAGGAACCTGAGTGCGGACTGGGCGCCCCAGCACCCGGGACGATGACGTGGCCTGCCGGGCGGGGGCAGAGTCCTGGCTGCGGGAGCCTTCTGTCTCGATCCCAGGCCGCGACAGTAGCGGCAGGCCCCGGCTGACTGCCCTGCCCTGCACGTCAATCCTGAGACAGGGTGAGATCCAGCAATCCGTGCGTACCGTCCTCTCAGCTGCGGACCCGTTGTTCGAACCACACCGTCTTTCCCCTTGTCGTGGACCGGACGCCCCATCGGTCCGCAATTCGCGACACGATGTACAGCCCGCGGCCGCCCTCGTCCGAGTTCCGGGCGTGACGGAGGTGGGGGCTGGAAGCCGCGCCGTCGCTGACCTCGACGCTCAAGCGGTCAGAACGGATCAAGCGGAGGCGGCACGGTGGCACGCCGTAGCGGACGACGTTGGTCACCAGCTCACTCACCAGGAGCTCAGTGGTGTACGAGACTTCCGCGGGCAGTCCCCAGTGTCCCAGCTGCACGCGGACAAGCGATCGGGCCTGTGCCGGGGTGCGTTCGCCGACATCCAGGATCCAGTCCACAGCGGCGTCCTGGACCAGTCCGGTGGCCTGGCTCAGGAGCAGGATCACGGCTCCCGATTGTCCAGCCGCTTCAGAAGCGAGCAGGACTTGGTCGCACCGCTCACGCAGTGGGCCGCCGTCGGCAGGGACGAGGTGGGCGTGCAGACCCTGCGCACCGAGGGCCGCGAAGAGTGCCGGTGTGGTAAGTGCCAGCACGGTGCCGTCGGGGACGGGCATCCGGGTCGCAGCGAAGGGGGCGGTCTCGGAGGTCCCAAGCTGCGGCCCGTCAGGCAGGTCCATGTCGACGAGGGCACCGTCCGGGGAGACGAAGACCAGGCCGGGGTTGCCGGCGCGGGCCGCAGTGAGGGTGCGGGATACCGGGTCGTAGATCGCGCAGAGGCAGCTCGCCGTCAGCGCCTGCTCCCGCAGCGGGTCCGCCGCGGGAAGCGCGCGTCGTTCCGCTGCCAGTTGCCGGGTGGTCTCGTCCAGGCGGGCCAGCAGCTCGTCCGGTTCGAGATCGAGCGATGCCAGGGACCGCAGCGCGGTGCGCAGCTGGCCCATCGTGGCGGATGTGTGGATCCCGGCGCCGTCGACCTCGCCGATGACGAGCGCGGTACGGGCGCTGGAGAGCGCGATGACGTCGTACCAGCCGCCGCTGGCCGTAGGCGTCGTCAGGTGGCCCTGTGCGGTCTCCAGACCGACGGCGGTCTGCGGCGTCTGCGGCAGGAGTCTTCGTTGCACCGTGGCGGCGACCGCGTGCTCGCGGGTGTAGCGGCGCGAGTTGTCCAGACACAGTGCGACGTAGTCGGCCACCGTCGCGGCCAGAGCCGCGTCCTCCTGTGTGAAGGAGGACGACCCCTCGAACCGGTACAGGCTCACCAGGCCGAGCAGCGTGCCCCGCAGCATGAACGGCGCCACCAGGACCGCAGAGGGCGTTGCCCCGCGCACCGCGGCGGCGTGGTCGGCGGCGGCGTGCAGCCAGGCCGCATCGCCCCCCAGCGTGACCGTGACCGGCCTGCCCCGTGTCAGTGCCAGGCCGAAGGGCGACGCCGCGCGCGGCACGTGCGACGACCCGAACGGCCCGCTACCGAATGCGGTGCCGCGACGTCTCACGGCCGTGCTGTGCAAGGCCACGAACTCCGGTGGTGGGACAAGCGGTGGGTCATCGCCTGTCATCAACGCGTCGACGACCTCCACGACCACCGCATCGGCCATATCCCCCGCCAGGACATCGGCCAGTTGACGGCAGATATCGACAGCGTCCAGCGAGGCACCGGCCCGTGCGCGTACCGCGCCCAGGATCTGTGAGCCGGCCTCCGCCACCGCTAGTTCCGTCACATCCACCACGGCCGCTGCGAGCCCAAGGACTGACCCTGCCTGCGACCGCAACCGGAACAGCGACACCGAATACGTGCGGGCCGGTGCCGGGCGCGGGTCCATGAACGCCCGGACACGCCGTTCCAGCACGGGCCGCCCGTCCTTGAGCACCGAGCGCGCCAGAGCCTCCACCGAATCCGGATCCTCCAGCAGGAATACGTCCCGGAACGAGAGGCCGACCAGTTCCCGGGTGTCGCGCCCCCGCATAGCCGCCGTCGCCGGATTGATACGCACCAGCCGCAGGTTGGCGTCGAAAATGTGCAGCCCCAGCGGCGACTGGCTGAACAAGGCGTCGAGCGTCAGCCCCTCGGCTGGTTCCTCCACCGGATTCACGGGCCAGACCACCCGGCCACCCGCCTCGGCCCTCGACGAGACGACCAGCCGCTTGGTTGGCAGGACATCACGGAGCACCCCACGGCCTCGTTCATGGCCACATGATCCCCGATTCAGGGCCGGGCCCAGGACATTGTGAGCACCAGCGCGCCGCCTTCGAAGGCTCTCCGGAGTCGACCGGCCTGCCGGGGACTGGCGCGATCGGTAGCCCCTTGCGCTCCCGCCGAGGGACCAGTGCACCGAGCTCGAGGCCCGGGCGCTGGCCGAATACGAGGAGCCGGCGAAGAGCTGGCGAAACGGTGGGCGAGCTGGACGCGGATCACGTCATCGGGTCGTATCCCGTCCTCAAGCCCCGCACCGTGGAGAGGCAGACACCGGGAGGTGGTCCTTCCGGAACGGTCGGGATGGACCTCGCCAGCGGCGACAAGCCAGGAAACAGCTCCGGATCACTCTTACGTCGGCTGGACGGATCCCGAACTCAGTAGGTAGGAGTCCCGGTAGGCGGACTTACCCCCGCGTCGGCGGGGCGGACGCCGCCTACTTGATCAGCGACGGCGGAGTCGCCGGATCACCCCCGCGGACGTGGAGGTGATCCGCCCTCCAGGTCCGGCTCGACCGCGACCCAGGCGTCCGCCCCACCGACGCGGGGGTGTACGAACCTCGGGACTCGCCGTGGCCGTCGCTGCTGGAATTGGCATCCAGGCCGGGAGCGCGGTGCATCCGATATCACGCATCCGCGGCGTCGTGAAACTGCCGATGTCATCGCAGGGTGCTGCGGACATGGGCGTTCGCTCGTGTGTTTGAATTCGAGCGAGCGAGGATGGCGTAGTGAGTCAGTTCATCGATGTCCGCGAGACTGCCGAGTATGTGCAGTGGGTTTACCGAGAAGCCCTCGAGCAGGACTGACGCCGTACAAGTTCGGGAGGGGGCGGACCGCGAAGACCCAGTTCAAGATCAGCGAGGTGGAGAACTGTGTGCGGATGCGCTCAGCGTTGCTGGATTGCCTCGCTGCAAGCTCCTGCATGTCGCGGTAGATCTCCATCAGGCGGGCGATGGCCCTCTCCAGGGTGCAACCCCATCTCCTCGGTCTGCACCGCCTGGGCGTGCCGGTGCCTGATCGTGTAGCCGTGCGGGCACTTCTCGCACCGCGACTCGGGGTGAGCGCGCACCTCCGCGCGCCGCGGCAACCTGGAATTCGGCGCGTTGTTGCAAGGCCTGAAGAGCGTGAATGACCAGCACCCCGTGCGCCTGCACGCCTCCAACGTGGTGACCGTCCACGTCAGCTGAACCGGCGGCGCGGCTGTCGACGCTCAGCACAACCACAGTCGACGGCCGCACACCAGCCCGACCCTCGACGTCGCCTTCGGCGGCCGGCTCTCCGCCAGCCGCCGATAACCCCAACCACCAGCCGGTTTGCACCATCGGTGGTGCAGGGCCGAACGCAGCGGCAACTTGCAGTTCACGCTTAGATACTGGGTGGGAGC
>NZ_BBPQ01000070.1:15343-27685 GCF_000787855.1 Streptacidiphilus anmyonensis | reverse complement strand
CGACGGTGAACGAAGTCGCCGCCGTAGCACCGAACTTCACCGACGTGGCACCGGTGAAGTGGCTGCCGGTCAAGGTGACCGACGTGCCACCGGTGGTCGCGCCCTGGGTGGGGCTGACAGTACTGAGGGTCGGAATGGCCGGGGTGGTGTAGGTGTAGGCCGCGCTGTTGCTGGTGCCGCTGGGGGTGGTGACGGTGACTTGGACGGTGCCGCTTCCCGCGGGGGCTACGGCAGTCATCACGCTGTCGGAGACGACGGTGAACGAAGTCGCGGCGGTGGCACCGAACTTCACCGACGTGGCACCGGTGAAGTGGCTGCCGGTCAAGGTGACCGACGTGCCGCCGGTGCTCGGGCCCTGGGTGGGGCTGATACCGCTGAGGGTCGGGACGACCAAGGGGGCCAGATTGTGTGGTGCCTGGGGGCTGTTCAAGAATCTATCTCCTTGCACGTGGGGCCCGGCCGACGGGGCGGCCGGGGCCCAGTGTGAGTGGGTGCGGATGTGCCCGCCGGGGCAGATCGTGGAGGGGTTGTCACTGCCCCGGCGGGGTCTGGCCTGAACCCGGTGGCCTGGCGGGTTCAGGCGCGTCGATCAGATGCCGGGGCCGGCGACGTAGGTGAAGCCGCCCGTGGCGGTGGCGGAGCCGCCGGTGGTGGTGACCACGACGTCGGCCGCACCGGCGGTCCCGGGCGGGGTGACGACGGACAGCGAGGTGTCGTCGATGACCGAGAACGGCGCCAGGGTGCCGCCCACGGTGACCGACTGGGTGGTGGTGAGGCTGGTGCCGGTGACGGTCACCGCCGTACCTCCGGAGGTCGGGCCCTCGTCGGGGACGACGGTGGCGACCGTGGGGACGTCCACGTAGGTGTAGGACAGGCCGTTGTTCGTGCCGCCGGCGGTGGTGACGCTCACGCCGACCGAGCCGGCAGCGGTGCCTGCGGGAACGATGACGCTGATCAGGCTGTCGGACGTCACGGTCGGGGTCGCGGTGTTGGCGCCGAAGGCCACGCTGGTGGCGGTGGACAGGCCGGTTCCAGTGATGGTGACCGTGTTGCCGCCCGCGAGCGTGCCGGAGCTGTCGCTGAGGGCGGACTTGAACGGCGCGCCGACGTAGAAGAACGACAGCGGGTTGCTGGTCCCGCCCGGGGTGGTCACGGTCACGCCGACGGTCCCGCTGCCCGAGGGGGACGTGACGGTGACGGAGGTGGGGGTGTTGGCGGTGATGGTGGCCGACTTGGTGCCGAACTTCACGGCGGTGGCGCCGCCGAGGTTGACGCCGGTGATGGTCACGACGGTTCCGCCGCCGGTGGATCCCTGGTTCGGAGAGATGGGCATGAGATGTGCTCCCTTTCCGTATTTCGGACGTGCAACTGGGGTGGGATGGTGTGCTGCTTGGCGACCCTGGCTGCGTTCGCTGGAAGTCGTCGTGGCCACGACGACTTCCAGGTGCCGGAAGGTGCGTTCGGTCGAGTGCCGGGGGACTGCGGTGACCGGGCTCGTTCAGGTGAGCGCAACAGTTCACGGGGACGGGCCCATCCGACTCGCCCGCCGCTGCTCCGCGGGCAGGGGCGCGTTGGTCGGGGGCAGCCGAACCTGGTCCAGGATGGTGACCCGCAGACGGGTCGGGCGCAGGGCGCCCCCATGGACACGGGGTGGGTCCGCCGCACCGTCCGGTGTCGAGGCGCGGCACCGGATGGTGGTTCCTCTTCCGAAGGTGCCCATTGCGGCACGGGGCTTGATCGCTGACATGATGCCAGCGGCCAGGCCTCCGCCGCTCCCCCGAGGGATGGGTGCCGGCCCACCAGTTCGGATGCAAACATTAACCCGTTCGGGTCGCCTCTTTCACAAGGGCGTTGACGCTGAGTCACTCTTTTGGCGCAGCGCGAGGAAATCGCGCGGGGAGAATCGTGCGCCGTGCGGTGGCGATCCCGCGATCCTTCGTCAACCGATCTGCCCTGGCCACGGACCTGTCGGGCGCTGGAGCCTTCATGCGCGGGCCGGGGGGCATCATTTAAAGCGGCGCGACATGAGTGACAGTGTGTCAATTCTCTTCGGGTGGGGAAATTGCGCGAGCAGGCCGTCGTTCCTGTGCGAATCAGGCTGGGGCTGGGGCTGGGGCTGGGCCACGGGGCATGAGGACGGGCGCGCCGTTCGCGCCGCCGTCCCCCTGTGGGCAGGTCGTGCGCCAACGGCCGTGACAGCGCGGTGGCCAGGCGCGGATCGTCGGCACGAACGGCGCGGCCGTGTGCCTGTCGACGCGCGAGCCGTTTCGGCTGAGGCGGATCACCGTGCCCGTCGGTGACGGCTCTTGGCGTAGCCGGCGTCGATCAGCGAAGCCCGATGACCGACTGCACAGGTCTGCGTGCGCAGCGACCCGAGCCGGCGCGAAGAGCCGCTTCCTCCAAGGTACTTCGATGAGCCCCTCGCAGCCCGGCCCGATTTCACGGCACCTCGTGGCGCGCCACGGGGCATCGCGCGGTCCTGGGCCAGGGCGGCCGCGGGTCAACGCCGCGAGGGCGCCCGTCCGGAGGAACCTCGGCGGCCAAATAGATCTACTTGCGCCGGTACGTCAAGTAATACCTCGATTTAGCGCGTTACTGTGCTGATCGTTCGTACATCTCTCATCCGCGCAGCGGACGATCAAGGAGACGAAAAAGTGGCACGTTGGAAAGAGCGGGCGGCCTGGAATCTGGTCCCGTACGCCGCCTTGAGCGCCGTCGTGGCGTTTGCCTCGCCGGCGGCAGCGGCAGCGCAGTCGACGACCGCGGTCCAGGCGTCGCCTTCGACAGCGTCTATCGGGCAACCGGTGGATCTGGCCGCGACGGTGACCTGCTCAGGCGATCCCAGCGGGGGCCTTGGCGTGACGTTCTTCGACGGCGGAGACATTCTGGCCACCGTGCCCGTCACCGCTGCCGGGGCTGCGGTGTACACGGCCAACCTGTCCACCGTCGGTACCCACACGATCACGGCCGCCTACAACGGCAACGACAACTGCAGCGCGTCAAACGCCGAAACGACGGTCGTGATCTCGGCGGCACCGGTACCTCCAGCGCCGCCGAACGGGCTCTGCCTGATCGCTTGCGGCGGCGGCCTGATCAACTTCAACGTCGGCGATGTCCACAACGAGGTCAATATCTACAACGGGGGTCGATGGGCGTCGGAGCACCACTCCTGACGGTGGTTTGACAGACCCGGAAGCGGAGAGTAGGGGGAACCGTCGCCTCGCCCGTGCCCCGCTGCCGCGACCCACGATCACTCACCGGAGGTCCGACCACATGAGATCGGCGGGTGATTCCCGTGGCGGGCGGGAATGACCTCGGCGCCGCGTGGCGTCTGTCAGGAAGTCTCAACGCGGATCATCCAGAGGCCGGACGAGGACAGGACGGCTGATCTCACCCGATGGTCCTGCGCGAAGCATCCGTACGGTCGCCCCGCTGCACGTGGCCGGCCCTCCGCTGGGCGGCGGGTCCCGCAGCTGCTGTGTCCGGCACCGGCAGTGCGGCGGCACCGACCCGCACTGCCCTGTTCGCCCAGCGCAGGGCGCCGTGCGGCGGTGCAGAGGATTCGCGTCAGGCGGGAGGGAGTCCCCCTGTCCACATCCGGCGCCGGCCCCACGTCATCACCCTGGCCGGCCCGGCAGCACGTGGGTGCGGTCCTCAGTGAAATGCCTGGCGAGCGGCTCGGTGGGATCCTGACAATTTCTCGTTGCGGCTGCTGGCGAGCTGGCGCACGACTTGGTGCAGAGACACCACACTGCTGAGCGCGGGCAGCCCGACGACCAGCATGTCGGGCACGGTCCGGGGCACGGCCGCGATGCTCAGCGCCATGGAGAAGCAGGAGAAAAGGATCACGGTGACCCAGGAGTGCGTGACCCGCTGTCCGTGCGCGGCGGCGCGCAGGACCGAGAGGCAGCCCGCCAACCAGGGTCCGTAGACGATGGCGGGCCACAGTTCCGACATCCCCTGGGAGAACGGGTACGACGCCGCGTATCTGAGAGCACCGTAGGAGAGCATCCAGCCCAGCAGGCACACGGTGGTGAACGTCGCGACAGTCAGGGCCCCGAACAGCGGGCCCAGGGCTTGGAGCCACGTCCGTGAGGGCGAGCTCGCCCGGCGCCGCGCACGGGAGGGTGGGTTACTTGTGCCGGTGCCCACGCGGTCGGCTGCAGGCTTGCCCTGGGGACTGGCGGGCGGCGGCATGAAGCCGGCGTCCCATGTCATGGGGATTTCGAAGCTCGGCGCGGATGCTGCCCCACCATAGGCGGCTCTGGCGTCGTACCAGTCGAAGTCGCACGGCTCGTGCGGCGCGACCGTCAAATCGTCCTCCACAGCGCTGCACGTGGTGGTCGTGCGCAAGGGAAAGTCTCCCCTTGGGTCATACATGGCCTGCTCCGTACCCTCATCTGCTAGTGGTGTGTTCGCTGGTTGGCGTTCTGGCGCGAAGGCGCTGGGCGCCGTCGCTCTAGGCGCTGGACCGGTGGCACCGGACATCGATCCACAGGTGTGGCGACGAGTGATCGACTGATCGTCGCCGATGCGACCGTGCCGGTCTTTCACCGCGGCCGGGTACGCCATGGCATCGGTTTGACGGCATATCAGCAGCGGGGATCTGTGCTGCTGCGGACAGCCGCAACAATGGTCCCCGGGCCGCTGGTGGGGGTGCCTGCAGGCCCGGGGTGGGCGGCTGCGCTGCGCCGGGCCCCGGGTGACAGGTCATGCGACCTCGCCGAGGTCCGAGTCCGAGCCTGGCCCGGGGACGCCGCAGCGCAAGGAGGATCACCTTGTGACGCCCTTGGCGCTCGCGGCCGTCGCGGTCTGCCGCGGGAGAGGCGCCGGCCTCTGCGCGTGCGGCGCCTTGGCGTCAGCGCCGACCTGTACCTCGACCGGCGAGCCGATGTCGCCCGCGGAGGGTTCGCCGGGGTGGCGTCTGGTGAAGTCGTGCTCAAGCTGACGGATCGTCCGCACGAGGTCGGCCAGGATGTCCGAGCTGTGCCGCAGCACGACCTGCTTGCCGTTGCAGGACAGGTAGCCGACCCGCACGTCTCCCACCGCATTCATCCGATCAGGAACGAAGAGCCACCTTCCAAGGGGGCAGATCGGGTCGCGAACGGTCCTGCGCAGCCGCTCCATCGAGAGTTGCATTGGATTCATGCCCGTTTAACGCGGCGTACCCGCACTCGGTGATGTACCGCAAACGAGTGCCATTCCATATTCACGCAGATTCTGCCCTGCGAAATTCCCCAGTGCGGGCACCCTGCGCCACCCCCCAGGATGGCGCGCCACCCTGGGGAATTATGCAGAGCGACACGCCATAATCAGGGATCAGTCGGGAGGAGAATCGTTTCGCTCCACAGCCCGCCAGATGCCCGTGCTACGCTTTCCGCTCATCTGCCATAAACGCAGCATTCGCCGTTTGCTCGAGAGGACTGAATACGAGGGGGACAGGGTGCTCACCAGGGACGAGTACTTCGATGCGTGCGCCCTGCAAAGCCAGGGATGGTCAATTTCGGCGATCGCCTCACATCTGGGGCGTGACCGCAAGACTGTGCGGTCGTATCTCAGCGGAGAACGGCTAGTCGGGGTACGGAATGCTCCTCGTGATGACTTTTCGATGTTCTCGCAGTATTGTCGGCTGCGACTTTTCGATGATCCACACATAAAGGCGGCAGCATTGTTCAACGAGGTTGTCGAACTGGGTTACCCAGGTGGCTACTCGACCTTCACTCGTGCGCTGCGCAAACATCGCATCCGGCCAGTCTGCAAACACTGCCGCCGAATCCCCCACGAGGACGGAAAACCCGCTTCGCAGTCGGCAGGAGAGGGGATTCGGTTCAACGTGATGATGTTTCCGGACCCGCCCGCACAATGGGACTACGGGAGCCGCGTGTACGTGCTGACTGCCTCGCTCCCCGACTCTTCACGATGGCGGGCAGCGGTCACTGAGAACCAGGAGTTCCCAGAACTCGTGGAAGCCGTCGACAAAACGCTGAGGAGGCTGGGCGGTACCAGTCAGTGCTGGCGGTTCGACCAGGTGCCATCCGTGTGCTGCCCCACTACCGGGAGGGCAGCACCAGAGTTCTCCCGGGTCGCCGACTACTACGGTGCCACCCTCGACTGCCGTCCCCGCCAGGAGGGCCGGGAAGGAGTGGTGCGCCAGGATCTGCAGTCGGTCCTGCGCTTTTGGTGGCGCTCGGTGCGCGACGACGTCTGCGTCCGTGCGGCGCAGCGCGGCTTGGACCATCTCGCGGAGCGGATGGACGGCCCCGACCCGAGAAGACCGGACGCGCACAGAGCGGACCCGCCCCCGGGGGCTGGGCTGCGTGAGCTGCCGGCTCTCCCCTTCCCCGCCCGGATCTGCACCGTCCGCAGCGTGACGAGCCAGAACGTGGTCATCTTCCGCGGCAACTCCTACGAGCTGCCGGTCGATCTCCGCGGCGCGCTCGTGGAAGTGTGCTGGCGCCTGGACGAGCCGTACCTGTCGATCGCCACGGCGGGTGGTGCGGGCATTGCCCGCTACACCCTGGCACCACCGGAAGCCGGACTCGTCGTGGCGCCCAAGGGCACGGACATGGCCCTGGAGCGGCCCCGCCCCGCGGTCCCCCAGGATTCCACGCTCTGCCGGACAGGCTCCGCGCCGCGTCCGCTGTCCCCGGCGGCTCAGGCCGAGGCCGACGACCTGCGCGGGCGCAACCTCCGGGCCGCGACCAGTCCCCAGGACTGAGGTCCGGCTGCAGCGCCGCGGGCCGGTCGACGGATATCCGCGCTGGGCACGACCTGTGGCTCGGGTGACGGTTTTCGCCGCCCGAGCCACAGGTCGTGTTCGGCTCCGGTCAGCTCGCCGGGCCGGCGGAGCCGAACACGACCTTGTCCCGCGTGACCCTGGCCCGGCCAGGCCGGGGGCTCACGCCCAGGCCCCCGGGGCACCTCGGTGACCGTCCGCAGGAAGCCGGGCCGGAGTTACGACGACCCCTCGGAGATCTTCCAAGGACCGGGCCGCGCCGACCGGCCCCCCTGAACAGAGGGCGTCCTGGGCGCCGCCGACGCAATGGATAGCCGACATGAGACAGTCTTCGTTCCGTCGGAGTGCGACTCGCACAGCCAGGAGTCGGCGAAGTGCTCGACGAGCAGCAGGCCGCGCCCGTTCTCGTGGCCGGGAAGCGCCTGTGCGGTTCTGGGCAGGTCCGTGGAACGGTCCTTGACCGCGATGGACAGCCACTGTTCGTCCCGTTCGACAGTGACAGTGATCAGATGCTGGTCGCGGGCGTGCAGGATCGCGTTGGTCACCAGTTCACTGGCCACGAGTTCGGCGGTGTCCCGCAGATGCTCAAGCCGCCAGTGCCTGAGCATCGTCGTGACCACACGCCGCGTATAGCGCACTCGTTCGGGCTCGGGGGCGAATGCCACCATGCATCCGCGCGCTCCCTCGAACGTCTCTGCGACAGGGGTCTGATCGGTGTTCAAGGTTCCTGTCCAGGGCTGTCGTGGCCGGTGCGTCGAGCGCGGTTCGGCGAAATGCGGGCTGCGGCAGGTCGCGAAGTGCGGGCCGGGCCCATTGGATTGTCGGATCCGCTGGAGTTCGCGGCTGCTGACAGTGGGTGCTTGCGCAACGGCCCTTTGTCCCGCCGGCGCAGTGCCGTTCCCCGGCGATGTGCGTGCGGTAGGCCCAGCCGTGGACGGGTCTCGGATCGCCCTTGAAGTCGACATATTCTGCGCGGACGCAAGGGCTCGAGACCGTTTTCTGGAGATATCTTCACCGGCTCTTCGGTTCCGCCGGACCGCACCTCCAAGATCTTCAGGAAATCTTCGTGACCCGCCCGGCAAAGGATGATCAGCAAGCGACACATAATCCTCACACCTGCCTCGTACCAAGAAGCTGGAAAGCCAACTCGGCTGGCCCGTGCAAATAGCGTAGTCGAGGGCGGGTCGGAGCCATAAGTAACCCCGCAGGGGAGCGCGAGGCACCTGTGGGGGCGCACGAACAAAGAAATCAGTCCGGGTTTGACAGTAAACGTAGGAATGGACGCACGAGCTCGCATCACGATCTCGGCTGTCTGGATCTGAGGTGAGTTCCTTCCGTCGGCTTGGGCCCCAGCGGCATGCGGCCCGTTGCTCTGTCGCTATCGGCCACGCGACGTTGGCCGCTGCAGCGTGCCTGCCCCGACCAGGGCCGGTCGGACACTTGCCTGGGGCCGAGGGGAGCGCTCGGGTTGCGGTGGCGGGATCGGCCGGAGCGTTGTCGGCAACTCATCGTCCACGGCTCGTGGCTTGACGCTTGCGCTCTCGCAAACGGTTCAATCGTCGTCACCGGCGACGGTCGGCCTGCGCTGGCTCGCAAGATTGCGTCACGGGCCCCAGGGGCCACGTGGGAAATCCCCACCGGAGCGGCTGTGGTCGAGAATATGGTACGACATGGATCCGGCGCTCGGCTGATTGCCCACCATGGATGTGCGCACTGACGTGACCTGAGCGCATTCCACGACGCAGCCCCATATGGGGGCCATGATGGGGCTCTGCAAACCAGAGGATGCGGCCAATATCAGCGAGCGCCGGGCGCTGACTTGCGGCTTTGTTTTGCGCCATCCTGACGGAATCCAGCCCGTTTCGCCTCGGATCGACGGCCGGATGATTGCACGGCACGGCGCGTGCACAAATCTACGCGCCCGGTGAAAGCGGCTCTCACGGCGCACGCAGCCGCTCGCACATCCGCTGATGGTCCGTCAGATCGTGTTCGTACCATTGCGATCCACCGTGAGCAAAACCTAGCGTGAAATTAGATGCCAGTTCAGCAGCGACGCGCGAGCCGGCCCGCATTCGCTGCGCAATCAGGAAGAGGACAGGAAATGACTTCTCCGATTCTGCTCGCGATCGTTCCCCAGCAGGGACCGACGACCGGTGGGAACACCGTCCTGCTCGCCGGCACCGGCCTCACCGGTGCCACGCAGGTCATGTTCGGCACCACGGCCGCAACCGCCTTCACGGTCCTGTTCGACGGCGCCATCTCGGCAACCGTCCCCGCCGGCACCGGAGCAGTGCTGGTCACCGTGATCACCGGCGGTGGCACCAGCAACCCGGCCACCTACACCTACCAGGAGGCCCTCCCGCCGACGATCCTCGCACTGGTGCCGCCGATCGGCCTCGCCGTGGGCGGCATCCCGGTGCTCATCGCCGGCAGCCACCTGTCCGGTGCCATCGCAGTGAATTTCGGCACGGCGCCGGCCACCAACTTCACCGTCCTCGGCGACGGCGCCATCACGGCCGTCTCACCGCCCGGATCCGGAACGGTGCAGGTCACGGTCGTCACCGGGGCCGGCACCAGCAACGGCGCCGCCTACACCTACCTCTAGGCCGACCGCGGGCGGTCCCGCACCGGTACGGGGCCAGGCGTCCCGCGGAGGGCAATCGCGAAACGATCCACGGACGCCCCGCGAACAGCAGCACAGGGCTCCGGTGGTGCCGGGGCACCACCGGAGCCCTGCGCGTCCGGAGCCAATGGCGGGCCGCCCGAGTCCCTGAGCGTCACGCGACCGTCGAAGTCTCAGGTCCGCGCCACGGCCCGACACCTGAACGCGCAGGTCACCGCCTTCCGCAACCGGACCCGGACGAGTGGGCACCACTGCTCTACGGGGAACGACAGCCGCTTCTTCCCGCCCACCCGGTCCTGTCACGGCGGCCGGGTTCCCCGGGGCCGCCCTGTCCCCGCTTGAAACCCGACAACGACACACCCCCTCCGCGCAACACCAAGTGTCCGAGATCACGGGAAGCTTCGGTAAGCACGATGGAGAAGCAGCAGCGTCACCGAGAACCAGCGCTGTTCCGAGTGCACCGCTGCACTGCCCGAAGCAGGTTCCGTGAATCGCATGCGTATCGCCGCCATCCTCATGGCTGCCCTGGTGCCCACATTCATGACGTCACTGGACAGCACTGTCGTCACCATGGCCCTACCCCAGATCCGCGCCGAACTGGCCCTGGGCGGAGCTGATTTGAAGTGGGTGGCGGCCGTTTACCCGCTCACGCTCGCCAGCGCTCTGCTGCTGGGCGGACACCTGGCTGACTCCGTCGGGCGACGCGCGACGCTGCTGCTCGGCGTCGCCCTGTTCACCACGGCGTCGGCGGGCTGCAGCACCGCAACCCAGGCGGGAACGCTCATCGCCTTCCGAGGGGTGCAGGGAGCAGGCGCGGCACTGGTCCTTCCCGCTTCCCTGGCGGTCCTGGCACACGATCTGCCGCCTCGCGCACGAAATGCGGGTTTCAGCGCCGCGACCGCGACCATGGCCACAGCGCTGGCTTGCGGGCCGGTGCTCTCCGGTGTCGTGACCCAGCACCTGGGCTGGGCGTGGCTCTTCGCCATGAACACACCTTTGGGCCTCACGAGTCTGCTCGTCATTGCGCTTGCGGTTCCCCGCTGCGCCCGTGGGTCCCGCACTCCCCAGAGCTTGTTGTCCACGGTGTCGATCCGCGCCGTCGTGCTGGCAAGCCTGTGTCTGGCGTCTGTCACCTACGGCCTGATCGAGGGGCCCGAGAGCGGGTTCACCGGCTTTTCTTTCGTGATCTGCGGGGTGGCTGCTGTGGTCTCAGCCGCGGGCTTGGGGTGTGAACTGAAGCTGCATCGCAGTATCGCGCTGGGGGTGCTGTTGCGTCAGCGATGCTTCGCCGGCGGGATCATCACTCAGCTTCTGTGGGGCCTGGGCGTGACTGGTGTCTACTTCTTCACCTCCCAGTTCCTGCAGAACAACCTCGGTCTGCGTCCGACGTCGGCTGGCCTGGCCTTCACGCCGGTGGCCTTGTCCGTTCTGGCCGTCGCGCCGTTCACCGCCCGCGTGGTGCGACGCTTCGGGGGCGGGCGGGTCTGCTGCACGGGGCTGCTCCTGGTCGCCCTGGGGCTGCTCCTGGTGGCCCTGGGGAGCACCAGCGGAAGCTTCGTCCGTATCCTGCCGGGCCTGTCGGCCGTCGGTTTCGGCTCTGCCCTGGCCGTCCCGCTCACCGCTCGGGCGCTGGAATCGCCTCCCCGTCATCTGTCCGGTATCGCCGCCGGGTTGTTCAGCGCCGCGCGTGAGGCGTCGGGAGTGTTCGGCATCGCCTTCGTCGGCGCGATCGTGACGTTCGTTCAGCATGCCGCGGCGACGGCGGGATCCGCGCCCGCGGGTGCCTTCCTGTGCGGCTACCGCGCCGGTCTTTGTGTCGCGTCCGCCCTCGTTGCTGCCGGGGCGCCCGTTGCGGTGTGGGCCCTGCGCCCTCCCACGGACCCCCGGGGCAGCGACGCTCCATCCCTGGCCCGGGGCGGGGAGGACGCGCGGTGAGCATCCAAGCCCCGTCGTTCTGACATGCCGTCAGCTCTGTTGCCCTCCGACTGGTCTGGGCCGAAGCAGGGGCACCGGGGGCCCGAGGCGGCACCCGACGTGGATGGACTGAGGGGCCGACGGAGGGACGGGCGCCGTTCAGGAAGGCCGTCGGCTGGGGTCGCACGTCTGCAGGAGTTGGGCGAGGGCGTGGTGAAGTGCACGCTCGAGGTGGCCCGGGTCCGTGGGGCCGGTGGTGCGGATGCCCAGGTGGACGGAGCGGCGGTAGGTGCTCATGGCGATGGCCAGGGTGTGGCCGGGGGCCAGCGGCGCGAGGGGGTGCAGGGCGGTGAGCCGGGCGCCGCCCAGGCTGAGCGGGAGGTCCGGGACCGGCACGTTGGTCACCAGGGCGTCGAAGAGCAGAGGGGCGCTGTGGCGCAGGAGGGGGGCGGACAGGCGTGTGGCCAGCGGGGGCATGAGGTCGGCCAGCAGGGCGACGGCACCGGGGCCCTGCCTGGCCCCGCGGGCCTTGCGTGTGCGCATGGTGTCCTGGACGGTGCGAAGTCGGGTGAGGGGGTCGTGCTGGTGCACAGGCAGGTCAAGGAGGTAGCCGGAGAGCTGGTTGCCGCTGGGGCCGCCTGGGGTGCGGTGGCGGGTGCTGACGGGGACAAGGATCCGGGTGGTGCCGGGGTCGAGGTGGTGGCCGTGGTCGGTGAGCCAGGTCCGCAGGGCCGCAGTGATCAAGGTGAGCAGGATGTCGTTGACGGTGCCACCGTGCTCCTTGCGGATGCGGTCGACGTCGTCCAAGGCGAGGACGGGCAGGGCCAGGCGGCAGCGGCTGGTGGGCGGTGTGTGCAGGGGGCGGGGGCCGGGGTGCAGGGCGGCTGCCAGGGCGGTGGCGGTGACGTCGGCGGCGATCAAAGCCTGTTGGAGCAGTCGGTGGGCGTGGCCGGTGAGCGTGTCCAGGAGCGGTCGTGCGGTGGGCGGGCGCGCTGAGCTGCCGGGAGCGGGCGGACGTGGGCGAGCGCTGGGAGGTGCGGCGTCGGCGGGGTCCGCGTGCCGGGGTTGG
>NZ_BBPQ01000070.1:0-14881 GCF_000787855.1 Streptacidiphilus anmyonensis | reverse complement strand
GCTGCCGGGAGCGGGCGGACGTGGGCGAGCGCTGGGAGGTGCGGCGTCGGCGGGGTCCGCGTGCCGGGGTTGGTACTGGTCCAGCAGGCGTGCTCCGAGTTCGACCGCGCGCAGGCCGTCGACCGCGGCGTGGTGCACTTTGAACAGCAGCGCGAAGCCGTCGGCCGTGCCTGGGGCGCCCACTGCCCGCGGGCGGGGGAGGAGGTGGACTTCCCAGGGGGGCAGGGTCGGGTTGAGGGGTGCGGCCATCAGATGGGCCGCGAGCCGCTCCAGGGAGTGGTCGTCGTCGGGTGGGTGGAGGTGGACGTGTCGGCGGGCGTCGAAGGCGGGGTCGGGCACCCAGCGCAGGCCGGCGGCTGGGTGGCGGCCGGCGGAGACTTTCTGCCGCAGGAGCGGCACCCGCGCTGCGCGTTCACACAGCAGCCGGGCCGCGGCCTGGGGGGTGGGCGGTACGTGCGGTAGTGCGTCGCCGGGCTCAGCGGCCGCCGGGTCGGGGTGCTCGAAGCAGACCAGCGCGCCCAGGTGCATCGGCGCGGCTGGGGATTCCAGGTGCCAAAATGCCGCGTCGGTCCGGCTCAGGCGGTCATCTGCCAATTCACATCTCCGTCCAGGCTCATACGGACTGTTGCCGGGTCGGCAGATCTTCGGCGGGACCTGCTCGGCCGGGTGTCAGAGCGTTGGTACGTGCCCCTGCCTGTGCCGTAGCCGGTGATCCAGCGGCCGGTCTACGGTGTTCGGGGTGACACGCCGCAGCGGCTCCGCGGCGCCGGTCCAGGCGGCCCGTCACTGGCTCGGGCGGCCGTCAGCGGGTCGCCTCGGCGGGGGCCGTGAGCGGCTCGCGTGCGATCAGCCGGCGCCGACGCCCGGACCACACCCCGTATCCCTGCCCGTTCCGGTCTGGGCCTTGGGGTGGGACGTACGGGTGAGCGGCACCACTTGGTCGGCAATCTACCAGCAGCCATCGTTAAGGCGCCGGTATTGAGGCCAGAGGTTCCGTTCTGTATTTTCGATGCGGATCGCGCTCTCTGGAATTACCCAGGAGCCATTCATGAGGGGTGGTGTCTCCTGCGTGCCAGTATTCCGTTGCTGGCCGATCACCCGGGTGTGGTGCTCATTCAAAATCCCCAGTCGACAGAACGGCTCACCAAATTTCCCCGGCAGGACAGGAGGAGTGCGTTCACTGCTCGTCGCTCACCTGAAGCCCTCCCCGGCGGGGCTCAAGCTGGGGCCCCGGCGTCCCCCCGGGGGGAGCCTCAATACATTGGGGCGACACGATGTCCGGTTGGGCCATACGTCGATAATTGAGGCATCCGACCGTCACGATATCGACGCCCTTCGCCCCCCATTCCGGCACCATCGGCGTGTCGGTGGAAAGCCCGGGCAGCGCAGCATGTTTGGCTGTACTGCCGATCGTCGTGAAGTGGAATGTGGTGGGGAACGGCAGTGCCGACCTGCCCACTTCCCTCCTGGCGGGCTGTCGGCCGGGGAATCTATTCGCTTGCCCCCAGATCAAAGGTTCGGTGACTCAGTGCTGTCATCTGTGACGAAAACGATCAGCCACCATCTCGCGGAGGCGGCGGCACGAACACCCCATGCCACGGCGTTCACCTTCGTGGACTTCGCCACCCATCACGCCGGGTTGCCCACCACCCTGACCTGGAGCCAGGTCGAGAACCGCGTACGTGCTGCTGCGAGAGGGATGCGTGAGGCGGCCGTGGCCGGCGGGCGCGTGGCCATCGTGGCGCCGCAGGGCCTGGAGTACGTCGTCGGTTTCCTCGCGGCCCTGTGCGCCGGTGCCGTCGCCGTGCCCTTGTACCCCCCGTCCCTGCACGGCCACGAGGCAAAGCTCCTCGCGGCTTTGAAGGATGCCGACCCGGTACTGGCCGTCACCACGCCGGAGCACCGGCAGGATGTGGAGAAGTTCTGCGCGGACCGGGCCGGTCTGTCGGTGCGCGTGGTCACGGTGGAGGAACTGCGTACGGCTGCGCCTGCGAGCGGTCAGGTCTTCCACCCGCGGCCGGACGACTGTGCCTACTTGCAGTACACCTCGGGCTCCACCCGTACCCCGTCCGGCGTGGAGATCACACACGCCAACGTGTGCGCCAACGCGCGGCAGGCGCTGGAGGCCCTCGACATCGCTGGGGGGCGCAACTGCACCGTGGGCTGGCTGCCGCTGTACCACGACATGGGTTTGGTCTTGGCCGTGGCGTTGCCGATCGTCGGCCGTGTCCACTCGGTGCTGATGGACCCTCTGGCGTTCGTCCAGCAGCCCGTGAGGTGGCTGCGACTGCTCACCGAGCACGGCGGAGCGCTGACTGCCGCCCCCAACTTCGCCTACGACTACTGCGTGCAGCGGGTCACAGACGAGGAGTGCGAGGAACTGTCGCTGGGCTCGGTCGCTGCCATGATCAATGGCAGTGAGCCCATCGCGGAGCACACGCTGGCGCGGTTCGAGGCAGCGTTCGCCCCAGCCGGCCTGGCCAGGACGGCCGTGCGCCCGTCCTACGGGCTCGCCGAGGCGACCGTGTTCGTGTGCACCTCGCCCTCGGGACGGGAACCGACCGTCACCCGCTTCGAACGCACCGCTCTTGCCAACGGTGTCGCCCGCCCGGCCGAGGCTGACTACCAAGAGGCGGTGACCTGCCTGGTGGCATGCGGTCAGCCCACCGGCCAGGAGATCGCCATCGTCGACCCGGCCACCCAGGTGCGTCAGGAAGACGGCCACGTCGGCGAGATCTGGCTGCGGGGCCCCAACATCGGACGCGGCTACTGGAGGCAACCGGACCGCAGCCTGGCCACCTTTCGCGCCACCCTTGACGGCGACGACCCCGACAGCGGGCAGGGCTGGCTGCGGACCGGGGACCTGGGAGTGTGGCACGACACGCAGCTGTACATCACCGGCCGCATCAAGGACCTGGTGATCATCGACGGACTCAACCACTATCCGCAGGACATCGAGCAGACCGTCGAAGGCGCCCATCCGGCGATCCGCCGTCACCACACCGCAGCCTTCTCCGTGGCCTCGGACAGCGGAGAACGCCTGGTGGTCGTCGCCGAGCACAGCCGTGACCTAGCCGGGCCCCAGGGTGTCCTGGAGGAGGCCGCCAGGGCCGTGCGCGCGGCGGTCACGGCCGGCCACGCGGTGGCCGTCCACGACTTCGTCCTGGCCCGGCCGGGCACCGTCCCCCGCACCACCAGCGGCAAGATCGCCCGCAGTGCGGCCCGCGAGCACTACCTGAACGGCACGTGGTTCTCCGGCGCGCACGCCCGGAAGGAGGCCAAATCCGTATGACCGGATCGGGGAGAGGTCGGCGCGATGACCGCCGGGGCCTGGACGCCACCGCGGCGGACGGTCCGCCGCGGGGCGTCGCCGGGCTTCGCGAGACGTTGCACGAACTCGTCGCGGACATCACCGGCGTCCCTGCGGAGCAGATCGACGATGCACGCCCGCTGGCGGAGTACGGACTCACCTCCCGCGGCGCCGTCGCGCTCAGCGGCCACCTGGAGCAGCTCCTGGACTGCTCGCTGCCCGCCACCCTGCTGTGGGAGCACCCCAGCATCGGACAGCTGGTCAGTGCCCTGGGCGGGATGGATCAGCCCACGACGCACGAGGACGAGCACGAGGACGTGTCCGGCCGAA
This sequence comes from Streptacidiphilus anmyonensis, assembly GCF_000787855.1. GTDB lineage: Bacteria > Actinomycetota > Actinomycetes > Streptomycetales > Streptomycetaceae > Streptacidiphilus > Streptacidiphilus anmyonensis. The sequence goes on along the minus strand of NZ_BBPQ01000070.1, from coordinate 11,241 downwards.
ACGCCGCGCAGTCCCAGCAGGACGATCTCGCCGTCGCCATCGTCGGTATCGGCTGCCGCCTGCCCGGTGGCATCCACGGACCGGACGCGTTCTTCGAGCAGCTCCTGGCGGGAACCGACGCGGTGGGGCAGGTACCGCAGGAACGCTGGCGGGACTTCTGCGGTGGGGCGCCCGACTTCACCGCCCTGATGGAGCGCACCACGCGGTGGGGCGCCTTCGTGGACGGCATCGACGGGTTCGATGCGGACTACTTCGGCATCACTCCCCGTGAAGCCGAGGTGATGGACCCCCAGCAGCGTCTGCTGCTCGAGGTCGCCTGCGAAGCGCTCGACCATGCCGGAACGCCGGCCCACAGCCTCAAAGGCACCTCCACGGGTGTCTTCGTCGGTCTGAGCGCCGCCGAGTACGGGCATCTGACCACCTGTGATCCCACACGCCTGACCCCATGGACGAGCGCGGGCGCCGCCGCCAGCATCGCCGCCAACCGCGTGTCCTACCTGCTCGACCTTCACGGCCCCAGCATGACCGTCGATACGGCCTGTTCGTCCTCACTGGTGGCCGTGCACCTTGCCTGCCGCAGCCTGCGCAGCCACGACTGCGAGACGGCCCTGGCGGCCGGGGTCAATGTGCTGTTGTCCCCGTCGGTCACCGCCTCCTTCGAACAGGCCGACGCGCTCGCGGCCGACGGTCGGTGCAAGCCCTTCGACGCCGCGGCGGACGGCATCACCCGCGGCGAAGGCTGCGCGGTGGTGGTGCTCAAGCGCCTGGCCGACGCGGAGCGCGACGGCGACAACGTGCTGGCCGTCCTGAGGGGCAGCGCCGTCAACCAGGACGGCCGGTCGGCCGGCCTGATGGCGCCCAATCCGGCTGCCCAGGAAGCGCTGCTGCGCGCGGCCCTGCGTGACGCGCGGATCGAAGACACCGACCTGGACTACGTCGAGACACACGGAACAGGAACCCTTCTGGGCGACCCCATCGAAGCAACGGCCCTGGGAGCGGTTGCCGGGCACGGCAGAGCACCGGACCGGCCTTTGCTGATCGGATCGGTCAAGAGCAACCTTGGCCACCTGGAAGGCGCGGCCGGCATCGTCGGCCTCATCAAGACCGCTCTGGCCCTGCACCACGGCCGCATCCCGCCCAGTGTGCACTTCCACCACCCCAATCCCCACATCGACTTCACCGCCCTTGGCCTGCGCGTGGTCACCGAACCGACCCCGTGGCCCGCCCATCACCACCGCCCCGCACGCGCCGGAGTGTCCGCCTTCGGGTTCGGCGGCACCAACGCGCACGCGATCCTCGAACAGGCCCCAACCGTCCTGGCGCCCGCGGCCCGCGACCAGGCATCCGCCACCCCGCACGTCCTGGTGGTGTCCGCCCGATCCCGCGACAGGCTCCCAGACGCGGCCGCGAGCCTGTCCTGGCTGGTGGCCGACCACGACACTCCCGCGCTCACCGATATCGCCCACACGCTCGCCCATCACCGCCGCGGGCAGACGGTGGCCGCCGTCGTCGCACGCACCGGCCGGCAGGCGGCGGCGCAACTGGCCGCACTGGCCCGCGACGAGAGGGTCCCCGGCCTGGTCCCGGCATCCTCCGAAACGCCCACGGCCGGTGGCAGCACCGCACGCCGACCGGTCTTCGTCTTCTCCGGCTACGGCTCGCAGTGGCGGGGCATGGGCGGGCGCCTGCTGGCCGACGACCCCCTCTTCGCCGCCGAAGTCTCCGCACTCGATCCGCTCTACCGCGCGCAGACGGGGACCTCGCTGACCGACATGCTCACGCGGCCGGATTCCGGTGAAGCCCTGGACCGGACCCAACCGCTGCTGTTCGGAATTCAACTCGCCCTGGCACGGACCCTCCAGGCCTACGGCGTGGAACCCGCCGCCGTGGTCGGCCATTCGATGGGCGAGGTCGCCGCCGCCGTCGTCGCCGGGGCCCTCGACGCCCGCGACGGCCTTCGCGTCATCAACTGCCGATCGGCCCACCTTGCCAAGATCGACGCCGAACACGCCGGTGCGATGGCGGCCGTCGAGGTGGACGAGGCATCACGAGAGACGATCCTGGGCCGCTTTCCCGGCGTGGAGATCGCCGTCCACTCCTCGCCGCAACGATGCACGGTCGCCGGACCAGCCAAGGCCGTACACGATCTGGTCAACGAGCTGACCCAGCAAGGACACATGGCCCGACTGCTGGAGGTAGGCGGCGCCGGACACTGCGCCGCGGTCGACCCGGTCCTGGCACCGCTGCGCCGCGCCCTTGCCGAACTGCGCCCACGCACACCTGCGATCCCCTGGTTCAGCACCGTCACGGACGACCCCAGCGCCCCTACCACGGCGGATGCGGACTACTGGTGTGCTAACGTCCGCCGTCCGGTGCGCCTGCAGCAGGCGGTGACCGCGGCCGCCGACGACGGCCACGACCTGTTCCTGGAGATCGCACCCCACCCCATCGCCTCCGTCCCGGTCACCGAGACCTTGGGCAGGGCCGCCGCGGGCAGGCAGTGCATGGTCATCCCAACGCTGCACAAGGCCGCAGACGAAGCGGTGGACCTGCGGGTCGCGCTGACGAAGCTGCACTTCGCGGGTGTTGCGATGGACACCTCGCGGTTGTGGCCTCACGGTGCGCGCACGGCATTGCCCACCCCCCAATGGCGCCACGAACGCTTCTGGTTCGCCCGCCCGGTCCTGCCCGCGGCCGGCGGCCATCGGGTCCTGGGGTTGCGCACCGACGACCCCAGGACCGGTGCGGTCCTGTGGCAGGCGGACATCGGCACGCGCCGGCATCCGCTCCCGAACGTGGTCCACAACTCGCCGGTGCTCACCCTTCCCGTTGTCGCTGAGCTGGTGATCGAGGCCGCTTTGGACGTCTGGGCCGGGGCAGGCCTTGCTTGTCTGGGGATCGAAGACCTGAAGATCCACGACTGGCTGGCCCTGTCCACCAGCACCCCGGTGACGGTGGTCTGGGAACCGGGGTGCGACCAGCGGGCGGCCCTCACCCTCCACGCCCGCGGCACGGACGCCGCCTGGCGCTGCTACGCCTCGGCTCAACTCACGCCCAACCCCGAGGCCCTCGACGAGGGTGTCCTTGAGCGGCAAGGACCAGCGCTGCACCTCGCCCCGGACGACACCGAGAGCCAACACCTGTCCTACGCAGACCTGCTGACCGCTGTGCTGCACGCTCCCGCCGAAACCGCTGAAACCGCCGAACCGCGCACGGCACCGGCAGGCGACCCGTCCTCACCAGCCGCCGACCAGCAAGTTCCCATCGCCGTCGAGTCCTTGCAGATCACGGCACAGGGCGTGCTCGACACCTCCTACGACATCTGCTGCGGGCCCACAGACGGGACCCCCGGCGCCGACCGGTGGGACGTCACCGCACACGGACCCACGACGCAGATCGCGGCCCGGGCCGTCGAGTTGCGTTCGATTCAGCGGCGCGACATTCCCCGCCCCCTCGAAGGGTTCACCTACGAGATCCGATGGGAGAAGTCCCCGGCCACACTCCGGACGGGCCTGGACCGAGTCTTCTTGGTGAGCGGTGGAACCGACGCCGACGCCGCGCTTGTCGCCTCACTGACGCAAGCCCTCCGGGCACAGCAAGTGGACGTGGTATCCGCAGCGTGCGACGACTCACTGGATTCGGCACTCACCGCATGGCTGAGCGCCGCACCGGACGGCCACAGCGCCGTCGTCGCACTCGCCACGCAGCAGGAGAGCGACGGCAGTGCCCAAGCGCTGCACACAGCAGCCCGCCTGGCACGTTGTCTGTCCCTAACCCAGCACCAGCGCCCTGCGCGTCTGTGGATGGTCACGGTGATGGCGCAGACGACAACCTCGGCAGAGCGCGGAACACCGCACCTGGCCTGCCTGCGTGGGCTGGTCCGGGTCCTGGCCCTGGAGCACCCCCGCCTGCGTGCTTCGCTGGTGGATATCGACACCCAGCCCGCAGCGGTCGAGGACCTCGTCCAAGAACTCCTCGGCGGTGGTCATGCTGATGAGGTCGCCTGGAGGTCCGGCACACGCCTGGCCGCCCGCCTCGCCCGCGCCGACCTCAGCGCGCAACGCGGCGACCAGCTCGTCCTCGCACGTTCCGACGGGGCCTACATCGTCACCGGTGGACTGACCGGCCTGGGCCTGGCCACGGCCCGCCGGCTCGCCGAGCAGGGCGCCGGCCGTCTCATCCTCAACGGACGGCGTCCCGCCGGGCCAGAGGCCCAGCAGGTGCTGGCCGAAGTACGCGCCCGGGGCACCCGCGTCGACGTCGTGAGAGGAGACCTTGCCGACCCTGATGTCGCGCCGCACCTGGTGCGGGCCGCGCTCGCCGAAGGTCACCTCTTGCGGGGCGTCGTGCACTGCGCCGGTGTCCTGCACGACCGTATGATCGACGATCTGGAGCCGGGCGACATCGACATCGTCTGGCAGCCGAAGGTCGTCGGGGCCCAGAACCTGGAGGCGGCCTGCGCGGCGCACGATCTCGACTGGTGGGTGACCTACAGTTCCGCCGCCGCGCTGCTGGGCTCGCCCGGGCAGGCCGCCTACGCGGCCGCCAACGCCTGGCTGGACTCCATGGCCCACCGCCGCAGAGCCCAAGGGCTCCCCGCGACCGCCATCGCCTGGGGGCCGTGGGACAACATCGGCGACGTGCGCGCAGGTGCGGCCGGGGTACTGGAACCCCTCACCATGGCCGAGGGCCTGGACGCCCTGCAAGCCCTGGTCACCCTCGACCGGGCCCACACCGGGGTCGTGCACCTGGACACCGGCCGAGTGCTCGCGGCCTTTCCAGGCCTGGCAGACCTGCCCTTCTTCGCCGGCCTGGTGCGTGAGGACGGATCCGCCCGCGACGACTGGGCATGCCCCACCGGCATCGCGGCCCTGGAAGGCGCCGCGGACAAGGTGTACGCACGTCTGGCCACACGGACGGCGGCCGTCATGGGATTCACCGCCCACGACCTCGACGAGAACGCCGCGTTGACCGACCTCGGCCTGGACTCGCTGATGACCGTGCGTATCCGCAATGCCGCCATGCAGGACTTCGGCGTCGACCTGCCGCCCACCCTCCTGCTACGCGGCGCCAGCCTTCGGGAACTCGCAGACACCGTGCTGCGCACTCTCGGCCTCGCCTCCCCACCCCCAGCACCGGAGCCGGTAGCAGTCGCCTCCGAACAGACCCAACACACCGCGCCCGCGCTGCCTGACACGCTCGGACCGCGGGACGCCGCCGAGCGCCTGGTGGCGAGCACCTGGGCCGAGGTGCTGCACCGCCGACCCCGCGACGTCCACGAGGACTTCACCGACGCGGGCGGGGACCAACTGGCAGCCCAGGCCCTGGTGGAACTCATCCACCGGCGCACGAACCCGCAGGCCCGGCCGAGCCTGAACGCCCAGTCGGTCATCTCCCGGGGCACCGTCGCAGCCATCGCCGACCTGATCCGCCCGACGGTCAACCGAACCGGCCAGCCGGTCCTCAACACCCTTCGCCCCGCCGTCCCCGGCTCGAAGCGGCCCGCACTGTTCACCTTCCACCCGGCTGGCGGACCGACCTCGGTCTACATCCCCTTGACGCAGCTGCTGCCGTCCGAACAACCCGTGTACGGCCTGGAGCGGGTTGACACGCTGCCCACGATGCAAGACAAAGCGGCCCACTACCTCACCCTCATCCGCGACATCCAGCCGGAAGGGCCCTACCACCTGCTCGGCTGGTCCTTCGGCGGATGCCTTGCCTTCGAAGTCGCGCGCCAACTGAGACAGGCGGGGGAGGCCGCCGGATTCGTGGGACTGATCGACACCATCCTGCCCTCCGCACTACCCGAACAGGCATCACCGCAACAGCTCATGAAACGCTTCGCGCGCTTCTCCGAATACGTGGAGAAAACCTACGGACGCCACCTGGAACTGCCCTACGACGAACTGGCGGCCACCCCCGACGACCAGCAGATCGACCTGGTCATGCGCCAGGTCGCCGAGGCCGGTCTCGACATGAGCCCCGGGATCATGGAGCACCAGCGAACCTCCTACATCGATGCCCGGGTCGGCGAGCGCTACGTCCCTGAGCCGTACGACGGGCACCTCGTGCTCTACCGCGCACGACAGCCCCAGCAGCTCACCACCGCCCTGGACCCGCGGTACCTGCGCCAGGAAACGGACCTCGGATGGGAGCCGCTGTGCCGGTCCCTGGAGATCGTCCCGGTGGAGGGCGACCACCTCTCGGTGATCGACCCACCCCACGTCCAGACCATCGCACAGCACCTCACCAAGGCTCTGCGACCCCGGTGACGTAGCCCCGGTGGCACGGAGACAGGCCCGCACGACGACCGCCCCACGAGCCTTTCGGCGGCCTCTCTCATTTTTCCCCTGATTGTAGAGAGTTCGCATTCTTGGGGAAAAAGGCGAGCATTCCCGCCAACCGGGTGAACGTCACCGATCGGCCGTTCCTGCGTCCGGAATACTCGTGGAAGTCCGGGAATGCGCGCCAGCGCACCAGATTCAACACATGGAGGTATTTCTCATGCAGAAGAAGACGCAGCGCAGTTTGCTCGCGACTGCCATGACGGCCGGATTGCTGGCTGCCGGCGCTGGCGTCGCCAGTGCCGACAGTTCGGCCGAGGGTGCTGCCGTCAACTCCCCGGGCTTCCTGTCCGGCAACCTGCACCAGCTCCCGATCGACCACCCCATCAACTTCTGTGGCAACACCATCAGTCACCACGGCGCATTGAACCCGGCATTCGGGAACAGCTGCGCCAACGCCGACTGAAGTCGACGTCCGAACCCGCAGGATGATCGCCGGTGCAGACCACCGCCGCAGGAGGAGCCGGCTCCGTTTCGACCGTGCAGGAAACAGGTGGTTGCCGGACATGAGAAGACCACGCCACCTGTCGATCACGGAGTTCCCTGCCCCTGATCCTGCGACAGCGCCTTCGGCCTGAAGGCCGGTTGAATCGCATCCCCGTTACGGCCGGACGACAGTCCGGCCGTAACGGCGCTCCGGAGCGTGCCCACCTACGCCCCGGACCTTCAACCCGCAGGAGGGTGTCTGGTCGTTGGTCAAGCGCGACATCGGCAACCTGGCCGCAGCCGACCTCAGCCAGATCACCCGGGCTGTGAAGCGCCGGCTCAAGAAGATCCAGTACCGCCCGGACCTCGTTGACGGCTGTCTCACCGGAACCGGGCTCGCACTCTCCTGACCGCCCGGGATGGCCCCCGCTCTTCATGCAGACGCGTCGGCCGTGGCTGGTTCGGGCGGATAGAGGTCGAGCACCACGTCCAGCCCGAGCGCACCGAGCTCGGAGAGCAGCGGAGCGGGCAGGACACAGCCTCCCTGACCATCCTCGCTGCCGAAGCCGAGACGCAGCTCCAGGTCGCAGTCGTCCAGCAAGCTCGCCAACCCCTCGCGACGCCCATCAAAGAGTGCGACCAGCGCCCGCACATCGTCCACGAGGCCGGTGTCATCAGGCAGACCGCTTCGCCTGAGCCAGACGCTGGTGTCCCGTCGAGCACTGGTCGGATTGAGGGGACTCATCAGGCTGTCCCGCTCGAACTGCTGGCCCGGCGTGATCCCCAGACGACGCGAGACCTCACCGGCAGCGACCGTGCGGCTGGTGATCCGGATCGACCCGGCTGACCACCTCGTGGCCAGCGCGGCCGGCTGCATCCTCAGGTCCTCTGGCACGTCCTCACGATCGCAGGACGACCGACGGGACGCGAACCCATTTCCGCAGGTCTCAGGCGCGGATGGATGCCGACGCGACCGACATCACGAGTTCAGAGTCAGTACCCCGGACGGAGGCTACATCGGCACCATGGCCAGGCCGATCTGGGCCGCCGCATAGCCCCCGTAGTTGCCGCCGTTGGTCGGCGTGCACAAAGGTGACGTGAGCCGGTAGCCGGTGCCGCTGCTCGGGGAGGTGACGGAGATCGTGGGGCTGCCGAAGAACGGGCTGTGCACCTCGGCCGTGAACTGCGCGACCTGGTTCGAGCCCTGGGAGCCGTTCAGGTCCGTCACCTGGAACCCGTAGCTGCCCGAGTTCAAGCCGACCCCGCAGCTCTGGTAGGCGCCGAGGTAGCTGTCGCCCGTGGGGCCGCTGAGGCGCAGCAGATCGGGCGTCAGGTTGGTGAAGGTGAGCCAGCCGTCGTAGACCTGGCTGTTCGTGGCGAAGGCCCAGCCGCCGCCGGACCGGAAGAACTGCTCCGGCCTGACACCGTAGCCCCACACGTAGCTCTGCATCGTCAGCTCGGCCGGGAACACCTCGGCGTTGGTGATCTCGGCGATCCAGTACGTCCACCCGCCCGACTGCCACATCGCCCACGACGGGAGGTCGGAGGGGTAGTAGTCGGGGTCGGTGGTCTCGGCGACGTAGATCTGGTACTTGGCGGCCAGCAGCATCTGCATCATGGACACGTCGTAGCCGGGCGTCGCCGCGGCGATCAGGTCGGCCGCCGTCTCCGGATCCCAGTACAGCGTGTCGGGCCGATCGGGGTCCAGGGTCAGCGGGTAGACGCTCTGCAGCATTCCCCAGTCCTGCAGGATCGCGATCTCGATCGTGCCCATCGCGCCGAGCAGGCCCTTGTAGTTGTTGTCGAGCTCGGTCCAGAGGTCGACCACCGTGACCTGGAACGGGTCGGGAGAGATGCTGCCGCCGCCGGAGGAGGCGGCCAGCCCGATGTTGATCCCCGTCTCCATCAGGTTCCCCAGCACCGGCCACCCCGGCGTCGCCGACTGAGCGCTCATCGCGGTGTAGGCGACGCCGCCGAGGATGGCCAGGATGATCCCCGCGACGTTCTCCTGGTCCGATCCCACGGTCAGTCCGGCGGCCTTGATGTAGGCGTTGAGCGCGTCGCTGTCGGTGCCGAAAAGCGAGTTCTGGAAGATCGCGTAGTAGTCGAACAGAGAGCGGGTGTTGCCCGCGTACGAGATCTCGGTGAGCAGCTGACTGCGGACCGCGTCCCAGTCCCCCTGGGAGATGCCGTCCGGTGCTTGGTTCCAGGAGCCGATCTGGCTGCTGTAGCTGTCGATGTCGGCGCTCAGGTCGACGTACGTGGCGCGCAGCGACGGGACGCCCAGCCGGCCCTCGATGCAGGTGTACGCGGTCTCCTTGTCGTCGGTGAATTCGGGGAAGTCCTCCGGCGTCTGCTGCAGGATCGCCTGCAGCGGCGTGGCCGGGGTGGTGTACCAGGTGTAGCTCGCGCTCGGAGTGCCGGGTGCTGCCACGACGGGGTCCCCGGCGTCGTGGGTGACCGGACCTCCAGTTCCTCCGGACGGGCACAGGAAGTCACCCGAGGAGGCGCTGCGGATCTGGTTCGGCGTGCTCAGGTCCCACACCTGGGTCAGCGGCAGGGGGTCCCGCTGCGTGTCCACGGTGACGTAGTTGCCGCCGTCCCCGTCGCTCGGGCCGCCCAGGGTGAGGACGAGATTGTCGCCCTGGGCGCTGAGGATCCGCCCGTCGGGCGTGATCTGCCACAACTGGGACGCGGCAGCGGTCTGCTGCGTGTACGGCCAGATGATCAGCACCGCGCCGGGGTCGGTGCTGTTCGCGTCGACGCTGATCAGGCAGTCGGCACCGCCGGTATCCGGGAGCGCGCTCTGGAAGCAGACCCAGGAGGGCGCTGTCGTGCTGCCCGACACCGGGGGTGCCAGAAGGGTCCAGTGCTGCAGGCGCCACGCATCGTCCGCTTCCGGGCTGAGCGCGGCGCCGAAGCGGCCGTTGGTGCGTGCCAGCGTCGTGAGGACGCCGCCGTTCGCCCGGTTCGCGATGCGACCGTCACCGGTCACGCTCCAGAACTGGTGGGGATGGGCGCGGTCCCCGGCGACCGCGGTCGTGATCCGGTTCTGCGAGTCGTCCCAGGCGATCGCGTACCCGTTCAGCCCGCTGATGAGGCGGCCGTCACCGGTCATGCACCACAGCTGACTCCGCGCATCGGAGCCTTCCATCGGCCGCAGGATGATCGGGGTGCCGGGGCCCGGGTCGTCGGCTTCGAAGCCGAACACGAAGGGCTGCTCCTGAGGGTGCTTCAGCCCTTCCAACTCCTCGGCCTGGCTCGCGATGTAGAAGAACTGATGCGTCGGGGGCGTCACCGTCGTCATCATTCATCACCGTTCCTGGTGCAGCAGGGGCTCTACTGGGCGGGCTCGTTCCACCGGAGCCGGCGCGAGCGGTCACCTCTTCAGTGGACCTCGTGGGCGACCTCGCCGCAATTGGGGGCCACCAACTGCCCGGCGCCGGAGGCCGAGCGGAGCGGAAATGCCCGCACCGCTCGGCCTCCGATGCGACACAACCGCGGCTTGATGGGTCGCGTGGGCCGAACCCCGGTGGTTCACATCCGTGGCGGGGGATCCGGTCGGGTCTCCATAGCCGGAATGGCCTGCTACAAGAAAGGCTCTCCGCCCATCTGATGCCACCGATGAGGGAGTTCATCGCCGATCGGCAACCTCGCGGTCGTCAACGTCGACCACCTGGCCAAGGCCGTCAAGCGACGCCTCAAGAAGATCCAGTATCGCCCGCACCCGATCGATAGCTGCCTCACGAGCGCCGGTCTGATCATGGACGGCTGACCATGACCAGACCGGACATCACGCTTTCAAGTTCAGTAGCGGGGGCGCTTTCGGGGAGCTCCGGGTAGAGCTGGTCCATGCTGCCCTGCTGCCCTCTGGCAGGTAGCGGCGGGGGGGAGTCCATCCATTCGCCGTGGAGCTCGAAGAGGACGGCGGCGACCAGCCGCAGCAGCGCGTCGTCGTTGGGGAAAACCTGGACGACGTCGGTGCGGCGCTTGACCTCGCGGTTGATCCGCTCCAGCGGGTTCGTCGACTGGATCTTCTTCCAATGTCGCTTCGGGAAGCCGGCGAACGCGGTGCGGACCGCCTCCGCGGAGGACTGGGCGAAGATCGTGCGGATCGCCGCGGCGACCAACTCGCCCGCTTCCTTGCTGATCACGCTGAACGTATTGCGCAGGAAGTGGACCCTGCATCGCGGGTAGGCGGCTCCGAGCATGACCTTCCGGATGGCCTTGACCAGGCCGAGGTGGTCGCCGCCGATGACGAGCCGGACGCCGGTCAGGCCGCGTTCGCGCAGGTGACGGGGGAATTCGGTCCAGAGGTCGCGTCCGGATAGATGCAGGGGAAGCGGATGTGGTCCAGGGGTCGGGCGCAGAGCGGCCAGCTGGCCGTCCAGGTCCTGGCAGATCCGGGAGACCTCGCTCTTGGAGATCCCGGTGTCCGCGCCGAGAGCCTTGACCAGGTCGTCGACCGACC
>NZ_BBPQ01000071.1:18053-44018 GCF_000787855.1 Streptacidiphilus anmyonensis | reverse complement strand
TGCCACTCGCTGACCCGACGGCGGGCCTCACGACCTTCAGGACGTGAGGCTCGCCATCCAGCTTTCGATGTCCTCGGCGGTGCGCGGCAGCGCCGCCGAGAGGTTCCGGCTGCCGTCGGCGGTGACCAGGATGTCGTCCTCGATCCGGACGCCGATGCCGCGGTACTCCTCGGGCACGGTCAGGTCGTCGGCCTGGAAGTACAGCCCCGGCTCGACGGTGAGGACCATGCCCGGCTCCAGCACGCAGTCCACGTAGGACTCGACACGGGCCTGCGCGCAGTCGTGGACGTCCAGGCCGAGCATGTGACCGGTGCCGTGCAGGGTCCAGCGGCGCTGCAGGCCGAGCTCCAGCACCCGCTCCACCGGGCCCTCGACCAGGCCCCACTCGACCAGCCGCTCGGCCAGCACCTGCTGCGCGGCCTCGTGGAAGTCGCGGTAGCGCGCACCGGGCTTGACGGCCGCGATGCCGGCCTCCTGGGCGTCGTAGACGGCCTGGTAGATCGTGCGCTGCAGCTCGTCGAAGGCGCCGTTGATCGGCAGGGTGCGGGTGACGTCGGCGGTGTAGAGCGTCGTCGTCTCCACGCCGGCGTCCAGCAGCAGCAGCTCGCCCGGACGGACCTGGCCGTCGTTGCGGACCCAGTGCAGCGTGGTGGCGTGCGGACCGGCGGCGCAGATGGAGCCGTAGCCCACGTCGTTGCCCTCGACCCGGGCGCGCCGGAAGAAGGTGCCCTCGATCCACCGCTCCGAGGTGGCCACGGCCTGCGCCAGCTCGCGCACCACGTCCGTGAAGCCCTGGGTGGTGGCGTCGCACGCGGCCTGCAGCTGGGCGATCTCCCACTCGTCCTTGACCAGGCGCAGCTCGCTCAGGAAGACGCCGAGCTCGGCGTCGCCGTGCTTGGTGGTGTACGGGGCGAGCGCGGCCTCGATCCCCGTGTCGTGTCCGCGGACGACGCGGGTGACGGCCGGGTGGTCCTCGGCGCGCTGGACGAGTTCCTCGGCGGCGTTGCGCACGTCCCGGGCGGGCAGGCCGAGCAGCGTCTCCGCCTCGGTGAGGCTGTGGCGGCGGCCGACCCACAGCTCTCCCTGGCCGCTCAGCCAGAACTCGCCGTTCTCGCGGTTCGAGCGCGGCAGCAGGTAGAGGTACGCGTCGTGCCCGTCGCCGTGCGGCTCCAGTACGAGGACGGCGTCCTCGGTCTGGTCGCCGGTCAGGTGCACGTACTCGGTGGCGGCGCGGAAGCTGTACTCGGTGTCGTTCGAGCGCGTCTTCAGGTTCCCGGCCGGGATCACCAGCCGCTCACCGGGGAACCGCGCGGAGAGCGCGGCGCGCCGCTTGGCCGCGTACGCGGACTGCTCGGCCGGGACGAGGTCCCGCAGCTCCGTGTCGGCCCAGCCGGCCTTCATGACGGCGGTCAGCTCGTCGGAGATGGCCGGGTACAGGCCGTTCTTCCGCTGCTTGATCGCCTCCGGCGCGGCCTCTTCGGTCTCCTCGGGCGCGAGGTTCTCCTCGGTCACGCTCTGTCGCCTCCTCGTGGTACAGGGGACGCGCGCACGAATGTCAGGGGTGTCCTAGGCGCGCGGTCCGTACAAGAGTACGGCGGAAGGCCGGTTCATAACAGTTGTTGGGTAGCACTTTTCCAGGTCACGCCCCAGTCACGCCCCACACGCGGCCTATTCGAAGCGCGCCGCCAGCAGCACCACGTCGTCCTCCCCCGGCTCCGGCGTCGAGGTGCCGAGGCACGTCTCCAGCAGGTAGTCGCAGAAACGTTCCGGGTCGCGGCGGACGTCGCGCGGCGCCTCCGAGGCCGCGGCCCGCAGGCGGGCCTGGCCGGAGTGCAGCGACCGGCCGCTGCGGCGGGCCAGGCCGTCGGTGTAGAGCAGCAGCACGTCGCCGCGGTCGGCGCGCAGTTCCACGCCGGGCGCCTCCCAGCAGCTCAGCATGCCCAGCGGCGCGCTCAGCGAGGTCTCCACGAACGAGGCGCCGAAGGAGGTGACCAGCAGCGGCGGGCACTGGCCCGCCCCGGCCAGGGACAGCCGCCGGGCGGTCGGCTCGACGTAGGCGTACAGCGCTGTCGCCGTGCGGGCCGCCTCCGTGCTCTTCAGCAGCAGCTCCAGATCGCCGAGCACGGCGACCGGGTCCTCGCCCTCCAGCACCCCGTACGCGCGCAGCGCCGCGCGCAGGCGGCCCATCGCGGCCGCCGAGTCCGGGCCGCCGCCGGTCACGCTGCCGACACTGAGGGCGAGCGCGCCCTCGGGCAGCGAGATCGCGTCGTACCAGTCGCAGCCGCCCGCGCCGTCGAGGCCCGCGGGGACGCAGCGTGCGGCGAGCGCCATGCCGGCCACGCGCGGCAGCGCGTTCGGCAGCAGGCCGCGGCGCAGCGCCTCGGCGGTCCGGCGCAGGCGGTCGCGTTCGACCTCCTTGCGCAGCAGGCGCGCGGCGGAGGCGCAGTAGAGGCCGGCCAGGCGCTGCTCGCGCTCGCTCGGCTCGGCGGGGGTGTCGTAGAACCAGACGACCGAGCCGAGATCGTCCAGCGGCTGGGCGTAGGACGCGGCGATGCCGAGCTGGACGGCGACCTCCTGGTACCGGTCGCCGGTGGGCTCACCGCCGCTCGGGCGCAGGACCTGGGAGGCGGGGACGGTCTCCAGCGCGCCGAGGTCGGATCGATCCAGACCGAGGCCCAGGGTGGTGAAGGGGTGCGTCAGCTGCAGCATGCCGCGGCGGGCGCCGACCAGCGCCGCGCCGTCGGCCAGGACGCCGGCCAGCGCCGCGGCCAGGTCGGGCGCGCTGCTGAGCCGGTCGGTGAGGTCGTAGAGGGTGGTCAAATCAGCCAGGGGGTCGGCGGATCGCTCGCGCATGGCGCAGATCTGCTCACCGCTGATCGTTTCAGCAGGGCTGGTGGGCGCGGGGAGGCCCAGGGCGGTGGGCGTCGTCGTGGTCTGCGGCTCAGCCATGGTCCGTACCTGCAAAAACTACGAAGAGTGATGCCGGATTCTTAGTGGATTGTCTGAATTGAATCACTGTGCACCCCCATGTCATGCCATACGGCAATTAATGAGTCTCTTCTACACACACCGATCGGGTGATGTCCAGAACTGTGCGCTGCCAGGTGGTTGGTGTCTTTGCCCGAATATTTGGCCGAAAAACATCGGTGCGAATGATCGTTTATCAGAGCGAGTTCCGCCGGCCGGAACGCTACGCGCGTGGCCTGCCGCGCCGCTCACGCAGCGCTTTCGCCACCTGTCGGCGGCCCTTCCAGCCGCGGCCCGGCAGCGGGCGGGGTGCTTCGAGTGCGACGGGTACGACCGCGCGTCCCGCGCGCAGCAGGTCCGCCACGGCGCCCGGCAGCGCCCCGGCGCCCGCCGCCGGCGGCCAGCTCAGCGACCAGGCGGCGCTGCTCAGGCAGTACTCCCCGGTCAGCACGCCCGGCAGCGCCAGGCCCGCACGGGTGAGACCGCGCCGGGCCAGCCGGGCCGCCGCGTCCCCGTGGTCGCTCTCGGTAGCGATGGCGACGGCCGCGTCCGCGGCGCCCGCGGCCACGGGCGCCAGCAGGACCAGCGCCTCCGCCATCCGCTGCTGCCGTCCCGGGTCGACGAAGAGCAGCGGCAGCGGCGCGTATCCCGCCAGTTGCGAGGCGTCACTCAGCAGCACCGCGCCGCTGTCGGCGGCCACACGTCGGGTGGAGTCGGTCGAGCCGGACTCCAGGACCAGCACCGCGCGTACGGCCGGCAGGGCGCGCGCCGTCAGCACCGTCAGCGCGATCCGGCCGGCGTCGTTGTGCGCCTGCACCACCACGACCGCCTCGGGCGCGGCCTCGGGTGCGGCCTCGGCCGCGTCCCCGGTGTCGAACACGGAAGTTGATGCGGAGTCAGCCTCTTGGGCCGATGCGGAGCCGGATGCGGAGTCGGGGGCCATCCCCGGATGGTACGGTTCCCGCCGCCTCCCGACACCCCCGCCTCAGGCCCCCTAGCAGACCTGTTCGGGCGGTGTGCGGGGAATACCCCGAACGGAGGAACCATCGCCGCTCACCGTGCGTCATACCGGACGATGCGTCAGTCTCGTCCCAGAACGTGCTCGCGTGTGCCCCCGATGGGTAGAGAACCGATAGGGGCGGTGTCGTCCGGGCCCGCAGTTCGGTCCGTAGTCGGACGTCAAACGCCACCCCGCGCCCCTGGTCCGTCGGGCGGCAGCAGCGCGGCGGGCCTGGTGCGTTTCTCGTAGCGCGAGGTCACGTACCGATCCTTGACCGTCACGGAAAGGAACGAGTGCTCATGCGCGGGGTATCAACACTCGTCAGCAAGGTCAGTCGACTCCGCTCCCGGGCGCGGCTGCTCGGGGCGGCCAGGATCGCTTCCCAGGGGTGGGGCTGGCCGGTGCTTCCCGGCGTCGGCCTGGACGCGGAGGGCGCGTGCCGCTGCCCTCGGCCCGACTGCGCGATCCCCGGGGTCCATCCGCACGACCCCAAGCTCCTCGCCGCGACCACGGACGCCCGGATGATCCGCTGGTGGTGGTCCCGCCGTCCGCAGGCTCCGGTCATCGTCGCGACGGGCACGGACGTCTGCGCGCTCAGCCTGCCGGCCGAGGCGGGCGCCCGGGTGCTGGACTACTTCGACGCCCTCCACGTCCCGACCGGTCCCGTGATCACGACGCCGACCCGTTACGTCCTGCTCGTCGCGCCCTACTCGTTCCCGGAACTGGCGGAGCTGCTGGAGACCCAGGAGTGGGTGCCGACGAGCCTGCGCTACCACGGTCCCGGCGGCTACGTCGTGCTGCCGCCCTCGCGCACCGCGACGGGCTCGCTGCGCTGGGTCCGCCGTCCGGAGTCCGCGCGCCGGACGCCGTGGCTGCCCGTGGTCGGTGATCTGGTGGAGGCGCTGGTCGCGGCGAGCGTGGCCGCGCCGGACGGGGCGACGCTCGCGCCCTGACGGTCCGGGGAATGCTCAGAGAAACCTGAGAGAAGGCCTGACCGGCCGCCTGGAAGACAAAAGGCCCGGCCGCTGGCGACGGGGGATGCACCAGCGACCGGGCTGTTCAAACCGTAACAAATTCTGGCTCCCAAGCAAATTCCCTGAGGGCGTCAGTTTGTACGGAATTATCGACTCCCGCGCTCGAATGTGACGCAGATCACCGAGTTTGCGGGTGTACTGACTGCCGAAAGTGATACCGATTCAGCTCAGCGTCACCTGGCGGCTGGTGAGCGAGGCGCGGGCCTTGCGCTGCTCCGGGGTCAGCGGCTCGGTCGCGGCCAGGGCGGCGGCGAGGCGCTCGGCGAACTCCGCGGCGGGCTTCTCCACATCGGCCGCGGTCACCGACTGCGGCAGGTCCCACACCGGCACGACCAGGCCGTGCGCGCGGAAGGAGCCGACCAGCTTGGTGCCCTCCCCGAGCGACGCCTCGCCGGCTGCGGCGAGCCGGGCGAGCGCGTCCAGCAGGCGCTCCTCCTCGTGCGGCATCACCCAGCGCAGGTGGTTGCGGTCCGGCGCGGCGCACCAGTAGGCCTCCGGCACCGAGTCCAGCTTCGCGGTCGGGATGATCGCCGCGTTGGCCTGCTCCAGCGAGGCGGCGACCTCGCCGGTCGCGCTCGACGGGTCCTCCAGCCAGAACTCGAAACCGGTGTGCACCTCCGGCACGAACGCGGCGTCCAGGTCCAGCAGTTCCTGCAGACGCGGTCCGCCGGGCGCGGGCCGGCGCGGCGGAACGGGGTTGCCGGGCTCGGTGGCCAGCGCCTGGACCAGCGCGTCCGCGAGGTCCCGGCTCAGGTCGCCGGAGGAGGTCTGCGTCTGCAGCCCCAGCAGCACGGCGCCGTCCTGGCGGCGCATGGCCGGCCAGGCCATGGGCAGCACGGTGGCCAGCGTCACCGACGGGACCTCGCCCACGGCGGTGGCGAGGGTCTCCGCCTTCACCGTCAGCGGCGCGGTGGCCGCGGGCACCAGCTCGCGCAGGGCGACCCAGTCGCCCTCGCCCGGCAGTCCCTCGAACGGGCGCTGCACCAGCTCCGCGACGGCGTGCGCGGCCTCGCGCCCGTGGCACGCCTTGTAACGCCGCCCGGACCCGCACGGGCAGGCTTCCCGCGCGCCGACGACGGGCACCGGCCCGTCGGCGACGGCTGCGGCGGTCCGGAGAGGGGCCTTCTTCTTGGCCATGGTGCGTACTCCCGATGGAACGGAACATGGAAGGGAACGAAGTTCCTTCGGGAGAGCCTAGGGCTTTCGGCGCCATCCAGGGGCGCGAGGAACTGCGCGACAAGCCACCGACGAGCAGATGGTCCCCCATGCGCAGGGCCTTTCGCACAGGGTGGTTGCTCGCGCAGTTCCTCGCGCCCCTGAAGACAGCGCCTCAGCTCGCGGCCGCCGCCGGCGGCTCCTCCCGGCGGGCGTGGCGGGCGCGGACGCGCAGCACCGCCCAGACCGTGACCTCGCCGGGCGCGTTGTCGCGCACGCCCCACTCGGAGGCCAGTTGGCCGACGATCCCCAGCCCGCGACCGCCCTTCGCCGTCAGCGACGGGTTGCCGCGTCGCGGGCGCGTCGGCCCGCCGCCGTCCGTCACCTCCACCGTCAGCAGGCCGTCGCTGTGCAACTCCCAACCGACCATCACTTCTTCGCGCTCCTGCGCGACCAACTGCTCCCGCTCGAGCGGTCTCGCATGCCGACAGGCATTGCTGAGCAGCTCCGACAGGATCAGCACCGCGTCGTCTATGACGGGCTCAGGGACCAGGTGTTCACCGAGGTCCTCCCGAAGTCTCCGTCGCGCGGCACGCACACTCTCCGGACCATGAGGTACTGCCATGGTCGACGAAGAAGTCGGCACATCATGCGCCACCACCACGGCCACCCCCGGACCTCCTCCTTCGTCTTGCGCCAGGGTGTGAATGCCCGGTCGGGGCAAGTCGAAAACGAAAAACAAGGCAAGCCTGCGCGCTTTCCGGGGGCTCGCGACGGGCGCAAGGAGCGCATTTCACAGCGTGTCACTGCGGCGTCACGCTGCGCATTCGAAAGGTGGTTTCGAAATACGATCCAGCCAGGATCCAGTGGAATTTCCAGCCATTCCGGACCAAAGGATCGGGCCACTGGCCGGAATGACCCCCACCACTCGCGCTACCGTCCGAGCTGGTCCAGAACCCGCCGCGGATGGTTGGTGATGATGGCCTCGACGCCCAGGCGCAGGCACAGTTCGACGTCCTCCGGCTCGTCCACCGTCCACACGTGGACGCGGTGTCCGGCGCGGTGGAGTGCGGCGACGTAGCCGGGATTGGCGCGCACGAGGTCGATGCCGGGGCCGGCGATCCGCGCGCCGTGGGGCAGCGAGCCGTCGCGCAGCCACGGCAGGACCCGCTCCATCAGGAAGACCGTCGGCAGCTCGGGCGCCATCTGCCGGATCCGCTTCAGCGACATCTGCGAGAAGCTCATCACCCGGACCGGTGACGGGCCGTCATTCCGGTTCGGCACCAGGCCGAACCGGTGCAGCAGCTCCATCAGGCGCTTCTCGACCAGGCCCGCGTAGCGGGTGGGGTGCTTGGTCTCGATGGCCAGCTCCACCCGGCGGCCGGCGTCGGCGTGCAGTTCGAGCAGGCGCTCCAGCGTCAGCACCCGGGTGTGCTCCGGGGAGGTCCAGTCGGCCTCCTCCGGCGCGTCCCCGCCGTTCGCCTTCCAGCCGCCGAAGTCGAGCTCGGACAGCTGGGCCAGCTCCAGGGTGGAGACGACGCCGCGCCCGTTCGAGGTGCGGTTGACGGTGCGGTCGTGGACACAGACCAGGTGCCCGTCGGCGGTCAGCCGCACGTCGCACTCGAGACCGTCCGCGCCCTGCTCCAGCGCCAGCTGGTACGCGGCGAGCGTGTGCTCGGCATAGGTGCCGGAGGCGCCGCGGTGGGCGATGACCGTCGTCTGCTCGCGGTTCGGGACGACGGTCCGGGGGCTGGGCTGGCTGTGCACGCCACCACCATAGGCGGCGTGCGTGTCGTGGAGGTGAACAGGTGCGGAGCAGGGCTCCGCGCCCGGGCTCAGGCCTTCGCGTCCTTGCGCAGCACCGGCGTCAGCGCGAACGTCACGCCGCCCGCGATGAGGAAGGAGAAGAGCGAGGCCGAGGTCCACGACGTCGGATGGATGTGGGTGAACTTCTGCAGGTCGGCCCATAGGCTCGTCCACCAGCCGTACGGCAGCGCCGCCGGGTTGATCAGCTCGTAGAGCACGAAGCCGAGGGCCCACGGCAGCAGCATCAGCCAGCGGGTGGGCGCCTGCTCGCTCATGTCCCAGCCGTCCCTGCCGCGGCCGAGGAAGAAGTCGACCGCCAGGACCGCGAGCAGCGGCACGAAGAACGCGCCGATCAGACCGAGGAACGCGTAGTAGGTGTCGGTGAAGCCGTCGATCGAGAGCGCCGCGCCCGTGACGACCGCGCCGATGCCCAGCGTCAGCCAGCGCCGGTCCACCTTGGGGAACAGGTTGTGGATCGACATCGCCGTCGAGTAGACGTTCGCGAAGGACTGGTCCGCCTCGCGCAGCACCAGCACCAGGAAGAACAGCCAGCCGGCCGTCAGTCCGGTGAAGGTCGAGAAGATCTTGTTCGGGTCGCCGCCCACCTGCGTCAGCGCGATGGCGCCGACGACGTAGCACCAGACCTGCGCCACGGTGTAGCCGGTGAAGGTGCCCCAGAACGAGCCCTTGCCGCTGCGCGAGTGCCGCGTGTAGTCGGCCGCCAGCGGCACGAAGGAGATGGAGACCGCGACCACGTAGTCGGTGGCCTGCAGGAAGCCGTTCCAGTTGCCGCCGCCGGGGTTGTGCACGCCGTGGCGGGCCAGCTGCACGGTGAAGAACAGCATGGACGCGCCGACCGCGACGGCGACGTAGCGGCGCAGTGCGGCGATCGAGCCGAGCGGCCAGATCGTCATCGTCGTGGTCAGCAGGCCCGCCAGGACGACGTAGACCCAGCGCGGGACGCCGCCGTACAGGGCCTGGGCGCCCTGGGTGATGACGATCAGCTCGTAGACGCCCCAGCCGATGCACTGGAGGATGTTCAGCACCGTCGGCACGTAGGACAGCCGGGTGCCGAAGAGCCCGCGCAGCACGGCCATGGCCGGTGCGCCGGTCCGCGCGCCGATCAGGGCGGCGAGCGCCAGCATCAGGGTCCCGACGACGGTGCCGACCACGATCGCGGTGATCGAGGCGGCGAGCGCCAGGTTCTTGCCGTCGGCGTTGACCATCACCGTCGCGGCGCTGGAGAAGCCGATCAGGCTGACGCCCAGGTTGGCCCAGAACGCGGCCTGGTCCCGGAAGCCCAGGGTGCGCGGGGGCGCGGTGTCGAGGACGAGCGGCGCCTCGGGTCGGGCGGCGGTGGACGCCGCGCTGGCGCCTCTGTCGTCAAGGGTCGCGGACATGGCCGTCTTCAGAGCTCCCTACGCCGGCATTACCCGGTCAGGTTCAGGCGGTCGGCGGCCCCGCCGCGTCCGCGGCCTGCCGCCCTCTCAGCCCGGAATGAGGTCCGAGCTCCCGCGCATATGATGCGTGTGTTCGACGGCATGGTAAGCCGTCCTTCGGCTTCGGCCAAGAGCATCGCCGCAGCTCGGACAGAGAAGCAGGTGCCGTGCCCACGGCTGGGACTTACGATGCCCCGACAACGTGTGCGGAATGCTAGGGCCGTTGGTCCCTCAACTAGGAGGTCGTTCGTGAGCACCGAGCACGAGGGCGCGCCCGAGGGGACGCAGTCCCCCGCCCCCGCTGCGGTTCCGGCGGACAGCACGGTTCGTCCGGTGGATCAGGCGCCCGCGAGCAGCCCGGTCGAGCCCCCGGCCGACCCCGAGCTGGCCGGTTTCCCGGCGCCCGTCCCAGCCGTCTCCGAGACGGTGGAGACGCTGAGCGACAGCGCGCCGACCCAGGCGCTCCCGGAGCCCCCCGTGCCGCCGTACCGGCCGGAGGCCGAGGCGCCGACCGCTCCGCTCCCGCCGACGGTGCCCGTCGAGACGCCGGCCGCGTCGGCCGAGACGCTGACGCAGCCGACCGCACAGCTGTACTCCGAGCCCCCCACTCAGCCGTACGGCGCCCCGCCGGCTCCGCCGACCACGCCGCCCGCCGCCACGGGCGGCGCTTTCGGCGGGCAGCCGCCCTACGGCGGCACCGCACCGTACGGGATGTACGGCGCGGGTGTGCCGGTGGAGAAGCCCAAGCGCAGCCGCCGCAGCTCGTTCATCGCCGTGCTGGCCGCGACCGCGATCCTCGCGGGCGGCCTCGGCGGCGGTCTCGGCGCGTGGCTGGAGAGCCGCAACTCCGGCGGCGCCGACGCCAGCACCACCGTCGCCGGCTCCACCGACCCGAAGGCGCTCAGCCGCCCGGCGGGCTCCATCGCCGCGATCGCGCAGAAGGCGCTGCCGAGCGTCGTCACCATCGAGGCGAGCGGCTCCTCGGAGTCGGGCACCGGCACCGGGTTCGTCTTCGACACCCAGGGCCACATCCTCACCAACAACCACGTCGTCGCGCCGTCCCTGGGCGGCGGCAAGCTGACGGTGAAGTTCGCGGACGGCTCCAGCTACGGCGCGTCCGTCGTCGGCCGCGCCCAGGGCTACGACGTCGCGGTGATCAAGCTGGACTCCACCCCGAAGGAGCAGCTGGTCCCGCTGCCCCTGGGCGACTCGGACGCCGTCCAGGTCGGAGACACCACGATCGCCATCGGCGCGCCCTTCGGGCTGTCCGGCACGGTCACCTCGGGCATCATCAGCGCGAAGAACCGCCCCGTCGCCTCCGGCGACGAGACGGGCGCGCAGACGTCCTACATGAACGCCCTGCAGACGGACGCCTCGATCAACCCGGGCAACTCCGGCGGTCCGCTGATGAACGGCCAGGGCCAGGTCATCGGCATCGACTCGGCGATCCAGTCCACCGGCCAGACCAGCGGCGGCGGTCAGTCCGGCAGCATCGGGCTCGGCTTCGCCATCCCGATCAACCAGGCCAAGTGGGTCGCCCAGCAGCTGATCAAGACCGGCACCCCGGTCTACCCGATCATCGGCATCCTGCGCGACGACTCCTACACCGGCGACGGCGCCCGCATCAACAGCAGCGCCGTCCAGGGCACCCCGCCGGTCACCCCGGGCGGCCCCGCCGACAAGGCCGGCCTGAAGCCGGGCGACATCATCACCTCCCTCGACGGCGTCATCATCGACTCCGGTCCCACCCTCGTCAGCGAGATCTGGGCTCACCACCCCGGCGACAAGGTCAACGTCACCTACCTCCGCAACGGCCAGTCCCACACCACGACCCTCACCCTGGGCTCCCGAATCGGTGACAACCAGTAATCATCGCCACATGCGGGCCAACTCGTGAGAAGATCCCTGGCATGGACCGTGATCGCATACGATCACCCCGTCCACACCAGGAGTCTTGCCCGAGCGGCCTAAGGGAACGGTCTTGAAAACCGTCGTGGCAGCGATGTCACCGTGGGTTCAAATCCCACAGGCTCCGCGGTAGTCCGACCCCCGACCAGCGGCAACGGTCGGGGGTCGCGTCGTCTGCCCGGCTCCGGGCTTGTCCGTCTCTGACCGCGGCGCGCCGTCACGCAGCGCTGCTACCCCGCGCTGCTACCGCGCGCTCGGGTCCGGCGCGTTCGACGTGTCCTCGGTGCGTTCGGGCAGCAGCAGCACGGCGCCGACGAGGAAGCAGACGGCGCCGATCAGGGTCTGCGTGTCGGCCCGGTCGACGTCGTGGACCTGGCCTGTGACGGGGTCCACGTAGCCGGCCGCCGCGGAGACGCCGAAGGCGACGGATCCGATCAGGTTGGCCAGGGTGATCCACCACGACCAGACCCGGGGCCGCCAGGCGACCCAGCCGTGGCACACCTCGTACCAGGCCAGTGCGCTGGCCACGAGGAAGCAGACCGAGCCGATCGCGTCCGGCCGCCACACGTGCCGGTGCGCCGCCTGCGCGGAGAGGTTGTCGGCCATGGCGATCCCGGTGCTGACGTTGAAGTAGACGGTGCCGACCAGCTGCACCCCGGTGGCCCACCAGTCGATCCGGCGTGGTTGCAGGACGAGGAAGCGTCGGTGGTGCGGGTTCTGCGCGAGGGACGAGGCGTCGACGACCTCGCGGTAGCAGAGGAACGAGGCCGAGGTGAAGAAGAGCGAGCCGACGAAGTAGGTGACGGTGTCGGCCCGGGTTCCCACGGCGTCGGTGTAGCCGGGGATCGACCCGATGGCGAAGAGCAGCGAGCCCACGGCGAACAGGACGGCGATCCACCAGCCGCGCGCCGTGGGCGCCCACCAGGTCGACCCCGTGGCCGGTTGCTGGTGCTTGCGGTGGTGGCGCGAGCCGCGGCGGACGACCACGCCGTCGGGGCCGACGTGGTCGACGAACGTCGACTCGGCCAGGCGTGCCAAGGGTCCCAGGCGGCGCGGGTGACGGGCCCGGGGCCCGGCCCCGGACGTCATGACGGCGGCCCCGGGTGTGGCTCGTCCTCCGGCGCGGTCCGGTGCGGCTCCCTGCGCTTCTGGCTGCGCCGGACCGCGCCGACGGTGACCCTGACCGCGAGCCCGAGGACGACCAGATCGGCGATCATCTGCCCGGTGACCACCAGTCGGGCCAGCTCGGACTTGGCGGTGATGTCGCCGAAGCCCACGGTCGCGAACACGGTGACGGTGAAGTACAGGCTGTCGGTGTGGTTCAGGTGACTGCCGAAGTTGTGCAGGGACACGGCGGCCAGGACGACGTAGGTGGAGGCGAAGAGCAGCAGGAAGAACGGGACGCTCGTGGCCAGGGACTCCATGGCGCGCACCCCAGGGAAGGGCGACCGGATGATCGCCTCGACCTGGTAGACGACCAGGGCGACGAAGCCCGCCAGCCCGACGAGCAGCACGGTGATGGCGACCGGCAGGGACGTGCGGTCCAGGGGCAGCAGGTAGTACAGGGCCAGCAGCGCGACGATCGATCCCACCGCCCGCAGCACCGCCCAGAAGGCCTGCCGGGGCGTGAGGCGGGTAGGGGCGGGCTTGTGGTGTTCCGCCCTGGTGGCGCCGCTCATGGGCTCCGCCTCATCTTGCCCAGGGCGTTGCGGAAGGACAGTCCGTGGTCGGTCCAGACCAGCCCGAGCGCGGCGCCCAGGATGAGGACCACGCCGATGGCGATGAACAGCGACATGAAGGCGAACACGGCCCCGATGGGCCCGTACTTCCGGTCGTAGCTGACGATCATGCCGGAGAGGACGGCCGAGAAGACGGCCGTCATACCGGTCCAGCAGGCGCCCGTGGCGACCGCGCACGGCAGCAGCCGGCGCCAGGGGATCCTCCCGGCCAGCAGGAACCACATCGAGAACCAGAAGACGCAGGTGACCGCCACGAAGCCGGCCGGCCAGGCCAGTACCGGCGCGGTCCGGCGGAGCCCCGGTCCGGCCCCGGAGGCGGCGAACAACAGGCCCACGACCAGGCCGATCCAGACCAGCGCCCGGACGACGTCGCGCCCCCTGCGCGGCGGCAGGTCGAAGACCCGCTGGTAGAGCTGCTGGATCGCGGTGGCCCCGGCCAGTCCGCCGAGGACGAAGAAGACCCAGGACATGCCCGTCACCGCGGACGACGTGGTGCTGGAGGACGCGACCAGGCGGCCGACGTCGTCCGCGGCCTCACGGCTGAGGCCGAACCGGCGGGACAGGTCCGCGGCCGCGGACCCGCCCGCGAGCGCGGTCACGATGAGGAAGAAGGGGACGATGCACAGCAGCAGCGTCGCGGCCAGCAGCATCGCCCGGTTGATGAAGTCCGCCGCGTCGAGCCGCCGCCACAGGGACTGGGCCCAGGACCCGGTGTACTTCTCCTTGCCCCAGTCGGCCGCCTGTCGTGCGTGCCGGACGCCGCTGTGACCGGTGTCGTGCCCGTCGTCGTGCCCGTCGCCGCGCTCGTCGTGACGCTCGTCGCCGTGACCGCCGTCGTGCCCGTCGTGACGCTCGTCGTCGTGCCCGCCGATCGGGCTGCTGCCCGCGGCAGCGTCCGGGTGCGGGGCGGCAGGTTCGTTTTCGGGGCCGTCCGAAGCAGAAGCCCTGGGTGACCGCCTCATGCTCCCTCCTGCTGTGCCGGTGACGTGCCCCTGGTGGAGCCCGGCGCCTCCCTCGATCTTCTCCCAGGTCGGCCTCACCAGCGAGGGCTGCCGGCAAGGAGGCCCTGGGAGCAGCGGGCCGCGCAGGGGTGACCTTCCGTGTTCGAACGGCGACGGACAGCCGCCCGACCGTGCGTCGGGCTCGGAATTCACGGTGCGCCGCGCGGACGCCGTTTATGCGCGCTACGTGCGCGATCCACACCAACGGGCGAAATGGACTGGTAGCTCTGGCTCTTTGTCGATTCGTTGAGGAATTCTGACTGTGCGACGTCGCAGTCCGCAGCACCGCAGAGTGAGCCAGCAGAGCCAGCCAGGAGGACCGCATGTCCCGTATCCGTACCGCTCTTGTCGCCATTCCGCTCGCCGCCGCCGCGCTGATCCTCGGGGCGGGGGTGGCGTCCGCCGACAACGGGGCGATCGCGGGTGGGGGTTCGACCAGCACCACGACCACCAGTTCGGTCTCCGACATCGGGACGGGGAACCTGTCCGGTTGGGTGGACGGCAATGCGAACTGGACGCAGCAGACCGCGAACGGGTCCGGCGCGGCGAACCAGAACAACACCTTCGCCGTGAAGGACAGCAACGGCCCGATCTTCAGCAACCAGTCCAACAGCAACGTGCGGATCGTCTTCGGGGGGTAGCGCTCCCGAGCACGACGGCGGCCCCGGGTGTTCCCCTCGGGGCCGTCGTCGTGTCTTGACAGTCCCCGCTAATCTGACGCACTGTCAGATCTGTGAATCCAGAGGCTTACCAGGGGCTGCCCTCGACCGTCGCCGGGGTGGGGCTCGACCTCGTCAACGCGCCCATGATCCGGCACTGGTGCGAGGCGATGGGCGACGCCAACCCCGCCTACACCGGGGCTGGTCCGGCCGGGGCGGAGCCGATCGCGCCGCCGGCCATGCTGCAGGCCTGGACCATGGGCCAGTCCGGACGCAGCGCGCACTTCGACGCGCTGATGCGGGAGTTGGACGCCGCCGGCTACGCCTCCGTGGTCGCCACGGACTGCGAGCAGCAGTACGCGCGGCCGCTGCGGATCGGCGAGCGGGTGCTCTTCGACTCCGACATCGAGAGCGTCTCGGCGAAGAAGCGCACAGCGCTCGGGACCGGCTACTTCATCACCACCCGGATGGACATCCGGGCCTACGACGAGGCGGCGGGCGAGAAGCCCGGGGACGCGACGCCGGTCGGGTCCCATCGCTTCCGGATCCTGAAGTTCCAGCCGGCCGAGCGGAGCGGGCGTCCACAGGGTGTGGACGCCGGGCCGCTGCGGCCGCGGCCCGTGGTCAACCGGGACAACGCCGGCTACTGGGAGGGCGTCGCCGCGGGCGAACTGCGCTTCCAGCGCTGCGACGACTGTGGGACGGCCCGCTTCCCGTGGCTGCCCGGCTGCAACGCGTGCGGCAGCGCCCGATGGCACCCGGAGGCGGCGTCGGGCGCGGGCGAGGTCTACTCGAAGGTCGTCGTCCACCATCCCCTCCCGCCCGCCTTCGGCGCCGAGCCCTACGCCGTCGCCCTGGTCGAACTCGCCGAGGGTGTGCGGATCGTGGCGAACGTCGTCGGGACGACGGCGGACGCCGTCGCGATCGGCATGCCGGTACGCCTCGGATTCCGGCGCTACGACGACGAGTTGATGCTGCCCGTCTTCCACCTCGCCGGCCCGGACCGGCTGCCGCCGCTGCGCGTGCCGGTCACCCGGACGCTGATCGTGTCCGGCGCCATCGCCTCCCGGGACTACCAGGAGGTGCACCACGACGCCGAGTTGGCGCGCGCCAAGGGCGCGCCGGACATCTTCATGAACATCCTCACCAGCAACGGCCTCGTCGGCCGCTACGTCACCGACTGGACGGGTCCCGACGTCCGGGTCGAGTCGATCGCGATCCGGCTCGGCGTGCCCGCCTATCCGGGCGACGAGCTCCAGTTCAGCGGCGAGGTCACCGAGCGCGGCGAGAACGGACGGCTGGTGCTCGCGATCCGCGGGACGGGGCGGCTCGGCGTGCACGTCAGCGGCACCGTGAAGGTCAGGGTCAACGCCACGGACGAGGCCGCGGGCCAAGCCACCGACAAGGCGACGGGCCGGGCGACGGACACGGCGACGGGCCAGGCCACCGACAAGGCGACGGGCCAGGCGACCGACAAGGCGACGGGCAAGGGGGATCCGGCATGAGCCTGCACCGCGCCGACACGCTCGGCGGCCGCGCCGCCGTCGTCGGGATCGGGGCCACGGAGTTCTCCAAGGACTCCGGCCGCAGCGAGCTCAAGCTCGCCGTCGAGGCCGTCCACGCCGCGCTCGACGACGCCGGGCTGACGCCGGCGGACGTCGACGGCCTGGTCACCTTCACCATGGACACCAGCCCCGAGATCACCGTCGCCCAGGCGGCGGGCATCGGCGAGCTGTCCTTCTTCAGCCGCGTCCACTACGGCGGCGGCGCCGCGTGCGCGACCGTGCAGCAGGCGGCGATGGCGGTCGCGACGGGCGTGGCCGAGGTCGTGGTCTGCTACCGCGCCTTCAACGAACGCTCCGGGCACCGCTTCGGCAGCGGCCTCCAGGCGCGGCAGCCGTCCGCCGAGGGCGTCTCGATGGGGTGGACCATGCCCCCGGGCCTGCTCACGCCCGCCTCCTGGGTCGCCCTGCACGCCGCGCGCTACCTGCACACCTACGGTCTGAGTCCGGACGTCTTCGGCCCCGTCGCCGTCGCCGACCGCCGCCACGCGGCCGCCAACCCGGCCGCGTACTTCTACCGGCGTCCGATCACGCTCGCGGACCACGCCGCCTCCCGCTGGATCGTCGAGCCGCTGCGGCTGCTCGACTGCTGCCAGGAGACGGACGGCGGCCAGGCCCTCGTGGTGACCTCCGTCGAACGAGCTCGCGATCTGCGGCACGCGCCCGCCGTCGTCGCGGCCGCCGCGCAGGGCGCGGGCCGCGCCCAGGAGGCGATGACCAGCTTCTACCGTGACGACCTGACCGGTCTGCCGGAGCTCGGCGTCGTCGCCCGCCAGTTGTGGCGCAGCAGCGGGCTCGGGCCTGGGGACGTCGACACGGCGGTGCTGTACGACCACTTCACCCCGTTCGTGCTGATGCAGCTGGAGGAGTTCGGCTTCTGCGGGCGCGGCGAGGCGGCCGCGTTCGCGGCCGACGGCGGCCTGGAGCTGGGCGGCCGCCTCCCCGTCAACACCCACGGCGGCCAGCTCGGCGAGGCCTACCTGCACGGCATGAACGGCATCGCGGAGGGCGTGCGGCAACTGCGGGGCAGCAGCGTCAACCAGGTCGCGGAGGCGAAGACGGTGCTGGTCACCGCCGGTACGGGCGTGCCGACCTCCGGACTGGTGCTGACCTGCGACGGCTAATTCCTTTGCCGTCCACCGAGGCCGCGCGCAGACTCGACCGCATGACTTCTGGCGGAGCGACGCAGCTCATCTGGCGGCCGATCGAGCGCGGAGACGTGCCCGCGTGGAAGCGTCTGCTCGACGCGATCGAGGCGGTCGAGCAGGAGGACGAGCACCCGACCGAGGCCGGTCTGCTGGACCGCTTCGAGGACCCCTACGTCGACATGGCCCGCGGAAGCCTCGCCGCCTTCGACGGGGACCGAATGGTCGGCTACCACTATATGAAGGCGCGCACCGCCGCCGCGCCGGCGCACGAGTTCAGGCAGGTCGGCGGGGTCGATCCGGCGCGCCGCGGCACAGGGCTCGGCGTGCGCCTGCTGGGCTGGGCCGAGGGGGCCGCGCGCGAGCTCCACGACGAGCGTTTCCCCGGGAAGCCCTTGGCACTGGTGGACGGCTGCGTCGTCGGCTCCGCCGCCTCGGAACGGCTCTTCGCGCAGCTCGGCTACGAGCCGGTGCGGTGGTACCGCAACATGGTCATGGACGATCTGGCGACCGCGGTGTCCGCGCTGCCGGAGTCGCCCGTCCCGGACGGAGTGACGTTCCGAGTGTTCGCTGCCGAGCGCTCGGCGGACGCGCTGCGCGTGCGCAACGACGCCTTCCGAGACCACTACGGCATGGTGCCGCAGACGCCGGAGGGTTGGGCGCACTTCACCGCCGGACCGGCGTTCCGGCCCGACAGCTCCTTCGTCGCCTACGACACGGCGAGCGGTGAGCCGCTCGGGATCGTCCTCGCGGAGGAGTATCCGCAAGAGCACGGCCGCGAGCTCTACGTCGCCCTGGTCGGCACCGCCCGGGCCGGGCGCAAGCGCGGCATCGCCTCGGCACTGCTCTCGCACGCCCTGCGCGAGGGGCTGGCCGTGGGCTGCAGCAGCTCGAGCCTGGGTGTGGACGCGGACTCGCCGACGGGTGCCGTCGGACTGTACGAGCGGCTGGGGTACCGGGCGAAGCAGACGTACGTCGAGCAGCGGAAGCTCCTGGGCTGACCGTCGGCCGACGGTGCGTCAGGTCCGTTTGAGTGGCACCACACAGACTGTGGCGTGGCATATCGTCACATAACGACCGCTGCGCCCACGATCGAATGTGACCACTCAACGAACCCTCCTGCGTCCTCGTCGCGCACCGCGTAGGCGATCCGCGCTGCGCTCTCTGTTCTGCACGATGCTCACGCTGGCGTTCGTCCCAGCGCTGGTCTGTCCGACAGCGGCGACCGCGGCGACCCGGCAGGACGGGCCGCAGATCTTCACCGGGCAGGCGTTCGACACCTGTTCCGCGCCGAGCCCCTCGCTGCTGCGCGCCTGGCGGCACTCGCGCTACGGCGCCCTCGGCCTCTACATCGGCGGCCGCAACCGCGCCTGCTCGCAGCCGCTGCTCAACCGCGCCTACGTGCGCGCGGCGGCGGACATGGGCTGGCGGATGCTCCCGCTCTACGTCGGGGCCCAGGCGCCGTGCGTGACCCAGGAGCACGGGCGCACCAAGCGGATCAGCTCCGCCAACGCCTTCGGGCAGGGCCAGGCCGACGGAGCGGACGCCGTCCGGTCCGCGAGCCAGCTGGGCCTCGCCCCGGGAAGCCCGATCTACCTGGACATGGAGGCGTACGCGCGCGACCGCGGCAGGTGCAGCCTGGCCGTGCTGCGCTACACCGCCGCCTGGTCCCAGGTCCTGCACGAAGCCGGGTACCTCTCCGGCTTCTACAGCTCCGCCGACTCCGGCGTCGCCGACCTCGCCTCGCTCGCCTTCCTCGCGGCGACCGGCCGCGACGAGCCCGTGCAGACCGACGACCTGCCGGACGTGATCTGGTACGCCCGCTGGGACCACCACTCCTCGACCGACGGCTACAAGGCGCTCAGCCAGAGCCAGTGGTCCGGACACCAGCGGGTGCACCAGTACGTGGGCAACACCACCGAGAGCCACGGCGGGCAGAGCGCGATGATCGACCGCAACGCCGTGGACGCGCCCGTCGCGCTCGTCGAGTAGCCCCGGACGGGGGCGGGCGGTGTGACGCTCGTCCTCTGGACAGGGCCTTGCGGCCTTCGCCCATTGTCCTCGGGCCGGGTGGGAGTGAGAATGCCCCACATACGCCCTGCGTACCGGTCGGTACGTCGTCGCCGACCGGCCCGCAGGCAGGGCCGGCCAGGGCCCGTCAGCGCTGGTCGGCGCCGGTCAGGACAGGTCAGGTCAAGGAGGACCCAGGTGCTCAGCACGATGCAGGACGTCCCGCTCACCGTCGGCCGCATCCTCGCCCACGGGGCGGGATTCCACGGCGCCGCCACGGTGGCCACCTGGAACGGCAGCGGCGCGGACAGCCGGACCTTCGCCGAGGTCGGCGCGCGCGCCGCCCAGCTCGCCCACGCCCTGCGCGACGAGCTGGGCGTCACCGGCGACCAGCGCGTCGCCACCCTGATGTGGAACAACACCGAGCACCAGGAGATCTACCTCGCCGTGCCCTCCATGGGCGCGGTCCTGCACACCCTGAACCTGCGCCTGCCCGCCGCCCAGCTCTCCTACATCATCAACCACGCCGCCGACCACGCGATCTTCGTCAACGGCAGCCTGCTGCCGCTGCTCGCCCCGCTGCTGCCGACGCTCCAGCCGACGCTGCGTCACATCGTGGTCGCGGGCGCGGGCGACCGCGCCGCGCTCGACGACGCCAAGGCGCGCGGCATCGCCGTCCACGAGTACGAGGAGCTGATCGCCGACCGGCCGACCAGCTACCCCTTCCCGACGGACCTGGACGAGCGCACCGCCGCCGCCATGTGCTACACCTCCGGCACGACCGGCGACCCGAAGGGCGTCGTCTACAGCCACCGCTCCGTCTACCTGCACTGCCTCCAGGTCATCTCCGCCGAGGACTTCGCGCTGACCTCCGCCGACAAGGCGCTGCCGGTCGTGCCGATGTTCCACGTCAACGCCTGGGGCCTGCCGCACGCCGCCTTCATGGTCGGCTGCTCGCTGCTGATGCCCGACCGCTTCCTCCAGCCGAAGCCGCTCGCCGAGATGATCCAGGCCGAGCGCCCCACCGTCAGCGGCGCCGTCCCGACCATCTGGACCGGGCTGCTCGACGAGCTCGACCACGGCTCCTACGACACCTCCTCGCTGCGCCGCGTCGTCATCGGCGGCTCCGCCTGCCCGCCGGCGCTGATGAAGGCGTTCGAGGAGCGGCACGGCATCACCCTGGTCCACGCCTGGGGCATGACCGAGACCTCCCCGCTCGGCTCCTTCGCCCTCCCGCCGGGCGGCCTGACGGCCGAGGAGCAGTGGCCCTACCGCCTCACCCAGGGCCGCTTCCCAGCGTCCGTCGAGCCGCGCATCATCGGCCCCGACGGCACGCCCGCGCCCTTCGACGGCGAGACGGCGGGCGAACTGGAGGTCCGCGGCCCGTGGATCGCCGGCTCCTACTACGGCGACGAGCAGCTCTCCTCGGACAAGTTCAGCCAGGACGGCTGGCTGCGCACCGGCGACGTCGGCATCATCAGCCCCGACGGCTTCCTGACCCTGACCGACCGGGCCAAGGACGTCATCAAGTCCGGCGGCGAGTGGATCTCCAGCGTCGAGCTGGAGAACCACCTGATGGCCCACCCCGACGTCCTGGAGGCCGCCGTCGTCGCCGTCCCGGACGACAAGTGGGGCGAGCGCCCGCTGGCGACCGTCGTCCTCCGGCCTGAGGCGCAGACCGGCTTCGCCGAGCTGCGCGCCTTCCTCGCCGAGCGCGTCGCCTCCTGGCAGCTGCCGGAGCGCTGGTCGCTGATCGAGTCCGTGCCGAAGACGAGCGTGGGCAAATTCGACAAGAAGGTGATCCGCGCCGAGTACGCCGCAGGCGAGCTGGACGTCACCCTGCTCGGCAAGGGCGACTGAGGCAGCAAGGGCGACTGAGGCAACGGACGGGCAAGCACCGGGCCGCCCCGCACGGGGCGGCCCGGTGCGCCGTCAGGCCTCGCCGAGGGAGCCGATACGGCCGAGCAGGTCGACGATCCGGGCCTGGACCTCGGGAGAGGTCGAGCGCTCGGCGAGGAAGAGGACCGCGTCCCCCGAGCGCAGGCCCGCGCGCTGCTCCGGGCCGTCCACCGAGGTGTAGACGACGAGCGGGGTGCGGTGCAGCCGGTTGTTGCTGCGCAGCCAGTCGACGATGCCCATCCGGCGGCGCCGGATCAGCATCAGGTCCATCACGACCAGGTTCGGCTGGACGCTGCTCGCGCGGGACACCGCGTCGTTCTCGGACGCGGCGTGCTCGACGTGCATACCGCGCCGCTCCAGGGCCGCGGTGAAGGCCGCGGAGACGTGCGGGTCCTGCTCGATCAGCAGGACGCGCGGGGCGTGCCGCTCGCTGTCGCGCGGCGCGAGGGCCCGCAGCAGCACGGCCGGGTCGGCGCCGTAGGCCGCCTCCGGCGTGGCCTGCCCGAGGCCCGCCGTGACCAGCACCGGCACGTTCGCGTCGCCCGCGGCGGTGCGCAGCGACTGGAGCGCGGTGCGGGTGATCGGTTCCGTCAGCGGGTCGACGAAGAGCGCCGCGGGGAAGCCCGGCACCTGCGCGTCCAGCTCCTCGCGGGTGCGAACCAGGATGGGCCGGTAGCCGCGTTCCTCCAGCGCCTGACGGGTCGACGGATCGGGCTCGGGCCACACGAGCAGGCGGCGCGGCCGTCCGTCGGAGGCCGGGGCCACCATCGTGGGGTAGTCGGCCCCGGCGATGAACTCCAGCCGGCTCTCCGTCAACGGGCCTTCCGCGCCCGGCTGCTGCGGCAGCCGACCGTCCCCGCCGTTCGGCTGGACGGGGAGGTTGGTGCCCTTGGGCGGCGTCTGGACCGCCTGGAGCGGTGACTGCGACAGGCTCATCACGCCGCCGCTTCCGCCGAAGGTGCCGCCGGACGGCACCGGCGCGGCCGGCGGCAGCGGCAGCGCGCCGTGGCTGTGGTGACGGGCCCGCGACTGCTGCGGGACCGGTGTGCTCGCGCCGTTGGCGTTGCCGCTGCCGGCGCCGATGGCCCTGGCGCCGGTGCCGGCGGCGTTCCTGGCCTGACCGTTCGCCTGCCCGTTCGCATGACCGTTGGCATGAGCTTTCGCCTGGCCGTTGGCATCCGCCGACGCGGGACCGAGCTCGAAACGGCCGCCGAAGGGCGCGGGCGCGGGCGACATCTCGGCCGGGCCGTGCTGCTGCGGCGCCTGCACGGGTGGGACGGTCGGGTGGACCGGCTCCAGGGCGGCCGGGCCCGTCGCCGCGGCCTGGTGCTGCGCGGCGGGGTTCTCGTCGCCCGCGGCCGGGCCGAGGGCGAGACGGCGGCGACGGCCGTTGCCGGGGTTGGCCGGGCGTCGCGGCTCCGGCGCGACCATGCTGCCGGCGGGCGGCAGGGCGTTCTCCAGGCCGGGGTAGACGGGGCCGCCGATCAGACCGGGGAAGTCCTCGGACTGCTGTTGCTGCTGCTGCTCGGGTTGGGCCTGCGGACCGGATTGTCCGCGGCGTCCGGCCCGTCGTCCGCGCCCCTCCTGGCCGTTCTCGGGCCCCGGCAGGGCCGGCAGGTGCGACGCGTGCTGCTGCTGGCGCAGCTGCTCGGCCTCCTGGGCCTCCTCCTGGACCGCGCGGGGCGGACGGACCACCTCGGGCGCGGGCAGCCGGTTGCGGCGGCGCGAGCGGTCCGTGCCCTCGGTCGGGGTGGTCGAGGTCGTCGGCTCCGCCGCGGGCTCGTCCGGGACCTGCGGGGCTGCCTTGGGGAGGGCGTCCAGCGGCAGCTCGGGCAGCAGCGTCGTCGCGTTCTCGCCGGGCGAGGGCAGCGGGGCGAACTTCGCCGCGTTCGCCGGGTCCAGCGGCAGTTCCACGATGTAGACGCGGCCCTGACCGTCCGGCAGGTCGTGCGACTGGAGCACGCCGCCGTGCCGCTCCACGATCCCGCGGGCGATCGGCTGGTGCACCGCCTCCGCGCCGGAACCGGGGCCGCGCAGCTCGATCCGGGCCACCTCGCCGCGCTGTGCCGCCGCGACGACCACACCGCCGCTGCCCGCGCCGCGCGCGCCGTGCCGCCCGCCGGGACGGCGTCCGGACAGCCCGGAGGCGACCCCGACCGCCATCCCGAACAGCTCGCCGCCGGCGTTGCCGGCGTCGTCCCCGACGACCGCGATCTCGGCCAGCAGATGGCCGAGCGCCTCCGCGAGCCGGTCCGCGTCGCCGATCAGCTCGATCGACGCGGGATGCACGGCGATGTCCACGCGACCCGCGCCCAGCAGCGACGTCGCCATCGCCACGGCTTCGGAGAGGATCTTGTCGAGCGCGACCGGGCGCCGCTCCAGCCGTTCCTTGCCGGCCTCCACGGCGGCGTCGAACCGCTGGTACTCCAGCACCCCGTCGACCAGCGCGGACGTGCGGCGGCACTCGTCGGCCAGCCGACGCAGCACCCAGTTCGCCTCCGGCCACAGCTGCCCGGCGGGGTCGCGGGCCAACTGCTCCAGGGTGTCGTTGAGGCGGTCGAGCGGCTTGCGCAGCTCCTGCTCCAGCACGGCGGTCAGGTGCTCGTGCCGGTTCGCGAGGGTCAGGTAGGGGGTGCGGTCGGTGAACGTCATCACCGCGCCGACCAGCTGGTCGCCGTCCCGCACCGGCGCGGTCGACAGCTCGACCGTCACCGGCCGGCCGTCCTTGCGCCACAGCGTGGCGGAGCGGACCCGGTGGCGGCGTCCCGACAGGAGCGTGTCCGCGAGCGGCGACTCCTCCGGCGGCAGCGGCGAGCCGTCCGCGCGCGAGTGCATCACCAGCGGCAGCAGCGCCTGCCCGCCCAGCTCCCCGGCCCGGTGGCCGAGGATGTGCGCGGCGGCGGGGTTCACCAGGACGACCTGGCCGTCCGTGTCCACGCCCACCACGCCCTCGGCGGCGGCGCGCAGGATCATCTCGGTCTGCTTGTGCTGGCGGCGCAGCTCCGCCTCGACCTCCAGCCGGGCGCTGAGATCGCGCACGACGATCAGCAGCAGCTCGCGGTCGCTGGGGGAGGAGACGCCGGAGCCGCCCAGGCTGTAGTAGGAGCCGCTGTAGGAGCCCGACGAGCTGCCCAGCGCACCCGGGGAGAGCCGGCCGTCGTCCTCGAACTCCGCCGCCTGCACCTCGACGGGCAGCGACGCCCCGTCCGTGCGCACCGCGTTCATCCGCACCGGCGCGTCGTCGTCCTCGGGGGCCCCGTCGGCGTTCTTGCGCGGACGCATCGAGCCGGGGATCCGGCTCGGGTCGAACTCGGGCAGGACGGAGAGCACGCCCCGTCCGACCAGCGACGTCCCCGGGGCCTGGAGGCTCCGGACCGCCGCGGCGTTGGCGTCGACGATGGTGCCGTTGCTGTTCACCAGCACCAGGGCGTCCGGGAGGGCGTCGAGTATCGCGGCGAGGCGAGCAGTGCCTCGGGTCGGCGTGCTGCTCACGACGGGAGGGCCTCCTACTCGCTTCCTTGCTCCTTGCGGCTCCTGCGGCTGGGGGCCGCATCGGCCAGCTAGCACTATCGCATTGTTTTTGCGATCCCGGCGACCCGCCTAGTAACGTGGTCTGGGGTTAGCCGCAGCCCCCCGGGTTGTGGCATCATCCCTGCAGACGGTTGTGATCGCCAGTCGGCGAGAGCAAGCGCCTGAGGAGGCTTCGCCTAGTCCGGTCTATGGCGCCGCACTGCTAATGCGGTTTCGGGGTTATTCCTGATCGAGGGTTCAAATCCCTCAGCCTCCGCTCCACATCGGGGCCCTGATCTGTCACCCAGGTCAGGGCCCCGTGGCGTTCCCGGACCTCGGCTGATGGCTTCGCCGATCCCCCGCCGGTTGTCTGCTGATCTTCGAGCGGTCGTCGCCGAGTGACTGTCGAGTGACCGCTGAGCAGTCGCCGAGCTCCCTTCGAGGTGTGCACGGACTCCGCCCCTGCTCCCCCTCGAACGTCCACACCCCGCGTGCCTGTCCCCGATCGGCTCCGCCGCGAGGGCCCGGTCGACCCCCGCGCATGACCGCAGGTGGGGGCTCCGCGGGGCGCTCGAATACCCGATTTCGCCTCCGGGCCCAGGTCGTGTAATGTTCTTCTCGTGAGGCCGCGAGGGGCGAACGAGAAGGAAGCCCGGAGCGAACCGAACAACAACTGAACAAGCGCTCGTAGCTCAACGGATAGAGCATTTGACTACGGATCAAAAGGTTGCAGGTTCGAATCCTGCCGAGCGCACCAGCCGAGAGGCCCCGACCGAATCGAACGGTCGGGGCCTCTTGCGTGTTCGGCGGTACTTCGGACGGCGACGCCCGTCGGAGTGATCCGGACAACACCGCGGGCGGGTGTAACAAGATCAGCCGACGGGCGGTCATATCGGGAGACGGGGTGCCAGCCCCGGAATGGAGTGCTCTCGATGAAGCCCACTCTTCGTGCCGCGGTCGGCGCCGCCGGTGCCGCGCTGCTCGTGGTCGGCCTGGCCGGCCCGTCCGTCGGCGCCGACCGGCCCGGTGCCGACCGGGGCGCGGCAGCGCCCGGGGCCGCGGCCCGGTGGACGGCGGCGACGCTGCCCGGCAAGGACACGACCCTCCTCGGCTCGGCCGCGCCCGACGCGC
>NZ_BBPQ01000071.1:6885-17540 GCF_000787855.1 Streptacidiphilus anmyonensis | reverse complement strand
GGACACGACCCTCCTCGGCTCGGCCGCGCCCGACGCGCACACGGTCTGGGTCGTGGGCGCGGCGATCACCGAGCAGGGGCCGCGGCAGGGTCTCCGGTTCTCCCCGGTGCTGTTCGCGCGGGACGACCGGGCGGGGAAGGCGTGGAAGCAGGTTCCGACGGCCAAGGGTGTGCCGGTGCGGATGAACGCCGTCGCGGCGGTCTCGGACCGGGACGGCTGGCTGGTCGGGGACTGCGGCACCACCTCGGCGGGCGCCCCCACGGGCGGGGTCTACACCGAGCACTGGAACGGCAGGAGCTGGTCGGTGCAGCAGTTGGCCCTGCCGTCGGGCGCGCTGAGCGCCGGACTGCTGAGCGTGTCCGCCGTGGGCGCGTCGAACGCCTGGGCGGCCGGCTGGCTCCAGGTCTCGGATCCCGCCAAGCCCGGGACGCCTGCCTCGTCGCACGACCAGGGGCTGGTCGCGCACTGGAACGGCAAGGCATGGCAGCGGGTGGCGCTGCCCCGGGTCGGGGCGGCGTGGGAGTTGAACTCGATCACCGCGGTCGCGGCCGACGACGTCTGGGCGGTCGGCACCGTCGCCCAGGGCGACAGCAACGTCCCGCTCGCCCTGCACTACGACGGTCGCAGCTGGACCGCCCAGCGGGGATCCGCGTTCGGCGGTACCGCGAACGGCTCCGACGGGGACCTGATGGGGATCGCCGCGCACGGTCGAGGCGACATCTGGGCGGTGGGCGCCTACCGCGCGCAGGGCGCTCGCAGCAGCCAGGCGCTGATCGAGCACTGGAACGGCCACGGGTGGACGCGTGTGGCCGCCCCGGCGGCCGCGGGCCCGCTGACCGGTGTCGCGGCGGCGCCGGGCGGCGTGGTGGCCGTGGGCAGTTCCACCGACAGCGCCGGCGACGGCTACGGGCTGCGGGTCAGCGGCGGCCGCGCCGTCTCGCTCGGGCTGCCGCTGAACACGTCGACCACGCAGTACGCGCCCTGGGCGGTGGGCCTCTACGGCGGGTCGGTCACCGTCGTCGGCGTGGTCGACCACCCCGGCCAGTCGATGCCCCAGCCGATGGTGCTGACGGGCCGGGACTGAGGGTTCCGGGCGGAGGCGGGCAGGCGTCCGGCCGAGGGATCGAAGGCTGATCCGATGGGATGAAGAACTGCTCGACGGCGGTTCAGTTCCCTGCCCGCTGGCCACCGTTGAGGGTCATGGAGAAACGTTCTTTCCGGGCATCCCGATGGCTCGGGCGTAGCGGAGCCCTCGCGGCGGTACTGGCGTTCCTGACGACGGCGTGCGGCGCCGTGTTCGCCCCCGCCGCGGAGGCGGCGAGCGCACGGGCGGTGTATCCGACGGCGGCGGAGCAGCGGCACTGCCATGCGAGCGGGACCAGGCTCGTGGTCTGCGTGGACCAGAACGCCCAACGGCTGTGGGTGGTGCGGGGCACGTCGGTGGTCTTCGGGCCGGTCACGGTGCGGACGGGCCGACGCGGGCAGCGGACGCGGACCGGCACGTTCCGTATCTACTGGCGGCACGAACACCACTGGTCGACCCTGTTCAACGCCCCGATGCCGTACGCCCAGTTCTTCAGCGGCGGCGAGGCGCTGCACGGGGTCTACGGGAACCTCAGGAGCGGTCCCGGCTCGCACGGCTGCGTCAATCTGACCGTCCACGACGCGGCGCGGCTGTGGCCGTTGACGCGGAAGGGCACCGTGGTCGAGGTGTGGGGGCACAAGCCCGGATCGTGAGAGTCCTGCGCAGAAGCGGACCGGCTGGTGTCGTGCGGGTGGTACCGGGAGCGATCAGCGGTCCGGGGATGTGAGGATGGTGCCCATGAGTAACGAAAACGTCTTCTTCGACATCACCATCAACGACGAGCCGGCCGGCCGGATCGTCTTCCGCCTGTACGACGAGACCGTCCCGAAGACGGCCCGCAACTTCCGCGAGCTCGCCACCGGTGAGCACGGCTTCGGCTACGAGGGCTCGCACTTCCACCGCGTGATCCCGGCCTTCATGCTCCAGGGCGGCGACTTCACCCGCGGCAACGGCACCGGCGGCAAGTCCATCTACGGCGAGAAGTTCGAGGACGAGAACTTCAAGCTGAAGCACGACAAGCCGGGCCTGCTGTCGATGGCGAACGCCGGCCGCAACACCAACGGCTCGCAGTTCTTCATCACCACCATCGTCACCGACTGGCTGGACGGCAAGCACGTCGTCTTCGGCGAGGTCGTCGAGGGCATGGACCTCGTGAAGAAGATCGAGTCCCTGGGCTCGGGCAGCGGCGCGACCAGCGCCAAGATCAGCATCGCCAAGTCCGGCACGGTCTGACGGACGCATCCGACGCATCCGACACATCGGACGCATCCTGCGGACAGGGCGGATCAGTGATCCGCCCGCGCGGATGGGGCGCCCGGCCCGTCGTGGGCCGGGCGCCCCACGCGTGTCCGGGCCCGCTCAGGCGCGGGCGAGCAGGTCGAGGACGTGCCAGTGCTTCGGGCCGGAGACCGCGACCCCCTCGCGTTCCTCCTCGCGCAGCGCCAGGACCTCCAGGCCGTCGAGGAGGCCGCGGGCCTCGGCCGGGCTGTGGGTGGTGAGCTCCGGGTCGTCCGCCCAGGTGTCGCGCGGCCCGAAGAGGTTCACCGCCAGGATCGCGCCCGGTCGCAGCGAGGCGCGGATCGGTGACCAGGTGCGGGCGAAGACCTCCGGCCGCTGGAACGGCAGGGCGTAGCCGGCGTAGACCAGGCCCGCGTCCGGCAGCCGGTCGAGGGCGGAGAAGGACTGCTCCACGACGGTCAGCCGGTCCCGCCGTACGGGCGGGACGGCGGCCTCGATCCGCAGGTGCGCCCCCGGGGCGCCGTCGAGGGCGAGTACCCGCCAGCCGGCGTCGAGCAGCGCGGCAGTCTCCCGTCCGGCGCCCGCGCCGAGGTCGACGGCCAGACGGTCGTGCGGCTCGCCCGCGGTCGCGATGGCCTCCAGGCAGAGCGGGCGGACCGGGTTGTCGGCGGTGGCCCGGTAGAAGGGCTCCCAGTCATCGATCACGTCGCCCATTCTGCGCGACGCCCACGTCCGCCGGAGCCCCTCGGGACCGCCGGATCCGTCGCCGGATCTGTCGCCGGGGTTGTCAGTGGTGGGTGCCATGCTCGGGCCATGGACAGTGCGAACGGCGACCGGAGCGGCGCCCGGGCCTTCTGGCGGTTGATCGAGCAGGCCCGTGCCGTCGGCGGTGCGGAGGGCGGGGGTGCGGAGGCGTGCGGCGCGGTCGCGACGACGGCCTCGGCGCTGCTCGCGCGGTGCGAGGTGGGGGAGATCGTCGCGGCGCAGCGGGCGCTGTGGGCGCTGATGGAGGAGTCGTACCGCAGCCCGCTGTGGGCCGCCGCCTACATGATCAACGGCGGTTGCTCGGACGACGGGTTCGACTACTTCCGCGGGTGGCTGATCCTCCAGGGGCAGGAGGTCTTCGAGCGCGTGATCGCCGATCCGGACGCGCTGGCCGAGCTCGCCCCGGTCCGCGAGGCCGCCGCGCACGGATGGGAGCTGGAGGGGGAGGAGGCGCTGTCCATCGCCTGGGAGGCGCACCGGCGCGCGACGGGCGGCGAGCAGCTGCCCGCCGGGTCGTTCAGCGTCCGGTACCCGGAGCTGGACCAGGCGTGGAACTTCGACTTCGACGACAGGGCCGAGATGCGGCGCAGGCTGCCGCGCCTGGCGGCGCTCTACGAGGGGGAGCCCGCCGTCTGACGCCGCCTCCCCCGTCCCCTGCCCGGCGCGAACGCCGGACAGGGAACGCGGGCGGGGAAAGCGGGGTGACCAGAGGTCAGTGCGAGGCAGGTCAGTGCGAGGCGGCCACGAGGTCCGGCAGGAGCAGCGCCGCGTTGGGGGTGCCGAGGCCCGTGACGGGGTCCCAGCCGGGGGACGCGGGGTAGCCCGGGACGGACGGGTCGGCGGTGTTGTTGCCGACGGTGACGTCGTTGAAGTCCGCCGCGTACTGCGTGGGGTTCGCCGCCACCTTGTAGAGCGCCGGGTTGATCGGGCCCAGGCTGCCGCCGTTGATCTGGTCGGCGATCGCGACCAGGCCGGCCCACTGCGGGCAGGCGAGCGACGTGCCGCCGATGTCGTACCAGCCGGTGCTGCAGGCCGTGCTGCCGCAGGAGAGGCCGCTGGTGCCGTCCGGAGGGAGCGAGATGTAGACCAGCATGCCGGTGCCGGCGCTGGCCTGGAGGGAGACGTCCGGCACGCCGCGCATCGCGCCGATGGCGGAGCTGCCGGAGGGCAGGGTGTCCTGGTAGGACGGGCGGGCGAAGACGGAGCTGTAGCCGCCGCCGCTGTCGGTCCAACCGATCTCGGCCTGGCCGGGGTGGACCTGGCAGGTGGCCGGGTTGCTGCTGCTGTCCGCCGTGCGGGCGCTGTTCGTGCCCGCGTTCGCGTCGGTGCACAGGTAGGTGCCGCCGACGCCGGTGACCAGCGGGTCGGAGGCCGGCCACTCGACGCCCGGGTCCGGCAGCGTGGTGCCGCCCTTCTTGACGGGTGTCTTGGTCGTGATCGCCGAGCCGTTGTCGCCGGAGGAGCCGAGGACGGTGACGCCGTCGGCCGCGGCGTCCTGGAACGCGTAGCGCAGGTTCTGCAGGGCCGCGGTGCTGGCGAAGGCTCCCTCGCCCGAGGCGAAGGACTGCGAGATGACGTTGGCCAGGTGGTGCTGGACGACGTAGTCCTCGGCCGCCATCATCTGCGGGAAGCCCTGGACGCCGAGCGTCTCGGCGGTCGTCGTGGTGACCAGCAGGATGTTCGCCCCGGGTGCGATGGCGTGCGCGGTCTCCACGTCGAGGGAGACCTCCAGCGCCCAGGCGGCCTTGTCCTCCTGGCCGGTGCCCTTGCTGGTGGACGGCGGCGCGACGGTGGCG
The DNA here is from genome assembly GCF_000787855.1 of Streptacidiphilus anmyonensis. GTDB lineage: Bacteria > Actinomycetota > Actinomycetes > Streptomycetales > Streptomycetaceae > Streptacidiphilus > Streptacidiphilus anmyonensis. The sequence continues at coordinate 12,656 of NZ_BBPQ01000071.1, read as the reverse complement.
GGGGCGCCCTGGAGGTGCAGTTCGCTGAAGGAGGGCATGCCGGGCGCGCAGGTGACGGCCTCCTCGCCGCACATCGGCGCGACGCCGAACGCCTGGTCGAAGACGTGGAGGTCGTGGGCCATCGTGTCGCTGCCGTAGGAGTCCACGATCGCGATGGTCATGCCCGCGCCGTTCTCGCCGGACGCGTAGAGCGGGCCGAGGTCGTAGGCGGCCTGCACGGACTGCGGGCTGAAGCAGCGTCGGCCGACGGATCCGCACTGGTCCTGGGTGGGCGGGGTGTTGGAGGCGGTCAGCTGGGTGTACTCCGCGACGGTCGGTCTGACCTGCGGGTACGCGGCCGCCGAGGTGCCTGCTGCGGTGGCTGCCGAGCCGGCTGTCGCGGTGAAGGCGGCGGCACTTGCGCTGAGTGCCGCGCCGGGCGCGGCCAGGGTCAGGCCGCCCACGACTGCGGCGAGCAGTCGGCGACGCACGGATGGAACCATAGAGAGCCCTCCAGAGGGTGTGAGAGGGGATCAGGTTCGTGCGCGCCCACGCTAGAGGCGGACCGGGCGTCCGCACTACGCCTTGGACACGACCGAGACCTGAGCGCAACCTCTGTCCCCTCGGATCGTGGTGCTAGGACCTGAGCCCGAGCCGAGCTCATCCCTGAGGTGGTTTTTGCGCGGACGAGTGTGCGCTACATTTAGTTGCTGGGAGCAAGCAACTAAGTAGGGAAGCGGGGGGCGGGTCGCCGTGGCGCGGACGACACAGGCCGACGAGGCCGACGAGGCCGACCAGACGCGGGGGGCCGAGCAGGCCGACCCGGTGGCCGCGGAGCTCGGGGAGGAGCTGGTCCGCTTCTTCCGGTTCCTCCAGGCGCGCAAGCAGCGCTCGCGTGACGAACACGGCGGCGGAGACCGCGTGTTGCTCGCGGTCCTCGTCCGCTGCGGTCCGAGGCGCGCGACGGATCTCGCCGTCGAGGCGCACCTGGACCTGTCCACGGTCAGCCGTCAGGTGCGCTCGCTCGTCGAGCGCGGCCTGGTGGAGCGCACGCCCGACCCTGAGGACCGGCGCGGCGCGCTGCTCTCGGTCTCCCCGAGCGGCCTGGCCGCCTTCGAGGCCTTCCGAGAGCAGCGCAACCGGGAGCTCAGCGCCCTGATGGAGAACTGGGCCGGAGAGGACCGCCGAGAGCTGGTCCGTCTCCTGTCCCGCCTGAACGACGAATTCGCCCGGCACCACACCGCCGAGCAGGGAGCAGCCAAGTGAGCAGCAGCAACAGCCATGGAGGGGCGGCCACCGCCGCCGCGCCGGGCATACCCGACGCCGCGGCCAAGGCCGGACTGAGCCACCGCCAGATCCTGACCATCCTGTCGGGCCTGATGATGGGCATGTTCCTGGCCTCGCTCGACCAGACCATCGTCTCGACCGCGATCCGGACCATCGCCGACGACCTGCACGGTCTGAGCCAGCAGGCGTGGACCACGACGGCGTATCTCATCACCTCGACGATCGCCACGCCGCTCTACGGCAAGCTCTCCGACATCTACGGCCGCAAGCCGTTCTTCCTCGCGGCGATCAGCATCTTCGTCGTCGGCTCGATCGCCTGCACCTTCTCCACCTCGATGATCGAGCTGGCCGGGTTCCGCGCGTTCCAGGGTGTGGGCGCCGGCGGTCTGATGTCCCTGGCGCTGGCGATCATCGGCGACATCGTGCCGCCGCGCGAACGCGCCCGCTACCAGGGCTACATCCTCTCCGTCTTCGCCACCTCCAGCGTGCTCGGCCCGCTGGTCGGCGGCTTCCTGGCCGGTCAGAACACGATTCTCGGCATCTCCGGCTGGCGCTGGGTCTTCCTGGTCAACGTGCCGATCGGCATGATCGCGCTGGTCGTCGTCGCCAAGGTGCTGAACGTCCCGCACGTCCGCCGCGACCAGCGGATCGACTGGTGGGGCGCCGTCACCATCGCCCTCGGCGTGGTGCCGCTGCTGCTGGTGGCCGAGCAGGGCCAGAGCTGGGGCTGGACCTCCGCCCGTTCGCTGAGCTGCTACGCGATCGGCGCCATCGGCATCGTCGTGTGGCTGCTGGTGGAGCGCCGGATGGGCGACGCCGCGCTGATCCCGATGCGGCTCTTCTCCAACAAGGTCTTCAGCCAGACCAGCGTGCTGTCGGTCCTCGTGGGTATGGCGATGTTCGGCGGGATGATGATGATCCCGCAGTACCTGCAGATCGTGAAGGGCGCGAGCCCGACCAAGTCCGGCCTGATGATGCTGCCGCTGATGCTCGGCATGATGGTCACGTCGATCGTCGTCGGCCGGCTGATCGCCCGGACCGGCCACTACAAGATCTACCCGGTGGTCGGCACCGCCGTCATGGTCGGCTCCATGCTCCTCTTCCACTTCCGGGTGGAGTGGAACACCCCGCTGCCGGAGACCATGGGCTACATGGCCGTCTTCGGCGTCGGCCTGGGCCTCACGATGCAGACGCTGACGCTGTCCGTGCAGAACGCGGTCCCGCCGCAGGACATGGGCGTGGCCACCGCCTCGGCGACCTTCTTCCGTCAGCTCGGTGCCACGGCCGGAACCGCGATCTTCCTCTCGGTGCTGTTCAGCACGGTGAAGGACAACGTCGCCAAGGCCTTCACCGCCGCCCAGCACACCCCGGCGTTCCAGCAGGCCTACGCGCAGAACCCGCACGCGCTGTCCGGCGCGAACTCCTCGTCGGTGCTGAGCGACTCCTCCTTCATCCAGAAGCTTCCGGACGCCCTGGCCGCGCCGTTCAAGGTCGGCTTCGCCGACTCGATGCACCTGGTCTTCCTGATCGCCTCCGGCGTCGCGGTGGTCGCGTTCCTGCTGGCCCTGATCATCAAGGAGGTTCCGCTGCGGAAGGTCTCCGGGATCCAGGCACGGGCAGCGGAGGAAGCGGACATCTCGGCGTAACTCGCATCACCCTGCCGGGTGATACCGTGACCCGCCATGAATGGATTCCGGAAGTTTCTGCTCCGCGGCAATGTGATCGACCTGGCCGTCGGTGTCGTCATCGGTGCGGCGTTCACGTCCGTCGTGCAGGGGTTCGTGAAGGACTTCCTGACCCCGTTCATCGGAGCCTTCACGAAGCACGCCGGTGACTACAACTCGGCGAGCTTCACGATCCACGGCTCGACGTTCAAGTACGGCGACTTCATCAGCGTGGCGATCAGCTTCCTGATCACCGCGGGGGTCGTCTACTTCGGCGTCGTGCTGCCGGCGACGAAGCTCACCGCCCGCTTCTCGACGAAGGCGGACGTGGACGCGCCGAAGAAGGACTGCCCGGAGTGCCTGAGCTCCATCCCGGCCGCCGCCAGCCGCTGCGCGTTCTGCACCGCGCAGCTGCCGGTGGAGTACGCCACCATCCCGAGGCAGTGACCCGGGCAGTGACAGTCAGACGTTGACCGTCACGCGTTGACGACCAGTGCGGGCCGACGAGGATCGTCGGCCCGCACTGTCATGTCGGCGGACTCCTCCGGGCGAACCTCCGCCTCGTAGCGGGCGAAGGCCGGGAGGGTCCACCGCTCGGCCTCGGGCGTGCGGCGTGCCAGCGCGGCCGGGGTCAGCCGCAGGTGGACGGCGAGGTCGAGCGGAAACCAGCGGCCCAGCAGCAGCGGGCCGGAGAGCACCAGCACCCCGCCCGGCGCCAGCGGGACCCGCTCCGCGCGCGTCGCGCGGTCGGTGGCGGGATCCCAGAGGGTCGGCAGGACCAGGCCCGATCCCCCGGGCTCCAGCGGGTCGAACACCTCGCGGAAGAGCGCGCCCGCGTCGAGCCAGCGGTCCAGGTAGGCGTCCGGGTCGTGGTGGCCGAACTCGTAGCGCAGCGAGGCGGGCCGCAGGAAGTCCCGGGCCCGGATCCGCTGCACCGGCCGCCCGCGCAGGCGCAGCGGCTCGACGAGGGCGTCGGCGAGATCGCCGGGACGGGCGGCGTCCGCGCCGTCCACGGCGACCCTGGCAAAGGCCCGGCCGTCCTCGGAGCCGGCCGTCGCGAGCTCGGCGATCCGCTCCGCGAGCTCCTCGGCGAGCGACTCCGGGGTGAGCGGCCGGACCTGCGGCATCAGGCGGAGGGCCCGGCGGGCTCGGCGGGCTCGGAGGCGGCGGTCAGCGCGTCCAGCTCGGCCTGGCTCAGCGTGAGCTCCGGGAAGGCGACCAGGTCGGTCAGCTGCTCCACGGTGCGGGCCGAGGCGATCGGCGCGGCGACGGTCGGCTGCGCGGCGAGCCACGCGAGGGCGACGGTGGCGACCGCGACGCCGTGCGCCTCGGCGACCGCGTCCAGCGCGGCAAGGACCCGCTGGCCCTGCTCGCTCGCCGCGAGCTTCTCGGCGGAGCCTGCGCGCACGCTGTCGACCTTCTGGCCGCCGGCGCGGTACTTGCCGGTCAGGAAGCCGCCGGCCAGCGCGTAGTAGGGCACGCAGGAGATGTTGAACTCGGCCGCGACGCCCGCCAGTTCGCCCTCGTAGGCGTGGCGGTGGCCCAGGTTGTAGTGCGGCTGGAGCGCGACGTACTCGGCCAGGCCCTCGCGGCGGGCGAACTGCATGGACGCCCGCAGACGGGCCGGGGAGATGTTCGAGGCGGCGATCTCGCGGACCTTGCCCGCGCGGACCAGCGCGTCCAACGCGGTCATGATCTCCTCGACCGGCGTGGACTCGTCGTCGAAGTGCGTGTAGAGCAGGTCGATCCGGTCGGTGCCCAGGCGCTTCAGCGAGGCCTCGGCGGCGGCGGTGACGGTGTCGGCCTTGAGACCCTTGAACTGCGGGTGCGCACCGAGCTTGGTGGCGATCACGACGTCGTCGCGGTTGTCCCGGGCGGCGGTCCAGGCCCCGATGATCGTCTCGGACTCGCCGCCGGAGTTCCCAGGGAACCAGGCCGAGTAGACGTCGGCGGTGTCGACGAAGTTGCCGCCGGCGGCGGTGTAGGCGTCGAGGACGGCGAAGGACTGCTCTTCGTCGGCGGACCAGCCGAAGACGTTGCCGCCGAGGTTGAGCGGGAAGACGGAGAGGCCGGAGCTGCCGAGCTGCACACGTGCTGAGGAGGTCATGCCGTGCTCAACGACACGTGGGGGAGGACGTGTTCCCCGACACGCCGCACGACTTCTCCACTCGAAATCCGGGGTTTCTGTCACAGAGCTGCGACATTCGGGGGTCCAGCTTCCGGGCGTCATTGGCTAGAGTCAGGGCACATGTCGAACTACCAGAACTACCAGCCCTCCAACGAGGACACCTCCGCGAGCACGCAGATGTTCCGTGCCTTCGTCGAGGAGCCCGTGGCCCAGCCGGCGACCGCGCCGAGCGAGTCGCGCCGCACCGGCGTCCTCGCCGCCGCGGTGATCATCGGCCTGGTGGTCGTGATCGGCGTCGTCTACCTCGCCTTCAAGTAGGCCTTCAAGCCTTCAGGCAGGCCTCCGGGTTCGGCTGCGGCTTCGGGCGGTTCAGCCGAGGGTCGCCGTCCGGGTCTCCAGGTGCATGCCGAGCGGGACACGCCAGGCGTCCAGGCAGATCGTCCAGCTCTCGTTCTCGCTCGCGTGCCCGGCGACGGGCCCGGCCAGCGGCTGGCTGGTCCGGTAGGTCCACCAGTCGACGCCGAGCGCGCCGATGACGTGCGTGGCGAAGGTCACCGTGCCGCTGGTGGCGGCGCGGTCGCCGCTGTTCGCGAGCGTGAGCGTGACCTTCTGGCACCAGCGCGAAGCGGTGTCGGCTGTCTGGAGCGCGGTGACCGCGAGGCTGGCGGGCGTCTGCGGCGGTGGCGGCGTGCCGGTGCCGCCCGCGACTCCCC
>NZ_BBPQ01000071.1:0-6736 GCF_000787855.1 Streptacidiphilus anmyonensis | reverse complement strand
GGTGGCGGCGTCCCGGGCCCCCCCGCGACTCCCCCGCCCGTGCCCGCCGCTTCCGCCTGCGCCCCCGCCGCCTCGGGGCGGGGGACTGCTCGGCGTGCCGCCTCCGCCGGCCGCGTCGCCCGTTCCCGGGCCTCCTCCGCCCGTTCCCGTGCCGCCCGTGCCGGTGCCGCCCGTGCCGGTGCCGCCCGCGGCGACGGACCCGGCCGTCGAGGCAGGAGTGCCGCCGGGCGTGCTCGCTGTGCCCGCCGTGCCCGCTGTGCCCGTCGCGTCCGGAGCGGACGAGCCGTCCCGTGTCGGTGTGGGTGGGTCGAGCGGGACGAAGACCACGCCGCCCTGGGAGGGCGTCGTCACGGCGGACGCGGGAGCGTCGCCGCCCAGGGCGACCGAGCCTCCGCGGTCCGTTCCGCAGCCCGCCAGGGCCAGCACCGTGGCGCCGAGCAGCCCGCTGATCACCAGCCCCGCCGTGGAACGCGCCATCGCCGATCGCCTCCCCGCTCCGTCTCCGGAGGCGCCAGTTTACTGACGGGTCATCAGTTCAGGAAGGTTCCCTTCGGCGCGGGGTGGGCCGGTGCCTACACTGGCGAACACCGGCGAACGCTCGCCCGAATCGTTCGCCCGACCGAGGAGCCGATGTGACCCAGCAGGACAGCGTCGTCGATTCCGGCGCCGACCGCGCCCCCGGGCGCAGCCTCGGCCTGGACGGTGCGGTGAACGCTCGTGACCTGGGCGGATACCGCACCGCGGACGGCCGGAGGGTCCGCTTCGGCGTCGCCCTGCGCGGCGACGCGCTGCACCGGGCCACGGACGCGGACCTCGCCGTCCTCCAGGGCCTCGGCCTGCGGCACGTGATCGACCTGCGCGGGACCAACGAGGTCTCCGAGAACGGCGCGGACCGGCTCCCCGCCGGCGCGGAGCTGGAGGCCCAGCCCGTCTTCGCCACCGACCACGACATCTACGCCTCGCTGCGCGACACGCTCGCGGCGCAGGACGGCGACGCCCAGTCGGCCCTGCTCGGCGACGGCGGCGCGCAGCGGATGATGATCTCGATGTACGGGTGGTTCGTCACCGACCCCGAGATCCGCGGGCGCTTCGCCGCGACGGTCAAGGCGCTGGCTCGTCCCGAGAACCTGCCGCTGTTCTTCCACTGCACGGCCGGCAAGGACCGCACGGGCTGGACGGCGGCGATCGTCCTCACCGCCCTCGGCGTGGACCGGGAGACGGTCTACGAGGACTACCTGCTCACCAACGAGCGCACGGACGGGCTGATCGCCCGCATCCTGGCCCACCTCGGCACCCAGGGCGTCATGCGCGAGCCCGAGCTGATGCGTCCCGTCATGCACGCGGACCGCGCCTACCTCGACGCGTCCTTCGCCGCGGTGGAGGCCGGCTGGCCCACCTTCGACGCGTTCCTCCGCGAGGGCCTCGGGTTGACGGAGGCCGACCTCGAAGCCCTGCGGAAGAACCTGCTCGACTGAGGGACGTTGCACTATCCAGGGGCGCGGGGAGCTGCGCGACGCGCAGCTCCCCGCGCCCCTGGCGGTCATCCCTCGGCGATGAGCCCTTCGCGCAGGGTCGCCAGGGTGCGCGTCAGCAGACGGGAGACGTGCATCTGCGAGATGCCGATCTCCTCGCCGATCTGTGACTGCGTCATGTTCCCGAAGAACCGGAGCATGATGATCCGCCGTTCCCGCGCAGGCAGCCGCGCGAGCAGCGGCTTCAGCGCCTCCCGGTACTCGACGCCCTCCATGGCCGCGTCCTCGTAGCCGAGGCGTTCGGCGAGGGGGCCGTCGCCGTCCTCCTCGGAGGGCGTGCTGTCGAGCGAGGACGCCGTGTAGGCGTTGCCGACGGCGAGGCCCTCGACGACCTCCTCCTCGCTGACGCCGAGGCACTCGGCGAGCTCGGGGACGGTCGGGCTGCGGTCCAGCCGCTGGCTGAGGTCGTCGCCCGCCTTGGTGAGCGCCAGGCGCAGCTCCTGCAGGCGGCGCGGGACCCGGACCGACCAGCTGGTGTCGCGGAAGAAGCGCTTGATCTCGCCGATGATCGTCGGCATCGCGAAGGTGGGGAACTCCACGCCGCGGTCGTGGTCGAACCGGTCGATGGCCTTGATCAGGCCGATCGTGCCGACCTGGACGATGTCCTCCATCGGCTCGTTGCGGCTGCGGAAGCGCGCGGCCGCGTAGCGGACCAGCGGCAGGTTGAGTTCGATCAACGTGTTCCGCACGTAGGCGTAGTCGGGGTGCTCGGGCGTGAGCTCCGCGAACCGCAGGAACAGCGATCGGGAGAGGGTGCGGGTGTCGAGCCCGTCCTCTACTGGAGCGGCCGCCGGAACGGTCGCCCGCTGGGCGGGAAGGACCACGGCGCCGTGGACAAGAGCGTCGTCTGCGCTGTGCGCCTCATGGACGAGTGCCTCGGACACGCTGCAACCCCCTTCAACTCAGCCATCGATGAGTCGACATGCCGACGACTCCGTACCTCCACTGGGATACCGGCACAGGATCCCCGGCAAACCACGAGAGGGCCAGATGTCACGCGGCGGCAACGTGCTGTCAGGAGCGATTTCCCACGTTGATCAGTAGGACTATTACGGCATATGACGGACACTCGACTACACAGAGCGATCGGCGTGAGGTGTCCGCGCGTGCGCCTGGGGGAGCCTCAGTTCTCCCAGTGGTTGCCGCTGCGCAACCGGGCGAAGATCCGTGCGAGCAGGCGCGACACGTGCATTTGCGACATGCCGAGCTCGGTGGAGATCTGCGACTGGGTCAGATTGCCGAAGAACCGCAGCATCACAATCTGTCGCTCCCGGTCCGGAAGCTGCACCAGCAGGTGTCGGACCATGTCCCGATGCTCCACATGGGTGAGTGCGGCGTCCTCGTAGCCGAGCCGGTCGAGCAGGGCGAGACCGCCGTCGTGCTCCTGCTGGGCCTCCAGCGAGGTGGCGTTGTAGGCGCGGCCGGCGTCGAGGCAGGCGCGCACGTCCTCTTCGGGGATGCGCAGCGACGCGGCGATCTCGGGCACCTTGGGCTGGCGTCCGTGGGTGACCGTCAGCTCCTCCATCGCGCTGCTGACCTGGACCCACAGCTCCTGGAGCCGGCGCGGGACGTGCATGGTGCGGACGTTGTCGCGGAAGTAGCGCTTGATCTCGCCGAGGATCGTGGGCAGCGCGTAGGTGGGGAACTGGACGCCGCGACTGAGGTCGAACCGGTCGATGGCGTTGATCAGCCCGATGGTGCCGACCTGGACGACGTCCTCCATCGGCTCGTTGCGGCCGCGGAAGCGCGCCGCCGCGTAGCGCACCAGCGGCAGGTTGACCTCGATCAGGGCGGCGCGGACGCGTTCGTGCTCGGGTGAGCCGGTCGGCAGTTCAGCCAGGCGCTCGAAGAGCACGCGGGTCAGCGCGCGGACGTCCACCCGCGACTCCGCGATCGCGGAGGAGAGCGTCTCGGCGGGCGGCGTCGTCTCGCCTGACCCGCCGGGTGCCTCTCCTGGTGCCTGCATCGCTGCGCCGCCCCTCGTGATCCCTTGTGATGTCCAGCGAAGTCAGTCCCATATCTGGCAAAACTGGTCATAGCATCACAAGTCGGTCCGGAGGCGGGCAAGCACCGGCCTTACGCGTGTTGGTGGAATCCGCAGCTCCGGTACCGTTCCGGTTGCGCGGACGCCGACGGTGTGTCAGACCTCGAAGTCGGCGATCACCCAGGTCGCGAACTCGCGCCAGAGCCCAGCAGCGGCCACGTGGTCGGGGTGGGTCAGGTAGGCCTGGAGCGCCTCGCGGTCCTCGACCAGGCTGTTGATCGCGAAGTCGTACGCGATGTCGCGCTCGGTGACGTTCCAGCCCATCTGCCACTCGCGCAGCTCCGGCACGGCCGTGCCGACCTTGTCGAACGCGGCGACGGCCGCCGGGACGCGCGGGTCGTCCTGGGTGACGCCGTCGTTCAGCTTGAACAGGACCAGGTGGCGGATCATGAGAGGCACTCCTTGGCGGGTCGAGTGCCCCGAGGGTACTTCACCTGCCCGATTACTTGATCAGGCTGCTCATGAACGTGCCCACGGCCTTCGCCGCGTGGGAGATCCCGGTGAAGCCCACCTGCACCAGATCGGCCGCCCGGACCGGAGAGGTGATGATCGTGTACAGCACGAAGATCACGACGGCCCAGGTGATGATCCTCCTGGCCTGCCCCATCCCCTGCACCTCCCGCGTGCCGACGTTCCCGGCCCCGTCCCTGACGCTCATTCACCCGTGCGGACTCTCACCCGTACGGGCGAAGCCTAACCCGCTCCCCCGTGCGCGTGTGAGCAGTGCGTCAAGCCGAAGGGACCAAGGTCCCCGCAGATCGGGCCCAACGCCGCCTGCGGGCGGCGGCGTCCGGCGGCAGAGTGGAAGACGTACCGGGCAGGTCTGGCAGGGACCTCCGGTACGTGGACCGGATTTCCCGCTGTGGGATCGACGGCCCGTCCGTCCCCCGGACGCGTCCTCGATTGGGAACTCCGCAGGGGAGCGGCAGCGAACCCCCCGTCGCTGCTCCCCTTCCGTGCGAAGTCCTGCTCCCGACGTCATGGCAGGGTGGTCGGCGTCGGGAGCGGGACTTTCGCGGGCGGGGGTCCGCGCGTGGGACAACGCGAGCCCGGGACAACACGAGCCCGGGACAATGAGGAGCCTGGGACAATGAGGGTGTGCCTGCTGATCCCTCCCTCGTCTCCGACTGCGGCAGCTGCTTCGGGCTGTGCTGTGTCGCCCTCCCCTTCGCCAAGTCGGCGGACTTCGCCAGGAACAAGGCCGCCGGAACGCCCTGCGGCAATCTCGCCGAGGACTTCCGGTGCGGCATCCACGCGCGGCTGCGCGAGTCCGGGTATACCGGCTGCACCGTGTTCGACTGCTTCGGGGCCGGCCAGAAGGTCTCCCAGCTGACCTTCGGGGGTGTCGACTGGCGGCGTGAGCCCTCCTCCGCCCCCGCGATGTTCGCGGCCTTCCCCGTGATGCGACAGCTGCACGAACTGCTGCGGTACCTCGACGAGGCCGTCGACCTCCCGGCCGCCGCGCCGCTCGCTCCGCGACTGCGCCGCGCGCGGGAGGACGTGGAGGCCATGACCCGCCAGGACGCCGAGGCGCTCGCGGGACTGGACGTTCCGGGCATCCGCGCGGGTGTGAGCGAGCTGCTGCTGGAGGCGAGCGAGCTGGCCCGCGCCGGACTGCCCGCACGCCGGCGGAATCACCGGGGCGCCGACCTGATCGGCGCGAAGCTGCGCCGGGCCGACCTGCGCGGGGCGAACCTGCGCGGCGCGTACCTCATCGGGGCCGACCTGCGCGACGCCGACCTGCGCGGGGCCGACGTGATCGGCGCGGACCTGCGGGGCGCGGACCTGCGCGGCGCGGACCTCACCGGTGCGCTCTTCCTCACCCAGCCCCAGCTGAACGCCGCCCGCGGCGACGCGACGACGCGCCTGTCCGGGACGCTCGACCGGCCGGGCCACTGGACGGGCTGAGCGGTTCGGAAAACCTGCGCGTCGCCGCTGTCGATCCCGGCCCGTCCCGCTCGTATAGAGGGTGAGAGACACCTGGCGCACGAGGAGGCGACACCATGAAGAAGCAGTACCTGCTCAGCATGTACCAGCCGCAGGGCCCGATCCCGGACGCCGAGTTCCTGGCGAAGGTGATGGCCGAGCTCGGCGCGATCCGCAGCGAGCTGCAGTCCACCGGGGACTGGGTCTTCGGTCAGGGCCTGCACGATCCGAGCACGGCGACGGTGCTGCGGCCCAAGGACGGCGAGGTGCTGGTCACCGACGGGCCGTTCACCGAGGGCAAGGAGTACCTCGGCGGGTTCACCGTCATCAAGGCCGCCGATCTCGACGCGGCGCTGGCCTGGGGGAGCCGCTACGCCCGGGCGACGGGCCTGCCGATCGAGGTGCGCCCGTTCCAGGGCGAGGTCGAGGACTGAACCCCGTGTCGGCGCCCCACGGCGGTGGCGCGGTCCCGCCCGAGGAGATCGCGCGGATCTTCCGGGCGGAGTACGGGCGGGCCGTGGCCGTCCTCACCCGCGCGTTCGGCGACATCGACCTCGCCGAGGACGCGGTCCAGGAGGCGTTCGCCACCGCCGCCGAGCGCTGGCCGTCGGCGGGGCTGCCGCCCAGCCCGGCGGGCTGGATCATCACGACGGCCCGGAACAAGGCCGTCGACCGCGCGCGCCGCGAGGCCGGCCGCGACGCGCGCCAGGCGGAGTCACTGCTGCTGCACGCGCCCCAGCGGAGCGACGGCTCGGACGCGGAGGAGGGACCCGTGCACGACGACCGGCTGCGTCTGATCTTCACCTGCTGCCACCCCGCCCTCGCCGAACCGGCCCAGGTCGCCCTGACGCTGCGGCTCCTCGGCGGCCTCAGCACGGCCGAGATCGCCCGCGCGTTCCTGGTGAGCGAGCCCACGATGGCCCAGCGCCTCGTCCGCGCCAAGGGCAAGATCCGCGACGCGCGCATCCCCTACCGGGTCCCGGACGAGGCAGACCTCCCGGACCGGCTCCGCCCGGTCCTCGCGGTCGTCTACCTGATCTTCAACGAGGGCTACCTCCCGTCGGAGGGCCCGGCCCCAGCCGAGGTCCCGGGAGCCGCGGCGGCCGGGACCGGCGGGGAGGCCGGGGCGAGGGCCGAGGAGGCGCCGGGCTCGGCCCGCACCCCGAGCACGGGGGCCGTGGTGGCCGCGGCCGGGAGCGGCGGGGGCGGGAGCGCCGGGGGCGTGGCCGGCACC
>NZ_BBPQ01000072.1:27878-42572 GCF_000787855.1 Streptacidiphilus anmyonensis | reverse complement strand
GGGGTGGGCTGCGGGGGCGCGAGGTTCTGCGGGGTGAGGGTCTGCGCGGCCGCCGCCGTCTCGTCCAGCTCCTCGAACGGGGTGTGCCGCAGCAGCCCCGGCAGCGGGGCCATGGCGACCAGCTCGGCCTGGCACTCCGCGCACCCGGAGATGTGCGCCTCCAGCGCCGCCCGTTCCTCGGGATCGAGGGCCCCGAGCAGGTAGGCGCCGAGCTGGACGCTCTCCCGGCATGTCGTCATCGGGAAGTCACTCCTCTCTCCTCCAGAACGTTCCTCAAGGCCCGCAGCCCGTAGTAGCAGCGGGACTTGACCGTGCCCGGCGGAATGCCCAGGTGCTCGGCCGTCTCCGCCACGGTGCGACGCAGGTAGTAGACCTCGATGAGCACCTCGCGGTGCTCGGGCCGCAGGCCGCGCATGGCCTCCAGCAGTTGCCAGCGTTCCAGCATCCGGTCCAGCTCCGCCTCGCCGTCGTCGGCCAGGCCGCCCCGGTCGTCCTCCGGTAAGGGCGCCTCGGCCGGTCTGGCACGGGCCCGCCGGAAGGCGGAGACCGTCAGGTTGTGGGCGACGGTGTGCAGCCACGGCGCGGCGCGGTCCAGGTCCAGCGCGTCCCGGTGCTGCCAGGCGCGCAGGAAGGTCTCCTGGGTCAGGTCCTCGGCGCGCTGGTAGTCGCCGCCGACCAGGCGCAGCACATGGCCCAGCACCGACCGTCCGTAGCGCGCGTACAGCGCGGAGACGAAGGCCGCGTCCGAGGTCGGTGCGGAGTCCACACCTCCAGTACGCGCCCCTGGGCGGTTCGGTTCAACCGGGTCGCGGGAAACGCCGCGGTTGAAGATCCGGGCCGGTCGGCGCGTACTGGAATGCGGGGGGCACCTTCGAGGGGAGCCGATCATGAAGCCTCGACCCCTGGTCCTCACCCTGCTCCTCACCGGCCTGGTCGCGGCCGGCTGCTCCTCCACGGCCACGAACGACAGCGTCGCGCCGCCGAGCCGCCCGGTGCAGCTGACCACCCACCGCATCATCGGCGTCGGCACCGTCCTCGACGCCGACGGCAGGACCGCCTACTTCGACGACCAGGACGCCACGGTCAGGATCCTGTGCGGGGCGAAGTGCGCGGCCGTCTGGACGCCGGTCACGGTCGCCGCCGCCCCGGCCCCCGTCGGCGGGCTCGCCTTCACCACCGTCACCCGGTCCGACGGCACCCTGCAACTGACCGAGCAGGGCCACCCGCTCTACACCTTCCTCGGCGACGAGGCGTCCGGGGACGCCAAGGGCCAGGGCGTCAAGGACTCCTTCGGTGGCCAGCCCTTCACCTGGCACGCGGTGACCGTGACCGGCTCGACTCCCGGCACCACCCAGGCCCCGCCCCCGAGCGGCGGCGGAGGCGGGTACTGAGCGGCGCAGGCGTCCCCGCACGGCCGTCGCGGCACGGGCGCAATCCCGCCCTCACCGGCCGTCGCGTTCCGCGCTCACCGGCCGTCGCGTTCGCACACGCGCAGGAGCAGCAGGGACCGGCCCGCCACCGTGAGCGTCTCGCCGGCGGGGACGTGCCGGCCGTCCGTGACGGCCTGCTGTTCCGCGCAGGTGTCCACCACCGTCTCGTAGCAGCGCGCCCACGGCAGGCCGGGGAGCGTGAACCGGATGCCGCGGTGGTGGCCGTGCAGGATCAGCAGGAAGCTGTCGTCGGGTGTGGTCTCCCCGCGGGCGTCGCGCCCGGTCAGGTCGTCGCCGGCGAGCAGCATCGCCAGGGTCGCGCCGGGCGCGTACCAGTCCGCCTCGGTCATCTCCGCGCCGTCCGGGCGGAACCAGGTGAGGTCCGGCAGGCCGCCGGGGTGGGCGGGGCGGCCGGAGAAGAAGGCCCGCTGCCGCAGCACCGGATGTTCGCGGCGCAGCCGGATCAGCCGGGCCGTGAGCGCGTGCAGCTGCCGCCACTCGTCCTGTTCCAGCAGCGACCAGTCGACCCAGCCGGTCTCGTTGTCCTGGCAGTAGGCGTTGTTGTTGCCGCCCTGGGTGCGGCCGAACTCGTCGCCCGCGAGCAGCATCGGCACGCCCGTGGAGAGCAGCAGGGTGGCCGTGAGGTTGCGCAGCTGGCGGCGTCTGAGGGCGTTGACGGAGGGCGAGTCGGTCGGGCCCTCGGCGCCGTGGTTCCAGGAGTGGTTGTCGTCGGTCCCGTCGCGGTTGTCCTCGCCGTTCGCCTCGTTGTGCTTGCCGTTGTAGGAGACCAGATCGCGCAGCGTGAAGCCGTCGTGGGCGGTGACGTAGTTGACGGAGGCGAACGGCCGCCTCCCGGCCCGCTGGTAGAGGTCGGAGGAGCCCGCCAGCCGGTAGCCGAGCTCGCGCACGTCCGGCCGCGCGCCGCGCCAGAAGTCGCGGACGGTGTCGCGGTAGCGGTCGTTCCACTCCGTCCACAGCGGCGGGAAGTTGCCCACCTGGTAGCCGCCGAGCGCCACGTCCCACGGCTCGGCGATCAGCTTGACCCGGCTGAGCACCGGGTCCTGGAAGACGGCGGAGAGGAACGGCGCCCGCATGTCGACGTCGAAGGCGCCGCGCGCCAGCACGCTGGCCAGGTCGAAGCGGAAGCCGTCCACGCCCATCTCGGTGACCCAGTACCGCAGCGAGTCGGTGATCAGGCGCAGCGCCTGCGGCGCGGTGGCGTCCAGGGTGTTGCCGCAGCCGGTGAAGTCGGCGTAGGCGCGGCGGTTGTGTGGCTGGAGCCGGTAGTACCCGGCGTTGTCCAGCCCCCGGAACGACCACGTCGGGCCGCCCTCGCCGCCCTCGGCGGTGTGGTTGTAGACGACGTCGAGGACGACCTCGATCCCGGCCCGGTGCAGCGCCTGGACCATCCGCTTGAACTCGCCGACCTGGCCGCCCCGGGTCCCGCTGGCCGAGTAGCCGCCGTGCGGGGCGAAGTAGCCGATGCTGTTGTAGCCCCAGTAGTTGCGAAGGCCCCGGCGCACCAGGTGCTCCTCGTGCGCGAACTGGTGGACCGGCAGCAGCTCGACGGCGGTCACGCCGAGCCGGGTCAGGTACTCGACGGCGGCGGGGTGGCCCAGACCCGCGTACGTGCCGCGCAGTTCGGGGGGCACGTCCGGCATGGTCCGGGTGAAGCCGCGCACGTGCAGCTCGTACAGGACGGTGTCCGCCCAGGGCGTCTTCGGCCGCCGGTCGTCGGACCAGTCCTCGGTGTCGTGGACGACGACGGACCTGGGCGCGTAGCGGGCGGAGTCGCGGTTGTCCCGGACGGTGTCCGCGACGTCGGTCTCCGCCCAGGTCCGTACGTGTCCGTAGACGGCGTCGTGCAGTCGGAACTCCCCGTCCACGGCGCGGGCGTAGGGGTCCAGGAGCAGCTTGGCGGGGTTCCAGCGGGCGCCCGTCCACGGGTCCCAGCGGCCGTGCACGCGGAAGCCGTAGCGGGCGCCCGGTCCGACGCCGGGCACGTGGCCGTGCCAGACCTGGAAGGTCTGCTCGCGCAGCGGCAGTCGGGTCTCCTGGTCCTCCTCGTCGAACAGGCAGAGCTCGACCCCCTCGGCGCCGCCCGCCCACACCGCGAAGTTGGTCCCCAGCCGTCCGTCGGCGCCCACATGGCAGCGCGCCCCGAGTGGCTGCCAACTGCCCGGCAGGACACGGGTGGTGGCCCTGTCCTGCGGCCCGTTCCCCGGCTCGGGTTCCTCCCGAGGCGGACGCAGCTCCGTGGGCAACGCCATCGACAGCACCTCCCCGTCCGGCGGACGTCCCGATCCACCGGTTTACGGTTACGTTCCCTCCCTGCCGCTGGTTGCACCATCAACAGCGCTGATCTGACCCGAATGCCCGTCCTGGACGCCCGTGTCGTCCCTCTTTCGCCCTCGTTGATCTACGAGGAGCAGTGCGATCGAGGAGTGTGGTGCGGCCGTGGGTGCCTGGGCGGGACGACTGAAGCGGGTGGCGCTGGCGGCCTTGGTCCCCACCCTGCTGGTGGCGGGCTGCTCGGGCTCCTCAGGGTCGAGCTCGGACGCGGCGCGCGTCTCGGCCGCGCAGGTCACGCTGACCCCCGGCGACGGCGCGTCCGAGGTCCCCGCGCAGGACGGCGTCTTCGCCCGGGTCCGCGACGGCCGGCTGACCGAGGTGCGCCTCGAGGACGCCGACGGCCACGAGATCCCGGGCACGATCACCCCCGACGGCAGTGCCTGGTCCCCGGCCGACAAGCTGCAGCCGGAGACCCGCTACACGCTCGACGCGCTGGCGGTCGACCAGGACGGCCTGCAGGCCGCGAAGCACGCCTCGTTCACCACCTTTGTGCCCAGGAACACCTTCATCGGGTTCTACAACCCGGTGAACCGCAGCACCGTCGGGGTCGGCTTCATCGTGGAGATCCGCTTCAACCGCGCGATCAAGGACCGGGCCACCGTCCAGAAGGGGATCAGCGTCACAGCCCGGCCGCCCGTCCCCGTCGCCGCGCACTGGTTCGGCGACCAGCGCGTCGACTTCCGGCCGCAGCACTTCTGGACGCCGGGCACCAGGGTCACCCTGGCCCTGAACCTCAAGCACGTCGAGGGCGCGCCCGGCGTCTACGGCACGCAGCAGAAGTCGATCGGCTTCACCGTCGGCCGCAGCCAGATCAGCACGGCGGACACGGACGCCGACACCCTCACCGTCGTCCGCGCCGGCCAGGTCCTGCGCACCCTCGACATCTCGGCGGGCGGGCCCGGCCACGCCACCTACGAGGGCGTCATGGTCATCTCCGAGCAGGACAAGGTGACCCGCATGGACTCGCACACCGTCGGCCTCGGCAGCGAGTACGACATCCCGGCCGTCCCCCACGCCCAGCGGCTCACCGACTCGGGCACGTTCGTCCACGGCGTCTACTGGCGCCCGGCCTCCGTCTTCGGCCGGACGAACACCAGCCACGGCTGCATCGGCCTCTACGACGTGGCCGGAGGCGGCAGCACCACCACCGCGGCGGGCTGGTTCTTCGCCCACTCCATGATCGGCGACGTCGTCCGCGTCGTCGGCTCCGACGGCGAGCAGGTGGCCCCGGACAACGGCATGAGCGGCTGGAACCTGTCGTGGTCCCAGTGGACCGCCGGCAGCGCCGTGCACTGAGATCCGGTCGGCCGCTGACCGTCCGGCCCGCCACCGAGCCCCCTGCCCGCCACCGAGCGTCCGACCGACCGCCCGGATGCAACCTTCCACCGGGGTTGCCGCGTCAAGTTCTCCGGGAGCTCTCAGGCAGTCGGGTTATGCTCGCGGGGGCCCCGATCAGGGACATTCGGGGACACTCCGGGAGGGGAGAGACGTTGTTCGCGCACAGCAAGGTTCGACGGGTGCTGCTCGGCATGGCGACGGGCGCCGCGATACTCGCGGCCAGCGCCTGTGGCGGAGCCGGTGCCGCGACCGGGCACTCCGGCTCGGACGCGGGTGCCGGCGCGAGCGCGTCCGCGGTGGCCAACTCCGCCGCCACGGTGACGATCCTGCCCAAGAACGGGTCCACCGGCGTGGACACCGACGGCACGCTGAAGGTGAGCGTGGCGCAGGGCAAGCTGACCCAGATAGCCGTGACCGGTGACGACGGCAGCAAGGTCGACGGCTCGATATCCGGCGACGGCAGCAGCTGGTCCCCGGCCGGGGCCCTGCACACCGGCACCAAGTACAGCGTCGTGGCCACGGCCGACGACTCCACCGGCAAGAACGTCACCGAGCGTTCCAGCTTCACCACGCTGACGCCGGCGGCGACCAACATCGCCAACTTCAACGTCGACCCGGGCGCGACCTACGGCGTCGGCATGGAGGTCTCGCTCAACTTCACCTCCGTCGTGGCCGACCAGTACAAGGCGTCGGTCCTCAAGGCGGTCACCGTGACCGCCGATCCGGCCGTGGACGTCGAGGGCCACTGGTTCGGCAGCAACCGGCTGGACTTCCGCCCGCAGCAGTACTGGGCCCCCGGCACCAAGGTCACCCTGCACCTGCACCTCGACGGCGTCCGCACCGGCCAGGTCGGCTACGGCAAGCAGAACAAGGACGTCAGCTTCACCATCGGCCGCTACCAGGTCAGCGTCGCCGACAACAACGCGCACACGCTCACCGTCTACAACGGCCCGAGCTCGGTGCTGAGGAAGCTGCCGGCCAGCCTGGGCGACCCGCAGCACACCACGTACAACGGCAAGATGGTGATCACCGAGAAGGACCCGACCACCGACATGAACTCCCAGACGGTCGGTCTCGGCAACGCGTACGACATCAAGGACGTCCCGCACGCGATGCGCCTCACCACCTCCGGCACCTTCGTGCACGGCAACTACTGGCGCCCGGCCTCGACCTTCGGCAGCCAGAACACCAGCCACGGCTGCGTCGGCCTGCAGGACGTGAAGGGCGGTGGCGACCCGGGCATGCCGGCGGCGTGGTTCTACAACAACTCGCTGATCGGCGACGTCGTCCAGGTGGTCAACGCCCCGGACGAGATCGTCCAGCCGGACAACGGCCTGAACGGCTGGAACATGAGCTGGTCGGCCTGGACCTCCAACTGAGGTCCTGACCGCCGCGACCGCCGCGAGGACATGATGTGAGCCGGGCCACCGCGTACGCGGTGGCCCGGTCGCGTTAACATCGGTTCACTCTGCGCCTGCGCACGCACCCACGTCCCGCCAGGGAGGCACTCAGATGGACCGCTTCGTGACGCTCGAGGTCGACGCGGACGGCGTCGGCGTGATCCGGCTCGACCGGCCGAAGATGAACGCGCTCGACATCGCGATGCAGGACCAGCTCAAGGAGGTGGCCGAGGAGGCCACCGCCCGCGCGGACGTGCGCGCGGTCGTCCTGTGGGGCGGCGAGAAGGTCTTCGCGGCCGGCGCCGACATCAAGGAGATGCAGCGCATGGGCTACACCGACATGGTGGAGCGCGGCCCGGCGCTGCAGGGGTCCTTCGACGCGGTGGCGCGGATCCCGAAGCCGGTCGTGGCGGCAGTCACCGGCTACGCCCTCGGCGGCGGCTGCGAGCTGACGCTCTGCGCCGACATCCGGGTGGCCGCCGACAACGCCAAGTTCGGCCAGCCGGAGATCCTGCTGGGCCTGATCCCGGGCGCGGGCGGCACCCAGCGCCTCTCCCGTCTGGTCGGCCCCGCCAAGGCCAAGGACCTGATCTTCACCGGTCGCATGGTCGACGCCGAGGAGGCGCTGCGGATCGGCCTGGCCGACTACGTGGTCCCGGCGGAGGAGGTCTTCGCGACCGCCCACGCCTGGGCCGCCAAGCTCGCCGCCGGACCGGCATATGCCCTGCGTGCGGCCAAGGAGGCCGTGGACCGCGGTCTGGAGACGGATCTGGACACCGGTCTGACGATCGAACGGAATCTCTTCGCAGGTCTGTTCGCGACCGAGGACCGCGAGATCGGCATGCGCAGCTTCGTCGAACAGGGCCCGGGGAAGGCCAAGTTCAACTGATCGGAAGCCGACGTCCCGGCTCCTCTTTGCTGACCTGGGCGTATGCAAAGCAATTTGGCATATGCCCGAAGCAATCGATGATTTTTTGGCCAATGAGCTCCCGCCGGGCCGTCTGACGCGCCATCATGGGGTCATGGCAGTACAGGGCGAAGTGGTACGGGAGCAGAGGGTGATCGACGAGCGGTCGGGGCTGGTCGACATCGTCGGGTTGGGCGAGCTGGACGAGGAGCTCCAGAGCCTGGCCCGCCTGCTCTCGCCCGAGGGCGACGGCACTCCTTTAGTCGCCGCCCCGGGCGTCACCGCGCACGCCCGTCGGCTCACCTTGTCCGCCCTGGAGTCCTGGGGGCTGGGCGGCCACGGTGAGGTGGCGGAGCAGTTGGTCGCGGAGCTGGTCGCGAACGCGGTCCGGCACACCGGTGGGCGCACCTTCGTGCTCCGGCTGCTGCGCGGATCGGGGCGCATCCGGGTCGAACTGCGCGACCCGTCACGGGCGTTGCCCTGTCTGATCAAGGGCGACCCGGAGGACGAGGCCGGTCGCGGCCTCTGCCTGGTGGACCAACTCGCCGACCGCTGGGGCGTCGACGTGCTGTCGCGGGGCAAGTCGGTCTGGTTCGAGCTCAAGCTGCGAGCCGCGGTCTAGGCTCTCGTCGGCGACGACGGGCCGGAAATGACAATGCGGGGCCCCACGGGATCTCGTTCGATCATGGGGCCCCTGCATTGGGCTGCGCGGCCAGGGGGGTGTTGCCGCGCCGGCGTCGGACGCGCTCGGGTCGGAGGCGTTCCGAGATCGACTATGACACGTGGTGCATGGCAGAGCAAAGCGACAAATCGGACAAATGCTACGATTGTGGAATAGCGTGCCGTGCATCACAAGGTATTTTCATCCGTTCGCTTATCTTTCCCTTGCTTGCCACCTGGCTAACCTTTGATCTTTCAGGTACTACGGAACCGTGCGACCTCGACCCCGTGACCTCGTCCGGCAGCGCATCCAGCGCCAGGTCTACGCCACCGTCCACGGCGCGGGCCTCGATCACACGCGCTACGACCGCCCCGACGGCGACCCCGGCCTGTTCGGGCCCGACAGCGTCGTCTGGCTGGTCCACGGGGACCTGCCCGGCATGTTCACCGGGGGCGTCGCCGCGCTGATGCTCCAGTCGCTCCACCCGCTCGCCATGGCCGGCGTCGACCAGCACTCGCGCTACCGCGAGGACCCGATCGACCGCCTGAACCGCACCGCGGGCTTCGTCACCGTCACCAGCTACGGCTCCACGGCCCAGGCCGAGGCCGCGATCGAGCGGGTGCGCCGCGTCCACGACCGCGTGCGCGGCACCGCGCCGGACGGCCGCCCCTACGACGCCGCCGACCCGGACCTGCTGCGCTGGGTGCACGTGGCCGAGACGGCCTGCTTCCTCGCCGGCTACCAGCGCTACGCCCGGACCCAGCTGACGCGTGGTCAGCAGGACTGCTACTTCGACGAGTACGCCCTCGTCGCCGAGCGCCTGGGCGCGACCGGTGTCCCGCGCTCGCTCGCCGAGGTCCGCGCCTACCTGCGTGAGGTGCGGCCCCGACTCGCCGCCTCCGAGGCGGCGCTCGCCGCGGTCGAGTTCCTGCTCACCCCCGGCTCTCTCGTCCAGGACCGGGCCCGCGGTGTCGCGATGCGGGTCCTCGTCGCGGGCGGCGCCGACCTGCTGCCCTCTTGGGCCGCGGCGGAGCTCTGCCTCCCGCACCGCGGCGCGTTGCGCACCTCCCGCGACCGCGCCGCCGTCCGCGCCCTCGCCGCGGCGCTGCGCTACGGCTGCGAGCCCTCCGTCGTCATCACGACGGCCCGAGCGCGCGCGCTCGCACCTGCCGCAGATGCTCCGCGAACACCTCCGCCGCCGCCGGGTTGAGCTGCACCAGCGCCACCATCGAGGTGATGACGACGTCGCACAGCTCCCGCTCCACATCCCCCCAGCTGTGCGAGAACCCCTTGCGCGGGTTCTGCCCGGTGGCCCCGATCACCGCCTCGGCGACCTCGCCGGCCTCCTCGGAGATCTTCAGGATCTGCAGGATCTGCTGCGTCTGCTCCGGCAGTTCGCTGTCCTTGGTCAGCCAGTGGTTGAGTTCGGCGATCGTCGCCCACGCGGAGTCGTCCATGGCGGCAGCCTAGAAGACCCCTCCGACAGCCCGGGAGGCTCCAGCTACTCCTCAGTGCCCGGTGCGAGGGTGCAGTACCCCCTAGCCCACTGAGGAGTCCGGGTATGAGCAGGCTGGGTGACGTGCTGGCGCAGGGCCGGCCGTCCATCTCGTTCGAATTCTTCCCTCCGAAGACACCGGAGGCCACACGCGGTCTGTGGCAGGCGATCCGACGCGTCGAGGCGCTGAGGCCGACCTTCGTCTCCGTCACCTACGGCGCCGGCGGCTCGTCCAGGCAGCGCACTGTGGAGATCACCGAGGACATCGCGGCGACGACGACGTTACGGCCGGTTGCCCACCTGACCGCTGTCGGCCACTCCGTCGCCGAACTGCGGCACATCATCGGGCAGTACGCGGACGCAGGGGTGCGCGACGTGCTCGCACTGCGGGGCGATCCGCCCGGTGATCCCACGGGCCCGTGGCGGCCGCATCCGGACGGCTTCCGCTACGCCCACGAGCTCGTCTCGCTGGTGCGGGAGTCCGGCGCGTTCAGCGTCGGCGTCGCGGCGTTCCCCGAACGCCACCCGCGTTCGCCCGACTGGGAGAGCGACATCCGGCATTTCGTAGCGAAGTGCCGAAGCGGTGCGGACTACGCCGTCACCCAGATGTTCTTCCGAGTCGAGGACTACCTGCGGCTGCGCGACCGGGTCGTCGGGGCCGGCTGCGAGATCCCGATCATCCCCGAGATCATGCCCGCCGTCGACGCGCGGCAGATCCGCAGGTTCGCGGAGCTCAGCAACGCGGTGTTCCCGACCGACCTCGCGCGCCGGCTGGAGGCGGCCAGGGACGACCCCCGCGAAGGACACCGCGTCGGGGTCGACCACGGCACCGCGATGGCCGAGCGGCTGCTCGCCGAGGGGGCCCCGGGACTGCACTACATCACGCTCAACCGCTCCACGGCGGCTCTCGACATCCACCGCAACCTCGGCCTGGACCGGCCGGGTCGCGGCGCTTGGCTCGATTCTTCAGTGGCCGCTGAAACAGTGCAGCCATGGACCGAGTCGCCGGGACGACCTCGTGCGACGGCCTGGCCGCCACGTCCGGCGGGCTCGAAGCGGTCCCTGTGACCAGGAACGAAGAGGTGTGTGATGTTCAGCATGCCGCTCACCGGAAAGTCGGTGCGCCTCGCACGATTGTCCCGGCCAGGTGACGGCCGGTTCCTGTTCGTCCCGCTCGACCACTCCGTCTCCGACGGTCCGGTCGTGAGCGCGGCCGGGTTCAGCGGTCTGGTGAAGGAGATCGTCGAGGGCGGTGCCGACGCGGTCGTCGTCCACAAGGGCCGGGCCCGGATGATCCCGCCGGACCTGCTCAGCCGGTGCTCGCTGGTGGTGCACCTCAGCGCCAGCACGGCACACGCGCGTGACACCGACGCCAAGGTCCTGGTCGGCGATGTGGAGGAGGCCGTCCGGCTCGGAGCGGACGCGGTGAGCGTGCACGTCAACGTCGGCTCCGACACCGAGGCCGCCCAACTCGCGGACCTCGGCACGGTCTCGGCCGCCTGCGAGCGGTTCGGCGTTCCGCTGATGGCGATGATCTATCCGCGTGGTCCGCGGATCGCGGACCCGGCTGTGCCGGAGCTGATCGCCCACGCGGCGAACATCGCGGCGGATCTCGGGGTCGACATCGTCAAGACCGTGCTTGCCGCCCCGGCGGAACGGATGGCGGAGGTGGTGGCGGCCTCGCCGCTGCCGATCGTCATCGCGGGGGGCGGCGACAGCGGACGGGAGTTCCTCGCCCTCGCGGCCACCGCACTGGACGCCGGGTGCAGCGGACTCGCGGTCGGGCGCCGGGTCTTCACCAGCCCGAGCCCTGAACAGGCGGTCCGGGAACTGGCCGCAATCATCCATGGCCACGTGCTCCCGAGTGGGCCGTCGCCGCGATCTCAGATGGCAGGTGTGCTGTGAAATTTGCCTGGATCGACATCCGCACCGTCTCCGCCGAGCAGCGTGAGGCAGTCGTCGACGCCGCCATCCACGCCCGCGTGGACGCCATCGTCGACAACGACGCCGAGCGGCTCGCCACACTTCCGGTCACGGTCAAGCGCGTGTACGTCCCCGGCCCGCGTGCCGTTCCCGAGGACAACCACGACCTGACCGTGCTTCAGGAGATCACCGACCTGGACGGGCTCGGCGCGCTGCGGGCCCGGCACCGCGACGGCGAGCCGGGCACGGCGGCGCTGGTCAACGTCACCGACGACCGGACGCTCCGGCTCGCCTGCGACGCGGCGATGTCCCTGCCGAACACCGTCGTGCAGTTCAAGGATCCGACCAAGATCCCTCTGGAGATCGTGATCGCCGCCGCCGACCGCTCGGAGGGCCGGCTGATCTGCCAGGCCGCCGACGTCGAGGAGGCACGGATCATCGTCGACGTGCTGGAGAAGGGCTCCGAGGGTGTGCTGATGGCCCCCCGGGACGCCAACGATGTGTTCGCCCTCGTCGAGATGCTGCGTACG
This sequence comes from Streptacidiphilus anmyonensis, assembly GCF_000787855.1. Taxonomy (GTDB): domain Bacteria; phylum Actinomycetota; class Actinomycetes; order Streptomycetales; family Streptomycetaceae; genus Streptacidiphilus; species Streptacidiphilus anmyonensis. Next base: position 30,536 of record NZ_BBPQ01000072.1, on the reverse strand, counting down.
AAGACCCCCGACCTGCAGCTGTCGAAGCTGACCGTCGAGTCCATCGAACACCTCGGCCTGGGCGACCGCGTGTGCATCGACACGTGCACCCACTTCGAGAAGGACGAGGGCATGCTGGTGGGCAGCTACGCGCACGGATTCGTGCTGTGCGTGAGCGAGACGCACCCGCTGCCGTACATGCCGACCCGGCCGTTCCGCATCAACGCGGGCGCACTGCACTCCTACGTGCTGGGCCAGGACAACCGCACCAACTACCTCAGCGAGCTCAAGGCCGGCAGCGCCGTGCTCGCGGTCGGCGCCGACGGCCGGACCCGGCGGATCGTGGTGGGGCGGATCAAGCTGGAGTCCCGTCCGCTGCTCGGCATCAGGGCAGTCTCCGAGGAGGGCGTCGAGGTCAGTCTGATCGTCCAGGACGACTGGCACGTGCGTGTGCTCGGCCCCGGTGCGGCGGTGCTCAACGTGACCGAACTGAAGAAGGGTGACGCGCTGCTCGGCTACGTCGCCACCGACAAGCGCCACGTCGGCTGGCCGGTGGCCGAGTACTGCGTCGAGAAGTAGGCGGCGGACGTCGGGCCCCGCCGAGGCGGGGCCCGACGCTCCTGGGCGTCCGGGCGGGTAGCGATGACTGAACAGTCTTGGTGGGGAACCCCGTTGCTCGACCGCGGGGCGGACCGCGCGATCTGGGCACGGGCGCGTGGCGAGGTCACCTTCGGCGGACTGCGCGAAGAGGTCCACCGGCAGGCCGAACTGCTGCGGTGTCACGGCATCAGCCGGGACGACACCGTCGTGCTGTACGGAACCCCGAGCTTCACCCAGATCTGGGTGCTGCTCGCGCTCTGGTCGCTCGGGGCCCAGGTGGTGCTCCTGGAGCCCGGGCTCGGCGCCGACGAGCGCGACGCCCGGATCGAGGCGGCCAGGCCGCGGTTCCTCGTCGAACTGCGCGGGTGGTCCCGCGCGCAGAAGGCATTCGTGGACGAGTGCGAGGTGTTCGTACGGCGCCGCCGGGCCGGGCGGTACGCCGCCACCGGGCACTGCCTGGTCCACTTCTCCTCCGGGGCGACCGGTCAGGCCAAGGCCGTCGGCCGGACCCCGGAGTCGCTGCTGGCCGAGGTGGGCCGGCTGCGGCTGCTGGACGGGATGCCCCGCACGGGCGAGCGGGTGACGCTGCTGGAATCCGTCACGCACTCCTTCGGACTGATCGGCGGGCTGCTGCACGCGCTGGCTGTGGCGGCCACGGTGCGGTTCCCGTTGGAGCAGACCCCGCAGGCGGTGGCCGAGGCGGTCCGTGACGCGCAGGTGCTGATCGGCAATCCGTGGCACTACGGCTGGCTGGCGGCGGACGGGGCGTCCGCCCGGCTCAAGGTCGCCATCTCGGGCGGCGACACGCTGCCCCGCGAGGTCGCCGACGCGTTCCAGGCCCGGTACGGCGTGCGGGTGGGGCAGGCGTACGGCACCACCGAGACCGGGATCGTGGCCGCTGACCTGCGTGGGCACCACGGCGGTTCGGCGATCGGCAGGCCCGCGCCCGGTGTGCCGACCCGCGTGCGCGACGGCGTCCTGGAGGTCCTGGTGCCGGACCGGCCGTACCTCTACGAGGACGGTCCGATCCGCGGGGGCTGGATGTCGACCCATGACCTGGTGGGCGTCGATCCGGCGACGGGCGTGCTCCGGTTGCGGGGCCGGGCGGCGGCGGGGGGCATCCGTCCGGCCGTGGACCTGCTCGCGATCGAGGACGTCCTGAGGGCCCACACGCAGGTGACGGACGCGGTCGTGCTCGGGCTCGACCTGATCGAGGCCCACGTCCAGGGCCCGGTCGGCCTGGACCAGCAGGAGCTGCGGTCCTGGTGCCGGCGGTTCCTCGGGGAGACGGCCGCCCCGGCGCGCTACCACATCGTGCGCGAACTCCCGCGGACCGCCCGCGGCAAGGCCGTAAGAGACCACAGCAGGCTCAGGCAGCACGCCTGAGCCCTCGGGGGAGGCACGTGAGCAGGGGGAGAGCAGTGACCACGACCGAGTCCGCGTCCGCGTTCGCGACCGGGGAGGCGGCCCGGTCCGCCCCCGACCAGCACGACGGTTTCAGCGAGACGGTCCGGCGGGCCTGCCGGCTGATGGACCGCTCGGCCCAGCCGCCGAGCCTGAACGATCTCGCGGCGGCGGCCGGGTACAGCCAGTTCCACTTCCACCGGATGTTCAAGGCGTGCACCGGGATCACACCGCACGCCTACCTCGCGGCCGTGCGGGCCCGGCGGGTCCGCCGGGAGCTCGCGCGAGGCGCCGCCGTGTCCGACGCCATCTACAGTGCGGGGTTCAACTCGAACGGGCACTTCTACGCGGCGTCGACGGAGATCCTCGGCATGACCCCGAAGTCCTTCCGCGCGGGAGGCAGGGGCACCACGATCCGTCACGCGACCGGCCGTTGCTCGCTGGGACCGGCGCTGGTCGCCACCACCGACCGCGGGGTGTGCGCGGTGCTGATCGGGGACGGGGAGCGCAGCCTGAGGAGCCGGCTGGGGGGCCTCTTCCCGCGCGCGGAGGTCACGCCGCCGGACCTGGTGTTCACCGCGGAGGTACACGACGTGCTCGCCCGGGCCGCCCTCCCGGCGCCCGGCCGGACACTCCCCGCGGATGTCCGGGGTGTGGTCCTGGAGCAGCTGGTGC
>NZ_BBPQ01000072.1:22958-27286 GCF_000787855.1 Streptacidiphilus anmyonensis | reverse complement strand
CCTCCTGGACAGCCATGTCAGCGGCAGAGCCGCGGCGCAGACGACCAGGGCGGCGGTGACGGCGCCGACGGGCCCGGCGTGGCGCAGGGCGACTCCGCCGCCCCACGCGCCTGCGGCGATACCGGCGTTGACGGCCGAGGCGGGCAGGGTGGCCGCCAGATCACGTCCCGGGCCCGCCAGCAGGGTCACCCGGTGCTGGAGCGAGGGCACCAGACCGAAGCCGACCAGCCCCCACAGCGCCGTCGCGATCGTGACCGGCAGCGGGTGGCTCGCGGTGAGCCGGACCGTGCCGATCGCGACGATCAACGCCGCGTCGGCCGCGACCAGGGCCGTGGCGGCGGCACGGTCGGCTACCCGGCCGCCGACGAAGGTGCCGACCGCGGTGGCGAGACCGTAGACGAGCAGCACGGCGTCGACCGTGCCGTCGGAGACCCCGGTCACTCCCGAGAGGAGCGGGGTGAGATAGGTGAGCGCCGCGAACTGGCCGCCCATCAGCAGGAATCCGACACCGAGCAGGGCCAGGACCCGTGGCGCGAAGGCGTACCGGGCCTGGCCGGCCGGTCCCGGCGCTGGGGTCTCCGGCGTCGCGGGGAGCAGCAGGAGAGCCGCCAGCAGCGCCAGCAGGCTGAGCCCCCCGATGGCGGCGAACGTCCACTGCCAGCCGAACCGCTGACCGGCCAGGGTGCCGAGGGGCACGCCCAGTGCGGTGGCCGAGGCGATGCCGCCGAAGACGACGGCGATCGCCCGGCCGAGCCGCTCGGCGGGCACGAGCCGGCCGGCCACCGAGAACGCGGCCCCCAGGAACAGGCCCTGCAGCGCGCCGGTTCCCGCCCGCACCACGAGCAGCGCGGCGAAGCCGCCCGAGACGGCCGCGAGCAGGTTCCCCGCCGCGTAACCGGCGAGCGACAGCCACACCGCCGTTCTGCGGCGAAGCCGCATCGTGGCCGCTGTGAGCAGCGGGCCGCCGAGACTGATCCCGAGCGCGTACGCGGTGACCAGCAGCCCGGCGGTGTCGAGGGACGTCCTGGTGTCGTGGGCCACCCGGTCGAGCAGCCCGACCACGACCAGCTCCGCGCTGCCCATCACGAAGGCGCCCAGGAAGAGGGTGGCCAGGGCGAGACGGACACGGAGCCCGTCCGGCAGCGGCCGGGTCGTCGGGTCCACGGGAACACCCGCCCTTCGTCTGTGTGGTCGGTCAGCGGGAATGCCAGAACTTCTTCCGGGCGGCCCGGAAGTCGGGGTAGGAGTCGAGGTCGGGCGCGGTCCAGCCGTCCAGGTCGTACTCGCCCAGGCACTGCTCGGCGAAGCCCTTGTAGGCGTCGACCTGACCGCTGGCCGTCTGCGCCACCAGGATGTCGGTGCGCACGGATTCGTGGTTGCCGGAGTAGTTGCGCTCGTAGAGCTCGTGCCGTCCGCCGAACTCGGTGCCGACGGCGTCCCACAGCAGCTTCATCAGCTTCACCCGGCTGACGGAGTCGTAGCCGTTGGATCCGCGCACGTACGTGTCGAGATACGGGCGGATCTCCGGGTTGGCGAAGTCGTCGGCGCTGGAGTTGATGTAGATCAGCCCGCTGGCGATGTCCTGCTCGATGATCTCCTTGATCCGCGGGTAGCCGATCGTCATGAACCACCGGTAGGACATGCCGTAGTCGAGATTGGGCAGCAGCGCCCCGTTCTTCCACTCCCGCGGGTTGTGCGCGGCGGCGTCGGTCAGCGCCCAGAACAGGTTGCGCCAGGCCAGGACCTCGCCGACGCGGGCCTGCACGCCGCGGAAGTCCTTGCTGCCGGTCATCTCGACGGCCTTCAGCAGCAGACCGGCGATGAAGTCGAGCTTGACGGCCAGCCGGATGCAACCGTGGTACGTCAGCCGCTCCAGGAAGCCCGAGTTCGGGGCGAAGCCGTTCACCTGGTCCGGGTCGCCGTAGAGGAAGACGTTCTCCCACGGGACGAGCACCTTGTCCATCACGAAGATCGTGTCGTTCTCGTCCAGCCGGGACGACAGCGGATAGTCGAAGGGGCTGCCCATCACCGCCGCGGTCGCCGCGTACGAGGGGCGGCAGATCAGCTTCAGCCCGGGGGCGCCCATCGGAACCGTCGCCACCAGGGCGAACTCCCGGTCCTTCAAAGGCAGCCCGTAGTGCGAGATGAAGTTGAAGTGGGTGATGGCCGAGCCGGTGGCGACCACCTTGGCCCCGCTGACGACGAGGCCGGCGTCGGTCTCCTTCTCGACGTGGACGAAGACGTCCTTGACCTCCTCCGCCGGGCGGTGGCGGTCCACCGGAGGGTGGATGATCGCGTGGTTCCAGAAGAGCACCTTCTCCTGCGACTCGCGGTACCAGCGCCGGGCGTTGTCCTGGAACGGCGCGTAGTAGTCGGAGTTGGCGCCCAGTGTGCCGAGGAAGGCCGCCTTGTAGTCGGGGCTGCGGCCCATCCATCCGTAGGTCATGCGCGCCCACTCGGTGATCGCCGCACGGTCGTCGAGAAGATCCTGGACGCTGTGCGGCGTCCGGAAGAACCGGTGCGTGAGGCCCCCGCTGCCGGTGTCGGTGGGGGCGGTCAACACGTCGCGTCGGGCCGGGTCGTGCAGGGCGTCGTAGAGGCGCGCGGTCATGCGCGCGGAGTTGCGGAAGGCCGGGTGGGCGGTGACGTCGTCGACGCGCTCTCCGTCGTAGTAGATCTCCCGGTCGTCCTTCAGGCTGTCCAGGTACTCGGCTCCGGTCAGGGGTCGGGTGACCGGGTTGGCGTCGACGCTGCTGCCGTCGTCCTGTCGTGGCGTCATGGTCCGTTCCTTGGTGTCAGTGGGCCGAGGGGGAGAGGAGCGGGGCGCCCGCTGCCCAGGCGCCGCCGGTCGGGTCGTCGAGCGAGCCGCTCCAGGCCGTCCTGCGCGACGGCCCGACGAGTTCGTGGAAGCGGCCGCCGTGGAAGAGCAGGGGTTCGCCGGGTTCGACGTCGAACTCCCGTACCTCGCCCACGTAGAGCACATGGTCACCGCCGTCGTAGGCGGCCCACGGCGTGCAGGCGAGATAGGCGGGACAGCCGGCGAGACGCGGGGCGAGGGCGGCGGGCTCCCAGGCCACGTCGACGGGTCGGGTGCCGGCCAGGCCGGCGAAGCACAGGGCGAGGTCGCGTTGCTCGGCGCCCAGGATGTTGACGCCGAACGTCGCGTCGGCGAGCAGCCCGCACATCCGGCTGCGCCGGTCGAGCGAGACCATGACCAGCGGGGGATCCAGCGACACCGAGGTGAACGCGTTGACCGTCGCGCCGTGCACGGTCCCGCCGTGGCGTGTGGTCACCACGGTCACCCCGGTGCCGAACCGGCCCAGGCAGTCGCGGAGAACACGTTCCGGTGAGGCCACCGGACCTCCCTTCGACGCCGCGGCACTACGGGTGCAAGCGCCGGAGAATTGGGTGTTTTCGGCATTCTGACATCCGCCGCTGAAGGATCGATGGAGGGCTCCGGCAGCAGGTGGAAAGCCCAATCCGATGGAATTCGAGTGGCCTTGACAAGCCGTCATCGCGCGACTCTAATGGCGGAGCGGAGTCGGTCGGCGGGAAATTCAGCCGACCTCCGGAGACGTATTCCAGTGCCAGATTCGAGGTGGCCAAGAATGAGGATCCAGGTAGAACTGAACGAGAAGCTCCAGGACTACGTCGCCGATGTCTCGCTGCGCGAGTCCGACCTTCAGCGCGAGCTGCGGAGCGTCACCGCGAAGCTCCCGCTCCACCTGATGCAGATCTCGCCGGAGCAAGGGCAGTTCCTCGGCGTCCTGCTCCGGGCGATCGGTGCCAAGCGGACCGTCGAGGTCGGCGTGTTCACCGGATACAGCCTGCTCAGCACCGCTCTGGCGCTCCCGGACGACGGTCGCGTGGTAGCCCTGGACATCAGCGAGGAGTGGAGCGCCATGGCGCTCGACTACTGCAAGCGGGCCGGCGTCGGGCACAAGGTCGATCTGCGCGTCGGCGACGCCCGCGCGTCCCTGGCCGCGCTGCTGGAGCAGGAGGGCGAGGCCGGCTCGTACGACTTCGTCTTCATCGACGCGGACAAGGAGAACTACTACTCCTACTACGAGTCCGCGCTGGAACTCCTGCGGCCCGGCGGGCTGGTGGCGGTGGACAACGTGTTGTGGCACGGCGCGGTCGTCGACGAGTCCGCACAGGATTCGGAGACCAGGGCGCTGCGTGAATTCAATGCCGAACTCCACTACGACGAGCGGGTGGATCTGAGCGTCATTCCGTTCGCCGACGGACTGACCTTCGCCGTCAAGCGCTGAGCGCGTGCGTGCCGCCGGCGCCCGCGGATCGCGGGGCGCCGGCGGCCAGCCGGTTCG
>NZ_BBPQ01000072.1:0-22914 GCF_000787855.1 Streptacidiphilus anmyonensis | reverse complement strand
CCCGGGGGCGGGGGGGGGCGGGGCGCACGCCGGTTCGGCCGGTCAGGAGGGCAGTTCAACCGACTGGCGGTGACGGAAGACGTTCAGCGGGTCGTACTCCTTCTTGACCTGCTGGAGCGCCGCGTAGTTGCCCTTGTAGTACAGCGCGCTCCAGGGGGTGGCCGAGCGGTTGTACTGCGGGTCGCTCAGGTCGGCGTCGGGGTAGTTGACGTAGCAGCCGTCGGTGGTGCCGTTGGGGACCGGGACCCCGCCGGTGTCGGAGTAGAGCTCCGAGTAGAACGCCCGGTTCCAGGCGATGTAGGTGGCGTCGTCGGTCGGGTCGGCCCAACGGGACATCCACATCATCTTGAACGCGGACTCCCGGTGCGGGTAGGCCGTCGCGTCCGGGGCGGTCGCGTTGACCTGGCCGCCGTAGGAGCTGAGCGTCACCGAGGCGCCGGGGATGGCGACTCCGGCCTGGCTCAGGTACTTGTACATCACCGACAGGTGGCGTGCGGGGAAGACGTCGGCCATGTAGGCGGACTTGTACTCCTGTCGCAGGGTCGAGTCCGTCAGGTTCGCGTTCGTGGTGCCGAGGTACTTCGTGGCCTCGAACCAGGGCAGCAGGCGGGGCTCTGCGTACTGCTCCATGGCGGTCAGCTCGGCCATCGGCCGGGTCAGCGCGGTGTGCTGGACGCCCACGCCGGTGTTGAGGGCCGCCAGGTAGTCATCGAGCATCTGACGCGCGCCGGGAACCGTGGCGTCGACCTGGGTGACCATTCCGATCTGGCCGGCGGACTGGTGGGTGAGCACCAGGAAGCTGGCGAGCGCCGTCCGGGGGTTGCCGGGCGCGTTGTTCGCGACGAAGTACGAGGCGTAGTTCGCCACCAGGCGCGAGAAGGCGTCCTGCGTCATCTGGGCCCACGGCCAGGAGACGGCCAGCAGGTAGACCGAGCTCGGCGGCTTGGGCAGCAGTGTCTTCGGGCTGTTCCCGGTCGCTCCCGGCGAACGGAACCAGTAGCGGGTGACGATCCCGAAGTTGCCACCCCCTCCGCCCGCGTGCGCCCACCACAGGTCCCGGTGCGGATCGTCGGCCTCGCGGGTGGCCACGACGGTGCGCACCGCTCCGGACTGGTCCACCACCACGACCTCGACCGCATAGAGGTGGTCGATCACCAGGCCCTGCTGTCGGCAGAGCAGCCCCCAGCCGCCTCCGCTGACGTGGCCGCCTGCGGCGACCGAGTAGCAGATCCCGGCGGGGATGGTGACGCCCCAGTTCTGGTAGAGCGTGTGGTAGACGTCGAGCAGCGCGGCCCCGGTCTCCACCGCGACGGCGTTCCGGTCGGGGTCGTAGGAGACCCGGTCGAGCGGCGAGAGGTCCAGGACCACCTCGACGTCGGGATTGAAGACGAAGTCCTCCAGGCAGTGTCCGCTCGAGCTCACCGTGATGCGCTTTCCGGCGCTCACGGCCTGCTGGACGACGCCGGCGACCTGGTCGGTCGAGTGGATGACGTAGACCGCCTCCGGAGAGCCGACGTACCGCTGGTTGACCCCGCGCACCAGCTCCGGGTACTGCTGGTCGGCCGAGGTGACCCTGATCGGGTCCGGCGCCGCGCCGTCACGCGCGCCGACGTCCTGCGCGGTGAGGTCCGTCGCCGCGACCGCCGGCGTGTTCCCCAGCAGGCCGGCGACCGCCGTGGCGCCCACGGTCGCCGCCGCGCCGGTGAAGATCTGCCGACGTCCTATACCGCCTGTGCTCTGAGCCACTGCCACACACCTTCTCTGTCCTCGGCCGCGCGGTCGGTGCCGTCCGACCGTCTTCCGGGGGCGACTGTAAGGAGCGGTTCGCACGCCGAACACTCCGGATCTTGCGGTGTCGCACGCGATGTGACGCCCTGTCGGCAGAGAGCGCAAGATTGAGAGTTTCCCCGGAGACCCCACCGCCGACCATCGGATGGCGTACCAGCGACCACGACGGACCACCGGAGGCAGGAGTGACGGTCAGCGTAGGAGAGGTCTACGAGAACCCGCGGTGCGGCGAGCGGGTGGTGATCAGGACGCCGTCCTCCGAGAACGGTGGCGAGCGCACGGTCATGGACGTGTACGCCAAGCCGGGCGGGGCCGTCTCGGGCGAGCACCTCCATCCCGTCAGCGAGGAGCGGTTCACGCTGGTGCGCGGCAAGGTCGCGTTCCTCATCGGCGGGCGCCAGGTCACCCTGGACGCCCCCGGGCAGAGCGTGCTGATCCAGCCGGGCATCAAGCACCGCTGGTGGAACTGCAGCGGCGAGGAGTCGTTCCACATCTGCGAGGTGCGCAGGAACAGCGACCGCTTCGAACAACTGGTGCTGCGCCAGCTCTTCGGGCTCGCCCAGGACGGTCTGACCACGCCCGAGGGCATGCCCCGACTGCTCCAGCAAGCGGTCACCACACTGGAGTTCGGCGATGTGGTGCGGTTCACCACGCCTCCGTGGGCGGTGCAGAAGGTGCTGTTCGGCGTGCTCGCCCCGATCGCGCGGCTGCTTGGCCACCAGGGCTGCGACCCCGCGTACATGAACCGAAAGCCGTCCGAGATCGCGGAGCTCGAGGAGCTTCCCGAGGAAGTGCTCCGGCACCACTACTGACCCCTCCCACACGTCGCCCGGAACATCGCCCCGGACAACGCCGCAACACCTTCGGACCGGTCGGGGTTCAGAAGGTTGAGAGCGCGTCCGCGCGGCACCCCCGGTCGCGCGGACGACCCACACCACGAGAAGGACTCTTATGGATCTGCAGCTTTCCGGCCGGGTGGCCGTGGTCACCGGAGCGTCCAAGGGCATCGGCCTGGCCGTCACCCGGACCCTGCTCGAGGAGGGCGCCAACGTCGTTGCCGCCTCCCGCAAGAGCAGCCCGGAGCTCGACGCGCTGGCCAGCCCGAAGCTGGTCCACGTCTCGGCCGACTTCATGGACCCGGAGGCCCCCGCCCAGGTCGTCGAGAAGGCGGTGGAAGCCTTCGGCGCCCTGGACATCCTGGTGAACAACGCCGGCGGCCCGCCGCCTGGCGTGAGCCTGCCCCGCGGCTCCTTCCTGCACGCCACCGACGAGGAGTGGCGGGCCATGTTCGAGTTCAACCTCTTCTCGGCGGTCCGCGCCATCCGGGCGGCGATCCCGCACCTGCTGGAGCGCGGAGGCGGCTCGATCGTCAACATCTCCTCGGGCAACGCCCGTCAGCCCTCCCCGATCAACGTCGACTACGGGGCGGCCAAGGCCGGCCTCAGCAACCTCACCAAGGTGCTCTCCGGCGAGTTCGGGCCCCAGGGCATCCGCGTCAACACGGTCTCCCCGGGCGTCGTGCGCACGCCCTGGTGGACCGAGGAGGGCGGCGTCGCGGACAAGATCGCCAGCCAGGCGGGCACCGACCGCGACAGCGTCCTGGACGAGGTCGTCCCGAAGATGCTCAACCTGACCACCGGCCGCTTCGTCGAGGCGCAGGAGGTGGCCGACGCGGTCGTGCTGCTCGCCTCCCCCCGTTCCGGGAGCACGACGGGCGCGGAGTTCGTCGTCGACGGCGGCCTGCTCAAGGAGCTCTAGTCCGACTGGCGGGGCGGGCCGGTCCACGCCGTGACCGCCCGAAGCGCACCGACCACTGACGCCTCCCCGCAGCTGGTCCTGATGGGTGGCGGGCTTGCCCGCCACCCATCACCCTTCCGCCCGGATGTCGTGGCTCCGGGCCGTCCCGGCCCCGACGACGTGCCGCGCGCCCGGATTCCCGGCGCGCCCCGTTCCGGCCAGGCGCCGTTCGCCCGCCGCGCTCGTCGCGCGTGCCCTCCCTCCCCGTGCGCAGGTCGCCGCAGTGCGGCGACCTGCCGCCCCCGCGCGCCCACGCGCCGCGCCAGCCCTCGGAGACCCCGTGCCCGGAACCGGCCGCAGCACCGCCCTGCCCCCCACCGTCCCGGAGGCTGTCGCGCATGTCGTCGCGGAGGCCGATCCGCGCGTACCGCGCCCCGTGGGGCGGACCGGGCTGGTGCTCATCGCGGTGGCTCCGCTGCTCGCCAACGCCGATCAGGGGATCGTCTCCCTCGCGCTGACCGACATCCGCCGTGACCTGTCCATGAGCCTCGGCGACGTGCAGTGGGTGACCAGCGTCTACGCCCTCGTGGTGGGCGCGCTCCAACTGCTGGGCGGACGGCTCGCGGACCGGGTGGGGCCGCACCGGCTCTTCAGGTCGGGCCTGCTGGCCTTCGCCGCGTGCTCGGCGGTCTGCGGGGCCGCGCCGACCGGCGCGGTCCTGATCGCGGCGAGGGCCGCGCAAGGCGCGGCCGCCGCGCTGCTGGTCCCCGCCGCGATGGCGCTGCTGATGGTCGTCACGCGGGGACCGGCGGCCCGCGCCCGGGCCTTGGCGCTCTGGGCCGGCGTCGCGGGTGTCGGGTCGGTGGGCGGCGTCGTGTTCGGCGGCCTCGTCGTCAGCGAGCTGAGCTGGCGCTGGGCCTTCGGCCTCAGCGCTCCGGTCGCGGCGGGGGCCTTCCTGGCCGCCCGGCGGCTCCGGTTGCCACCTGCCGTGCGCCGCGCGCCGCGCCCCGACTTCGTCGGGTCGGCGCTGCTGACGGCCGCTCTGCTGGCACTGGCCTACGGTCTCGCCCGCCTGCCGGAGTCGCCCGGCGACGGCACCGCCTGGGCGTCGCTAACCGTCGCGGTGCTCCTCGGCGTCGTCCTGGCGGGCCAGCAGCGGCGCAGCGTCGAGCCGTTGCTGCCGGCGGACGTGGCCGGTGACCGCGCGCTGGCCTCCGGGGCGTTCGGCATCCTGCTGGTCTCGGCAGCCGCGGCCCCGGTGGCCGTCGTCGTCGGCCTGTATCTCCGGCAGGTCGACCACTTCAGCGCGTGGCAGGCCGGGTGCGGCCTGTTGCCGCTGGTGGGCGGCGTCGGCCTGGTCGGGCGTGCCTCGAGCCGGGTACTGGCGCGCCGCGGGCCCCGCATCCCCCGTGCGGCGGGCGGCGTCCTCGTCGTCGCCGGACTGCTGTCGCTGTCCCGGCTCTCGGCGCACTCCGACTACCTGACCGGGGCCCTGCCCGGACTGGTGCTGGTGGGGTCCGGTCTGCCCATGATCTGGATGACCTGCGAGGTCGTGGCCTTGGCCGGGATCGACCAGCGGCGCGCGGGGCTCGCCGCCGGCCTGGTGCAGTCGGTCGGTCAGATCGGTGCGGCCCTCGGTCTGACGCTCGTGGTCGCCGTGCTTCCCTGCGCGGGAGTCCCCGCCGACACCGGTGCCGGCGGGACGTTGTCCGCGCAGGCGCCGCACGCCTTTCTCGCGGTCGCCGCCTTGATGGCGCCGGTGCTGGTGGGAGCTCCGGTCCGGGCGCGCCGGACGCTCAGGTCCGCAGCAGCAGACAGGCCCGGCCGACCGGTCGGGCGACCCTGTCCGCGGGGGCGGAGGTGAACAGGTCCAGGGCGAGGCCGCCGCGCGCCGCCGAGGGGGGTTCGAGGCGCGGGTGGGCCGCGAGGACGTCCGCGTGCAGCTGTTCCATCCGCTGTGACGGCGTGGTGTCGAGCTCGTCCCGCAGTACCCGCCGCAGGCGGCGGTGCGCGGTCAGCGCGTCCGCCTGCCGCCCCGACCGGTACAGGGCCAGCATGAGCAGGCTCGTCAGCGCCTCGTCGGCGGGATGCTGCAGCACCAGCCCGCTGAGTTCGCCCAGGAGTTCGTGGTGACCGCCCAGATGCAGGTCGGCGCCCAGACGCTGGACGACGGCGTCGAGCCGGTTGCGCTCGATCGCCTCGGCGGCGGAGCGCAGGAGCGGGCCCGCCGTCACGTCCACCAGCAGCGGCCCGGTCCACATGGCCTCCGCGGCGCGCAACTGCTCGACGCCCTCGGCGAGTTCCTTTCCGGCCAGCGCGTCCCTGGCGGCCCGCACGCGGTCCTCGAAGACATCGAGGTCCAACTCGCCCGGACGGACCCGGAACAGGTACCCGTGGTCCCGGGTGACCAGCCGACTGGACCGCTGCTCCGCCGCGGCCCCGCCGTCCGCCTCGCCCAGGAGCGATCTGCGGAGCTGCATCACGTAGGTGTGCACCGCCGCGACGGCGCTGGAGGGAGGGTTGTACTCCCACAACTCCTCGACCAGCTGGGCCATCGAGACGATCCGGTTGGCGTTGAGGATCAACAGCGCCAGTAACTGCCGCTGCTTCGGCGCCGTCGGCGCCAGGTCGGCGCCACGGTCGATGACACACAGGGGGCCGAGCACACGGAACTCCATGGTGGTTCCCAATCGGGCGGGGTGGGCTGCGGTTCGGCGGACGTCTGGTGGTGGATCAGTGCCCGGTGACCCGCTCCAGCAGTGCTGCGGGAGCGTCCGGTGCTTGACCGCCACGCCAGGCGATGTACTGGTCGGGGCGGATCAGGACGAGTTCGGCTTCGTAGAGTTTGCGGACCGTCTGGTCGACCGTGTGCAGGACCTTCAAGGGGATGCGTCGTCTGTGAGCTGCCTCCGCCAGGCTTCGGGACTCGTCGGAGCCACCGAGGTCCAGCAGCGTGAACCCCGTTCCGAACTGGTCGAACAGGGAGCTTCCGGGGCCGTGCACCTCGTCGAGCCAGACGTGCGGCGCCCGGCCGCCCGGCGTTCCGGACGGCGTGTACGAGGTGAAGGAGTCACCCGGAGGTCCGTCCTGACCTGCATCGACGACCGGCGAACCATCGTAACGCGCGCCGAGCTGGACACCCAAGGTGTCCAATGTCAACTGCCCGTATTCAGCCAGCTCCTGACCGAGCCGCTGGCGGGCCGCCGCGCCCCGTTCCGAGTCCTCCTCCAGATGCGCGGGCCGCCGGATCGCGCCCAGACCCTTGCCCAGTTCCCGGGCCGCCCTGGTGTTGCGGAGCGCCACCGGTCGGCGCTCCGCCTCGTAGCTGTCCAGCAGCCGCGGCCCCGCCCAGCCCTGGACCGCGCCCGCGAGCTTCCAGGCGAGGTTGGCGGCGTCCTCCACGCCGGTGTTCATGCCGAAGCCGCCGTTGGGCGTGAACAGGTGCGCGGCGTCTCCGGCCAGCAGCATCCTCCCCGCTGCGAACCGCTCCGCGACCAGCGCCGCTCCGGCCGCCCACGGCCGGTGGCTGAGCACCTCCACCTCCAGGGGCGCCCCGGCGGCGCGCTGGACCAGCCAGGCGATGTCGTCCGGGCCGGCCGTGCCCGGGTCCAGGGAACTGGTCAGCAGGAAGAACTCCGTCCCGCCGTCCAGTGCGATCAGGTTCAGCGCGAGGTCGGCGTTCACCGCCCAGTTGCTCCACGCCCTCCGCCCGCGCAGGAAGTCCGAGGACAGCCTGGGGATCCGCAGGTGCGCGGCGATCGAGCGGCTGCCGAGGACGTCCTGTTGCAGACCGCCCTCGCCCTGGTAGCGGATGCCCAGCGTCCGCCGGACCAGACTGCGGCCCCCGTCGCAGCCGACGGCGTACGCGGCCGTCCACCTGTGCGAGGTGTCCTCATGCCGCGCGGTGAGGCTGACTCCCTCGGCGTCGGCGCTGAGTTCGCCGACCTGCCAGCCGAAACGCAGGTCGATCCGCGGGCGGGTGCGGGCGTGGTCGAGCAGCAGGCGCTCGACGTACATCTGGTTGGCCCGGTGCAGTGGCTCCGGCACCTGGTCGGCTCGGTCGGCCGCGCTCACCAGCCGTGCGGTCTCGGCCGGTCCGGGCCAGGGCAGGATCGCGAGCTCGGCCCCGGAGTAGCGGGTGAAGAAGGAGATGCCCGCGGAGTGGTCGGCCGGCAGGCCCAGCCCGCGCACCCGCTCGGACAGCCCCAGCCTGCGGTAGAGCTCCATGGTCCGGGCGTTGTGGGTACTGCCGCGCGGCTGGTCCGGCACCGTCCCGGCCGTGTTGAACACCGTGGAGCGGACGCCCTGTTGGTCCAGGAGGAGCGCCAGCAGCAGACCCACCGGTCCACCTCCCACGATGGCGACCGGGGTGGTCGTCGGGCTGTCCATCAGACGGGGCCTCCAAGCTGTCGACATCCCTGTGGTGATCGTCGCAACCCTGTCTGAAGAACGGATCGAGGCCGGCCGCGACCGCCCGGGGCCCTTGGACCGACTCTTTATCACCGCCCTGAACACTCCGGAGAAAGGCCCCGGCGGGCCTTCGCGGCATCGTGTGGAGGCGAGGAGTCCCCCATGTACGTGTTCGGCACACACCGGTCGGTCGCCCAGCGTCTGCGGCTGTACACCGCGCCCGGCCTGGGAGCCGGCGACTTCTTCTGGTACGCCTGGAAGGTCGCGACCGACCGGGACCGTCCGCTGCTGTTCCATCCCGACGTGACCTCCCCGGACTGGCCCGACCGGCCGCCCACGGGTCTGTCGCTCGACGACGTCCGCAGGGCCGTCATCCGCTACGCCCACTGGTACCGGGAGAACGGGGTCGGCAAGGGCACGCACGTCGGCCTGCACACCCGCGACGGCCTGTCGGGGCTGGTGCACCACATCGCGGTCACCGGCCTGGGCGCGACCGCGGTGCACTGCAACCCCAAGATGGCGTCCGCCACGGCCGCCGAGTACTTCGTGCGGACCGGGACCACGCTGGTGGTGGGCGACGCCGACCTGCTCAAGGGGCTGGCCGACGCCTGGTCGGCGAATCCGTCGGCCGCCGCGCCGCGGGTGCGGGACCTCGCGGAGCTGGAACGCACCGCGACCGCGCCGCCACGGCCGTTGTCCGGATTCCCGTACCGTCACTCCCGTGACGACCTGATCATGATCTCGCACTCCTCGGGCACCACCGGCCGCCCCAAGGCTCCTGTCTTCCACCACGGTTCGTTCTTCGTCGGCAAGCGGGAGCGGCTGTGGACGTTCCCCTCGCTGCGCTCCGACCGGCTGCTGACCGCCCTGCCGCACAGCCACTCGGCGGGGATCAGCTATCTCAGCATGGCCATCCTGCTCGGCATCCCGACGCTGCTGCTCGACGGGGCCGACGGGGAACGCGTCGAGCAGGCGGTCAACCTCTTCCGCCCCACGATCGTCCTCGGCTTCCCGCTCACCTTGGCCGAGATCCGGCCCGACCGGATCACCGCCGAGGGTGCGCGGAACATCCACACGTGGAACGGCATGGGGGACGCCTCGCACGAGCGCCACGTCCGGCCGCTGACGGAGCTGGGCCGTCGGGTCGAGCGGGGGGCCGTGCACCCCGGCTCCCGGTATCTGGACGGTCTGGGCTCGTCCGAGATGGGCATGGTGCTCTTCAAGCAGGCGTACACACCCGAGACGACTGCGTTCGGCCGACGCATCGGCCGGCCCGCCAAGGTGGTCCGCAAGGCCGCGGTGCTCGACGCCGGAGGCCGCGAACTGCCCGACGGCCAGGCGGGGATGCTCGGTGTGCGCACCCCCAGCAGCACGCCCGGCTACTGGGACGACCCGCACCTGAACGAGCAGTCCGTCGTGAACGGCTACTTCCTGACCGGTGACATCGTGCGCCGCGACGGCTCCGGCACCTGGTACCACCTGGACCGCACGCCCGACGTGATCGAGACGGCCACCGGACCCGTGTACAGCCTGCCGATGGAGGAGGTCGTGCTGCTGTCCACCGAGGCCCTCGACGCCGCCGTCGTCGCGGTCGCCGACCCCGACGCCCCCGGTCGGATGTGCCCCGCTGCCGTGGTGCTCTTCGCCGACGGGGCGCCGCACGATCCGCTGCCCCTGCTGGAGCGCTGCAACGCCGCCCTGGCCCGCGAGGGGTTGCCCCGGCTGAGCGCCCTGGTCCTCGCGTCCGACCGCGCCGACCTGCCGGTGGGCGTGACCGGCAAGGTGCTCAAGCGCGTGCTTCGCGAGCGGCACCGGGACCTGCTGAGTGCACCGGCTGACCCGTCGGTGGCGACCGAGGCGTCCGACTCCCGCGTACGAGAGGCCTGAAACCGTGACCGACGCATCAGCGGCACGCCGTGTCGTCGACATCATCACCGGCTCCTGGCGGGCCCAGGCCCTGCACGCCGCCGTCGTGCTGTCCCTCCCCGACCACATCGCCGCCGGCCACGGGACGGCGGACGCGCTCGCCGCGCGGACCGGGGCGAGCGCAGACGGCCTGGACCGGCTGCTGCGGCTGCTCGCCGCGACCGGCGTCGTCGCCGGCGACTCCCGTCGCGGCTACACCCCGACACCGGTGAGCGAACTGCTCCGTGAGGGGACGCCGGGCTCGATGCGGGACATGGTGCGCATCTACGGCGAGGAGTTCTATCGCGCCTGGGGCGCCGCGGCCGACGCCCTGCGCGGCGGCGGGTCGGGTTTCGAGCACGCCTTCGGCCTCTCCCTGCACGAGTACCTGCGGCAGAACCCCGAGGCGGGGGAGAAGTTCCAGCGGGCGATGAACGCGGGCAACGTGTTCTTCCCTGCCGTCCTGGAGGCGTTCGACTTCCGTCCCTGCCGCACGGTCGTCGACGTGGCCGGCGGCAGCGGGATGCTGCTCGCGACGGTCCTGAGCGCCCATCCGGAGATCCGGGGCCTGCTGATCGACCGTCCGCACATGGTGCCGGTCGCCCGTGAGTACCTGGGGCGCAGCCTCAGCGCCGACCGGTTCGAGGTCAGCGGGGGCGACATCTTCGACGGCGTTCCGGAGGGCGCCGACGTGTACCTGCTCTCCCGGGTGCTGCAGGACTGGGAGGACGAGCGCTGCGTGGGCCTGCTGGCCGGCATCCGCAAGGCCATGCCCGACCACGGTCGGCTGCTGGTCCTCGAGCGGGTGATCGACAGCGGGACGCCGGACGAGCCGGCGCTGCTGCCGCTGCTCTGGGATCTGCATCTGCTCATGGCGGCAGGCGGCCGGGAGCGCACCTGGGACGGGTACCGCGCGCTGCTCGCCGCCTCCGGCCTGCGCCTGGAGTCCAGCCACGCGCTGGAGCTCGAAACGAGCCTGCTAGTCGTCGCACCGGCCTGACGGACGACCCTTCACCGGCCTGACGGAGGACCGCTCATCGGTTCCGGCCGCCTCACAACTCAAGGGGAGAACAGCACATGTTCAGCGGGGAGCTCAGGGTCTGCGTCGTGGGTGCGGGGCCGCGCGGCCTGTCGGTCCTGGAACGGCTGTGTGCCAACGAGCGCGCGCGAAGGACGCACCGATCGGTCGCGGTGCATGTGGTCGACCCCTTTCCGCCCGGCGGCGGCCGGGTCTGGCGTACCACGCAGTCCCGCGACCTCCTGATGAACACGGTGGCCGCGCAGGTGACCGTCTTCACGGACGACAGCGTGGAGATGGAGGGCCCGGTGGAGCGCGGGCCCAGCCTCTACGAGTGGGCCCGGTCGTCGGCCCGGCGGTCGGCGGGACGGGTCGATCCGGGCGGCCCCGCGGCGGAGATCCTCGCGGAGGCGCGCGCTCTGGGACCGGACGACTATCCGCGCCGGTCGTTCTACGGCCACTACCTCCGCTTCGCGTTCGACCGGGTGGTCTCCCGAGCGCCCGGGCACGTCGTCGTGACGGTGCACCGGACACTGGCGGTCGCCCTGAACGAGTCGGGCCCCGACGGCGGGCACACGCTCACCCTCGCCGACGGGACCCGGCTCACCGGGCTGGACGCGGTGGTGCTCGCCCAGGGACACGTCCCGGCCCGGCCGACCGAGCAGGAGGCGCGCACCGCGCGGGCCGCCGAGGCCCACGGGCTGGCCTACCTCCTGCCCGCCAATCCCGCGGACGTCGACCTCTCGGCGGTGAGGGCCGGCCAGCCCGTGGTGTTACGCGGGCTGGGACTGAACTTCTTCGACTACATGGCCCTGTTGACCGTCGGCCGCGGAGGGGAGTTCGTGCGGCGGGGCGACCGGCTGGCCTACCGGCCCTCCGGACAGGAGCCGCTGATCCACGCCGGATCCCGGCGGGGTGTGCCGTACCACTCGCGGGGCGACAACGAGAAGGGCGCCCACGGCCGTTACACGCCCCGGCTGCTGACCGCCGAGACGATCGCGGCGCTGCGCCGCCGGGCGCTGGACGGCGCGGAGGTGACGTTCGGCGCCGACGTGTGGCCGCTCATCCGCAAGGAGGTGGAGAGCGTCTACTACGGAACTCTGCTGGCAGCCGAGGGCCGTGACGGGCAGCGCGAGGAGTTCGTCGACCGCTTCCTGGCCGCTCCCCGTGGTGCGGCGGAGGAGGCCCTGCTCGACGTGTACGGGATCGGCGCGGGACGCCGCTGGGACTGGCGGCGGATCGCGGATCCGCAGGGGCAGGCGCCGATCGCCGGCCGCGAGGAGTTCCGCGCGTGGCTGCTGGCCTACCTGGCCGACGACGTGCGCGAGGCACGTGCCGGAAACGTCAGCGGACCGCTGAAGGCCGCCTTGGACTCGCTGCGGGACCTGCGCAACGAGGTCCGCCTGGTGGTCGACCACGGGGGTCTGGACGGCGCGTCGTACCGGGAGGAACTACGGGACTGGTACACGCCTTTGAACGCTTTCGTGTCGATCGGCCCGCCCGTCTCGCGGACCGCCGAGCTGATCGCGCTGATGGAGGCGGGGATCGTGCAGGTGCTGGGGCCGGGACTGCGCATCAGGATCGACGAGGACGCCCCGTCCTTCGTCGCCGAGTCGAGCCGGGTCGGCGGCGAGCCGGTCCGCGCCGCCGTCCTGATCGAGGCCAGGCTGCCCGAGCCGGATCTCCGGCGGACGGCAGACCCCTTGCTCGCGCACATGCTGGCCACGGGTCGGTGCCGTCCGTACCACATGCGCAACGTCGACGGCTCCGCCTGGGAGACCGGCGGCCTGGCGGTGACCCGCCGCCCCTACCGGGTGGTCCGCGCCGACGGCCTCCCTCACCGACGGCTCTTCGCCTACGGGGTCCCGACGGAGTCCGTGCACTGGGTGACCGCCGCAGGGATCAGGCCCGGCGTCAACTCGGTGACGCTGGGCGACTCCGACGCCATCGCGCGGGCGGTGCTGGCGCTCGGCCGAGCCGGAGCCGAGCCGCCCGGCGGCCTGAGCGAGCGTTCCGACAGCGACCTGACAGGAGTGGCGGCATGACGAACCGTGCGGAGCTGGAACCGGATTCCGGGCTGCTGTCCCCGGTCCGCGCGGGTACGCCGGTCGAGGCAGCGGTGAGCGACCGGGCCTGGCTGCAGGCGATGCTGGACGCCGAGGCGGCGCTGGCCCGGGCGCAGGCCGCGCTCGGCGTGCTCCCGCCATCGGCCGCCGAGGCGATCACCCGTGCCGCTCGCGCGGACCGGCTGGACCTCGGGGCCCTGGCCTTGGCCGCCAGGGAGACCGCGAACCCGGTGGTGGCCCTGGTCGCCGCCCTCACCGACGTGGTGGCCCGGACCGACCCCGGGGCGGCGTCCTACGTCCACCGCGGCTCGA
Source organism: Streptacidiphilus anmyonensis (assembly GCF_000787855.1). Taxonomy (GTDB): domain Bacteria; phylum Actinomycetota; class Actinomycetes; order Streptomycetales; family Streptomycetaceae; genus Streptacidiphilus; species Streptacidiphilus anmyonensis. The sequence goes on along the minus strand of NZ_BBPQ01000072.1, from coordinate 9,678 downwards.
CCAGTCAGGACGTCCTCGACACCGGCATGATGCTGGTCTGCGCCCGCGCCTTGCCGATCATCGGGGCCGACCTGGAGCGGATCGCCCGGGCACTCGGGCGGCTGGCCGCCGAGCACCGCGACACCCTCATGGCCGGCCGCACCCTGGCCCTGCACGCCGTGCCCACCACCTTCGGACTGAAGGCCGCCGGCTGGCGGGATCTGGTCCTCGATGCGGCGGACCGCGTCGGCGGGCTCCTGGTCGGTGGGCTGCCCGTATCGCTGGGAGGCGCCGCCGGCACCCTGGCCGGCTATCTCGAGTACGCGGCACTCGACGGGACCGGGGGGCGACCCGAGCCGGGCGACTATGTCGACCGGCTGACCGCCGCCTACGCCCGGGAGACCGGACTGACCGCGCCGCTCCTGCCCTGGCACGCGCTGCGGACGCCGATCGCCGACCTGGCGGCCGCGCTGAGCTTCGCCACGGGCGCGGTGGGCAAGATCGCGGTCGACGTCCAGTCGCTGACCAGGACGGAGGTCGGCGAGGTGGTGGAGCCCTCGGCGGCCGGTCGTGGCGGCTCGTCCGCGATGCCGCACAAGCGCAACCCGGTCCTGGCCACGCTGATCCGCAGCGCGGCGCTCCAGGTCCCGTGCCTGACAGCGGGACTGACGCAGAGCCTGCTGTCCGAGGACGAGCGCTCGGCGGGCGCGTGGCACGCGGAGTGGTCGTTGCTGCGCGAGTGCCTCCGGCTGACCGGGGGAGCCGTGCACACCGCGGTCGAGCTCAGCGAGGGGCTGGTGGTCAGGCCCGAGCGGATGCGCGGCAACGTCGAGGCGACGGGGAGCATGCTGGTCTCGGAGCGACTCGCGGCGGTGCTCGCCCCGCGGATCGGCAGGGCGCGGGCGAAGCGGCTGCTCACCGAAGCCGCGGCGGAGGCCGAACGCACCGGCCGTCCGCTCGGCCGGGTGCTCGCGGCGGCCCCGGAGGTGAAGCAGTGCCTCGACGACAAGGAACTGTCGGACCTGCTGGACCCGGCCGACTACACCGGCGCGGCCGGGGCGCTGGTGGACCGGGCGCTGCGGCGCACTCGCTGATCCCCGGGCCGACGACCCGTTCGATCCCCACTCCCCGACGGAGGCCAACCACCATGCGCATCGCGGTCACCGGCTCGATCGCCACGGACCATCTGATGACCTTTCCCGGGCGCATCGTCGATCAGCTCCTGCCCGACCAGCTCCAGCACCTGTCGCTCTCCTTCCTCGCCGACGACCTGGTGGTCCGGCGTGGCGGCGTGGCGGCGAACATCGCGGTCGGGCTGGGCCGGTTCGGCCTGAACCCGCTGCTGGTCGGCGCGGCGGGGTTCGACTTCGCCGAGTACGAGCAGTGGTTGCACGCCAGCGGCGTCGACACGGAACTGGTGCGGGTCAGCCGGAACCTCCACACCGCCCGGTTCGTGTGCACCACCGACGCGGACCAGAACCAGATCGCCACCTTCTATCCGGGGGCGATGACCGAGGCCAGGGAGATCACCCTCGCGGGGGCGGCCCGGCGGCTGGGCGGGCTGTCCCTGGTCGTGGTCGCTCCCAACGACCCGCAGGCGATGCTCCGCCACACCGACGAGTGCCGGCGCCTCGGCATCCCGTTCGCGGCGGACCCCTCACAGCAGCTCGCCCGCCTCAGCGGGCACGAGGTGCGTCAACTGGTCAGCGGGGCCCGGTTGCTGTTCACCAACCGGTACGAGGCCGCACTGCTGGCCGAGCGGACCGGATGGACGGAGGGCGACGTCCTGGAACAGGTCGGCGCCTGGATCACCACGGCCGGCGCGGACGGCGTGACCGTCGCGACCAAGGAGCGTCCCACGGTACGGGTGCGGGCCGTTCCCAGCGCCGCGCCGGTCGACCCGACCGGGGTGGGCGACGCGTTCCGGGCGGGCTTCCTGGCCGGCACGGCCTGGAACTGGCCGTACGAGCAGGCCGCCAGGCTCGGATGCGCGCTGGCGACGGTCGTGCTGGAGTCCGTGGGCGCCCAGGACTACGGCCTCGCCCTGCCCTTGCTGACGGACTTGATCCGGCGGACCTACGGGTCCTCGGCCGCCGCGGAGATCGAATCGCTTTTCACCTGTGCGGACTGAATGGGAGCGGTCGAGAGGTGTAGGGGAAACATAAGGACCGCAGGCGAACTGAAGGGGAATTATTCGTCCTCTCGATTGGTCGGATCATTGACAGGACTCGGACGGGAAACTAGCGTCGAGTCGAGTCGTGGTCAAACCTCGTCGGGGGACGGTTGGAACACGGTGGATCTCTGTCCCCCTGCGCCCGAAAGCATCAGCCGGGCCTGCAGTGAAAACAGGGGGAAGAAGTGGTCATGCGTGTTCTCGGTCCCTTAGAGCTGTCCTACGCGGGGGAGAACCTCGTTCCGAGCGCACCCAAACCGCGGCAGTTGCTCGGCCTGCTCATGCTGAACGCCAACCGGATGGTCCGTGCCACCGACTGCATCGTGGAGCTCTGGGGCACCCAGCCCCCGAAGAGCGCGATGTCGACGCTCCAGACCTACGTCCTGAACATCCGGCAGGCCCTGCGCACGCCGGAGGGCAACCACAGCGACGTCGTGTCCACCAGGAACCAGGGGTACCAGCTGGCGGTCCTGCCGCAGGACCTCGACCGCGCCCGGTTCGCGGAACTGGCGGGACAGGGCCGGAGCGCCGCCGCCGCCGGAGACCCGGCGAGCGCCTCCCGCCTGTTCGCCGACGCCCTGGCGCTCTGGCGCGGTCCGGCTCTCGCGGACGTGGACAGCGGCGCGATCAGCGCCCCGCACCTCGTCGAGCTGGAGGAGACCAGGAAGGCCGTGCACGACCAGCGGATCGAGGCGGACCTGGCCCTCGGGCGGCACCGCGAGATGCTCGATGAACTCAGTGCGCTCGCGTCGCTGCGCCCGACCGACGAGAACCTGCAGGCCCAGCTCATGATCGCGCTGTACCGGTCGGGAGAGCGCTCCCGGGCGACGGCTGTCTTCCGCAGGCTGAGCCGGGTTCTGGGCGAGCACATCGGCATCGAGCCGGCGCCGCGGATGCGGCGCCTGCACCGCGCGATCCTCACGGACGACCCGATTCTGACCGTTCCGGTGGCGAGGGTGTCGAGAGCGGGGCTGTCGTCACCGGCGGCGCAACACTTCGGCGTGCGACGGGGTTCCTCAAAGTGATGGAAGAAGAGACCGCCGAGTGCCTAGGTGACCTTCTGGCGGCGGACCTCGACTCCGGCTTCACCGAGCTGGTCCGGGTCCACGCCAGAGACGTCCACACGTTCCTGCTCAGGCTGTCGGGCTCCCGGGCGGAGGCCGACGACCTCGGGCAGGACACGTTCCTGCGCGCCTACACGGCCCTCCAGGGCTACTCCGGCCAGCGCCGCCGGGAGTTGCGCCCACGCGCCTGGCTGCTCACCATCGCGGCCAACGTGTGGCGCAACCACCTGAGGTCGCTCGCGCGCCGACCCGTGTCGGCCGGCCGGGTGGAGGACGCCGCCGACGTCTGGCCCGACTCCGGCCCCGGGCCGGTCGAGCGGGCCGAGACCGCCGACGACCGGGACCGGCTGGTGGCGGCGCTGTCGGAGCTACCTGCCCAGCACCGCGTGCCGGTCGTGCTGCACCATGTGGTCGGCATGAGTTACTCGGAGGTCGCCGAGGTCCAGGGCTGTCCGGTGGGGACCGCTAAGGCGCAGGTCTCCCGTGGACTGAGCGGCCTGCGGCGGCTGCTGACGGCGGAACGTCCGGCGTTGAGGGAGGTGACGGCATGATCGGCCCAGACGGCTCCGTGGACCCGGGGCTGGCGGCCCTGGCCGGAGATCTGGCCGGGCTCGACGAGGAGCCCCCGCAGGGCTTCGCCCTGCGCGTCCTCCAGGCAGTCGGGATCTCCCGGGAGCGCTACGACACGTACTGCCGACTGGAGACCGCAGCCGGCGGCCTGTACGTCGCCTTCGGCCCGCAGGCGGTGACGGCGGCCGCCCTCACCGGCCCGCACCCGGATCCGGCCGCGTTCGAGGGGCTGCATCGCCGGCGGACCGGCCGCTCGGCGATCCCGGCGGCCAAGCCGTTCCCCGGCCTGGTCACGGCCATTCGGACCGGGCGCGCCAGACAGCTGCCACTGGACCTGTCCGCCCTGCCGCAGACCGACCGCGCGGTGCTCGAGGCGGTGCGCACCATCCCCGCGGGTCAACTCCGGTCAGCCGACTGGATCGCCCGGGACGCCGGGCTGCCCGCGGCCACCGGCGCCGCCGAGGTGGTGATGCACGCCCTGGGCGCCAACCCGATGGCGGTGCTCATCCCCTGTCACCGGGTCACCGGTGCCGACGGCACCCCGTTCGACCTTCCGGACGGCCCGGAGGCCGGAGACCGGCTGCGCGCGGCGGAGGGCATCGACCTGCGTCAGGTGGCCGAACTGGCCCGGGAGGGGCTGTTCCTGCTCGGCAGCGACACCACCCGCATCTACTGCCACCCCACCTGCGCCAACGCGCGGCGTATCACCGCCGCCCACCGGGTGCCGTTCCGCAGCCCGAGGGAGGCCCACCATGCGGGTTACCGGGCCTGTAGAAGCTGCCGCCCGATGACCGTCTGAATTCACCGGCCCGGAAATGCCTGCGGTGAGGAACCGGAAAAGAGCGCACCGGATCGCGTGGACTCCGGAGGGCTTTTTCCCGGTCCGCCTCGGGAATGGGCATTCGGGCGGGTCGGTTCGCCCCGCTCCGCAGTTCCTCCATTCTTCGTTCACCTGGTCCGGGTTGTTCGTGTTGTTCGTATCGGAATCCGGTGCCCGGCGGGCCTCGTCCTCAGCCGGTCAGGCCGGTGACGCGCATGGTGATGTTGAGACGGCCGTGGGCCAAGCCGGTGTCGGGGTGTCCCGTGCCCGGGTGGATCCTGGGGACACCGTGGTAGGCGAAGCGCGACGGCCCGCCGAGCACGAACAGGTCGCCCGAGGCCAGCTCGACGTCGCTCCAGGGACGGTTGCGGTTCTCGGCGCTGCCGAGCCGGAAGACGCAGCTGTCGCCGATGCTCAGCGAGACGACGGGGGCGTCGGAGCGCTCGTCCTTGTCCTGGTGCATGCCGAGCTTCGCCGCGGCGTCGTAGAAGTTGATCAGGGCGGTGTCCGGGGTGTAGCCGTCGCCGGCGTCCGGGGCCTGGTAGGCGTCGACCAGGGCGCGGCGGCCGAGCCGGACCATCCAGTCCGGGAAGTCGGCGACGCGTGCGCCGTTCACGTCGTCCCCGGTCCGGGTGTAGCGATAGGGCTGCCAGTGCCAGCCGATGCAGACGGTCTGCACGGACATCGCGCCGCCGCGCGGCAGCCTGGTGTGACGGATCGGCACCGGGCCGGCGGCCCAGCGGCGGCAGGCCGCGACCAGCTCCCGCTGCTGGGGGAGTGTCAGCCAGCCCGGGACGTGGACGGCGCCGGGGGCGATCTCCGAGCGTTGCGCGGGCGGTTGCACGTCGTCGTCGAAGAGCGGCACGGCCCCCGTCGTCGCCCCGGTCCTGGCCCCTGTCACGGCACCACTCCTCGGCAGGCGGGGATCAGCAGCCCGTCCCGGACCGCCCAGGCGCCGCCGCCGGCGTCCACGACGCGCAGCCCGTCGAGGTTGCGCGATCCACTGAGGGAGACGGCGTCCGGCACGGCGAGGGACGCGAAGCCGAACGTGCGGCGGGCGTCCCACCCGGTGCTGTGCGTCAGCCGGCGTGCCAACTGCGCCCAGCCGAGGGGAGCGGCGGCCACGACCCAGGCGTCCGGGGTCTCCGCGGTGAGACGCCGCGCCGCTCGCAGCCACGACGCGGCCTGCTCGGGCCAGTCGACCACCGCGAGGACCGACCGGCCCGCCACCCGGCTCCATTCTTCGACGAAGGCCCTCGCCGTCTCGCGGGAGGCGTCGTCGCGGCTGTGACCGACCGCGACCGTCCGGACCGGTGGGTGCTGGGCGTTCAGCAGGCCCAGCAGCGCGGTGAGTTCGGCGGCCGTGTGCCGCGCCGGCGGGCGCCGCTGCGCGTCCCCGCCGAGCTCCCTGGGGGCGATCAGCGGTGAGCGCGCGCCGGTTCGACTCCCTGCGGGCCTCACGACGCCTCCCGCGCGACCCTGAGCGCCTTCCAGCGCCGGTACGGGTCGGGCAGGCACACCGCGCAGGGCCGGTAGCCCGCCGCGACGGCGGTCGCCTCGTCCGCGAAGAACACCCGGTGGCCGACGTACCCGCCGGCGGCGATCGCCCGCAGCGCGGAGGGGCAGTCCAGCCGTCCGTACAGACGCAGCCGCCGGTGGCCGCCGAGGGTTCCGGGCGTTCCGCTCGGGTGGGGCCGTCCGTCCGATCCGACCAGCGTGTGGACGGAGCGCCTCGGGCCGTCCTCGGGCACCGCCGGTCCTGCGGTGGGCGCCTCACGCATCGTGGCCTCACGCATCGTGGAAGACCAGGCCGAGGGCGTGCCGGCGACCGGAGTGCACGGTGCTGACACCATGGCGGGTCTGCCCCGCCGACCAGCCGCGCGTGGAGCGCACCGGGCGGTCGCGGGTCGTGAAGATCAGCCCGTGGCCCTGCCGCAGAACGGTCGTGGTGCCGCGCGACTGGGCCCGTGGCCGCTGTTCCACCAGGAGGAACTCGCCGCCGGTGTAGTCGACGCCCTCGCGGTCGAGGCCGACGACGACCTGGAGCGGGAACAGCAGCTCGCCGAAGACGTCGCGGTGCAGCGCGTTCCAGTCCCCCTGCTCGTAACGGAGCAGGATCTGCGCGCCCTTGGTCTGCCCGGCGGCGTGGCACATCGCCAGCCATGCCTCCAGCGTGTCCGGCCAGGGGGCGGGACGGCCGAGGCGCTCCGCCCAGTCCCGTGCGACGGCGAGCAGGTGGGGATAGAACGCCTCGCGCAGCGCGCGGACCGGATCGGGCAGGTCGTGCGTGAAGTACCGGTACTGTCCGGAGCCGAAGCGGTGGCGCGCCATGTCGACGGTGCTGCGGAACAGCTCTGCCCGCTCGTACAGGGCGGCGAGCTCCCGGCACTGTGCGGGCGTGAGGAGCTGCGGCGTCACGGCGCAGCCGTGCGCGTCCAGCTCCTCACGGACGGCGTTCCAGTCGGTGGCGTCGACGGCGGCGGCGAGGCGGGCCGCCTCGGGTGCGGTGATCATGGTGGGCTTCCTCGGGGACGGGTCCGTCCGGGGTTCTCGCCCAGTCTGCCGCTCAGGAGCCGCCGCGTCCGGCGGGAATCGGACACCGCGCTCGACCCGCCGAACCCGCCACTCGCTGACTGACGACCCGGCGAATGACTGCCCTTTTCCCCTCCGTGAGTGGGCGCGGTGAAGAGCGACAGCGACGCGAACGCGCCTCGGCATGATTGCACACCGTCACTGCTTGAATGCTCTCAGTGGCTATTCGTGATGTGCACGATGCCCCGGATCGAGGAGAGAACTCCATGCGACGCGCGTTCACCAAGGCGGCCGGCCTGGCCGCCGCCAGTCTGCTGGCCCTCACCATGGCCCAACCCGCCCAGGCCGGCGCCCCGGCGCACCATCCCGGCCGCGCCGCCGCCGAGGCCGCCTACTTCGTCATGACCGACATCACGCGTGAACAGTTCGTCATCAAACTGACCAAGCCCGAAGACATCGAGCACGCCCGGGAACTCGTCAGCGGGGAGACCACCGACCGTCCCCACCTGATCGCACGGATCCTCAAGCGGACAGCCCCCTACAACCCGCGCTGGAGCTACCACACCAACCCCGACACCACGGGCTTCTTCGACCAGGCCACCGAGGTCTGTGACGCGACCATCCCGTACGTCGAAGAGCACCTCGACGAAGCCGGCGGCGCGTTCCTGCCCGGCCTCATCTGGTGCGACTGGTCCTCGCGCCTCGTCCGCGAACTCCCCGCCCCGTAGTCGACCGACCGTCGCCCTCTTGCCAACTGCCCGCTCCCCGCGGGGCGCGGGGGTCGGCGTCAAGTCGACCCCCGCGCATGCCCCCGTCCTCCGGGCGGAGGGCCGGGAGCGAGTGGGGAGATCTATTTCGGGGAAGTCCCTGGTCGGCGCCCCGGCATCAGCACTCGATGACGTTGACCGCGAGGCCGCCGCGCGAGGTCTCCTTGTACTTGATCTTCATGTCGGCACCCGTCTCCTTCATCGTCTTGATGGCCTTGTCGAGGGAGACGTGGTGGCGGCCGTCGCCGCGCAGGGCCATGCGGGCGGCGGTGACGGCCTTGACGGCCGCCATGCCGTTGCGCTCGATGCACGGGATCTGGACCAGGCCGCCGACCGGGTCGCAGGTGAGGCCGAGGTTGTGCTCGATGCCGATCTCGGCGGCGTTCTCGACCTGCTCCGGGGTGCCGCCGAGCACCTCGGCGAGGCCGCCGGCGGCCATGGAGCAGGCGGAGCCCACCTCGCCCTGGCAGCCGACCTCGGCGCCGGAGATGGAGGCGTTCTCCTTGAAGAGCATGCCGACCGCGCCCGCGGCGAGCAGGAAGCGGACGATGCCGTCCTCGTCCGCGCCCGGGATGAAGTTGAGGTAGTAGTGCAGGACCGCCGGGATGATGCCGGCCGCGCCGTTCGTCGGGGCGGTGACGACCCGCCCGCCGGCCGCGTTCTCCTCGTTGACGGCCATGGCGTAGAGGGTCACCCACTCCATCGCGTTGGCCGGGCCGATGCCCTCGACCCGCAGCGCCCGCGCGGCGGAGGCGGCACGGCGGCGGACCTTGAGGCCGCCGGGGAGGATGCCCTCGTGGTTCATCCCGTTGCGGACGCACTCCTGCATCACGGACCAGATCTCCAGCAGGCCCGTGCGGATCTCGGCCTCGCTGCGCCAGGCCTTCTCGTTCTCCAGCATCAGCGAGGAGATCGACAGACCCGTCTCGCTGGTGAGCCGGAGCAGGTCCGCGCCGGTGCGGAAGGGGTACTTGAGCACCGTGTCGTCGAGCTTGACGCGGTCCGCGCCGATGGCGTCCTCGTCGACGACGAAGCCGCCGCCGACCGAGTAGTACGTCTTCTCCAGCAGCGGGACGCCCGCCGCGTCGTAGGCGCAGAGCGTCATGCCGTTGGCGTGGTACGGCAGTGAGCGGCGGCGGTGCAGGATCAGCTCGCTGTCGGGGTTGAAGGCGATCTCGTGCGTGCCGAGCAGCGCGATCCGCTTGGTGGCCTTGATCTGCTCGACGTCCAGGTCCGCCTGCTCGACGTCGACCGTGCGCGGCGACTTGCCCTCCAGGCCCAGCATGACCGCCTTCGGCGTGCCGTGGCCGTGGCCGGTCGCGCCGAGGGAGCCGAAGAGCTCCGCCCGCAGGGAGGCGACGTCGGACAGCTGGCCCTCCGCCTTCAGGCGGTGCGCGAACATCCGCGCCGCCCGCATCGGGCCGACCGTGTGCGAGGAGGACGGGCCGATGCCGATGGAGAAGAGGTCGAAGACGCTGATGGCCACGGGGACGCCCTTGTCTTGTGGGTGGGGCAGGGGAACTGGACGAGCGGAGTCATGGACAGGGGCACCGGGCGCACTGTCTGGTTCCAGTGTGCGCGGTGCCCCCACCACTAGGCGATGAACTGTCCGGAACAGTCCGGGACCGGCCTGCTTACAGGTCCGGGTACAGCGGGTGCTTGGCGGCCAGCGCGCTGACGCGGGCGGACAGCTCGGCGGCCTTGGCCTCATCGAAGCCCGGCTTGAGGGCCTCGGCGATGACGTCGGCGACCTCGCGGAAGTCCTCGGCCTGG
>NZ_BBPQ01000073.1:32408-41867 GCF_000787855.1 Streptacidiphilus anmyonensis | reverse complement strand
GCGCAACACGCCGCGCCAGCGGGGTCCCCGCCAGGGCTGACACCGCCGCGAGGCCGAGCGGAGCTGTTTCTTCCGCCCGGCCTCGCGGGGAACACTGGTGCTGAGTCCGTGGGGACTTTTCACCAGGGGGGATCATGAAGCACTTCGCGAAGATGCGCCGTCCGGTCGCGGTGGTCGCGCTGGCCGTGCTCGCCGTCGGCGCCGCGATCGGCATCGCCCGGGCCGTCCAGGACGGCCCGGACTACACCGGCGGCCTGGCTCACGCCCGTGCGGTCGTGAGCCTCGACCACCGGATCAACTGACGGACGCCCGGCGTCGGTGCGCTCACAGGTGCGCCGACGCCTCCTCCTGCAACAGGGCGGAGATCTGGTTGGTGTCGTCGAAGACGCGGATGACGCCCTGGAGGTCCGGGGCGGTCGCGGAGTTGACCAGCACCACGAAGACGACCAGGTGGCCGTCGTTGGTGAGCAGGTAGCCCGCCTGGCTCTGGTCGGCCACCGCGGCCCGCCCGTTCAGGTCGTCGACGCCGATGACGGTTCCCGGCTTGGCGAAGACCTTCCCCTTGGCCGGGCAGTCCGGGCAGGAGATCGCGTTCGAGCCGTTGACCCCCAGGATGGGCAGGGAGAAGCGGAACGCGGTCGCGTCGGGGGTGCGCAGCCAGTACTCGAGGATCTGGGCGAGGCCGACCGGGGTGGCCTTCTCGGTCGCGTCGCCGCCGCGCCCGTCGTCGAGCGCGAACTGGGTCGGGTCGACGTGCGCCACGTTGGTCAGGAAGTCGTGCTCGACCGCAAACCCGCCGCCGATGCAGTCCTTGCTGCCCGCCAGCACCGCCATGTTGCACAGCGCCAGGTTGGCGCCGAGGTTGTGGCTGACTTTGAGGATGAGCTTCGCGTACTGGCGGTAGGGCGGGGAGACGAACGCGGCCACCCGCGGATCGCCGCCGTAGGAGTCGGGCAGCGCGCGCTCCGGGTTGCGGCCGGTCGGCTTGGCGGTGACGGTGACGCCCGCGCGGCCGAGCGCCTCGATCAGCGCGGTGCGGCCGAAGGCGTTGGGGTCCTTGATGTCGGAGGTGCGCAGGACCGGCTGCGTCCCGGCGGCGATGGTCCCGGACAGGGTGATCCTGGTGCCGTCCGGGGAGGCGGTGACGGTGATGTTCGTCGTGCCGTCGGCCGCGACCGTCCTCACGTGGGAGACGACGCGGTACGGCGCGACCTGCGGACGCCAGAACAGCTTGGCCGCGTGCCCCGGCTTGGTCGGGGTGGTGAGCAGGTCGATCAGGTTGTCGTTGATGATCATCGGCGTGGGCTGCGGGTCCAGCGCCGGGGGCGTGAAGATCCTGGGGTCGATGATCACGTTGCCGTCGACCCGGGTGATGCCCGCGTCGCGCACCTGACGGGCGATCCGGTTCAGCCCCGCCAGCGGGTTCTCCGGGGTGAGGGTGGCCCCGGGCAGGTCGTTGGCGGAGGTGTGGTCGACGTTCGTGTAGTCGACCGAGCCGTCGGGCTTGGTCCGGCCGCCCATCGTCAGGTCGCCCTGCGCCACCAGCGCCAGGTTCCCGTCCAGGGTCGAGCCGCGGCGCGAGCCCGTCGCGTAGACGGGGGTGGTGAAGCGGTGGTCGGGGCCCAGGCTGTGCCAGGCGGCCGAGATGGTGACGAGCTTGGTGTCCGAGCCGGGGACGAAGGACTGGCGCGCGAACTGCGAGTGGATCACCGTGCCGTCCGAGGGGTCGACCTCGTACACGCCCCACTGCGCCGTCTCGTAGCCCGGCTTGTGCATGATCGCCTCGACGCCGGGCGGGAGCGGATAGCCGTGCCCGGCCCCGGCCGCGCCCGGGGACCCGCTCGCCAGCGCCGTGGGAGCGGTGGCGGCGACGCTGGCCGCCGTCACCAGCGCCACACAGGCAACGGCCCAGGGCCGCAGCCGACTAGTACGGAACTTCGGTTTCATGCACACCGCCGATTCTGCCGATTCTGACAACAGCCTGTGACCGATACGTCGTAAAATGTCCATAATTCCGCGGCAGCATCGTACGTCGCCGACCCGCGCACACCCCCTGGCCCCACCAGGCATGACGGCATTTCAGGCACGGATCACCCCTTCGGCGCAGGGCGAGCCGCGCGGGGCCGGTTACAGCTGGCACACAGCGGCTTGTCGCACAGTTGTGACGCTGTACGAACCGATCGGCCGATCTTGGTGCGTAGGTTTGTTCCGTGGCACCAGAGCGTCCGAAGAATCCCGGCATATCCCCGCAGCAACAGTCCCGGCGTCCCGGGCACAAGCTCCTCCTCGCCGTCCGGCTGGTCGGCGCCAGCGCGTTGGCGGGCGCGGTCGTCGCGGCCCTCGCCCTCCCGGCCGTCGGCGGAGTGGGCCTCGGGGTCAAGGGCGCGGCCGACAGCTTCAACAACCTCCCCGGCGACCTGGTCGTGCCGACGCTCTCGCAGGCGTCGAAGATCTACGACGCCGACGGAGGCGTGATCGCCACGGTCTACTCGCGCGACCGCACGGTGGTGCCGCTCGGCAGGATCGCGCCGGTGATGCAGAACGCCCTGGTCGACATCGAGGACCACCGCTTCTACCAGCACGGCGCCATCGACCTCCAGGGCACCCTGCGCGCCCTGCTCAAGGACGGCACCAGCGGCGGCGTCTCCCAGGGCGGCTCGACGCTGACGCAGCAGTACGTCAAGAACGTTTTCATCGAGGAGGCCGGCGACAGCGCGGCCGCCGTCGCCGAGGCGACCCGGCAGACCCTCGGGCGCAAGATCCAGGAGCTCAAGTACGCGATCGCGCTGGAGCAGAAGCTCAGCAAGCAGCAGATCCTGGACAACTACCTGAACATCACCTACTTCGGCGGCGGCGCCTACGGCGTCGAGGCCGCCTCGCAGCTGTACTTCAGCAAGCACGCGAGCCAGCTGACCCTGCCCGAGGCCGCCCTGCTGGCCGGCCTGGTCCAGTCACCCTCGGCCTACGACCCGGTGCAGAACCCGGGGGCCGCGCTGACCCGCCGCAACGAGGTGCTGGACGCGATGGCCACCTACGGCACCGTCAGCAAGGCGCAGGCCGCCCAGGCCAAGGCGGAACCGCTCGGGCTGAAGATCACCGTCCCGAAGACCGGCTGCATCACCGCCAAGCCCGGCGACGAGTTCTTCTGCAACTACGTCGAGCACGTGCTGCTGGACGACCCCGTCTTCGGCGCGACGCCGCAGGCCCGGCAGGCCCTGTTCGACCAGGGCGGGCTGCGGATCAACACCACGCTCAACCCGCAGGACCAGTCCGCGGAAGAGCAGGCCATGCACAACCACATCTACGCCGACGACAAGGCCGTCGCGGTCTCCAGCATCGTGCAGCCCGGCACCGGCCAGATCCTCGCGATGGCGCAGAGCCGCCCCTTCGGCACCGGCAACGACGAGACGGAGATCAACTACAACGTCGACGGCCTGCACGGCGGCGGCGAGGGCTTCCAGACCGGCTCGGTCTTCAAGGCGGTCACCGCGGCCACCGCCCTCTTGGAGGGCTACCCGCTCAACTACGAGATCGACTCCCCCGCCGTCGCGGACTACCCGGCGATGACCGACTGCAACGGCGTGGTCCACCCGGCCGTCGGCGGCGACCAGAACGACACCACCGTGCCCTACGGCAAGATCACCATGGTCAAGGCCATGGCCGACTCGGTGAACACCTACTTCGTCCCGCTGGAGGCCCAGGCCGGTCTCTGCAACGTGGTGCACATGGCGCAGAAGCTCGGGCTGGGCAGTCAGGGCGTGGTGGACTCGTCCGGCACCGCCCTGAAGCCGATCGCCCAGGCGCAGTCGCTGACCCTCGGCGTCAACGACCTCACCCCGCTGCAGATCGCCAACGCGTACGCGGCCTTCGCCGCCAACGGCGTCTACTGCGACCCGACCGCCGTCACCTCCATCACCGACGCGCAGGGGAAGAACCTGCCGGTGCCGTCGGGCAACTGCCAGCAGGTGCTCCCGCAGAGCGTGGCCCAGCAGGTCAACACCCTGCTCCACTCGGTCGTCTCGGACCAGGGCACCGGCGCCCAGGACGCGATCCCCTACTCGGACGCGGGCAAGACCGGCACCACCAACAGCGAGGCGCAGGCCTGGTTCGCCGGCTACACCGCCGAGCTCTCCGACGCCACCGTGGTCACCAACCCCAACTACCCCCTCCAGTCCCTCAACGGCGTGGACATCGGCGGCAACAGCTACGACCCGGCCTACGGCTACCTCACCGCCGGCCCGATCTGGCACGACACCATGGCCGCGGCCATGAACGGCCTCCCGGACAACCCCCTGGGCTTCGCCCCGGCCCAGTAGCCCCCGGGCTCGCGGCCGGAGGGCGCCACTACGGTCGTGGCGCCCCCAGTCCCGCGATCTCGCGGGGGAAGTAGGCCGCCAGCCCCTCCCCCGCCCGGTGCAGCAGCCGGACGAAGTCACGGGCGCGGCGGATGACTTCGTCCTCGCGGTAGCGGGTGGCGCCGTCGGGGACGCCCGCCGCGGTGTAGTGGACCTCGTAGACGGCCTCGTCGCCGAGCACCACGAGATCGGGCAGCGGGCCCGCGCCGACGAGGGCGGCGGCCCGATCGACGGTCAGCACGGCGACGTGCTCCCCGCGCTGGTCCTTGGCCCGCAGGACGTGCAGCTCCCACTGCACGTACGGGCTGACCGGCTCCACCACGACCCGTGCCCGGTGGTGACGGATCCCGGCGGCGGCGAGCGCGGCCGACTGCCGCTCGATCTCGGGGCGGGACTGCTCCACCAGCCTCAGGGCCTCCGCCCAGTCGCCCCGGCGGAACGCCTCCCAACTTGGGAACCCGGTCTCGTCGTAGCTCTGGAGGCACTCCAGCTTCCAGAAGCCGTCCGGACCGATCCGCCAGAACCTCTCCTCGAAGTCGGCGACATACGCCGCACCGTCCAGACGCAGCCCCTCGGTCCGGTCCAGAAGTCCACGCAGTTCGTTGAGTTCGCCCATGACATCGACATCCTCGGTGCACGATCGACAACGTGGCAAGAGCGCGTCACGTGTCGGTTGCGCGTGCCAAAGTACGTTGCGGAGGCCGGAGTTCGACCGAAGAGAGCAGGAATGGGCCGCAAGCAGCGCGACTTGGACATCTCCAGCGGGCCGGTGGCCGCGTTCGCCGCGCAGTTGCGGGCCACCCGCGAGGCCGCGGGGAACCCCACCTTCGCCACGATGAGCCGCAGGGCTCATCGCTCCATCTCCGCGCTGTCCGAGGCGGCCGGCGGCGTCGAGTTCCCGACCTGGGCGACCGTCGAGGCGTTCGTGCACGCGTGCGGGGAGACCGACACGACCGCGTGGCGGGAGCGCTGGGAGGCCACGCAGGCGGCACAGGCCGCGCAGGCCGCGCAGGCCGTCGTCGCGCGGAGGTGGGACGCGCCGCCCGGCAGGCGGGAGACAGCCGACCCGGCGGCGGAGACTCCCGCGCCAGGGCACGCCTCGCCGACGGCGCTGGCGGCGCTGACGGCGGCACCGTCGGACGTGCCGCGGCGTCGGATGCCGCCCTGGAGCGGCCGACTGCGGACCGTGGTCGCCCTGGCGCTGGGGCTGGCCGTCGGGGTGCCCGTCGGGGCCCTGCTGCCCGGACACTCCGCCCGCGGCGCGGCGGCGGTGACCGTGGCGCATCCGATGCCCTCGGTCGTGCTGGTCCCCGCCCCCTCCCCCGCGCCGTGGCCGGCCGGGGGCTCCGGTTGCCAGGCGCGGACCCACTGGGTGTACCAGTACGCCCAGGCGTACGCCGGACAGGTCTACGTCCAACTCGCCTCCCCCGGCGCGGGCACCGCCGAGGTGCCGACCACCATCACCTGGGGCCCCTGGTCGTGGCGGCAGCCGGTGGCCGTCCACCCCGGCGACCCGGCGCAGGCGGTCGGCGGCACCGTGCTGCTCTTCTCCAAGCTCGACACCAGCGCGCGCAACCCGTTGGTGGTGGTCGACACCACGAGTCCGCTCTGTGTCTCCTTCGGCACCGCCGGGGGCACCTCCGTCGCTCCCCTGGCGACGGTGGACGCCAACCAGGGTTGGGTGAGCAGCAGCCCTGATCCGGCCGGCTGACGGCCCGGCTGACGGCGCGGCCGGGGCGCGGCCGGGGGCGCGGATTTTTCACGATTGTTTGTCCGTGCCCGGTGGCTGTTGGCTGCCGCACCGCCTCGCCCGCACTGTGGGTGCCGAGCCGCGCGGCCGTGATCGCAGCGCCATGACGGCTGGTCAAGGCCGGTCCGCCGGACCGGGACGACGAGGAAGTGGGGACGCATGAAGTTCGCAGGAATATGGCTCGGCCGCCTGTTCGCCGTGCTGGCGCTGGTGGCGGGCGGCGTCGTGTGGTTCGGCGGCGCCGCGCAGGCGGCGACCGTGTGCGGGAGCCAGGCGGTGCCGACTGGATACGTGATCACCTCGGAGTCGCTCACCTCGGCCTGTACCGGCGGCTACCTCACCGAGACCATCCAGCTCCCGCACAACGGGATCGCGATCTGCGACAACTCGCCGATCCCGAGCGGCTACGTGCTCACCGCGAACTACACGACCAACAACTGCGGGAGCTACCAGGGCGGCACCCTCAGCACGCCCTACAGCGGCATCACCGTGTGCGGCAACGGCAACGGGGCGATCCCCGGCAACTACGTGATCACCTCGGAGGGTCCGACCGGTCCCTGCGCGCAGTTCTACAGCGAAGTGATCAAGACGGTGTCCAGCGGGATCCAGATCTGCGGCAACTCCCCGATCCCCGCCAACTACGTGATCACGTCCGACTACACGCTCAGCGCCTGCGGCATCTACCAGGCCGCCAACCTCACCGCCGCCTACAACGGCATGCAGTTCTGCGGCAACTCCCCGATCCCGGCCAACTACGTGATCACCGGCAACTACGCGGTCAACAGCTGCGGCCAGTACCTGGGCGGCAGCCTCGCCGTGGTCTACAACGGCATCACCGCCTGCGCGGACTCGCCGATCCCGGCGGGGTACTGGGTCTCCGCCGGCTACTTCCAGACCTCGGCCTGCGGGATGTACCAGGCCGAGAGGCTGAGCAACAGCTGATCCGTCCCGGACCCGCCCGCGCCGCCGCTGCTGCCGCCGCTGCTGCCACTGCCGCCGCTGGAAGGACGCTGAGCGTCCTTCCGGCGGCGGCGCCGTGGCGGGGTGGCTCGCTCAGTACTGCGTCGTCACGGTGACGCCGCTGAAGGCGGTCTTCCCGTAGAGGCTGACGTAGCGCCAACCGGCGCTCGTGCTGGTGACGGTGAGGGTCTGGGCGGTTCCCGGCCGGGTGGAGGCCGCGGTGTGCAGCAGGTTGCTCGCCCAGCTCGTCGGGTCGTAGTAGAGGTAGGCCGTGCCGCTGCCGCCGGAGGTGCCGACGGTCAGGGTGGTCCGTCCGGCCGGGAGGTACACGCGCAGTCGGACCAGGCCGCCGGCGCGGGCCGACTCCCCGGTGCGGGAGCAGCCGCGGCCCAGCTGGCGCGGATCCGCCGCGGTGCAGCGCGGGGCGGTGACGGTGACCCGCTGGGAGGCCGTCGAGGTGCGGCCGTTGCTGTCGGTCACCGTCAGGGTGACCAGGTAGCTGCCCGGGGCGGTGTACGTCTTGGTCGGGGCGGACGCGGCCGAGTGCGTGCCGTCGCCGAAGTCCCAGGCCCAGGAGGTGATCCGGGCCTTGCCGACGGCGCTGGACCGGTCGGCCGGGCGCAGCGTCAGGCCGCTCGTGGTCGTGTGGAACGCGGCCGTGGGCGAGCCGGCGCCGACGCAGGCGCCCGCCGTACAGGCGTCGAGCCACCGGTCGAAGTCGGCGTCGTAGCGCGTGCCGAGCCCGTTGTAGACCGCGTAGCCGCCCTGGTAGTCGCCGACCCGGAAGCGCACCAGCATCTGCTGGACGACCGAGGGGTGGTTCTCGATCATGTACCGGACGGCGAGGTAGCCCCACGGATAGGTGCGGGTCACGTCGCTGTTCTCGTAAGTGTTCTGGAACAGCGTGCTCAGCGCGTAGGTGTGCTTCGCCGCCTCGGCGACCGCCTCGGTGTCGGTGACGCCCCGGTAGGTGTAGGAGACGTACTCGGCCACGCCCTCGATCCACCACACGTCCGGCACGGTCGTCTCGGCGGTGAAGTCGCCGAGCATGTCGTAACGGCCGTCGAGGTCGTGGGTGTACTCGTGGTTGAGGTTCCAGACCCGGGCCGTGAAGCCGTTGTCCGTTGGCTGCTGGTAGACGATCGACATCGGCTGGTTCTTCGGGTCGGTCGGGTCGCCGGTCAGGGTGATGCCGCCGTTGTCGGTGTCGACGCCGAAGATCGCGCCCGCGTAGGTCTGGTAGTCGGCGGGGCTGGCGAACACGACGAACGTCACCGTGTTCTCGTGCTGCCCGGGCAGCGGATGGCTCCGCTGCACCAGCTTCTGCACGAACGGGTCCTCGCCGCGCAGGCTGGCGCAGACCGCGGCCAGGTCGGACGCGGTGAGCGCCTGGGCCTTGATCGCGTGGGTGGCGTCGCAGGTGTGGCTGATCGGCAGCGCGGCCGCGGTCAGCTGCTGTGTCAGGTCGCAGACGCCGTAGTAGCCGCACTGCGCCTGGTCCTCGCTGTCGGCGAGCGAGGCCACGCCCACCCAGAGCGGCGCGGTCGGCCCGGTGATCGAGGAGGCGTCGAGCAGCCCCTTGATCAGCGGCCGCACCGTGCTCTGGAGCGCCCCGTGCTGGACGAAGCGCGCCGTCTCCACGCCGGCGTTGGCGTCGAGGAACGTGTTGGCGGTGCCCAGCAGGTCGGTGTGGTGCAGCGCGAAGGCGTCGAGTGTGTCGACGACGGACGGGTCGGCGGTGACGGCGGCGACGAAGTCCGGGAACTGGTGGCCCCGGTACAGCGGGGTGAAGACGTCGTTGACGAAGTTCACCATGTACCAGGAGGAGTCGTAGGCCTCGCTGTAGCCGTCCAGCACCCGCTGGTAGAGGCCGAGGTAGCGGGCCTGGAGGTCGGCGCTGTCGGTCAGGATCACGACGTCGCCCGCGACCTCGCCGTTGGCGTCGCTGACGTCGGCGAAGTGCGGGGAGGCGGTGAAGGCGTCGATGCCGTCGGCGACCGCCGAGGTGAGGGCGGCGTCGTAGTCGCCCACGTCGGCGCTGTCGTTGTACTGCACGTAGTAGCCGGCGCGGAGGAAGAGCACGAGCTGCCAGATGCCGGTGGAGTCGTCGCCGGTGTACGAGCCCGCCTCCGCCGTGAACGCGTCGGCTATGGACGTCATCTGGCTCTCGCGGAAGACCGCGCCCGCGTCCGGGCCGGTGGTCCCGAAGAGCGTGTTGACGCAGTCGGTCGTCGAGGACTCGACGAAGGACACCAGGGCGGCGCCGCTGCGGCTGCCGAAGTCCGCGGGGGTGCAGGAGTCGGTCGGGGCGGCATGGGCGGCGTTCTTGCCCGGCGGCGACGTCGACGGCGCGTGCGGCGGGAGCTGCGCCGCGCTGAGGCGTGTGGTCTGCAC
>NZ_BBPQ01000073.1:0-32279 GCF_000787855.1 Streptacidiphilus anmyonensis | reverse complement strand
CGGCCCCGCCGGTGCGCGCGCCGGTCGGCGGCGCCGGACGGGCCTGCGCCGCGGCGACGGTCTCGGCGTGGGGGTCGGCGTGGGGGTCGGCGGACGCGGCCAGACTGGGCGCGGCCAGCAGCCCGGCGCAGGCCGTGCCCGCCGCCACGGCGAGGGCCAGCGTTCTGGGCAGGGTGGATCGGAGCCGGTGACGCATCGTCACTCCTTCGCGGACGGTGAACGGATGCGTGGCACCGTCTCACCGCCGCAGCGGCTCCACAATAAGGTGTGACATAGCATATGACGATGAACCGACATAACGCCGTGCCCGCCATCAGCCCGCCGTCAGCCCCGGCCGGCCCAGGTCTGGAAGTGCGCCGCCTGCGCGATCAGCTCCCGGTACGACGCGGTCGCCGCGCCGTGGAGCGTCTCCGCCAGCCCGTCCGGGACGCTCCCGCTGCGCCAGGCGAGCAGGTAGCGACACCACAGCGGCGTGCCCGCCAGCGGCTTGACCACGACGCCGGGGACCGGCCGCAGGGTCGCCTGCACCACGGAGACGCCCAGCCCCTCGGCGATCATGTGCTGCAACTGGAGCTGGTCGCCCAGGAACTCGTGCACCGTGGCGGGGGAAAAGCCGGCCTCCTCGCAGGCCGAGTAGAACACCCCGGGCCAACCGGCGCCGTCGTCGGGCGTCAGGAACCAGGCGTCCTCGGCCAGTTCGGCCAGCTCGATCTCGGTCCGATGCCGCAGCCGGTGGCGTGCGGGCAGGGCCACGAACGACGGCTCGGTCACGATGCCGCGGTGCCGGACCTCCTCGGAGTGCCGCAGGTCCAAGCCGGGGTAGTCGACGGCGACGGCGGCGTCGAGCTCGTCCCGCTCCAGCAGTTCGACGATGTCGGTGGAGGCGTAGACACTGCTCACCTTCAGCACCAGCTCCGGCAGACGGCCCCGCAGTCGGGACACCAACCCGGGCAGCACGGGCGAGTTGGTCGCCCCCAGCCGCAGCGTCCGCCGCGCCTCGGCGGACGGCCCGGACTCCCCGGCCGCGCGGCCGCCGATCGCGTCCATGCGCGCCAGCACGTCCCGCGCCCGACTCAGGACCTCCGCGCCGTACCGCGTCGGCTCCACACCCCGGGGGTTCCGCTCGAACAGCGCCTCCCCGAAGTGCTGCTCGATCCGGCGCAGCTGCGTGCTCATGGCCGGCTGCGTGTAGCCGAGCCCGGCGGCGGCCCGGCTGACGCTCCCCGCGTCCGCGATGGCGCACAGCACCCGAAGATGCCGCAACTCCAGCTCCACCCGCGCCCCTCCGCCCCGGCCCGCGCCGATCGGCCCGGCGCCAACGACGGATCGTAGCCACCGGCCCGGCGCTACGGACCCGCCGATCGGCTGCCGTAGCGCGCGGGACGGGGGGACGCCGTGGAGGCGTGCGAGTCCGCCGCTCGAAGGACGGTCAGGGGACCATGCCCAGGCCCCCGACGGCGCCCGGGACCATGCCCAGCGCGCCGGGGACCATGCCGACACCGCCCGTGAGCGCGCCCGCGCCGGTGAGGGCGCCGTTCGCGAGGACCTTGGTGGGCGTCACGTTCTGGAGGTCGTGCCCGACCCCGGTCGTGTCGGCCGACGCCGGAGCGGCGGCACCGAGAGCGGCGGCACCGGCGGCGAGGGCGGCGGTGCAGAGGATGCGGCAGCGCAGACTGTTCATACCCGGGGAACGATCCGCCGCCCGGACGGGCAACGCCCGCGGGCGGAGAACAGCACGATCGGGCCAGCCCGCCCGCGGGATCACCGGTCCTTGAACTCCTCGATGGCGTCGCGGACGACCTGGCCCAGCGCGTCGCTTCCGGCGTGGCCGGAGTCCTCGACGATGTGGAGACGGGCCTCCGGCCACCCCTTGGCCAGCTCCCAGGCCGTCTGCGGCGGGCAGCCCATGTCGTGGCGGCCGTGCACCAGGACCGTCGGGATGCCGGCCAGCTTGTGGGCGTCGCGCAGGAGTTGGTCCTCCTCCAGCCAGGCTCCGTTGCTGAAGTAGTGGGCGCAGATGCGGACGAACGCGATCTGCGCGTCGATCTCCCGGTCGCTGTACATGCCGGGCACGCCGTTGGGCTCGCCCGAGATCACCGCGTCCTCCCAGGCGAGCCAGTCCGCGGCGGCCTTCTCCCGGACCGCGCGGTCCGGATCCTCCATCAGCCGGGAGTAGGCCGCGAGCAGGTCCCCGTCCCGCTCGTCCTCCGGGACGCCGTCACGGAACCGGTCCCAGGCCTCGGGGTGGAACCGGCCCGCGCCCCGGTAGAGCCACTCGATCTCGGACGGGCGGGTCGTGGTGACCGCCGGGATGACCATCTCGGTGACCCGCTCCGGGTGCTGCTGCGCGTACGCCAGGACAAGCGTGGAGCCCCAGGACGCGCCGTTGAGCAGCCAGCGCTCGATGCCGAGGTGCTCGCGCAGCCGCTCCATGTCGTCGATCAGGTGCTGCGTGGTGTTGAGGCTCATGTCCGCCGCCGGGTCGCTGGCGTGCGGGGTGCTGCGACCGCAGTTGCGCTGGTCGAAGCGGATGACGCGGTAGCGCTCGGGATCCCAGGCCCGCGTCGGGCGCTGCATCGCGCCGGAGCCCGGGCCGCCGTGGACGTTCAGGGCGGGCTTGCCCTCGGGGTTGCCGAGCTGTTCGTAGTAGATGCGGTTGCCGTCTCCGGTGTCGAGGTAGCCACTGTCGTAGGGACCGGTCGGAGGGTAGAAATCAACCATGACCCCTGATCCTAGGGATCGTTCGTGGTCGGCCGCATGGGAATACGACGGACGCTCAGGGCCGCTTCCAGGGCTCAGCAGAGGTTGACATGGCGGACGGCCAGGACCTGTCCGGCCGCGTCGATCAGCCGGGCGCGGGCGAGGTGGCCGCCGCTGACGGCGTTGGTGATCGCCGTGGCGACGGCGTTCGTCTCACTGCTCACGTTGGAGCCGAGGCTGAACAGCACCAGATCGGCGCCGGAGTTCAGCGCCTGGACGGCCGCCGCCGGGACGCCGAAGCCGGCCGCGGAGACCGCCTTGGCGTCGAGGGAGTCGGTCACCACCAGGCCGTGGAAGCCGAGTTTGCCCTTGAGCTCGTAGGTGATCTGGGTCGGCGACAGGCCGCCGGGGTTGGTCGCCAGCCCCGGGACGGTGGCGTTGGACATCATCACCGCCGGAGCCCCCGCGGCGATCGCCGAGGTGAAGGGCGGCAGGCCCACCGTCTTCTCGGTCGCCCACGGCAGGGTGTGCGCGGGCCCGTCGTCGGTGTTGTAGCTGGCTCCGCCGAGGCCGGGGAAGTGCTTGAGCACCGGGATCACCCCGGCCGAGCGCAGGCCGTTCATGTAGGCGACGGTGTCGCGGGCCGCGACGGTCGTGTTGCCGCTGAAGGAACGCCAGCCGTCGGGATCGCTCGCACCGGGCGCGACGTTGCGGCCGTCGACGTCGGCGACGGGCGCGAGGTCCACGTTCACACCGGCCGCCGCCATCTTCTTGCCGACCGCTGCGACGTTCGCCTGGATCTGCGCGGCCGTCCAGTGCGCGCCCATGTACGCCGGCCAGGGCAGCGAGCCGACCAGGTTGGCCATGCGCTGGATGCCGCCGCCCTCCTCGTCGGTCATCACCAGCAGGCCGAGGTGGCCCGGCACGTGGGTGCGCAGCGTGGCGAGCTGGGAACCGAGGTTGGACGGGGCGGAGCTGCCGAAGAGCAGGACGGCGCCCGCCCCCGCCGCGACCTCGGTGGTGACGGCGGACGGCGCGGTCTCCGAGACCGGGACCGCGATCGTCGTCATCGCCAGCCGCTTGTTCGACCAGGTGGCCAGCTGACCCGCGTTGGTGCAGGTGGTGGCCGCGACGGCGTCAGCCGCGGGCTGCGCGGCGGAGGTCCGGACGGTCGGACCGGCCAGGGCGGCGGCGCAGCCGGACAGCAGCATCGCGAAACCGAGGGTGACGGCGGAGGCCCGCACCGGCAGTCCGCGCGGGTCGGAGGCGGCGGGAGAGGGATGCAGTCTCATGGCTGACTTCGTTCGAAGAGGGGAGGGAGGAGACCGGGCAAGGCGAGTGTGTCGCACAGATGTGGTGCCGTATACATGGTGCGTCGCCGAGCCGCTTTCCACACACAGAACTTCCTGCCAGGGCCGCGGGACAAGCGGTCACGCCAGGATGTTGATGGCGCGGGCGATCACCAGGCCGACCACCACCAGCGAGACGGCCGCCTGCGTCATCATCAGCAGCTTGGCCCACGGCTTGATCGCGGACACGTCGGTCGGGCTGAACGCCGTCGCGGTCCAGAAGGCCAACGACAGGTAGTCCACGTAGACGGGGACCCAGTCCGGTCGCCCGTAGCCCCCGCGCTGCATCTCCGGGAAGACGAACGCCGGGTTCGCGAAAGGCCGGTGGGCGCGCGCCGCCGCACCGCCCCGGTCCAGGTCCCAGTACCAGAGGCCGAAGGCGATGACGTTGGTCGCGTAGATCACCCCACCTGTGGCGAGCAGACCGGTGGCGTTGTTCGCATACAGCTTGTTGTTCGTCAGGATGTCGGCGACCAGCCGGCCGGCCGCGTAGAGGTTCGCCGAGGTGATGAAGGCGATGAGCAGGCTGGTCGCCACGCGCAGCCAGGTCCGGCGGCGGTCGATCCGCCCCGGGTCCCCGACGACCAGCACCACCAGCAAGGTGCCGACGGCGGCGGGCAGCAGCCAGCGCGGCGCGGTCCGGTAGTCGGTCGGCAGCGCCACGTGCAGCCCCGCGGCCACCAGCACCGCCAGCGCCACGGGCCACCAGTGCTCGCCGCGCGCCGCCGGATCGTCCTCCGCGGCCGCCGGGGTCGGACCGCCCTGCCCAGGATCCGTTGCCACGGCTCATTGTCGGCGGCGGCGGGCGGCGGGCCGCGTTGCGACACGCACACGGACCGGCCCACCGTGCGGCCGCACTGGCAGGATGACGGCATGGAACGTGTGCTTGGAATCGGTGGGTACTTCCTGCGGGCCGCCGACCCGGAGGCTCTCGGCGCGTGGTACCGGGACTGCCTGGGCCTGGACGCCGACGAGCACGGCCTGTGGCGGCAGGAGGCCGGGCCGACGGTGTTCGCGACGTTCGCGTCCGACACCGACTACTTCGGCTCCCGCTCCCAGCAGACCATGCTCAACTTCCGGGTGCGCGACCTGGACGCGATGCTCGCGCAGCTGCGCGCCAAGGGGGCGGAGGTGGACGCGGAGACGCAGGACATGGAGGGCGTCGGCCGGTTCGGCTGGGTGACGGATCCCGAGGGCAACCGGATCGAGCTCTGGCAGCGTCCCGAGCGGTAGGTCCGGGGGCCCGCCCCGGACCCACGGCCCGGGGAGACGCTCATGGACATGGCACGACCGTACGCAGGAAGAACGCAGGCAAGAAGAACGCAGGCAGACAGACCGTACGCGGGACGATCCGGACGGTGGCTCGCGCTGGGGGCGCTGGCGACCGCCACCGCGCTCGCCTTCTCCGGGACCGCCTGGGCCGGCGGGGTGCTGCCCAGCGGCAGCGCGGTCTCCTCGACGGTGGCGCAGGGGTACGACTACCCCACGTCGTACGACTACTGGTCGGTGGCCGCGGTCCAGCCGTCCTCCGGTGCGAACTACGGGCTCACCATGCTGAACGCGGGCGGAGGATCGGTCGGCGCCAGCAACGTGGGCGCGAACCGGACCAACTTCGTGGCGGTGGACTCGAACGTCGGCACGAACCCGCTCGGCACCTGGTATCCGCAGGTCGTCCAGCACACCGCCGGCTCGTACTGGGTCGAGGCGCAGTACGGCGCGAAGATCACCACCATTCCCACGCCGACGCACCACGGCACGACCGGGGCCGGCGACCCGGACATCGCCTTCTCGGTGCTGAACGGCAGTCAGGTGGCCGTGGTCTCGGACATCTACCTGACCGCGGG
Organism: Streptacidiphilus anmyonensis; assembly: GCF_000787855.1. Lineage (GTDB taxonomy): Bacteria > Actinomycetota > Actinomycetes > Streptomycetales > Streptomycetaceae > Streptacidiphilus > Streptacidiphilus anmyonensis. Next base: position 26,386 of record NZ_BBPQ01000073.1, on the reverse strand, counting down.
CGAGTCGTTCTGGGCGAGCACGCCGACCGCCGCGCAGTCGCTGTACCTGCTGGAGGCCACGCCGGGGCAGGCGTCGACCTACGCGCAGGGCCGGAGCACGGCCGCCGCCACGCAGAGCACGAAGGTGGTGGACAACTGCACCCTGTACACGGCCAAGCAGACCGGATGGCACGCGCTGGTGCTCGTCGGGGACGCCCCGCTGACCGGCAACTCGCAGGCGGGCATCGCGATCGGCGTCCACCAGTACGACCCGAGCCAGCCGGGCTACTGCCCGATGGCGGACTTCCCCGGCCCGACGCCCTGACCTGACCCGAGCCGAGCCGTCCTGACCTGACCCGACCTGACCCGACCTCGGGATCATCCCTACGAATCACTCCCCGGCCATTGACATGGCCAGGATCAGTCTGAATCCTCTGTCGCACCGCCAGAACGCCTGAACCACAGGCATGTTGACAGGGGAAACCATGCGCCGCACCATCTCGGCCGCGCTCCTCACGCTCGGCCTCGCCGCCACCCTCGCCGTCCCGGCCACCGGCACCGCCTCGGCGGCCGGGACGTCCGCGCCCGTGCCGCACCTGGACCACCGGATCGACCGCCACGCGAGCGGCGACTCCAACTGGGGCGGCTACGCCGTGACCGGCGGAACCTACCGGACCGTCACCGGGAACTGGACCGTCCCGGCGCTGGACTGCTCCGCCACCTCGGGGGACATATCCTTCTGGTCCGGCCTGGACGGATGGACCAGCAGCAGCGTCGAGCAGATCGGCCTCGACGCCGTCTGCACCCGCAAGGGCGCCGTGCAGTACAACCCGTGGGTCGAGATGTACCCGGCGAACTCGATCTACTTCACCGAGACGGTCAAGGCCGGCGACACCATGACGTCCTCGGTGACGACCAACGGCAGCGGGTCGTTCACGCTCACCCTCGCCGACCCCACCCGGGGCTGGACCAAGACCTACACCAAGACCCTCACCAGCGCGCCGCTCAGTTCGGCGGAGGTCATCGTCGAAGCGATCGGCAGCGCGAGCATCCCGGCCTGCCCCGACTTCCACCAGGTCCAGTTCACCGACGTCACCGCCAACGGCCAGGGCTTCGGCTCCGCCGGGACCGTGAACACCACCAACCTCGAACGCGGCGGCACCCTGCTCACCCAGGACGGCGCGCTGAACGGCACCTCCTTCCCGGTGTCCTGGCTGCACGCCTGACCGGCCCCTGACGAACGGACGACGGCGCGGCAGCCGCGTGTTCGCGACTGCCGCGCCGTGTGCCGAGGACGCTCTCACGCCCCGGCGGTCGTCCGGGTGGTCGTCCCTGTCAGCGACGCTCGCCGCTGCGCTGGCGGGACCGGTTCGGCACCCGTCCGGCGGCGACCACCTCGTGGCCCTCCGCGCCGCGGCCCAGGGAGCTCGGCCACCAGAGCCGGCTGTCGAGGTCCATGGCCAGCGCGGTCACCAGCACCGAGCGGACCACGAAGGTGTCCAGCAGGACGCCGAGGCAGACCGCGAAGCCGATCTCGGCGAAGCTGACGATGGGCAGCGTGCCCAGCACCCCGAACGTGCTGGCCAGGATCAGCCCCGCGGAGCTGATCACCCCGCCGGTGGCCGCCAGGGCGGCCAGCGAACCCGTCCGGGTGCCCCGGTGGGCCGACTCCTCGCGCACGCGCGTCATCAGGAAGATGTTGTAGTCGATGCCGAGGGCCACCAGGAAGACGAAGACGAACAACGGGAAGGCGTTGTCCTCGCCCTGGAAGTGGAACAGGTGCTGGAAGGCGAAGGAGCTGACGCCGAGCGCCGCCGCGAAGGACAGCACCACCGTGAGGATCAGCACGATCGGCGCGACCACCGCCCGCAGCAGCAGGCCGAGGATCAGCAGCACGACCACCAGCACCAGCGGGATGATCACCTTGTTGTCGTGGTCGGACGCGCGCGCCACGTCCAGCTTGACCGCCGTGTCGCCGCCGAGCAGGGCATGCGCGCCGGGGACCGCGTGGACGGCCGTGCGGGCCGCGTCGACGGTGTTCTCGGCCGCGGTGCTGTCCGGCGCGTTGGTCAGGGTGCCGGTGAAGTAGGCGAGATCGCCCTTCACCCTGGGCGTGGTGACGTCGGTGACGCCGGGGACGGCCTTGAGCGCCGCGACGACCTGGTCGGCGCCGGAGGCGTCGGAGACGACCTGGAGCGGCGAGCCCGTCCCGGCCGGGTAGTGGGCGTCGATCACGGACTGCGCCGTGATCGAGTCCGGCTTGTTGGTGAAGGTGCCGGTGTCGGTCAGGCCGTCGGCCTTGAGGCTGAACAGGCCGAGGCAGAGCGCGCCCAGCACCACCGTGGTGCCGATCCAGACGAACCGGGGACGACGCGCGACGGCGCCGCCGACGCGGGCCCACAGGCCGGTCTCGGTCGGCTCGGCGGTGCCGAAGCGCGGCCGGGACGGCCAGAAGACCCATCGTCCGAAGATCACCAGCAGGGCCGGCAGCAGCGTCAGCATCGCCAGCAGGGCCACGCCGACGCCGATGGCGCAGACCGGGCCGAGACCGCGGGTGGAGTTCATCTGGGCGGCGGTCAGGCAGAGCATGGACACCGCGACCGTGGCGGCACTGGCCAGGATGGCCGGACCGGCTCGGTGCAGGGCCGCCGCCATGGCCTCGTGGCGGTCCTCGTGCCGGCGCAGCTCCTCGCGGTAGCGGGCCACCAGCAGCAGCGCGTAGTCCGTTCCCGCACCGATCACCAGCACGGTCAGGATGCCCGCGCTCTGTGCGTTGACGGTCAGTCCGGCATGGGTGGCCAGCAGGTAGATGACCGCCTCGGCCACGGTCAGAGCCAGACCGGAGGAGATCAGCGGCAGCAGCCACAGCGTCGGGCTGCGGTAGGTCAGCAGCAGCAGGATGATGACGATGCCCAGGGTGGCGTAGAGCAGCGTGCCGTCGATGCCGGTGAACGCCTTGCTCTGGTCCGCCCCGTACCCGCCGGGGCCGCCGACGTGCGCGACCAGCCCCGGGTCGCCGTGGTTGGCCGTGGCGCGCATCGAGTCGACGAGCGAGCCGATGTCGGTCCAGCCGCCGTTGGACAGGTTGATGACGACAGCGACGGTCAGCGCCGTGCCGTCCTGCGACGCCTGGGGCGGCGTCTCCGGGCCGACGACGTGGGCGAGCTTGGCGAAGGTCTGCGCGTCGGAGGCGGCCTTGGCCTGGTCGGCGGGGGTGATGCCGCTGTCGCGGGAGTAGACGACGATGGTGGGCATGGTCTGCGTGGAGACGAACTGCCCCTGCAGGTTCACCACCTTCGTGGACTCCGCATTGCCGGGCAGCCAGCTCGAGGTCTGGTTGTTCTCGGCGCCGTTGAGTTTGCCCGCTAACTGGCCGAGCGCCATCAGCAGCAGGATCCAGACGGCCAGGATCACCCACTTGCTGCGGCGTCCGGAAGGAAGGGCGGCAAGCCGCCGGGTGAAGTTCATCTGTAGGTAGCCCCCAAAGAGCCCAAATAGAGACAGCGCTGGTCAGCGCGTCAAGCGTGACGGGCTCCACTCGAATCGCAGTCGTGAACCGGTCGTGTCCGAAAAGCGGCTCCGCCGTCCCAGGGCGCGCACGCGCCCGGTCCGAGAGCCCGAGGGGGCGCGCACGCGCCGCGGCGGAAGGACACTGGCACCATGAACGCCCCCGATCCCGCGACCCCGGCCGCCCGGGCCGCCGAACGCGAGCGGCTGCGCGCCGCCTACCTGCGCCCGCTCGGGCGCCGTCCCGCGTCCTCCGCCCGCGGCATCCACCACACGGCGCTGATCAGCAGCGACGTGGAGCGGACCATCCGGTTCTACCAGGACCTCCTGGAGTTTCCCCTGACCGAGCTGATCGAGAACCGCGACTATCCGGGGTCCTCGCACTTCTTCTTCGACCTCGGCAACGAGAACCTGCTCGCCTTCTTCGACTTCCCCGGCCTGGACGTGGGCCCCTACGCCGAGGTGCTGGGCGGGCTGCACCACATCGCCATCTCCGTCGAGCCCGAACGCTGGCGCCGACTCCGGCAGCGGGTCGCGGACGCGGGGGTCGCCCACGAGGTGCACAGCGACGTCTCGCTCTACTTCCGCGACCCGGACGGCGCGCGCGTCGAGCTGATCGCGGACCCGCTGGGCGAGATGTACGGCAGCGAGATCCTCGGGCCGCCCACGACGGACGCCGAGGCGGACTGAGACCGTCCCGCCGGGACCGTCCCCGGCAGGCCGACAGCGGGCCGGGCGGCGGGCCGAGCTGTCCGCCCGAGTTGTTCACCCGGGTGGGCGGGGTCAGGCTGATCTCATGGAGCCCGGGAGCCGAGAGCACGGGGCCGCGGCGGACGCACGGCCCGGAACCGGCGCGCTCGGCACCGACCCGCTGCTCGGCATGTTCGCCCACGCCCCGGTGATCTTCGCGGCGCTCAGCGGCCCCACCCATCTGGTCGAGGGGGCCAACCAGGCCTTCCTGGAAACGGTCAGCCTCGGGCGGGGCCGGGACGTGCTCGGCCGGCCCGTCGCGGAGGTCGTGCCCGAACTGGTCCACCAGGGCCTGCTGCCCATGCTCGACTCCGTCTACGTCCGCGGCGAGCCCTATGTCGCGCACGGCGCCGGGGTGCTGCTGGGGCCGGTCGGCAGGAGCCGCCTGCGGTACTACGACTTCAGCTTCGAACCGCGCCGGGACCGGGAGGGACGCGTCCACGGCGTCGCGTTCCTCGCCCTGGACGTCACCCGGCAGCGGGCGGCCCACAAGCTGGCCGTCGAGCAGCAGGCGCTGCTGGAGCAGATCGCCCGGAACGCGCCGCTCGCCGAGGTGCTGGACGGCATGTGCCGGGCCATCGAGAAGCTCTCCCCCAAGGTGCTCAGCTCGGTGCTGCTCCTCGACGAGTCCGGCACCAGGCTGCTGCACGGCGCGGCGCCGAGCCTGCCCGACTTCTACAACGAGGCCGTCGACGGCTGCGAGATCGGACCGCAGGAGGGCTCCTGCGGCACCGCCGCGTACCGCCGCGAGATGGTCGTGGTCAACGACATCGCCACCGATCCGCTCTGGGTCGGCTACCGGGACGTGGCCAAGCGGGCGGGGCTCGGAGCCTGCTGGTCGTCCCCGATCATGTCCAACGCCGGAGACCTGCTCGGCACCTTCGCCATGTACCACCGCGCCCCGAGGGCGCTGCGCGAGGAGGATCTCGACCTGAGCATCGTCTTCACCCGCACCGCGGCGCTCGCCATCGAACGCCATCGCACCGAGGTCGCGCGGCATCAGGCCCACGAGCGCGAGCACGCCCTCAGCTCCGACCTGGAGTTCGTCCTGCGGACCAGCACCGCGGTCAGCGAGGAGTCCTCCTACCCGCAGAACCTCCAGCGGCTGGCGCGGCTCGCGGTGCCGGCCCTCGGGCCGGTATGCGTGATCGACGTGATGGAGTCCGGCCGCATCGAGCGCGTGGCCGTGGCCGTCGCCCCGGAACTCCCGCAGCGGGCCGTGGAGCTGCTGGCGGCGGAGGGGGCGGCGCACGCGCAGGACGGTCCGGTCGGACGCGTGCTGGCGAGCGGCAGGAGCGAGGTGGGCCGCACCGTGCCGGAAGGCGCGTGGCGCGAGCTCGGCCTCGACATCAGCGGCCAGGTCTGCGTCCCGCTGACCGCGCGCGGGCACACCTTCGGCGCGCTGACCGTCGTCGCGACCGCGGACCGGCCACTCGGCGCGCGGGCGATCGCGCTCGCCGAGGAGCTCGCCCGCACCGCTGCGGCCGGCGCCGAGACCACCCGCCAGCACGCCCAGCGAACCCGGCTGGCGCACGACCTCCAGGCCGGCCTGCTGCTCGCCGCGCTGCCCGACATCCCCGGAGCGCGGTTGGCCGCCTCCTACCGCCCGGCAGGCGAGGGTCTGGACATCGGCGGCGACTTCTACGACGTCTTCCCGCTGCCGGGCGACTGGTGGGGGCTGGTCATCGGCGACGTCTGCGGCCGCGGAGCGTACGCGGCGACCACGACGGCGCTGGTCCGCAACACCGCCCGCGCGGTCGCGCCGCTGCTGCCGACCCCGGGCGCGGTCGCGGCCGCCGTCAACGACGCGCTGCTGGCCCGGCCGGACAGCACCGAGAGCTTCGTGACCCTGATCTACGCCGAGCTGCGCCGGGTGCGCGACGGCATCGCGGTCAGCATGGTCCGGGCCGGGCACCCGCCCCCCGTGCTGCACCGGGCCGACGGCGCCGTGACCAGCCCCAGCCCGGCCGGCCAGCTCCTCGGGGTCTCCCCCGACCTGGAGTTCGCCATGGAGTCGTTCACCATGAACAGCGGGGACCACCTGGTCCTGGTGACCGACGGCATCCTGGAGGCCCGCGACCCGACCGGCGCCCTCTTCGGCGAGGAGCGCCTGGTCTCCGCCCTGCGCTCGACCGCGGGGACCACCGACGCGCGCCAGGTCCTGCGCGCCGTCACCGGAGCGGTCGACGCGTTCACCGGCGGGCTCACCGACGACGACCAGGCGTCCCTGGTGCTGGTCGCCGAGTAGCGGCGACGGCCGATCCCGGCGCGCCCTGCCGCCTCGGCCCGCCCTGTGAGACCGTGAAAGCCTCGTGACGAGGGGGCATCCCATGGGGCATCCGGTCCGTCGCATCGGTCACCGCGCCCTGAGGCGGTCGCTCCGACGGGCGACGCGGCCCTTCCGGCTGCGGCGGGTGCCGCGCGGCATCGACGGCCTGTTCTACGTCGTGGGCGTGGTCACCGTCGCGATGCTTCAGGTGTTCGTCATCCTCGGCATCGGCATGCTGCGGCTGGGCGTGTGGGGCGTCGCCACCGTCCGCTCGGCGCGCGGCGCGTCGACGCGGTTCGCCCCGGTGCAGGTCCGCGCGCTGACGGACTTCCAGCGGATGACCCCGTCCCAGTTCGAGCAGGCGCTGGCCGCGCTCTGCCGACGCGACGGCTGCACCTCGGTGCGGGTCGTGGGCGGCGCGGGCGACCTCGGCGCGGACGTCCTCGCGACGACGCCCGACGGGCGACGCCTCGTCATCCAGGCCAAGCGCTACGCGCCGACGCACCGTGTGGGCTCCCCCGAGGTCCAGCGGGTCGGCGGCACCTACCAGGTCGTCCACCGCGCCCACCTCGCCGCGGTCGTCACCACCTCGGGCTTCACCCGCGCCGCCGTCGACTACGCCCACCAGGCCGACATCGCCCTCTTCGGCGCCCGCGAACTCGCCTCCTGGGCCTCCCACACCGGCCCCGGCCCCTGGGTACGGGGCCGCCCGTAGGTGTCGGGCATCCGACAGTGGGTCAGACGGCGGTGACCGGGGGGTAGTCCGGTTGCCACATGGCGGCGCGGATGCGCGGTTCGATGTCGTCGCCGATGGCGCTGCGGGCGACGCCGTCGGTGGCGGCGGCGCGGGCGACGGCGGTGGCGACCGCGACGGAGGTCTCGCGGAGGTGGCGCGTCAGCGGCAGGATCGGGGAGCCCGGGGTGCTCGAGTCGACCTGGCCGGCCACGGCGCGGGCGGCCGCGCTCAGCATGCCGTCGGTGATGCGGGTGGCCTGGGCCACGATCGCGCCGAGGCCGAGGCCGGGGAAGACCAGCGCGTTGTTGGCCTGCCCGATCTCGTAGGTCACGCCCGCGTGCTCGACCGGGCCGAACGGGCTGCCGGTGGCCACCAGCGCACGGCCGTCGGTCCAGGCGAGCAGGTCGCCCGGGGTCGCCTCGGCCAGCCGCGTCGGGTTGGACATCGGCAGGATGATGGGGCGCGCGACGTGCGCCGCCATGTCGCGGACGACGGCCTCGGTGAAGGAACCGCCCTGGCCGGAGGTACCGACGAGGATGGTCGGGCGGGAGCGGCGCACCACCTCGGCCAGGGTGATGCCCGCCGAGCCCGCGCCGCGGGCCCAGTCGGCGACCTCCGCCGCGGGACGGGCGTAGGGGCGCTGGAAGTCGCGCAGGTCGTCCATGTCGTCGGTGAGCAGGCCGTAGCGGTCGACGCACCAGATCCGGCGGGCGGCCTCCTCGCGGCCGACGCCCTCGGCCACCAGGGCGTCGCGGAGCTGGTCCGCGACGCCGACGCCGGCGGTGCCGGCTCCGAACACGACGGCGCGGTGCTCGCGCAGCGGGGTGCCGCTGGCCTTCACGCCGGACAGGACAGCGGCCAGGTTGACCGCTCCGGTGCCCTGGACGTCGTCGTTGAAGGTGAGATGGGTGTCACGGTAGCGCTCCAGGATCCGGCGGGCGTTGCTGGTGCCGAAGTCCTCCCAGTGCAGCAGGGCGTGGGGGAAGAGTCGCGACGCGGTCTCCACGTAGGAGTGCAGGAAGGCGTCGTAGGTCTCGGTGTCGACTCTGGGGTGCCGGTTGCCCAGGTAGAGCGGGTCGTCGAGAAGCTGCTCGCGGTTGGTGCCGACGTCCAGGACGACGGCGAGGGTGCGGGCCGGGTCGATTCCGGCCGCCGCGGTGTAGACGGCGAGCTTGCCCACCGAGATGCTGATGCCGCCGACGCCCCAGTCGCCGATGCCGAGGATCGCCTCCCCGTCCGTCGCGACGATCAGGTCGACGTCGTCCGGCCCGAGGCCGCTCGCCCGCAGGGACCGCTCGACGTCCTGCGGCGCGTCCACGGAGAGGAACAGGCCGCGCGGGCGCCGGTAGTCGTGGCTGTACTGCTCGATGGCGGTGCCGATGGTCGGCGTGTAGACGATGGGCAGCATCTCCTCGAGGTGCTCGCTGACGAGCCGGTAGAACAGCACCTCGTTGCGGTCGTGCAGTGCGGCCAGGTTCAGGTGCTTGGCCAGGTCGTCGGGCTGCGCGAGGTACTGCCGGTAGGCCCGGGAGCTCTGCTGGTCGATCGTCAGCACGGTCGGCGGGATGAGGCCGACCAGGCCGAGGGCGTCCCTCTCGTCCCGCGCGAACGCGGTGCCCTTGTTCAGCCGCGGGTCGGTGAGCAGGGCCCGCCCGCGCAGTGCGGTCTCCCATCGCCCGACCTGCGGATTCCACTTCGTCGGCTGCACGGTCATTCCCGCCTCCTCCAGGCAGGCCCATCGTCTCCGGGCGGGCGGGGCCGGGCAAATCAGGGAGGCCACCCGGGCCGGCGGCCGCACCCCCGTCGCGGCCGCCGGCCCGGTGTCAGCCCGGCTCCTTGACGGCGTGCAGCATGGTGACGCCCAACCACGGCCCGCTGTACCAGTACCGGGGGCCGAGATCACGCAGCGTGCCCTGCCCGAGGTGGGCCACGTACTGCCTGGCCATGGGCCGGAAGTCGGCGACGAGCAGCCGCCCGCCCGGGCGCAGCACGCGCATGGCCTCGTCCAGCGCACGTCGGCGCCGCTCGCGCGAGGGGATGTTGTGGATGGCCAGCGCACTGGTCACCACGTCGAAGGAGCCGTCCGCGAACGGCAGGGCCGTCATGTCGGCGGTGCGGACCTCCACGCGGTCGAGGACTCCGGCCGCAGCCGCGTTGGCGAGAGTGGCCTCGGGGCGGTTGCCGCTCTGGTCCGATCCGGACCACAGGTCCACGCCGACGGCGCGGCCGGACGGCAGGTGGGCGGCCGCCTGGATCAGCACCGCGCCGCGGCCGCAGCCCAGGTCCAGCAGCCGCTCGTCGCCGCCCAGCCCGGCCCGTTCGAGTTCCTCCTCCCAGACAGCCAGCTTGCCGCGGAGGGTGGTGTGCAGGTAGACGCCGGTGCCGGCGAGCAGCACCGTGCCCGCCGCGGCCGCCGCCTTGCGTCCTTGCCGCAACCGCCGCGCGCTCAGGCAGCAGGCGGCGCCTGCCGCGCCGAGCGCGGCCGCGAAGGCCGGGGCGTCGACCCCGTAGCGGGGCCCGTCACGGCCCGGGAGCCGCCGCGGGGGCGGACCTGGGAGCTGCTCCGGGAGCGGAGAGGTCCTCTGGTCGTCGGTCGGTGTCGTAGCCATGCCCGCAGTGTCGGCGGCGCGGGCGTCTGCGGTCTTGGACGAATGTTCCCCCGTCCGCGTCCCCCGCCCGCTGCTCCCTGCTCCCCGGCCTGACGGCTGGTCATTCGGCGCCCAGGTAGCCCGGCGCGGCCCAGGCGACGTCGTCGACCGCGAGCCAGGGCGCGACGGCGACCGCCGTGGGCGTCACCCCGGTGAAGGCCACCACGTCGCGGTGGAGGTGGGACTGGTCGGCGTAGCCGCTCTCCGCCGCGACCAGCGCGGCGCTGTGTCCGGCGGCCAGCCGGTGGGCCACGTGGTCGAAGCGCACGAGCTGGGCCGCGCGCTTGGGGGTGAGGCCGATCTGGCAGCGGAAGCGCGACCACAGGCGCTTGCGGCTCCAGCCGACCTCGGCGGCCAGCGCGTCGATCCGGACCGCTCCCCGCAGCGCGACCGTCCGCCGCCATACGTGGGCCACCTCCGGATCGACGGGGCGCCCCTCGGCGTACCGTCGGACGACCGCCGCTTCGGCGATCGCGAACCGGTCCTCCCAGGAGCCGGCGTGCAGCCGCTCCAGGACGCGCGCGGCCTCGCGGCCCCAGAGGTCTTCGAAGGGGACCACCGTTCCGCCCGCCTCCGCCGCCGCCGCGCCCAGGACCACGTGCGCGACCACCGGCGACAGGCGGACCTGCAGGCACTCCACCGCGCGGCCGCGCCCACGGACCCCGCCCGGGTCGAGGCCGACAGCGACGCTGCCGTGCTGCCGTCGGCCGCCCCCGTCGTCGACGGCGAGCACCCCGTCCCCGAGGTCCAGCGCCAACGTGACGGCGGGGTACGGGACCACGCCCAGATCGAGGGGCTCCGCGGTGCGGGCGGTGAACCCCGCCATGTCGAGCCCCGGGATCCGGCCGGGGCGCGACGGGGTGGCGATGTCCCACAACGCCGCTGCGTCGCGGACCGATTGGGCCGTGCGGACCGATCGCATGCCACCAGCGTACGACCTGTCCGAAGGCGACATTCGTCCAAGACAGATCGCCCGGACCACGACGACGCTGGCAACCGCCGCACGTTCCGCTGGCGCACCGGACCGGAAGGGACTCACGTGATGGACTCGCCGATGGACCCGTTCACCTCGGCTGTCGAGCTCGCCGCCGCCGTACGCAGGAAGGAGGTGAGCCCGGTCGAGGTGGCGGACTGCTACCTGGAGCGCATGGACGCCCTCGATCCCGGACTGAACGCGTTCTGCCACCGCGACGACGACGCCGTCCGCAGGGCCGCCGCGGCCGCGGCCGCCGCCGTGTCGCGGGCCGGCTCCCGCGACGACCTGCCGCCGTTCCACGGCGTCCCGCTGCCGGTCAAGGACCTGGTCGACGTGGCCGGATGGCCGACCACCCACGGGTCCGCCGGTGCCGGACGCGCCCCGGCCGCCGCGTCGGACCCGGTGGTCCGACGGTTCCTGGACGCCGGCTTCGTCCTGCTCGGCAAGACCACCACCTCGGAGTTCGGCACCCTGCCCTTCACGGAGAGCGACGCCCTGGGCGTCTCGCGCAACCCGTGGGATCCGGACCGCAGCCCGGGCGGCTCGTCGAGCGGGGCCGGGGCCGCTGTCGCCGCCGGAATGGCGCCGCTCGCGCACGCGGAGGACGGCGGCGGGTCGATCCGGATCCCGGCGTCGTGCAACGGACTCGTCGGGCTCAAGCCCACGCGCGGGCTGGTCACGAACGGGGTGGTCCAGGTGGAGGGCCTCGGCGCCAGCGGCGTGGTCACCCGCACGGTCGCGGACACCGCCGCCGCCCTGGACGTGCTGGCCCGCCACGATCCGGCCGCCTGGTGGTCGCCGCCGACGCCGAGCAGGTCCTTCGCCACGGTCCTGCGGGACGACCCGCCGACGGGGCTGCGGGTCGGCGCACTCGTCGACTCCCCGATCGAGGGGATCAGCGTGGACCCCGCATGCGCGGCGGCCGTGGACGCGGCGCTCGCGGCGTTGGAGTCGCTCGGCCACCACGTGGTCGACGACCGGCTTCCGCTGCCTGCGACGCAGGAGTTGGTCTCCGCGTTCACGACGCTGTGGAATCTCGGGGGCGCGGGTGTCCCGCTCGCGGACCCGGACCGCGTCGAGCCCCACAACCGTCTGCTGCGCGACGCGGCCCGGTCGATCGACTCGTGGGCCTACGCCGAGGCGGTGCGCCGGACGCAGGACCTGTCGCGTCGGATCGTCGAGGGCTTCGTCGCCGGACTGGACCTCCTGGTCACCCCGACGCTCGCCTGCCTGCCTCCGCGCATCGGCGCCTGGCGGGCCGGCGTCGACGAGGACCCCCTGGCGGCGCTGCGGAACAGCTACCCGACGGGGGTGTTCACCTCGGTGTTCAACGTGACCGGCCAGCCGGCGGTCTCGCTGCCCCTGCACCACGACGAGGCCACCGGCCTGCCGGTCGGCGTCCAGCTCGTCGCCGCACCCTGGCGCGAGGACCTGCTGCTCCAGGTGGCCCGCACCCTCGAACTCGCCTGCCCCTGGGCCCACCGCCGCCCGCCCGCGAGGTGAGCGGCACGTAGCGCGTCTCAGGTCATGCGTCTGAGGTCGCGCCTCAGCTCTCGGACAGCGCGCACCGGTACCAGGGGGCCGCCTGCGCGAAGGCGGCCTCGAAACCCGGACCGGGGGTGAGGCGCAGGTCGCGCCAGAGGGGGACGCTGTCGAACCAGTGGTCGGTGCGCAGCATGTCGAGGGCGTGCAGGGACCGGGGGTCCGCGGCCAGCATCCCGTCGGCCTGGCAGTCGGTCAGGTCGCACTGCGGCCACGGGAGCCCGGCGCAATCGGCGACGGCCCGCAGCAGGGTCGTCGCGGTGACGGGGGCGGGATGGGAGGCGTGGTAGGTCCCGGTCGTCAGGTCGGCGGCGGGCGCGAGCCCGGCGGCGACCACGAGGCGGGCGAGCTCGTGCACGGAGACCAGGGAGAGACGGGCGGCCCATCCCTCGACGGTGCCGGGGAGGGCGCGCAGCAGCCGGCTCACGCCCGGCACCACCCACGCGTCCCCCACGCCGTAGACGAGGTGCGGTCGCAGCACCAGGCCGCCGGCGGCGAGGACGGCGTCCTCGGCCGCGGCGCGGGACGCGGAGGTGGGCGAGGCCGGGTTGCGGGTCAGCTCCCCCGGGGTCGCGCCTCGGAACGCGCCGCGCCCGTAGACGGACGCCGTGCTGACGTAGACGAGGCGGGACACCCCGGCCCGGCCCGCCTCGGCGACGAGGTTGCGGGTCCCCTGGGCGTTGACGGCCTCGTTGTTCTGTGCCGAGCCGCCGATGTAGGAGGCGCAGTGCATGACGACGTCGATCCCCTCGCACACCCCGCGCAGCGACTCCGGGTCGCGCAGGTCGGCGCAGACCACCGCGCAGTCCGGCCCGGTGGAGACCGCCGGGCGACGGTGGGACATGAGTCTCAGGACCGCCTCCTGCCGCGCGGCCTCCTCGACGACGTGCCGTCCGAGGAAGCCCGCCGCGCCGGTGATCAGAACGGTCGTCATGGTGTGGTCTCCTGTCGGCCCGGAGCATCGCTGGATCGCTGGATCAGTGGATCGGAGGTCCGGGCGGGTTCGCGGTGGGGGAAGCGGTGGGGGAAGCGGTGGGGGAAGCGGTGAGCGAAGCGGCACGTCAGTCGTGCTGGTGGCCGAGCAGCAGATCGGCACGGAAGACCTGCTCGCCGTGCTGGACGGCGCTGACCCGCACGCGCCCGGTCCCGGGCTCCGCCTCGGCCTCCAGCCAGCAGGGGGCGTCCAGTTCGGCGTAGCGCAGGAACGCGGTCTCGGCGGCCGGCAGCAGCGCTCCGGGCCGCCCGGTGACGACACGGGCGGCCTGCCGGGCGGCTTCGAGCAGCAGCATGCCGGGCACGTGGTCGACCGGATGGTCGAAGAAGATCGGGTGCTCGGTGTCGACCCTCAGCTCCCAGCGCCCCCGGGCGGTCCCGGTCGGCTCGGCGGTCCCGGCGGTCCCGGTCGGCCGGGCGGCGAGCAGCACGTCGTGCGGGGCGGCGCGCCCCACCAGCGCCGGGTCCCCCGCCGGGGGCAGCGGGCGTCCGGTGGTGCGGGGACGCCCGGCGCGCATGCGCCGGTGCACGGCGCCGCTGGTGCAGCTGAACCGCGCGCCGCCGGTGGCGACGGGCCGCCCGGCGCGCAGCACCGTCACCTCGTAGCGCATCGAGGCGATGCTGCCGCCACGGCGCACGATGTCGTGGCAGACGGTGTGCAGTTCGACGTCCGTCGGCGCCGGGCCGGCGGTGAGCGCGGCGGGGGTGGCCGCGAACGACAGGTCCCACATGAGGAACTGATGGCCGAATGGCACGCCGTACTCGGCGTGCGAGAGCAGCAGTCCGGCCTGGCGCACGGACTCGGCCAGCAGCATCGGGTCATGCACGCCGCCTACCGGGCTGAACAGCGCGTGTCTCCTGGGCCATTGCGCGCGTACGACGAAGCGGTCGCGCCCGCCGTCCGCGGCGCCGCTCCAGCCCGTGAGCAACACCTCGGCCACGGAGGCGCGGTGGACGTACTCGCGGGGCACGGTCGCGGTGAGCGACGGCGGCGCCGAAGCCGCGGTGACGTCGTACCCCCGAGCTTGCGCGAGACTCAGCATCCGAACACTCCTGCCCCTCCCCGACAGTGAACCCGTACACGATCAACATACAGGCAGGTCTGCATGTTTCTTGGCGGTCAGCGTTAAGAATCCGACAGAGATGCATCGTTTGCGCCCGGATTGCTGCCACATTGCGACCTTGTGACATCAACTCCCCCCGGGCTTCGGCGAGATCATGGGCCCCTATGTCCGGATCTGTGCGCTCTGGAAGCACATTGACAATCAGACAAGACTGCCTGGTACTGTCCCCCCATGGTCGCTCAACAGTTCGCAGTGGCGCACGGGGAGGGGCAACCCACTTGCAGACCGTTACCGAGAAGACCGGGCGTCCGACCGACACACAGGGGCTTCGGGTGCTGGTCGTGGAGAACGACCAGGCCGCCGCGGAGAGCCTGGTGCACGAGCTGCGCAGACACGGCCACGCGGCCGCGAGCGTGGACACCGGCGGCCTCGCCCTGCAGCAACGCCCGGGCGTCGACCTGGTCCTGCTGGACCTGGACCTGCCCGACCTGGACGGGCTGGAGGTGTGCCGCAGACTCCGGGCCGAGGGCGACACCCCGATCATCATCGTGACCGCGCGCGGGACCGAACTCGACCGCGTGCTGGGCCTGCAGGCCGGATCGGACGACTACGTGGTCAAGCCCTACGGCCTCAGAGAACTGCTGGCGCGGATCGACGCGGTGATGCGCCGGGCCCACCCCCTGGCCCCGCCCGCGGCGCGGGTCATCACGCACGGCGCGCTGCGCATCGACGCCCGCGCCCGGGAGATCGCCCTGGGCGGCCGGCGGATCCCGCTGACGCCGAAGGAGTTCGACCTGCTGCACCTGCTGGCCTCGCAGCCCGGCACGACCCTCTCCCGCCGCCAGCTGCTGCGCCAGGTCTGGGACGACGAATGGTCGCACCAGGGGCGCACCATCGACACCCACGTCAGCAGTCTGCGCAGCAAACTCGGGTCGGGCAGCTGGATCGTGACGGTCCGTGGGGTGGGGTTCCGGATCGGCGATGCGCGGTAACATACAGGCAAGTCTGTTTGGTCTTTCGACCACGAGCCGCTAGGACTAGAGGATGGCCCAGCAAGAGCGCGGAATCCGATCAAGACGCTCGATCATCGAGGCGGCCGCCGAGGTGTTCGGCGAGCGCGGCTACGACGCAGCCAGCACCAACGAGATCCTCAGTCGGGCGGGGTTGACCCGGGGCGCGCTGTACCACCACTTCCCCTCGAAGGAGTCCATCGCCGCGGCGCTGGTGGAGGCGCAGAGCGAGGCGCTGGTTCCGCCCGTCCGCACGGTGAAGCTCCAGGCCGTCATCGACATGTCGCTCGAGTTCGCCCGGCGGCTGCAACGGGACACCGTGCTGCGGGCGAGTGTGCGCCTCGCCGTCGAGCAGTCCTCGTTCGCGCAGTCCGCGCGGGCCCCGTACGACGAGGCGATCGCCGTGATCGAACACCTGCTGCGGCAGGCGGACCGGCAGGGCGAGCTGCTCCCCGGGATGGATCTGCGCGAGGTCGCCTCGACCGTCGTCGGCTCGTTCACCGGATTGCAGGTGATGTCGCAGGTCTACAGCAACCGCCAGGACCTGCCCGCACGGGTCTCCGCGCTGTGGCGGCTGCTGCTGCCCGGCCTCGCCGCCCCCGGCATCATGCCGCGGCTGCGCACCAGCGCGCCGCCGCCCGAGCCGGAGCCCGAGCTCGAGCCGGAGCCCGAGCCGGAGACGCGGGCAGAGAAGGAGGCGGCGCCGGCGTGACGGTCACCGCCTGGCGGTCACAGCAGGTCGTCCGCCAGACGGGCGTCGCCGCCGACGGCGTTCCTCAACTCCTCGACCAGCGCGGCGATGCGCTCCTCGTCGCGCCGGTAGTGGGTCCACTTGCCGACCCGGGTGGAGCGCACCAGTCCGGCGCGCTCCAGCACGGCCATGTACGCGGACACGGTGGACTGGGCCAGGCCGCTCTTCGCCTGGATATGGCTGACGCAGACCCCGACCGCCCGTGGGTCGGTCACCTCCGGCTCGACGGGGAAGTTCCGCTCCGGTTCGCGCAGCCACTGGAGGACCTGCAACCGCACGGGGTTGGCCAGCGCCTTGAGCGCCTCCAGCAACGACGTGAGGTCGTTCGTCGTGGACGAGTCGTGTGTGGTCATGAGCCTTCCTGGCGGTGCGGGACGACACCGATCCCTGATCCATCGATGATAAGCGATGCGTTCGCTTGACAGAACATATCGACGTTATGCGATGCTTCGATATGTTGAGGTTCACGGGGTGCGGTCCCGCACCACGTGCCATGGCAACGGAGGGATTTGACATGCCTATCGGGCTCATCGCCCTGGCGCTGGGAGGCTTCGGCATCGGCCTCACCGAGTTCGGGATCGTGGGTCTGCTGCCCGAGGTGGCAGCCGACTTCCACGTCTCCGAGTCGGTAGCCGGCTACCTGATCTCGGGCTATGCGCTCAGCGTCGCGATCGGCGCCCTGCTGCTGACCGCCGCGGTCTCCCGTCTGGACCGCAAGAAGGTCCTGGTCGGCCTCATGGCGCTGTTCATCGTCGGCAACCTCGTCTCGGCGGTGGCCGGCAGCTACGACGTCCTGCTCGTCGGCAGGATCGTGGCGGCGCTCTGCCACGGCGCGTTCTTCAGCGTCGGAGCGGTGGTCGCCTCCGACATGGTCGCCGAGAACAAGAAGGGCAGCGCCATCGCGCTGATGTTCGGCGGCCTGACCGTGGCCAACGTGCTCGGCGTGCCGCTCGGCACCTTCCTCGGCCAACAGGCCGGCTGGCGCTCCACCTTCTGGGCCATCACCGTCATCGGCGTCGTCACCCTGATCGGCATCCAGGTGCTGGTGCCGCGCGGCACCGAGTCCGCCCGGACCGACCTGCGCAGCGAACTGGCCGTCTTCCGGCGCGGACAGGTCTGGGTCTCCGTCACGCTCAGCGTCCTGGCCTTCGGCGGGGTCATCGGCGGCTACACCTACATCGCGTTCACCCTCACCAAGGTGAGCGGCTTCGCCACCGCGACCGTGCCGTGGCTGCTGATCCTGTTCGGCGTCGGGACCTTCATCGGGAACTTCGTCGGGGGCAAGGCCGCGGACAAGTCCGTGAACGCCGCGCTGATCGGCATCATGGCGCTGCTGGCCGCGGTCATGGCGGCCTTCGCGCTCACCGCGCACAACAAGGTCGCCACCGTCGTCGCGCTGCTGCTCATGGGTGCCGTCGGTCTCGCCTCCGCGCCCGGCCTCCAGGTGCGCACCATGACGTACGCGTCGGACGCGCCCACGATGGCCTCCGGCGCGAACATCGCCGCCTTCAACGTCGGCAACGCGCTGGGCGCCTGGCTCGGCGGCCTGGCCCTGGCCGCGGGCGAGGGCTACGTGGCCCCGCTCTGGGTCGGCGCCGGGCTCGCCCTGGCCGGGCTGGTCGTCGTCGCCGGCGGCTCCCTCGGCCGGGCTCCGGCCGCGTCGCAGGCCGCCTCCGCGTCCGACGGGGCGCTGCACCCGGACCGCACTGAGGCCGGGGTCCCGTAGCCAGGGAGAAACCCACAGAAGACCACCTGTCCCACTCCCCGAAAAAAGAGCCGGGGCCGGAGAACGAAAAGTTCTCCGGCCCCGGCTCTTTTGTTGCTCCGAGGTTTTTCTGACGCTTCTCTGGCATTCGGCTAAAGAAATTCTGACACGCTCCTGAACAGGTATGACGCAACCCTGTACCAAGATCGCTTGAGAGTCCGCCGGTGACTTCGGAGAATTTTGGCAGGCGTTTTCTCCGTTTCTCCGCAGGACAACCATGAGAGGGCGATTCACGTGTCCCGATCCCTTTTCGTGCCGACCTCGCCGACCGACCACGCCCTCGGCGCGAAGCACCGGGCGCGCGTCGCCGGGTTCTTCCCGGGCCTCGGCAGCCGGTCCTTCTACCGGGACCTCGACCGCTCCCTCCTCGACTGCGGCGTCCCCGAGGTCACGGACGTCTACCAGGAGGCGGCCCGTGCCCTCGGCATCGCCGCGCGGCCCGAGCTGCTGCTCATGCCGGCCGCGGGCCCCCGACGGGGCGCGCTGGAGCGTCAGGGCTTCATCGGGGCCGCCCTGTTGGTGCACAGCCTGGCCCTGGAGGCCTGGCTCAGGCACCGGATCGCCGAGTCCGCGACGCCCGCCGACGTCGTCGCGTACACCGGCGAGAGCTTCGGCGTACTGACCGCCGCCGTGGCCGGCGGGGCGCTGACCGTCGCCGACGGCGTCCGCGTCGCCCACGCCTTCACGCCGCTGATGCTGCTGGCCGCCGGGGGCGCCGACACCGACGAGCCGTTCGCCCAGGACCTCGCCCGCCACCTGCCCGCGTCCGTGCTCGGGACCCCGCTGGTCCCGGAGCCGTGCCACGTGCTGGCCCTCACCGCGCCGGACGCCGAGGCGCTCGAGGCGGTCCTGTCCGCGACGGCCGCCCGGTTCCCGCTCGCCGATGTGGAGCCGCACAAGGCGTACGCGCCGACCCAGGCCAACCTGTACGTCCGCGCGGGCTTCCGGGCCGGGTTCGACCGCTTCGTCGCCGGCTTCCCCGGCGTGACGGTGAGCGAACTGAAGGATCCCACGGTCTTCCTGGCCCACTCCGCGCGGATGCGGCCGGCCCGGCTGGCCCTGGACGCGTTCCTGGACGCCCAGGGGATCCGCTTCCGGCAGCCCCGGGTGCCGGTGGTGTCCAACCACGACATGTCGCTGCTCACCACCGCCGCCGACGTGCGCCGGGGCGTGCTGGCCCTGACGGACCAGGCGATGGCGTCCCGGGAGACCTGCGAGACGTTGGACGGCCTGGGCCTGGACCTGGTCCTGGAGTTGGGGCCGGGCGGCAAGTCGGTGCGGCTGCTCCGGGACAACGCCGTCGAGGTCCCGGTCACGCACTACACCGGGCGCCGCGAGGACGACGAACGGGTGCTGGGCGCGGTCACCGCGACCGGCCGGGTCCTGGCCCGGCTGGAGCACCTCTACACCCACGACGAGCAGAGCCACGACGACGGCACCCGCGACGGGCCGACGCGCGACGCCGACCTCGACCTGGTCCGCGGGCTGCTGCGCCAGGCCGCCGAAGGCGGTGCGTTCGCCGAGGAGTACACCGGCCGCGCGCTCGAACAGGTCGTCACCGTGCAGATGCTGCGCCCGGACCGCAACGGCACGCCGGCCTTCTACCGGCTCCTCGAACTCCTCCAGCACACCTGGAGCCACCGTGAGCACGTGGACACCGTCCGCGGTGAGCTCGTGGCCAGGGCGCGGCTGAAAAAACGCCTGACCGGCCCGGACTCCGAGCTGCTCGGCCGGGCCGAGCTCGAACTGGAGGTGCTGGACCGGGCGGGACGCCCCGCACACCGAACGGCGCGGACCACCCGCCCCGAGGTGCTGGTCGTGCACTTCGACGCACCGACCGGACTGGACGAGGAGGCGCTGGCCGACCGGATCCGGCTGCTCCAGGTCGAGCAGCCGGCCGCGATGCGCATCCACGACGCGCTCCGTCGAGAGCTCGGGCTCCAGGAGGACGCGCTGCCGCCGCAGGGGCGGCGGATGCTCTACCAGTACCTGGTGTTCGAGGCGCTGCTCCAGCACCGGCCCGCGCTGTTCGCGCAGAACGACCACTACCTGACCGGCGGAGACCCGCTCGGCTGGCTGGCGGCGCTCGCCGTCTCCGGGGCGGCCCCGCTGGCCGCCGTGATCGGGCTGTTCGTGGACGGGCCGCGGCGGGAGCCGCTGGAGCGGATGCTGAGCGGCCTGACCGAGCCGCAGATCCCGCTGGTCTCCCCGGACGGCGTGCCGGTGCAGTCGCGCAGGGACCTGGCAGAGACCACCCGCGCCGTGCTCGGCTCCGGGCCGTCCGGCGGCCTCGGCTTCGACCTCGGCGACGGCGACGGCGACGGCGACGGCGACGGCGACGGCGACGGCGACGACGCGCACGACACCCGGGCGCGGATCCGCCTGAACGGCAACTGCCAGGTGATCTCCCTGGGTTCGCGGTTGGCTGCGGTCGATCTGGACGCCGGCCCGTACCACGCCCACCTGGTCCGCGTCGGCGAGCCCGCCGAGATCTGGCGCAGGCGGCGCAACCCCGCGCTGGACGCGCTCGAGAGCGCCTGCGCGCTGACGCTGACCCGGGAGAACGGACGGGTGCTGGAGGCCGCCCGCAGTCGCCGCGTGCTCTCCAGCACCGTCTACGCCTACATCGGCGTCGAGGAGTCGGTCGTCAGCTTCGGCAAGGGCGGCAGCGAGTCCATGACCGTCTTCGTGCGGAAGCGGGGCGAGGAGCGGGTCACCGTGCGGAAGATCCTCAGCGAGGCGCTGACCACCGCGCGGTGGAACCCGCAGGGCGTCGGCGTGATGCTACCGCCGTTCGCGAAGGCGAGGAAGCAGGCCGAGTACCTTCAGGCGCTGCCGGCCTCGGTGCGCCCATACTTCCCCGAGGTCTTCTCCGTCTCGGAGCGGGAGATCCCTGTCCCGCCCGAGGCGCGCCGCGACGGACAGGCGGTGGACCGCGAGGTGCTGTACGAGATGAGCTACGTCGCCGGCGAGGAGGTCAGCCGGTTCGTGGAGCGGCACTCCCCGCCGCCGGCGCTGGTGGCGCGGCTGTACGAGCAGGTCGTGCGGGTGCTCGACGAGCGGGTGCACAGCGTCGGCCGGGTGCCCGCGCCCGGCGGGACGCTGGACGTCTCCTACTTCCGGAAGATCGAGGACCGGCTCGACCTGTGCCGCCGCACCGCGCCGCGGACCTTCGACGCACACCTGCTGGACACCGAGCGGATCCTCGTCAACGGCGTCTCCTACCTCAACTCGGGGGCGCTGCTGCGCCGGTTCCGTGACAACCCGGACTACGCGCGGGTCCTGGAGCCGCGCTTCCACTCGCTGGTCATGGGCGACACCAACACCGAGAACATCAAGATCACCGACAGCGGGCCGCTGCTGCGCGCCCAGCGCGTGATCGAGTCCGGCGCGCCCCGGGAGCAGGTGGACGCCGCCCTCGCGGCCGTCACCGCCGAGGCCCTGGGCATCCGCTTCCTGGACCCGCGGGCGATCGGATTCAAGACCGAGGGCGCGGACACCCGCGACGACGCGATGTACGACAACAAGCCCTGGCACAACTCCCTCGGCCACTACGACGAGATCCACTTCGAGCAGTTCACCCTGGCCGTCGACGCGGGCGCGGGCCGGACCCCGCGCGTCGACATCGCGTTCCTGGAGGGGAATCCGTACCAGCGCGCCTACCGGGTGCGGGACGTGGTGGCGAACGGCGGCGCGGTGCGCCCCGAGGCGCCGCAGGGCTTGGAGGACCACTTCGCGCCCGTGATGACGGCCGCGCTCGGCCTCGACGACCCGGCGTCGCCGTTCCTGGAGCGCGACCCCTACTGGCTGGTCCGCTTCGTCTTCATGATGGGCCAGCACTTCACCGCCATGCCGCCGTTCCACTTCCAGAAGGAGCTCGACGGCACGCTGGTGGACACCTACCGGAGCCAGCGCCGTCCGGTCGCCATCTACTGCGAGGGCGTCAGGTGGCTGAACTGGGCGCTGGAGATGCTCGACGGCCGCCGCACCGAGTTCCTCGGCCTCCCCGTGCCCGCGCTCCCCCACCTGCGTGCCTGAGAAGGAGTCGACCACCCATGACCACCGCCCCCTTCCGGGTCCCGGTGCGCGGCCTGCACGAGCTGGCGACCGAGACCCGCGTGATCGCCACCCCGTGGAGCCGCATGGTGCGCGGCATCGGCCTCGGCCAGCACCCCGTCGCCTACGACCCCGAGGCCGCCGCGCGGATCCGTCACACGTTCCGGCTGCTCGACGCCCACGGCGCCGGAAGCAGCCCCTACATCCGGTTCTCCTCGCTGCTGGCGGACTTCGTGCTGGCGACCGTACACCCCTCCCGGGGTCCGCACCGCCGGGCGGCGCCCGAGGAGCTGGCCCCGGTCCTCGCGGCGCTGCGCGCCGAGGAGAACCCCTACTTCCGGCTCATGGCCGGGTGCGTCCTGATGGACGCCGTCGCCAAGCTCGGCCTCCCCCGCTCGCTGCTGGTCGACGACGGCACGGACCTCCCGGGCGAGATGCTGGACGTGCTGGACCGGATCGAGCCGGACCGCGCCAGGGACGAGAACGCGGGACGCCACGGCCACTACGAGCGACTGTCCGCGTCCACCGCCGTCTTCCTGGCGACCGGTCAGCTCGGTCTTCAGGACCGGCTGGTCTCCGGGCCGCGCAACCGGGTTCGCGAGGCGCTGGACCTGCTGGAGCAGGTCCCGGCGCCGTTCTTCCGCGGCCGCGGCGGCTCCATGCTGCTCTCGGTCGTCTCCCTGATCGGCCACGGGCGGTTCCTCGCCGACGACGGCGGCCGGGACCGGGTGCGCGAGGTCCTCTCCCATCTCGACCGCGGCGAGGCGGCGGGCCTGCGCCCGGCGTTCCCCCAGCCGATGTCGGACGCCTTCGTCCGGGTCTACCCGCTGCTCACCATGCTCAACGCGGTCGCCATGACCGACCGGCCCGAGCGGTACCTGGTCCACGGGCGGGACCGGCTCGCCGAGGCCGGGGAGCTGATGGCCGCGCTCACCCCGGTCGAGCGGACCCATATGGGCCTGTACTACCTGATCGCGCTGCACAACCTGGGCCGGCTGCGGGACCAGGTCCCCGACCTGGACGCCTTCGTCGAGGACGTCGTCGGCCAGTGGGAGCACATCGACCCCGGCGCCGACTACTTCCTGCGGGGCATCTCCTACGCCTACCTCGTGCAGACCGCGATGGTCACCGGGCGGATGGACCTGATCGGCGAGCCGCTGCTGAACCGCTGGGTGGACGGCTTCCCCGCCATGGACCGGACCGACGACGACCGGATCAACCGGCCCTACCCGTTCGCCTACGCGCTCAACGTGCTGGCCGAGATCGGCCGCTCGGACCTGCTGTTCCGCCCGAGGGACGGGTACGGCGGGGCGACGCCCGTCGAGTGGGTCGTCGGCCGGCTGTCGCCGGGTGGCCGCGAGGAGCACCGGCTCTACATGCTGAGCCACGCGCTGGTCGGCTGGGCGCTGCGGCTGCGCGGCTCGCAGCGGCGGGAGACGCCGCTCTACCGCGGCTTCACCCGGTTCCGTAGCTCCGGTGCACGGTGAACTCGTAGACCAACCGGCCCTCGGTCACCATCTGCTGACGGAACGCCGCCTCGTCGAGCTCGCCGCCGAACCAGCTGAGCGGACCGGTGGGGCGGCCCTGCATGGCCCGGAACAGCCGCACGCTGAGGTCCGGGACGTCGGGCCCCTCCAGGATGGTCACGGTGGTCTCCAGCGTCAGCCAGCGGTACGAGTCGCTGAAGACGAAGACCGTGCAGCGCGGGTCCTGGCGCAGTCGCGCCGTGCGGACGCGGTCCTGCGTGCCACTGCTCCACAGCCGTCCGTCGACCAGCGCGACGCCCACGCGGGCCGTCTTCGGGATGCCGTCGGGGGCGACGGTGACCATGGCGGCGGCCTGGTGGTCGGCGAGGAACGCGAGATCACGATCGGAGAGCTCCACGCCGCCAGGGTATGCGGACTTAAGGGGAGGAACCCGTGCACAACACGCGCAGCCGCCCGGAATCCACCCGCCTCTCAGATACCGGATTCCGTTCGGACACCGGAGGCGCCGCCCAACGGGCGGGCGCGGGCGAGGAGGAGGGCGACGTCGTCGGTGCCGTCGTGGTGGTGGAGGGCGTCCAGGAGCAGGTCGCAGGTGTCCTCCAGAGAGGGGCGGTCGCGGTTGAGGAGGTCGGTGAGGGCCCGCAGCCGGGTGTCGATGGCGTGGTCGCGGGTCTCGACCAGGCCGTCGGTGTAGAGCAGGAGCTCGTCGCCCTCGCCCAGGTCCAGCCGGACGTCCTCGAAGGAGGCGCCGCCGACGCCGAGGGGGACGCCGGTGGGGAGGTCGAGCAGGCGGGGGGCGTGGCCGAGGCGCGTGAGCACCGGGGGCAGGTGACCGGCCGAGGCGATGCGGCAGCTGCGACGGTGCGGGTCGTAGACGGCGTAGACGCAGGTGGCGATGGTCTCGTCGAGGCCGCCGGCGATGCCGTCGAGGTGCGTGAGCACGGTGGCCGGGTCCAGGTCGAGGCGGGCCAGGGTACGTGCGGCGGTGCGCAGTTGGCCCATCGTGGCGGCGGCGTTGATGCCGCTGCCCATGACGTCGCCGACGACCAGGGCGGTCTTCTCTCCTGCGAGGGCGATGACGTCGAACCAGTCCCCGCCGATCTCGACGACGCTGCCGGCCGGCTGGTAGCGGTAGGCGACCTCCAGGCCGGGCGGCTGCGGAGGACGGGTGGGCAGCAGATGGCGTTGCAGGGCCAGCGCGGCGTGGCGCTGGCTCTGGTACCAGCGCGCATTGTCGATGCAGACCGCCGCGCGGGCGGCCAGATCGGTCGCCAGCAGCACGTCGTCCTCGGTGAAGGGGTGCGGGTTGCGGGCTCGGATCATGTCGAGCGCGCCGAGGACCTGGCCGCGGGCGCGCAGCGGCACGGCCATGTAGGAGTGGATCCTGGCCTGCTTGAGCAGTTCGGCCGCGGCCTCGTCGCGGGCGATCCGCGGCAGGTCGGCGTCGGTGACGTGGGCGACGAGCAGCGGCCGGCCCTTGCGGACGCTGCGGGTGACCAGTCGGCTGGCGTCGTACCGGGCGATCTCGCCGACCGGGTCGGCGGCCTCCGCGAGCGGGGTCCGGTAGGCGGTCTTGATCGCCAGGGCCCGGAACACGGCCGGGCTGCCGTCGGTGGTCCGCGCGGTGCTGTCGGAGAGCACCGAGTCCAGGACGTCGACGGCGGCGAAGTCCGCGAACTCGGGCACCAGCACGTCGGCGAGCTCGCGGGCGGTGACGTCGAGGTCGAGGGTGGTGCCGATGCGCTCGGAGGCGTCGGCGATCACGGTGAGCCGGCGGCGGGCCGCGGCCGCGGCGATCTCCGAGCGGTGCTGCTCGGTGACGTCGACGATCGAGGACGCGACCCCGACGACCCGTCCGCCGGGGTCGTCCAGCCGGTAGTAGGACACGGACCACGCGCGCTCGCTCGCGGGCTTCGCCGGCGTCCGGCCCACGGTGAGCTGGTTCAGCAGCGGGGTCCCGGTGTCCAGCACCGTGCGCATCGCCGCTTCGATCCCCCGGGTGTCCAGGAAGGGCAGCGCCTCGCCGACGGTGCGTCCCAGCTGCGCCGCCGCGGAGATCCCGTTGATGCGCTCCAGCGCCGGGTTGACCAGGATGTACCGCAGGTCGGTGCCGACCGCGGCGAGCCCGATCGGCGACTGCTCGACCAGGCGCAGCGACAGCGCGAGATCGCGTTCCAGACGCCGCAGCGTGGGCTGGTCGGTGGCCAGCAGCAGCGCGTAGTGGCGTCCCTGCCCGTCCTCCAGGCGCATGTTGCGGAACTCGGTCAGCCGGGTGGAGCCGTCCTTGTGGCGCACCGGGAAGACGCCCGCCCAGGCGCGGCCGCGGGACATGATGCCGGCGAACCAGGACAGCACCCACGGAACGTGCTGCTCGTCGACCAGCACGCGCGCGGCCGGTCGCCCCAGGGCCTCGGCGGCCGAGTAGCCGAAGAGGGCCTCGGCCTGCGGGCTCCACAGGGCGATCCGCCCCTCGGCGCTCAGCACGACCGCCGCCACGCCGAGCACGTCCAGCAGGCCGCCCGGCTCCAGCGAGGGGTCGCCCCCGAACGCCCCCGGCTCCGGCCCGGCCATGTCCGCGGCTCCCATCCGGCCACCTCCCTCCGCCGGACCACGCTCCACCGCGCCCCGACGCCCGGGAATCACCCCCCTATCGTCTCGCTCCCGCCCGAACCCGCCAGCCGGCCCGCACGAAGCTCCGCGCGGAAGGCCGGGCCCCTCCTGCCGCACGGCGACGGGCGGGCGCGCCGGCGAAGTGCGGACACCCCGCTCGGGGCCTCGCCGCCGCCTCCGGCGGCACCCCCCCCGCCGGGACGCCGTACCGCGGCAGCCGCCGAGGCCGCCCCGGGCCACCGC
>NZ_BBPQ01000074.1 GCF_000787855.1 Streptacidiphilus anmyonensis | reverse complement strand
AGCCCAGCTGACGGCGCCGTTGACATAACGCATGCAGGTCGGGCAGTAGCTCATCCAGCCCTCCTGACGAGTTCGTGGGGACTCCAAGGTCGAGAGCTGCCGTGGCGTCAGCTTGGCACACTCCGTAGTCGCCTGTAAGCGTTCTGCAACATTCGGTATCCGTCCGGGCACAGGCCCGACGGGAGACGGACAGGATTCCCATGGCTCTGACCGGCGACGTCGGTATGGAGGGTCGGCTCCGACCTGTACCCGGAACGATCACCCCCGGATCCCGCGACCGGCGGGTGGCTCTCAGCGTCGGTCGGTGACGTCGCGGATGTGGGGGACGGCACGAGAGAGGGCGAGGACGCCAACGGTGATCACGGCCACGCCGGCGAGCTCCGGGATCACGAACCAGCCGGTCCGGATGGTCTCGCCGAACAAGGTGATACCCAGGAGCAGGCTGACTGTGGCGTCGCCGATGGTCAGGGCGGGTTGGGACGCGGCAAGGGAGCCGGCCTGAAGGGCGTTCTCCAGGAGGAGGACGGCGGCCACGCCGGTGACGGCGAAGCCGTACGTCTGCCATGACGTGAGGAAGGTTTTCGGGCCGTGGTCGGAGAAGGTCCCCGTCGCCGACTTGAGCAGGGCTGCCGTCAGTGCGTTGCCGATGGCTGCGGCGGCACCCAGAGTTGTAGCCCGAACGAGTGAGGATCCGGAGCGCCTCGCGATCACGACTGCGACGCCGATCAGGCCCACGCAGACGGCCAGCGCGGGGATCCAGCGGTCCATCGACGCCTGGCTGGTGTTGCCGGTGGGCGCGGCGCAGGCCAGTGCGAGAGCGAGACCGAGCACGACGGCGCCTACGCCGTACCAGCCAGCGGCCGGGAGTCGCCGGTGCAGCAGCGGTGCCGCGATCAGCAGAGCGAAGGGAAGCTCGAGGATGAACAGCGGCTGCACCAGGGCCAGCGGGCCGAAGGTCAGGGCCAGGGCCTGGAACAGGGCCGCACCCACCACTCCGGCGATGCCGGCAAGCCAGGCCGGCTGCTTCGACAAGGCCACGATGAGTCGCAGCCCTCCGCCGCGCGGGACGGTGGTTGCCGCCTTCCGCTGGAAGGCTGTGCCTGCCGCGTTGCTGGCGGCCCCGAGGACGGCGAAGACGACGGCGACGATGACCACGGCGGATCGATTCCCTCCGCTCCCTCCGCAGAATCCCACTGATCAGCGGCGCCGGGGGTCCGTTCCGGGCGGCCCCGGCGGGACTTCCAGCCTGCTCGGTCATCCCGGGGGCCCGCCACTTCGGAGAGACGGACGTCGTGGTGCGGAGCGGCGGCAGCGGGGTGCCGGCCGTCGCCGAACAGATCGAACAGATGCAGTCCGGGGCGACGGAAGGGTGCCGTCAGCGTGCGATGACGTGGCCCGATCCGGTGCCGGTGCCGGTGCCGGTGCGGATGGCCGCCGCGCGGGGGCCGTCCGGTTCGGCGGCGTCGTCCACGATCGGCCTCGGCTCCTGGGGTACCCACTGGAGGCGCAGCAAGGTGTAGGCCTTGCGGAAGAGGAACGCCGCCATCGGCAGTTCGACGAACACCGCCAGCGCGGAGGACGTCCACACGCCGGATGTGCCGAGATCGAGGGAGACGTCGAACCAGGCGTCGCACACCAGCAGCACAGCGGTCACCAGTGCGGGAATGACCACAGCCCGGCGGCGGAGCAGGCCCAGCACGGCGGTCGTCGCCATGCCGCCCAGCAGCATCACGTCGAAGCCCACCCAGGCGGCGCTCCACGCATGCACGCGGTAGTCGGAGGGCAGCGTCAGCCCCAGGACGACCGTCCACGGGACCAGGCCGAGCGCCGAGACGGCCAGAAGCTCGACGGCATGACGTCCTTCCCGCCGCGTGCACCGCCCACCCGAACGAGTCACCCGTTCCTTGCGCGGACGGGTGACTGCGCCGGAGGACGGCGGTCGCGCGATCACGCTCATCGTCGCTCCTCCGAGTCTTCCAAGGCCTTGCGGGTGGACAGTGGCTGCCAACGTGTCAGACGTCCGACCAGTACCCAGGCCAGGACCGCCGAGGCGACGCCGACGAAGGTGACGGCCATGCCGTGGCCGGCGAGGAGCAGGGCAGCTGCCGCGTCCGCCGTCACCGCGATGGCTGCGACCAGCAGGCGCCGCCGGGCCCGAAGTCCTCGACGCGCTGTCGTGGGCGCGCCGATGCGACTGAACGTGACTCCAGGTCCCAAGAGGCTCATCGCAACCAACTCCGTGCATCCGATGTCTCCGAGCAACCGGAGCCACGCCTGCGTGTATTCCCGTCTGTGGTGGCGCGCGGGCGATCCGGGCCTCCGGAATAGTTGAAGGATCAACTATGCTGAGCAAGGCACGAAGCGTGTCGGGAATCTGAAGGGATCAAAACAGTGAGCACCGCCAACATGAGGCCTCAGATCGACGTCCGCCGTGCCGGCGACCGCTCTCGGACGCAGATCAGCTGGCTGGACTCCAAGCACTCCTTCTCCTTCGGTGACCGGTTCGACCCCGCCAACACCCACCACGGGCTGCTGCTGGTCAACAACGACGACCTCGTCCGCCCGGGCAGCGGCTTCGAGACCCACCCTCACCGCGACATGGAGATCGTCACCTGGGTGATGCAGGGATCGCTGGTGCACCAGGACTCCACCGGCCACTCCGGCGTGATCTATCCGGGACTGGCGCAGCGGATGAGTGCCGGCACCGGCATCCTGCACTCCGAGAAGAACGACTCCTGGCGCCTGGACGGCGGCGACGCCCACACCGAGCCGGTGCACTTCGTCCAGATGTGGGTCGTCCCCGACGAGGCCGGCATCGTGCCGGGCTACGAACAGCTCGAGATCGACCACGAGCTGATGTCCGGGGGTCTGGTCCCCGTCGCGTCCGGCATGGACAAGCACGACGGCGCCTCCGCCATCCGCATCAAGAACCGCTACGCCGCGCTGCATGCCGCCCGCCTGCAGCCCGGCCAGAGCATCGAACTGCCCGACGCGCCCTTCCTCCACCTGTTCGTTCCCCGCGGTGACGTCGCTCTGGAGGGCGTCGGACCGCTGGGCGCCGGTGACGCGGTGCGCTTCACGGCGACGGGAGGGCGGAAGGTCACCGCGGTCGAGCCCGCGGAGATCCTGGTCTGGGAGATGCACGCCAGGATCGCCGACTGATCGCCGACCGATCGCCGACCGAGAGCGCGGTGGGGAGGAGGCCCGCAGCCCGGGGGGCCGGCGGCCTTCGACCTGCCGCGCTGTCGTGCGGTCGGGGTGGCCCGGCTGCGGGCCCGCTGAGGCAGGTCGTGTCAGCGCCGGTGCGGGGCTATCCGGCCAACTGCGGGTAGAGCACGGAGACGTCCGCCGACAAGCCGGCCTTGACCTGCCGGGAGAGGTCGTCGACGAGGACCTCGTACGCGTCGGTCACCTCGGAGTATCCGCGCTCGGCGAAGAGCTCCATGGCCGCCTGCTGCAGCCGCCCCTGTGCGTCCGGTTCCCAACGTGCCATGCGGGCCATCCTAGTCGGCGAGACTCCGACGGATGAGCCCTGGATCGGTCACGACGCTGCCGCCCTCCGGGCGTGAGCGGGTTGAGTGGGCAGGCTCTGTGACGTGGTGCCCGCCCGTACATGTCGGGTGGGAGGGACTGCGGTTGGCGCGCGGGAGGATCGGGGCCGCGAGACCGAGGATGGCGACGGCGGTGCTCACGGTCCAGGCGTCGGTGTAGGCGTGCGCGGTGCTGCGGTGGGCGCTCCCAATGCGCCCGCGCACGCCACGGCTCCGAGCAGGCCGGGTCAGCTGCGCGGGTGGGAGGCCGCCCGGCCGTGTTCGAGCAATGCGAAAGCCTCGTCGGCGGCGCGGTGCGGCTCGGTGTGCCGCAGGATGAGGTTGCGGGCCTCAAGGGCGAAATGAGCCAGAGCCGCGCAGGTGACGTCGTCCTCGGGGGCGCCGACTTCCTCGGCAATGGCTCGCGGCAGGGCTGCTTCGTGGCGAGTCCACATGCGGTGGGCGTAGTCGCGGAGCGCCGGGGTTTCCTGCACCAGGCGGGTGAAATCGGCGAACGGCATCGACCTCGGCGACCAGCAGGCCGTGCGGATACACCTGCTGAAGCTGTTCGGGGGCTGAGACGAGAGCCTGCGCTGCATCCCCTCGTGACCCGGTCGTGGACCCAGGAGGCGGGGCCCACGACCGGGAGCTCCAGACCAGGGGAGCCCGCGCCTGCCGACGGCGTCGCCACGGGAATGCGCCGCACCCCGACGCAGGCCTGGATCATGCACGTTCGCTTCGTAGAGTCCTCGCATGCGGCCTCGTCCGGCTGGAGGGCCGCTGCTCACCGCTGCTGGATAATGCGTACAAGGAGAGGAACACCGTAGAGCGGCTGATCAACAAGCTGAAGGCCTGGCGAGGCATCGCCACCAGGTACGACAAGACCCCGGAGAGCTACCTCGCCGGCCTCCATCTGCGAGCCTCGATGATCTGGATCAAAGACCCCACCGGAGCAACTCGCTGATCACGACTCGATACGCGCCCTAGCGCCGCGACAGCGACTCCGCGGCAGCCTGGTCGGGTGCGGCCAGCTTGCGGTTGTGCGGGTGGTTCCGGTTGAGGAACCAGGTGCGGGCCGAGACGAACCACCAGAGCGTGGCGAAGCCGAGCACGATCGCCACGGCGACGGGGGCGTAGTTGAAGTTCTGGGCGGTGATCGGGTTGACCTGGGGCAGCATGAACAACACGGTGATCAGCAGCACCCAGGCCACCGCGACGATGCCGATCGGGCGGCTGAAACGGCCCAGGTGCCACGGGCCGCGTTGGAATCGGTCCCCTTGACGGAGCCGCAGGAAGGTCGGGATCACGTAGGCGATGTACAGGCCAATGGTGGCGATCGAGGTCACCGCGGCGTACGCGGTGGCGTTGATCAGGTCCGGCAGGCCGAGTGACAGCGCAGCTCCCACGGCCAGCCAGACTGCCTTGGTGGGTGTGCGGGTGCTGGGGTTGATCTGGTGCCAGACCCGACTGAAGGGCAGCGCGCCGTCTCGCGAGAAGGCGTAGATCATGCGGGAGTTGGCGGTGACCGAGGCCATCCCGCAGAACAGCTGGGCGCCGATCACGATCAGCAGCAGCAGTTTGCCCCCGGTCAGCCCGAGCGAGTCGATGAAGATCTGGGCCGGCGGCACCCCGGTGGCGGTGTTGAGAGTGCCGTCCCAGTTCTGGATGGCGAAGGTGATGCCGACGATCAGCACGAATCCGGCGATCCAGGAGAGCCAGATCGAGCGGACGATTCCGCGCGGGCCCGCCACCGCGGCGTCGTTGGTCTCCTCGGTCATGTGGGCCGAGGCGTCGTAGCCGGTGAAGGTGTACTGAGCGACGAGCAGGCTCAGCAGGCCGACGTAGAGCCCGGAGTGGAAACCGGTGCCGTTGGCGAAGTGCCCGAAGACGAATCCGGCCGACTGGTGGTGGGAGGGAACGACGATCAGCGCCCCGACGATGACCAGCACGCCGCCGACGTGCCACCAGACGCTGACGCTGTTGAGGAGCGCCACCAACCGCACGCCGAAGGTGTTCAGCGCACCGTGCAGCAGCAGGATGCCCGCGAAGAGCATCATCGTGTGCTGGGCGGTCGTGCTGAAGCCCCACTGGAGATCGAGGTAGGCGTTCAGGAAGGTGGCGGCACCGAAGTCGACACCGGCGGTCACCGCGACTTGGCCCAGCACGTTGAACCATCCGGTGAACCAGGCCCATGCGGCCGCCGAACCCGGCGGTGCCATCTCCTTCGCCCAGAAGTACAGTCCCGCCGAGGTCGGGTACGAGGAGCAGACCTCGGCCATCGCCAGGCCCACGAACAGAGTCATGGCGCCGACCAGCACCCAGCCCCAGGTCAGCATGGCCGGACCACCGGTGGTGAGGCCGAAGCCGTAGAGGGTCAGGCAGCCGGAAAGAATGGAGATGATGGTGAAGGAGACGGCGAAATTCGAGAAGCCTGACATGCGCCGGGCCAGCACCTGGGTGTAACCCAGCTGCGCGAGGCGCTCCTCGTCGGACAGGTACTCGGGTTCCAGGGGCATGGTGTCTCTTCCTCTCGGGGGGAGGGGGCTGCGGACCGGCGGGAGAGTATGAGGGGGCGTCAAGGGAGGTCGGCGCGCGACCAGTTGATGAGCCTGACCGGGTCGATCAGGTCGGTCGGGCTGTTCAGGTCGATCGACGCCAGCGGCCGGGGTTGGCGCGGACCGGCTTCATCGCCTGCTCCCGGTGACTGCGGAACAGTTGCTCCGCGTCTCCGCACAGGGCCCAGGGGAGTTGGCTCATGTAGGGGCCGATCTCCTCGAAGACCTCCACCGCTTCGGCGTGCCGGCCGGCAAAGGAGAGGGCGTGCGCCAGATAGTGCGCGTCGTCGATGAAGTTGGCGTGGCGCCGTGGTGAACGGAAACTCCACCAGTGGTCCAGCACAAGGTCGACGTCGGGGCGGTCCGTCCACGAGTGGATGACCAACCGCAGGTTCTGTGGATCCTGCTGCGTACGGTGACGGTAGTGCTCGGCCTGCGCGACCAGGAGCAGCACCGCGATCGGCGTACCCCGGGGGGCCAGTTGGGCCCGCTCGTGCGCCCAGTCGAACATCATGGCAGCGGAGCCGTGATGACGTGGCATCAGGTAGGCCAGAAGTTCGTGGTGGCCTTCGCGGCCGTAGGGGTCGCGGCGGCTGGCTTCGGCCCACAACTGCTGCATCAGTTTGGTGTCCGGCGCCAGCGTACGGGTCAGCGCCATCAGTACCAGCCACGGTGAGGGGTCCGGCGGCAGTGCGTCGGCGGCCCGCAGACAGGTCTGCCAGGCCGAGTCCAGGAGTTCACGGTCCTTGGTCTCACCTGCCAGGATGGCGCGCAGTGCCTGGACGTGCGCGAGCATCACCACGGCGTCCGGGTTGCCGGGTTCGGCAGACGCCCAGGTTTCGGCCCAGCGCAGGCGTACCCCGTGGCGAGCCAGAATCTGCAGCCGGAAGACCCTCCGGTCCCAGTCGCGTCCGCTGGCCGCGATCACGTCGCGCGGTGCGTCCCAGCGGCCCATGGCGGCGTCCTCGCACGCTGTGCGCAGTGCCAGGTCGTCGCGCGCGGGATGCGTCTCAAGTGACTCGGAGTCGCGGCCGTGTCCCCTAGCCATGGCAGGAGCCTGTCAACGGAGATCGGGACAGTGTCACGAGTGCTCCTGTCGGTTCGTCGAATGGAGACCGAGCGCAGAGGCGCGGACGGACTACTCCGGGTGATTGCGCCACGCCACGCGGGGTTCCTGTGAAGGGGGCGCAGGGAAGTAGAAAATCAGATCTTCACTTGTCGGCAATAGGGCTCACCGGGGGTCCACTCGTCACAGCAGGGCTCAGAGCGCACGAATTAACGCAACCGACATGGAACGCCCCGCGCGGGGCCCTAAAGTGCCCTGCATGAGCAGTGGCATGTACGCCGCACCGGCGCCCGCACTGCGGCCGAACTCGCAGCTCATCTCACTCATCGAGCAGGCCGCCATGTCCAACAAGCAGTTCGCGCGCGCGGTGCGGGACACGGCGGCTCGACACGGCCGGGACGCCAAGTGCACGCACACCAGCGTGCAGCGGTGGCGCGACGGCCGGATGAGCCGCGCGGTGCCGCCCGAACTCATCGCCGAAACACTCGCGTTGAGGCTCGGCCGGATCGTCACCACCGCTGACATCGGCATGGCCCGGCCCGTCGGCTCGACACGCTCCCCGTGGACGCCCGAGTTCCTGGACGATCCGGTCGAACTCGTCGCCGCGGCCCGTGCCCTGTGGGTCAGCGACCTGGACCGGCACAGCTCGACCCGCTACGGGATCCCGGCAGCCGCGCTCAGCGGACCGGCCCTGCACTGGCTGGTCGCCGACACTGCGGCCGCGCCGGTCGGCCACGGCCCCGGCCATGACGTGACACCCGTCGATCTCGCCCGCTTCAGCACCACCTTCCAGGCCTTCGATCTGATCGCCCGCCGCACCGGCGGAATCGCGGCCCGGCTGCCCGCGGTCCAGTTCCTGCAAAGCAGCCTGGCGCCGCTGCTGACCGGCCGGTATCCAGGCACCGTCGGGCGCAGCGTCTTCCGCTCCGCCGCCCTCGCCCACCTGTCCGTCGGCCGCTACACCCACGACGCAGGTCTCCACGGACTGGCCCGTCGCTACCTGCTGCTGGCCCTGTCCATGGCGCACCACGGCGAGGACCGCGTGCTGGGCGCGCACGTCCTGGCTGCCCTGGCCGAACACGCGCCGCTGGCAGGCGACCATCCGGGTACCTTCGACCTGGTGCGTGCGGCCCTGCTGGGCACCGCCGGCCACGGTCGGCGGGCCAGGGCTGCCCTGCACGCGGCCGAGGCCCGATTTCACGCTGCCCGCCAGGACGCCGGGGCCACCAAGGTGAGCCTGGAGCGATCGGCCAAGGGGTTGGTCGAGGCCGGCTCCGACAACGACGCCTGGCTCGACTACTTCGGGGCAGCCGAACTTGCGGACACCACGCTGCGATGCCTCCTCGAGCTCGGCGAACTGCAGCGAGCCCGGGGTGAGTTCGAGGCGGCCAGCGTCACCCGAAGCCCGGATCGGCTGACCGACCAGGTTCTCGCCCTCTGCCTGCTTGCCACAGCCCACTTCCGTTCGGGTGAGATCAGCGAAGCCTGCCAGGCGGTCGAGGACGCCCTGGACCGTGCGCAGGGTGTGCAATCCGCTGCGGTGAACGTCCAACTCGCCCAACTGGCCCACTATCTCGACGAGCACCGGGGGACCAGGCGGGCGGCGTCCCTCGGCCAGCGCGTCCGCGTGTCCCACCGCCTGTAGGGCACACGGCGGTCGTGCCCTGTTCATCCCTGCTGCCGGTCCTGGCGCCATGGTCCGCAAGGGTCGACGCCTGGCACCCTCTCCTGCGACATCCGACTGCGCCCTCTTCCGCGGGGCCGCGGTCGAGACGCCGGTCCAGTCTTCGTACGGAGCTGGTTGCCAGGTCTCGCCGGCGCCGGCCCGCCACTCCGTTGGGTACGCCTGACGCGCATCGAGCCGTACGTGCGGATGCGCTCGGCCCTGCTCGGCTTCCTGGCGGTGGGCTCAGTCCGCGAAGGGCTTCCCCATGCCGTGGGCCAGGGACTTTGCGGCCGTGCTGGGGGAGTCCTCCGTGACCCATGCGGACTTTTTGCCGGCCACGGAGCGTGCGACACGCCCCTGAGCAGGGAAGAACCGCCAGGGTTGTGGTATGCCCGACATATTGCCATCAAGGTCGGGAACGACCATGCTTCTACTTCTACGCACGTAGATCCACGCTGAAGGCGAGGCGCCGCACATGTCGGAATCCGTCAACAGGTCGATGCAAGGGTCGATGCAGGGAGTGCCGCGCGTGGTGCGCGCGGCACTCGTGCAGGCGAAGTGGACCGGGGACACCGAGTCCATGATCGAGGTGCACGAGCGGTACGCGCGGGACGCGGCCGCGCAGGGTGCGCAGGTGATCGGGTTTCAGGAGGTGTTCAACGCCCCCTACTTCTGCCAGGTGCAGGAACCCGAGCACTACCGGTGGGCCGAGCCGGTGCCGGACGGGCCCACCGTGACGCGGATGCGCGAGCTCGCGCGCGAGCTGAACATGGTGATGGTCGTGCCCGTGTACGAGGTCGAGCAGTCGGGCTTCTACTACAACACCGCCGCCGTCATCGACGCCGACGGCAGTTACCTCGGCAAGTACCGCAAGCACCACATCCCGCAGGTCAAGGGGTTCTGGGAGAAGTACTACTTCCGCCCCGGGAACCTCGGGTGGCCGGTGTTCGACACGGCCGTCGGCCGGGTCGGGGTGTACATCTGCTACGACCGCCACTTCCCCGAGGGATGGCGTGCGCTCGGCCTCGCCGGGGCCGAGATCGTCTACAACCCGTCCGCCACCAGCCGCGGGCTGTCCGCCTACCTGTGGCAGCTGGAGCAGCCGGCCGCCGCCGTCGCCAACGAGTACTTCATCGCCGCGATCAACCGCGTCGGGGTGGAGGAGTACGGCGACGACGACTTCTACGGCACCAGCTACTTCGTGGACCCGCGCGGGCAGTTCGTCGGCGAGGTCGCCTCCGACAAGGAGGAGGAGCTCGTCGTACGCGACCTCGACTTCGGGCTGATCGAGGAGGTCCGCAACCAGTGGGCCTTCTACCGCGACCGGCGCCCCGACGCCTACGGCCCGCTGACGGGGGCCTGAACGGCGATGACGGACGACAGGGCACACGAGGCGCGCGGCGCCCACGAAGCCAAGAGCCTGCTGGACCGGCACCGGGCGGTCA
Source organism: Streptacidiphilus anmyonensis (assembly GCF_000787855.1). Classification (GTDB taxonomy): domain Bacteria; phylum Actinomycetota; class Actinomycetes; order Streptomycetales; family Streptomycetaceae; genus Streptacidiphilus; species Streptacidiphilus anmyonensis. The sequence goes on along the minus strand of NZ_BBPQ01000074.1, from coordinate 31,324 downwards.
CCCCGTCCTGGCTGGCGTTGTACTACCGCGAGCCGCTGGAGCTCACCCACGGCGAGGGCCGGCACGTGTACGGCTCCGACGGCCGCCGCTACCTGGACTTCTTCGGCGGCATCCTCACCACCATGACCGCCCACGCGCTGCCCGAGGTGACCAGGGCCGTCGCCGACCAGGCCGCGCGGATCCTGCACACCTCGACGCTGTACCTCTCCTCGCCGATGGTCGAGCTCGCCGAGCAGATCGCCGAGCTCTCCGGGATCCCGGACGCCAAGGTCTTCTTCACCACCTCCGGGACCGAGGCCAACGACGCGGCGCTGCTGCTCGCCACCGGCTACCGGCGCTCCAACCAGGTGCTGGCGATGCGCAACAGCTACCACGGGCGGTCCTTCTCCACGATCGGCATCACCGGCAACAGCTCCTGGTCGCCGACCAGCCTCTCGCCGTTGCAGACCCTCTACGTGCACGGCTCGATCCGCACGCGCGGCCCGTTCGCGCATCTGGACGACGCCGCGTTCATCGAGGCCTGCACCGCCGACCTGGAGGACATGCTCGGGCAGGTCGGCGGCCCCGTCGCCGCGCTGATCGCCGAGCCGATCCAGGGCGTGGGCGGCTTCACCCACGGGCCGGACGGGCTGTTCGCCGCGTTCAAGCGGGTGCTGGACCGCTACGGGATCCTGTGGATCAGCGACGAGGTGCAGACCGGCTGGGGCCGCACCGGGGACCACTTCTGGGGCTGGCAGGCGCACGCGGAGGCCGGCCCGCCCGACGCGCTGACCTTCGCCAAGGGCCTCGGCAACGGCCTGTCCATCGGCGGCGTCGTGGCCCGCGCCGAGCTGATGGACTCCCTCGGCGCCAACTCCATCTCCACCTTCGGCGGCAGCCCCGTCACCACGGCCGGGGCGCTGGCGAACCTGCGGCACCTGCTGGAGCACGACCTTCAGGGCAACGCCCGGCGCACCGGCGCGGTGCTGCGCGAGCGGCTGGAGGCCGGGGCACGGCACCTGCCCGTCGTCCGCGAGGTGCGCGGGCGCGGGCTGATGCTCGGCGTCGAGCTGGTGGACCGGGCGGGCGAGCCGAGCGCGGTCGCCGCCGCGCTGGCCCTGGAACACGCCCGCGACCTGGGCCTGCTCATCGGCAAGGGAGGACCGCTCGGCAACGCGCTGCGCATCGCCCCGCCGATGTCGCTGACCGTCGACGAGGCCGAGCAGGGTGCGGAGCTGCTGGTGCAGGCGCTCGACCGGGCGCAGAAGGAGCTGTGGGCGATGGACGAGGCCCTGTGATCGAGAAGGCCCCGCGATCGAGGAGGCACTGTGATCGAGGAGGCACTGTGAGGAAGGGGACGCTGTGACGCACGGACGGACCGTCATCCGGAACGGATTGGTGATCACCGCCGCCGACGAGCTCCACGCCGACGTCCTGATCGACGGGGAGCGGGTGGTCGCCCTCGCGGCGACGGGGAGCCCCGAGGCCCAGGCCTGGCAGGCGGACCGGACGATCGACGCCGCCGACTGCTACGTGATCCCGGGCGGCGTGGACGCGCACACGCACATGGAGCTGCCCTTCGGCGGCACCTTCGCGTCCGACACCTTCGAGACCGGCACCCGGGCGGCCGCCTTCGGCGGCACGACCACGATCGTGGACTTCGCCGTGCAGAGCGTCGGCCACAGCCTGCGCGAGGGCCTGGACGCCTGGCACGCGAAGGCGCAGGGCAACTGCGCGATCGACTACGGCTTCCACATGATCATGTCGGACGTCACCGAGCAGTCGCTGAAGGAGATGGACCTCCTCGTCGAGGAGGGCGTGACCAGCTTCAAGCTGTTCATGGCCTACCCCGGCGTCTTCTACAGCGACGACGGCCGCATCCTGCGCGCGATGCAGCGCTCCGCCGGCAACGGCGGGCTGATCATGATGCACGCGGAGAACGGCATCGCCATCGACGTCCTGGTCGAGCAGGCACTCGCCGCCGGGCACACCGACCCGCGCTACCACGGCGAGGTGCGGCGCGAGCTGCTGGAGGCCGAGGCGACCCACCGCGCCATCCAGCTCGCCCGGGTGGCCGGCGCGCCGCTCTACGTCGTGCACGTCTCGGCCGAGCAGGCCGTCGCGGAGCTCGCGCAGGCCCGGGACCTGGGGCTGAACGTCTTCGGCGAGACCTGCCCGCAGTACCTGTTCCTGTCGACGGACAACCTGGCCGAGCCGGACTTCGAGGGCGCCAAGTACGTCTGCTCCACGCCGCTGCGGCCCAAGGAGCACCAGGCGGCCCTCTGGCGGGGCCTGCGCACCAACGACCTGTCGGTGGTCTCCACCGACCACTGCCCGTTCTGCTTCGTCGGGCAGAAGGACCTGGGGCGCGGGGACTTCTCGAAGATCCCCAACGGCCTGCCGGGCGTGGAGAACCGGATGGACCTGCTGCACCAGGCCCACCTGGACGGCCACATCTCGCGCCGCCGCTGGATCGAGCTGGCCTGCGCCACGCCCGCCCGGATGTTCGGCCTCTACCCGCGCAAGGGCACCATCGCGCCCGGCGCGGACGCCGACATCGTGGTCTTCGACCCGCACGACCGCTACACCATGTCTGCCGCCACCCACCACATGAACGTCGACTACTCCGCCTACGAGGGTCGCCAGGTCACCGGGCGCGCCCGGACGGTCCTGTCGCGCGGCGCGGTCGTCGTCGACCGGGGCGAGTACCTCGGCCACGCCGGCCACGGCACCTTCGTGCCGCGTGCCACCTGCCAGTACCTGAACTGAGACCCAGTACCTGAACTGAGACCCGGTACCTGACCGAGACCCGGGCAGCATCCCCGCACCGCACCTCAGACACCGCACCTCTGAAAGGCCCCGCATGGACATCGGCCTCGTGCTCCAGACCGACCCTCCGGCCCGTCTGCTCGTCGAGCGGATGAAGCGGGCGGAGGCGGCCGGGTTCACCCACGGCTGGACGTTCGACTCCTGCGTGCTGTGGCAGGAGCCGTTCGTGATCTACAGCCAGATCCTGGCCAACACCGAGCGGCTGACGGTCGGCCCCATGGTCACCAACCCCGTCACCCGCACCTGGGAGGTCACCGCCTCCCTCTTCGCCACCCTGAACGACATGTTCGGCAACCGCACCGTCTGCGGCATCGGCCGCGGGGACTCCGCGCAGCGGGTCGCGGGCCGCAAGCCCGCCACGCTGGACCGGCTCTCGCACGCCATGCACGTCATCAAGGAGCTGGCGGAGGGCCGGGAGGCCGAGGTCGACGGCACGGTCATGCACATCCCGTGGATCACGGGTGAGCCGAAGCTGCCGATCTGGATGGGCGCCTACGGCCCGAAGGCGCTGGAGCTGACCGGCCGCCAGGCCGACGGCTTCATCCTCCAGCTGGCCGACCCGTTCCTGACCGAGTGGATGGTCAAGGCGGTGCGCGACGCCGCGGTGGCGGCGGGCCGCGACCCGGCGTCCGTCACCGTCTGCGTCGCCGCTCCGGCCTACGTCACCGACGGCAGCGAGCAGCAGCTCGCCCACGCCCGGGAGCAGTGCCGGTGGTTCGGCGGCATGGTCGGCAACCACGTCGCCGACCTCGTCTCCCGCTACGGCGAGCACAGCGGGCTCGTGCCGGACGCGCTGACCGACTACATCAAGGAGCGCCAGGGCTACGACTACTCCCACCACGGCCGCGCCGGGAACCCGGACACCGCCTTCGTCCCGGACGAGATCGTCGACCGCTTCTGCCTCATCGGCCCGGTCGAGGCGCAGTTGGAGAAGTTGGAGCACCTGCGCTCGCTGGGCGTGGACCAGTTCGCGATCTACGCCATGCACGACGCCGTCGAACCGACCATCGACGCCTACGGCGAGCACGTCATCCCCGTCCTGAGCGGGTGATCCACAACAGGCCAGGGCGCAGACGCGCCGGGAATCCGGGGGCTGCCTGAGGGTCGGCGGCGGCCGCGCGTGCGGCCGCCGCTGCGACCCGTGTTCAGCCGGTCGAGGTGCCGCCGGTCTGGGCCGAGGCGTACAGCGCTGCCGCCTGGCTCGCGGTCAGGGCGTTGTCGAACACCGAGACCTCGTCGAGGTTCTCCTTGCCCGGGTCCTTGGCTGTGCTGCCGATCGAGGCCCTGTTCAGCGGCATGCTGGCGGCGATGGCGCCGACGCTCTGGCCGTTGGCGTAGACCGTGATCCGGGTGCCGTCGTCGACGAAAGACACGTACGTCCACGTGTTCAGTGGCGCCTTGTCGTTGACCGTGTAGTCCGCTACGCCGTACTTCGTGGCGCCCAACTCCCCGGTGGCGTTCCACTGCTGGACCTTCAGCGCCATCGTGGGACCGGAGAGCAGCGACACGCTTGCGTTGGCGGCGGTCGGATCGACCCACGCGCTGACCGTCCACGGGGCCGGGAGGTCCGGCGCGGAGGTGGTGACGGGCGACGCGCTGCCGTCGAAGACCGCCGCGTCGCCCACCTTGCCCGGGGCGAACCTGGTCGTCCCGGTGACGGTGCCGTTGAACCCGCCGGTCCCCGAGTCGGCGACGGTCGTGCCGGAGGCGCCGTCCATCGTCCAGTGGTCGACCAGGTGGATCGGCCGGGCCGGCCACGCCACTTCGGGGGTGCGGTAGTAGCCGTATCCGAGGACGTCCCAGCGCGGTCCCTGGGCGGCGATCCGCGAGGCGAAGTCGGTCCAGGCGCTCGACGCGGTGACCACGGACGCCGGAGACCATCCCTCCTCGGCCAGTGCGGGCAGGCGCGGCAGGAGCATGAAGTCCGCGTAGCCTTCGATCTGACCGGTCGTGTAGGAGGCGGGGACGGAGTCGGCCCAGAGCGCACCCTCCACGCCGATGGTCGGGTCGCCGGGAACCGTGCCTGCGGGGATGCCGGCGGCGGACTCCAGCGAGGCTGTGGCGGCCGACGGATCCCAGCCGTACGCCTTGGAGAGCGGCACGTACCCCGCCCAGGTCAGGCCCAGAGGCGTGTTCGCGTCGTACTTCATGTCGAAGTAGGCATGCGGCGCGGGGGCCTCGATGAGCTTCTCCCCGCGTTCCAGGCCGGTGGCGACACCGGTGTCGTCACCCGCCCAGTACTCGAGCACGGAGTCGGTCGGGATGGTGGTGTCCTGGCCCATCTCGTTCCATCCGATGGGCGTCCTGCCGGAGGCCACGACGGCACTGGCGGAGCTCGACACCCACGCTTGGTACTGCGCGGAGGTCCCGGAGAACTCGTCGCCGCCGATGTGGAAGTAGCCGCTGCTGCTCATGGGGGCGATCTCGGCCGTGACCTTGTCGAGGAAGGTCTGCACATCGGTGTCGTCGGCGGAGTTGTTCGGGTCGATCGGGATGTCGTTACGGTCCTTGCCCGTGGCCATCGAGGTCACCGCGGCGCCGGTGTGCCCAGGGCCGTCGACCTCGGGCACGATCGTCATGTACCGCGCCGCCGCGTAGGCGACGATGGCCTTGTAGTCGGCCTGGGTGTAGAAGCCGGGCCCGCCGTCGACCTTTCCGGACGCCACCGGGATGTTGCTGCCGACCGTCGTCAGGTCCGGGTAGGCGTTGACGGCGATACGCCAGCCCTGGTCATCGGTCATGTGCAGGTGGAGCACGTTCAGCTTGTACATCGCGGCCTGGTCGATGACCCGCTCGACGGCCGGGACCGGGTAGAAGTGGCGCGCGGTGTCGATCATGATGCCGCGGTAGGCGTAGCGCGGATTGTCCGAGATCGTCACCGACGGGACGCTCCAGCTCAAGCCCGACTGCACCGTCGTGGACTCGATCTGCGCCGGCAGGATCTGGCGAAGGGTCTGCACGCCGTGGAAGAGGCCGTCGGCGGTGTTCGCCGTGATGACAACGGACTTCGACGTGCTGCTGAGCGTGTAGCCCTCCGGGCCGAGCGAGGACGGCCCGGTCGCATCGAGGACGAGCGAGTCCGCCGCCGTGTCGGCGCCGGAGACGACCGGCAGGGCCAGTCCCGTCGACGGGCGCGCGAGCCCGGCGAGATAGGACGCCACCCCGGCGACGTCGGTCGCCGAAGTCGTGACGGTGATCGAGGTGCCCGCATCCAGGGTGAACGCCCCTCCGGTCCCGGGCGCCTCGGAGACCGGCTGTGGGACGACCACGGGCAGGGCCGCCGCTCCCGCCGCCGATCCGGCGGTCACCGCGGCCGACGGGAGCGTGCCGCCTAAGGCGAGTGCTGCGGCGGCTATGAGTCGTATGCCTGTCATGTGCCTTCCTCAAGGGTCGCAGGGTGCGGAGTACGTCGAACGGGAGTACGTCGAACAAGCGAAGGGCAGAGCCGGTGTCGTCGTTCTGCTGGTGCGTCGACGGGGTGTCGGGCCGAGCGAGTACGGCCGCCGCGGCGACCACTGAGAAGGGGCGCCTTGTGGGACAAGGCATTCGCCGCCGGTGGTGCGCGCGTCAGCGTACGCAGAGTGCGCGCGAGTGGCAACCATTTGCGACTGATCTTGTTTGCTATGAGCGGGGGTTGAGCATTCTTGAGCATCGGGCCGGACGAGATCGTCGACCGGTTCTGCCTCAGGCACCGCCGGGCAGCACGCCGGGCAGGACGACGGGCAGGACGACGTGATCGACGCCTACGGGCGGAGGGTGATCCCGGCCGTCAGGCGTCCTTGAATCCGATGACCCGCTTGACCGCCGCCCGCAGGCGGCGGTCGGCGGCCGTGAGCGGCAGCCGCTCGCGGTAGTACGCGGGGGAGGCGACCGGTCGCGCGCCGAGGTTCTCCTTGAAGCGGGCGAGCGAGGAGCCGGGCCGGGCGTCGCCCATGTCGTAGACGAGGCAGCCGGCCGTGCACGCGTCCTCGAGAGCGAGGCGGTGCAGCAGTTGGTTGGCGTGGACCGGCCCGGCCAGGTCGCGGTCCATGGCCCCGCGCCAGTACTTGGCGTGGGTACCGTGGCGCAGCACCACGATGGCAGCGGCCGGCTGCCCCGCGACGCTCGCCAGCCAGACCGCGCAGCCGTCGCCGAAGCGCTCCGCCACGGCCTCCAGCAGGCGCGGCGGCTCGTCGCGCCGCTGGCGCCAGCGCGCCAGCGCGAGCGGCTCGTGCTGCTGCTCGGCCCAGCGCGCCACCGACTCCCGGTGGAGCCGCTGGAACTGCGGTACGAGACCCCCGGTGCGGTCCACCGTCACCTCCACGGCCGCGCGCTCGGCGCGCCGCACGCCCTGGCGCGCGGACGGGTGGAAGCCGTGGGACCAGACGGCGTCGAAGCCCGCGGACAGGTCCGTCAGGTACGTGGTGCGCTCGACGGTCGCGAACCCGTCCGGCGCGGTCGCCTCCCAGACGGACTCGGCCGGGGGTGTGCGCGGGTTGAACCGGACCGCGACGCGCAGCGCGGGCCGCGCCGCGAGGTCGGCGAGGACGAGACGCGCCTGCTGCGGGTCGGGCGCGCCGTCCGGGACGACGGCTCCGCCGACGCCCCAGCCGGGCCAGGACTCCTCCCGCACCAGGCGGCCCAGCCCGCCTCGGCGGCGCACCATCGGCACCAGCAGCCGCCGCCCGCTGGAGAAGCGGTAGAGCCGGCTCGCGTCCTCCAGCGGATAGGCGTCGCAGAGGCAGTCGAGCCACGTCGGGGTCTGGGTGGCCAGGGCGAGGTCGTCCCGGCCGAGGAACTCCCACCACAGGTCGCGGGGCGCGGGACTGGTCACCTCGACGCCGCAGGGCCGCATCGTTCCGCTCCCGTCGGACGTCGGGCGGGAGCCGGGCGGCTCCCCTACGATCATGCCTGATAAGCCCGGAATATCCGTTTATGGCATAGGGTCAATCCACCCGAACGTCTTCCGCCGGAGGCCGCGTGCCCACCACACCACAGGTTGTCAGCCCAGCGCCGCGGTCCGCCTGGGACGCCCTGCTGGCGAGCGATCCGGGCGCGTCGGTCTTCCAGACCCCGGCCTGGTTCGACGCGGTGGTCCGGCTGACGGGCGCCCGGGACGCCAGCCGGCTCTACGTGACCCGGGAAGGGCGGAACCTGCTGCTGCCCCTGGTCCGCCGCAGCCTCGTGCCGGGGCTTGCCTTCGAGGCCGCGTACCCGCACCGCATGGGTCCCGGAGGGCTGTTGGCGACCGGCGGACTCAGACCGTCCGATGTGGCGCTCGTCCTCTCCGACCTGCTCGGTGAGCGATCGGCCGGAATCCGGGTCTCGGCCATGCACGACGTGACCGACTGCTGGGAGCAGGGCCTGGTGCGCGGCGTCGAGGCGATCCGCTCCCGCGTGCACGTGCTGGACCTGGACGGCGGCTTCTCCGAGGTCTGGAGTCACCGGTTCCACGCCTCCACCAGGAAGAACGTGCACAAGGCCGAGCGTGCGGGCCTCACCGTCGAACACGACGCGTCCGAGCGGTCGGTCGCCGCGTTCTACGACCTGTACCTGCAGTGGTCGGCCGAGCGGGCGGAGAAGTCGGGCCTTCCCTGGTCCCTCGCGGCGGCTCTGGCCCGTCGTCGGGAACCCCTGCCGATGTTCCAGGCACTGGCGGGTTCCTTGGACGGCGCCTGCCGCATCTGGCTGGCGCGCTACGAGGGCGAGCCGGTGGCGGGGCTGGTCACGTTCGTCTACCGGAACCACGCCGTCTCGTTCCGCAGCTATGCCGTGAAGCGGTTCGCCTCCCTGCGGGCGAGCCTGCTGCTCCAGCGGGTGGCCATCGAGGACGCCTGCGAGCAGGGCTGCCGTTCCTACAGCATGGGTATGTCGGGGGGCGTCGCCGGGCTCGAATCGTACAAGGAGGCCATGGGGGCCGTGCCTCGGACCGTGCTCGACTGCCGTGTCGAGCGCCTGCCGCTGACCCGCATCGAGGAGCTCAGGCGCAGGCTGGAGGCGGGCGCGGCGCGCGTCGTGACCGGTCTGCGCGGTGCCCGCAGTTCGTAGTTCGCCACCAAAGGTTGGACATAAGGGCATAAACTGGGCACTCTGCTGATCCGGGCCGAGGGAGAGGCCGAGGAGGGAGCCCGCCGGTGGTGAGCACCGGAGCCAACACGTCGGCCGCAGCCCGATCGCTGCGGTCGCGCAGCAGGGCGCTCCTGAGCGCGGCCGGCCGGTACGACCCGCTGCTGCGCAACGGGCACCTGCTCACCCTCAGTTCCGCGCTGACATCGCTGTTCGGCGCGCTCTACTGGGCTCTCGGCGCGCACTGGTACACCCCCGACGAGGTCGGCCGGAACACGGCCGCCGTCTCCGCGATGATGTTCCTCGGCGGGGTCGGCCAGCTGAACCTGGCCAACGCGATGGTGCGCTTCGTGCCCTCGGCCGGTCCGCGCACCGGGCGGCTGGTCGGCCGGGCCTATCTGGTGGCCGGCACGGTCACGCTGCTGCTCACCGCCGGGTTCGTGCTGCTGATCCCGCATCTCTCGCCGGGGCTGGACTTCCTGCACACCTGGAGCCTGGGCGCCTTCTTCGTCCTCGCGACGGGCGGCTACGCCATCTTCAACCTCCAGGACGGCGTGCTCACCGGCCTGCGCCGGGCCGACTGGGTGGCGCTGGAGAACGGGCTGTTCTCGGTCGAGAAGATCGGGCTGCTGGCCGTCTTCGCCGCCATCGGCGCGACGAGCGGCATCCTCGTCTCCTGGATGGTCGGACTCGCGCTCTCGCTCGCGCTCACCAACGTCTTCGTCTTCGCCCGCGCGCTGCCGCGGCACGAACGCGCCGCCCCCCAGGCGGCCGCGGACAGCTCCCGCCTCACGCTCGGCTACGTGTCGGCCGACTACCTGGGCGCGATGTGCTGGCTCGCCGCCGTCAACCTGCCGCCCGTCATCGTGCTCAACCGGCTCGGAGCCGCGGACAGCGCGTACTTCTCGCTCGCCTGGCTGGTGCCCCTGGCCCTCTACGCCTTCAGCGTCAACATGGGCTACTCGCTGGTCGTGGAGTCCGCACGGGACGTCACGCGGCTGGCCGACTACCGCCGCGTGCTGCGCCACGCGGGGCGGGTGCTGACGCTCGCGGTCGTGGTCGTCCTGGCCGTCTCGCCCTGGGCGCTGCGGCTGTTCGGCCCCGAGTACGCCAGCCACGGCCTGGTCGTGCTCTGGCTGCTCACTCTCTCCGCGCTGCCGAACCTGCTCAATACGACCGTCGTCGCGCTGTCGCGGGCCAGGCGCCGGATGCGCGTCGTGGTGGGCGTGCTCGCGGCGCTGGCTGTGCTCGTCCTCGGCCTGACGGAGCTGCTGCTCCCGGTCCTCGGCATCAACGGGGCCGGCGCGGCGTGGCTGATCGGGCAAAGCATCGTCGCGGCGGTGCTGCTGTGGCGGCGCGACTGGTGGCTGCCGGCCCCGACACCCCCGCCGCCGACGTGAACCGGTTCGAGTCGCCCGGCGTTCTCACGGGGAGCACCCTTGAACGAAGAGTGCCCACGGAGGAGGACGCCCCCGCTCCGAACGGCTTTCCGGGAGCCCGATGATGAGCCCGACCAGAAGCGAGGCCAGCCCGACGGGCGAGGCCGCGCCCGGGGTCGCCCTCGGGGACGCGGGTGCGGGCGCGGCGGTCGCCGACCCCTTCGCGACGCTGGACGAGGCCCTGGCGGGCCTGTGCTCCGCCCTCGCCTCGGACGAGTGGCTGGACGCGTTCCTGTGGGCGGCGGGGGCCTCGCAGATCGTCGAGGACCGGATCGACGCCGTCGCCTGGCCGCCGCGACGCCTGCTCGTCCACCTGGCCCGCCACGGCGGCGACGGCCCCGCGATGCCTCCGGCGCTGCGCGCCGCACGCGGCCCCGCGCTCCGGCTCGCCTCCCGTGCGCTCGACGCGGCCGGTGCGGGATACCGCGCGGCCCCGCCGACCCGCGCGCTGCGCGCCTGGGCGAGCGAGGCCACGCGCCTGACGCTGGCGCTCGCCGGCCTGGTCATGGGCGCCGACCTCGGAGCCGTGGCCGCCGGACGGGTCCTGGCCGGTCCCGGTTTCGCCACCCGGCTCGTGGGACGGGACCTGCTCCGCCCGCCCGCCTGCTTCCGCAGCTTCGACCAGCACCCGGCCGACGCGGCCGAGCTGGCCCGCCGCTACGCCGCGCGGTACCCGGCCCGCGAACCGCCGCTGCTGGTGCTCGGCGTCCGGACCTCCGGCAGCTACCTCGCGCCGCTCCTGGCCGCCGCCCTGCGCGGCCTGGGCTACCGCCGCGTGGCCGTGGCGACCACCCGGCCCGGCGTCCCGCCGCCCCCGGGCGCGGCGTCCGCCGCACGCGTGCTGCTGACCGACGACCCGCCCGTCACCGGCGGCGCGCTCGCCGAGGTGGCGGCGGCGCTGGAGCGCCGGGGGGTCCCGGCGGCCGCGATCGTCCCCGTCTTCGCCTGCTTCGAGGACCCGCCCGTCGTCCCGGAACGGCTGGCCCGCCACGACTGCGTGACCCTGCTCGGGACCGCCTGGCACGTGCCCTCCCTGCTCGCGCCGCGCGCGCTCGCGGAGCTGCTGCCGCGCCTGCTCGACGGCGTCCGGGTGCTCGACGTGCGGGCCGCCGAGCCCGGGCCGGTCGCCCGCACCGGACACCTGGGCGTGCCGGTCACCGCGGTCGTCGAACACCCCGAGGACGGCACCCGCGAGGAACTCGCCCTGTACGCCGAGTGGACCGGCGTCGGCCGCTTCGGACGGCTCGCGCCGCAATCGGCGGCGGCGCTCGACGGGCTCGTCCCGCGCGTGCGCGGGTTCGCCGACGGCGTGCTGCTCCGCGACCGGGGCCGCCCGCCCGACGGGCCGCCGCGTTGTGACCCGCAGCCCGTCCCGCCGCGCGAGGTCGCCGTCTACCTCGCCGAGCGCGAGCGCCGGCTGCCGCTGCACGAGGACCGCAGCGGCCGGTTGGGCGGGCGGGACCCCGTCTGGGAGTCCGCCGCCCGGACCCTCGCCCCCGTGCTCGGCCGGGCCGCCGTGCTGCTGCGGCCCGCGCTCGTCCAGCCGCTGACGCGACACCTGCTCGCGTCGGCCTCCCGTCCCTGCCTCGTCGACGGGCGCACCGCGCCCGAGCACTGGGCCGGGGACGGCGACCGGGGCCACCGCAAGCTGGACTGGGCCGAGGGCGGCTTCGCCAGCCTCGACCTGGCCTGCTACGACGCCGTCTACGACCTGGCCGGGGCCGTCGCCCACGGCCCTGCCGACGACGAGGCCGAGCAGGAACTGCTGCGCCACTGGACCGAGCTGACCGGACGTGGTGTCGACCCGGCGCGCTGGTTCCTGTTCCAGCTGGTCCAGGCCCGCAACGCGGTGCGGCTCGCGGGCGGCGCGGGCGCCCGCTCGGGCACGGGCGACGGCGCAGGTGACGGACCGGATCTGCGCGCCCGCGCGCGAAGAGCGCAGGCCAGGGCCGCGCAGCGGTTCCTCGCCGGTGCGTTGCTGGCCGACCTCGACGAGCGGGAGCCCGCTGCCGAGCCGCGCGGCTGGTGCGTGCTCGACGTCGACGGCGTGCTGGAGACCGACGTGCTCGGCTTCCCCGCCGCCTCGCCGCTCGGGGTCACCGCGCTGCGCGCCCTGCGCGCCCACGGCTACCGGCCGTTGCTGGCCACCGGCCGCTCCCTCGCGGAGGTGCGCGACCGCTGCGCCGCCTACGGGCTGGCGGGCGGCGTGGGGGAGTACGGCGCTGCCTGCGTCGACGCGGGCAGCGGCCGCGTCCGCGTGGTCCTCGACGACGCGCGGCGCGGCGAGGGCGACGGCGGACTGGCCCTCCTGCTCGCCTCCCTGCCCGGCCACGAGACCGACCCGCTGTCGCACTGGTGCGTGCGCGCCTCCCTCCGACACGCGGACGGGCGGCGCACCGGCCTGCCCGAGCGGGAGACGGCCGACCTGCTGCGTGACGGCCGGTTCGGTCGGCTCTTCGACGCCGTGCCGGGCGACGCGCAGACCGACTTCGTCCCGCACGGAGCGGACAAGGCGGAGGGCGTGCGAGCCCTGCTCGCGTTGATGGGCGAACCGGTGGAGCCGCCCGTGCTCGCCGTCGGCGACGGTCCGGCCGACCTGCCGCTGCTGCGCTGGTCCCGCAATGGCGTGGTGCCCTCGCACGCACGTGAGTTGGCGGAGGGCCACATCCACGTCGCCCCCGGCGCCTACCAGGCCGGCCTGGCCGACGCGGTCGCCGCGCTCCTCGGCCACCGCCCGGGGCACTGCCCGATCTGCCGCCCGCCCGCGCTGACGCACGAGACGCGAGCGGTGCTCGCTGTCCTCGCGCTCCCGGAGGCGGGCCGCCGCGGCGCCGTGATCCGACTCGCCCGCCTGGCCCTGGCGAACGCGGACCTGACGGCCGCGCACAGCATGGCGGTGCACGGGGTGGCGGTGCATGGCATGTCGGGGCATGGCATCTCGGTGCATGGCAGGGCCGGGCACGGCGTTCGCACGCATGGCATGGCGGTGCATGGCGGGGCGGTGCACGGCGTGGCGGCAGGCGGACGGGCGGGGGTGCGGCCCGATGAGCGCTGAGGGACAGGCGGTGACGCTCGGGGAACAGCTGCGCGGGTGGCTGCCCGTGCGACGGTCGGCGGTGCTGCGGGGGCCGCTCGAACAGCGGCTCGCCCGCCGGCTGGCACGGGAGTACCGGCCCGACGATCCTCCGCTCGCACACCCCTGCGGAGAGGGTCTCGCCGACGTGCTCGTCGTGCGGCTCGACCTGCCGGGCCAAGGCGGCGTCGTGCTGAAGCACGCTTACAGCGCGTCGGCCGCCGCCGCGCTCGCGCGGGAATGGGACGTGCTGACGCGCCTCCAGGACGAGGAGCGCCTCGGCGCGTGGCGGCGGCTGGTACCGACGCCGCTCGACCGGCGACTGGACGCCCCGCGACCGCTGATCACCCAGAGCCTGCTGCCCGGCCGCGACGCCGGCACGGTGCTGGTCTCGGCACCGGCCGGAGCCCGCCGCGACACCGACGGCCGCGTCGCCGCCGACCACGTCGCGCACTTGGCCTTGGACGCCCTCGCCGCGCTGGGACGCGCCACCGCGCGGTCCGAGCCCTGCACCGACCGTCGCGTCAAGGCGTGGGTGACCGAGCCGCTCGCCGCCGTGCGCGACCGGATCCCCTGGTGCCGCACGGGAGCGGGCGCGGCCGGGCTGGCCGCCGTGGGCGAGCGGATCGGCCGCGGCCTGGACGGGCGCGTGCTCGCCGTCGGCTGGACCCACGGCGACTACCACCCCGGGAACGTGCTGCTGGACGAGCGGGCGAGCCGGGTCACCGGCGTCATCGACTGGGGGGAGGGCCGCGAGGACGGACCGGTGGCCGTCGACGCCTGTACCTTCGTGCTGATGCTGCGCTGCCTGCGGACCGGGGCCGACCTCGGCCCGGTCGTCGCGGACGTCCTGCGCACGGGCGCACTCGCCCCCGGCGACGCGGCCCTGCTCGCCTCGGCGTCCGGCGCGGCACGCGAGGGCGACGCCGCCGACCCGACCGTGGTGTTGCTGGCCTGGCTCTGGCACGTCGCCGCGAACGTCTCCAAGTCGCCGCGCTACGGGCGCAGCCGGATCTGGTACCGCCGCGCGGTCGCACCGGTGCTCGCGGAGGCGGTGCGATGGCCGGGGCTGTGAGCGTGAGCGCGGTGGGCGTGGGGCTGCGGCGGTACGCGCCCTGCGCACCGCTGCCCACGGCGATGGCGCTGTGGCTGGTGTCGCTGCGTCAGGTCGACCTGTCCGGCATGGGCGCCCTCGGGCTGCTCCAGGTCCTGACACCGCTCTACTGGGTCGCCGTCGTCCTGCTGACGATCGGCTTCGTGCTCACCCTCCGGGAACCGCGCCTCGGCCAGGGCTGGCTCGCCGGCTACGTGCTCGGGCTCATCGCTGTCATCCACGCGACGCCGACGCTGCTCTACCCGACTCTGCGCTATGCGTGGGCCTGGAAGCACGTCGCGATCGTCGACGCCATGCTGCGGCACGACGGGGTGGTCCCGCACGCCGGGGACCTGGACATCTACAACCAGTGGCCCGGATTCTTCCTGGCGAACGTCGGCGTGCTCAAGGTCCTCGGCCTGTCCTCACCGGTGGGCTACGCGTCCTGGGCGCCGCCGTTCGTCAACGCGCTGCTGCTGGTGCCGCTGCTGTGGATGTTCCGTTCTGTCACCACCGACCGGCGGGTCGTCTGGGCGGGCGTGTGGATCTTCTACTCCACCTCCTGGGTCGGCCAGGACTACTTCTCTCCGCAGGCGTTCGCCTTCATCCTCTACGCCTGGCTGATGGCCCTGGTGCTGCGACGGCTTCCGGCCAGGGCGAGAGCACCCGGGGAGCCGCCCCCCGGATACCCGCCGGACCGTCCCGAGCGCGGCGTGCGCTGGGGCTGGTCGCTGGTGGTCGTGCTGCTGCTCGACGCGGCCATCGTCTGCTCGCACCAGCTCACCCCGCTCATGGTGATCAGCAGTCTGGCGCTGCTCGCTGTGCCGCGCCGCAACAGGCGGGTGGTGCTGCCGCCGCTCATCGGCTCGGTCGTCCTGACGGCCGTCTGGGGCGCCACCGTGGCCCGGCCCTACCTCTCGAAGAACCTCGGCTCCTTCGTGTCGTCGCTGGCCAGCCCGGACGGCAACGTGGCCTCGGGCTTCCGCAGCCTCGGCACGGCCGCGCCCGAGCAGATGCTCGTCGGCTGGATCGACCGGGGCCTGTCCGCCGCGGTGTTCCTGCTCGCCCTCGCCGCTCTGGTGCTGCGGCCCTGGACCCGCCGCACGCCGGTGGTCTGGCTGTTCTTCTCGCCCCTGCCGCTTCTGGCCGCGAACGCCTACGGCGGCGAGATGCTGTTCCGGGCCTACCTGTTCTCGCTTCCCTTCGCGGCGTTCCTGATCGCGGCGCTGCTGCGGCCCCGGCGGCCGGAGTCCGACGAGGCGGCTCCGGCGCGGTGGTCGAGGCTGCGGAAGGTCGCCGTGCCGGCGCTGCTGCTCGCCCTGCTGGCCGGACTCTTCTTCGGCTACGACAGCAAGGAGGCCATGAACTACTACACCTCCGGCGAGGTCGCCGCCGCGCAGTGGACGATCGACAACGCGCCACCGGGCTCGGTCATCGTGGGCGTCACCGGGGCGGTGCCGGGCATCGACGAACGCTACGAGGACCATCCCGAGGTGCGCCTCGTCGCCGAGCCCGGCAGCACCGAGGAGTTGCTGGTCGCCGACCCGATCGCCGGACTGCGCGACAGCGTCGGCTTCCTGAAGCCCGGGACGCCCGGCTACCTGATCCTCAGCCGCGCACAGACGTGGGAGCTGCGGCTGACCGGCGAACTGCCGGGCGACACCGTCGCCCGACTGGCGGATGCCGCCTCCGCCACCCCCGGATTCACACTGGTGTACCAGAACGCCGACGCGTCCGTGTACCACTTCGTGGTCGGCTGAGGAGGTGGCCCGGATGCGTGCGATACGGCGGTCAGGTTCGACGCACCTGCTTCGGCTGGCGGCAGGTGCGCTGCTCCTCGGAGTGACGGCCGCCTGCGGCGGCACGTCCCCGGGAGCCGGCAACGCCGTCGGCGTGCCGAGCGCCGGCGATCCCAGCGCCTCCGTGAGCTCGCCCGCCCCGGCCAAGGGGGCGCCGGGCCCGTGGCACCTCACCTTCTCCGACGACTTCAGCAGCGGCTCGCTCGACACCGCACAGTGGGCCACCTGCTACGACTGGAACGTCTCCGGCTGCACCAACGCGGGCAACCACGAACTGGAGTGGTACCTGCCCGGCCAGGTCTCCGTGTCCGACGGCACGCTGAACCTGGAAGCCACCCGCACGCCCACCAAGGGCAGCGACGGCAAGACCTACCCGTGGGCCTCCGGCATGGTCACCACCGGGCGCGACAACTGGGACGCGCAGCCCCGGGAGACCTTCCTGCACGGCTACTTCGCCGCCGCGATCAAGATCCCGCCGCAGGGAGGCATGTTCCCGGCCTTCTGGCTGCTCCCGGCCGAGCACGACGTGCCGCAGGAGATCGACATCGCCGAGTTCAGCGGCACCACCCAGCTGGTGCAGAACACCCTCCACTGGCAGGCCGCCGACGGCACGCCCACGCAGCGCCAGCACTGGTACGGGCCGGTGAACTTCCCCGCCGGGTTCCACGTGTTCGCGGTCGACTGGGAGCAGAACTCCGTGACCTGGTACGTCGACGGCGTGGCCCGCTGGCACATCGACACTCCGGCGGACATCCCCCAACTGCCCATGGAGATGATCCTCAACCTGGCCGTGGGCTACCCCTTCGCCCCGCCGGCCGACGTGAACCAGGCCCAGATGCAGGTGCAGTGGGTCCGGGTGTGGCAGCACTAGCGCGGTCGGCGCAGGCGGCACCGGTCCGCGGGAGGCCGGTCGCCGGTGTGCGCGAAGTTCTGCTTCTTTCGGAGAGCGCGCGCCGGGGCCCGGATTCTAGTGTCCTGTCAGAACATGGGACGGCACAGGGGGGCTGCGCATGGCGGCGGTGGACCGCGAGAACGTCGAGAGGCTCATGGAGTGGCTCGCGGAGGGGAGCGAGGTGAGGTCCGCCCATGCGTCCGCCGAGTCGCTGGTGGACAAGCTGGCCTCGATGGTCTTTTCGGGCGAGCGGGAGTGGCCCGGCCGTGCCGACCAGGCCGATGCCTACGCGCAGAGCCTGGATGACTGGCTCGCTGACGACAGCGGCAGTGAGCGCCGGTTCGTTGAGCTGACCGGCCCGGGCGCGGAGCCGGGGATGTTCCTCGACTGGTTCCTGCCCGTGGTGCTGGAGCGGGAGGGCCGGGCCGCGCGTGGCGCTGCCGGGCAGCCGGAGGAGGACGCGCCTGAGACCGGCTGGAGCAACCCGGGCTTCGACGGAACCAACGCGGGAACGACGGGGGGCGCCATGTTCGACAGCAGCAAGGACCAAGGGCTGAAGAAGCTGGGCTGATGCCGGCACGGCGGGGTGCGGCTCAGCGCGGCAGGGAGAGGCCGAGGCGGGCGCGGAGGCGGCGGTAGGCGCGCCAGCCGACGGTGGACCAGCGGTCGGGGAAGGGGGCGGTGAGGGCGCCGCGGCCGTCGAGCCAGGCTTGGAAGGTCGCGGCGGAGGTGTCCGCGCGGACGGTGAGGCGGGCCAGGCGCAGCGTGTCGTCGGAGGTGGAGCTGAAGGCGTTGGCGACGCCGCAGGCGCTGTCCCAGCCCGCGCGGAGCACCTTGCGGCGCACCGCCGGGCTGGAGTAGCCGTGCGGGTAGGCGAAGCTGCTGACGGAGTGGCCGAGGGCCTCCTCCAGCTCCTGCTTGCACAGGTCCACCTCCTCGCACAGCGCGCGGCTGGTGAGGGTGTCCATCTGGGGGTGGGTGCGCGAGTGGCCGCCGATCTCGATCCCGACCGCGTCCAGGCCCGCGACCTGCCGCCAGTTCAGCATGTCGGCGGGGCCCAGCAGGCTGCCGGTCGGGGAGCCGCCGGGCGGGTGGATCGCGCCCGTGGTGACGAACAGGGTGGCGGGCAGCTCGCGGGACTGGAGCTGCGGGGCGACGCTCCAGTAGAAGTCGGCGAAGCCGTCGTCGAAGGTCAGCACGGCGGGCCGGGGCGGCAGCGCCCGGCCGCCGCGGATCGCCGAGACCAGACGGCGCAGCGAGACGACGGTCAGGCCCGCGTCGATGATCCGGTCCAGCTGCTCGGCGAACGTGGCGGGGGGAACGGTGAACGGTGCGATCCACTCCGGCGGTGAGTCGCTGACGGAGTGGTAGAGCAGCACCGGCACCACGGTCATGCGCCACCGCCCTGCTCCCGCCCCGGGGACAGCAGCGCCGGGGTCGCGGCGGCACGCGGCGCCCGGGCCGGGGCGCTCTCGGCGGCGGACTTCGGCGTCTGGGGCGGTGTCAGCCGGTGCAGTGTCTGCCGGTGCAGCGTCCCGGCGCCGTAGCCGAGGACCGTCGCGGAGACGCCCGCGACCAGGGCCAGGGCACGGCGCGGAGACCACTGCGGGCCGGGACGCAACGCCGAGGTGACGGCGCGCGGGACGGTCCGGCGCAGGTAGGCGCGCTCGCTGGCGAGCGCGCGGGTGGCGCCCGCGCGGGCGGTGACCGCGGCCTTCGACAGGCCCTCGCCGTAGCAGCGGGTCAGGAAGTAGCGCCAGGTGCCGCGTTGCGGCGGCACGTGGTGGCGCACGACCGCGTCCGGCTGGTGCAGTAGCGTCGCGTCGGGCCGGGAGGTGGTGAGCCGCAGGCACAGCTCGGTCTCCTCGCAGCCCAGCGGCCGGGTGCCGACCCGGCCCAGGTCGATGCGGAAGCCTCCCGCCGACCGCAGGGCCGTGCGGCGGAAGGACATGTTCGCGCCGATGAAGTTCCGCACGGGCGCGGCGGTTTCCGGTCCGCCCCGGTAGGAGCAGCCGACCACCCAGTCGAACTCGGGCGGGAACCAGCCGGGTCGGCCGCGCTCCCAGCGGGCCAGCACGGCGCCGCCGACGCCCAGCACGTCGGCCGCGTCCGCGTATCCGGCCAGGATCGCGGCCGCCCAGCCCGGCTCCGCGGTGGCGTCGTCGTCCAGGAACGCCACCACGTCCCCGCGGGCCTCGGCCGCCCCGGTGTTGCGTGCGCCGGACAGGCCGCGGCGTTCCGCGTTCGCCACGACCCGTACGCACGACCCGTCCGCGTCGTCGGCCAGGTGCTCCCGGGCCAGCCGCTCCAGGCCGGGGCAGTGGTCCACCACGATCACGGTCTCCCGTACGGGCGGCTGTTGGGCCGCCACGGAGGCGATCGCGGCGCGGATGTCGTCCCAGCGGTCGGTGGTGTAGCAGCAGACGACCACCGAGAGGCGGGACCCGGATCCGGGGTCAGTGCCATGGGCTGCGTCCACCGGGTCTCACCGCCTTCGTCCTCGTCAGGTGGCCCCGACATCGGGCCGCTGCTCCGCTCCTGTCCCTGGCCTCGCTCCTGCTGCCGCCGTGGGCGCGGCCCGCGCCGTACCTGTCCTGGAGCGCGCTGCGCAGGTAGCCGATCGGACCGTAGGCGAGCCCGCGCAGCTGGAGCCGGGCCAGCTCGGCGGGGCTGGCCCCGGCGAGCGGCGGTCCCTGCGCGGCGTCTCGGCCGGCGCCCCGCAGGGCCATGCCCACGCCACGCGGCAGGACTTTCAACAGGGCGGGCAGTGCGCCGGGTTGGTGTCGGACCGCGGCCGTCAGATACGCGCCGAAGCCGACGCCGTAGCCGAACGCCTGCGCGGGGACGGCGTCGGGGGTGCGGTGGTGGTGGTGCCAGACGATCGCGTCGGGCTGGTAGACCAGGGACGCGCCGGAGGTCAGCACCCGGAAGAAGGCGAGCAGGTCGTCGCCGCCGCGCGCCGGGGTTCCGGTGCCCGTCGCCGGGTCGAAGCCGCCGAGCCGGCGCAGCAGGGAGGCTCGGAAGGCCATGTTCGCGCCGGAGCCGAACCGGCCGCCGGCGAACGGGAAGAGGGGCTCGCCGGGCGGCCGCTCGCGCATCGACCAGCGGCGCAGGGCGAAGCCCTTGGCGTAGCCGCCGTGCGCCTCCAGCGCGGCCTGGGCGGGTGTCTCCAGCTCGGCCGGAAGGATCAGGCCGGTGACGCAGCCGACCGAACGGTCCGTTGCGAAGGCCTCGGCCAGTGCGCTCGGCCAGCGCGGGTCGACCATGGTGTCGTCGTCGGTGAAGGCCACGACGGCGCCGTGGGCGGCCACCAGACCGCGGTTGTGCGCGCGGGCCAGGCCCGGCACGGGCTCGCGCAGGTAGCGCACCTGGGGCGGATAGCCCGTCAGCACCAGGCGCCGGGCCTCGTCGGTGGCGGGCGCGTTGTCGACGACCAGCACCTCCAGGCCCGGGTAGCGGGTGCGCAGCAGCGAGTCCAGGCAGCGGCGCAGCGACTGCGGCCGGTTGTGGGTGGCCACGACGACGCTGACGGTCGGATCGGGCCAGGGCAGCGGCGCCGCGAGGTCGAGGTGGTGTCGCTGTTCGGGCAGGGGCAGTTCACGATGGGCGGCGGCGACCAGCGCCCGGCGGAGCCCGGCCGGATCGCCGGGTGCGCCGTCGGCCTGGACCAGCCCGAGCGGGTGTCCGTGCAGTCGCACCAGCGCCGACACGCGTCCGCTCGGGACGACCGGACCGAGGCCGCCCGGCGCGCGCAGCTCCTGCGGCCGGTCCAGCTCCAGTTCCACGACCCTGACGGGGGTGTAGCGCAGATCGCGTGCGGCAAGGCAGGGACAGGCTGCTGCGGAGCGCCGGCCGTGGCCTCTCATCGGGCCGCCCCCGTGGGAGTCGCCCCCGTGGGAGCCGACCCCGTTCCCGCCGCCGCGCCGACCGGCCCTCGGTCGCCCCCGGTGGAGCGGGGACGTTCGGCGAGCAGGGTACGCAGCACGCGTCGGCCGTCCGAGATCGCGTGCAGGTGCGACCGGCCGGCGCGGCGGGGGAGTTCCAGGCTCGGGACCTCGGCGACCCGCAGGCCCGAGCGCAGCGCGTGCGCCACCATCTCCGTCTCGATCTCGAACCCGGGCGCGTGCAGGTCGAGTTCGTCCAGGAAGTTGCGCCGGAACGCGCAGAATCCGTAGCAGAGGTCGGTCAGCCCCGCGTCGTAGAGCAGGTTGGTGGCGGCGACCAGCACCTTGTTGCCGAACGAGCGGATCGGCGTGAGGTCCTGGGAGCCGCCGCCCGCGATGTAGCGCGAGCCCTTGACGAAGTCGTAGCCGTTGTCCAGGAAGTGGATGTAGTGCGGGATCTCCCCGGGCCACATGCTGCCGTCCGCGTCCAGCATCACGACGTAGTCGCAGCGGGCCGCGAGGAAGCCGGTGCGCAGCGCGCTGCCCTTGCCCGGCGCGTCCTGCCGCAGGATGCGGGTGGCAGGACGGCACAGCCGCGCCATCCGCTCCGTCGCGTCGTGGGAGTCGCCGTCCACCAGCAGCACCTCGTCCACGCACCGTGGGATCTCCTGGAAGACCCAGGGGATGTTGCGCGCCTCGTTGTACGCGGGGATGACCAGGCTGACGGTGGATCTGGTCCGCGGTCGGTCGGTGACCCGGCGTGCGGGGACGCCGTCGGCGACGGTGCGGGGGATGGGGGGCAGGGTCAGGGGCTTGCCGGTGCTCATCGGAGATTCCTCCGGAGGGCGGCAGGGCATGCGCCATCGGGGCGTGCGCCACCGCTGCGCGAGCCGTCAGGCCCGCGCTCAGACGGGAAACGATCGCATCGGCGGAGTGCCCCAGCCCTGACTCCGAAGCCCGCCCCCGAGCCTCGCCCCCGTGCCGCCGGCGATCCTGACGCGTGAAGCGTCGACCACCACGTCGGCGGTCGTTGAAGCCGGTTCGAGAACCAGGGCCATCGACCACCAGGGGAACATCATGGTCAAAGCGACGCCCGGAAGTCAAGGCAATTTAACTGGGTTTTATGCTATTCGTCGCTTTTGTAAGGATTTGCCAGGAACAGCTCCTCCAGCTGCTCCGGCATGACCGGCCGGCCGAAGTACCAGCCCTGACCCCAGGCGCAGCCCAGGGCGCGCAGCCGCTCGGCGGTCTCCAGCGTCTCCACGCCCTCCGCCGTCAACGTCAGTCCCAGACTGCGAGCCAGGTCGGCGAGGCCGCCGACGATGCGCCAGGCGACATCCGATTCCGGCGCCGACCCGGTGGCCGGATCGCCGATGAACGAACTCGACAGCTTGATCCCGGACAACGGGAGGTCGCGCAGGTAGGCCAGATTGGACCAGCCCGTGCCGAAGTCGTCCACGGCCAGTGTGATGCCCTTGTCCACCAGGATGTTGAGGTTGCGCAGCGACTCGTCGTGGGGCCCCAGCGCGGTGCCCTCGGTGATCTCCAGCTGGAGCAGGCCGGGCTCCAGGCCGGTGTCGGCGAGGATCCGGCCGATGTCGGCGACCAGGCCCTTGCTGCGCGCCTGACGCGCCGTGATGTTGACGTTGACCTGCGGCGCCTTCGCGCCGTAGCGGCGCTGCCAGTCCGCCGCCTGGGCGCACGCCTGGTTGAGGATCCAGCGGCCGAGCGGAAGGATCAGACCGGTCTCCTCGGCCGCCGGCACGAACTCGTCCGGCCGCAGGACGCCCAGCAGCGGATGCCGCCAGCGCACCAGCGCCTCGACGGCGGCCAGCGAGCCGTCGGCGAGCGAGCACAGCGGCTGGTACTCCAGGAAGAACTCGCCGCGGTCCAGGGCCATCGGCAACCGCACCGAGACGGTGTAGCGGCTCACGGCCTCCGCGTTGGTCCGGGCGTCGTAGAGGGTCCAGCGGGCGCCGCCCGCCTCCTTGGCACGGTAGAGCGTGAGGTCGGCGGCGCGCACCGCCGCGCCCGGGGTGATCGTGCCGACGGGCCGCTCCAGCACGCCGACGCTCGCGCCGACGGCCAGCTTGTGGCCGTCGATGAGGATCGGTTCGCGCAGGGCGCCCAGCACCGCGCGCGCCGCGGCGACGGCGTCGTGCTCGCCGTCGCAGTGCTCCAGCAGCACCACGAACTCGTCGCCGCCGAGCCGGGCCACCGTGTGGCCGAGCGGGCCGAGCGCCGTGGCCAGGCGTCCGGCGACCTCGACGAGCAGTTGGTCGCCCGTGGCGTGGCCCAGCGAGTCGTTGACGATCTTGAACCGGTCGAGGTCGATGTAGCACAGCCCGAAGTGCGAGCCCGGCGAGGCCGTCGCGAACAGCTCCTCCAGGCGCTCGAAGAACGCCGCACGGTTGGGCAGGCCGGTCAGCGGATCGTGCGTGGCCTGGTGGGCCAGCCGCTCCTGGAGACGGTAACGGTCGGTGATGTCCTCCAGCATGGCCACCTGGTAGCGCGGCGTGCCGTCCTCGTCGCGGATCAGCGAGACGGTCAGGTGCGTCCAGACCACCTCGCCGTCCTGGCGGTAGTACGGCTTGTCGCACTGGAAGCTCTCCCGTTTCCCGCCGATCAGGTCCTCGTAGGCCTGCCAGATCTCGGGGGTGTCCTCGGGGTGCACCAGGTCGGTGACCGCGCGGCCGCGCAGGTCCTCAAGTCGGGCGCCGAACATCTCCAGCAGCGAGCGGTTGGCCGCGAGGATCTCGCCTTCGACGCTCCCGACGCCGATGCCGACGGCCGCGTGCTCGAACAGGGCCCGGAACCGCGCCTCGGAGGCGTGCAGCGCCTGCTCGGCCTCGCGGCGGGCGACGTCGGCCGCGGTGCGGATGGTCTCCTGCTGGCGCAGGGTCCGCTCGCGCAGCGCGATCGCCCAGGCGGCGGCGAAGGCGCCGGCCGGGTCGCCCTCCGGGGAGCCGTCCGCTCGGCCGGCCTCCCCGGAGGGGGCGCCGCGCAGCAGCTCGACCGCCTCGACCAGCAGGTCCGGGTCGGTGAAGTGCGCGCCGACCAGGGCGGCCGCGGCCGCGCCGAGCCGTCCCTCGCAGATCATCACGGCGGTCCGGGCGCCCAGCGCCGCCACCTTGGTCGGATGCAGTGAGGTTCCGTGGCGGCGCAGCATCGCGGTCCAGCGGTCCTGGAACGCCTGCGGGGAGACCGCCTCCGCGGCCTCCGCGGCCCTCCTTGCTTCGGAGGCGTCCGAGGGCGGCGGTGCGGGCCCGGGGCGGGGCCGGTCGGCGCTCACGGCAGCAGCCCCACCCCGACCAGGCCCGGGAGCCGCTCCGGGTGCGGCCCGACCGCCTCCGGGGTGTCCGGACGCCACTGCGTCAGGTAGACCAGGCCCGGATCGACGAGCGTGAAGCCGTCGAAGAAGCGCCCGATCTCCTGGTGGCCGCGCATGGTCAGCGGCGTGCGGGTGCGGGCGTAGATGTCCTGGTGCGGGCCGACCTGGTCCGGGCGGCCCTCGCGGCAGGCGTGGCAGAGCACCAGCGCGCTGCCGGGGGGCAGCGCGTCGCGCAGCCGGGCCACCAGCGCGTGCGGCCGGTACGTGTCCGGGACGAAGTGCAGCACCGCGATCAGCAGCAGGCCCACCCGCTCCCCGGCCGCCAGCAGGTCCGCGACGTCCGGACGGGCCAGCAGCTCCTCCGGCTCGGTCACGTCCGCCTGGACCACCCGGCTGAGCGGGTCCTCGGCCAGCATCAGCTGGCTGTGGGCCACCGCGACCGGATCGCGGTCCACGTAGACGACCCGCGCGTCCGGCTGGAGCTCCCGGGCCACCTCGTGCACGGGGCCGAGGGTCGGGATGCCGGAGCCGATGTCCAGGAAGCGGGTGAACCCCTCGGCCGCCAGGTACTGCACCGAACGGCGCAGGAACGCCCGGTTGGCCCGCATGATCTTGGGAAGGTCCGGCCACTGCTCCACGGCCTGGCGCGCCATCCGGCGGTCGGCCTCGAAGTTGTGGCTGCCGCCGAGGTAGTAGTCGTAGACGCGGGCGGCGTTCGGAGTCTCCAGATCGACCCAGCTGGGCGACCAGGTCTGCCAGGTGTGACCGGCCACGGTGCGCTCCTTCCCGGTAGGGAGCGGCAACGGTAGCGACGTTCCGGGGCTGTGAGGCACCATATTAAGACAAATGCCGCGAAAACGGCGGTAATTCGGCCGGTAACGACCCCCGGCGGGCGACTCAGGGCGGGACGGATCGTCATGGCGGGACGGATCGAGGACTACGCCCTCCTCGGCGACATGGGCACGGCCGCCCTCGTCGGCGCGGACGGCTCCGTCGACTGGCTCTGCCTGCCCCGTTTCGATTCGCCCTCCTGCTTCGCCGCGCTCCTCGGCGAGGAGCGCCACGGCCACTGGACCCTCGCCCCCGTCGGCGACGGCGCCCGCCCGGTCGGCCGCCGCTACCTCGGCGACACCCTCGTGCTGGAGACCCGCTGGCGCACGGCCACGGGCGAGGCGCGGGTGCTCGACTTCATGCCGCAGCGGCCCCCGAACCGCGACGGCGAGCCGCCGCGCCTGGTCCGCCTCGTGGAGGGCCTGGACGGCACCGTCGCCATGCGCGGCAGCCTGCGGGTCCGGTTCCACTACGGTCGCGTCGTCCCGTGGGTGCGGCGCACCGGCCACCACCGAGTCGCCGTCGCCGGGCCCGACGCCGCCTGGCTCTCCGTCCCGCCCGGCGTCCACACCTACGGCGCGGGCGAGGGCGCCGAGGGCTGCACCCGCTCCGACTTCACGGTCGCGGCCGGCGAACGCGTCGCCTTCACGCTGACCTGGCAGCCCTCGCACCTGGCCGCCGCCCGCCGCTTCGACCCCGAGCGCAGCCTGCGGCAGACCCTCGACGCCTGGGAGGGCTGGTCGGGCCGCTGCCGCTACCAGGGGCCCTGGCGCGCGCCCGTGCTGCGCTCGCTGCTGACGCTGAAGGCGCTCAGCTACGCCCCGACCGGCGGTATCGTCGCCGCTCCCACCACCTCCCTGCCGGAGTGGGTCGGCGGCGTGCGCAACTGGGACTACCGCTACTGCTGGCTCCGCGACGCCAGCCTGACCCTCGCCGCGCTGCTGCGCGGCGGCTACCGTGAGGAGGCCGCGTCCTGGCGGCGCTGGCTGCTGCGGGCCATCGCCGGGGAGCGCTCCGGACTCCAGGCCCTGTACGGCGTCGCCGGGGAGCGGGCGATGCCCGAGACCGTGGCCGACTGGCTGCCCGGCTACGACGACTCGCGGCCGGTCCGGCTCGGCAATGCGGCGGTCGGGCAGATGCAGCTCGACATCCAGGGCGAGGTCGCCGACATGCTGCACCGGGCGCTGGACGCCGGGATTCCCATGGAGCGCCAGGTCTGGAGCCTGTTCCGCTCCCTGATGGCCACCGTCGCCGCGCGCTGGCGGGAGCCCGACGAGGGTCTGTGGGAGATGCGCGGCGGCAAGCGGCACTTCACCCACTCCAAGGTCATGTGCTGGGTGGCGGCCGACCGGGCCGTCCGCATGGCCGAAGCCACCGGGCTGCCCGCGCCGCTGGCGCAGTGGCGGGCGCTGCGCGACGTCGTCCACGCCGACGTCTGCGCCCACGGCTACGACGCGCGGCGCGGCGTCTTCGTCCAGGCGTACGGCGGCGACGGCCTCGACGCCGCCACCCTGCTGCTCGCCCAGTGCGGGTTCCTCCCCGCCGACGACCCGCGCGTGACGCGGACCGTGGACGCGATCCGCGACGAGCTCGACCTCGACGGCTTCGTCCGCCGCTACGATCCCGCCACGACCGGCGACGGCCTGCCCGGCGGCGAGGGCGCGTTCCTCGCGTGCAGCTTCTGGCTGGCCGAGGCGCTGGCCCTGGGCGGGCGCTTCGAGGAGGCCGCCGAGGTGTTCGGCCGCACCGTCGCCGTGGGCGGCGAGCTGGGGCTGCTCAGCGAGCAGTGGGACCCGCTCGCGCGTCGCCAGCTCGGCAACGCGCCCCAGGCGTTCACACACGTCGCGCTCGTCAACGCGGCCTTCGCGCTGGACGCTCCGCTGAACGGAGGGTGAGGGGCGCTTTCCGGGTGGCGCGCGCCGGGTATGCGCGGTGCACACCTTACGGTGTGTCACTCTGCTTGCGCACTCTGTCATGGGAGTGCTAGCAATTGTCACTGAACGCACCTGCCAAGGGATCCCCCTGACCATGCGGCTCACCTTCCTCGGGACCACCTCGAACAACGGCAACTGCCCCACCCTCTACGCGACCGACCGGGGCACCCTGGTGGTCCAGGGGTACGCGGTCACCGATCCGTGCGCGCGCGAACAGCTGCGGGATCTGCTGCCGGGGGAGGATGCCGTCGAGATCCCGAGGGAGTTGCTGTCCTTCCTGGGCTGAGCCGGCCCGGGCTGAGGCGGGTCGGGTGGAGACGGGCCGGGGGAGACGGTCGGCCGGGTCCGGCAGCGGGCGGCGTTCGGGAGGAGCTCGGGGGCGGGCGTTCGGGAGGGGCGGTGCCATGACGGATTTTCAGCGCGAACGCGAGGCGCTGGGCGCCTGGCTGCACCGCCTGCGCCGGGACGCCGGTCTCAACGGCAAGGAGCTGGCCGAACGGCTCGGCTGGGCGCCGTCCAAGGTCTCCCGGATCGAGCACGGCCGCCAGACTCCGGCCGCCGCCGACCTAGACGCGTGGTGCCGCGCCTGCGGCCAACCGGACGCCGCCGCCGAAGTCACCGCCCGTCTCCAGGCCCTGGACAGCCACTACGTCACCTGGCGCCGCTCGCTGCGCGCCGGCCACGCCCCGCGCCAACGGGTCGGCATGGACCTGGACCGGGCCACGACCGTGCTGCGCGTCTTCGAGCCCGGCATGGTCCCCGGGCTGCTCCAGACCGCCGCCTACGCGCGCTCGCTGTTCACCGCGCTGGTCGCCCTCCAGGGCACGCCCGACGACGTCCCGCAGGCGGTGGAGGCCCGGATGGAGCGTCAGCGCGTCCTCTACCACGCGGGCCACGAGTTCCACTTCGTGCTGACCGAGGCCGCGCTGCGCGCCCGGCTCTGCCCGCCGGAGGCGCACCGCGGCCAGCTGGACCGGCTGCTGGCGGTGGCGTCCCTGCCGGGCGTGCGGCTCGGGGTCATCCCGGACACGGCGGCGCTGCCGCTGGCGCCGCTGCACTCGTTCTGGATCTTCGACGACCGGCTGGTCCAGGTGGAGACGTGGACGGCCGAGGTGAACGTCTCCGAGGCGAGCGAGATCGCCCTGTACCGGCGGGTGTTCGACCACTACGTCGCGGTGGCCCGCTACGGCTCGGCGGCGCGCGCGATCGTCTCCTCCGTCCTGTCGGAGTACGTCCGCGCGGCAGAGAGCCGACAGGACGACGAGATGATTGATGCGTCAGTACCGCCTCAACCGGGACGAGATTCGCAATAACGCGCAATCGGAGTGCGCCGCCGAAGGGCCAAGCCCTACCCTCCTGCCATGGCGGACAGCTCGCGGGCGATCGGCTGGCTGCTGCGCGCGGCGCCCGTTCCCGGCTCGACCCTGGCGGAGTGGAACGGCCGCCCCGACGGCAGCGCGGAACTCGCCGTGGGCGTCGTCTGGGACGTCGTCCGCGCGGAACTCGAACTCGGCCTCGAGGCCCTCGACCGCCTGCGCCTCGCCGGCGACGCCGGCCCCGCGCTCTGCGCGGTCGCGGAGCGCCTCGTCTCCGTGCTCGTTCCGGTGGGCACGGCCGCCGGCTGGTCCCCGCCCATCCGCGGCGTCACCACCGCCGGCCGCGGCCACCCCCTCCGGGTCCCCGTGCCCCACGTCTCCCACGGCCCGTACCACTGGCTCATCCCGCCCGACGGCAGCGGCTTCCTGACCGACCCCGGCCTCCTGCGCACCGCCCTGCGCCGCGCCGAACGCGTCTACGCGGCCCAGGTCGCGGCCCGCTCCTGAGCTGACGCCCCTCCAGGTCGCCACGCGGCCGGGGGCGGGCAGCGTCAGTCACCGGACGCTCCCCAGAACGCGACGCGCGTCGGGGTCCCGCCCTCAAGGGTCGGGCGGTCCGTGCGGAAGTGGTGCCGAGCCCGTTCGGGCGACAGGGACTGACCCCGCCCGGCCTTCAGGCGGATGCCGTGGGTTCCGTGGTGAACCTGCGCCAGGCCGGGCCGCCTCCGGCGCCGAGGAAGTTCTTGAAGGCCCAGAAGGCGCCTCCGTCAAGGCGGCCGCAGCCGTCGCCCGGGCGGACGGGGCTGTTGCGAGGGTCGTGCTCGTCCTCCCAGTCGACGTCCTCGTAGGCGGGGTCGTCGATGCTGTAGTGGGTCAGATAACCCCGAGCGTGCTCCATGTCCAGGTTCAGCGCCGGAAACTGGGCGAGAAGCAGGTCGGGGCGCCCCTTGCAGGGAAGATCGCCGAAGAAAGAGCCGATGTTGTCGGTCTGCTGCTGGAACTGGTCGACCACGGAGCCGTGGTTGAACAGCTCGCAGCCCCAGAAGTCGTCGTCGTAGATGAAGACCAGCAGCCCGGGGCAGTCGAGCACCCGTGAGACGTGCAGCTGGGCCCGCCTGCGCAGGTCCCACTCCCAGCCGTTCGTCCAGTTCAGCACGGTCCAGCCGTCGCTCTGCTCGTGGAGGGTGTAGTAGTCGCCGAAGTAGTGCCGGCGGGCGTCGTCGTCGCGCAGGGCCTCCAGGCTGTGCCCTTCCCGCCGCCAGAACTCCTCCCATGCGGCGTACACCTGCTCATGGTCGACGCCGTAGAAGAGGTTGGTGCGTTGGAACGTGCCCATAGGCATCCCCCGAGTCCTGTGGTCGGCAGTGGCAGCGCGCGCCGGACCGGCAGTCTCGCAGATGAAGCTCGGCGAGGCATGGGTGTTTTCGTCGCCGCAGGGCTGGGATCGTCGCTGTTCAGACGGCCATCGAGCCCGCGCTGTAGGGCGCGAGGACGAGGCGGATGACCTCCTCGAGGCGGGCGAAGGCGTCCGACAGCGTGCTGCGGCCGGTCACCCAGGCGACGAGCTCGCCCTGCCACGCCGCGTCGATGAGGTGGGGGACCACCTCCCGCGCCGCGGGCGGGACGTCCGGCATGAGGGCGAGCAGGGAGGCGCGGCCCGTCGCCGCCATCGCGTCGACGACCTCGCTGGCGAAGGGATCCGTGGACACCGTGACGGTGACCAGGAGCCGGGCGAGGTTCGGCTGCCGCTGGAACGCGCGCATGCCGCGGCGGACGAAGCGGACGACGCGGTCGCTGCCGCGGGCGGGCGGGACGGAGCCGCGCAGCTCCGCGGTGAGATCGTCCATCAGCTTGGCGCGCCAGTCGGACGCCGCCGCGGCCAGGAGATGGTCCTTCGAGGAGAAGTAGCGGTACGTGGTCCCGAGGGCAACCCCGGAGCGTTCACTGACCTGCTTCATCTGCAGCCGCTCCACTCCGGTCTCGGAGACCAGCGTCAGGGCTGCGTCGATCAGGTGCTTCCGGCGTTCCAGCTGGCGGGGAGACATGGTCTCGACGGGCCTCGGTGACAGGTCTACCTTGGACACGCCGCCATCGTACCGGGAACCCCGTTGCACGTGTATGACGCCTCGTCAGCCGGTTCTCCGGCGCGGAGGCCGACAACCCGGCCGAGGCACGCCGCGCGGGGGTCCGGGGGACGCGCGGGCGTCCCCCGGAAGTAGAACCACGTTCTCATCCGAAGGTCAGGTCAGCGAGATCTGGCCGCCGTTGACGCTGATCTTCTCGGACGCGAGCGGACTCGGCGCCGGGCCGCCCGCGACCGAGCCGTCGGCGATGTGGAACTGGCTGCCGTGGCAGGGGCAGTTGATGGTCCCGCCGGAGACGCTGTTCACCGTGCAGCCCATGTGCGTGCAGACCGCGGTGAAGCACTTGAAGGTCCCGGCCGAAGGCTGCGTGACGACGACCTTCTCCGCGGCGTACACCTTGCCGCCACCGACCGGCACGTCCGAGGTCGGGCCGAGGACCGTGCCCCCGCCGCCTCCCTGCGCCGGTGCGCCGCTCGGCGCACCGCCCGGTGCGCTGCTCTGCGCGCCGTCCCCGCTCGCCTGGGAGGGCGGCGCGGCGGAGGTGCTGCCGCCGCCCGCGCTGGAGCACGCCGCGAGGACCGCGGCCGCGCCGACCACACCCGCGCCCGCGAGGACCGTGCGGCGCGTGGTGGCGTGGGAGGTCGGCTGGGTGGTGCCCGGTTCGTCCTCGTTCGTACGCTCGGGGGTGGTCGTCATGTGTTACTCCCGTGGTGTGAGGGGCCGTTGGGAGAGTTTTACGCACCCGCCGCCGACCCGGTTCAACCACCACGCGGATTTTCTCGGACGAGGATTTTT
>NZ_BBPQ01000075.1:11534-41564 GCF_000787855.1 Streptacidiphilus anmyonensis | reverse complement strand
CACACCGGGCGTATCAACCGGATCGGGACGGGGTCCGTACTCTGGGCACCCTCGTACTTCGCGGGCTCCTGCGGCGGCGCGCCGCTCAGCATCGTCAAGGACTACATCGAGAACCAGAAGCGGCCCACCTGACCGCCACCCCGAAGCCGCAGAGAACTCCGCCGCTTCGCGGCTCCGGACCAAGGATCGCATCCCCGCCCGGCCTAAAGGCCGGCATTCCCTGCGAAGATCAGGAGATGGAGCTTCAGCGCATCGGCACCGGCGAGCACACGGTCCTGGTCCTGCACGGGTGGTTCGGCTCGTCGCGGGCCTGGCAGGCCCTGCTGCCGCATCTCGACCAGGACGCCTTCGGCTACGTCTTCCTGGACTACCGCGGCTACGGCGCGCGGCGCGGGCAGGACGGACGGTTCACCCTCGCGGAGGCCGCCGCGGACGTGCTGGCCACCGCCGACGCGCTGGGGCTCGACCGCTTCTCGCTGCTCGGGCACTCGATGGGCGGCTCGGTCATGCAGCGGGTGTACGCGGACGCGCCGGAGCGGGTGCGGGCGATGGTCGGCGTCTCCCCCGTCCCGGCCGGCGGTGTCCCCTTCGACGAGGACGGGTGGCGGCTGTTCGCCGGCGCGGCCGACGACGCGGGCCACCGGCGGGCCGTCATCGACCTCACCACCGGCAACCGGCTGACCGGCGTCTGGCTGGACGCGATGGTCCGCCACTCGCTGGAGAACTCCGACCGCGACGCGTTCGCCGCCTACCTGGACGCCTGGGCGCACGCCGACTTCCACAGCGAGATCGAGGGCCGCGAGGTCCCGGTCAAGGTGATCGTCGGCGAGCACGACCCGGCGCTCGGGGCCGACACCATGCGGTCGACCTTCGCCGTGTGGTACCCGAACCTGGAGTTGGAAATCCTCGCGAACGCCGGGCACTACGCGATGGACGAGACGCCGGTGGCCCTCGCGGGCTCCGTCGAGCGCTTCCTGGCCCGGTGGTGACGGCCCGCCCTGACGCCCAGGGCGTTCCGGACGTCTTCGACCCGCGCGTGTTCGCGCGCGGGATCCCGCACGAGTCGTTCCGTCGGCTGCGCGACAGCGCGCCGGTGGCCTGGCAGGACGAGCACGAGGTGCTCGACTGGCCCGCCGGGCCGGGGTACTGGGCGGTCACCCGGCACCGGGACGTCAAGCAGGTGCTGCGCACACCGGAGGTGTTCTCCTCCTGGCTGGGCGCGACCCAGATCCGCGACCCCGATCCGGACGATCTCGACTTCATCCGGCGGATGATCCTCAACATGGACCCGCCCGAGCACAGCCGGATCCGCCGGATCGCGGCCGGGGTGTTCACCCGGCGGCGACTGGAACGCTCCTATGAGCGCGTCGCGGCGCGGGCCGCCGCGCTGCTCGACGCGGTCGCCGAACGCGGTCGCTGCGACCTGCCGGTCGACGTCACGGACGACTTCCCGCTGACCAACCTGGCCGAGCTGCTGGGCGTGCCGGAGGGCGACCGGCGGCTGCTGCTGGAGTGGACCAACCGGGTCATCGGCTACCAGGACCCCGAGCACGCCCAGGTGGTGCGCGACGAGCACGGACGGCCCGTCAACCCCCGCTCCCCCGCGATGCTGCGGGACATGTTCGACTACGCCCAGGAGCTGGGCCGCCGCAAGCGCGCCGAGCCCGGCGACGACCTGATGACGGCGCTGGTCCGCGCCGAGGTCGACGGGCGGGCGCTGACCGACGCCGAGTTGGAGATGTTCTTCTTCCTGCTGGTGGTCGCGGGCAACGACACCGTCCGCAGCGCGCTGCCCGGCGGGGTCCTGGCCCTGCTGGAACACCCCGAGGCCTACCGGCGACTGCGGGCCGAGCCCGCGCTGCTGCCCACCGCCGTCGAGGAGATGCTGCGCTGGCATCCGCCGGTGCTGAGCTTCCGCCGCACCGCCGCGTGCGACACCGAGCTCGGCGGGCAGCGGATCCGGCGGGGGGACAAGGTGGTCGTCTACCACGTGTCGGCGCACTACGACGAGCGGGTCTTCCCCGACCCGTACCGCTTCGACATCACCCGCACCCCCAACGACCACCTGGCCTTCGGCCAGGGCCCGCACCTGTGCCTGGGCGCGCATTTCGCACGGCTGCAACTGCGGGCGTTCTTCGGCGAGTTGCTGCGACGCCTGCCGGAACTGGAGCTGGACGGGACGCCGGTGCGGCTGACGTCCAACTTCATCAACGGCATCACCCACCTCCCGGTCCGCGTCCCAGGGGGCCCGACGGCTTCCCACGTCTCACCCACCGCCGGAGACGGGTGACGACTGCGCAGCTCAGCGCTGTGAGACGGTCTGGGCCGTCTCACGGTCGCCGGTGGGGGTCGATCGCATCGGATCAGGCGGATCACAGTGGAGTCGCCGCGACGTCCGGGCTCCTCGGAGCGGACCGGACGCCGCGGCATCCATCCACTGGGCATCCAAGGAGATCCACCATGTCCGCGTTGAAGAAGGCGGCCGCGTTCGCGATCGCCGTCCTGTTCGCGGTGTTCGCCGCGAACACCTCCGCGACGGCCGCCACGCCCGCATCGGCCGCGTCGAGCGCGTCGAGCGCGTCGAGCGCGTCGAGCGCGTCGGCGGCGAAGGCCGCCACGGGGGTGCACACGATCCGGATCGGCGGGCGCACCGTCACCGGCGCCTTCAAGCCGCTGTCCGCCGCGGCGCAGCGGGCGGCGCACGCCTCGCCGATGGGCTGCTGCGACCCCGTCGACATCCAGAACGTCAACAGCGGCAAGTGCCTGGAGACCTACCACTCCGCGACCAACGACGGAGCCTATGTCGACCAGTACAACTGCAACGGCTCGCCCACCCAGTACTGGTACGAGAACCAGGTCGGCACCTGGGCCGGCTACCCCGTCTACACCCTGCAGAACAGCAACAGCGGCAAGTGCCTGGAGGTGTACAACTCCGCGACCACGAACGGCGCGGCGGTCGACCAGTGGAGCTGCAACGGCACGCAGACCCAGCAGTGGATCGACATCCCCGTGGGCGGCGTCGACAAGCTGATGAACAACGCGCGACGGTGGCCCCTCCGGCGCCGCCACCGGACGACGGGGTTGCGGTGGGACTCGCGGGCGGCGAGCTGGTGGTCGTGGAGC
Source organism: Streptacidiphilus anmyonensis (assembly GCF_000787855.1). Classification (GTDB taxonomy): domain Bacteria; phylum Actinomycetota; class Actinomycetes; order Streptomycetales; family Streptomycetaceae; genus Streptacidiphilus; species Streptacidiphilus anmyonensis. The sequence goes on along the minus strand of NZ_BBPQ01000075.1, from coordinate 38,441 downwards.
TCATGCAGGCGGTGGCGGTCAAGGCGACGGCGGCGAGCATGATCGCCGGCGCGGTCAGGTGTCTCACGGGGTTCGCCTCCTTCGATGAGTCGACGGGCGTTCCGGCGGGTCCGGAGCCCGCAGAGGGAGCTACGCTCCGCCGCCTTCGTGAGTTCACCAGCGGACCGACCCGTTCATGAGAGTTCACTTGCATGAAGGGAGCAGAGGCGCATACTCTTATGAGAGTCAGCACTCATAACAATGACTATCTCTCTTCATGGAGGCCACGCATCATGACCGCCACTCCGCCTGCCGGCACGACCCGCAGCGTCGACCTTCCGGGCGGACTCGCCGTCACCGTCCAGGAGTTCGGCGAGAACACCCAGGGCACGGGCGTGCTCGTCCTGCACGGCGGCGCGGGACCTCGCTCGATGGCCGGCTTCGCCGCGAGCCTGTCGCAGCACGCCTACGTCGTCGTGCCGACCCACCCCGGGTTCGACGGCACACCCCGCCCGGAGTCCACCGACAGCGTCGCCGACCTCGCGACCGCCTACCTCGACCTGCTCGACGCGCTCGACCTGCGCGACGTGATGGTGGCCGGCAGCTCCGTCGGCGGATGGATCGCCGCCGAGATGGCTCTGCGCGACAACCGGCGCCGGATCTCCCGCCTGACCCTGCTCGCCTCCACCGGCATCGCCCCCGAGGCCCCGCTGCGGATCGCCGACCCCGCCGACCTCGGCCCGGTCAAGACCAGCGAACTCGCCTTCCACAACCCGCAGTTCCGCCCGGACCCGGCCACGCTCGGCCCGGAGCAGCTGGCGGCGATGGCCGCCAACCAGCGAACCCTGGCCGTGTACGCGGGCGACCCGTTCTGCTACGACCCGAAACTGCGCGGCCGTCTGCACCGGGTCGCCGTCCCCGTGCTCGTCCTCGCCGGCGAACAGGACGGCATCGCGCCGCTGGCGTACGAGCGCGCCCTGGCCGACTCCTTCCCGCACGCCACCTTCCAAGCCGTCGCCGAGGCCGGCCACTTCCCGCACATCGAGCAGCCCGCCGAGGTCTTCGCGGCGATCGGCGACTTCGTCGCCGCCCAGGTCACCTCCGACGCCGCGTAGCCGCACCCTCCGCGTCCGCCGACAGCTCCGGCTGCGTCCCCGCCCCCTTCTCCCAGGCGTCCCCGGGGGTCGGCGCGGGGGGTGATGTTCCGCCGCTGACGGGCCCGTTCACTGCAGGGCGTGCCCACCCCGCGCCCGCGAAGCCGCGCGTCGCACCCCAGCCCGCGAAACGGACCACAGCCCACGCCCCGTCCCGCCTCCCCCGTCGGTACGGGAGGCGGAACGGGGCGTGGGCTGTGGTCCGGCGCCGGTCAGTGCGCGGGGCACTGCTCCCAGGCGAGGTGGTAGACCGTGGTCAGGCTGCCGTCGGTCGAGTCCATGGTCATGAAGCTGGTCTGGTCCGGCGACTGGGAGCCCGGCAGCACCAGGAGCTGCGTGTTGATGTTCAGGTCGCGGGTCTCGCCGCAGGGGGCCCAGACGAGCGAGGCCACCGAGGCGGTGTCGGTGGCCTGCCAGTCGTCCGACAGGGCCCCGTTGAAGGTGTGGCTGAGGCTGCCGGTCTGGGCCTGTCCCTGGAAGTAGTAGTTCGCCGTCTCGATGCCGCTCGCGCCCGGCGCGAGGTAGGCGTAGCCGCGGTAGTCCGCCTCGGCGATGGCGTAGGTGAAGCCCTGCGGCGCGTTGATCTGGACGGTGAGCTGGCAGTTCTTCCGGAAGTCGGTGGGCCGGGAGTTGCCGCCCGCCTCGGCGAGGTAGTTGCTGTAGGTGACGGTGAAGGCGGTCTGGTCGGGGGAGACCGTGGCCGCCGTGGTGCCGGCCGGGCAGCCGGAGCCGTTGGCGTTCACCAGGCCGATGGTGAAGCCGCCGGGCGGGGCGACGTCCCGGCCCGAGGCGTGGGCCGTGGTGCCGGAGACCACGGAGGTGGCGAGGAGTGCGGCGGCGACGGCGGCCTTGGCGATGGAGCGGATCATGGAACTTCCTCTCGTCGTACGGACGATCCCCGAAGTTGTCATGCACCGATCAGGTCCATCAACGTAGCGCACCCGCGGGCCGATGAACAGCAGACCCGGGCCGACTCCTGACGGTCAGGCGCCGGTCGGCGTCCTCGTCCGACGCGCCGTCAGGTCGTCGACAGTCGGGGCCGTGGTGCGGCGCGCGCGTTCGACGGCCGCTCCCCAGTAGGTCCCGGCGACCATCAGCACGGCGCCGAGGGCGGCCACGGGAGTGAGCCGTTCGCCGCCGAGGGTGATGCCGACGGCGACGGCCCAGACCGGCTCGGTCCCCAACAGGAGGCTGGCCCGGCTGGCGGAGCTGCGTTGCACGGCCCAGGTCTGGGCGAGGAAGGCGAACACGCTGCAGCAGAGGGCGAGGTAGACCAGCGAGGCCCAGGTGGTGGCCCCGGCGTGGGCCAGGGCGGGCAGGTGGGCGAGGGCCGGCGGCAGGAACAGCGCCGTGCCGACGACGGTCTGGGCGGTCGTCAGTCGGAGCGGGTCCATCGCCCGGCCGGCCGTGAGCCGTCCGACGAGCGCCACGTGGCCGGCCCGGACGACCGCGGCGGCGAGCATCAGGGCGTCCCCGAGCCGTGGTGCGTGCAGTCCGGTGGCGGAGGTCAGCAGGCCGACGGCCAACACGCAGAGTCCGGCGGCGAGGAAGAACCTCGGCGGCAGGCCCCGCCCTCCGGTGCGGTCCATCAGGGGGGTGAGCACGATGGTCAGACTGATGATCAGCCCGGCGTTGGCGGCGCTGGTGTGGGCCACCCCGTAGGTCTCCAGCAGGAGAACGGCCGCCTGGGTGACTCCCAGGAGGGAGCCGGTGCGGATCTCGGCGCCGGTCCAGCGGCGCGGGCCGCGCCGGGAGGCCACCACTGCCCCGCAGGCCAGCGCGGAGATCGCGTACCGGGCGAAGAGCACCGCGGGGACCGCGAGCGAGACCGTCGCCGTCTTGGCTGCCAGATAGCTGGAGCCCCAGACGAACGCGACCAGGAGGAGCACCGAATCGGTACGGCGGGCGTCGATCATGCCTCCCACGCTGCCCGACCAGCGCGTTGAAGTGCTACGACCAACGTCTACAGCAAAGCTGTAGCAGACCTACACTGTCGGCATGGACGAGCGGCAGCTGCGGATCCTGCGGGAACTCGGAGAGCTGGGCAGCGTCACCGCGGTCGCCGAGGCGCTGCACGTGACGCCCTCCGCCATTTCGCAGCAGCTGCGGCTGCTCCAGCGTTCGATTCCGGTCCCGCTGACCGAACGGGCCGGCCGCCGGGTGGTGCTGACAGACGCCGGGCAGGCCCTGGCGCGGGCGGCCGTCGAGGTGGAGACCGCGCTGGCCAGGGCGCGCCACGCCGTCGCCGACTTCACCGGGCAACCGGACGGCGAGGTGTCGGTGGCGGCGTTCCACAGCGCGGCCTCGGCGTTCTTTCCGCCTCTGCTGCGCGCCCTCGCCGGGCCGGGCCGTCCGCGTCTTTCGCTCTCCGACGAGGACGTGGCCCAGGACCGCTTCCCCGCCCTCACCCGGGCCTACGACCTCGTGCTGGCACACCGCCTCGATCACGCTCCGCCCTGGCCGCGCACCGTGGTCGCCGCCACGCTGCTGCGCGAGCCTCTCGACGTCGCGCTGCCGGTCGGCCACCCGTTGGCCGCCAGAGCGCGGCTCTCGCCGCAGGACGTGGCCGACCAGCCCTGGATCACCGTCCACGAGGGCTTCCCGCTGATGGCCACGATCGAGGCCATCGCCAGCGTCGCCGACCGCCGGCTCGACATCGTCCACCGCATCAACGAGTTCGCCGTGGTCGCCGAGGTCGTGGCCGCCGGCGGCGGCCTGGCGCTGATGCCGCGGTGGACCGCCCGCCCCCACCCCGACATCGTGCTCAGGCCGCTCACCGGAGTGCGCGCCCGACGGCACATCGACGTGCTCCACCGGCCCGAACGCACCGCGCGGGAGGCCGTCCGGGTGGTCCTCGCCGAGCTCCGCCGCGTCGCCGCGGCGACCGGACGTGCGTGACCGCGGAAGCCGCGGCGTGGCTCAGTCCAGGCGGCGGTGGAGTCTTCCGTGGTTGCGCCACCACAGGACGCGTCCGTCGGGGCCGCGCAGGAAGTCGCAGCGGGTGCCGATCGGCCGGCCGTCGGGGTCGAGGTCGAGTCCGAAGTCGCGGCGGTAGAAGGCGACGCCCAGTTCGCTCGTCTCGCCCTGGGTGCTCTGGGTTCCCTGGAGGCGGCCCTGGTGGGCGCGGAACTCGACGTGGGTGTCCTCCACGGCGCCGGCTTCGTCGATCCGCCGGCTCAGGTAGCGGCCCTCGTAGGGGGCCGACTCCCGGGCGCTCAGCGGCCTCGGTTCGGCCGGAAGATTGCCGACCTGGGCGAAGCGCCGCAGCGCCCAGTCGTCGGTGAACAGCTCGTCGCGCAGCCGCGAGCCGGTGACCGAGTTGGTGAGCAGGGTGAGGGCGAAGCCACGGCGGGGCACCATCAGGAAGCCGGAGACCTGCCCCGGCCAGGTTCCTCCGTGCTGCACGATCCGGGGGCCCTGGGCGGTGGGCCGCAGCATCCAGGTGACGCCCATCCCGTCGAGTTCCACGACGATGGTGCCGCCCGGTCCGGGGTGTGAGCGCATCCGCTCCAGTGACGCCCTGCTCAGCAGCCGGGTGCCGTCCGGGGCGGTGCCGTCGCCGAGGTGGAAGCGGGCCCAGTCCAACTGGTCGCGCACGCTCGAGACGAGCCCGCCGGTCGGGGCGAGGCTGCGCGGTTGGGGCCAGAAGGAGGGCTCCACCACGGCCCGGCCGTCGACGACGTTGTGCGGGGCGGCGATGTTGCGGCCGATGATCTCGTCGGTGAAGAAGCTGCTGTGGCGCAGTCCGAGCGGGTCGAGCAGCAGGCTGCGCACGGCGGCCTCGTAGGTGCGGCCGGTGGCGACCTCCAGGATGCGGCCGGCCACGCACAGTCCGGCGTTGTTGTAGGCGAACGTCCGGCCGGCGGCGGTGAGTTGGGGCAGGCGGGTCATGGAGTCCACGTAGCGGGCGACCGCCTCGTCGCCGCGGCCGAAGTCCTGGTAGTCGTCGCCGAGCCAACCGGCACTGTGGTTCAGGAGTTGACGGACCGTCACTCGTCGGGAGGCGCTGCGGTCGGCCACCGCGAACTCGGGCAGGTACCGGCGGACGGGGGCGTCCAGGTCGATCCTGCCCCGTTCGACCAGCCGCATGAGAGCGGTGCCGGTGAAGGTCTTCGTGGTGGACCCGACCCGGAAGAGCGTGTCCGCGTCGACGGGCGTGGGGTGGTCGACGTTGGTGACGCCGTATCCCCGGACGTAGGTGCGGTCCCCCAGGAGCAGCCCCACGGCCGCCCCCGGGATCGCGTAGGCCCTCATCGCGGCTTCGATCTTGGCGTCGAGCTCCCGCAGCAGGGACCGGAACGCGCGGTCCCCCGTGCCGGTGGCTCGTGGGACGGCGGCACGGGCCGCCGATGCGGGTGCGAGCGACAGGGCCGCGCCGGCTGCCGCCACGCGCAGCAGGTTGCGGCGCGAGAGCGCGCCACCGGGGTCGGGCGTGGGGCCGAGGACGACGTCGGCCAGGCCGTTCCGGTCCATGGCTCAGCTCCGCCCCGGCCCGATGGTGAACGGCACGGGCCGCACCGAGGCCACGCACCGGGTGTCGGGGGCCTCCGGGTCGTCGTAGAAGGAGGTGATCACATGCGAGCCGCAGGGGTTGTCGAACACGCCGTGCGCGACGCCGTCGAGCGTCACCACGAAGGAGTTCCGCAGCGTCAGCGCCGCGTAGCGCCCCCAGACCGCTCCGGTCTGGGCGTCGAAGCTGCCGGAGATGGCGAGCGTCGGGATGGCGCTGCGGGTGACCTCACGGATCGAGGGGTCCGCCGGCGGGACGTGCCAGGCCGCCTGGCACGCCTGGCGCAGGAACGCCAGCTGCGGCGCCTGGGCCAGGACGGAGGTGGGGAAGGTCGGGAAGGCCCGCAGGCCGGCGGTCAGTTGCTGGCGCGCGGTCTCGAACGGGACCCACTCGCTGCACCACACGCTCAGGGAGAGGCCGTGGGCGAAGTGTCCTTCGTGGGCGGGGTAGCGGGTGCTCGCCCACTGCTCGGCGACCAGCTGCGGGTTGCCGTGGGCGAGTTCGTCGACGGCCATCGGGAAGTCGGCGGGGGTGTGGCTGGCCCTGACCATCCAGTTCACCAGCGCCCCGCCGTCGAGGACGACCTTGACCGGCCCGGCCCCCGGGACGGTCACCGTGGTGGTGACCGGGTGGGCCTCCAGCCGGCTCACCTCGTGGGTGAAGACGGCGGCGAGCTGCGGGTAGCGCCTGCGGCAGGCGGGCTGCGCCGTGCAGGCGCCGGTCATGTTGTCGAACGACTCCTTGACGCTGCTCCAGGTCCAGCCGGGCGTCGCCACCGACGGCGGCACCACGCCGTCGATCGTCACCGAGCGGATCCCCTGCGGGTAGCGGCGCATGTAGGTCAGCGCCAGCTCGGTCCCGTAGGAGTGGGAGAACACGTTCCATTCCCGGATCCCGAGCGCCGTCCGCAGGTCCGCGAGGTCGGCCGCGCTCTCGGTGGTGTTGTACGCCGCGAGGTCGACGCCCTCGGACACCAGCCGGTCGTGGCACGCGGCCACCGCCTGGACGTACAGACGGCCGGTGGAGGGGGCGTCGTAGCGCAGGCCGATCCGCTGCTGGTAGAACCTGTCGATCTCGGGGCAGGTCAGGGCGGGCGGCGAGGAGAGCGTCCCGCGCTGCGACATCACGACGAGGTCCCGGTCCCGGTTCAGGCCGGTCGCCGTGATCTGGGGAATGTCGCTGATGGCGTCCTGCCCCGGTCCGCCGGGCAGGAACACGATCGGGTCCCCGTGCCGCCCCGGAGACTGAGCGGGGACGATCGCGACGGCCAGCCGGAGCTTCGGCCCGTCGGGGCGGGCCCGGTTCACCGGCACCACCAGGTATCCGCAGGCGGCCTCCACCCCCTGCGGAAGCGTCGGCGGGCACGGGCCCGGCACGAACCGCGACGGGTGCTCCGTCCGCAGCGCGGACCCCACGGCCGCGGCGCCGCTCGGCGCCGCCGCCACGGTCGTCGCCAGCAACCCGACCAGGACGGCCAGTTTCGCCGCTCTCATCACGACACCTCGAATCCTCCGCAGACGGCAGGGGCCCGGTCCGTACCCGCAGGACCGATGCGCCATCAGATACCCGGCCGCGCACGCGGCTCATCGAGGATCACCGCTGAGGAGGACACCTCTTAGCCCCTTTGAGCCGTACGAAGGCCCCGGCCCGACCGAACAGGTGACTTCTCCGGCCGAACGCCGGGCGCGGGCCGCCGCCAGGGGATCAGTAAGCGCCGTGCGGCCCGCTGCCAGCCGGGTCCGGTGGTCGAGGAGCCGAGGTCGTCCGTGAAGCGTCTGATCAGCCTCGTGACGGCGGCCCTGGTGCCGCTGCTCCTCGTCGCCGCGACCCCGGCCGGAGCCGCGCACGACCATGGCGGCCTCCCGGACTGGCACCTCGTCCTCGACGACGATTTCGACGGCACCGGGCTGGACACGGCCGTGTGGCGTCCCGGCTGGTTCGGAACCGGACTCACCGGCCCGGTGAACGGCCTCGAACGGCAGGGCTACGACTCACGCAACGTCACCGAGTCCGGCGGAGCCCTGCGGCTGGCGCTCACCGCCGAGCGCGGCGCGCTGGTGTCCAGCAACCCGCACGACGGCCGCGCGTCCGGCGGGTTCGAGTTCACCGGGCCCGCGCTGGTGGAGGCCAGGATCCGCACGCCCGGCAACACCTCCGCGCCCGCCTCCGTCGACAACTGGCCGGGGTTCTGGTCCGACGGACAGCGGTTCCCAGCCGACGGGGAGATCGACACGATGGAGGGGCTGAGCGGGCAGCTGTGCTTCCACGTCCACGACAGCGCGGGAGCCCCGGGCGGCTGCGCGAAGCTCGACCCCGGCTGGCACGTCTACGCCTCCTACTGGAATCCCGGGGACAAGTCCGTCACGTTCTACTACGACGGCTACACGCTCGCCCGGGAGCCGTTCACCAACGGGGGCGCGCCCCAGTACCTGGTCCTGGACAACACCAGCAGCAGCACACCCGTCCCGGAGACGATGCTCGTCGACTGGATCCGCGTGTGGCAGTGGAAGTCATGACGCCGTGCGTCGGTCCGTGCGTTCCAGGACGAGCACCACGGCGTCGTCCTTCAGGGTCTCGGCCCAGGTGCCCACGTCCTGCTCGATGAACTCCGCGACCCGGGCGGGGCTGCGGCGGCTGCCGTTGCGGCCGGCGAAGTGGGAGCCGAGCCGGGTGGTGAGGGGGTAGAAGTTGTCCTGCGTGTCCCGCGCCTCGGTGATGCCGTCGGAGTAGGCGACGAGCAGGTCGCCGTCGGTGAGGCGGTGGGTGACCTCGTCCTGGCGCGCGGTGCCGAGCATGGGGCCGAGGCCGAGCGGCAGGGCGAAGGGGGCGTCGAGGGGCCGGACGCCCTCGGCGTCCAGCAGCAGCACCGGCGGGTGCCCGCGGTTGAGGAGACGCACCACCGGCTCGTCGGACGGGAACTCCAGCAGGACCGCCGTCACGAAGAGCTCCTCGTCGTGGGCGTCGGCCGAGTCGAGCATCAGGGCGGTCTCGATCCGCTCCGCGACGTCGCCCAGGGTCTCCTGGACGGCGGCCGCCTCCCGGAAGGTGGCCAGGGCGGTGGCGACGGTGGCGACGGCGCCGTTGCCCTTGCCGCGGACGTCGCCGAGGATCATCCGGGTCCCCCACGTGGACTGCCGCACCCCGTACAGGTCGCCGCCGACCAGCGCCTCCGCGTCCGCCGCGCGGTAGAAGCCCGCCATGGCGACGCTGCCCACCCGGCGCGGCAGCGGGCGCAGCAGGGCCCGCTGGGCCGCCTCGGCGAGCGCCTGGACCCGTTCCAGTTGCTGACTGGAACGGGTCGAGCTCACCGTGAAGAACACCGCCGCCCCGGCGATCACCGCGTTCGCGGAGAAGTCCACCCCGAAGTGGGCACTGTAGGCCCGGCCCTGGTCGATCTGGAGGGACGCCATCGCGGCGGCGCCCGTCACCGCGACCGCGATCACCCAGGGCGTGCGGTAGTACAGGGCGGCGATCGGGGTGGCGGCGCTGAGCAGCGACAGGTAGGAGTAGGCGCTCGGCGTGGTCAGCTCGAGCGTCACGCTCATCGCGATCAGCACCCAGGGCAGCGGAGCGAGCCACCGGGACCGTGAAGCGGATTCCGTCACACCTTCCTGGGTACCACGCCGTCCCGCACTCCGCTGTTCGGCCGCACCGCTGCCCCCGCCCGGGCGTGCTCCGGAGCACCGTCCCCAGCTCACGGGTCGCACCACTGAGAGGGGTGCAAGCGCCCGCAAAACAGGGCCACCGGAAGGATCGGGACCGTCGCCTGAGAGGCCGTCAAGGTCCTTTGCCTACGACCGGCGCAGCGGGTCGATTTCGGGCGTCGCAGCCGTAACGCCGCGCTCACCGCATGTGTATGATCTGCGGCCCCGGCCCGGATCGGATGCGGAACAGCTGCTGCCGAATCGTTACTTTCCGGACTGTCTTCACCAAACCTACTCACTGGCTAGGATCCGGACTCATGGCACTTTTTGGGCGCTCCAAGTCGTCTCCACGCCTGATGCCCGAGCTGGACGACGGTGAACTGGGCAGGCTGTGCAAGCAGCTCAGCCCCTCGACCATGCGCAACATGGCCGACTTCAACGTCGAGGCCGCGGAGCGCCTCGTGAAGGACGCGGACACGGACTGGGACCGGCGCTGGCACCGGCTCTCGGTCCTCGCCGAGGCGACCGCGGACTTCAACTTCGACCGGTCCTGGCTGATGCGCCGCCCCAAGAGCGTGGACGCGATGATCTTCGGGGCCTGGGTGTCCGCGGTCCGGGTCAGCCGCGGCGAGCCCGCGTCGGAACTGCCGGACGCGGCGCAGACCTGCTACCACGCGGCCGAGTCGCGCCCGCACGACCCCCTGCCGCACGTGGCGCTGCTCGCGATACTCCGGCTGCTGCGGCGCCCGTCCCACGAGCTGAACGAGGTCTGGCAGAACGTCGTCCTGCGCGACCCGTGGAACCGTGAGGCGCACCTCCAGGTCCTCGCGTACCTGTCGCCGGAGGAGTGCGGACTGCCGGGCCAGGCCCGCGAGTTCGTGGACGCCCAGCAGGCCCGGATGCCGGCCGACGCCCCCGCCACCGCGCTCGAACTGACCGCCTCCGTCCGGGAGTTCCACCGGGCGACGACCGGCGACCAGCTCAACGGCATCCTGGCCGACCTCTGGTGGGACCGGCCCCACGCCGCCTCCGTGCTGGACCGCGCCCTGACCCTGTGGACGCGCCCCGGCTTCCTGCGCCACGCCGCGGCGTTGGCCGATCTGAACCTGCTCGCGTACGCCCTCACCCAGGCCGGCCGGATCTCCGAGGCGGGTGCGGTGTTCGAGGCGCTCGGGACCACCGTGGTGGGATGGCCCTGGTCGGAGCGGGGCGACCCGGCCGAGCAGTTCGCCTCCTGGCGCTCCCGGGCACTGCGCTGAGCCGGGCCCTGCGCTGAGCCGAGCGCTGCGCTGAGGCAGGCACTGCGCTGAGGCAGGCACTGCGCTGAGGCAGGCACTGCGCTGAGACGCCTCCCGCCCGGCCGGTGAACCCCGGCACGGCGGCGACCGCTCTGCCGCCGCGGACCCCGAGGCCAGACCTCCGGGCCCGGGCCTTGGGCCGGCCCCGGGCCCTCGGCCCCGCGACGGCGGAGCGGTGCGTCCTCCCGGCCGTCGCGGGGGCGCCACGCTCAGATGAAAGCGGTGCCCGCCCTGAGGGGGTGTTACCGATGCACTCCGGAGCGGTCGTCCCGCCGGGCGGCGCCCGGCGCAAGCACCCGCCTGGCACACATGCCGGCCGTTCCGCCGTGGCTGGACCACCGTGCTTGCGCGGGAGCGCGGAACGGCCTCGGCCGCAACCGCACGGGCCACGGAAGCCGCTGTTCCGGGGGCCGGCCGTCCGTCGGCGGGCGCCACGGAGGCCCTGCCCGGAAGCCGGGCGGGGACAAAACGGAAGCGGGCCAGCCTGATTCCGGCCATTGTGATATGTACATGACATGACCTGTTCGGCCCATCAACTGGCCGACGTGACAAACCTGTGTGGCAGTGTCCTCGCTCGGGACGAACCGACCGCTCCGACGGTCACGGAACGCAGCACGGAGGACACCATGCGTCACAACTCGCGCCGACTGGCCATCACCGCACTCATCACCCTCACGGGCCTGATCACGCCGGCCGCGCCGCTCGCCTTCGCCGAGCCCGCCCCCGGGGTGGCCGGCCCCTCGGTGCTGGTGCTGACGGTGACACCGGCCGCCGGTTCCACGCCGGGGGTCGGCCGCTCGGCCGTGCTCGACTGCGGCGCCGAGCCGGGCGGCACCCACCCCGCACCCGTCGCCGCCTGCGCCACGCTGCGGGCCGACGGGCTCGACTTCACCGCGAAGCCCGCCCTCCAGGTCATGTGCCCGGACATCGTCAGCCCGGTCACGGTCACGGCGACCGGCGTGTGGAACGGCGACCCGGTGGACTACCAGCGCACCTACACCAACCAGTGCCTCATGCAGCGCGCGACCGGCGTGCTGTTCACCCTCTGACGGGAGTGCCATGCAGAGCTCACCCACGTTCCTGAGAAACAGCGGTCGGCGCGGCGGCGGCGTGGAGCGGTGGCTCCACGACCTCACGGGCTTCGTGGTCGCGGGCATCGCCCGCCTCGACCGTCCGTGGCAGGAACACGCGCGGCGCAACGCCTTCGAGGCGGTGGCGGCCCTACGCAGAGACCGGCGGGAGTACCGTTCCCTCCCCGCCTCCCGGCGCACCGCACCGTCGGCGCGCTGACCGAACCGCCCACCCGGATCGGGTATACCGCACCGCGACGTCGGGAACCAGATGGACGATCAGACGGCATCAGCTGCCGTCCGATGCAGTCCGATGCCGTTCCCTGCCACGAAAGGCCCCCGACGCCAGATGCGACTCGTCCTCATCGGCCCGCCAGGAGCGGGCAAGGGCACCCAGGCAGCCATGCTGAGCTCCGCCCTGGGCGTCCCCCACATCTCCACCGGCGACCTCTTCCGCGACCACACCGCCCGGCGGACGCAGCTCGGACAGGACGCCGGGCGCTACCTGGACGCGGGAGAACTCGTGCCGGACCCCGTCACCGTCGACATGGTGCGCCAGCGCCTCGGCGAGCCGGACGCCCGGCACGGGTTCATCCTGGACGGCTTCCCGCGGACGGTCCCTCAGGCCGACGGGCTCGCCCGCATCCTGGACGAGCACGGCGAGAAGCTCGACGCCGTCGTGGAGTTGACCGCTCCCGAGGACGTCCTGGTCGACCGGCTGCTCGCCCACGGGCGGCAGGACGACGCCGAGGACGTCATCCGCAACCGCCAGCGGGTCTACCACCGCGACACCGCACCCCTGTTGGCCTACTACGCCGACCTGCTGACGTCGGTCGGCGCGGTGGGCTCCACCGAGCAGATCGCCGACGAGGTGCTGACCCGCCTCCAGGCGGGGCCCCGGCCCGAGCGACACCCCGGAACCTGACCGCCGCGCGTCGTCCGCTGCGCGCGGCGGTCAGGTTCCGCCGGAAGCCGGACCGGGGCGCCCGCGCGCTCGGACGCGTTCCCCGGCCGCTGCGGGCGCTCCCACGGGCGTTCCCATGGGCCCTCTCGCAGGCGCTGCCGCAGGCGGGGCCGCCACCTGCGGTTTCGCCTTGACACACCAGGAGCCCGAGCGTACAGAGAAGGGGTGCGCCAGGATGTGCCCAGCGATCCGGGAGGGGCGACCGGGACAGGTCGTCGCGTCAGCGGAGCCGGTGGCCTCGCGGGAGCCGGTGGCCTCGCGACAGCCGCCGACCGTCACTGCGACGATCTGCTGGCCGACGCGGTCGAACGGACGGTGCGCGGCACCGGCGCCTACGGCTCCATGGTCTACCTGCGCTCCCGGGACCGCCGCTCGCTGGTGCTGAGCACCGTCGTCGGCGTGCCCGTCGCCGCGCTGGAGCCGTTCCGCAGGGTCTCGGTGCAGGGCGCGCTGCCGGGGTCGCTGGCCTACCGGTCCCGGCGCACCGTGCACCTGGCGGGTCCCGAGGAGACGATGCGCCGCTTCCCGCAGCTGCTGATGGGCCTGCCCTACGCGTTCGCGTCCGCCTACACCCCGGTCATGGACGGCGAGGAGGTCTTCGGCGTGCTGTGCGCGCTGTGGCCGGCGACCGGCCAGGGCGTGCCCACGACGGCGCGGCGGCATCTGCGGCAGACCGCGAGGCGGCTCGGCGTCGAGCTGTCCCAGCTGGTCGCGGACGGCGGGACGGTCGAGGCGCGGACCACCGTCACCGAGCTGCCCTGGTGGGCGGCGGGCCAGGCGGTCCAGCTGGGGCTGTTCGATCTGGACCTCACCACGCGCGCCCTCGACCTCGACGACGAGCTGTGCTCCCTGTTCGGCGTGGCCCGCGGCGCCGACCCCGGCCGGGCCGAGGCGCTGGCCGACGCGGTCGAGAAGGACGACCTGCCACGCGTACGGGCCGCGCTGCGGCGCGCCTACCGAACGGGCCGGTTCCCGCCGCTGCGCCTGCGCATCGTCGACGGCTCGGGTCACGTGCGGCCCATCCAGATCTGGGGGCGGGTGCGCGAGGGGGTGACCGACGGCGAGGCCGGACCGCACCTGGTCGGCGCGGTGCTGGACGTGGGGACCACCGCGGCCGCCGCGCAGACGGTCGAGCGGATGCGGCAGGGTGTCTTCTCGCTCGACGGCGACGGACGGCTCGTCTACGCCAACCTCGGCGCGGAGCTTCTGCTGGGGGTGCGCCGCGAGGAGCTGTTCGGCAAGCCGCTGTGGGAGATGCTGCCCTGGCTGTCCGATCCGGTCCACGAGGACCGCTACCGGGCGGCGGTGCTCTCCCGGCAGCCGACCGCCTTCCTGGCCTGCCGCCCGCCGGACCGCTGGCTGGCGTTCACGCTGCAGCCTGACGCACAGGGCATGACCGGCACGGTCGTGCCGGGGACGCTCCCCGCCGACGGAAAGGGCCCCCGGGCCGCCGACGGGTCCGCGGTCCCGGTGGTGCAGACCGCTGAGGCGTCCCGGCCGGGCGGCGCGGGCGCGATCTACCACCTGCTCCAGCTGGCCAGCGCGCTGGCGCAGGCGGTGTCGGTCCGCGAGGTGTGCGCGGCGGTGGCCGAGCAGATCGTGCCCGCCTTCGGCGGCCAGGAGCTGGCGATCTACGTGGTGAAGGACAACCGGCTGCACCTGGCGCTCCAGGTGGGCTATCCGGAGGGCTTCCTCGACCCCTTCGAGGGCACCCCGATGCGCGCCCGGCTTCCCGGAGTCGACACGCTGACCAGCGGCGCCCCGATCTTCTTCGCCTCCGTCGACGAGCTCGCGGGCGCCTATCCGGGCATCCCGCTGGACCGGATGTGCGCGTGGGCGTTCCTGCCGCTGATCGCCTCCGGGCATCCGGTCGGCAGCTGCATCCTCGGCTTCGACGAACCGCACCCGTTCACCTCCGAGGAGCGCGGCGTGCTGACCGCGCTGGGCGGCCTGATCGCGCAGGCGCTGGAGCGGGCCCGCCTGTACGACGCGGAGTTCGCGCTCGCCCGGGGGCTGCAACAGGCCCTCCTCCCCCACGCCCTGCCACGGCTGGACGACGTGCGGATCGCCGCCCGCTACCTGCCGGGCACGCGCGGGATGGAGATCGGCGGCGACTGGTACGACGCGATCGTCACCGAGCGGGGGCTGTGCCTGGTGATCGGCGACGTCGAGGGGCACAGCGTCGCGGCGGCCGGGGTCATGGGGCAGCTGCGCAGCGCGGTCCGCGCGTTCGTGGCGAGCGGACACCCCCTGGACCAGGTGCTGGAGCACGTCAACCAGCTCCTGCCGGACCTGGGCTCGGGGCTGCTGGCCAGTTGCTGCCTGATCGAGCTGGACCCCGTCTCGGGCCGGGCGCAGGGGGTCCGCGCGGGCCATCTGCCGCCGCTGCTGCGTCACCCCGACGGCCGCACCGACGTGCTGGACCTGGGCGGCGGGGTGCTGCTGGGCGTGGACCCGAAGGCGACGTTCCCGGTCGAGGAGGTGGTCCTGGCGCGCGGCTCGGTGCTGGCCCTGTACACGGACGGCCTGGTCGAGCGCCCGGACGGGCAGATCGACCACGGCATCGACCGCCTGCGCGCCGCTCTGGCGCACGCGGACGTGCCCTCCCTGGAGCAGCTGGCGGACCGGCTGCTCGCGGACGCGCTGCCCGCGACCAACCGCCTGGACGACGTGGCGATGCTGCTGGCGGCGATCGACCACTGGGGGCGCGACCGCTGAGGGCCGGCGCCCGGCTCGCCGCCGTACCCTGCATGCATGCGGATGCGACCGACTCTGACCTGGACGCCCACCGGCGCCCCGCCGGCCCCGGCCTCGACCAGCGTGGAGGCCGTCGCCTCGGTCGTGCGCGAGGGCCGGGTCCTGGTCCTGAGCGGCGCCGGGCTGTCCACCGAGTCCGGCATCCCCGACTACCGCGGCGAGACGGGCACGCTGCGCCGGCACACCCCGATGACGTACCAGGACTTCGTCGGCAGCGACGAGGCCCGGCGCCGGTACTGGGCACGCAGCCATCTGGGCTGGCGCGCGATCACCGGCGCCCGCCCCAATTCCGGCCACCACGCCGTGACCGCGCTGGCCCGGCACGGCTACCTGACCGGCGTGGTCACCCAGAACGTCGACGGCCTGCACCGGGCCGCCGGGACGGCCGAGCTCGTCGAGACCGTCGAACTGCACGGCAGCCTCGACCGCGTCGTCTGCCTGGCGTGCCGGGAGACGAGCCCGCGCGCGGAACTCGACCGCCGCCTGCGCGAGGCGAACCCCGACTTCGCGGCGACGGCCACACGGATCAACCCGGACGGCGACGCGGACCTGCCCGACGCCCTGGTCCACGCCTTCCGTCCGGTCCCCTGCACGTCCTGCGGGGACGGGACGCTCAAACCCGACGTGGTCTTCTTCGGCGAGAACGTCCCGCGTTCACGGGTGGACCAGTGCTACCGCCTGGTGGACGACTCCGACGCCGTGCTCGTCCTCGGCTCCTCGCTGACGGTCCTCTCCGGCCTGCGCTTCGTCCGCCACGCGGCCGCGGCTGGCACGCCGGTGCTCATCATCAACCAGGGCGTCACCCGCGGCGACGAACACGCGGCCCAGCGGGTCGACCTCCCCCTCGGCCCCGCGCTCACCGAACTCACGCGCCGACTGGGACTCTAGAGTCGCACCCACCGGCCTTCCCTCTGCCGCGACGACCGGCACACCGTGATGCGAAAGCCCCGCCGGACAGGGCATGGCCGCGGTCAGGGCGGAGGCTTCCCCGGGAGGGGTGAAGTGCCCCGGCCGGCACGAACGGCCGGGGCGAGGACCCCGCACACGGGGGTAAGGCGGGCTCCTGGTTCCATCGTCTCCGAACCGCAGGGCGGGGCGGTACCGCCGCCCGGTGGTCAGCAGACCGCCGACCGTCGGATTCAACCGGCTGACAGGCGGGCTGACTGACCCTCAGACGAGTGTCGCCCGGATGCCCGCCCGCAGGACGGCGAGATCGAGGCCGCGGGCGCGCACCAGCTCGACGGCCGGGGACGCCTCGACCCGCAGCAGGCCGAGGAGGAGGTGGCCGGGGAGGATCGTCCGGCTCCCTTGGGCGAGGGCCTCGCGCAGCGACAGCTCCAGGGACTTCTTGGCCTCCGGGGTGAAGGGGAGGTGGCCGCCCAGCCCGCCCGCGCCGCCGCGTCGACGGCGGGCGGCGGAGCCGCCGGGGCCGCCGGCCCCGCTGAGGGCGCCGACGCCGAAGACGGCCTCCACCTTCTCGCGCACGGCGTCCAGGTCGATGCCGATGGCGTCCAGCGCGTCGGCGTCCAGCTCGGGGCCGTGCGCGGCGCGCCGGTCGCGGACGGCCTGGCGGGCGGTCGGGAGGTCGAGCCCGCCCTCGGCGAGCAGCGCGACGGCGGCGTCGTCCCGCAGTCCGAGCAGGCCCAGCAGGAGGTGTTCGGGACCGGTCGTGCTGCTGTCCAGCATCCGCGCCTCTTCCTGGGCGAGGACGACGGCGCGCCTGCAGTCGGCGGTGAACCGCTCGAACATCGTCAGTCTTCCTTCCTACGGCCGAAGCGGCTGCCGCCGCCGTGCTTCTTGTGGACCGCCTGGCGGCTGACCTCCAGGCAGTCGGCGATCATCTGCCACGTCCACCCCTGCGCCCGGGCGTTGCCGACCTGCAGGTCCTCCAGTCGCTCGGCCAGGTCGCGCAGGGCGCGCACGGCCTTCAGCCCGACCGCCGGGTCGCGGCTGCTCGCGGCGTCCGCGAGAGTCCTGGTTTCACTCATGCCTGTCAATGTAGGTTGACACCCGTCGCGTGTCAACCATGGTTGACACGGCGGCCGGGGCCGACAGGGAAGGAACGACAAGGAAGGAAGCAAGGAAGGAGCGCGCGTGGGCGGGTCAGACGCCGCTCAGCGCCGCGTCGCAGTCGAGGCAGTGCCGACTGCGGTACTCCGGCGGATACCAGGGCGCGCCGGGACCGGCGGGGGTATAGGACTCGGGCTCCAGCTCGTCGACGTCCAGACCGCACAGGGTGCGGGCCAGCGGGTCGGCGGGGGCCTCCGGGTCGGCCGCGGCGGCGTGGACCGCGCGGACGCGGGCGCCGATGTCGGTCTCGCCCACGTCGGCGTCCACCACCTCGGTGGCGGGCTCCAGCTCCAGCAGGACGACGATCGCGCTCACCACTCGATCGTCCGCCTTCCCGCGGGCCCGCGCATCCGCTGGAGGCCGACGGCGGGCCGCTTCGGCCTCGCGCTCCTCACGGGGAAGTGACAGCCCGACGGTTCGCGGCTTCTGCCCGGCTGTCGGCGCGAGGGCGCAGCCAGCCCGAGCAGCGATCAAGCATCCCGCGCGATCTGCCAACTCCTGCTGCATCAGCAGGAGTTGGCGGACGCTGCGAGATCGGTCCAGGGCTTCGTCCGCGTCGGCGACCGACTGGTGCGCATCGACGCCCTGCGCGGTCAACTCCCAGTGAGGGCCTGGACCTCGGCGGCGTAGAGCAGCTCGGGGTCGAACCCCATGCCGGTGAAGTGGCCTGCGAGCTCGAGGGAGAGCACGCCGCTCAGGCGCGTCCAGAAGGCGAGCGCGAGGCGGAGCGCCGCCGGCGACGCCGGGTGGTCGGCGGCCCAGGCGCGGTGGTCGGCGAGGTGGGCCTCGATCGGTGACGAGCTCGCGGCGTCGTCGACTGCGGCGTCGACCGTCGCGCCGTCGGCGTCCTCGGCCGCGGCTGCGGCTGCGGCTGCGGCTGCGGCGTCGAGCAGGACGGCCATGATCTCGGCGGCGATGGACGTGGTGTCGGGGGGCGCCTCGTAGCCCGGGATCGGGGTGCCGTAGACGAGGAAGTAGCGCTGCGGGTCCTCCAGCGCCCAACGGCGCAGGGTCCGCGCCAGCCCCGCGAGGTCGGCCCCCGCCTCCGCCTGGAGGCGGACGGCGTCGGCGAGGCTGCGGTAAGCGTCACGGACGAGCGCGGTGATCAGCTCGTCCCGCCCGGAGTAGTAGCGGTAGAGCGCGGGACCGCTCAGGCCCATCCGCTTGGCGATCGCGTTGAGCGACAGCGCCGACGCGCCGGATGCGCGGATCTGCTCCCAGGCATGCGCCTTGATCTCCTCCTGCACCTGGGCCCGGTACCGCTCGCGCGGCGTTCCCGCGTCCGACTCGGTCACATCCCCACCACCTTTCAGTTAGAGGTTATCACTGACGCTCTTGACTCTCACTCTTTCGGTGAGTTAGAACTTATAACGGAAGCGAGAGACTCTATCGTCTGGAGTGGTGGCCATGAGCCGCGAGCAGCTTGTCCAGGTCGTCCTGCCCGGCATCGTCGAGCCCGAGGGCCTGGAGGTCCGCGAGGCGCCCGTCCCCGAGCCGGGACCGGGCCAGGTCCTGATCGCCGTCGAGGCGACGGGCGTGTCGTTCGCCGAGCAGCAGATGCGCCGCGGGCGCTACTACGACCAGCCCCCGTTCCCGTTCGTGCCCGGTTACGACCTGGTGGGGCGCGCCCTGCGCACCGGCCCCGGCGTCGATCCGGGCCTGGCCGGGCGGCGACTGGCGGCACTCGTCAAGGTGGGCGGCTGGGCCAGCCACGCCCTGGTCGACGCCCGCGACACGGTCGAGGTCCCGGACGGCGTCTCCCCCGCGCAGGCCGAGACGGTCGTCGTCAACGGCATCACCGCCTGGCAGATGCTGCACCGCAAGGCCCGCGTCCGCGCCGGGCAGACGGTGCTGGTCCACGGCGCGGGCGGCGGCGTGGGATCGGTCCTCGCCCAACTCGCGACGGCCGCCGGCGCGAAGGTCATCGGCACCGCGTCCCCCCGGCACCACGACCAGTTGCGCGCCATCGGCGCCACCCCGATCGACTACCGCACCGGGGACGTCCCCGACCAGGTCCGCCGGCTGGCGCCGGACGGCGTGGACGCCGTCTTCGACCACCTCGGCGGCCGCAGCGTCGTCGACTCCTGGCGGCTGCTCGCCCCGGGAGGCACCCTCGTCGCCTACGGCAGCGCCTCCACCCGCGACGACACCGGCTCCAAGCAGTGGCCGGTGCTGAAGATCCTCGCCCGGACCTGGCTGTGGAACACCCTGCCCAACCGCCGGCGCGCCACCTTCTACAACATCTGGGCAGGCCGCGCCCTGGCCCAGGACCGCTTCCGCACCCGGCTCCGCGAAGACCTCACCGAGGTCTTCGCCGCCGTCCGCGGCGGCCGGGTCACCCCTGCCATCGCCGCCCAACTCCCGCTCACCCAGGCCGCCGACGCGCTGCGCCTGGCCGAGTCGGGCACCGCCACCGGCAAGATCATCCTGATCCCGTGAACGCGGCCCCGTCCCGGGCGCCGCACTAGGATGGGAGGGCGGTCGCGAGCGCTCCCACCCCGGAGGGAGATCGCTCATGCCCGTTCAGCGGATCCGGCCCGAGGTCAGCGTCCTCAGCGACAGCCTCGAAGTGCCCGGGATCGGCCACATGCCCGTCAACGCCTTCGTGCTCCACGCGGGCCAACCGGTCGTCGTCGACACCGGTCTGGGCCTCTCGGACCGCGACTTCCTACAGACGCTCGCCCAGGCCGTCGACCCGGCCGACGTGCGCTGGATCTGGCTCACCCACCCCGACCGCGACCACACCGGCGGCCTGCACGCGCTCCTGGAGGCCGCGCCGGAGGCGAAGGTGGTGACCACCTTCCTCGCGGTCGGGATCATGTCCTGCGAGCGGTCGCTGCCGCTGGACCGGGTCCACCTGGTCAACCCCGGACAGTCACTCGACGTCGGCGACCGCACCCTGACCGCGTTCCGGCCGCCCCTGTTCGACAACCCCACCACGGTCGGCTTCTTCGACGACCTGACCGGCGTCTGCTTCAGCTCGGACTGCTTCGGCGCGCCGATGCCGGCCGCCGACGTCGCCGAAGGCACGGACGCCCGTGCCCTCCCCGCCGAGGACCTGCGGGCCGCGCAGCTGCTCTGGGCGAGCGTGGACAGCCCCTGGGTCGAGAACGTCGACCCGAAGCGCTTCCTCGACACCTTCCACCTGCTGCGGGACCGCGCGCCCGAGCTGGTCCTGTCGACGCATCTCCCGGCCGCCGAGGGGATCACCGCTCGGATGCTCGACACGCTGGGCTCGGCGGCCGGACTCCGACCGTTCGTCGGCCCCGACCAGGCCGCGCTGGCGCAGATGCTGGCCGGCTTCGAGCCGCCCGGCGGACCCTGAACCGTTGCACCGTCTTCCGGAGCCGGGCCCGACCCGATCCGACCCGCCGGGAAAGGCCCGGTTCCGGCCGGTCCGCCGCCGCGGGCCGGCCGGAACCGGGAGTCACCTCGTCCTCCGCCCCTCACTCCGTGCGCAGCGCGACCGCCGTGCGGGTCCGGGCGGCCCAGCCCGCCGGGCCTGTCGCGCCGAGGACCGCGATGACCAGGCCGCCGAGGCCCAGCAGCACCAGCGCGGGCGCCTGGTACACGTCCAGCACCGAGGACGGCAGGCGCAGGCCCGCGCTGTCGCCCATGGCCGGGACCACCACGCGCTGGAGCGCCACCCCGAGGGGGACCCCGACCGCTCCGCCGACGACGCCGACCAGGACCACCTGGGCGAGCACCATCGACACGGTCTGGCGCGGCGTCAAGCCGAGTGCCTTGACCACCCCGAGGTCGTGGACGCGTTCACGCGTGTCCAGCACCACCGCGTTGAGGACACCGAGCCCGGCGACGGCGACGAGCATCAGGGTCAGCAGGCCGGTCAGCGCGTCCAGCAGGATCAGCAGCTGGCTGGTCCCGCCGCCGTCGCCGACCTGCGCGACGGCGCCGGTGGGACGCAGCGCCGCGTCGAGGGCACGGACGTAGGCGCTCGGATCGGTGCCGGAGGCGAGCCGGACGGAGAAGTACTGGGCCTTCAGGTTCGGCTCGGCCGAGGCCAGGGTCCTGGCGTCGGTGAGGAGTTCCATTCCCTGGTTCCCGGTGACGAAGACCTCGCCGGTGATCTTCACCGGGATCGCCCTGCCGTGGTCGGTGACCACGACGGTGTCGCCGACCCTGGTGCCGGTCGCGGTCAGGAACGGGGTGGGCGCGACGGCCTCGCCCGGCCGGTGGAACCAGGTGCCGGACACCATCTGGTAGCCCGCCCAGGAGGCGTCGCCGACGAAGGCGGTGACGTCGACGCTCCCGGTCGTGCCGGCGGCGGTGACCTGGGTCTGGGCCGAGCCGAAGAAGGCGCGCGTTCCGGGCTGGGCCGCGATGGCCCGGGCCATGGCCGCGCTGTCGCCCGTCCCTGCGCTCGCGCCACCGGGGGTGCTACCGCCGGGGGTGCTACCGCCTGGGGCGCCCCCGCCGACCTGGCCGGGCCTCGCGGCGGGGCCGCCGGACTGCGCCGGGGCCGAGGGGAGGACGGTGACGTCGGCGGCGGTCCTCTTGGCGTCCTGGATCCGTTGCAGGGAACTGCCGAGACCGAAGGCGAAGGTGACGGCGGCGGCGCCGAAGAGGATCGCGGTGACCATCGCGAGAGCCCTGGCGGGCCGCGCGAAGGGCCGGGCGAGGCCGAGCGTCACCGGCCGGGGCAGCGGCAGCGCCCGCGTGATCCGGGCGGCGCGTCGGCCGCGTCCGGCCTTCGGCGTGCGGCCGACCGCGAGCGCGTCCACGGTGCGCAGCCGACCGGCGCGCAGCGCGGTGGCCAGCGCGGTCACGCAGACCATGAGCAGCGTTCCGACCAGGACCGCGACGTCGACGGACGGCGCGACGGTGAGCGAGGTCGTGCCGTAGACCTGCTCCGTGGCGGAGAGGATCTGACCGGCCACCAGGTTGCCGAGGAGTGCGCCGAGCACGGTACCGGCCGCGGCCGGGATCAGCGCCTGGCCCATGTAGGCGCGCACGACCTGGCCGGGCGTGAAGCCGAGAGCCTTGAGCACGCCGATGCGGCGGGTGCCGGAGCCCACGGCGCCGGCGACGACGTTGCCGACGATCAGCACCGACATCAGGACCCCGAGCAGACCGAAGGCGGTCAGGAACGGGACGAACAGCCCGGTGCTGCTGTTGCTGCTGTTCTTGACGTCGAGCCAGCTGCGGGTGCCGCTGAGCGAACCCGCCGGCGCCTGCGCGGCGACCGCGTCGCGATCAGCGGCGAGCTGCGCCGCGGTCGATGCGGAGGCGAAGCGGTAGAGCATCTGCATCCCCGGGTCGGCTCCCTTCGCGGCGGCGAGCAGGGAGACGTCCGACGGCTCGACCCAGCCGTCCGCGGTGCGGCTGACGGACCGGGCGACACCGACGACCATGAGCTCGGTGACACCGCCGGAGGCGCTCGGGAAGTCGATCCGCTGCCCGACGCCGAGTGCGGGGCCGGAGTAGTCGGCCGACACGACCACCTGGCCGGGGCCGGAGACCCAGTGGCCCGCGCTGAGCGTGACGTCGTCGACGGGGCCGCCCGCGTCGGAGCGGCCGACCAGCTTCATCGGGTCCATGGTCATGCCCGCGGGCAGGTCCAGCCCGGGGCCGCCGGACGGATCGGCGGTCACGGTCCGGTAGGGGCCGGCCGCGGCGCTGACGCCGGAGGCGTGGGCGGTCGCGCGGAGCTGCTCGGCGGTGGCCTTGGCGGCGTCGAACTGGGCGGCGAGGTGGGCGCCGTGCTGCTGCGCGAAGGCGTGGTCGAACGGGGCGTTGGACGCGACCAGCAGGGAGCCGCCCAGCACCGAGGCGGTGGCCGCCATCATCGCGGCGAGGCCGGTGACGGCGGTCTGCACCCGGCGGCGGCGCACGCCCGCCCGCATCACCCGTCCGAGGGCGCTCATCGGGCCACCGCCCCGGCGCCGTCGGGGGTGGCCGCGTCCGCCACGCCGGTGTCCGAGGCGATCCGGCCGTCGACGATGCGCACGACACGCGTCGCGCAGCGCGCGGCGAGACTCTCGTCGTGCGTGACCACGACGATGCTCTGGCCGTCGGCGTGCAGCTCCCGCAGCAGCGCCTCGACTTCCGCGCCGGACTCGGAGTCGAGCGCCCCGGTCGGCTCGTCGGCCAGCAGCAGCGGCGGGCGGTTCATCAGCGCGCGGGCCACCGCGACGCGCTGGCGCTCCCCGCCGGACAGCCGGCCCGGGTAGGCGCGGGCGTGCCGGGCGATGCCGAGGACGTCGAGCAGGCCCGTCGCCCGCCTGCGGGCCTCGGCGCGGCCGACGCCGGTCATCTCGGCGGGCAGGACCACGTTGTCGAGGACGGTCAGGTCGTCGAGCAGGTTGAAGAACTGGAAGATCATGCCGACCTTGTCCCGGCGGTAGCGTGCCGCGCCCGCCTCGCCGAGGGTGTCCACGCGGACCCCGGCGACGGTGACCGTGCCGGAGTCGGGGCGGTCCAGGCCCGCGATCATGTTGAGCATGGTGGACTTGCCGCTGCCCGAAGGGCCCAGGATCGCGACGGCCTCGCCCGCCCGCACGCTCATCGACACGTCCCGCAGCGCGGCCGGTCCGTCCGCGAACCGGCGGTGCACGCCGCTGAGTTCGATCACAGGCTCGGTCATCGTCATTTCCCCTTCTCACGCCCCTGCCCGACGCCGACAACGCTAGGGTCGGTCGGTGATCGGCCACCTCGGCCGCAGGAGGCATCTCCGGTACCTCTCACGGACGACGGCCTCCGGGATCATCCTTTCGATGTAGTCGGGAGATGCAGCGCGTGAACAGCAGGCCGGACACCGGCGGTCCGACACCGCGTCAGCAGGTGCTGGACGCGGGCCTCGCACTCGCCTTCGGCCTCGTCGCCGTCCGCTACGCGCTCGCGGCGCCGAACCTGCCCGCCGCACCGCTGGACGTCACGCTGCTGGCAGCCGTCGCAGCAGCTCCGCTCGCCTGGCGCCGCCGGGCGCCGCTGGCCGCACTGTGGGCGCAACTGGCGTGCGACGTCGTCCTGCTGGCCCGCCACGCGTTTCCCGACGTGCTGTTCAGCGCGTCGCTGGTCGCCGCTGTCTCGCTCTACGCCGCGGTCGCCCACAGTCCTCGCCGACGGCTGTGCCTGCTCACCGCCCCCGTCGCCACGGCCGTCCTGCTCGTCCTGGTCTCCCGGGCACGGCTCCCCCACTTCCCCAACTGGGCGGTGGGCGCGCTGCTGCTGTTCCCGATCGTGGTCGCGGCCTTGGGGCAGCGGCTGTGGGCCCGTCGCGCCGAGGAGTCCCGGGCCCGGGTGCGGGCCCTGGAGTTGGAGCGGATCGAGGCGCTGCGGCAGGCCGTCGAGCACGAACGCGCCAGGATCGCCCGCGAACTGCACGACGTGGTGACCCACAACGTCAGCGTCATGGTGATCCAGGCCGGCGCCGCCCGGATGGTGCTGGACCAGAAGCCCGACCTGGCCAGGGAGGCGCTGCTCGCGATCGAGACCGGCGGTCGCGCCGCGATGACCGACCTGCGCCACGTCATGGGCCTGCTGACGATGGACGGTTCCGAGCCCGCGTCCAGCTCCGGCCCGGACTCCCTCACCGACCCCGGCCTCGACTCCGACTCCGCCGATCCGGCCGCCCAGGCCGACCTCGCGCCGCAGCCGGGCCTGGACGGCCTGGAGGCCCTGGTCGGCCGGATCCGGCTCACCGGCATCCCCATCGACCTCACCGTCACCGGTGAGCGGCGCTCGCTGCCGCCGGGCCTGGAACTGACGGCCTACCGGGTGGTGCAGGAGGCGCTCACCAACATGGTGAAGCACGCCACCGGTGCGGCCGCGCAGATCCAGGTCGACTACGGCGCACGGGAGTTGTCCGTCGACGTGGCCAACTCCGAGGGGCGGCCGGGCGCGGCCGCCACCACCGGCAGCGGCAAGGGCCTGCTCGGGCTGCGCGAACGGGTGGCCCTCTACGGTGGGACCCTGCAGACCGGACCACGACTCACCGGCGGTTACCGCGTGAAGGCGATGATTCCCCTGGACCTCATGGAGGACGCATGACCAGTCCGCTGCGTGTCGTCATCGCCGACGACCAGGCGCTCGTGCGCACGGGCTTCGCCATGATCCTGGGCGCGCAGGGCATCGAGGTCGTCGCGGAGGCCGACACCGGCACCGCGGCGGTCCAGGCGGTCCGCCGCACCCTGCCGGACGTGGTGCTGATGGACGTCCGCATGCCCGAGATGGACGGGCTGGAGGCGACCCGCCGGATCGTGGCGGGCGACGGCGAGCGCGTCCCGAGGGTGATCATCCTGACCACTTTCGATCTCGACCAGTACGTGTACGCCGCCCTGAACGCCGGGGCCAGCGGCTTCCTCCTCAAGGACATCAGCCCCGAGCACCTCGTCGCCGCGGTCCGCACGGTCCAGACCGGCGACGCCCTCCTCGCCCCCGTCATCACCCGCCGCCTCGTCTCCCGCTTCGCCCAGCGCGACGACGCCTCCCTCCCCGGCGGCGGTCCCGACCGCGCCGACCAGCACAGACGCCTCGCGTCCCTCACCCCGCGCGAGACCGAGGTCCTCCTGCTCATCGCCCACGGCCTGAGCAACGCCGAACTCGCCGCCCACCTCCACCTCTCCGAAGCCACCGTGAAGACGCACGTCGCCCGTATCCTGGCCAAGCTCCAACTGCGCGACCGGGTCCAGGCCGTCGTCCTCGCCTACCGGACGGGCCTGGTCTCCCCGACGGACCGTCAGGCCGCGACCAGCTGATAGGCGGCCTTGGCGGTCAGCCACAGACCCACCAGCAGCGAGAGGGCGACGATCAGCTGGTCCTGGTGCTGCTCGAGCCAGGAGCGCAGGGCGCTCAGCCGCGCTTCCGCGGCGGTCGGCGCCCGGACGGTGTACAGCTCCATGACCAGGAGGCTCAGCGTGGCCAACAGGCAGTACCCGGTCAGGGTGAGCCAGGCGGACAGGGAGGAGAGGTCGGCGTCGACGACCGTCGCGGCGCCGGCGCCGACCATGGCCCAGGGCTGGAGCAGCCAGGCCAGTCCGGCGGCGGTCCCCAGCGAGGCGTTGTCGATGCGCCCGGCCCAACTCGGCGGCCGGTACGGGCGGGGCGGCCGCCGCCACCAGTAGCCGCCGAACACGACCAGGCCCACGCCGAACGCCAGTTTGGCGGCGATCGCCGCGGTCGACGGCACGCTCCTGGGGGCGGGCGGCGTCCCGCCGGTCAGCAGCACCACGCAGGCGACCACCGCGACCAGGTTGGCCAGCCAGGACAG
This sequence comes from Streptacidiphilus anmyonensis, assembly GCF_000787855.1. GTDB lineage: Bacteria > Actinomycetota > Actinomycetes > Streptomycetales > Streptomycetaceae > Streptacidiphilus > Streptacidiphilus anmyonensis. Next base: position 11,766 of record NZ_BBPQ01000075.1, on the reverse strand, counting down.
CAGGAAGGCCAGTCCCTTGCGAACGCCGCGCTGCGAGGCGAGCAACAGGATGAACGCGCTGTTGTGCACCGGGCCGAGGGTGATGCCCGTGCCGATCACGACCAGGTCGACGACCATCGGCTCAGCCACTCGCGGAGAGATCCACGCCCCCACTGTGGGGTGCGGGTCCGGCGGGGTCAAGCAGGCCACGCCGCCATCCGGTGACCCCGCCACGACCGGCCGTCATCGGCGG
>NZ_BBPQ01000075.1:0-11330 GCF_000787855.1 Streptacidiphilus anmyonensis | reverse complement strand
GGGGGCGGGGCCCGGGGGGTCAAGCAGCCACGCCGCCCATCCGGTGCCCCCGCCACGACCGGCCGTCATCGGCGGTGCTGGCTGCGATCGGGGCTCATCTTGATGCGCAGGTCGGTCGGATCAGCGTGCGGTTGCCTCGGTCCGTGGCTGAGTCTGCGGTCGCCGCCTGGGACCGTGAGGAACTGGGCGGAGTCGGCGAGGAGAGCCGCGAAGAGTACGAACTGCCGGTAGGTCAGGCCGCGGCTGTGAGTGGGTCTTACGGCGCCGGTGGCCAGGGCGCCTGGGGGACGAGCACCGTCTCGTTGTCGTCCTTTGAGCACGGGTACAGCTTGGCCGGGTTGCCGTTGGCCAGGCCGCCCCAGATGTTCAGGCAATTGTTCAGCGCCGAGCGCGGCTGGATGGGGTTGAGCCAGTAGCTGGGAACCCAGTTCCAGGTGCCGTCCGCGTCGCCGTTGCAGTAGTAGAGCTTGATGTCGTTGCCGGTGACATCGCCGCCCTGCCAGTCGTTCGCGCACAGGGCGGTGTTCGTTTTGGACTGCAGTTCGAAGTGGTAGCTGTCGGTCTTGATGTAGTTCCAGACCTGTGCGTCGGTGCCGTTGCACTGCCATGCCTGCAGCGCCTGGCCGACGACGGCGTTGTCGCCGGGGATGTCCAGGCAGTAGGCGCCGCCGTAGAAGACGACGGCGATGTTGGTCATGGTGGAGTCGGCGTTGGCCGGAGCGATGCCGATCGTCAGGGAGACGAGCGGGGCCGCCGCAGCGGCCAGGGCGAGCAGTCGTTTGCGCATGGAGGCCTCCGAGTAGGTGATGGGGAGATCGGCATGAGACTTCCCCTGAGGGGGGCGGGGAGGGAACGACGGAATGCAAGGCGGGGCACGGCCCGCCGGCCGACCGGGGCGATGACGGTGGTCTGCGGTGGCGGCCCCGCCTCCCGATGATCGGGAGGCGGGGCCGCGGCGTGCCGTGATGGAGTTACAGCGGGAGGGACAGGACGTCCTCTTCCTGGACGTCGGCGCAGGGGTACAGGCGGGCCTGTGCGCCCTGAACGAGGCCGCCCCAGGAGTTGATGCAGTTGATCGATGCGACCTTCGGCTGGACCTGGAGGCCGTTGCCCTTGAAGACCCAGTTGAAGTACGTGTCGTTCGCGGAACCTGCGGAGCAGGGGTAGAGGGCCATGTGGTTGCCGGTGGTGTCGCCGCCCTCCCAGTTGTTCACGCACATGACGCGCTTCTGGGGGTCGTCGCTCCAGGCGGCCTGGATCTCGAAGTGGGTGGAGTCCTCCTGCCAGATCCACCACTGCTGGGCCTGGGTACCGTTGCAGCCCCAGAACTGGAGCTGGGCACCGTCGGTGAAGTGGCTGCCGGGGACGTCGAGGCACAGTCCGTTGCCGAACTTGATGGGGCCCCAGCTGGAGCCAGCGTGGGCGGAACCGGAGCCGACAGTGACAGCCACCAGCGCCGCCGCTGCGACTGTGGCGATCTTGGCCATGCGCTTGAACATCATGACATTCCCCCTGCGAATCATGGGTGTGCCCGAGCAGATGAGCTGGTTGTTTGGAGTGCGGCGCGAGTCCGGCATCGGCACGGTGATCGTCTGCGGCGCGGCTCCACTCTGTATGGCGGCAGCCAAGGCGAGCAATCCCGGCGGCCGTCTCCGCGTCTCTTCTGATTCCCATCCCTCTGACCTGCAGATTGAGACGGCTCCGCCAGCACCGTGAGACGATGGTCGGCCTCAGCGCCGCGCTCACTGACCGCAGCGAGCCGGACGGCCGAACGTGGATGCAATCACCACGGACACGTAACACCCTGGATCGCATGACCGAGCCAGCGCCCTCGGGTGCAGAGCATGATCACGCGCATGTCGTCGTCCAGCGCTGGTGGCGCGGGCACACCCGCTGCCATCCCTCGCGGTACCGCATCGCCACTACCCGCTGCCCGGTGCGCCAGGCCGTGTACAGCCGGCAGGCGAACAGAGCCACCGGACCCGGACCGCGAACGCTAGTGCTGTGACCGCTATGGTTCGCCGGCTTGAGAGGGAGGACGGGGTGTTCGTCGAGATCGTGTTCGTGGGGCTGCCGATCGACCGTGACGAGGTCGAGGAAGCGCTAGGCGGCGAGTTTGCGAATGGACCAGCGGGTGAGCGGCTGGCCTAGCTTGGTCGGTCGGGTGGTGGCCGTCTGGACGATGAAGTCCTCGTCGTCAGGACTGAGCAGGCGGGGACGGCCTCCCGCCCACCGAGGTCCAGAGCGGCCAGGCCGATCTCGTTGAACCGGTGGATCACCGCCAGCAGCACCGCACTAGAACGGGCCCAGGGTCAGCGGGTTGCCCGGCACGAGGCGCTGGGAGACCGCCTCAGCGACGTTCGTGGCGAGATTGGTGACGTCCGTCGAGGTGTTCGGGGTGTCGGTGGCGGAGACCGCGATGGAGAGGTGCCGGGACGGCAGGTAGGCCATGATCGCGGCGTAGCCGAGGAAGGAGGGGTTCTGGATGAGCCAGCCGTTCACCCACAGGACGGACATCCCGAAGTGGGCGGCCCTGGTCTGCGGGATGCACAGCGGGCACTGCGCCGTCTTCTCGCCGAGCCCGATGGTGCCGGGGTCGAACAGGGTCCGGTAGCCCTGGCGGGTGAGGGTCCGGCCGGTGCCGATGCCCTCGCCCGAGCGGGCGAGGTCGCAGATGTCCTGGGTGATGACCGCGCCCGGCGCGGTGGTCCAGGAGGGGTTCCAGAAAGTCGACTCCTCGTACGTGCCGCGGGCGGTGGTGAAGGCGTGCAGCACCGGGGTCGGGATGTCGGGGGTGTAGCCGTTCGACGTCGCGTGCAGCCCGAGCGGCCGGTAGATGCGCTGCTCCAGCAGGTGGTCGAGCCGGGTGTGGGTGATCCGCTGGAGCGCCTCGCCCAGCAGCAGGAAGTTGGCGTGCGAGTAGCTGAGGTTGGTGCCGGGCCGGTAGAGCAGCGTCCTCGGGTTCGCGTAGCCGAGCAGTTCCTCGGGCGTCCACTGCTTGAACGGCTGCGCCAGCAGCGCCTTCTGGAAGTCCGGGTTCTTGACGTAGTCCTGGAAGCCGGACGTGGTGTCGCCCAGCATCCGCAGGGTGATCTCGCGGGCGTGCGGCACCTCCGGCAGCCAGCGGGAGAGGGGGTCGTCGAGGCTGATCCGCTTCTCGTCGGCGAGCTGCAACAGGATGGTGCCCATGTAGGTGATGGCCACGGAACCCGCGCGGAAGCGCATGTCGGGCCGGGCCGGGACACCCGTCATCGACGTGCCGAGCGCGCCGGTCCACAGCTCGCGGCCGTTCTCGGTCACCCGGGCCACGACCGCCCGCAACTTCAGGTCGCGCCGCGCCTTTTCGACGGTGTCCTGGATGACGCGGGCCTGGCCGCGCGCCGGGGCCGGGGAGGCGACGCAGTCGGATCCGCGGCGCGCGGATCCGACGGCGTCGGCGGAGGCTGCCGTCCCCGCCAGCAGCGGGGTCGAGGTGAGCAGCAGGGCGGCGGCGCACAGCAGCGCGGTTCGCTTACGGGTCATGTGGTTCACCATCCGGCGGCCGCTCCCCCGCATCCGCGCAGGACACTCCGACCTCCACCCCGATGGCCCACGACGGGTGGGCCACCCGGATGCCCGCTCGGGTACGTCAGTGGCCCGACGCGGAGGCGAAGCGGCGGCTGACGCGCCGCAACGGGCCCGGAGCCCACCAGGCACGGGAGCCGGCGAGGCGGAAGAAGACCGGCACCAGGACGCCGCGGATCACCAGGGCGTCCAGCAGGATCGCGATGCCGGTGCCCAGGCCGAAGAACTTGGCCAGCGAGACCTGCGAGACCGCGATCGAGAAGAAGGAGACCGCCAGGACGGCCGCCGCCGCGCTGATCAGCGGGCCGCTCTCACCCAGACCCGCCCGCACGGCGAGGACGTTCTCCTCGCCGCAGTCGTGGCGCTCCTTGATGCGCGCGAGCAGGAACATCTCGTAGTCCATGGACAGCGCGTAGGCGACGCAGACCAGCAGGATCGGCATGGCGACGGCCAGCGGCGAGGGGGTGAAGCCGAGCAGGTGCGCGAGGTGGCCGTCGACGAAGACCCAGACCATCGCGCCCAGCACGCTGGTCAGGCCGAGCGCGTTGAACAGCACGGCCTTGAGCGGGAGCAGCAGGCTGCCGGTCGCCAGCGCGAGCAGGGCCAGCGTGAGCAGGACGGTGAGGCCGAGCGCCCACGGCAGGCCGTCCGTCAGGGCGTGGATGGTGTCCGCGAGTTGCGCGGCCAGACCCGCCAGGTGGACGGTGCGGCCGCCGGGCACGGGCACGGCGCGGATCCGCTCGGCCAGTTGCCGGCCCTGCGCGGAGTAGGGCACGACCTCGTTGGTGAGGTCGATGCGCGCCGAGGCTCCGTCGACCAGGCTCGACGGCGGGACGGTGGCGGCGACGGGTCGTCCGGCGACGAAGGCGCCCGCGGGGCTGTCGGCGCGCTCGACGCCGGGCACGGCGGACAGGGCGCGGGCGTAGTCGGCCAGCTGCCGCGAGTCGGGGTCGCCCGACCAGTCGGGGGCGACGACGGACAGGGTGTCTCCGGCGGCGCGGCCGCCGGGGAAGGCGGCGTCGAGGAAGTCGGCGACCTGGTGGCTCTCGACGGCCGCGGGCAGCGCGCGCTGGTCCGGGATGCCGAACTGGGCGTGCGCGAGCGGGAGTGCCGGGACCGCCAGCACGACGAGGGTCAGCAGGCCCCAAACGGCCGGGCGGCGCATCGTGATGGCGGCGACGCGGCCCCAGAACCGCCCCTCGGGCGCGCGGGGCGTGCCACGGGCGCGCAGCACCGGCCAGGTGTCGATGCGGTCGCCCAGGAGCAGCAGCATCGCCGGCAGCGGCCCGATCGCGCCGAGGACGGTGATCGCGACGGTGGCCAGGCCCGCGTAGGCGAAGGAGCTGAGGAAGTAGAGCGGGAACACGGTCAGCGTGCAGAGCACCGCCGCCACGATGGTCGCGCTGAAGACGACGGTGCGGCCGGCGGTGCGCATGGTGCGCTGGAGCGCGGCCAGGTCGCCGTCGCCGCGGGTGCGTTCGGTGCGGTAGCGGGCCACGATCAGCAGGCTGTAGTCGATGGCCAGGCCGAGCCCGAGCGCGGTGACGATGTTGGTGGCGAAGACCGACACCGAGGTGACGGCCGCCAACAGGCGCAGCGCGGCGAGCGCCCCGGCTATGGCCGTGACGCCGACGGCCATCGGCAGCAGGGCCGCGACGACACCCCGGAAGAGCAGGATCAGCAGCACCAGGGTGATCGGGAGCGCGATCGCCTCGGCGGTGGCGAGGTCCTGCGCGGTGGTGTCGTTCAGGTCGTTGTCGATCTGGGTGATGCCGCCGAACTGCACCTGGACGCCGTCGTGTTCGCCCGCGAGCGCGGTGTGCAGGTCGGCTACGGTGCGGCCGGCCCGGTCCTCGTCGCCCGCGACGGTGACCTCGGTGAGGGCGGCCGAGCCGTCCTTGGAGAGCAGCGCCGGGACGGGCGTGCGGAAGTAGGAGGCGTCGATCCGCACGTCGGGGTCGCGGGACAGCCGCGCGAGCAGGTCCGCGCCGGCCTTGGCGGCCGCCGGGCCGTCGGCGTGCCCGCCCGGGTCGCGGACGACGACGACCAGGTTGGGCTGGGCCGTCGGGAACTTCTGGCTCAGGACCTTCGCGGCGGCCACCGAGTCGGACGCGGGGTCGTCGAAGCCGCCGGACTTCAGCGCCTTGAGGGCGCCGCCGGACAGGATCCCGCCGAGGATCAGGAAGAGCAGCGCCGCGTAGAGGACGGTCTTCGGCCTGCGCAGCGGCAGCGTCGGGCGGCTCGCGGGCTCGGCGCGCGGCGGGCCGGCGGGCTCGGGCGTGTGGTCGGCGAGCGTGGCTGCGCCGGCCTGGTTCTGGTCGGCGGCTTCGGAGTTCACCGGGTCGCTCCTGGTCTGGTGGGTCGGGGTCGCTGGCAGGTCGGGACCCGGTGGCCGCCCGGGCACGACGGGTACGGCGGCCACCGGGAGTCAGAGGCGATCAGCCGTTCAGCAGGCGCAGCTGCTCGGCCAGGGTGTCGACGGCGTACGTGATCTGCTCGGCGGTGTGCTCGCTGGTGACGAAGAACCGCAGGCGGACCAGCTCCTCGGCGACGGCCGGGTGCAGGATCGGGTTGGCGCTGACGCCGTGGTCGAACAGGGCGGTCGACAGGGCGACGGCCTTGGCGGAGTCCTTGACGATCGCGGGGATCACCGGCGTGCCGTAGCTGTCGCCGGTGTCGATCCCGGCCTTGCGGGCCAGGCGCAGGAACATCTCGGAGTTCGTCCACAGCCGCCCCAGCCGCTCGGGCTCCTCGTGCATCAGCCGGATCGCGGCGAGCGAGGCGGCGGTGTTGGCCGGGGTCATGCCGACGCTGTAGACGAAGCCGGGCGTGCTCGCCTTGAGGAAGTCGACGACCCGCCGCGTGCCGGCGACGTACCCGCCGCAGCCCGCCAGCGACTTCGACAGCGTGCCCGACCACAGGTCCACGTCCCGGCGGTCGACGCCGAAGTGCTCGCCGACGCCGCCGCCGGTCGCGCCGACGGTGCCGATGCTGTGGGCCTCGTCGATCATCACGATCGCGCCGTGACGCTGCTTCACCTCGATCAGCGCCGGCAGGTCGACGATGTCGCCGTCCATGCTGTAGACGCCCTCGACGACGATCAGCACGCGGCGGTACTGGCCCCGCACGCGGCGCAGCAGGTCGTCGAGCGCGGCCATGTCGTTGTGCGGGAAGGGGCGGCGGCGGGCTCCGGAGAGCTTGCAGCCCTGAAGGATGCTGTCGTGGGCCAGGGAGTCGTGGACGATCAGGTCGTCCGGGCCCATCAGATGGCCGATCACGGTGACGTTGGTGGCGTGGCCGCTGACCAGCGCGATGGCCGCCTCGCACCCGTTGAGCTTGGCGAGTTCGGCCTCCAGCTCGTGGTGGAGCGGCTTGTTGCCCGACAGGAACCGGCTGGCCGAGACCGAGCTCCCGTAGGTGTCCACGGCCTCCTTGACCGCCTCCGCGACCTTGGGGTGACCGGACAGGCCCAGGTAGTTGTAGCCGGAGAAGGAGATCAGCTCGCGGCCCTCGATCCGGGTGGTGCCGCTCATCGTGCCCTCGTTAAGCAGGAAGTACGGGTTCCGGCCCGGGCCCTGGCCCAGCGAGGCGATGCGGCTCTCCATCGCGCGCAGCTCGGGGAAGTCCTCGATGCTGCGCTCCGCCGTGACGGCGGCGACCGCCTCGGTGACCTCGACGGCGACGGCGGCGACGTCCGCGGCGGCGGTTGCGGCGGGGTCGACCCGGCTCACGCCGACGAGTGCGGCGACGGCGTCCACCGCGGCGGCGATGGTGGGCTCGGCGGGCAGGAAGCCCTGGCCGATCCGGTCCGCGGCGGCGGGGAACGCGCGGCGCAGGCGCTCCAGGAGCTCGGTCACCATCAGCGAGTCGAAGCCCAGGCCGTGGGTGATCAGCAGGTCGTCCGAGAGCTGGTCGACGGCGAAGGCGCTGACCGCCGCGACCTCGGCGTAGACCCGGTCGCGGACCTGCTGGTACTCGGCCTGGTGCGCGGCCTGGTAGTCCGCCTGGCGCGCGGCGTCCGTCGGGACGCGCTCCGCCGTCGCCACCCTGGCCGAGCCCGACCCGTTGGCCGCGGCACGGGCCCCGGCGGCCGGTCTGGCGGCCTGGACGGGGAACGGCAGGCGGGTTCCCCACTGCTCCACCAGCGGGTGCACGGTCATGGCGGCCTGAGGGTCGCTCAGGGCCTGCTCGTCCCGCCCGGTCGATCCGACGAGGGTCTTGAGCACACTCAACTGGTCACGGAAAAGGGTGACGACGTCGTTCATGAGGGGTTCCTGTCCGTTGAGGCTTCGCGTGGACGGGGCGGGTCGCCGTGACGGTCCTGCGGGTTCGACGGCGCCCGGCGGCGTGCCGCCGCGGCCCGGGTCCGTCGGCAGCGCCCTGGGGTGGGTGGCTCCGGGCGCGGCCGCTGCCGGGGCCGTTTCGGCGGCGGGAGGTGTCGGCCTGGTGGCGGTGTCCGCCACGAGCGCGGCAGTGTCGGTCTCGCCCGCCACGACAGCGGTCAGGCCCGGCACCGTGGGCGGGCCCGGCACGCGGGAGGCGACCCGGGGGTGCCAGTGGCCCGTCGCGGCGAGCGGGGACGGCGGCAGGGTGACCAGCGGGACGTCGGCGGCCACGAGGCCCGTCGCGTCGATGTCCACACCCGCGACGGCGAGCCGGCCGAGGGCGCCCAGCAGGGTGCGCGTGTCGTCGGGGGTCTCGCCGGTCAGCGCCAGGCACCGCACGGCGGAAGGGTCGGGGACGCTGTGCCGCACCGAGCCCAACAGGCTCGTGCCGCCCAGCACCTGCACGAAGATCCGCGCGCCGCCCGCGTAGGCGGACGCCACGGCGTCGCCGAACCGCACCGGGACGCTCGCGTGGGCGGCCCACAGCTCGCGCAGCGCCGACGGGTCCGTCTCGGCCGCGCCGCTGACCGAGGACACGAACGCGCCGACGGGAGAGCTGATCCGGCGTGCCGCCAGGTCGGCGGCCAGCTCCTCGCGCACCGGGTCCAGCAGCGGGGAGTGGAAACCGTTGGAGACCTCCAGCGCGGTGCAGCCCAGCCCGGCCTCCGCGCAGCGCCGGGCCAGCTCCTCCAGCGCGGCCGGGGTACCGCTGTAGACGGTCTGTCCGGGGTGGTTGTAGCAGGCCGCCCAGAGGTCGTCGACGTCGCGGGCGAGTGCCTCCGCCTGCGCCGCGGTGCCGCGGACGGCGAGCATCCCGCCGCGTCGCAGCGACTCGGCACGGCGCATCTGCGCGCCCCGGGTCAGCAGCAGCCGGACGCACTCGTCCTCGTCGAGCGCGCCGGCCAGGACCGCTGCCGGGAACTCGCCGACGCTGTGGCCGAGGCTGACCGCCGGGGTGAGGCCCAGCGAGCGGACGAAGGAGCCGAGCGCCACGCCGAGGGCTCCGAGGACGGGCTGGCACACGTCCGTGCCGGTCAGCCGGGCGCGGCCCTCGGGGGTGTCGGCGTCGGGCCCGTGGACCGCGTCGAGGAGCGGGAACCCGTCCTCGTGCGCGGTCGCGGCCGCGTCCCAGGCCCGCAGGGTCTCCCGCACGGCCGGGAAGCGGGTGACGACGTCGCGCAGCATGCCGGGGCGCTGGCTTCCCTGGCCGGGGAAGACGAACGCCACCGAGCGCTCCGGTTCGGGCAGCGGGCTCGCGGCGGCGTGGACGCCCTCGCCGAGGACGCCGACCCGGCCCTGGGCCAGGGCGGAGCGGGCCTGCTGGACCCGCGTGCGCAGTTCGTCGTGCCCTGCCGCCACGACGGCCAGACGCGCCGTCAGCAGCCGACGCGTCGCCAGCGTGCGGGCGATCCCGGCCGGCGGCATGTCCGGCGTCTCGGCGACGGTCTCCAGGAACCGGACGAGGTGCGCCTCCAGCCGGTCGACCGAACCGGCCGAGAAGAGGAAGAGGTGCGGCTGTCCGGCGTCGCCGGCCCCGTCCGCCGCCACGGCTGCGGGCGCGGCTGCGGGCACGGTCTTCGCACGGGATCGGGTGCGCTTCGCGGGCGCGGCGTGCCGGGCCTGGGCCACGGAGGCCGGGGCCTCCTCCAGGACGACGTGGACGTTGGTGCCGCCGAACCCGAAGTTGCTGACGCCGGCGCGGCGCGGGGTGTCGGCGTCGTGCTGCCAGGGCTGGAGGCTGTCCGGGATCCGCAGGCCCGCCTCGCGCAGGTCGTCCTCGCGGGCGAGGTCGGTGGGCGGCATCGGCACGATCGTCCGGTGGTGCAGCATCAGCGCGGCCTTGATCACCGAGGCCGCGCCGGACGCGCCCAGGGAGTGGCCGATCAGCGACTTCACCGAGGTGAGGCTGGCGTCCACCCGCTCGACGACGCCCCGCTCAGCGGCGTCCTCGCTGCGGACCCGGGTGATCGCGTCGATCTCGGTGGCGTCACCGACCACCGTCGCCGTGCCGTGCGCCTCGAAGACGCCGACGGAGCGCGCGGAGAAGCCCGCGTCCTCGTAGGCCCGGTCCAGCGCCAGGAGCTGTCCTCCCGCACGGGGCGTCATCGGCCCCTCGGACATCCCGTCGTTGGACGTGCCCACGCCGCGGATCACGGCGTAGACGCGGTCACCGGCCGCCAGCGCGTCCTCAAGCGGCCGCAGGACCAGCACGCCCACGCCGTCGCCGAGGACGAAGCCGTCGGCGCGCTTGTCGAAGGGGCGGCACACCCCGTCCGCGGAGACCGCGCCGACCTTGGAGAAGGCCAGCAACGTCCTTGGCTCCAGGGCCAGATACGCACCGCCGACCAGCGCCACCCTCGACTCGCCGACGGTGAGGCTCGCCACGGCCTGGTGCAGCGCCACCGTGGTGGCCGAACACGCGGCGTCGACGGCGAAGCTCGGCCCCTGGAGGTCGAAGAACTGGCTGACGTTGGCCGCGGCCATGTTCAGCAGCACGCCGGGAAGCGTGAAGGACGCCATGGTGCGGACGTCGGGGACCAGTTCGAGGTATTCGGAGAGGTTGAGACCGAAGAACACCCCGGTACGGGCCCGGTCGAAGGTGCGCCGCTCCCATCCGGCGTCCTGGAGCGCCTCGCGGGAGGCGTCCAGGAGCAGCCGGTGCTGCGGGTCCATGCCCTCGACCCGACGCGGCGACATGCGGTAGTAGCGGGCGTCGAAGTGGTCGACCTGATCGATCGTCGCCAACTGGTCGGCGTACGTCCCGTTGCGGGACCGCCGGTCCTCCGGGGTGTGGACCAGGCTGTGGTCCCAGCGCTCCGGCGGGACCGGCCGGAACTGGCGCTCGGCCCGGCGCAGCAGGCGCCAGTAGTCCGTGAGATTCCTCGCACCGGGAAATCTGCACCCCATACCGACGATGGCTATGTCACGCAACGGTACTCCAAGTTTGAGTACGTACTGACTTTCCCCGCACAGGAAAGGAGCTCGAGCGGCTCACGTGATACGACCCTAGCCAGCCGGTTCTCGGCGGTACAAGATCCCCTCCGCAGTGTTCATGCGGAGGGCACCAAACGGCCTCAACAGGCTTTTCTTACTGAACAGTTGGAGACCCGAACAGGCCGCGGAAAACCGGTCGGCAGAGGTTTGTTGACAGCCCGTTACGTCAGGGCGAGGGGAAAGGTGAAGGAGCGGGGTGCGGTGCTCCGCTCCGTGCAGCACCGCACCCCGGTGCCCGCGGCCGGGGGGGATAACCGCAGGCGCCTCCGTTCGGGCCCCGCCGAAGTGAGGAACCAGCGGGACCCGGGCCCGTGAGCACGAACCCACGCACCAGCATGGACCCGCCCCCACGCCGCGACCCGCGGCGCGCCCCGCACGCACGGAACC
>NZ_BBPQ01000076.1:2002-41061 GCF_000787855.1 Streptacidiphilus anmyonensis | reverse complement strand
AAGCCCCGGCGCTTACGCCGGGGAGGAGTCACCAACTGTCCCTCCGTCGACGCGTGCGGGCCCTTCGCGATCCTAAGGGCGTCAGCTCGCGTACACGGAGAAGCCGGACGCCTGGCCGGCTGGCCAGCCGGTGTTGGCGGTGAAGAACAGCCGCAGGTAGCGGGCGGCCGTGGCCGGGTAGGTGATCGTGGAGGTGTTGCCGGTGGCGGGGTCGAAGAGGTAGTTCGCGGAGGCGACGACGGTCTGGAAGGTGCTGCCGTCGGTGCTGCCCTGGACGGTGAGGGTCTGGGTGCGCGCACCCCACGCGGTCGAGGGCGGCAGCGTCAGCACGATGCGCCGGGTGGTGGCGGCGGAGCCGAGGTCGACCTGGAGCCACTGGGGGAACGCGTTGTCCACGCTCTCCCAGTAGCTGTTCGGGTCGCCGTCGACGGCGTTGGCGGCGACGTAGACCTGGGTGTGGCCGCTCTCCGCGACGGGCTGGTGCAGCGCGAGGTCCGGATTCGAGCCGCCGCCGGAACCCGAGCCGGTGACGGGCTGCGTGGGCCGGGTCGCGGTGAGGGCGGTCTGCCCCTTGAGCATCTTCCCGCCGTCGGCGGTCAGCCGCAGGTAGTAGTCGCTGGAGCAGGCGGTGCCGTCCTCGTCGAGGGAGAGCAGCCCGGATCCGGCGGGCACCTGGCTCTGGGTCTCGGCGGTCTTGGCGATCTGGTTCCCCTCGCCGAACTCGTCGAACATCGAGATGTAGAGGCTCTGCACGCCCGCCCGGGTCATGTTGTAGAACTGCCGCCACATGAAGTCGCCGTGCGCCCGCTGCCGGGCCGAGAGGTCGCCGGGCAGCACGCACGGCTGGTAGTCGATCCCGTGGGCGTTGCAGTCCGCGAGGTCGGGGACGGTGGCGTTGGTGTAGAAGTTGTCCGCGTCCGCGGCGGTGCCGATCCGGCCCACCATCCACGGCGACAGCATGTCGAAGGCGTGGTAGACGTCCAGGTACCCGGCGCGCGAGTCGTTGGTGCCCAGCCGCCACCAGGTCGGTACGCCGCCCATGACGTAGCAGCCCTGCGCCTTGAACCAGCTGATGACGTCGGCGCAGGCCGACGGGTCCCAGGGGTGGTTGGCGTCGTTGAAGCCGAAGCCCCAGACGCCGACCACCGGCTTGCCGTTCTGCCGCGCGTAGGCGGGGGAGGCGGTGTGGGCGGACATGAGGTTCGTCCAGTCCGTCTTGATCTCGGACTGCATGTTCGTCCAGCCGCTGACGTCGTACATGACGTAGAACTTCACGCCGTGCCCCTCGGCGGAGGACCGCACCCGGGCGGTGATCGCGTTGCGGGTGGGGCCCTCGCTGCCGTTCGGGTCGAACCGCTGGAGCGCGGCGGTGTCGCAGCCGTTCTGCTGCATCCATTGGAAGTGGGTGTCGATGGTCTGCTGGTCGTATGAGGAGAAGAGCGTCGCGGAGCCTCCGCCGTTGAGGGCGGCGTAGGCGGTCGGGTACACGCGGGAGAAGTCCCGCGAGTCGGGCCACGCCTTGATCACGTTGTTGCTCGGCGACGGAGCCTGCGACCAGTTCTGGCTCCAGTGCCACCAGGCGTCGATCGGCGCCCCGTCACCAGGGCAGGCGAACCAGCCCTGGTAACCGACCGTCACCTTTCCGACGACGTCGCCGACCGGACTCGCCGCCCGCGCGGCGCCGGGCAGCCCGAGCCCCCCGAGGGCGACGCCGGCCGCGCCGGCGGAGACCGTGGACAGGAAGGTGCGACGAGAGACTGTCATGGGCGCGAGCGTATTGACGCCAACACTTCAAGGCAAGACTCAGAGGAGATTGCGCAAGAAATGACGCGTCGAACGAAAGAACAGCAAAGGTGGTCAGATGGGCGGCTCGATCGAGAGCGCGTGGCGAAAGACGTTGCGCGGGTCCCAACGCGCCTTCACCCGCTGGAGGCGCGGGTAGTTGTCGCCGTAGTAGAGGGTCGACCACGGCACGCCCGAGGTGTTGAGCGCCGGGTCGGCGAGATCCACGTCGGGGTAGTTGATGTAGGAGCCGTGGGCGACCGCGTCCGGGACCGGGGCGCCGCCGGTCGCGGCGAAGACGTCGTGGTAGAGCCCGCGGACCCAGGCCAGGTGGGTGGCGTCGTCGCTCTCGGCGTACCAGATCGACTGGAAGACCGCCTTCATCACCACGTCGCGCTGGGCGACGGCCGTGGCCTGCGGCGGCACGCTCTGCACCTGGCCGCCGTAGCCGACGAGCAGCATCCCGCTCTGCGTGTCACCGGTCTTGTCCGTCAAGTGAGCGTAGATGGCGGACAGTTGGACGTCGGTGAAGGAACGGCGCAGATATGCCGCCTTGAGCTTGTAGCGGCGCGTCGCGATGTCGCCGCCCTCGCCGGTGCCCGGCCAGGTCGTCGCGTGCAGCCAGGAGCTGGTGAACGGAACGGCGGTCGGGGCCGGGCCGGTGTCCCGCACGAGCGCGGTGTAGAAGTCCTCCAGCAGCTGGTCCGCGTCCGGGAGGTCGGCGTCCATCTGGGTCAGCATGATGAAGCTCCCCGCGGAGCGGTGCATCGGCATCAGCACGTTGTAGAGCCCGGTCCCCGGCGCGCCCGGGGTGCTGTTCTCCTCGTGCCAGGTGCAGAAGTTGCGCAGCAGCGTGGTGAACCGACGCTCGTCCAGGTCCTTCCAGGACCAGGTGAGCACGAAGGCCCTCATCTGCTTCGGGGAGGGCGGCAGCAGCCTGGTCGGGTCGTCGCCGCTCGCGCCGGGGGAGCGGAGCCAGTACCTGGTCACGATGCCGAAGTTGCCGCCGCCCCCGCCGGTGTGCGCCCAGAACAGGTCCCCGTGCGGGTCGTCGGGCTCCCGGGTGGCGACCACGGCGCGGGCGGAGCCGTCCTTGTCCACCACCACGACCTCGACGCCGTAGAGGTGGTCCACGACGGAGCCGTAGCGGCGCGAGAGCGGCCCGTACCCGCCGCCCACGAAGTGGCCGCCCGCGCCGACCTCCGGGCAGCCGCCGGCCGGGACGGTCACACCCCAGCCCTTGAACAGCGTGGTGTAGACGCGGCCCAGCGTCGCGCCCGGCTGCACCGCGAAGGCCCGGCGCCGCGGGTCGTAGCCGACGGCGTCCATCGGCGAGAGGTCGAGCAGCATGCGCACGGACGGAGCCGCCGTGAAGTCCTCGAAGCAGTGGCCGCCGCTGCGCGCCGCGACCTGCCGACCGCTGCGCACGGCGTCCGCGACGGCACGCACGACCTGCTCCGTCGAGCCGCAGACGCGGATCTCGTCGGGGCTGCCGACGAAGCGGAAGTTGTCGCCGCGCAGCAGCGACTCGTAACGCGGGTCGCCGGGCTCGACCGTCACCGGCCCGAACGCGGTCGGCTCCGGCGTTCCGGCGTCATCCGGGCCGCCCTGCGGAGTGCTCGCCGCGGCGGGCGGTGCGCCCAGGCTCACGGCGGCGGCGGTGCCGACGGCCAGGCCTCCGGCGGTGGTCAGGATCTGACGCCGGGTCGGTGACTGGTCGGGGTGCTGTGCCATCTCGGTTCCCCCTCGTGAGCAAGACGAACGGCGGACGATCTCGGGCGCGCGCGTCCACGCTACCCACGGCGGGGCGGAGGACTCGGCTCCGGCGACGGCGGGTCGTGGTCGCGTGCCGGGGCCGCGGGGGGATTCGTCCGCACGGGGGAACAGGGACGATGCGAAAGCCGGACCGCATCCCGGAAGCCCTCGACGGCACCCGGCCCTGAACGGTGGGGGCGCTGGGTTCCCGTGCCTACCCAAGGGTGTCGCGCGCTGCCATGCTGGAGCAGTGTCTGACGAATCGTTCGACGGGGGAGCCGATTCGCCGACTGGCTCGGAGCCGGGAGAGCCCGGGCCTGTGCAGGGTTCCCGCTCCCGGAGAGTCATGGCCGCGGTGGCGGTTGCCGGCTTCTTGGTCGGTGCGGGCTCCGTTGCGCTCACGTGGGGTCTGTCCGGTTCCGACGGGACGTTCACGTTGGTGGGGCAGGTGCGCATCAGCGGCGGCGGCGTGGGGTCCTGCAGCGGCGCGGGGGGTCTCGGCTACGTCGACAAGGGGACGCTGGTGACCGTCCAGGACTCGGCGGATCGGGTCGTCGCAACCGGCTCTCTGGGAGCCGGCGTGCTCGATGACACCGCCTGCGTGTTCCCCATCGTCGTGCCCGGCGTTCCGAGCGGCTCGGACTCCTATTCGGTGCAGCTCCTCCTGCACGGGAAGACGAAGATCACGAACAAGCAGGCGCGGACGGGAGAGCTCGTCATCAATCTCGGCTGAGAGCCCACGCGGACAACCTTGCACAGCGGTGCACGTTGGTGCACGTTCGCGCCGGACAGCGACTCGGCGGGCAGGAGGCGGAGTCGTCGACGCACGCGGACAACACCGCCCCCGCCCACCGTCACGGCCCGCAGCACCCCGAATCGACCGGTGCCGCTGTGTGCGGAGGATCGGCCTAGCGCAGGTGGACGGGGCTCGGCGCGCCCTGGATGTAGTGCTCCAACTGGTCGATGGTGAACTGCTGGTCGGCGATCTGCTGTTTGAGGAGGTCGCCGATGGAGACGATGCCGCTCAGTCGTCCGTCGTCGAGGACCGGCAGGTGGCGCATGCGGTGCTCGGTCATCAGCGCCATGCACTCGTCCGCGCTCTGTGTGGGCTCGACGTACCGGACCTTCGCGGTCATGATCTCGTCCACGCGCGTCGTTCCGGCCGAGCGCGCGCAGAGCTCGACCTTGCGGGCGTAGTCCCGTTCGGTGACGATGCCGACGATCCGCTCGTCGGCCATGACCACGAGCGCTCCGATCCCCTTCTCGGCCATCAGTTCGAGTGCGGCGAGCACCGTACTGTCCTTGCCGATCGTGTGGACGGTGCGACCACCGTCGGATTTGGCGGCGAGGACCTGTGCAACGGTCAGGCTCACGTCATGTCCCTCCTTCTCCGGCAGGCTGACGTCCTCCTTTCCTCATGCCCACATCCATTCGCCGGTGAACGGCTCGGGGCCCGGTCTCAGTGCCCCATCGCGGCCCCGCCGTCCACGGGGAGGACCGCCCCGGTGACGAACGCCGCCTCGGGCGAGGCCAGGAAGCGGACCGCCCCGGCGACCTCCTCGGGCTGGGCCAGGCGGCGCAGCGGCGTCTCCTCGATCATCTTGGTCCTCTGCTCCGGGGTCAGCGCGGAGATCATCCCCGTGTCGGTCAGACCCGGCGCGACGACGTTGACCGTGATCGAGCGGGGGCCGAGCTCGCGCGCCAGCGAGCGGGCGAAGCCGATGAGACCCGCCTTGGACGCGGCGTAGTTCGCCTGGCCGACCTCGCCGCGCAGCGCGACCGCGGAGGAGATGATCACGATGCGCCCGCGCCGGGCCCGCAGCATCCCCCGGGAGGCCCGCTTGACCACCCGGAAGACGCCGGTGAGGTTCGTGTCGAGGACGGAGGTGAAGTCCTGCTCGCTCATCCGCAGCAGCAGCTGATCCCGAGTCATCCCGGCGTTCGCGACGAGGACTTCGACCGGGCCGTGCGCCTGCTCGACCTCCGTGAAGGCCTGGTCGACCTGGTCCGGGTCGGAGACGTCACAGCGAACGGACAGGAATCCCTCGGGAGGGTCGCTGCGATAGGTGACCGCGACCCGGTCGCCTGCCTCCGCAAAGGCCTGCGCGATGGCGAGTCCTATCCCTTTGTTGCCGCCAGTGACCAGAACAGACCGGGACATGCGTTTCCCCACTTTCGGTTGTCCGTGGACATTCCCCCGCGCATACTCGGCGATCAAGGCATCCGGGACCGGTACCCCCGGGGACGTTCAAGGAACGCCCAGGTGAGCGTCGTGCTCGTTGGTCGGACTCGATCGTCCAGGGCGTTCCAGCTCTTACCGTCGGGTAGGATCACCACGGATGTGTCGTCGATTGCGCGATGGCCCGCGTTTTTGATGTTTGGAGTCGCGTGCTTGACCAGCCTGCGTTCGGACGTCGCCTTCGGTACCTGCGCCGTCAACGCGAGATGTCCCAGTCGGAATTGGCCGGTGGCGATGTGTCGCCCAGCTACATTTCGCTGATCGAGTCCGGGCGCCGGATGCCGAGCGAGGAGATCGCGCAGACCATCGCGGAGCGTCTCGGGCTTTCCCTCCACGAGTTCGGCGTCGTCGCGTCCTCGAACCCCGACGACCGTGCCGACCTGGTGCGCCGACTGGTGGTCGCGCGCAGCGCCCGCGCCGAGGGGGGTTTCGAGTTCGCCGCCGAGGAGCTGGTCGCGCTGGTCGGCGAGGCCGACGCGCTGGGCGAGGACGACGTCGCCTGGGAGGCGTGGTGGGAGCTGGCCGAGACCTACCGTGACCTCGACCGGCCCGGGGACCGCGACGCCGTGCTCCGCCGTCTGCTCGACGACCCGCTGACCAACAGCTCGCCGCGGCTGCGGGCGCGGGTGGCCGCGGCCATCGCGGAACTGGCCCAGTGCCGGGGCCGACTGGCCGAGGCGGTGCGCGCAGGCGAACAGGCCGTCGCCGCGGCCGCCGACCTCGACGCCGGCGCCCTCGAATGGTGCCGCGCCCGGCTGGCCCTGATCGCCGCCTACACCGCCAGGGACGACCTCGACCGCGCCGCCGAGGCGCTTCGCGACATGCTCGACCGCCTGGACGAGCTGCCCACCGACCGGCTCCGCGGCCTGGCCTGCTGGGCCGCCGCCGACGTGCACCTCGCCACCGGCCGGCCCGCCGACGCGGTCCCGCTGCTGGAACGCGCCGCCGATCTGCTGCCGCCGCGCGCCGATCTGCGGCAGTCGGCGAGGCTGGCGCTGGCCACCGTGCGGGTCCGGCTCGCCACCGATGTGACCATGGACGCCGTCGACGAGCTGCTCGGCTGGACCCGGCACGCGTTCTCACTGGTCGGCACGGACGCGGACCGGGTCAGGCTGTCGGCGGTCGAGGCGACGGCGCTGGCCCGCAAGGAGCAGTTCGACCTGGCGCTGGCCCGCGCCGCCGAAGTCCGCCCGGCACCGGGCCTGCCGCCGCACGAGCTGGCCGAGTGCCTGCTCGCGGCCGCGGAGGTCCAGGTGGCCGGCGGACGTCCGGCGGACGGGGAGAAGTCCTGTCGGCGGGCCGCGGAGCTGTTCGACGAGACCGGCGCGCACCAGCGGGCCGCGCGGGCCTGGCGCACCCTCGTCGACGTGATCGCGGAGCGCGACGGCCGGTAGGGCCGCGACGGCCGGCCTCCACTGCCCCGCTCCTGCCTCGCCCGCGCCGCGCGGCCTGCGTCGCACCTGCGCCGCATGTCGGCGCCACACGCTGCGGCCGCCTGCGTCGCACAGTGTGGGCGCCAGCGCGTGTCGCAGGCCGTGGTCCCTGCGCCGCACACCGCTGCCGCTCCGGACGTGCGGAACTCCTCGGCCTCCGCCCGGATCGGGTCGTGGGCTGCCCGGCTCAGACGCTCAGCTGCGCGCCTCGGCCGCGGCTGCGCTCACGCGCTCAGCCGCGCCTGGCGGGACAGCAGCCGCTCGCGCTGCTCGACGAAGCGGTCGGCCTTGGTGTCGAGGAGGGCGAGGAAGTCGGCGAGCTCCTCGCGGGCCCGCTCGCCCTCGCCGGAGAGGCCGGTGAGCTCGAACACCCTCCAGAACCGCAGGATCGGCATGACGACCTCGTCGTGGTGCAGTCGCAGGTCGTAGATCCCGGCCTTGGCGATCGCGACGGAGCTGCGGCCGAAGTCGGCCTCGCCGCTGCCCGGCATCTCGAAGCCGATCACCTCGTCCCGGATCGCCTGCACGGTCTCGTTCGGCTGGATGTCCAGCGCGGCCTTCAGCAGGTTGCGGTAGAAGACCATGTGCAGGTTCTCGTCGGTGGAGATCCGGGTCAGCAGCCGGTCGGCGAGCGGGCAGCCGGTGGCGCGGCCGGTGTTGCGGTGCGAGACCCGGGTGGCCAGCTCCTGGAAGGAGACGTAGGCCAGGTCGCCCACGGCCGAGTCGCTGCGGCTGGTGTAGCCGGTCTGCATGTGGGTCATCCGGCGCTGCTCCAGCGCGACGGGGTCGACGCCGCGGGTGACCACCAGGTAGTCGCGCAGGGCGATGCTGTGCCGTGCCTCCTCCGCCGTCCAGCGGTTGACCCACTCGCCCCACGCGCCGTCCCTCCCGAAGACGACGGCGATCTCGCGGTGGTAGGAGGGCAGGTTGTCCTCGGTCAGCAGGTTGATGACCATGGCGGCCTTGGCGACCGGGTCGAGCCGCGAGTCCTCCGGCCGCCAGTCCTCGCCGCCCAGGAAGGCGAAGTCCCGGCCCTCGCTCCAGGGCACGTAGTCGTGCGGCATCCAGTCCCTGGCCGCCGCGAGATGGCGTTCGAGATTGGTCTCGACCACCGATTCCAAAGAGTGCAGGAGTTCGAGGTCGCGCGTTCGGACATGGTCCGTGGTCATCCGTCCTCCAGGTAATGGATAGCGCCCCTATTCAGTCGGCGCGTCCAGCGCACACCATTTAATCGATCCGGTCGTAGTCCCGGATCACCGGTATCCGATCTTGTCATGTTGTTCACAACTCGTTCGTCCCGTCGTCGCCGCCACGCGGGGTAGCGTGCACAGGAAGACGGGGGAGGCGAGGAGGAGCGGGCAGCTCAACCAAGCCTTGCCTGAGGCTCGATCATGCTGCTAGCTTCGCAGCCGAGTTGGGATCGGCAGGCGGCCTGGAGGCCGCACGGGACGTGTCCGCCCCGCAGGACGCGTCGCGTTACACGCCGGTGATTGCCGATCCATGAACGCTTGGCACCTTCTTCCCGCAAGGCATTCCATGCCGATTCACCACGCGTTCCCGTCCGCGATTCTCCGGCAGTCGAACATCGGACCGGCAGACCCCTTCCGGGGGAAATTCAATACCGCAATATCGGCGTTTTGAAATGGGGTTTTCATGGGGATCCTGGCCGGCAAGAGAATCCTGGTCACGGGCGTGCTGACCAGCGACTCGATCGCTTTCCATGTGGCTCGTCTGGCGCAGGAGGAAGGCGCGGAGGTGGTCCTCACCGGTTTCGGGCGGCTGAGCCTGGTCGAGCGGATCGCCAAGCGGCTGCCCACCCCGGCGCCGGTGCTGGAACTGGACGTGACGGACCAGGGCCACCTCGACTCGCTCGCGGACCGGGTCCGCGAGCACGTGGACGGGCTCGACGGAGTGGTGCACGCGATCGGCTTCGCCCCGATCGAGGCGCTCGGCGGCAACTTTCTCAACACCGAGTGGAAGGACGTCTCCACCGCGCTCCAGGTGTCCACCTACTCGCTCAAGGCGCTGGCCATGGCGACGATGCCGCTGCTGCACGACGGCGGCTCGATCGTCGGCCTGGACTTCGACGCCACGGTGGCCTGGTCCTCCTACGACTGGATGGGCGTGGCCAAGGCCGGGCTGGAGTCCTGCTCGCGGTACCTGGCCCGGCACCTGGGCCCCAAGGGGATCCGGGTGAACCTCGTGGCCGCAGGCCCGCTGCGCACGATCGCCGCCAAGGGCATCCCGGGCTTCGAGGAGTTCGAGGCCACCTGGGACGCGAAGGCGCCGCTGGGCTGGAAGGCCGACGACATCGAGCCCGCCGCCCGCGCGACCGTCGGCCTGCTGTCCGACTGGTTCCCGGCGACGACGGGCGAGATCGTGCACGCCGACGGCGGCTTCCACGCGATGGGCGACTGACGGACCCCGGGGGCGTCCGGCGGCATGACCCCGGGCGCTCCCGACCCACACGGCCGAGCCGGGATCCGACCGGCCGGCGGGGCTCGATACCACACGAAAAACAGCCGTGTGACGGGGGCGTCTCACAGGTGTCATATCTTTCACTGACCAACTGCGGCGGCCCCGAGGGGGTCCGTCTCGCGGGAGCGGCGCCGGGCGGCAGCGGCCCGGCAGGGCCATGGCCCAGCGTGCCGCTGCCGCCCCCATGGCCTCCGGGGCGACGACCGCCCCCGCCTGACGCGCACCACGGGTCGGAGCCGGTCGACACGGCCCAACTCGCCACTCTTCTCTCCGCCATCGCCAACCGCGGCACCGCGGACTGCTGCGCGGACCCCGGTGGTTCCACCGACGGCGTGGACCGCGACGGTCCGACCGGGCTGGGCCTGTACGTCGTGGCCAACCGCGTCGACGGGCTGGACGCCGGGGTCTACCGGTACCGGCCGCAGGCCAACCTGCTGATCGAGGTGGAGGCGGCACAGCCTGCCCGGCGGCTCGCGAGCTGTGCGGCCGAGCCCGCGCCGCTGCTGGCCGCCGACGCGGTGCTGGGCTTCGCCTCCGATGCGGGCCTCGGCCGTCCGCCGGGTCGTCACCAGGGCGCCCGCGCACCGGAGGACGGGCTCGCGCCCGTCAAGTCGGCCTACCGCGCCGTGCGTTCTGCCGACGCGCTCGGACTTTCCGGCACGGTCGTCGCCGGTTTCGTCGACGCGATCGGCGTGCTGCTCGGTCTGCCCGCGGGCAACCCGTGCTGCGTCCTGGTCGCGCTGAACCGGGCCTCGGCCGAAGCGCACTGACGGACCGTCCCACAGGGCCGGCACCCATCACGGGTTCCGGCCCTGTCCGCGTGGAGTCACAGAACCTTACGGTGAACGGCGGCCGACAGCGGCTGATCGCCGGGCAGCAGTCATAAAACATTACGGCAAACACTGGCCGAAGCCCATGTGGACGCGACCGTCAACTACCCGTCTGAGCTGGGTAAATGGGCGATGCTCAGGAAGCGCTCAGAGGCTGTCACAAATGTTGACTGCCTGCTCGAACACATGACAGCCTTCGCAGCGTCACAAGTGATCAACCCAAGCTGACACCTGACGGCGAGGTACCTGGTGCGCGACATCGCAATCGTTGGAATGGGCTGCCGCTTCCCAGGGGCACAGAACCTGCAGGACTACTGGCGACTGCTGCTCAGCGGACGCAGGCAGTTCACCTCGGTCCCCTCGGACCGGTGGGACCACGCCGAGTACTTCGACCCGGACGACAAGCGCGGCGCCAAGGGCTCCTACACGGACCAGATCGCGGTGATCGACGGCGTCGACCAGTTCGACGCCGCGCACTTCCGGATGTCGCCGCGCCGCGTGCAGAACATGGACCCGCAGCACCGCCTGCTGCTCCAGGTCTCCCGCGAGGCCCTTCAGGACGCCGGATGGGAGCGCCGCCCGTTCGACCGGGCCACGACCGGCGTGTTCTTCGCGATGAGCAGCTCGGAGTACGCCGAGTACAGCCCGGACGTCAAGCAGATCCAGCCGTTCACCGTCCCCGGCGTGCTGCTGAACATGGCCGCCGCCACCGTCAGCCAGTACTACGACCTCGGCGGCCCGAGCTTCACCGTCGACGCCGCCTGCTCCTCCAGCCTGATCGCCCTGTACGAGGCGGTCACCCACCTGCGCGCCGGGCACTGCCGCGAGGCGATCGTCGGCGGCGCGTACCTGGCGCTCGCGCCCAACGGGCTGGTCGGGTTCGCCAAGGTCGGCGCGCTCTCGCAGGCCGGGGTGTGCCGCCCGTTCGACCGCCGGGCGGACGGGTTCGTCCTCGGCGAGGGCGTCGGCGCCGTCGTGCTGAGACCCCTGGAGGACGCCGTCGCCGCAGGCGACCGGATCTACGCCGTCGTGCGCGGCGTCGGCTGCTCCAACGACGGCATCACCGACGGGCCGATGACCCCCCGTCAGCAGGGCCAGGAGATCGCGCTGCGACGCGCCTACGCCGACGCCGAGTGCACCATGGACTCGGTCGGCTTCATCGAGGCGCACGGCACCGCGACGGTCGTCGGCGACCGCACCGAGCTGGAGGCCATCAAGGCGGTGCGCACCGCCGACCGCCAGGACAGCCTGGACGCCGGCCCCGACCGGGGCTCGTACCTGTCCTCCGTCAAGAGCATGATCGGGCACAGCCTCAGCGCCGCCGGGATGGCCAGCGTCATCAAGGCCGCGCTGGTGCTCCACCACGGCACGGTCGTGCCGCAGCCCGAGACCGACGTGGACCCGGAGGTCGGGCTGGCCGAGGCCGGACTGCGGATCGCGGCCGAACCCGTCCCCTGGCCGGCGGAGGTCTCACCGCGACGCGTCGGGGTGAACGGCTTCGGCTTCGGCGGCACCAACGTCCACGTGGTGATCGAGGACGCGCCCGCAGCCCCGACCACGGCGGAGCACTCGGAGAACGCACAGACCACGGAGATGGCGGCCGAGGGCGCGCGGCCCGAGCTCTTCCTGCTGTCGGCCGGCACGCCCGCCCTGCTGGCCGAGCACATCGGCCGGCTGCTCGCCGAGCTCGACGACCAGCCCGAGGCCACCGTCCGCGAGCTGGCGTGGACCCTCGCCCAGCGCGACCACCTGCCCGCGCGGCTCGCCGTCGTCGCCGCCGACCTGGCCGAACTGCGCGAGAAGCTGACGCAGGCCCAGGAGCGGCTGGCCGAGGGCGAGACCGGCGCACTGGGCGCCGCCGGGTTCGCCGGGAAGTCCCCGCTGCCGGCCAAGAAGCGCCAGCTGGCCTTCCTCTTCCCCGGCCAGGGCAGCCAGCGGCCGGGCATGCTCGCCGACGTGTTCCAGCGGTCCGCCGTCGTCCGCGACCGCGCCGAGGCACTGGACCGCGTGCTGCGCGAGCAGGCCGGCTTCTCCGCCGTCGACGCCGTCCACGGTCCGCAGGCCGCCACCGACGAGGGGCGCGCCCGACTCACCGGCACCGACGTCTGCCAGCCCGCGCTGGGCCTGCTCGGGCTGTCCGTGGCCCGGCTGGCCATGGACTGCGCGGTGCGCCCCGACCTGGCGCTCGGGCACAGCGTCGGCGAGTTCCCGGCCGCCGCGATCGCCGGAGTGCTGAGCGACGAGGACGCCATCGGCCTGCTCGCCGCCCGAGGCCGCCGGATGCGCGCCGCCGAGGCCGAGGCGCGTGGCGGCATGCTCGCCCTGCGCGCCGGCGCGGAGCGCGTCGAGAACCTGGTCCGCGACATCGACGGAGCCTGGCCGAGCGCCTACAACCACCCCGGCCAGACCGTGGTCAGCGGAACCGAGGCCGGGCTCGCCGAGACCGAGCGGCGTTGCGCCGCCGAGGGCATCGGCGCGGTGCGGCTGGAGGTCTCCAACGCCTTCCACTCACCGCTGCTGGACAGCACGCGCGAGGGCATCACCGCCGACCTCGCCGCCGCGCGCCTCTCCGCACCGCAGCTGGCCTTCGTCTCCTCGGTGTCCGGCGGATCGTGCGCCGACCCCGAGCAGATCAGGGAACTGTGGGCGCGGCACGCGCTGGCCCCGGTCCGCTTCGCCGACGCCGCGGACGCGGCCCACCAGGCGGGCGTCCGGATCTACGTCCAACTCGCGGGCGGCCACGCACTGCTGAACACCGTCCGGCACAACCTCCGCGAACAGGAGGGCGTGCACTACGTCGCCCTGTCCGGCGACGAGCCCGACGACGCCCGCACGTTCCTCGCCGGGCTCGGCCGACTGGCCGTCCTCGGCATCCCCGTCGACCTGACGCCGCTGTTCGAGGGGACGCCGCCGCGGCTGCTCTCGCTGCCGCCGTCCCCGCTGCGCACCCGCCGCTACTGGGTCCAGGCGCAGGAGCCGCACGAGCGCTTCGCCACCCAGGTCGCCCGACGGGCCGCGGCCGCCGCCCAGGAGCCGGCGACCCCCGCGGCGACCGCCCAGCCGACCGGTCAGCCGACCCCCCGGCCGGCCGCCCCGGCGGCGGCCGTCCGCTCCACCGTGCTGCCCCAACCCCCCGTGAAGGAGCATCCCGTGAACGAGGTCGTGTCCCTGCTGCGCGAACAGCTCGCGACGCTGCGCAGCTTCGGCGCCGGCGAGCTCTCCGCCGAACTCGCCGCCGAGCTCGCTCCGGCCCAGGCGGTGGCGGCGCCGGTGGTGCGGGCGTCCGCACCGGCGGCCGGTCGCGCCGTGCCCGCCGCTCTGGCTGCTCCGGCCGTCCCGGTGGCGACTGCGACTGCGACTGCGGCGGCGGAGGCCGCGGCCGGGCGGCTCGCCGTCCGCACCGCGGTCGTCGAGCACATCGCCCGGATCAGCGCCTTCCCGGTCGACCAGCTGCACGACGACCACCTGGTGGTCCAGGAGCTCGGCTTCGACTCGCTGATGCTGACCGAGCTGGTGGGTTCGGTCCGCACCACCTGGCCGCAGATCGCCGACCAGCTCGTCGGCGGCGTCATCGCCCCCCGCCCGACCATCCGTGAGATCGTCGACGCCGTCGCCGGACTGCTCGGCATCGACACCACGGCCGTGGTCGAACCGGCCGCACCCCAGGCTGCCGCCCCCGCCGCCGGCGGCGTGGAGCAGGAGCGCCGGATCGAGGACTTCCCCGAGGCGAAGGCCCTCGCCGCGCAGATCGACGAGCCCGGCACCCGCAACCCGTACTTCCTGCTGCACGAGGGCACCGCGACCGCGAACACCCGGATCGAGGGCCGCGAGCTGGTCTGCTTCTCCAGCTACAACTACCTCGGGCTGTCCGGCCACCCGGCGATCAGGAAGGCCGTGAACGAGGCCCTCGACACCTACGGCAGCTCGGTCTCGGCCAGCCGCTTCCTGTCCGGCGACCGACCGGTGCACCGGGAGCTGGAGGCCGAGCTCTCCTCGCTGCTGGGCACCGAGGACGCCATCGTGATGGTCAGCGGCCACGCCACCAACGTCTCCGTGATCGGGCACCTGCTCGGCGCCGAGGACCTCGTGGTGCACGACGAACTCGCCCACGACAGCATCCTTCAGGGCTGCAAGCTGTCCGGCGCGCGCCGACTGCCCTTCCCGCACAACGACATGGCGGCCCTGGACGAGCTGCTCACCCGGGCCCGCGCGCAGTACCGCCGCTGCCTGATCGTGGTCGAGGGCGTCTACAGCATGGACGGCGACCTGGTCGACCTGCCCCAGCTGATCGAGGTCAAGGAGAAGCACGGCGCCATCGTGCTGGTCGACGAGGCGCACAGCATCGGCACGATCGGCAAGAACGGCGGCGGCGTCGGCGACCACTTCGGCGTCGACCGGTCCCGGATCGACCTGTGGGCCGGAACGCTGTCCAAGTCGCTGTCCAGCTGCGGCGGTTACGTCGGCGGCTCGGCGGACGCGGTGCGCTACCTCAAGTACAGCGTGCCGGGCTTCGTCTACAGCGTCGGCATGACCCCGCCCAACACCGCCGCCGCGCTGGCCGCGATCCGCGCCATGCGCGACGAGCCGGAGCGGCTCGAGCGCCTGCGCGCGAACGCGGAGCTGTTCCTCGCCGAATCCCGCAAGGCCGGGCTGGACACCGGGCCGAGCTCCGACTCACCGGTCGTGCCGTGCATCGTCGGGGACTCCGCGATGACGCTCCAGCTCGCCGAGGCGCTGTTCGACCGGGGCATCAGCGTCAACCCGATCATGTACCCCGCGGTCCCGGAGTCCGAGGCGCGGCTGCGGTTCTTCATCACCTCCGAGCACACCGACGAGCAGATCCGCTCCTCGGTCGCCACCGTCGCCGAGGAGCTCGGCCGGCTGCGCGCCGCCGCTGCCGCCGCTGCCGCGACGACCGCCTGACGCCGCCTCGCCGTCGCCCCACCTCCCGCACGCGAACGCCCGAACCACCAGGAGCTGGTTTCCGTGTCCTCCATGCCCACGACACCGGTCGCGGCCGAGCCGCGTCCCGACCCCGGCACGGCCACGAGCGCCCGTCGGCTTCCGTTCCCGCTGCGCCGGCCCCGCCTGGTGCTCTGGCTCAGCGTGCTGTTCCTGGTGCTGACGGGGGCGCTGGCGGGCGGGGCGTCCGCGGCGATGAAGAACGGCGGGTTCGACGACCCGGCCTCGGACTCCTCGCAGGCGGCCCAGCTGCTCGCGTCGAAGTTCCCGGCCGGACAGGCCGACCTGGTGCTGCTGGTGCAGGACGCCTCCGGCACGGTCGACGCGCCGCAGGCGGCCACGACCGGCCGTCACCTGCTCGACGTGCTGAAGGCGCAGCCCGGGGTCCACGTCGTGGACAGCTACTTCGCCACCGGCGACGCGGGACTGCGCTCGCGCGACGGCCACAGCGCGCTGACGACCGTCAACGTCAGCGGCGACGAGGACGCCGTCGCGCGCACGACGAACAAGCTCCACGCCGAGCTGGCACGGACGACGGGGCCGGTCACCGTGCGGTTCGGCGGCGTCGCGCAGGTGACCAACGACCTCACCAACCAGACCGACAACGACCTCGCCGCCTCCGAGGGCATCGCGCTGCCGCTGACGCTGATCCTGCTCTTCTTCGTCTTCCGCGGGGTGCTGGCCGCCCTGCTGCCCCTGGCGGTCGGCGTGCTGTCCATCTCCGGCTCGCTGGCCGTCCTCACCGGGCTCGGGCAGGCGACCTCGGTGTCGGTGTTCGCCGTCAACCTCACCACGGCGCTGGGCCTCGGACTGTCCGTCGACTACAGCCTGCTGATCGTCTCCCGCTACCGGGAGGAACGCGCGGGAGGCCTGGCCGGGCCGCAGGCGCTGGCGGCGACGCTGCGGACGGCCGGACGCACGGTGGTCTTCAGCGGCGCGATCGTCGCGGCGGTGCTCAGCACCCTGGTGGTCTTCAAGCAGTACTTCCTCAGCTCCTTCGCCTACGCGGGTGTGGCCGTCGTCGCGATCACGGTGCTCTGCGCGCTGCTGCCGCTGCCCGCCGCGCTGCTGCTGGTCGGCGACCGGATCGACAGCCGGGCCGTGCGCCGGCGCCGCAGCTCGGGCGAGTCCGCCGAGGCCAAGGCGCCGCAGGACCGGACCTGGGGCCGGATCGCCGGGGCGGTCATGCGCCGCCCGCTGCTGGCGGGCGTCCTGGTGGCGGGCGTGCTCCTGGTGATGGCGGGGCCGCTGCTGGGCGCCCAGTTCGGCGTGCCCGACGAGCGGGCCCTGCCCAAGGGTGCGGAGAGCCGCGTGGTCGCCGACATCGCCCGCGGGCAGTTCGCCGCCGACGACGAGAACGCCCTCACGCTGATCAGCGAGAACTGGCCGGGCGCCGCCACCGGGAGCGACCTGCCGGCGTTCGCCGCCCGGCTGTCCGAGGTCCCGCACGTCACCTCGGTGACCAGCGCGGCCGGGCGGTTCGAGCACGGCCGGCTGGTCGGCGCGGCCGGACCGCTGCCCGGCCTCACCTCCGGCGCGGCGACCCTGCTCCAGGTCGACAACGACGTGGTCGCCTACTCCCCGGACGGTGAGCGGCTGGTGCACGACGTGCGCGCGGTCGCCGTGCCCGGCGGCCACCGGGTCGACGTCGGCGGCCTGGCCGCCCAGTACGTCGACGTGACCGCGTCGATCGGCGCACGGCTGCCGCTCGGCATCGGCCTGGCCGCGCTGCTCACCCTGGTGCTGCTCGGCCTCGCGACCGGCAGCGTGCTGCTGCCGGTCAAGGCGGTGCTGTTCAACGCCCTCGGGCTCGGCGCGGTGCTCGGCGCGATGATCTGGGTGTTCCAGGACGGGCACCTGGCGAACCTGCTCGACGTCACCCCCGCACCGATCGCGGTGACCATGCCGGTGCTGCTGCTCTGCATCGCCTACGCGCTGTCCATGGACTACGAGATGTTCGTCCTGTCCCGGATCAAGGAGCGCTACACCCGCACCGGCGACCCGTTCCTGTCCGTGCGCGAGGGGCTCGGCGGCAGCGGTCCGATCATCACGGCGGCGGCGGCGATCCTCGCGGTGTCCTTCTTCTCGACGGCCGTCTCCGGCGTCTCGCTGGCGAAGCTGTTCGGCATCGGCACCGGCCTCGCCGTGATCCTCGACGCGGTGGTCATCCGCGGGGTGCTCGTGCCGGCCTTCCTCAAGGTGACCGGGGCCGCCGCCTGGTGGGCGCCGGAACCCATGAAGCGCCTCAGCCGCCGGATCTCCGGCGCGGTGGGCGAGCACTGATGCGGCCTCACAACGACGACCTAGGAGAGATCGTGGAACGAAACCAGGCGACCCTGGTCACCGGATCCGGCGTCAGGACGGCCGACGAGATCGCCGGTGACGCCCTCAGACTCGGGGCGATGCTGCGCCGCACCGGCGTCCAGGCGGGCGAGCGGGTGCTGCTCAAGGCCGACAACTCGCCGTCCATGGTGACCGCCATGCTCGCGCTGATGCACCTGGACGTGTCCATCGTGCTGCTCGACGACCGGCAGACGCCCCAGGAGTGCACCCGGGTCGCGATGCTGACCAAGGCGCCGTGGGCGGTCTCCCACCGGGGCGAGGCCATCGCCGACCACGTGCGGACCTTCCCGCTCGACGCCGCCCTCGACGCGGCGGACCCCGCGTCGGACGAGGCCGGGGCGGACACGGCCGCCGACGCCGCGCTGGACTTCTCCGCCTGGGAGCGGCGCACCGACGCCCTGATCACCTGGTCCTCCGGATCGACCGGGCTGCCCAAGGGCATCGTCCGCTCCGGCCACGCGCTGCTCGACGACCTGGAGCGCTCCCGGGAGCGGATGGGCTACCAGGACACCGACGTGCTGCTGCCGCTGGTGCCGTTCTCCCACTTCTACGGCCTGACCCTGGTGCTGATCTGGTGGCGGCTGCGCTGCACCCTCATCGTGACGCCGACCAACCGGCTCGACCAGGCGCTCAAGATCGGCTCGGAGGCCGGGGCGACCGTGGTCGACGCCACCCCGTCCACCCTGCACAGCATCCTCAACCTCACCGAGCGCCGCCCGCAGCTGATGGTCGAGCTGGCCACCGTGCGCATGTGGTGCGTCGGCGGCGCGCCGGTCAGCAGCACTTTCGCGGCCCGCTTCTCCGCCACCTTCGGCCTGCCGGTGCTCGACGGCTACGGCAGCAACGAGGCCGGCAACATCGCGCTCGCCAGCCTGGACAACCCCGAGGGCTGCGGCCGCCCGCTCGACGGCGTCGAGGTCACCATCGTCGACGCCGACGGCAGCCCGGTGCCGATCGGCAGCACCGGCGAGATCATCGTGCGCAGCCCCGCGATGATGGTCGGCTACCTGGCCGAGGACGGCACCGTCGCGCCCAACGCCTCCGAGGACTACCACACCCAGGACCTCGGCTACTGGGACACCCAGGGCAACCTCTACGTCGTCGGCCGCAAGTACGCGGTGCACCGCCTCGGCCACACCCTCTACCCCGAGTCGATCGAGCGGCGCGCCGAGGCGTGCGGCCGCCCCGTCAAGGTCGTCGCGCTCGACGACGAGCGGCGCGGCTGCCAGCTGGTCTTCGTGGTCGCCGACCCCGACCTCGCGAGCGCCCAGCTGTGGCGGCGCGAGATCGACGCGCTGCTGCCCTCCTACGAGCAGCCCAACCGGGTGCTGGTCGTCGACGAGCTGCCGCTGAACGCCAACGGCAAGCCCGACATGGTGGAGCTGCGCCGCCTGGCCGGCAACGCGATGGGCGACAAGGCGGCCCGCCCGGTGGTGCCGGTGTCCTCGCTGGCCGCCGCCGACGTGCCGCTGCCCGACCGGCTGCGCGCCCTGCACGACACCGTCGCGTTCCTGCGCGAGCAGCCCGAGTCGGTGGCCGCCATCCTCACCGAGATCTCCGTGCGCAAGGCCGTCGAGGAGGAGATCGAGGACTCGATCACCACCCTCGAAGGGGCCGTCGACGAGATCCGCCGGTTCCGGCCCAAGCGCGTCGGGCAGCTCGCCGGCTTCATGTCGTCCAACATCCTGCTCTACACCTACGTGCTGCACGCGATCGTGCCCTCGCTGTTCGTCGAGCGGATCACGATGCGGCCCTCCAGCCAGGTCGCCGGGACCACCCGCCGCCTGCACGAGCTGCTCGCCCCCGTGCACGGGCTGCCGATCGAGATGTCCACGCTGAACCAGCGTCAGTTCGTCACCGGGCCCGCCGCCGAGGCCAACGTGGTGGTCTTCACCGGCGCCTACAACAACGCCGAGGACCTGCGCGGCAAGCTCCGCCGCGACCAGCTCATGCTCTTCTTCGGCCAGGGCATCAACCCCTTCGTGGTGGGACCCGACGCCGACGGCGACCGCGCGATCGAGGACGCCATCCGGATCCGGCTGCACAACTCCGGCCAGGACTGCTTCGGCCCCGACGTGCTCCTGGTCCACTCCTCGGTCAAGGACCGCTTCGTCGGCGGCCTCACCAAGCGCCTCGCCGAGCTGCGCCACGGCGGGTTCCGCGACCCGGACGCCGACTACGGCGCCGTCTACTACGACTCCGCCATCCGCGCCACCACCGAGTTCCTGCTGCGCAACCGGGACCACGTGGTGCACGGCGGCGAGGTCGACTTCCGCACCGGCCTGGTGCGCCCGACGGTCCTGGTGCGCGACATCGAGGACCAGCCCGACATCAGCGAGTTCTTCTCCCCGCTGTTCAACGTCGTCGTCTACGACCACGCCGAGCAGTTGGAGCAGCTGCTCTTCTCGCCCTACTTCGCCGAGCGGTCCATGGGCGCGATGCTCTACGGCGCCGACGAGGCGCTCGCCGAGAAGCTGCGCGACCGCCACACCGTCGCGGTCAACCGCACGCTGCTGGACGTCGACAACGGCAACGACCCGTTCGGCGGCCGCGGCGTGATGGCGAACTACGCCGCCTACAACGGCAAGCGCACCGCCGAGCCGCTGCTGGTGTCCAAGACCGTTGCCCAGTACGGAATCGGAGTCTGAGGTGCTGTCCACTTATCCCAGTCCCTGGCACGCCGTGGTGGACGCCCTGGTCCACCGCGAGGTCGACACGGTGTTCGGCCTCCCCGGCGACGACCTCGGCGCGCTGCACGCGCTGGAGAGCGCGCCCGTGCGCATGCTGCTCTGCCGCGACCAGCGCAGCGCCCTGTTCCTGGCCACCGGCTACGCCATGCAGGCCGGACGCACCGGCGTGTGCGTCATCGGCAAGGGCCCGGCCGTGGCCAACGCGGTGACCGGTCTGCTGGAGGCGCACACCTCCGGCGTGCCGCTGGTCGTGCTGGCCGGCGGCACCGCGGCCAAGCGCCGCGACTCCGGGGCCTTCCAGGAGGTCGACCAACTCGCGCTGGTCCGCCCGCTGGTGAAGTGGGCGGTGCGCGTCGACCACCCCGACCGGCTGGTCCCCGCGCTGGACCGGGCGTTCCTGCTGGCCTCCTCCGGCGCGCCCGGCCCGGTGTACGTGGAGCTGCCGGACGACCTGCTCGACCTGGAGATCGTCCGCACCCGCCCGTGGGCGGACGCCCCGGAGACCGCCACCGTGGTCGCGGGCAGCGACACCGCCCGGGCGCTGGACCTGGTCGGGGCGGCGCAGCGGCCGGTGATCCTGGTGGGCGGCGGAATGCGCGGCCGCGACGCCGGGCGCGACATCGAGGCGCTCGCCGACCGGATCGGCGCGGCGGTCTTCGCCACCGCCTCCGGTCGCGGCGTCGTCGACGAGCGTCACCCGGCCTTCGGCGGCCTGTCCGGGCTGTACTCCCCGGCCGAGATGGAGCCGGTGTGGTCTGCCGCCGACCTGCTGATCACCCTCGGCAGCCGGCTGGAGGAGACCGCGACGTTCAACGGCTTCGTCGGCGACGGAGTGCCGGTGCTTCAGGTGAACATCGACGCCGGCGGCGTGTCGACGGAGTTCCCCGGCCTCGCCGTGCTGGGGGAGGGGCGCGCGGTCGTCGCGCACTGGCTGCGCGAGCTCGGCCCCCGCCCGGTCGACGCCGACGCCGAGTGGCCCGCCACCGTCGCCGCCTGCCGCGCCGACGCCCACGCCGCCGTCACCGCCCGGCTCGCCGAGATGGCTGCGACCGACACGCTGCACGTCGCGGAGGTCCTCGACGCCCTGGACAGGATCGCCCCCGCCGACCGGATCCTGGTGCAGGAGAACGGCCTGCAGGACATGTGGTCCTACTTCTACCCGCACTGGACCTGCGGCGCGGAGGCCGACTCCGTGGTCCCCTCCGAGCAGACCACCCTCGGCTTCGGCACCGCCGCCGCGGGCGGCGTCAAGCTCGCCGCCGGCGACCGGCCCGTGATCGCCTTCGTCGGCGACGGCGCCTTCTCCATGGTGGCCAACGACCTCGCCACGCTGGCCAGGGAAGGCGTCGGGGTCACCTACGTGGTGCTGCGCAACCGGGGCTACGGCTGGCTCCAGTGCCAACTCGACCAGCACGGGGCCGAGTCCACCCGGTTCCACTTCTTGAGTGAGCACAGCTTGAGTGAGCACAGCTTGGGCGAGCACAGCTCGGGCGAGGGCGGGCGTGACCAGGCGGAGTCGACCCTGCCGGTCCACCCCGCGGCCTGGCACGCGGTGGTCCGGCACAAGTCCGCGCTCGCCGACCTCCTCGGCGAGGCGCTCGCGCACAGCGCCAAGGGCCGCCTCGCCGTCCTGGAGGTCCCGGTGACCATCGCCGACGCCCCGCCCGGCATCACCGAGCTGGACGGCGACTTCCCCGGCGCCGCCCAGGAGGCGAAGACCTCCGATCTGTCGGAATCCATCCCCGTCACGAAGAACGAAGAACGGAGAGTCAACTGATGAGCAGTGAGCACGCGCCGCGACGCCGGGTGGTCATCACCGGCTGCGGAGTCATCTCACCGATCGGCCTGAACGCCGCGGCCTTCTGGGAGTCGCTGCTCGCCGGCCGCAGCGGCATCCGCCGGATCGAGAACTTCGAGGTCTCCGACCTGCCGACGCAGATCGCGGCCCAGGTCAAGGACTTCGACCCGGAGCAGTACATGCCGCGCAAGGTGTGGCGGCGGATCGACCCCTTCGCGCAGTACGCGCTCGCCGCGGCGGTCGAGGCGGTCGAGGGCGCGAAGATCGAGTTCGACGAGGAGCTGGCTCCGCGCGTCGGCGTCCAGATCGGCTCCGGCTACGGCCCCAGCACCATCCAGTCCCAGGTCACCTTGGGGCTGCACGAGAAGGGCGCGCGCAGCATCGGCCCGTTCACCTCCGCGGCCTCCGCCATCGACAACGCCGCCGGTGAGATCGCGATCCGCTTCGGCGCCAAGGGCCCCTCCGGCGCGATCAGCACCGCCTGCGCCAGCGGCACCTCCGCCATCGGCGAGGCCATGCGGTGGATCCAGTGGGGCGTGTGCGACGTGGTCCTGGCCGGCGGCGCCGACGACTCGGTCACCCGCTCCGACATCGCCTCCGCCTGCTCCGCGCGGGCCCTGTCGCGCCGCAACGACGACCCCGAGCACGCCTGCCGCCCGTTCGACAACGAGCGCGACGGCTTCATCATGGCCTCCGGCGCGGGCGTGCTGGTCCTGGAGGAGGCCGAGCGGGCGATGCGCCGCGGCGCGCCGATCCTCGCCGAGCTGGTCGGCTACGGCGCGAGCACGGACGCCTACCACCCGACCGCGCCGCACCCGGAGGGCGCCGGCGCCCAGCAGGCCATGCGCGCCGCGCTCGCCGACGCCCGCATCGACGCGTCCGAGGTGGACTACGTCAACGCCCACGGCACCAGCACCAAGCTGAACGACCGCATCGAGACCCTCGCCATCCGCCAGGTCTTCGGCGACCACGCGCTGCGGGTGCCGATCAGCTCCACCAAGTCGATGACCGGTCACATGATCGGCGCGGCCGGTGCGGTGGAGGCCATCGCGGCCCTGCACGCCATCCGCGACGGCGTCGTCCCGCCGACGATCAACTGCTTCGACCCGGAGGACACCGAGGTCAACTACGTGCCCCACACCGCGCAGGAGCACAAGGTCGACGTCGCGATGAGCAACTCCTTCGGCTTCGCCGGCCACAACGCCGTCGCGATCCTGCGGGCCTGGAAGCCGTAACCCGGGCCCGGCCCTCCCACACCACCGCAAGAGATCCACAACGAAAGGGATTGAAATGACCACCGAAGAGATCCTCGAGGGCCTGACCGCCATCCTCCAGGAGGTCGCCGGCACCGACCCGGCCGAGGTCGAGCTCGACAAGTCCTTCGTCAACGACCTCGACGTCGACTCGCTGCTGATGGTCGAGGTCGTCGTCGCCGCCGAGGAGCGGTTCGGCGTCAGCATCTCCGAGGACGACCTCAAGGACGGCAGCACGGTCGGCGACCTCGTCCAGAGCATCCAGGGCGTTCTCGCCGCGGTGTGACCGCGCCGGTCGGGGGTGCCGCGGGAACCCGCACGCGGCGCCCCCGACCGCTTCAACCAACAGGAGTCGGCACAGTGCACGCAGCAGCGCGCAACCCCTTCACGCCCGCCTCGGCCGAGGTCGCGCGGTCCTACCACGGATTCCTCGACAGCCGCCTGGTCCGGTTGTCGCCCGAGGTCGCCCCGGCCGGCCCGGAGGCGGTCCGGGCGCACGAGGAGTTCCGGGCCATGGTGATGAGCGATCCCTACCCGTGCGTGGTCGGCCGGGGCCTGCTGCGCCGCGGCGACTACCGCTTCGGCTGCTACCCCGCGCTCGGCACGCCGCAGAGCGCCCGCGCGGTGGCCGCCGACCTGTGGCAGTTCATCCAGGACTTCCCGATCCGGCAGGAGACCTTCGCCTCCTTCGTGGCCTCGTTCGCCGGGCCGGACACCGAGAGCGAGCAGGAGTTCGAGGAACTCCTGTGGCAGCAGCTCCAGTCGCTGCACGATCTGGACCGCGAACACCACGACTGGAACCCGATCGTGGGGACCGATCCCAACACCAAGGGCTTCTCCTTCAGCTTCGCCGGGCGGCCCTTCTTCATCGTCGGCATGCACCCGGCCTCCTCGCGGATCGCGCGTCGGCCCGGCATGCCGGTCATCGTGTTCAACGCGCACGAGCAGTTCAACATCCTGCGCGAGAACGGGCTGATGCCGCGCATCACCCGGACCATCCGGGCGAGGGACGAGAAGCTCCAGGGCACGATCAACCCGGCCCTGGCCCTGTTCGACGCGGACCACCCGGAGACGGTCATGTACTCCGGCCGGGTCCCCGACGAGGGCTGGACCTGCCCGGTCCACATCGCCGACCGGGCCGCCGTCGCCGCCGTCGCCGCCGTCGCCGCCGTCGCCGCCGTCGAACCGGCGGGGAGCGAGAGATGACCGCACCGGGCATCCTGGACGCGGTGGGCCGGACCTACCCGCCGACCAGGCCGTACGAGGTCGGCCGCGAACACGTCCGCAGCTTCGCCGAGGCCGTCGGCGACCCCTCGACGATCTACCGGGACGTCGAGGCGGCCCGCGCGATCGGCCACCCGGACGTCCTCGCCCCGCCGACCTTCCCCGTCGTCTTCACCCAGCAGGCCGCCGAACAGGTCACCGCCGACCCGGAACTGGGCGTCGACTTCTCCCGGGTGGTCCACGGCGGACAGCGCTTCGTCTACGAGCGCCCCCTGCACGCGGGGGACCGGCTGACCTGCGTGGTCGTCATCGAGGAGGCCAAGACCCTGGCCGGCAACGTGTCGCTGACCCTGCGCACGGAGGTGTCCGACGAGGACGGGAGCCTGGTGCTGACGGAGTGGTCCACGCTGGTCGTCCGCGCGGCCGGGACATGAGTCCGACCAGACAGGAGACGGCGCCCGGCACGCCCCTCGGCGCGACCGGATCCACGCCCGGCCCGCGACCCGCCGGCGCGGCCCGCCGCTGGGCGACCCTGGCGATCGCGTGCCTGGCGGCGCTGCTGCTCGCCGTCGACGGCACCGTCCTCACCCTGGCCGTCCCCGCGTTGACGCGCAGCCTGCACCCGACGG
Source organism: Streptacidiphilus anmyonensis (assembly GCF_000787855.1). Taxonomy (GTDB): domain Bacteria; phylum Actinomycetota; class Actinomycetes; order Streptomycetales; family Streptomycetaceae; genus Streptacidiphilus; species Streptacidiphilus anmyonensis. The sequence goes on along the minus strand of NZ_BBPQ01000076.1, from coordinate 15,645 downwards.
CGAACCAGATCCTGTGGATCGCCGACGTCTACGGCTTCGTGCTCGGCGGTCTGCTCGTCACCATGGGCACCCTCGGCGACCGGATCGGGCGCAAGCGGCTGCTGCTGACCGGTGCGACGGCGTTCGCCGCCGCCTCCGCCGCCACGGCCTTCGCCCCGGACCCGGCGCTGCTCATCGCGGCCCGCGCCGCGCTCGGCGTCGCCGGGGCCACGATCATGCCGTCCACGCTGTCGATCCTGCGCAGCACCTTCACCGACCCCGGCGAGCGCGCCGCCGCGGTGGCCGTGTGGAGCACCACCTCGGTGGCGGGTTTCGCCCTCGGCCCGATCGTCGGCGGCCTGCTGCTCGCCCACTTCTGGTGGGGCTCGGTCTTCCTGGTCAACGTGCCGGTGTGCGCGGTCGTGGTGCTGGCCGGCCTGCCGGTGCTGAGCGAATCCCGCGACCCGCGCCCCGGACGGCTGGACGTGCCGGGCGTGGTGCTGTCGATCGTCGGCATGGTGGCGGCGGTCTACGCCGTCAAGGAGGGCGTGCGCGGCGGACCGGCGCGTCCCGACGTCCTGGCCGCCGCGGTGCTGGGCGTCGGCGGCCTGGTCCTGTTCGCCCGGCGGCAGGCCCGGTCGGCCGACGCGCTGATCGACCTGCGGCTCTTCCGCCGCCGGGGGTACGCCGTCTCGGTGTCCGCGGCGCTCGTCGCCATGTTCGTCACCGCCGCGCTGTCGCTGCTGTTCGCGCAGTACTTCCAACTCGTGCTGGGCTGGTCGCAGTTGCGTTCCGGGCTGGCCGCGCTGCCCGGCGCCGTCACGGCCGTGCTCGGCGGCGCGGCGGCGGTCCCGGCGGTCACCGCCCTCGGCCACCGCCGGGTCGTGCCGGCCGGCCTCGCGCTGATGGGCCTCGGCTGCGTCCTCTACCTCCCGATCGGCACCTCGGCGGACTATCCGGCGGTGCTGCTGCCGATGGCCGCCTTCGGGCTCGGCGCGGGACTGTGCGTCGCCGTCACCAACCACACCGTGGTCGAGGCGTTCCCGCCGGACCGGGCCGGTGCCGCCGCGGCCGTCTCCGAGACGGCCTTCGAGGTCGGCGGGGCCCTCGGCATCGCCCTGGTCGGCAGCGTGCTGAACGCCGTCTACCGGGCGCGCCTGGCGCTGCCGCACGGCCTGACGGCCCGGCAGGCCGCGTCGGCGCGCGAGTCGATCGGCGGCGCGCTGACCGGCACGTACGCCGGTACGTCGGCAGGCACCCCGACCGGCACGCCGGCCGGAGCAGCGGCCTCGCCGAGCGGGTCCGCGCAGGCCGTCGTCGCCGCGGCGCGGCGGGCGTTCGTCGACGGCATCCACATCGCGACCCTCGGCTGTGCGGCGGTGGCCGGGCTGCTCGCCGTGGTCGCGCTGTTCGCACTGCGAGGAACACACCAGGAGGTCAGGACAAGTGATGCACGGTAACGTGGGCGTCGAGCTGGGCCGACGCGTGGCGGCGGCGGTGCAGGCGGCACTGGATCTCCCCGTCAGCGAGCAGGACGCGCTGATCCGCCCGTCGAAGCGGGACGGCGTCGACTACCAGAGCAACATCGCGATGGGCCTCGCCCGGACGCTGGGCCGGGACCCGCGGGATGTCGCCGCGGACATCGTCGCCCACCTGGACGCCGCCGACATCGTCGAGCCGCCGCAGGTCAGCGGCACCGGGTTCGTCAACCTGGTGCTGACCGACGACTGGCTCGCCGCGCGGGCGGGCTCCCTGCTGGACGACGAGCGGCTCGGCGCCCCGCCCACCGACAGCCCGCGCCGCATCGCGATCGACTACTCCAGCCCCAACGTCGCCAAGGAGATGCACGTCGGCCACCTGCGCTCCTCCGTGCTCGGCGACGCGATCAGCAGGCTGCTGCGGTTCGCCGGTCACGAGGTCGTCCCGCACAACCACATCGGCGACTGGGGCACCCCGTTCGGCATGCTCATCGAGCACATGGTCGACGAGGGCCGGACCGGCTCGGACGACGACGCCTCGATCAGCGACCTGAACGGCTTCTACCAGGAGGCGCGCAAGAAGTTCGACGCCGAACTGGAGTTCGCCAACCGCGCGCGCCGCCGCGTCGTGCTGCTCCAGGGCGGCCACCAGGAGACCCTTGCCCTGTGGCGGCGGCTCGTGGAGGCGTCGGCCCGGCACTTCGAGGAGGTCTACGCGCTCCTGGGCATCCAGCTGACCCCCGCCGACGTCTACGGGGAGAGCTTCTACAACCCGTTCCTGGCCGACGTCGTCAAGCAGCTCAGCGCCAAACGCCTGGTCAAGGTCAGCGGCGGCGCGATCTGCGCGTTCCCCGAGGGCTTCACCAACCGCGACGGCGACCCGCAGGCCGTGATCGTCCGCAAGCGCGGCGGCGGCTACGGCTACGCCACCACCGACCTGGCCACCGCCCGCTACTGGATCGAGGAGCGCGGCGCCGACGACCTGCTGTACGTCGTGGGCAGCCCGCAGGCGCAGCACTTCGCGCTGGTCTTCGCCGTGCTGCGCGAGGCGGGCTGGCTCACCGGCGACCACCACGCCCAGCACATCGGCTTCGGCACGATCCTCGGCCAGGACGGCCGCACCATCCGCACCCGCGCGGGCGGCTCCGTCAAGCTCGTCGACCTGCTCGTCGAGGCCGTCGACCACGCGGCGCGGATCGCGGAGCGGACGGCGCTGCCGGAGGCGGAGCGGACGGCGGTCGCCCGCGCGGTCGGCATCGGCGCCGTCAAGTACGCCGACCTGTCGGGCGACCGCCGCAACGACTACGTCTTCGACTGGAACCGGATGCTGGCGATGACCGGCAACACCGCCGTCTACCTCCAGTACGCCAACTGCCGGATCCGCTCGGTGCTGCACCGGGCCGGGGCCGAACCGGCCGCCGGAACGCCGGTGCTGCTCACCGACCCGCGCGAGCGCGACCTGCTGCTGCGGATCCTGCGGTTCCCGGCCGCGTGCGCGGCCGCGACGCGCGACTACGCCCCGCACAAGCTCTGCACCCACCTCTACGAGACGGCCAGCGCGTTCTCCGCCTTCTACGCGAGCTGCCCGATCCTCGGCGCCGACTCGCCGCAGGTGCGCGACTCCCGGCTGGTGCTGGCCACGCTCACCTCGCGGGTGCTGACCCTGGGGCTCTCGCTGCTCGGGATCGAGGCGCCGGAACGGATGTAGCGCGGGCCACTCGTCCTCCCCGTTTGGGCCGCGCCGCGCCCGGTTAGGCGCGGCCAGGACAGGCGCGCAAGCGCACCAGGACCGTGGGGAGGTCACACGTGAATCCAGCCGTCGCATCGGTCGCAGTGCCGCTGATCGCGATCGCCGCAGCTGTGGTGGCCGCGTGGTTGGCGGTCGAGGCCGTCGAACGGGTGGCGCGGCGCACGATCCGAGGCCGCGCGGCCCGCGGGGCCTCCCTGCGGCTGCTGGGACGCTGCCGCCGCCCGCTGCTGGCCACGCTGGTTCCGCTCGCGCTGCTGATCGCCGGCAGCCGCTTCCGCTGGGCGGGAGACGCGGACGGCGCCGCCCGGCACACCCTGGTGGTGCTGCTGATCGCCGCCGCGGCCTGGCTGGCCTACCAGGTCGCCAGCGTGGGTTTCGACCTCGGCCTCGCCCGCTACACCGTCCAGCCCAGGGACGCCGCACGGGTGCGGCGGGTGCGCACCCAGGCGGACCTGATGCGCCGGATGACCGGCGCGCTGTGCGCGGTCCTCGCGGTCGCGGCGATCCTGATGACCTTCCGCACCGTGCGCACGATCGGCACCAGCGTCTTCGCCTCCGCGGGCCTGATCGGGGTGATCGCGGGCATCGCCGCGCAGAGCACGCTGGCCAACCTGTTCGCGGGCATGCAGCTCGCCTTCGGCGACATGATGCGCATCGGCGACGAGGTCGTCGTCGCCGACGAGTGGGGCACCGTCGAGGAGATCACGCTCACCTACGTGGTGGTCGCCACCTGGGACCAGCGCCGCATCGTCATGCCCGCCTCCGCGTTCGCCGGCAAGCCGTTCGAGAACTGGTCCCGCCGCGACCCCGCGATCACCGGCACCGCGCTGATCCACGTCGACTACCGCGCCGAGGTCGCCGACCTGCGCGAGCGCCTCTCCGAGGTGCTGCTCTCCACCAAGCTCTGGAACGGCGACGGCCAGGCCCTCCAGGTCGTGGACACCACCCCGACCACCCTGGTGGTGCGCGCCCTGATGACCGCCGACAACGCCTCCGACGCCTTCGAACTGCGCTGCCTCGTCCGCGAGCAGCTCGCCGCCTACCTCCGCGACGAGCAGCCCCACGCGCTGCCGCGCGTGCCGGTCAACGCAGCTCCCACTGCTCCTTCGTGATCTCGTACCGCACGCCCCCCTGCTCGGCGCCCTCGATCATCTGCATGTCCTCGGGCACGGGGATGCTGCCTGCGAGCCTCATGCCCAGCTTCTCCATGACCCGGCGCGAACCGCTGTTCACGGTCATCGTGGCGGCCCAGACGCTGCGCAGGCCGAGCGCGGTGAACCCCTTGTGCAGCAGACCCTGCGAGCCCTCGGTGGCGTACCCCTTGCCCCAGGCGGCCTGCCGCAGCCGGTAGCCGAGCTCGGCCTCGTCCCGCGGGCCGTCGGGCTCGGGCCGCAGGTGGAACCAGCCGACGAACGCGCCCCCGTCCCGCTCGTGCGCGGCGAACAGGCCGAGGTCGCCGTCCCACCTCTCGTACCCGGCGATGATGTACGGCAGATGGCTCTCCCGGACGATCTCCGGCGCGGTCGCCTGACCCCCGGTCAGGTAGCGCATCACCGCCGGGTCGCTGTCGAGCTCGATCAGCAGGTCGGCGTCGTCGGCCGTGAAATGCCGCAGGGTCAGGCGGTCGGTCTCCAGGTAGCTCTTCACGGGGCGGATCATGCCCGAGGCACGCAGGGCGGCTCAACGGCTTTTCTGCGCGCACGCCCGTGGATACAGTGGCGCGCCTGATCATCACGGGCATGACAGCGGAACCGGGGGACGGGGCGGGGGACGAGGTGGCGGGGAGACTCTCCTTGCGCGGCCGGGCGGACGCGGTGTTGATCAACCGTGACTTCGCACGGCTGTGGTACGGCCAGGCGGTGTCGACGCTCGGGGACTACGTCTTCGACACGACGCTGGTGCTCTGGGTGGCCACCGTACTGGCCCCCGGGAGGGCATGGGCGCCCGCCGCGGTCAGCGGTGTGATGCTGGCGGTCGGGGCGTCGGTCCTGGTCGTGGGTCCGCTGGCGGGGGTGTTCGTCGACCGCTGGGACCGCAAGCGGGTGATGCTGCGGACGGAGCTGGTGCGCGCCGCACTGACCGGCCTGCTCGCCGTGCTCTCCTTCCTGCCGACCTCCGCGCTGCCGACCGGGGTCTGGCTCGCGGTGATCTACGCGCTGGTCTTCGCGGTCAACGCCGCCGGACAGTTCTTCTCCCCGGCGCGCTTCGCCGTGCTGGGCGAGGTGGTCCCGGGCGAAGCCGACCGGGCCCGCGCCGCGGGCGTCGGGCAGGCGACCACCGCCACCGCCTCCATCCTCGGGCCGCCGCTGGCCGCACCGCTTCTGTTCACGGCCGGACTCCAGTGGGCGCTGCTGCTCAACGCCCTGTCCTACCTGTTCTCCTGGTGGTCCATCCGCGGTGTCCGCACCGCCGGACAAGGGCACGCCGCCGGCGACGAAGGCCAAGCGGCCAGACTGTGGCAGGAGTTCGCCGCCGGGTTGCGGTTCTTCGCCGGAAACCGGTTCCTGGTGGCGCTGCTGGGCATCGCGGTCATCGCCCAGTGCGGGACCGGCGCGCTCAACTCGCTCAACGTCTTCTTCGTCACCGACAACCTGCACACCTCCTCACGGCTGTTCGGCTTCGTCGCCACCGCGTTCGGCGTCGGGGCGATCGGCGGATCCCTGGTGGCCGGACGGGTGGTCAAACGGATCGGAGCGCGGGCGACGACATGGGGCGCGCTGCTCGTCACCGGCCTGCTGGTGCTGGCCTACGCACGGCAGACCGAGTTCCTCGCCGGCGTGATCCTGCTGACCGGTGTCGCGCTCCCGGTCGCGATGCTCAACACCGCGATGACGCCGCTGCTCCTGGAGGCGACGCCGCAGGAGTATCTGGGCCGGATGATCGCGGTCTTCAACCCGGTCAACGAGCTCGCCTCGATGCTCTCCGTCGTCGCCGCAGGCTGGCTCGCGAGTTCGGCCCTGCGTGACTTCCACGCCCGGGTCGCCGGGTTGGCCGTCGGCAGCATCGACACGATCTTCTCCGCCGCCGGATGCTGCGTTCTGCTCGCGGGCCTGTACGCGGCCGTCGCGCTGCCGCGTGGCGGCACGGCGCAGCCGGCTTCGGAACCTGAAGCCGCGGCCGTGACGGCCGGCTGAGGCACGCTTCATCACTGGGTCGCGACCAGTGCCGGGTCCGGAGAGAGCTGAAGTGGACAGGGGTGGACAGTCACCCGCTCCGATCCGGCCTGGAGAGTGGACACCGCCCCACACAAGACTGCGCTTCATCAGTCCCGTGAGGTGAAGGAGAAGAGTGATGGAGCGACTGCTGTTCCCCGGTGACGCCCAGTTCTGGTACGAGACCCTGCGCTCGTTCGGCCACATCGCCTACGGCGGCGCGGACTTCGGCGAGGTGGTCGCCACCGCTGGGCGGATCGCCGAGGGCGACTACGGCAGTTGGCACAAGGAGTGGCTGGCCACGGCCGACCGGGTGGCGGACGAGGCCCGGCGGGCCCTGGAGGCGGGCCACCCGGTGAGCGCCAGGGACGGATTCCTCAGGGCGTCCAACTACTACCGCTCAGCCGAGTTCTTCCTGCACGGCCACCCGTGCGACCCCCGGCACCAGCACGCCTACGAGCGCTCCGTGGAGTGCTTCCGTTCGGCGGCCGCCCTGTCCAGTCCCCGGATCGAGCCGATCGAGATCCCCTACGAGGGAACCACACTGCCCGGCTACCTCTATCGGGCCGACGACTCGGGTGAACCGCGTCCGACCCTGGTCCTGCACAACGGATTCGACGGAACCGCCGAGGAGATGCACTTCTTCGGAGCCGTGGCCGGAGTGGAGCGGGGCTACACCGTCCTGGTCTTCGACGGTCCGGGCCAGCCGGGACCGCTGCACCGCGAGGGGCTGACCTTCCGCCCCGACTGGGAGAACGTGGTGGGTCCCGTCCTGGACTTCGCCACCGGCCTGCCGGAGGTCGACAACGAGCGCATCGCCCTGCTCGGCAACAGCATGGGCGGCCTCCTCGCACCGAGGGCGGCGGCGTTCGAAAACCGCCTGGCCGCGGTGATCGCCCTGGACGGCGTCTACGACCTCGGCCCTGCGGTGACCCGCTTCCTGCCCGGCGAGCGGGCCGAGGCGGAACGGCGGCTGCGCGCCGAGACGGACCCGGAGCTCGACGCCCTGTTCGAGCAGCGGATGGCCGAGGACCCGGTGGTGCGCTGGGCGATCAACCACGGCATGTACGTCATGGGCGTGGACACGCCCCGGGCGTTCGGCGCCGCCTACCTCGACTACCGCCTCCACGGCATCGCGGAACGGATCCAGTGCCCGGTCCTGGTCTGCGACGCCGAGGAGGACCTGTTCTTCGCCGGACAGGCCAGGCAGCTCTACGACGAGCTCACCTGCCCCAAGACCTTTCTGGAGTTCACGGCGCAGGAGGGCGCCGACGCCCACTGCCAGGTCGGCGCCCAGCGACTGGCCATGGCGAGGATCTACGACTGGCTGGACGACACCCTCGGACGCCACGGGTCGACGCCCGCCGCCGCGTAGCCACGGAGCGAGCCGTCCGACCGACCAGGCGTCATGCTTCCACGCGGGCAGGGGGGACGACGACCTCGACGCGCCCGGTGGCCACGTCGTACACGAGCCCCGAGACGAGGACTCCGGCCCGAAGCCGCGGCCTGAGGGTCTCGACGTCGACGCGGACGGCGGCGAACGGGTCGCTGACCGCCTTGGCGTCGAGGTCCTCGGCCGGAACATCGAAGTAGTCGGCCAGCAGTTCGGGGAACGCGGCCAGGTCCGTGATCCCGCAGTCGGTGTGGTGCAGGACCGCGTAGTGGTGGTCGGTCGGGCCGGGGCCGCCCGTGCGGGCCTGCACCACCTTCGAGAGCATCGCCAGCGTCCGCAGGGTCGCGGGCGTGACCCGGCCTCCGACGTTGCGGATCACCGCCGCCTCGCCCAGGCTCAGCCCGAGGACGTGGGACGGGTCGACCCGGGGGTCGACGCAGCCGATCACCGTCAGGCTGCCGCTGGGCATGAGCCTCAGGTCGGCGAACGATCCGCCGTCGGCGAACCCGGCGTTCCGCTCGACCAGCTCGTCGGTGTGGATCACGGTGGCGGCAACCCCTTCCTGCGAGCTCCGGTTGCCGCCATCGTGTCAGATCATCGGGCCCAGGCCCGGGAAGCCGCCGTAGTAGGTGCCCAGGCGGGTCCAGAAGTCGTCGTCGTTGCGTTCGAAGGCAGGGGCGTCCTTGACCTCGTCCTTCGTGCGGGCCACGTGGACCGTGCCGTGGGCGCCGTCGACGCGGGAGACCGCGCCGACCGGGACGACCACACGGCGGCCGAAGATCCATGTGCCGGTGTCGACGATCAGCGAGCGCTGCTCGTCGCGGTCGAGGACCGCCTCGACGTGGCCGATCGGGCCGTCGGCGGCTTCGACGCGGTAGCCGGTCACGTCCTCGCCGGCCAGCAGGCCGCTGTCGGTCGGGTAGCTCCACAGCTGCCGGTTCACTCGGGCACCTCCACGGTGTCGGGGCCGGTCCGTGCGGACCGGCTCGTGTGGCGCGCCTACCCCGGGTTCGCGGACCGACACGGGGTGTGTCGACGGGCGTGGTCTTTCTCTCAATCCGAACGGACGCCGGATCGGCCGTAGGGCCCGGAACCATGGGGATCCACCGCCCCCGGACATCCTCGGCGTGCTCGCGTCAGGCGTGTCCACGAACGGCCGCGTCCCCATAAGCTGGGCGGAATGTTCGCGAGTGGCTGGTCCGGTTCGTTTCGCGAACCGGCGGATGGCCGGGAGGACGGTGGCTGCGGTGGCGGGCGTGTCGGGCGGGGAACACGGACAGCTCGAGGTGGCGGCCCCGGGCACGCCGGAGGCGGGGCTGGGCCAGCTGCTGGCGGGGCTGACCGCCGTCAAGGACGGCGACTTCAGCACCCGGCTGTCGGACGAGGGCGAAGGACTGCTCGGCGAGATCGCCGTCGTCTTCAACGGCATGGTCGACCAGCTGTCGCTGTTCACCTCGGAGGTGACCCGCGTCGCCCGTGAGGTCGGCACCGAGGGCCGGCTCGGCGGTCAGGCCGAGGTGCCGGGCGTCGACGGCTCCTGGAAGGCGCTGACGGACAACGTCAACGCCATGGCGGGCAATCTGACCACGCAGGTGCGCGACATCGCGCAGGTGGCCACGGCCGTCGCCAGCGGCGACCTCTCGCAGAAGATCGAGGTCGACGCGCGCGGCGAGATCCTCGAACTCAAGAGCACCGTCAACACGATGGTCGATCAGCTCTCCTCCTTCGCCGCCGAGGTGACCCGCGTCGCGCTCGAGGTCGGCACCGAGGGACGGCTCGGCGGCCAGGCCGAGGTGCCCGGCGTCGCCGGGGTCTGGCGCGACCTCACCGACTCGGTCAACTTCATGGCCGGCAATCTGACCGGCCAGGTCCGGGCCATCGCGCAGGTCGCCACCTCGGTCGCGCAGGGCGACCTGACCCGGAAGATCGAGGTCGACGCGCGCGGCGAGATCCTCGGGCTCAAGACGACCATCAACACGATGGTCGATCAGCTCTCCGCCTTCGCCGACGAGGTGACCCGGGTCGCCCGCGAGGTGGGCACCGAGGGCAACCTCGGCGGACAGGCCACCGTCCGCGGCGTCTCCGGGACCTGGAAGGACCTGACCGAGTCCGTCAACGTCATGGCGGACAACCTCACCGCGCAGGTCCGCTCGATCGCGCAGGTCACCACGGCCGTCGCGCAGGGCGACCTGACCCGCAAGATCGACGTCGACGCGCGCGGCGAGATCCTGCGACTCAAGACGACCATCAACACCATGGTCGACCAGCTGTCCTCGTTCGCCGCCGAGGTCACCCGCGTGGCGCGCGAGGTCGGCAGCGAGGGACGCCTGGGCGGGCAGGCCGAGGTCGAGGGCGTCTCCGGCACCTGGAAGCGGCTGACCGAGAACGTCAACGAGCTGGCCGGGAACCTCACCCGGCAGGTGCGCGCCATCGCGACGGTGACCAGCGCCGTCGCCAAGGGCGACCTGACCCGCTCGATCGCCGTCGACGCGTCAGGCGAGGTCGCCGACCTCAAGGACAACATCAACGCCATGGTCGAGTCGCTGCGCGAGACCACCCGGGCCAACCGCGACCAGGACTGGCTCAAGACCAACCTGGCCCGCCTCTCCGCCCTGATGCAGGGCCGCCGCGACCTTCCGCTGGTCGCCGAGCTCGTCATGGACGAGCTGACCCCGCTGGTGGACGCCCAGTACGGCGCCTTCTACGTGGCGGCGGAGGCCCCCGAGGGCCCGCGCCTGTACGCCATCGGCTCCTTCGGGCGCGCGCCCGGGGAGCCCACCAGCTACGCCTTCGGCGAGACCCTGGTCGGCCAGGCGGCCCGCAGTCGGCGCACCATCGACGTCGAGAACCTCCCGCCCGGCTACGCCACCATCTCCTCCGGGATGGGCCGCATCGCGCCCACCGCCCTGGTGGTGCTGCCGATCGTGGTCGAGGACCAGGTCCTCGGCGTCATCGAGCTCGGCTCGGTCACGCCGTTCAGCGCGGTCCACCGCGACTTCCTGGACCGGCTGATGGAGACCATCGGCGTCAACGTCAACTCCATCCTCGCCAACGCCCGCACCGAGGAGCTGCTGGCCGAGTCGCAGCGGCTGGCCGCCGAACTCCAGGCCCAGTCCGGCGAGCTCCAGTCGCGTCAGGACGAGCTGCAGCGCTCCAACGCGCAGCTGGAGGAGAAGGCGGCGCTGCTGGTCTCGCAGAACAACGACATCGAGACCAAGAACCTCCAGATCGAGAAAGCCCGCCAGGAGCTGGAGATGCGCGCCCAGCAGCTCGCCCTGGCGTCCAAGTACAAGTCGGAGTTCCTGGCCAACATGAGCCACGAGCTGCGCACGCCGCTGAACAGCCTGCTCATCCTCGCGCAGCTGCTGGCCCAGAACCCGGGACGGAACCTGACGCCCAAGCAGGTCGAGTACGCGGGCGTCATCCACTCCGCCGGCTCGGACCTGCTCCAGCTCATCAACGACATCCTGGACCTGTCCAAGGTCGAGGCGGGCCGGATGGACCTCAGCCTGGAGGAGGTGGCGCTGCGGGCCCTGCTCGACTACGTCGACGCCACCTTCCGCCCCCTCACCAGCGAGAAGGCGCTCCAGTTCCGCGTCGCGGTGCTCCCCGGCACGCCGTCGGCGATGGTGACGGACGAGTCGCGGCTGCGGCAGGTGCTGCGCAACCTGCTCTCCAACGCCGTGAAGTTCACCGAACGGGGCATCGTCGACCTGCGGATCTCCTGCCCGGCCCCGGAGGAGCTGCCCCGGGGCGTCGAGGGCTACGGCCCGTTCATCGCGTTCGAGGTCCACGACACCGGCATCGGCATCTCCGAGGACCAGCTGGCCACCATCTTCGAGGCGTTCCAGCAGGCCGACGGCACCACCAGCCGCCGCTACGGCGGCACCGGGCTGGGGCTGTCGATCAGCAGGGAGCTCGCGCAGCTGCTGGGCGGCGTCATCACCGTCACCAGCCGTCCGGGCGAGGGCAGCAGCTTCGTGCTGTACCTGCCGCTGCGCCACCCCGAGTCGCCCGACGCGTCCGACGCGCCCGAGCACGCGGACGCCGAGGTGCCCGCCCAGGTGGGGCGCGGCGGCACGGCGGGCGGCGACGCCTGGTCGCGCGACGGCTTCGCCGCCGTCGAACCGACCTCCGAGCGGCGCCTGCTGATCGTGGAACGGGAGGCGCGCGGCCTGCTCACACTGGTCGCCGAGAGCGCCGTCGGCGACCTGGCCGCCGCCGACCCCGACGGAAGCCCGGTCCGGCTGAGCACCGCGACCGGGGTGACCGAGGCGGCCGCCGTGCTCGCGCTGGACCACCAGCACTGCATCGTCGTCGAACTGGACGACCCCGACCCGCAGATGTGGCGCTTCCTGCACGCGCTCGACGACGACCACGCGCTGCGCGACATCCCGCTGGTCGTCCACGGCCGCGGCCTGTCCGGGGCGCAGGAGCAGACGCTGCGCGGTCTGGGCGCGCGTCCGCTCGACGTCACCGGCAGCCTGGACGAGCTGCGGGACCGGGTGCGCGAGCGGCTGGCCTCCCAGACGCCCGTCCCCGTCCCCGTCGCCGCGAGGACGGCGGCGGCCGCCGTCGAGGTCGACGAACGCCTGGCCGCGCGGACGGTGCTGGTCGTCGACGACGACGTGCGCAACGTCTTCGCGGTGACCCAGATCCTGGAGATGCAGGGCATGCGGGTGCTCCACGCGGAGGACGGACGGCTCGGCATCGAGACGCTGACGGCCCATCCCGAGGTGGACCTGGTGCTGATGGACGTGATGATGCCCGAGATGGACGGCTACCAGGCGACCGCCGCGATCCGGGCCATGCCGCAGTACGCCACGCTGCCGGTCATCGCGGTCACCGCGAAGGCCATGCCGGGCGACCGGGACAAGAGCCTGGCCGCCGGGTCGGACGCGTACGTGACCAAGCCCGTCGCCGCGCAGCAGCTGATCGCCACCATCCGGGAGGTTCTGGATCTGTGACCGGTCACCAGGAGGGCGCCGCCGCCCGCGAGGAGCCCCTCTCCACGGGTCTCGCAGGGCTGGCCGAAGTGTTCGACCGGGTCCAGGCGGTGCTGGACGCCGCCGGAGACGGCACGGACGCGCGGGTGCTGATCGACCGGGCCGTCGGCGTGCTGATGGAACGTCTGGGCTGCGGCCCGGAGGACGCGCTGCGACACCTCCACGGCCTGGCCCGCGCCGAGAGCCGCACCGTGCTGCGCTGCGCCGACCAGATCCTGACCGACCGGGCGACCCGCGCGACGGCCTACGACGGCGGCCCCGCGAGCACGTGGGCGACCGGCGCGGCCGACCCGGCGGCGCGCGGCGGAGTGCCCGGCAGCGGGGCCGGTGCCGGGCACTACGGCGGGGCCCTGACTGGCGCGCCTGATGGTGCCGAGGACTCGGCCTCGGGCCCCGGAGGTACGCGCGTGGCCGACCCGAACGCGTGGGGCGCGGTTCGCGGCGGACCCCGTGGCGGTGAGGACCGGGCGGTGGGCCCCGGAAGCGGGCGCGTGTCCGGCGCAGCCGGGCCGGCGGTGCTCGGCGGCGTCGCCAGCGGCCTGGTCGGGCGCCTGCCCTCGGAGACCCGAAGCGCGGGCGTGGCCGTCACGACTGACGCGTCGGCGGGCGCGCTGCCGCGCTGGCACGCCGAGGACGGGCAGCGGGCCGTGAAGGCCATCCTGGAGCACGCCGTGCAGCCCTTCGGGGCGGACAGCGTCCAACTGTGGGCCGTTCGCGAGGACGGCGGGCTGCGGCTCGCCGGGCGTGCGGGCCTGCGGCTCGCGGCCGGGGCCGGCGTCACCCCGGGCTCCGCGGCCGCTCAGGAGGCCTCCGCCGAGGCGGTGCGCAGCGGCGCGGTCGTGTGGGCCGCAGCCGGGCCCGGGGCCACCGGCGGGTCCGCGACGG
>NZ_BBPQ01000076.1:0-1811 GCF_000787855.1 Streptacidiphilus anmyonensis | reverse complement strand
GTCGCGGCCCCGGCCGTCCGCCGCGGCCGGGTGCTCGGCGCGCTGGAGGTCAGCTGGACCACCGGAGCGCCCGAGCGCGACCACCGCGTCGAGCGTCAACTCCTCGCCCTGGCCGAGCTCACCGCGCACACCCTGGACGAGCCCGCCCATGGCTCCGACGTCCCCGCCGCCGCGCCCGCGAGCGAGGGCGTCGACCCGGTGGATCCGGTGGATCCGGTGGATCCGGCGCTGCGGCAGCTCGCGGACAGCCTGCACGATCCGGCGCTGGTGCTCACCCCGCTGTTCGACGAGGAGGGGCGGCTGGCCGACTTCCGCATCGCCCACCTCAACGACCGCTTCGCCGACCCGGCCGGACGGCCCGCCGCGCTCGTACAGGGCAGGCCGCTGCTCCAGGCGTACCCGGGGTTCGGTCGCGCGGGGGGACCGGCCGAGAAGGTCGAGCACGTGTACGCGACGGGGGAGTCGTTCCGCGCGGACCGGCTCGCGCTCGTCGCCGAGATCGGCGACGTCCCCGTCGTCAACCAGGCCCAGGTGGGCGTGAGCCGAGTCAACGACGCGGTGCTGCTGACGTGGCGGGTCCAGGAGGACGACGCCCGCCTCGGCACCCTGCTCCAGCACGCCCAACGCCTGGGCCGCATCGGCGGTTTCGAGGACGATCTGCTCACCTCGCGGGCCGCGTGGAACCCCGAGCTGTTCGAGCTGTTCGGCCTCGCGCCCGACAGCCGGCCGCTGCCGCTGTCGCACCTGCGGGCGCGGGTCCACCGCGACGACCGCGACGCGTTCGACGCCTTCCTCGCCGGGGTGACCCTGCACCAGGAGCCCCGGGACGTCGCCGTCCGGTTCCACCGCGACGACCGCGTGGTGCGGCACGTGCGCGTGGTGGCGGAGCCGGTGGCCGACGAGGCCGGCGCGCTCGTCGCGATCCGCGGCGTCTGCCAGGACATCTCCGCGCACCACTGGACCGAGGTGGCGCTGAGCGCCACCCGCGACCAACTCGCCCACACGCAGGCCGAGGCGGACGAGAGCGCACGGCTCGCCCGTCGGCTTCAGCACGCCATCATGCCGCCCACCCCCGGCACCGTGTCCATGGCCGGGCTGACCATCGGAGTCCGCTACCGCCCCGCCCACCAGGACCACGCCGTGGGCGGCGACTGGTACGACGCGGTGCCGCTGCCCAACGGCGACGTGCTGATCTCGGTCGGGGACGTGGCCGGGCACGGCATCGAGGCGGCCACGGGCATGGTCGCGCTGCGCAACGCCCTGCGCGGCCTCGCGACCACCGGGGCCGGACCCGCCCAACTGCTGGCCTGGCTCAACGACGTGGCCTTCCACCTCATCGAGAACGTCACGGCGACGGCGGTGTGCGGGATCTACCATCCGCAGCGCAGCCTGCTGCGCTGGGCGAGCGCCGGGCATCCGGCGCCGGTGCTGCTGCACGAGGGCGGCTCCCGTTCCCTCGACTTCGGCCACGGGATCCTGCTCGGCGCGATCCCGGACGCCGGCTACGAGGAGTACGAGATGACGCTGCCGGAGGGGGCGACGTTGCTGCTCTTCACCGACGGCCTGATCGAGCGCAAGGACAGCAGCGGCTTCGAGGACCTCCACGCGACACTGCGCGGCGTGTCCTTCCCCGGGGCGGGCAGTCTGGGCGAGCAACTGGACCACCTGCTGGCCCACAGCCGCTCCGACACCGACGACGACACCTGCCTGGTCGGCATCCACCGCCCCGAGCCGGCCGCCGAGGTCGCCGGGTAGACGTCGCGTCGCCACGCGTCGCCCGTCGTCGCCGGGCCTGCGTCGCCCGCCCGGCC
>NZ_BBPQ01000077.1:15315-40863 GCF_000787855.1 Streptacidiphilus anmyonensis | reverse complement strand
GAGTGGGAGGGAGGCACAGCTCATGGAAGCCCACCGGCTGGATCTGGCCCAGATGTACGCGCGCGGCGAGCAGTCGTTCTCGTTCGAGTTCTTCCCCGCCAAGACCGACGCGGGCGAGAAGTCCCTGTGGGACACGGTGCGTCGGGTCGAGGCCGTCGACCCGACGTTCGTCTCGGTGACCTACGGCGCGGGCGGCTCCTCCCGGGAGCGGACCATCGCCACGACGCACCGGATCGCCGCCCAGACGCGGATGCGCCCCGTGGCGCACCTGACCGCTGTCGGGCACTCCGTGGCCGAGCTGCGGAACATCATCGGCCAGTACGCCGACGCGGGCATCCACGACGTGCTGGCGCTGCGCGGCGACCCGCCCGGCGACCCGCTGGGGGAGTGGCGGCAGCACCCCCAGGGGCTGCGCCACGCCGACGAGCTGGTCGCGCTGGTCGCCTCGCTGGGCCGGTTCAGCATCGGCGTCGCGGCCTTCCCCGAGCGGCACCCGCGCTCGGCCGACTGGGAGAGCGACGTCCGCCGCTTCGTCGCCAAGTGCCGTGCGGGCGCGGACTACGCGATCACCCAGATGTTCTTCCGCGCCGAGGACTACCTGCGGCTGCGCGACCGCGTCGAGGCGGCCGGCTGCGCGACGCCGATCATCCCCGGCATCATGCCGGCGACCAACCACCGGCAGATCCAGCGCTTCGCGGAGCTCAGCAACGCCGCCTTCCCGGCGGACCTGGAGCAGGCCCTGGCACGGGCCACGTCCGACGCCGACGCGCACGCCGTCGGCGTGGAGCACGCGACCCGGCTCGCCGACCGTCTCCTGGCCGAGGGCGCGCCCGGCCTGCACTACATCACCTTGAACAAGGCCGCCGCCGTCCTGGAAATCCATCGCAACCTGCAGTCGAGGAGCAGTCATGTCCCGTCCCGCACCGCGTGACTTCAAGGTCGCCGACCTTTCCCTGGCCGCTTTCGGCCGTAAGGAGATCGAGCTGGCCGAGCACGAGATGCCCGGCCTGATGGCGATCCGCAAGGAGTACGCCGCCGCGCAGCCGCTGGCCGGCGCGCGGATCACCGGCTCGCTGCACATGACCGTGCAGACCGCCGTGCTGATCGAGACGCTGGTCGCGCTCGGCGCCGACGTGCGCTGGTGCTCGTGCAACATCTTCTCCACCCAGGACCACGCCGCGGCGGCCATCGCCGAGGCAGGGATCCCCGTCTTCGCCTGGAAGGGCGAGACGCTGGAGGAGTACTGGTGGTGCACCGAGCAGGCGCTGACCTGGGAGGGCTTCTCCGGCCCCAACATGATCCTGGACGACGGCGGCGACGCGACGCTGCTGGTCCACAAGGGCGTCGAGTACCAGAAGGCCGGCGCCGTCCCGGACCCCGCCACGGCCGAGAACGAGGAGCTGGCCATCGTCCTGAAGCTGCTGCGCTCCAGCAGCCTGAGCTGGGCCGAGGTCGCCTCCGAGATCAAGGGCGTGACCGAGGAGACCACCACGGGTGTGCACCGCCTGTACGAGATGCACCGGGACGGGAACCTGCTGTTCCCGGCGATCAACGTGAACGACGCGGTGACCAAGTCGAAGTTCGACAACAAGTACGGCTGCCGGCACTCGCTGGTGGACGGCATCAACCGGGCCACCGACGTGCTGATCGGCGGCAAGGTCGCCGTGGTCTGCGGCTACGGCGACGTGGGCAAGGGCTGCGCCGAGTCCCTCCGCGGCCAGGGCGCCCGCGTCATCGTCACCGAGATCGACCCGATCTGCGCCCTGCAGGCCGCCATGGACGGCTACCAGGTCACCACGCTCGACGAGGTCGTCGGGATCGCGGACATCTTCGTGACCACGACGGGCAACAAGGACATCATCATGGCCGCGGACATGGCCAAGATGAAGCACCAGGCCATCGTCGGCAACATCGGCCACTTCGACAACGAGATCGACATGGCCGGCCTGGCCAAGATCCCGGGCATCGTCAAGGACGAGGTCAAGCCGCAGGTCCACACCTGGACCTTCGCGGACGGCAAGAAGATCATCGTGCTGTCCGAGGGCCGTCTGCTGAACCTGGGCAACGCGACCGGGCACCCGTCCTTCGTGATGTCCAACTCCTTCGCGGACCAGACCCTGGCCCAGATCGAGCTGTTCACCAAGCCGGAGGAGTACCCGGTCGGGGTCTACACGCTGCCCAAGCACCTGGACGAGAAGGTCGCCCGTCTCCACCTGGACGCCCTCGGGGTGAAGCTCACCACGCTCACCCAGTCGCAGGCCGACTACATCGGCGTCAACGTCGACGGCCCCTACAAGGCCGACCACTACCGCTACTGACACCACCAGGAGTTGGGAGGCAACAGATGACCACGGTCCAGGAGGCGCCCGGTCTGCACGGCCACGTGGCGGAGTTGGAGGCGGTCAAGGAGCAGGCCCGAGCCGAGAAGGAGGGCGCGGCGACCGACGCGCAGCACGCCAAGGGCAAGCTGACCGTCGACGAGCGTCTTGAACTCCTCTTCGACACGGGGACGTTCACCGAGATCGAGCCACTGCGCCGCCATCGGGCCAGCGCCTTCGGAATGGGCCGACGCAAGCCGCACGGGGACGGTGTCGTGATCGGTTGGGGCACCGTCCACGGGCGGCGGGTCTTCGCCTACGCCCACGACTTCCGGGTCTTCGGCGGCGCGCTGGGCGAGGCCCACGCCGAGAAGATCCACAAGGTGATGGACCTGGCCATCGAGACGGGCGCGCCCCTGGTCGGCCTCTGCGACGGCGCGGGCGCCCGGATCCAGGAGGGCGTCACCGCGCTGGCCGGATACGGCGGGATCTTCCGCCGCAACGTGGCGGCCTCCGGGGTGATCCCGCAGATCAGCGTGATCCTCGGACCGTGCGCGGGCGGCGCGGCGTACTCGCCGGCGCTGACCGACTTCGTCTTCATGGTCCGCGACACCGCGCAGATGTTCATCACCGGCCCCGACGTGGTGCGCGCGGTGACCGGCGAGGAGATCACGCACAACGGACTCGGCGGCGCCGACGTCCACGCCGGCACCTCGGGCGTCTCCCACTTCGCCTACACCGACGAGCGCGACTGCCTGGAGGAGGTACGCCATCTGCTGTCCCTCCTCCCGGCCAACAACCAGGAGGAGGCGCCCTTCGAGCCGCCCACCGACGACCCGAAGCGGCCCAACCACAACCTGCTCAGCCTGGTGCCGACGGACCCGTCCCGCTCCTACGACGTCCGCGCCGTCATCGAGGAACTCGTCGACGACGGCGACTACTTCGAGGTGCACGCCGCCTGGGCGCCCAACGTCATCTGCGCCCTGGCCAGGATGGACGGCCAGGCCGTCGGCGTCATCGCCAACCAGCCCGCCGTGATGGCCGGGGTGCTGGACATCCACGCCAGCGAGAAGGCGGCCAGGTTCGTCCAGTTCTGCGACGCCTTCAGCATCCCGCTCATCACGCTGCTCGACGTGCCGGGCTTCCTGCCGGGCGTCGACCAGGAGCACAGCGGGATCATCCGACACGGCGCCAAACTGCTCTACGCGTACTGCAACGCGACCGTCCCGCGGATCCAGCTCATCATGCGCAAGGCGTACGGCGGTGCCTACATCGTCATGGACTCCCGCTCGATCGGCGCCGACCTCTCGTACGCGTGGCCGGCCAACGAGATCGCGGTGATGGGAGCCGAGGGGGCGGCCAACGTGATCTTCCGTCGGGAGATCGCCGCGGCCGAGGACCCGGACGCGGCGCGCACCGCGCGGATCAAGGAGTACCAGCAGGAGCTCATGCATCCGTACTACGCCGCGGAGCGCGGCCTGGTGGACGACGTCATCGATCCGGCGGAGACCCGTTGGACGCTGATCAAGGCGTTGCGGATGCTGCGCACCAAGCGCGTGCTGCTCCCGTCCAAGAAGCACGGCAACCCGCCCGTGTGACAGACCCGCCCGTCTCGGAGGCACCGTCGGAGGCAAAGGGGGAGTGGTGACGACGCAGGGAGCTCAGGAGTTGTTCACGGTGGTCCGGGGAGACCCGGACCCCACCGAACTCGCGGTGATCGCCGCCGTGTTGGCCGGGATGGCGGCCCGCGCCGCCGACGCCGCCGACTCCGCGCGGCCCGGCGGCGGCCGTCGCCGGTCGCGCTGGCTGGCGCAGGATCCGTACCGTGCGCCGGGTTCGTGGGAATGACAGCCGCGCAGTTGACGGGAGGCTGTCAGGAAAGGCAGTGTAAGGAGAGTACGCGTGCGAACTGGTGGGGCTTCCGGGATCATGAGCAACTCATAGAGGGTTCATGACAGGATCACTTCCTCGGGTTCCCCTCCTCCATCCAGAATCGAGCCGTCATCGAGTCGCTACCCACGGTCAGTGGGAGCGACGAACTCCACCCCCGGAGGAGGCTCGGATGGACACGTTGATCGACCGCGAGCTCGAGCTCGCGATGCGCATGTTCGGTCTGGTACTCACCGACACCCACCACGGCCACCCGGCCGCGGGAGAAGTGCTCCTGATCGAGGAGCTCGAGGACTTCCGCGTGGCCACCGCCAAGGGCTGCGGCCCGCCCTGCACCGCCGGTCTGCAGGAGCGGGAGCTGGTTCTTCAGTGACCGCGTCCTCGTCCGAGGGGCGAGGCATTGCCACGGAAGTCCGGGGGCCTCGGCTCCTGGGCTTCCGTGGCCACCTGCGGGCAGAGCATGTCGTGGGGGATGCTGCCTATCTGCTGTCGGAGCGCGGGGTCACCGCGCTCCAGGGTGCGCCCGTTGCGGCGCTGGTCCCATTGCTCGACGGAACCCGGGATCTCGCCTCCGTGCTCGATTCGGTGAGCGCGGAGATTCCGGTCGACGAGGCCGGCCGGGCCATTCGCGAACTGGCCCGGCAGGGACTGATCGCTTTCCGGGCGCGGCCGGTGACTCTGCCGGCCGAGGCCTACTGGGACATGGCGGGACTGGAGGGGCAGGAGACGGTCGACCGGCTCGCCGGCGCGCGGGTGGAACTGCGCTCCGTGGGCGACGCCCCGGTGGACGCCGTCCGCGAGGCCTGCCGGGGAAGCCAGCTCGACCTCGGCCCCTTTCCCGACGGTCACGAGCCGCGCCTGACGCTCGTCATCACCGACGACTACCTGCGCCCCGAGCTGGCCCGGCTCGACCTGGAGCACCGGGCCGCCGGAAGACCGTGGCTGCTCGCCCGGCTGACCGGAGCGCGCGTCTGGATCGGTCCGGTCTTCCGGCCCGACGAGGGCGCCTGCTGGAGCTGCCTCGCGCACCGGCTGCGCGAGCACCGCGCAGCCGAGGCGCCGGTGCGCCGGGCGCTCGGCCTGACCGGACCGGTGGTGCGGCCTGCCGCCCACCTGCCCGTCGGCTACGGCGCCAGCGCCCAGCTGCTCGTCCTCGAGGCGGTCAAGTGGCTTGCCGGGTACCGGCATCCGGGCCAGGAGTCGGTGCTGGAGCTGGACACGCTGACGCTTGCCTCCCGTCATCACGAGACGAGACGCCGCCCGCAGTGCCCGAGCTGCGGCGACCCGGAGCTGATGGCTCGCCAGGCGGCCCGGGGGGTGGACCTGACCTCGCGCCCGAAGGTGTTCCGCGCCTCCGGGGGAGGGCATCGCGCCTGCTCCGCCGAGGATATGAAGAAACGTTTCTCCCATCTGGTCAGTCCCGTCACCGGCGTCGTCCAGGACATCCGTCCGATCGACGGCTGTCCCACGGGTCTGTACAGCTACGCGTCCGGCCGCAACCTCGCGGTGGGCGGCGGGGACCTGCGCGATCTGCGCGCCGGGCTCCGCGGCGGCAGCGGCGGCAAGGGAGCCACGCCGCTGGACGCCGAGGTGAGCGCCCTGTGCGAGGCGGTCGAGCGGTACTCGGCCACGCTCCAGGGCGACGAGCTGCGCGTGCGCGACTCGCTGCGCGGGCTCGGGGAGATCGCGGTCGACCCGCGCGACTGCATGCTCTTCGACCCCCGGCAGTACCGCGGCAGACGGGAGTGGAACCGGCAGTGCTCGGTCTTCCACCACGTGCCCGAGCCCTTCGACGGGGACGCCCCCGTCGACTGGACGCCGGTCTGGTCGCTCACGAGCCGCCGGCAGCGGATGCTGCCGACCGCCATGCTCTACTTCAACCCCGTCCACGAGGGCGTCGCCCCGCCCGCCGGGCGGCACTCGCTGATCGCCTGCTCGAACGGGAACGCGGCGGGCAGCTGCATCGAGGACGCCGTGCTCCAGGGCCTGCTGGAACTGGTCGAGCGCGACGCGGTGGCGCTGTGGTGGTACAACCGGACCCGGCAGCCCGCGGTCAGCCTGGACGCCTACGCCACCGCGTGGACGGACGAGCTGCTCACCACCTACCGCCTGATCGGGCGCCAGGTATGGGCGCTGGACCTGACCTCCGACCTCGGCATCCCCGTCTTCGCGGCGCTCTCGCGCCGGGTGGACAAGCCCGCGCAGGACATCATGCTCGGCTTCGGCGCCCATCTCGACCCCCGCGTGGCGCTCAGTCGCGCGCTGACCGAGATGAACCAGATGCTCCCGGCCGTGGCGGACGTCCAGGCCGACGGCACGGGCTACCGCCTGGACGATCCGGAACTGCTCGCGTGGTGGCGGGAGCAGCGGGTGCACCAGCAGCCCTGGCTGCTGCCCGACCCGGCGGCCCGGCCCACCGGACCGCAGGACCGCCCGTCCCTGGCCGGCCACGACCTGCTGGACGACGTCCAACTGGTCACCGATCGGCTGTCGGAGCAGGGGCTGGAGACCCTCGTCGTCGACCAGACCCGGCCGGACATCGGCCTGCCCGTGGTCAAGGTCGTGGTGCCGGGCCTGCGGCACTTCTGGGCCCGCTTCGCCCCCGGACGCCTCTTCGACGTACCGGTGCGCATGGGGCGGCTCAGTGATCCGACGAAGTATCAGGAACTCAACCCTATACCGGTATTCATCTGACATGAATGTTGCACCACGGTCCGGGCCGCGTACCCTGCTGCTGGGTCTGCTGATATCCGGACGGAGGCGGCGACGGTGACCAGTGCCATCGATCGGCTGATCATCCAGTCACGACTGGAGGAGCCGGACCTTCCGGGCGGCGAGCCCGAGGACCCGAGCATCGTCGTCCTCGGCAACCTCGAACGGGTCGCGCCGCCTCGCTGGGCCGCCAGCAGTCTCGTCCCGACCGTGGTCACCTGCTACCTGATCATGGGCGTGACCAACCTGGTCTTCTACGGGCTGACGCGCGACCAGATCATCATCGGCGGCTTCTGCTTCCTCGGCATCGCCGCGCTCCAGGTGCTCCACTCGGACCCGCGCCTGGAGCGCTGGCGGCGGCTGGCCTTCCCGTACAGCCTGGTGCTCCAGGCGCTCTTCACCTACCTGCCCCCGTTCGCTTTCGGGATCTGGTGGGGCGGGATGTCCGGCTTCCTCATCGCGAGCGCGCTGCTCCTGCTGTCGCCGCGGCTGGGGTGGGCGGTCTTCGGCGGTGTCGTCGGGGCGACGCTGTTCAGCGGCGTGGTCGATCACTGGACCACCGACTACACGGTCTACATGACCATCTCGATCATCGTGACCGGCCTCGTGGTCTGGGGCCTGACCCGGCTCTCCCTGCTGGTCGTGCAGATCCAGGCGACCCAGGGGGAGCTGGCGCGCGTCGCGGTCGTGCGGGAGAGGCTGCGTTTCGCCAGAGACCTGCACGACCTGCTCGGCTACAGCCTCTCCACCATCGTGCTCAAGAGCGAGCTCACCAAGCGCCTGGTGGACGGCAGTCCGGCCGACGCGCTGACCGAGCTGGACGACATCCTGCTGGTCTCCCGCCAGGCCCTCACCGACGTACGGGCGGTCTCGCGCGGCTACCGGGAGATGTCGCTGTTCGAGGAGGCGGAGGCGGCCCGCTCGGTGCTCGAGGCGGCCGGCATCCGCGCGGACGTCGACCTGACGGTCCGCCCGCCGCGCGGGCATCTGGACACCATCCTGGCCACGGTGCTGCGCGAGGCCATCACCAACCTGCTCCGGCACAGCAAGGCCGAGAGTTGCGTGATCGCGGCCCGGGCCGAGGGCGACCGGATCCGGCTGACCATCGCCAACGACGGCGTCACCCGCAGCGACGCGCCGCGCGGCAGCGGGCTGCAGAACCTGACGGCCCGCCTGGCCCAGGTCGACGGACGGCTCAGCTGGTCGGTCGAGGACGACGGCTGGTTCGTGCTGTGCGCGGTCGCCAAGCTCCCGCCCGTCGCGGAGGAGTAGGGCCTCGGCCCGCCCGTGGCGGCAGGCGCTACAGCCAGCCGTCCTCGCGGGCTATGCGGATGGCGTCGAGGCGGTTGCGGGCCCCGAGCTTGGTGACGATCGCGGTGAGGTAGTTCCGTACCGTGCCGACGGACAGGAACAGCGTGGAGGCGATCTCCGCCGCGTCGGCGCCCCCGGCCGCCAGCCGGAGGACCTCCGTCTCACGGTCCGTCAGCGGCCCCTCGACGCTGTCGAAGGCCACCAGGGCGAGCTGCGGGTCGAGCACCCGCTCACCCGCGGCGACTCTTCGGACGGCCTCGGCGAGCAGGGCCGGGGGAGCGTCCTTGAGCAGGAAGCCGGAGACCTGCGCGGCGAGCGCGCGGCGCAGGGTGCCGGCCTTGCCCATGCTGGTGAGGATGAGCGTGCGGCAGCTCGGCAGCTCCTGGTGGAGCAGGGCCGCGACGTGCAGTCCGTCGAGGCCGGGCAGGCCCACGTCGAGCACCGCCACCTCGGGCTTGCACTCGAGCGCGGCGGGGACCACCTCGTCGCCCCGCTCGACCTCGGCCACGATCCGGAAGTCCGGTTCCAGGCGCAGCAGCGCGGCCAGTGCGCCGCGGACCATGTGCATGTCCTCGGCCAGCAGGATACGCACCATCGACTCCCCCAAGTCCCAGCCCGGATCAGCAGGCACATGTTACCCGTTGTCGGGTCCATGGTCACCGTTTGTATCGGCGCGCTGACAGGTTTGCAGAAACCTTTCAGCTACTGATCCGTAAGGGAAGTCCGCCGGCGGTCAACCCTCGGCGGCGGCGCCCTCCGCCTCGGCGAAGGCGAGCAGCTCCTCGGAGCTCCAGGAGAGCCGGCCGGCGCGCAGGTCGGCGATCACCGCGTCGAGCCAGGCCAGCTGGGCCGAGGTGGTCACCCGCTGGTACTCCGTCTCCAGCATGGTGACGCGGGGCAGCCGGTGCTCCGCCTCGACGCTCATGATCGCGTCGATCTCGCGCAGGGAGGCGCGCAGGGTCTCGGCCCGCTCGGAGAAGACCTTGAGCGTGTCCTCCGGGGTCAGCATGACCAGGAACGACAGCGCCGCGGGGAACTCCGGGTACTCCTGTTTGGGCTTGGCGAGCATCTCCAGCAGCCAGCCGCGGGTGGCCCGGCGGCCCTCCTCGGTGACCTCGTAGACGGTCCGCTCCGGGTACTGCTGGTCGCGCTCCGTCTCGCGCACCTCGATCAGGCCCGCCGCGAGCAGCCGCTCGATGGTCCGGTACAGGCTCGCGCGCTGGCTGACGTTGACGACCTGGTCCTTGCCCCACTGCTTGATGAGCCGCTGGATCCCGTACGGGTGCAGCGGCTGGTAGTGCAGCAGGGACAGGACGGTCAGCGAGAGGGGCGAGCTCTTGACTGAGCTGGCCGGATTGGTCGGGCTGGTCATGCGGACATCCTACTCCTCGAGTCAGTCTCAAGGGCACTAGTTGACGAGAGACTAGTAACAGTGCAACTATCAATGTGTCGGCGGGAACGCCGGACCGGGCGGCCGGAGGGCCGGATCGCCCGCCCTTGTCAGTCGCACCTCCCGGAAGGAACTCACGATGAGCCAGGACAACTTCGCCGAGGACAGCACCGCCCCCGCCGGCACGGAGCGCATCCACGTCGACCACACGGTCACCAAGCGCCTGGGCAACTGGACCAGCGCCGACACCTTCGAGATCAAGGCGCGCGGCGGGAGCGTCGTGGTGGACCTGCGCTCGCCGAACATCCCCGCCCAGATCGAGGTCCGGGTGGAGATGCAGCGGGCCATGGTCAAGCTCCTGGTCCCGGAGGACGCCGCGATCGACCACTGGGGTCTCCAGTGGTCCGGCAAGGGCAAGGTCAAGGACGGCCAGGCCCCGACCGGCGGGACCAGCCGGACGATCCGCCTGGTGGGCACCGCCGCCAACAGTGAGATCCGCGTGCACCGCGGCGGCGTGGCGATGGTCTCCGCGATGATGAGCCGCGAGTACTTCGACGACCTGCGTCGTGCCCGCAAGGAGGGCCGGCTCCCCGTCATCGACGACCCGACCCGCGACCCCTGGGCGGACCCGCACGGCAAGGCCGGGGCCTGACCGGCAGATTCCGTATCGCCAGGGTCGTACGCGATCGACCTGAGTCGTACCCGACCCGACCTCGGGCGCCGTCCCCCACCATGGGCGGCGCCCGACGACCCCACCAGGGACTCGTTCGTGGACCGGCCTGCCACCCCCGCTGCCGCCGGTCCCCTGAGGGTGCTCCCGCGGCCCACCGGCCGCGCGGTGCACCCTCTGTCCGCGAACGGGCCCTGATCTTCCGGCCGGCTCTCGGCCCGTGAGGTGCCGCCCCAGCGTCGCGCGACCGCGCGACGAGGCGGATGAGAGACCGTGCGGGGGTTCCATGCGCTGTGACGCGCCGTGCTCTGCGCCGTCATCGGACGGCCGAGGGGAGAAGCAGATGGATCTCGGGCTCAGTGACAAGAGGGTTCTGGTGACCGGCGCCAGCCGCGGCATCGGCCGCGCCACGGCGCTCGCCTTCGCCGCCGAGGGGGCCAAGGTCGCCATCACCTACCACTCCGCTGAGGCGGAGGCCAAGGCCGTGGTGCAGGAACTCGGCGGCGAGGAGCGCGCCTTCGCGCAGCGGATGGACCTGGCCGACCCGGACTCGGTCGCCGCGGCCGTCGCGGGCGTGGAGGCCCGCTGGGGCGGCGTCGACGTCGTGATCGCCAACGCGCAGACCTGGGTGTGGATGAACCCGGACGAGATGCCGCCGTTCCAGGACTTCCCGATGGACTACTGGCTCACCCGCTACCGGGAGAACGTCGAGGGCCACATCTGGACGGTCCGTCAGGCGCTCGGCGGCATGCGCGAGCGCGGCTGGGGCCGGATCGTCCTGCTCTCCTCGGTCACCGCCACCCACGGCAACCCCGGTTCGGAGATCTACAGCGCCGCCAAGGCGTCGCTGCACGGCTTCGTCCGCGGCCTGATGTGGACCCGCGACGGCGTGCTGGCCAATGTCGTGGCCCCCGGTGGCACGCTGACCACGGAGAACATCGACTCCGTCGACCCCGACCTGCTGAAGAAGGCGACCGCCGAGACCCCGAGCGGGCGGCTCACCACCGCCGACGAGGTGGCCAAGCTGATCGTCTTCCTGGGCTCCGCGGCCAACGGCAACACCAACGGCCAGGTGATCTTCCCGGCCGGCGGGCGCTGAGGTGTTCCGCGACGAGCTGCTGGAGGCGGCCGGGCCCGTCCTGGACGAGGTGCGTGCGCACCCGTTCTGGGCGGGCCTCCGCTCTGGTGCGCTGGCGCCCGAGCGGCTGCGGCGCTTCACCACCCAGGACACCTGGCACCTGGTCCCGGCCTACGCGCGGGCCCTGGCCCGCGCCGCCTCGACGGCGGCGGTCCCGAGCCACGGCGAACTGCTGGCCGGGGCCGCCTCGGCCACCTTCGTCTCCGCGCGCCGGATGGTCGGGGAACTCGACATCCTGGAACGGGAGTTGAAGGAGCACGGGGCGGCCGGCGGCGGGGGCGGCGAGCCGACCGCGGCCCCGGCGACCGCCGCGCATGTCGCCTACCTCACCGAGGCCGGGGCGCAGCCCTTCCCGCGGGCGGCGGTCGGGCTGCTGCCGATGACCTGGTTCCACCAGTTCGTCTGCCGCGACCTGGTCCGCGACGGGGTGCATCCGGCCACGGTCTACGCAGGCTGGGTGGGTCGCTACTGCCCGGAGGAGGGGTTCCACTCCTACGTCTCGGCCTATCTCGACCTGGTGGAGGACTGTGCACGATCGGTCGCCGCGAGGGAGCGGGGCGGGCTGATCGAACAGTTCCTGACAGGTGCACATCATGAGCTGGCATTCGTCAAGGCCGCCTGGGGAGGTGAAACCGCAGCTCCCGCCGCTGTTCCACGGCTTCTCTAGTAAGAGGCGACCAGGGCACAGCAGCGTCTCTCGGGCATCGCCACGTTCGAGAGAAGGAGCAACGATATGGCCGAATCCAGCCGCTCGGCTGCCCAGCCGGCTGCTGCCCCGGTGCGGAGGCCCGCGCTGGGCCGGTTCGCGCTCGCCCTCGGCCTGACCATGCTGGTCGCCTTCGGGGCGCCCGCGGTGGCCTGCGCCGACGGGGGACATCAGTACTACCTGGACTGCTCCGCTGGCCACGACACCGCCGCGGGCACCTCGCCGTCGACGGCGTGGGGCACGCTCGCCAAGGCGGACTCGGTGGTCTTCCAGCCGGGCGACCAGCTGCTGATCAAGCGCGGCACCCGCTGCACCGGCGTGCTGTCCCCGCAGGGCTCAGGCACGGCGGGCAGTCCGATCAGGATCGACGCCTACGGCAGCGGGGCCAAGCCCGGCATCGACGGCGCCGGGGCCCCGGCCACCGTGGTGCTGAAGAACGTCCAGCAGTGGGAGGTGCGCAACCTGGACGTCACGGACACCACCACGCCGGACGGCACGCCGCGCATCGGCGTCTACGTGCTGCTGAGCGACTACGGCACCGGCCACCACTACGTGCTGGACAACCTGTCCGTGCACGACATCACCGGCGCCGACGCCACCGGCCCGACCAACGACGACAGCGCCGGCATCCTGGTCAAGGCGACCGGCAACACCACCGCGACCACGTTCGACGACGTCAACATCTCCGGGGACACCGTCTCCGGGACCGACGGCTACGGCATCGCCACCTCGTCGACCTGGTCCTACCGCACGCCGTACTTCACCGACGGCACCAACCACTACGTCCCGTTCACCCACGTCTACATCGGCTGGAACACGCTGACGAACAGCGGCGGCGACGGCATCGCCGTGCAGAACCTCGCCAGCCCGCTGATCGAGCACAACACCGTCTCCGGCTTCGGTCTGCGGGCCACCGCCTTCCACGCCGGGGTCTGGGCGTGGAACTCCGACTCGCCGGTCATGCAGTACAACAACGTGTCGGGCGGCGCGGCCTCCCCGCCGGCCATGGCCTTCGACATCGACGGCGCCGACACCAACGTGCTCTACCAGTACAACTACAGCCACGACAACTACGGCGGCTTCCTGGCCATGTGCGACGTGCCGGGCGAGCAGACCATCGGGGCGACGGTCCGCTACAACGTCAGCGAGAACGACCACGACGCCTCCGTCGGCTCGACGACCGTCGCGGTCATCTCCAACGGCTGCGGTCTGACCGAGCCGGGCATCAGCGTCTACAACAACGTCGTCTACGCGCCGACGGCGGGCGCGCTGCTCGGCAACTTCGGCCAGACGAACGTGAACTACAGCAACAACATCTTCGTCGGCAAGCCCGGCGGGTCGAGCTTCTCGGACCCGGTCAGCACCTTCTCCAACAACGTGTACGTCAACGTGGGCGCCGCGCCGAGCGACGACCACCACGCCGTCACCACCGCCACGCCCGGGTTCGTGGGCGCGGGCAGCGGCCCGAACGGCTACCAGCTGGCCTGCGGCTCGCCCGCGCTCAAGGCCGGGGCCGTGATCGCCGGCAACGGGGGCAAGGACTACTACGGCAACCCGATCCCCGGTACGTCGCCCAACATCGGCGTGTACCAGGGCGCCTGCAAGTCCGGCTCGTGAGACCGACGCGGTCGGGGGGCACCCTCCAGGGCCCCTCGACCGCGTCCCCAGTCCCCGCGACCAGACTTTCGACGGTCACAGCCGTCAGAGCCGTCCAAGCCGTCAGAGGAGAACCGCAATGCAGATAGGGGTCGCCCTGCCGACCGGCGTGCCCGGCGCGGACGGGAGCCGGCTGATCGAGTTCGCGCGACGCGCGGACCGGCTCGGCTTCCACAGCCTCACCGTCACCGACCGGGTCGTCTACGACAGCTACGACAGCATCGTCTCGCTCGCGGCCGCGGCCGGCGCCACCGAGCGCATCGAGCTGGTGACCGCGATCCTGCTCGCCGCGACCCGGCCGAGCAACGTGGAGCTGGCCAAGCAGCTCGCCAGCCTGGACCGGCTCTCCGGCGGACGCCTGGTCGTCGGCGTCTCCTCCGGCATGCGCGAGGACGACTACGCGGCCACCGGCACCGACTTCCACAGCCGTGGCCGCCGCCTGGACGAGGCGCTGGTCGAGCTCCAGGAGATCTGGGCGGGCAAGGGCCCCGTCCCCGGCGTCGGACCGCGTCCCGTCAACGGGACCATCCCGATCTGGGGCGGCGGGCACTCGCCGGCCGGTCTGCGCCGCGCCGCGCGCCATGGCATCGGCTGGATCTCCCCGGGCGGTCCGCCGCACAAGTTCTCCGAGCTGGTCGCCAACTTCCGCACCCTGTGGGACGAGGAGGGCCGCACCGGCACCCCGCGCATGGGTGCCAACTGCTACGTCGCGCTCGGCCCGAACGGCGCCGAGGAAGCGAAGAAGCACATGCTCAGCTACTACGCCTTCATGGGGCAGATGGCCGAGCACCTGGCCAAGGGCGCGATCACCGAGCCCGAGCAGCTGCGACAGGTCGTCGACATCTACGAGGCGAACGGCTGCGACGAGATCTTCCTCCTCTCCGTCACCGACGATCCGGACCACCTCGACCGCATCGCGGACGTGGTCCTCAAGTGAAGGGTCGGGCCATGCGGATCATCGTGATCGGCGGCGGCATCGGCGGGCTGGCGCTCGCCCAGGGCCTGCGCCGGGCCGGCGTCGGGGAGGTCGCGGTCTACGAGCGCGACGCCTCGGCCCGGGGCCGGATGCAGGGCTACCGGCTGCGCGTCTCGCCCGACGGCGAGCGCGCGCTGCGCGAGGTGCTGCCCAAGCCGCTCCAGGACCTGGTCGCCGCCAGCTCCAACTACCGCCGCGAGGGCGCGCTGGCGGCCTACGACGAGAAGCTGGAGCCGCTGTGGGCGCCCAGCTTCACCGACCCCCGCGGCGACTCCCCGGACAAGATCGACGCCGTCGACCGGGCCACGCTGCGCCGGATCCTGCTGGCGGGTCTTGCCGACACCGTCCAGTTCGGCCGCCGCTTCACCCGCTTCGAGCAGCGCGGCGAGCGCGTCGTCGCGCACTTCGAGGACGGCGGCACCGACGAGGGCGACCTGTTGATCGCCGCCGACGGCGCCAACTCCCAGGTCCGGGCCCAGCTGCGTCCGAGCGACGCGGCCGTGGACATGGGCGTGCGCGGCATCCTGGCCCGCACCCCGCGCGCCAAGGCCGTCGAGGCCGGGCTGCCGGAGCTGCTCCGGGACCGGTTCGTCTACGTCATCGGCAACGACGGGCAGCACCTGGGCCTGATGCCGATGGTCTTCCGCGAGGACCCGCAGGAGGCCTCCGCGCGGCTGTGGCCGGGGCTGCGCTTCGAGCCGAGCGCGGACTACTACATGTCCGTCTTCAGCGTGCACCAGGACCAACTGGGCATCCCCGACGAGGAGTTCTTCGCCATGACCGGCGAGGAGCTGCGCGAGCTGGCGCTCAAGCGGACCGCGGCCTGGCACCCGGAGCTGCGCGGGATCTTCGCCCATGCGGAGCCCGAGGAGGTCCACCCGGTCGGGCTGCGCACCACCGTCCCGGTGGTGCCCTGGGAGAACGGCCGGATCGTCCCGCTCGGCGACGCCGTCCACACCATGCCGCCCACCGGCGGCGTCGGCGCCAACACGGCCCTGCGCGACGCCGCGGTGCTGACCCGCGAGCTGGCCCGGGTGGAGCGCGGCGAGGTCTCGCTCACCGAGGCGGTGACGGCCTACCAGACGGAGATGGTCGGCTACGCCACCGAGGCGGTCCAGATGTCGCTGAAGATCGCCAAGTGGTCGCTCCAGGTGGACCTCGCCGAGGGCCAGACCCCGACCCACGTCTCCAGCGTCTGACCGTTCCGAATCGTCGACCCGATGGGAGATCCTCGATGACCCGCTCCGCGGAGCGCCACGCCGTCGTCGTCGGAGCGGGGATCGGCGGGCTCGCCGCCGCGCTCGGGCTCCACCGGGCCGGCTGGCGGGTCACCGTCCTGGAGCGGGCCGCGCGCCTGCGCGAACAGGGCGCGGGGATCTCCCTGCTGAGCAACGGCCGCCGCGCCCTGGACCACCTGGGCCTCGGCCCGCGCATCGAAGCCCTCTCCGCCCGGATGGCCCCGGGCGGGGAGGGCCTGCGCACGCGTGGCGGTCGGCGGCTCCAGCGTCCCGCCGACCCGTCCTTCCTGGCCGGGCACGGCCTGTTCATCTCCGTCCTGACCCGCCCGCAGCTGCACACCACGCTGCACGAGGCGCTGCCGGCCGAGGCGGTGCTGACCGGCGCCGAGGTCGTCCACGTCGCCGCGCTCGCCGCGGGCGGCGCCGAGGTGCGCACCCGCGACGGCCGGATCCTCCAGGCCGACGTGGTGGTCGCCGCCGACGGCGCGTACAGCGCCACCCGGGCGCAGCTGTGGCCGCAGCTGCCGCCGCCGCGCTACAGCGGCCACAGCGTCTGGCGCGGCATCGCCGAGGGCGTCGACCCCACGACCGAGCCCGGCGGCAGCAGTTGGGGACGCGGCCTGGAGTTCGGCCGGATGCCGCTGACGGACCGCCGCGTCTACTGGTTCGCCGTCGCCAACACCCCCGAGGGCCACCGCTTCCCCGACGAGTACGCCGAGGTCCGCCGCCGCTTCGGCCGCTGGCACGACCCGATCCCGGCCCTGCTCGCCGCGACCCCGCCCGAGCGGGTGCTGCGCCACGACGTCTTCGAGCTCGCCGAGCCGCTGCCGAGCTTCGTCCGCGGCCCGATCGCCCTGCTGGGCGACGCCGCCCACGCGATGACCTCGGACCTCGGCCAGGGCGCCTGCCAGGCCCTGGAGGACGCGGTCGTACTGGCCGACCTGCTGGCCGAGGCGGCCGTCGACCCCGAGGCCGACCCGGCCGAGGCGCTGGCCCGCTACGACGAGCTGCGCCGCCCGCGCGCCCAGGGCATCGCCGTGGCGTCGCGCCGCATGGGCGAGACCAAGCTGACCGAGCGCCGCCTCGAACTGCTCCGCCGCAACCTGCGGCTGCGCCTGCTGCCCCCCTCCGCGGGCCAGGAGGGCATGGCCATGGTCGGCGACTGGCAGCCCCCGGTCACGGCCTCGCGTTTCGAGAGAGGAGCCGTTTCGTGATCCTTGTCATCGGCGCCACCGGCACCATCGGCCGCCCCCTGGTCGGCCGCCTGCTCCGGGACGGCCACCGGGTGCGGGCGTTCACCCGGGACGCCTCGCGGCTGATGCCCGCCCTCGGCCTCGAGTTCGCCTCAGGAGACCTCGACCGCCCGGAGACGCTCGTCCCCGCGCTGGACGGGGTCCATGCCGTCTTCGTACTCTCCTCCGGCCCCGACGCGCTCACGCAGGAGCTGGCCGTGGCCGAGCTCGTCGCCGCCGCCGGCGTCCGTCGCGTCGTCAAGCTCTCGTCCGTCGCCGCGATCGAGCCCGCGGCGGGCGGCTACGGCATGGACCACGCGAAGGCGGAGGCCGCCTTCGCCGCGGCCGTCCCGGAGTTCACCGCGCTGCGGCCGTCCGGCTTCATGACCAACATCCTCCAGTGGCAGTCCACGATCGCCGCGTCCGGCACGGTCTACCAGTGCCACGGCGACATCCCGCGCGCCGTCGTGGCCCCCGCCGACGTCGCCGAGGCGGCGGCGGTCTGCCTCACCCGGGCCGGTCTCCACGGCCGCCCCTACCAGCTGACCGGGCCGGAGGCGCTGACCTCGCCCCAGCTCGTCGCCCGCGTCTCCGCCGCGCTCGGCCGCCCGCTGCGCTACGTCGAGACGGCCCCCCGCGACGCCGCCGCCGGCATGATCGGCGCGGGCCTGCCGCCGGCCTTCGCCCAGGCCCTCCTCGACGCCCTCGCCGCCCCCGAGCCGACCCGCGGCGGCCGCCCCACCCTCGCCGTCCGCCACCTCACCGGCCACCCGGCGACCAGCTTCGACACCTGGCTGTCGCGCAACATCAGCGCCTTCCGCTCGGTTGTGCCGGCCCGTTAGGGGCGTGCTGCGACAGCAGGAAGCCGGGCACCTTCCCCTTCTGGGGTCGGCGCCCGGCTTCTGCGTTGCCTCACTCTCCCCAGGCGACCATCAGCTCGTGCACGCCGTAGAAGACCTTGTCCTCGCCGGTCGGCACCTCCGCTGCCGGGACCGCCAGACGCAAGTCGGGAAAGCGGCGCAGCAGCGTGGTGAAGGCGATCTTCATCTCCACGCGCGCCAACTGCGCGCCCAGGCACTGGTGCACGCCGTGCCCGAAGGCCATGTGCGCGGTCTCGGCGCGGAGCAGGTCGAGGCGCTCCGCGTCCGGGTAGACCTCCGGGTCGCGGTTGGCGGCGGCCAGGGAGACGACGATGGTCTCGCCGGCCGGGAT
The DNA here is from genome assembly GCF_000787855.1 of Streptacidiphilus anmyonensis. GTDB lineage: Bacteria > Actinomycetota > Actinomycetes > Streptomycetales > Streptomycetaceae > Streptacidiphilus > Streptacidiphilus anmyonensis. The sequence continues at coordinate 22,414 of NZ_BBPQ01000077.1, read as the reverse complement.
GACCCGGTCGCCGATCCGGGTCTCCTCGCGTGCCGTGCGCGTCAGCCCGAACTGCACGATCGTCAGGTAGCGCAGCAGCTCCTCGATCGCGTTGTCCATCAGGCTCTCGTCGGCGCGCAGCTTGGCCGTCTGCTCGGGGTGCTCCAGCAGCGCGAACGCGCCGAGGCCGAGCATGTTGGCGGTGGTCTCCAGGCCGGCGATCAGCAGCAGCACGCTGATGCTGACGACCTCCTCGTCGGTCAGCGGACGCTCGTCGTCCAGCAGCAGGCCGCTGATGATGTCGTCCTGCGGGTCCGCCCGCTTCGCCGCGACCAGCGCGCCGAGCTTGCCGACGATGACCGAGCCGGCCTCGCGCAGCTCCTCCTCCGGGGTGGCCAGGGTGAGCGCGGCGATGACCCAGCGGTGGTACTCCTCCTGGTCCTCCTCCGGGATGCCCAGCATCTCGGTGATGACCCGGGTCGGGATCGCCTGCGCGAACCAGCGCACCAGGTCCGCGGGGGAGCCGGACGCGGCCATGCCGTCGAGCTGCTCGTCGACGATCTGCTGGATCCGCGGGCTCAGCTCGCGCGAGCGCTTGCGGGTGAAGTGGCGGCTGACCAGCCGCCGGTAGCGGGACTGCTCGGGCGGGTCCATCGCCGAGAACATGCCCGGCGGCACCTGGAGCTCCTCCGCCGGCAGCGGGAGGTCGACGTTGGGCGTCACCTGGATCAACGGCGGGGAGAACGCCGGGTCGGTCAGCACCGCCCTGGCGTCCTCGTGCCGGGTGACCAGCCAGCCCACCCGGCCGCCGGGCAGTCGCAGCCGGCTCCACGGGCGCTCCTCGCGCAGCACCGCGTACTCGTGCGGCGGGTCCAGCGGGCACTGCCGGCGCGACGGCATCACCATCGGGTCCGGCAGCTCCGCCGCCGACAGGCCCTGCACGACCTCCGCGGTCACGGCTGGACCGGCCGGTACTCGAGCAGGGCGATGTCACCGGCCACGGGCTCGTTGGCCAGGGTGAACCCGGCCGCGCCGGCGATCCGGTCCCACTCGGCGAGGCTTCGCTCGCGACCGCCGAGGACGGAGAGCGACTCGACGTCGATCAGCTTGCCGATGTCCCACTGGCCCGCGCCGCGCAGCAGGTTCTCCACGATCAGCAGGCGCGCGTCCGCGTCGTCGCCGATCGCCTCGCGGATCCGGCGCAGGATCAGCTCGGCCTTGTCGTTGTCCCAGTTGTGCAGCGTGTGCTTGATGAAGTACGCGTCGCAGCCCGAGGGCACTGCGGTGAAGAAGTCGGTCGGCACGATCTCGACCCGGTCCAGCAGACCGGCCTCCTCGAACAGCGGCTTGGCCTCGGCGACGGTGTGCTCCTGGTCCGCGAGGACGCCCGTCGTGCCGGGGTTGTTCCGCAGCAGGTCGACCAGGAAGTGGCCGCGGCCGCCGCCCACGTCGGCGATCTTGTGGAAGCGGCCGAAGTCGAAGCCTTCGAAGACGGCGTCGGTGCCCGGGTAGCTGTTCTGCTGCATGGCGCGGTCGAAGACGGCGCCGCTGGCCGGGTTGGCCTTGGTGTACTCGTAGAAGGTCGTGTCGAAGGCGGCCTTGAACGCCGGCTCGCCGGTGCGCAGCGCGTGCGCCACGTTCTCGTAGGGCCGCCACAGCATCGGGTCCGAGGTGAACAGGAACATGTCCCGGATGCCGTCCTGCGCGCCGTCGACCAGGCCGGCGGAGCGCTCGGTCAGCTCGAACCGGCCGTCCTCGCGCTCGGCCAGTACGCCGGCCGCGGCCACCGCGCGCAGCACCCGGTACAGCGGGTCCTCCTGGGTGCCGGTCGCCGTGGCGATCTCCGCGGCGGTCCGCGGCCCGTCGGCGAGGGCGTCGAACGCGCGCACCTCCACCAGGCCGCGCAGCGCGCCGATGGCCCACTTGGCATAGAGGAAGCCCAGCACTTGCTTCTGCGGCGGCAGCCCGATGTCGAACCAGCCGGCCGTGCCCTGGGGAGCAGCGGGGGTGCGCTCCTGTGCAGTCATCGACGTCCACCTCTCTGCGGGCCTTCATCTGCGGGCCTTCGTCATCGACAGGGTCGGGCGCTCGCCTCGAACCCCGGTGGGACGCCGCTTTGACGGCGCTGGAGGCGGGGCCGGGCCTGCCCGGTTCCGGCGCCCGGCCGGCGGGCTCCGGGCGGGCGTCCCTCCGACCTTCGGCGGGGCGCCCCCGGCCTACCGGCCCCCGCCCCGGCCGGCGGATCCGCGGGTGGCGCGGTCGGCCGGACTCAAGCAGGCCCCTAGCCCCGGTCCAGCCCGTTTCGACGCCCAGCCCCCATGCTCGCCGCGCCGAAACGACTGAGGGAGACGCTGATGTGTGGCATCGCCGGGTGGGTCGACTTCGAGCGGGACCTCACAGGTGAGCGGACCGTGCTGGAGGCGATGACCCGCACGCTCGCCAACCGGGGGGTGGACGACCGCGGCGTCTGGCTGGCCGGCCACGCGGCGCTCGGGCACACCCGCACCGCGATCATCGACATCGCCGACGGCACGCAGCCTTTCGTCGCCGAGGAGGACGGGGCCGTGCGCGCGGTGCTCGTCTACAACGGCGAGGTCTACAACTTCAAGCAGCTGCGCAGCGAGCTGGAGGCGCGCGGGCACCGCTTCCGCACCCGCAGCGACTCCGAGGTGGTGCTGCGCTCCTACCTGGAGTGGGGCGCCGACTGCGCGCAGCGGCTCGAGGGCATCTTCGCCTTCGCCGTGTGGGACGTGCGCAGCCAGGAGCTGCTGCTGGTCCGCGACCGGCTCGGCGTGAAGCCGCTGTTCTTCTCCCAGCCGCCCGGCGGCGCCCTGCTCTTCGGCTCGGAGCCGAAGGCCCTGCTGGCCCACCCGGCGGTCAGCCCGGTCGTGGACGCCGACGGTCTGCGGGAGATGTTCGCCGTCGCCAAGAAGCCCGGCCAGGCCGTCTTCCGCGACATGCGCGAGCTGCCGCCGGGCCACTCGCTGACGGTGTCCCGCACCGGCACGGTCCGCCGCCGCTACTGGGCGCTGACCGCGCGCGAGCACACAGACGACCTGAAGACCACCGTCGGCACCGTGCGCGAGCTGCTCGACGACATCGTGCTGCGGGAGCTGGTCGCGGACGTGCCGCTGTGCAGCGCGCTCTCCGGCGGCGTGGACTCCAGCGGCATCACGGCGCTCGCCGCGCGCTGGCGCTGGCGGCTGGAGGGGCAGCGGATCCGCACCTTCGTCACCACCTTCGACGAGTACGCGGAGAAGTTCCGCCCCGACGACGTGCGCTTCGCGCCGGACGAGCCGTTCGCGATCGAGGTCGCCGAGCACGTGAAGTCGGACCACATCAACATCCGGCTCAGCCCCAAGGACCTGATGGACCCGGAGACCCGGCTCAAGGTGCTGCTGGCCCAGGACGCCCCGACCACGCTCGGGGACATGGACACCTCCAACTACCTCACCTCGCAGGAGATCCGCACCCACTCCACGGTCGCGCTGGTCGGCGAGGTGGCCGACGAGATCTTCGGCGGCTACAACTGGATGTTCAACCCGGAGACCGTGGGCGCCAAGGCGTTCCCGTGGGTGGCCCACGAGGCGCTGCAGCCGAGCTCGCTCAACGGTCAGGGCCGCGGCCTGTTCGACCTGGGCCTGCTGGAGCGGGTCGACATGGCCGGCTACTACAACGAGACGTTCCACGAGGCCGCCGCCGAGGCCCCGCACCAGGAGGGCGAGAGCCCCGAGGAGCGGCGCATGCGCGAGATCGGCTACCTGACGCTGACCCGCTGGCTGCCGATGCTGCTGGACCGCGGCGACCGCCTGTCGATGGCCCACGGGCTGGAGTTGCGCGTCCCCTACGGCGACCACCGGCTGGTCGAGTACCTCTACAACACCCCGTGGGCCATGAAGACCTTCGACGGCCGGGAGAAGTCGATCCTGCGCGCGGCGGTCGGGGAGCTGCTGCCGAAGTCCGTGCTGGAGCGGAAGAAGAGCCCGTGGCCGGTCACCCAGGACCCGGAGTACCTGCGGATGCTGCACACCGAGCTGGCCGCGCTGCTGGATGACCGGAACGCGCCCATGCAGCCCTACCTGAACCACGAGGCGGCGCGGGCGATGCTGGCGCAGCCCGCGGAGTCCAACGACTGGCCGATCCGGATGCACATCGAAACTGCGTTGCAGTTCAACGCCTGGCTGACGCACTATCAAGTGCAGATCGACGTCTGAGAGTTCGAGCCTCGACGCGGAAGACCGCGGGGCTCGAGCGTTGTTCGAGCCCCCCTCGACCCCTTGCCACTTCCATTGGCAGGTGACTGTCGCCGCCTCGTGGCAGGAGGCCAGAAAAGCCCGTCCGACGATCGTTTTCGGCCACGGGCCAGTACCGCCGGCTGCCGTCGGCGGGGCCAGACCTGCCGTCCCCAACCGACCCGCGTCCTATGAGGTGGAAGATTGTGACGCTGACCATTGAAGCCCGGGGCCTGACCAAGCGCTTCGGGAAGAAGACCGCCCTCGACGGCCTGTCCCTCGAGGTCGAGTCCGGCCAGGTGGTGGCTGTACTCGGCCCCAACGGCGCCGGCAAGACGACCTTTGTCCGTTCCGTGTCCACGCTGATCCGCCCCGAAGAGGGCGAGCTGAAGGTCTGCGGTTACGACGTCCGGCGCGAGGCGGAGTCGGTCCGCCGGGTCATCGGGCTGGCCGGCCAGTACGCGGCCGTCGACCAGGCGCTCAGCGGCCGGGAGAACCTGGTCCTGGTCGCCCGGCTCTTCGGCCAGTCGGCCAAGCAGGCCAAGGCGAACGCCGAGGCCGTGCTGGAGCTGTTCGGCCTGGTGGAGGCCGCGGACCGGCTGGTGCGCACCTACTCCGGCGGTATGCGGCGCAAGCTCGACCTGGGCGCCAGCCTGGTCAGCCAGCCCCGGCTGCTGATCCTGGACGAGCCGACCACCGGTCTCGACCCGCGCAGCCGCCTGGACCTGTGGGACGCCATCGAGGCGCTGGTGGAGCGCGGCACCGACGTGCTGCTCACCACCCAGTACCTGGACGAGGCCGACCGGCTGGCCCGGAACATCGTCATCATCGACCAGGGCCGCACGGTCGCCTCCGGCACTCCGGCCGAGCTCAAGCGCCGGATCGGCGGCAAGATCCTCGAGGTGCACGTGCGCGACCGCGCGCACATCCCGCTGGTGGCCCAGGCGCTGACCCGCGAGGGCGTCGCGGCGCCCGAGATCGACGAGGCGACCCGCCGCATCAGCGTCGGGGCCGACGACGGCGCCGCGCAGTGGCTGATCGACGGCCTGACCGCGGTGCGCGACTCGGGCGCCGTGCTGGCCGACATCGCGGTCCGCGAGCCGAGCCTGGACGAGGTCTTCCTCGCCCTGACCGGCCAGAAGACCTCCTCCGCCGAGTCGGTCGGCACCGCCACCCTCGAGACGGCCTGAGCAGGAGAACCACGACATGACTACCTTGACGCCCACCATCCGCACCGGCCGCGCCGGCATCGTGACGGGGACGGGCCTGCTCGCCAAGCGCACCACGGTCACCTTCCTGCGCCGTCCCGAGCTGGTCGTGCTCTCCCTGGTGCAGATGTCCGCCATCATGCTGACGTTCCGCTTCATCTTCGGCGGCGCGATCGGCACCGCCCACGGCCTGCCCTACGTCGACTTCTCCGTCCCCGGCTTCATCACCGCCGGTGTGCTGTTCCAGACCCTGGGCACGGCCATCGGCATCGCCGAGGACATGGAGCAGGGCTTCATCGACCGGCTCCGCTCGATGCCCTTCTCCACCGCGGCGATGCTGACCGGCCGCGTCGTGGCGGACACCGGCATCCTGGCGATCGTCCTCGCGGTCACCACCGCCGTCGGCTTCGCCGTCGGTTTCCGCCTCCAGGCGTCGGTCCTCGGCGGCCTTGAGGCGTTCGGTCTCTGCCTGGTCTTCGGTCTCGCCTTCAGCTGGCTGTTCATCGCGGTCGGCCTGCTGGCCGGCAACGTGAAGGCGGCGCAGGGCGTCTCCATGATCGTCTTCATCGTCACCTTCGCGTCCAGCGCCTACGTGCCGACCCAGACCATGCCGGGCTGGCTGCGCGCCTTCGCGGAGAACCAGCCGGTCACGGCCATGGCCAACGCGGTCCGCTCGCTGACCCTGGGCAGCCACTCGCAGGCCTTCCTCGGCCACGGCCCCGGCTACTTCGTGATCCGCTCGCTGTTCTGGGCGGGCGGGATCCTGGTCGCCTTCTCCGTCATCTCCGTCGCGAAGTTCCGCCGCGCCGCGGGCTGACGCCGCACAAGGCTCCACCGCCGGCCCCGCTCCCGTCCTTCCGTCGGGGCGGGGCCGGTTCCTTTCCCACACGCTCCAATCCCTGCAAGCTCCGTCACGTCCCGAAGGGAACTCCCGCCATGACGAGTGTCGAACCCGGCACCGAGCCGGGCCCCGAGGCCGAGCTCGATCCGCGGATCGTGCACGCCCAGGCCGTGTACACGCGCGGCAAGCTCGCCATCTACGACAAGTGGGTGCTCGGCGTCTTCTGCCCGGTGGTGTGGCGCTGCCCGCCGAGCGTGATGCGCCGTCTCTACGACGAGGAGGTGGGCCGCCGCCACCTCGACATCGGCCCCGGTACCGGCTACTTCGTCGACAAGGCGAAGTTCCCGGCGAACCCGGAGATCACCCTGCTCGACCTCAGTCGCGAGTGCCTGGACATGTCCGCCCGGGTCCTCGCCCGCTACCAGCCGAAGACCTGCCAGGCCAACCTGATGGAGCCGCTGCCGCTGCCGTCCGGCCACTTCGACTCCGCGGCGATGAACCTGGTCTTCCACACCATCCCCGGCGGCTGGGAGGGCAAGGGCATCATCCTCAAGCACGTGGCCGAGACGCTGCGTCCCGGCGGGGTGCTCTTCGGCACCTCCGTGCTCGCCGAGGGCGTGCCGATGAACAAGCTGACCCGGAACATGCTCCTGGAGCAGCACAAGCGCGGCAACTTCCAGAACCAGGGCGACGACCCGGCCGGTCTGGAGCGCCAGCTGAAGAAGTACTTCCCCGAGGTGACCGTCCGGATCCGCGGCGCCGTCGCGGTCTTCCGCGCCGTCGCCGGCTGAGCAGCCGACGCAGGGAACGGCGAGGGCCCCCACCGCCTGGTGGGGGCC
>NZ_BBPQ01000077.1:0-15072 GCF_000787855.1 Streptacidiphilus anmyonensis | reverse complement strand
GGCCCCCACCGCCTGGTGGGGGCCCTCGCCGTACTCGCCGCGGGCGCCGGAGTCAGTCGCGCGCCGGCGGGCGGGTCATGCCGCCGTCGATGAGGTAGTCCGCGCCGGTGACGCTGCGGATCCGGCCGGAGGCGAACATCAGGGCCAGCGTGCCGATCTCCTCCGGCTCGATCATCTCGCCGGTGGACAGGCCCGCCATCTTCGGGACCATCTTCAGGAACTCCTCGGTGGTGATGCCGAGCCGCTCCGCGATGTGCGGGTTGGTCCACAGCCGGGTGCGCACCGGGCCGGGGGAGATGGTGTTCACCCGCACGCCCTGCGAGCTGTACTCGGCCGACAGCGCCTTGCCCAGGTTGGACAGGGCCGCCTTGGCGATCGAGTAGTGGCCCAGCGTCGGGTCGGCCAGGTGCGCGTTCATGGAACCGATGTTGACGATCACGCCCTTGCGCTCGACCAGGCTCGGCAGCGCGGCCCGGGTCGCCCGGATCGTGGTCATCACGTTCAGCTCGAAGGTGTGCAGCCAGGTCTCGTCCTCGATGTCGAGGAAGCCCTTGGCCAGCTTCACGCCGCCGCCCACGTTGTTGACCAGCACGTCGACGCCGCCGAACTTGTCCAGCGCGTGCTGGATCAGGGCGCTCGGGCCGTCCTTGGTCAGCAGGTCCACCTCCAGCACGTGCGGGGTGGCCTCCAGAAGCTCGGGGCTGACGGTGCGGGAACCGCCGAGCACCTCGGCGCCCGCGCCGGCCAGGGCGCGGACACAGGCGAGCCCGATCCCGCTGCCCGCGCCGGTGACCACGGCCGTCTTGCCGGCCATGTCGATCTGCATCGATCCTCCAATGGGTTGTTCGCGGTTGTCGACGGGCGGGTCAGCGCGCGCGGTGCTCGCCTTCGGTGAGGAACTGCCCGGTGGGGCCGTCGGTGGGCAGCAGCGCCACGTCCGCGACGAACCGGGCGGCCTGCTCCGGGAGCTGCTCCTGGGTGGGCATCATCCGGGTCCGCACCCGTCCCGGGTTGACCGCGTTGACGGTCACGCCGGTGCCGGCGGTCTGCTCGGCCACCAGCGTGGTCAGCCCGTTCAGGCCGCTCTTGGAGAGCGAGTAGCCGGGCGTGCGGCCGAACAGCCGCCCGCCGAACTCCGCGGTGGTGCCGCTGGAGACCACGGTGACGCTGCCGTGCCCGCGCGCCGCCATCGGCGGCACGAAGGCCTGGAGCACCCGCCAGGTGCCCAGCAGGTTGACCCGCAGCGTCTGCTCGACCAGGTCCAGCGGCACCGACAGCGGGTCGGTGCCGGCGTCGAGCAGCACCCCGGCGTTGCAGACCAGCACGTCGATCGGCCCCGCCTCGGCGGCGGCCCGCTTGACGCTGTCCTCGTCCGTCACGTCCAGCGCCAACGGGCGGGCGCCCGCCCCGAGTTCGAGAGCCGCCTCGCGGGCGTCGTCGAACCGGCGGGCGGTCAGCACCACCTGAAGGCCGCGGCCGAGCAGCTCGGCCGCGACGGCGCGGCCGATGCCCCGGTTCGCGCCGGTCACCAGCGCGGTGCGTCGTTCGGTGCTCATGCAGCTCGCTCCCCTCACCGCACACGCATGGGCAGGTGCTTGACGCTGTTCATGAAGTTGGTCTCGGGACGGACCGGCTCGCCGGTGATCTCCAGGCGCGGCAGCAGGTCGAGCACCCCGTCGAGGAAGGCGCGCAGCTCCATGGAGGCCAGGCCGTTGCCGATGCAGACGTGCGGACCGCCGCCGCCGAAGCTGACGTGCGGGTTGCGGGCGCGGCCGACGTCGAAGCGGTCCGGCTCCTCGAACGCCTCCTCGTCGCGGTTGGCGGAGCTGTACCAGAGCACCACGCGCTCCCCGGCCGCCACGGCCTGGCCGCCCACCTCGGTGTCGACCAGGGCGCGGCGGGCGAAGTGGGTCACCGGGGTGACCCAGCGCACCACCTCGGCGGTCGCGGTGCCGAGCAGCGCCTCCCGGTCGCCGCGCAGCTTCTCCAGCTGGTCGGGGTTCTCCAGCAGGGCCAGCACGCCGCCCGTCACCGAGCAGTACGTGGTCTCGCTGCCGGCCGTGATCAGCGTGGAGGCGAACAGGCCCACCTCGTCAGGGGAGAGCCGGTCCGTCAGCCCCAGCCGGCTGCCGTCCCAGCGGGCGGCCAGCAGCATCGAGAAGACGTCGTCGGTCGGCTGCGCGGCCCGGCGGTGGGCCAGGTCGATCAGGTAGTCGTAGATCTTCTGGAAGGAGTTGTCGCCCGAGCCGTTCATGCTGTCGTCGTACTCGGGGTCGCCCAGGTTGACGGTGGCCCGCGCCCAGCCGAGCATCATCGTCCGGTCCTCGGCCGGGATGTCGAGCAGCTCCAGCAGCACCGCGAAGGGCAGCTTCAGGGCCACGTCCTCGGCCAGGTCGAACTCGCCCTTGGCGACGCACTCGTCGAGCAGCTCGTCGACGATCCGGCGGATCGGCTCGGCCAGCAGGGCCAGCCGCGCGGGCGCGAAGGCCTTGAAGGTCAGCTTGCGGACGCGGGTGTGCTCGGGGGCGTCCTGGAAGGTGATGATCGGCGGGCTCGGGTCCACCTTGCGCACCGAGGTCATCGTGGTGGGGCTGGAGGAGAAGCGGGCCACGTCGCGCGAGACGGACGAGACGTCGCGGTGCTTGACCACGTACCAGAAGCGCTCGCCGTCGTCGTCGGTGCCGGGCAGCAGGCCGGGGAGCGCGCGCAGCTGCCGGAAGTAGTCGTGCGGAACCCCGTCGGCGAAGGAGCGCGGATCCATCAGGTCGAGTTCGGTGAAGGTCATCTGCCGCCCTTTCGCGACGGTCGACGGTCGTGGGAGGCGGCTGGGGGTCAGCCGCCCGCGCAGCACTCGGCGAAGGCGAGCTCGTAGCGGATGCCCTGGGCGAAGTGGTCCTTGAGCACCTGCCGGTCGCGCGCGGAGCAGGTCTCGCCGAACCGGTCGGTCAGGTCCAGGAACGCCTGGACGGCGTAGCGGTAGCCGTCCCCCGGGTGGTAGACGGTGATCCACTGCGTGTACCGGCTGTCCGGCACGACGTGGTCCCGCAGGTGGTCGCTGACCTCGGCGTTGAACCAGACCATCGGCAGCAGCGCGCCCACGCCGGCGGCGTAGGAGGTCGCGCTCGCGGCGCCGAAGAAGAAGGCGTGCGCGGCCGTCGCCGGGAGGGCCTCGGTGTTCCCGGCGAGCAGCGGCAGGTCCAGCTCCGGGATCAGCTGCCGGTAGGCGGCCCGCAGCCCGTCCCTGGCCTCCAGGGTGCCGACGACGGACTGGCCGAACAGCTGCGCGTCCCCGTCCTCGGGGGCCGCGGCCGCGCAGCGCGCCAGCGCGCGGGCGTAGGCGGGCAGCAGGTGGCCGGAGTCCTGTTCGACGAAGCGGGCCAGCGCGGTCGCGGGCAGGCCGCCCTCGCGCAGACCGGTCCAGAACCGGTGCCGCAGCACGCTGTCGCGCACCGGCGCGGCCAGCTCCAGCAGCTCCTTGTGCAGCGGGGTGTCCGTGGTCTCGGTGGTCATGGCGGGCTACTCCTCCCGGCCGTGGCCGCGGTAGCTGCGGTGCCCCTCGGCCATCTTGTTCTTGACCGCGGGCAGGTGGTTGACGACGCGCATCGCGGTGCGCAGCAGGCCCAGCAGGGCGCGCCCGATGACCGGCGCGCTGGGGCCGGAGCCGCCGCCGGAGCGCGCGGACTTGCGGACCGCGTCGAAGGCGTAGTCGATCATCGTGGTCTCGTACTGCCGGATCGCGTCCAGCAGCGGCAGCTCGCCGTCGCGGGCCTGGACCAGCCTGCGGCAGAGCAGGCGCGCGTCGCGCAGCGCGGTGTTCGCGCCGACGCCGCGGCCCGGCGTCATGGTGTGGATCGCGTCGCCGAGCAGCGTGATCCGGGTGGTCTCCCACTGTGGGATCGGCACCGAGGTGCGGATGTTGATGGGGAAGCAGCTGTTCGGGTCGGCCAGCGCGAACAGGCGGCGGAAGTCCGGGTGCCAGTCGGTGGTCCGTTCCGCGACCAGCCGGTACAGGTCCGGGCTCTTCATCTCCATCACGTTCGCCGGCAGCTGGCGGGACTGGGTGACCAGGCCCCAGTCGACGTAGTCCCGTGAGTTGTCGTAGGTGAGGCCCGGCCACGCCTCCAGCAGCTCCGTGTCGGCGGAGCCGATGCCGGTCTTGGGCCGACCGCCCTCGTCCCAGGGGAACTCCATGACGTGGAAGATGCAGAAGTAGGCGTGCGGGGCGTAGACCATCGAGATGCCGCGCTGCATCTTCGGCGTGAGCAGCGCCCGGGTCTCCGGCGTCAGCGGCACCTTGCCGGTGATGCCGATCGGCCCGAGGGGCTTGAGCTCCGCGTGCGGCAGGTACTGGCGGCGCACCCGCGAGTTGCTGCCGTCGGCGGCGACCAGGACCGTGCCCGTCGCCGAGGTGCCGTCCTCGAAGTGCGCGGTGACCCGCCCGTCCGGCTCCTCGGTGTAGTGGGTGAAGACCTTGCCGAACGACACCACGTCCTCGACGCCGGTCAGCAGCACCTGCCGCAGCGTCATCCGGGAGACGGACTTCTCGCTGTCGACCGGGTCCGGGTCGTCGGAGGTGAAGCCGCCGACGGAGAGCAGTTCGCCGCGCTTCTCGGTGAGGAAGTTGACGTACTCGGGCGCCTTCGCGCAGGTCGCCACGAAGGTGTCGTAGAGCTCGGGCGGCAGGCAGTCGCGCAGCGCCCGGCTGCCGTCGGGGTCGATGCCGACGCGATAGCCGTGCAGGCCGTCGGCGCGGGTGGCGTCCCGCTCGAAGACCTGCACGTCGATACCGGCGCGCCGCAGCCCGTGGGCCAGACACAGGCCGCCGGTCCCGGCGCCGATGACGAGGACGCGGAGCTCCGCGTCCGGGGTGGGCTGCGGCATGGATCGGCTCCTCGGGGTCCTCAGGTCACGGCTGGGCGGTCGGGGGCGTGGTGGGCGCGGGCAGCGCGGCGAGGGCCTCGTGGATCATCACGGCGGCCTGCCGGTTGCCCTCGTCGGTCAGGTGGAAGTGGTCGGAGAAGGCGAAGCCCTCGAACCGGTCGGCGGAGATGTCGGTGAACGGCACGCCGAGCTCGCCGCAGCCCTTGGCCACCAGCTCCGCGAAGCGGCCCCAGTGGTGCTCGAAGGGGCGGTTCTTCTCCTGGCCGAACATCGGCATGTGGAAGTCGAAGTGCTCCATCTCCTCCGCGCTGAGCCGGCGGCTGCGCGGGGTCGCGAACGGCTGGAGCGCGAACAGCAGCCGCGCGTCCGGCCGGGCCAGCCGCCGCACCGCCGACAGGTTGCGCACCTGCCGCGCGGCGGCGGCCTCCACGCGCTCCACCACGTCGGCGAAGTCCGGCCGGTCGGCCGCGTCGGGCTTCGGCGCGGGCTGCGGCCGCCAGTCGGGGTCCGCCCCGGTGGCGACGGCGGCCAGCTGGAACAGCGGGATCGACGTCAGCGAGGTCAGCGTGCCCTCGAAGAAGAGCGGACCCCAGGCGCTGAACGGCGTCCAGGAGGCCAGCGAGGTCCAGTAGTCGCCGGCGCCGCTGAAGACCACGACCGTGTCGGCCAGGTCCAGGTACGGCAGCCCCGCGACCACCTCCTGCACCGAGTTCCCGCCCACCACGCCGAGGTTGAGCTGCCGGTCGCCGCGCAGCAGGGCCAGGTGGGAGGCGACGGTGCCGTGGTCGCAGGTGGCGGCCATGCCGAAGGCGGTGGAGTTGCCCAGCACGACGCCGCCGCCCCCCGCGGCCCGCCAGCCGGGACCGTCGACGGAACCGAACCGGGAGTCCGCGTGACGGAACCCCTCCTCGTCCGTGTTGATGGCCTCGGAACGGTGGTTGCGGGCCAGCGCGTAGCCGAGATAGGGGTGCAGATGCAGATCGATGTCGTACCGCTCGAACATCACCCCGCCCCGGTGGCGGATGGCGAATGACTCGTGGTCGGACACTTCCTTGGCCATGCCGGAACCCCCTTCGACTCGCCGACGAGTCGAGCCTGTCATCGGGGAGCGGAGCCCGGCTTGAGTCCGACTGGACGGCCCGCCGCCTTCTCGGTCGTGACCAGCAGTTCCAGCTCGGTGACCACCTCGGCGGGGGAGGGCTGGAGCTTCGACTCGGCGGCGAGCTCACGGGCCCGCGCGGCGTGGCCGGGCTCGTCCAGCAGCGCGGCCAGCCGCTCGCGCACCAGCTCCGGCCGCCCCTGCGCCTCGGCGGCCGGCACGACCAGCCCCGCGCCCACCTCCGCGAGCCGCGCGGAGTGCCGCACGTGGTCCGGCAGCCGGGGCAGCAGCAGCTGCGGCACTCCGGCGGCGACGGCGGTGAGGATGCTCGCGGCCCCGCCGTGGGCGACGACGGCGTCGCACCCGGGCAGCACCTGGTGCAGCGCGCCGTCGCTCACCACCCGCGTCCACGGCGGCAGTTCACCCAGCAGCGGCGCCTGCTCGGCGGTCACCGCGAGCACCACGGAGGTCTCCGGGCCCGCGACGGCGCGGGCCACCTCCCCGGCCAGGTGCAGCGACGGGTCGAGCCGGTCCAGCGTCGTCCCCCAGGTCACCGCCACGCGCCTGCGGGAGCCGAGCGGCGCGAGCGGCGGGACGGTCCGCCCGTGCGGGCTCGACGGCACGTACCGCATCGGCAGCCGCCGTGAGGCGGTGGGCAGTTGCAGCGAGCCGGGGCACGGGTCGACGGTGGCGACCCCGAAGGGGTCCACCTCGCCCAGCCCGAGCCGCTCCGCGACGGGCTCCAGCACGGCCGGCAGGAAGTTCCGCGCGGCGGGCGCGCCCAGCAGGTCCGTCCCGTACAGGTGCCGCACGGCCGGCACGCCCGCGGCGGCGGCCGCGATCGGCCCCGCGAAGGCGGTCGGGTCGTGCACCACGAGATCCGCCCGCCAGCCGCCGACGAGGTCGGCGAGGTCCTCGGCCATCGCCTCGGTGAGCGCGCCGATCAGCTTCAGCACGCGGGGTCCGCCGCCTCCCGCCCCCGGCGGGGCGGACACGATCTCCCGGAACGCCGCCACGGCGTCCACGTCCCGGCCCACCACCGCATACGGCAACCCGCTCGCCGCGGCGAGGCCCCCCAGGGCGGGCGGCACCGCGACGGCCACCTCGTGCCCCGCGGCCCGCGCCGCCCACGCCAACGGCACCATCGCATGCAGGTGCGTCGGCCAAGCCCAACACGTGAACACCATCCGCATGCGGCCCATGTGAGCAGCAACCACTTGGCAGGGACTTGAATGGCACTATCAAGGGGCGCGAGGAACGGCGCGAGCAACCACCGGCGTGCGGATGGCCCTGCGCGTTGAGGACCATCCGCACATCAGTGGCTTGTCGCGCAGTTCCCCGCGCCCCTGGGTGGTTGCAACCGAGGCGAGTGCCTTCTAGTGCACCTTCGCGTCCCAGTCGATGCGGTGGGCGAACTGCCAGGCGAAGCGGTCCGGCTTGGCGAACTTGATCATCATCGGGAAGATCGTGTCCCGGATGACCCGCCCCATCGGCCCTGCCGCCTTGTGGCTGTTGGTCCGCGCCGCGTTCTGGATGATCCGCTCCACCCGCGGGCGGCGGATCGACTCGTAGGTGCGGAAGGCCTGCGCGATCGGCTGGTCCCGCAGGCAGCGGGCCAGTTCGACGGCGCTCTCCGCGGCGACGGAGACGCCCTGGCCGGAGCTGGGCGAGGTCGCGTGCGCGGAGTCGCCGACCAGGACCATGCGCCCGCGGCTCCAGTGCGGGACGGTGGGCATGTCCTGCAGGCCGCCCACGATGATCAGGTCCTCGGGACGGGCGTGCGCCAGGATCGCGGGGGCGGGCGTGCGGTCCTCCGCGAAGATCTTTCGGAGGCGGCGCAGCCACTCCTCCGCGCCGATGGCCTGCGCCTCGGCGTGCCAGATCGGCTCCGTCCGCGGCAGGTTGGCGAACCAGCCGACGCTGCCGTCCTGGTAGACCTGGTAGGCGAAGAACGCCTGCTTGCCGAAGATCATGAACATGATGCCGGTGTCGCCCAGCGGGACCCCGGAGATGCGGCCGCGCGGGCGGCCGCCGATGCCGACCAGGCCGGTGTAGCGGGGGCCGGGAGCGCTCGGGTCGATCAGCCCGCGCACGACGGAGCGGATGCCGTCCGCGCCGATGAGGATGTCGGCCCGGGCGGTGCTGCCGTCCTCGAAGACCGCGTTGACGCCGTCGCCGTACTCCTCGGCGGTGACCAGGCGCTTGCCCGTCTCGTAGCGGATGCCCTGGGCCTGCGCGGCCTCGCGCAGCACGCGGGAGAGATCGTGGCGCCAGACGGTCTGCGTCGGGTCGAGGCCGGGCATGGTGCCGAACTCGGCCAGCCGCTTGCCCGTCCAGCTCTGCAGGACCATCGACTTGACGGAGATGCCGATGCCGCGGACGGCGTCGCCCGCGCCGACGACGTCGAGCGCGCTGATGCCGTTGGAGGCGATGCCGAGCATGCCGCCGACGCCGTCGTCGCCGCCGCTGTAGGCCTCGTACACGGTGGCCTGGATGCCCGCGCGGCGCAGCGCGAGCGCGGTGACCGGGCCGGCGATGCCGCCCCCGACGACGAGGGCGCTGCGTGCGGTGGTGTCAGTCATGACGAACTCCTGTTCAAGGATCCGGGATTGTTCTTGGTAATCGCGTACGTTTTCGGTCCGATCGGCACTGCCCCGGCTATCCTTGGGTCGCCACCTCGTGGTCGGGGCTGTGCGAGCGGTTCCGCGTCGAGGACGTGGACCCTGGTCCGGTGTTCCCGCACCTGACCAGGGGTCCCGCTGGTCTTTCGGCTACTCCGCCGGTATCTCCGCCCCGCCGAGCTCGGCGAGCTCGAGCAGTTCGGGCGGGATCTGTCCGGTTCTGTGGAACGACTGCCATTCGGCCATGCCGGGCAGCGAGCCGTCCGCCAGCTCCCGCAGCAGCGAGGTGACCCAGGCGGCCTCCGCCTCGCGCAGTGCGAGCTGGTACTCCGATTCGATCAGGAAGAGTCGCGGCACCTCCGTCGCGTCGGCGTCGAGCCGGGCCCGATCCGCCGCGACCTCCGCGTTCAGCCGCAGCAGCCGCAGCTCCAACAGCCCGGTCGCCTCCTGCGGCGAGAGGACCTGGAGCTCGGAGAGGCCGGCCGCGAAGTGCGGATGCTCCGCCTCCGGGACCGCCACCAGCTCGCGGATCCAGTCCTCCAGCTCCGCGCGCCCCTCGGCGGTGATCTCGTACACCGTCCGCTCCGGGCGGCCCCCTTGACGCGTGCTCAGGGCCGCTTCGAGCAGGCCGTGTTTTACCAGGTTGCGTACGACCGTGTAGAGCGAGCCCCACTTGATCGTCATGTCCTGGTCCTTGCCCCGGGCGCGCAGTACCGAGGCCATCTCGTACGGGTGCATAGGCCGCTGGAAGGCAGCGGAGAGCAGTGCGAGCGCCAACAGATTCCCGACCTTGCGTTGCTTAGCCATCGATCCACCCCGCTTTCCGGTGCTCGTCTACGAGCATACGCAGGCGAGTAGTAACAAGCAACCTAGTTTCGTTGTGACTATCAGCTTGGCCGAAGGGAACCCCATGACCGTGACCGACACCCGGAAACTGACCGTGCTGGCGCTCGACCGGCTCGCCGACGGGGTGCTCGGCCTGAGCCTCGCGGACCCGGCCGGTCTGCCCCTGCCCGCGTGGACCCCCGGCGCCCATGTCGACCTCCACCTCGGCAACGGGCTGATCCGCCAGTACTCCCTGTGCGGCGACCCGGCCGAGAACGACCGCTACCGCGTCGCCGTGCTGCGCGAGCCGAACGGCCGCGGCGGCTCCGCCTGGATCCACGACCACCTGACCGTCGGCGAGACCCTCCAGGTCAGCGCACCCCGCAACAACTTCGCCCTGGAGCCCTCGCCCGCGCTGCTGCTGATCGCCGGCGGCATCGGCATCACGCCGCTGCTGCCGATGATCGCCGCCGCCGAGGCGGCCGGCACCGACTGGCGCCTGCTCTACGGCGGCCGGGCCCGCTCCTCGATGGCCTTCCGCGACGAACTGGCCCGCCACGGCGAGCGGGTGACCGTCGTGACGGAGGAGGAGTCCGGCCTGCTCGACCTCGACGCGGCGCTCAGCGAGCCGCTCGCCGACACCCTCGTCTACTGCTGCGGCCCCGAGGGCCTCCTGGACGCGGTCACCGCCCGGACGGCCGGCTGGCCCGACGCCGGGGCGAGCCTGCGACTGGAACGGTTCCACGCCAAGGCCCCCGCCGAGGCCGGGGAGGCCGGTCCGGACGGCCCGATCGAGGTCGAACTCGCCCGTAGCGGACGGACCGTGACCGTCCCGGCGGACCGCAGCATCCTCGAGGTGCTGGAGGACGAGGACGTCGACGACTGCTTCTCCTCCTGCCGCGAGGGCACCTGCGGCACCTGCGAGACCGACGTCCTGGGCGGAGAACCCGACCACCGGGACAGCGTCCTGTCCCCGGCCGACCGCGCGTCCGGCCGGACCATGCTGATCTGTGTCTCCCGAGCCCGCACACCGCGTCTGGTCCTCGACCTCTGACGCGGCCTCCCGGACTCGTCCGGCCGCCGACGGCCCCCCACGGGCCGCGGCGGCGGACGGGTTCCCTCGCGTCCTCAGAACCCCACGTCCAGACGTACGTGCTCGGGCAGTTCCAAAGGCCGGTCCAGAGGATGACGGAACGTCAGACTGTCCTGACGCCCGTTCTCCTGCGGTCCGTCGACGGGAGCGAAGTCGACCGAGGGCCAGAAGTCCGCCACCCGGTGGTTGCGCGAGGTCGCCCGGTAGGAGGCGGTCACCTCCGCCAGGCCCTCCGCCTTGGCGTGGTCCAGCGCCGCCGCCACCACCGCCCGCTCGATGCCGCGCCCGAGCACCCGGCAGCTCAGCAGCAGGTTCTCCACCCGCAGCCCGCCCTGCCCGCGGCGCGCGAACAGCGCGCCGACGACCCCGTCGTCCCCGAAGCGGTCCGAGGAGCGCACCGTCAGCACCAGACGCGCCGGGTCCTCCGTCATCGACCGCACCTCGGCGGCCGTGAGTCTCTGCGTGGTGAGGTTGAACTGGTTGGTCCGCTGCGTCAGTTGGGCCAGGCGGCCGACGTCGCCCAGGTGCGCCCGGTCCACCGAGACCCGCACGCCCAACTGCCGCAGGTACTCCTCGACCGACGTCGCCGCCTCTCTCAGGTCCGAGCGGGCCGCCTCCACCCGGTAGCGGGCGGTGCGCTCCCGGTCCGCCTCGGTCAGCTCCAGGGTGTCGAACCACCCGTCGGCGAGCAGCAGTCCGGGCGCGAGCGCGGGCTCGGCGCCCAGCGGCACCACCGCGACCTGCGGCAGCGCCGCGGCGACCAGTCCGGTCTCGAACGCGGAGTCGTCGGCGAAGACGAAGCTGTCCAGCCCGAGCCCCAGCCGCTCCGCGATCTCCTCCAGGCCTTTGTTCTTCGGAGCCCAGTCCGCCTGCACGGCCACGAAGTCCGCCTCCCGCAGCTGCATGTCCGGGTGGTCGCGCAGCACCTCCAGCACCGGCCCCCGGTCGTTCTTGCTGCACACCGCGAGCAGCACCCCCTGCGAGCCGAGCTGCCGGGCCAGCCGCTGCACCCGCCCGAAGGCCTCGCCCCGAAGGGTCGTGCGCGCCGCGATCCCCTCCGCGCCGTCCTCGCCGAGCACGCCGTCCCACAGCGTGTTGTCGAGGTCCAGTACCAGCACCTTCCTCGTGCGACCGGTCAGCGCGCGGGCCAGATGCCCGACCTCGCGGGCGACACGGGCCAGCAGCTCCTCGCCCAGCTCCTCGCCCGCGTACGCGGCCAGGCGCGGATCGCACAGCGGACCGCCCTCGGCCAGCAGCACGTCCAGGTCGAGCACGACCACCCGCTCCGACTCCGCCCCCAGCCCCAGCAGGCGGGAGTTGAGGCCGTGCCAGGCCGCGCCGAGCGCCGCGCGCGAGCGCAGGTCGACCAGCCGGTGGGTGTACAGGCGGGTCAGCGGCAGCGTGTTCAGCACCAGCGTGGCCCGCGATCCGGACAGGAACCCCCGGACCAGGGCCTCGATCTCCGCGCCCGTCGCCGCCACGGCCTCGACGGCGTCGGCCGCGCTCCAGACCGCCGGCAGGCGGTCGAAGACCACGGAGGCGTCCAGCAGCACCAGGGCGAGGTCGGTCTCCGGAGCGTGCGGAACGCCGGCGGGG
This sequence comes from Streptacidiphilus anmyonensis, assembly GCF_000787855.1. Lineage (GTDB taxonomy): Bacteria > Actinomycetota > Actinomycetes > Streptomycetales > Streptomycetaceae > Streptacidiphilus > Streptacidiphilus anmyonensis. The sequence continues at coordinate 2,957 of NZ_BBPQ01000077.1, read as the reverse complement.
TCGCGCAGGTCGACCTGCCAGGTGTCGTAGTCGGCGACCGCCAGACGCGGCAGCAGCCCGTGGCGGGCGAACTCGGCGCACAGCGAGGGCGCCAGCGCGCCCAGCGTGCCGCTGCCGGTGACCGCGACCGAGACCGCCGGGGTGTCCGGCCGGTGCGCGAGCACGTCCTCGGGGTCCAGACGCGCCAGCAGGCGCCCGGCCTTGGCCAGCGCCGGATCACCGGCGCCGAGCGGGGCGAGCAGCCGGTGCAGCCCGGGGTACTCGGCCGCGAGCCGCCCGCCCGCGTGCAGGGAGCGCAGCCGCTCCAGCGCCTCGTCGCCCGTGCTCGACCCGGTCATGCCGCACGTCCTCTCTCGTCGCGGCCCTGCTCGTCGCAGTCCCGCCGCTGAAGGCCCTGTCCCTGGCGGCTCTGTTCCTGGCGGCTTTGTTCCTGGCGGTCCTGTCCGTGGCGGCTCTGCCGGTCGCGGCCCTGTTGCTCTCGGTCCTGCAGTTGGAAGTAGGCGGGGGCGAGGACGCGCAGCTTCAGCGCCGCGCTGCGGTCCACGGCGCGGTACAGGGCCCGCCGCCCGGCCGCCGCGAGCGGGCGGTGAAGCGCGAACAGCCGCTCCTGCCGCAGCTGGAGCGCCCGGGAGCGGGCGACCAGCGGCTCGCGCTCGCGCTGGAAGGCGAGCAGCGCCTCGCCGACGGCCGCACCGGCCGGATCGGCGTCGACCAGCGGCGCGATCAGCGGCGCGAGCGTGACGGCGTCCGCCAGCGCGTGGTTGACGCCCTGCCCGAGGATCGGCGAGAGCGTGTGGGCCGCGTCGCCGACCAGCGCCAGCCCCGGGCGGGACCAGCGCGGCACGACGGTGGTGAACAGGTCCAGCACGCTGGTGTCGCCCCACTCCTGCACACCCGCCCGGACCAGGTCGGAGAGCTCCGGCGCCAGCGCGTCCAGCCGCTCGTGCAGGCCCGCGACGCCCTCGGCGCGCAGCTTCCTGACGCCGCCCTTGGGGATGTTCAGCCCCACCCGGACGTCGTCGGGGTGGGTCGGCAGGAAGAGCGCGTGCCGTCCGGCGTCGATCCGGATCCGGTAGGTCGCCGCGTCCCAGACCTCGGGACGCGGCAGCCGCAGCCACACCACGTCCCGGCCCAGCGGGGTCTTCTCGGCGGTCAGGCCCGACAGGTCCCTGATCCGGCTGTAGCGGCCGTCCGCGGCGACGCTCAGCGCCGCCCGCATCTCGAACCGACCGTCAGGCCCCTGGCAGTGGACGCCCGTCACCCGGTCCGCGCCCAGCAGCCCGACGGCCGTGACCCGGTGCAGCAGCCGGAAGCCCCGGTGCCGCCGGCACTCCGCCGCGAGCTCGGCGAGCAGCACCGACTGCGGCAGCTCGACGGGCGAGCGCTGCGGGTAGGGGAAGTCGGAGAAGTCGGCGCGCAGCACCGTCCGCCCTGCGTCGGTGATCTCCAGGGCGCGCATCTCCAGGCAGGAGCCGCGCAGCCGGTCGAACAGGCCCATCCGGCGCAGCAGCCACACCGAGTCGGGGGAGAGCGACTCCCCGCGGAACGTCCGCGCGAAGTCCGCGCGCTGCTCCAGCACGGTGACCCGGACCCCGCGCCGGACCAGCTCCAGAGCCAGGGTCAGCCCCGCGGGCCCGGCTCCGACGATGCAGACGTCGGTGGTTGCGTCCGCCATCGTTCGCACTCCTTCCTTGCCCCCTGCCCCGCGGCCCACTCTCTCCGTGCTCGGTCCAGTCCGGCTTGAGCGCGGCTGTCACGCTGCGGTTTCGGCTGCGTCCCGCCTCTTGCGCCGACCGCGCCGGTTGGTGGAAAGCTAGGCCGGGGCGTGCGGGGGAAGGCTCCGGGGGTGAGGGACTCGATGAGCGGCAGAGTGAGAGTGAGCCCGGCCACCGCCGAGGAGATCGACGCGGCGATGGCGGTCTGGCAGCACTCGCACATGATCCGGCGCAACGGCCGCCCGCTCGCGCGGGCGCACGTGCGCTCCGCGTACGCGCGGATGGCCGCGCCGGGAGCGAAGCTGCTGCTCGCGCGCGAGGACGGCCGCGCGGAGGACGGCGGCCCCGGCATCATCGGCACGATCCTGGGCCTCCAGGGCCTGCAGGACGACGGCGCGGGCGCGCCCCAACCGGGGCTGCTGCACCTCAGTCTGCTCAGCGTCGCCCCGGACCGCTGGGGCCAGCACGTCGGCCGCAGCCTGCTCGACGGCGTCGTCGCCGACGGCCGCGAACGCGGCTACACCGAGGCCCAACTGTGGACCCACGCGGACAACCTGCGCGCCAACCGCCTCTACCGCGCCCTCGGCTTCCGCCGCACCGGCCGCGTCAAGATCGACGACTGGGGCGAGCTCCTCGTCCACTACCGAAGACCGCTGACCGACTCCTGACTGCCCGTAGAGCCGGGGCGAGGACCTCCGCCCTCGCCCGCCCGAACCGAAGCCCTTCCCCCGCCGCGGGCGCGTCGGCTGCGGAACCGACCCGCGCCGGCATAGGCCCCCCCTGGGCGCCCCCGGCAGGCCCGCCCGAACCGAAGCCCCGTCCGGCGGATCCTCCCGGGCCAGGACCGCGCATCCGAGGCCGCCGACCCGTGCGCGGCCGCGTCCGGGCCGATGGGGCCGAGGCCGGCCGGCCGGGAGGGCTACGCGGGCCGTGGCGGGCGAACCTGGCGGGGGACGGCGGCCGGGGCCGTCTCCGCGTACTCGCGGACCGCGCTGGTGCGGGAGACGACGCGGCCGGCGTGCAGGACGACGCGGCTGTGGCCGCCGCTCAGCGCGGCGAGGAGGCTGTCGCCGCGCAGGGCCAGCAGGTCGCCGGGGTGTCCGGCCTCGACCGCCGGGCGCGGCAGGCCGAGGAGCGCCCGCGCGCCCGGCCCGACCGCGTCGAAGGCCGCCGGCACGGACAGGCCCGCCTGCGCGCTCAGCAGGAACGCCGCCTCGACCGGGTCCGCGCGGCCCACAGGAC
>NZ_BBPQ01000078.1:24890-40772 GCF_000787855.1 Streptacidiphilus anmyonensis | reverse complement strand
CGATGCCGACCGATCTCGCCGTGGCCGTCGACGTCGCACCGGCCCCGTGGTCGGGCCGCGACGACGGCCCCGGCGTCGAGAACCTGCGCTGGCACCACGTCGTCTCGCTCGACCCGTCCACCGCCGTGTCCGGCGACGCCGCGTTCGTCGGCTTCCGCAGCGACGAGGGGGTGCGCCGCAACAAGGGCCGTCAGGGCGCGGCCGAGGGCCCGCGCGCGCTGCGCGCCGCGCTCGCGTCCATGGCCCTGCCCTCGCGGCAGTCCGCCCTGGATGTCGGCGACGTGGAGGTCGCCGACGGCGACCTGGAGGCCGGTCACCGCCGCCTGGGTGAGGCGGTCAGCGCGCTGCTGGACCGCGGGCACCGGGTCGCCGTCCTCGGCGGCGGCCACGAGGTCGCCTACGGCAGCTACCTCGGGCTGACCGGCAGCGGGCTGCTCCGCGACGGCGCGCGGCTGGGCGTGCTCAACCTCGACGCCCACTTCGACCTGCGCGACGAGCCCCGGCCGAGCTCCGGGACCCCGTTCCTGCAGATGGCCCGGGACGAGGAACGGGCCGGACGCCGGCTCAACTACTGGGTCCTCGGCGTCAGCCAGCCCAGCAACACGGCCACGCTGTTCCGCACCGCCGATCGCCTCGGCGTGCGGTACCTCCCCGACACCGAGTGCGGCACGCTGGACCGTTACCGGGTCGACGGCTTCGTCGAGGAGTTCCTGGCGAGCTGCGACGTCGTCCACCTGACGATCGACCTCGACGTCCTCCCGGCCGCCGCGGCCCCGGGCGTCAGCGCCCCGGCGGCCTACGGCGTGCCGATCGAGATCGTCGAGCATGTCTGCACCCAGGTCGCGGCGTCCGGCAAGCCGCTCCTCGTCGACGTGGCGGAACTCAACCCCGCCCTCGACGTCGACCACCGCACCGCCCGCACCGCGGCCCGCCTCCTCCACCGCATCCTGCTGACCTGCGGCTGACCTCCCCGTACCGGTCGCCAGGCTGCGTGACCCGGACAGCCCGCAGCCTGGCGACCACCACTCACCCCTTGCCCTTGTTACCTGGCCGACGTACTTTTTACTCATGCCAGTAAACGACGGTGGCGCCCGCTCCGTCGCCGCCACCGCACGGCGGGCGCAGATCATCGCGGCGACGATCGAGACCATCGCCGAACTCGGCTACGGCCAGTCGTCCTTCGCCCGGATCGCGGAGCGGGCCGGGCTCAGCAGCACGCGGCTCATCTCGTACCACTTCGCCGGCAAGGACGAACTGATCCAGGCCGTGATCGCCGAGGTGTACGGCGAGATGGTCGTGTTCATGAGCGCCCGGATGCGCGAGGTCACGGATCCTGCGGGCGCTCTCGCCGCCTACATCCGCGGGGTGGTCGCGTTCGTGGCGACGCAGCGCACCAAGATGGACGCGCTGATGTCGATCTTCCTCGGCCACGCCGGCGAGGAGGACGGGTACAGCGACCGGACGGCTTTCGCACCGCTCCAGGAGATCCTCGACGCCGGCAAGCGCAGTGGGCTCTTCCGCGCGTTCGACAGCTTCGTGATGGCGGCCACGGTCCAGCGCTCACTGGACGGCCTTCCGTTCCTGCTGCGCACCGCGCCCGAGCTGGACCTCGACGCGTACGCGGAGGAACTCGTGACGATCTTCGAGCTGGCGACGCGGGCGACGCAGGCGGCGCCTCGGGGGGCAGGCGCATGAGAGCGCGTCAGGCCACCCGCCTCGTCGTCGACTTCGTCGTGCCCACGGCGATGTTCTACGTGCTCCGGGCAGCCGGGGTCGGGCTCTACCTGACGCTGGTCCTGTCCGCCGTGCTGCCGGCCGGCGTCGCGGTCTGGCGGTGGTCGCGGTCCAGGGAGCGGGACGGGCTGGCGCTCTACATGCTCTCGATGCTGGTGTTCAGCGCGCTCGTCTCGCTGGTCAGCGGCAGCCCGAGGTTCCTGCTGGCCAGGGAGGGGTGGGTCACCGGGGTCACCGGGATCTGGTTCATCGCCTCGGTCCGGGCGACCCGCCCGCTGGCCTTCCACTACACCCGCCCGATGCTGGAAGGCCGCCGCCGCCTCGCCGACATCCCGGGCGACTGGGACGACCTGTGGGAGCGGCTTCCCCGCTTCCGACGGATCTGGAAGGTCGGCAGCGCGCTGTGGGGCGTCGCCCTGCTGGCCGACTCCGTGGTGCGGGTGATCATGGCCTACACGCTGCCGGTCAACGCCGTCCCGGCGCTCGGCACCGCGCTCTACCTGGCGACCACGGTGGTCCTCATCGTGATCACCAACGTCTACTACATCACCACCGGTCTGTACGACCGGCGTTCCCGCCTCTACGACCCGCTCCGCGAGCAGGGGGTGCTGCCGAACCCCGCCCAGGGCCCACAACCGACGGCCTCGGGCTGAGCCCGGATCTCGTCACGGGTGGGCGTCGCCGACGGCGGTCGGCTCCGCAGCCGCCGGCTCCGCGCATCGATCACACCCGGCCGCCGAAGAACACCTGGACGTCGCGGATCAGGCCGTCGCGGACGGTGATGGCCTCGACGTTGCGGTAGCGCTCGCCCGTGGTGAGCGCGTACTCGTAGTGGAGGAGGACCAGTTCGGGGTCGGCCGGGGTGACGTGCAGCAGCCGCTGCTCCGTGAAGCGGTCGGCGGTGGGGAAGCAGCGCGCGAAGAACGCGGACTTGTCGATGTGATCGTCCTGCGGACTGGTGAACGTGAAGTCCTCGGCGTACAGGGGGAGGGCCGCCGCGCGGTCCTGCGCCCGGTAGCAGGCGAACGCCGCCTTGACCACGCTCGACGCGTCGACGCTCATCCGACCGCACCTCCTCGCTCGGCTGATCCAGGCCGTCTCCTCGCCAGGGTAGGCCTCCGGAAATGCGGTTGCCCGCCGGAAAAGGGGTCGGAGAGGATCCCCGTGTGACGACGACACTCTGCATCCGACCGCCGAAGACCATCTCCTTCACGCCTGCAGAGGACCACGATCGTGAACTACACCATTCGCCCGTACGCGCCCGCTGACGAGACCTCCTGGCTGCGCTGCCGGGTGCTGGCCTTCCTGGACACCGCCTTCTACGACTCGGTCGTCCCCGCCAAGCCGGTCATCGCGGCCCCCGGGCTCGAACTCGTGGCCGTCGACGGGTCAGGGGCCGTCGTCGCCATCCTGGACGCGGGAATCGAGGGGGAGTCGGCGACGATCGACACCGTCGCCGTGCATCCCGACCACCGGCGGCAGGGGCTGGGGCGGCAGTTGCTGGAGCGGGCACAGCAGTGGGCCCGCTCCGCGGGCGCGAGCACGCTCGACGCCTGGACCAGGGACGACGAGGACACCCTCGCCTGGTACCGCGCGTCGGGCTTCGCCGAGAGCGACCACTACCTGCACGTCTACGCGTTCCACTACACCGACCCCGCCGAGCCGCGACGCGCGGTCGCCGAAGCGCGACCGGGGCTGCGGCCCATCCTCGTCTTCGCGCACGCGCCGCTGGCGGACGAGCAGCGGCTCAGGAGCGAGTTCGCCCGGGTCCACGTCGACCGGCGCTTCTCGATGCCGGTCTGACGTGGCGTCAACGCCCGCTGTTCGCGGGGTCCAGGCTGAGCATGGCCGTCTCGTGCGGGGTGCCCGGCTCGGCCTGGTAGACCACCATGCGCTGGCCGCCCGTGCGGGCGAGCCGCATGACCTCGTACGTCAACGTCATCGGTCCCACGCCGGGATGGCGGAAGCTCTTCTCCCCGCCGCCGCGCTCGCAGACGTCGTAGCGGTCCCACAGCCGGGAGAAATCTGGGGACTTGACCACCAGCTCCCCGATCAGCGAGGTCAGCTCCGGGTGGTCGGGATCGGCTCCGGCGACCGCGCGCAGATGGGCCACCGAGAGCGCGACGGTGTCCTCCCACGGCTCGTAGAGCGTGCGGCCGACCGGATGGAGGAAGACGTAGCGGGTCAGGTTGCGCTGCTCCTCCGGCCAGTCCCACAGGCCGGGCAGGAGCCGGCGGCCGGGCGGATTGGCCGCAAGGACGCGGTTGTAGCGGCTCACCACGTAGGCGGGCAGCGGGCGGACCGACTCCAGCAGGCGCAGGACCGAGTCGCGGACCGTGTCGTCCTTGCAGGCCGGCAGCTCGGAGACGCGGCCGGAGGCCAACTCCGCGAGCTCGTGCAGGCGCTCGTACGCGTCGCCGCGCAGGCGCAGGGCGCGGCCGAGGGCGTCGACGACGGCGGTGGACGGGTTGGTCTCGCGGCCGCGCTCCAGGCGGATGTAGTAGTCCACGCTGACCCCGGCGAGCGCGGCCAGCTCCTCGCGGCGCAGGCCGGGTGTGCGGCGCAGCCCCGCGCCGGAGGGCAGTCCGACGTCCTGCGGGCGAACCTGTGCCCGGCGGGCCTTCAGATACCGGCCGAGTTCGGTGCCCCGTGCGTCCACTGCTGTCCCCATCGGTCCATTGTGGCAGGTGGGCACGGTGCCCACGGGCCGCGTGGGGGGTTGTGTCAGGGCCTGGAACGCGGCACCCCGGTACACGGCGGTCTCCCACGCGCCCGCGCACGGGAGGAGAGTCGGTCCCGCAGCGGGCGGCCCGGCCGCCGGGGCCCAGGGGGTGCACGACACCGGGCCGCGGCCCCAGCGGGATGCGGCCGCCCGCGCGACCGGAACGACGACCGTCCACCAGATCCGCATACGGGGGTTCACCATGCCGGCCACGCACGCATCGACCTCGACCTCGGCGGCCTCGATCGCTGCCTCGACCTCGGCCTCGCCGCCCGCCCATGCTGAGCGCGCGCGGCAGGGGAGCCCACGCCCGGCGGCGGCACCACGAGAGCGGCAACCCGGCCGCGCCCGACCAACTCCCGTGGGCGGGACGAGCGTTGCCTTGGTCGCCGCCCTGCTCGGCTTCACGGTCATCACCATCGACGTCACCGCCGTGAACATCGCGCTGCCCGCGATCCGTCACTCCCTGGGCGGCGGGATGGCCGGCACCCAGTGGGTGGTCGACGCCTACACCCTGATGTTCGCGGCGCTGATGCTCTCCGCGGGGGCGCTCTCCGACCGCGCCGGCGCGCGCCGCGCCTACGCCTGGGGTGTCGCCCTGTTCACCCTCGCCTCCCTGGCCTGCGGGCTCGCGCCCGGCATCGGCGCGCTGGTGGCGGCCCGGGTCGCTCAGGGCGGCGCCGCCGCGGTCGTGATGCCCGCGTCGCTGTCGCTGGTCCGGCAGGCGTTCGACGACGCGCGGGCCCGCGCGCAGGCCATCGCGCTGTGGACGGTCGGCGGCTCGGTCGCCATGGCCGCGGGCCCGGTGCTGGGCGGACTGCTCACCGACTCCGTCGGCTGGCGCGCGGTCTTCCTGATCAACCTCCCTGTGGGCGCGGTGATCCTCGCGCTGCTCGCGCGTGTTCCCCGCTCCCCGCGCCGGCCGGCCGCGCTCGACCTCGGCGGCCAGCTCAGTGCCGTGCTCGCGCTGGCCGGGCTGGCGTTCACCGTGATCGAGGGCGGCCGTCTGGGCTGGACCAGCGCTCCGGTCCTGGCGGCCGCGGCCCTCACGGTGGCGGGCGGGTGCGCCTTCCGCGTCGTGGAGGCCCGGCACCGCCAGCCCATGGTCCCGCTCAACATGCTGACGGACCGTCGGGTGTCGGTCCCGCTCGTCGTCGGCTTCGCCGTCAACGCCGCCTTCTACGGCGGGATCTTCCTTCTCGGGCTCTACTACCAGCAGTTGCGCGGGATGTCGGGCCTGGAGGCCGGCCTGATGTTCATCCCGGTGTCCGCCGTGGTGACGGTGACCAACCTGTTCTCGCCGCGGCTCGCGGCGCGGATCGGACGGCGCCCGGTGATCGTCGCCGGGCAGCTGGTCTTCACCGGCGCGATGCTGGCCCTGCTGCCGCTGGCCGCGCACACCCCGCTGTGGCTGGTGGTCGTGCTGCTGCTGCCGCTCAGCACCGGCGGCGCGGTGCTGGTCCCCGCGCTGACCGCGCTGCTGATCGACGCCGTCCCCGCGGAGCGCGCCGGGACCGCCTCCGGCCTGCTGAACTCCCTGCGCCAGACCGGCGGCGCCCTGGCCGTCGCCCTCTTCGGCGGTCTGCTGGCGAGCCCGGACGGCGGCTTCTCCCTCTCCGGCATGCGCGTCGGCCTCCTCGCGGTCGCCGTCCTGCTGCTGGTGACCGCCGCCCTCTCCCGCCTCTTCCTGCCGCGCGGCTGACGCCCGAGCCGGACGAAGGTCGGGGAGGATGGGTCCGTGGACGTGCTCGGGATCGACGCCTGCGGGAAGCATGGGTGGGTCGGCGTCAGGCTGACGGACGGCCGGTACGCGGGCACGCTGGTGGAGACCCGGCTGGCCGCGCTGATCGAGCGCGGCGGGGACGTCCGCGCGGTCGGGGTCGACATGGGCCTGGGACTGCTGGAGGCCGGCTGGCGTCGCGCCGACCTCGAGGCCAGGCTGCGTCTGGGGGCGAGGCGCAGCAGCGTCTTCCTCGTGGCGCCCAGGGCGGTGTGGCAGGAGCCGGACTACCCGGCAGCCTCCTCGCGCTGCCGGGAGCTGACCGGAGGCGGGTTGAGCGCCCAGGCCTGGGCGCTGGCGCCGAAGCTGGTCGAGGCCCACGGCTGTTGGCTGCGTGAGCCGGGACGGATCCACGAGGTGCATCCCGAGCTGTCGTTCCAGGCCCTGGCCGGCGGGACGCCGCTGAGCCACGCCAAGAAGACCTGGCGTGGCCAGCAGCTGCGGCGCGCGCTGCTGGCCGGTGCCGGGATCGTGCTCCCTGACGAGCTGGGGGAGGCGGACCAGATCCCCGCCGACGACGTGCTCGACGCGGCCGCGGCGGCGTGGTCCGCCGGGCGGATCGCGCGGGGGACCGCCGAGCGGGTCCCCGGGACGCCCGAACGCGACGCCGCGGGAAGGGCCGTCGAGATCCGCTGGTGACCCGGCTGCGACGGCCTGCTCAGGCGTGGGGGTCGAGCTGGACCCACTTCGCCACGCTGGGAACGCCCTTGGCGTCGAGCAGCATCAACATGTAGTACCCGGGCGGTGCCGCCTGGGCCGACGGGGGTGTCTTCAGCCGCAGTCGGCCGCCGCTCCTGCCGTCGATCGGCAGCTCGAGGTAGCGCTGGCTGGTGTCCACCGAGTGGGTGGAGGTGATCGGGGCCAGCAGCACCGCCTTGCTGACACTCCCGGGCGTGCTGGTCCCGACGGGGAAGTCCTGGTCGTAGCCGAGTGGACGGCCGGGCACGTTGGTGAGGGCGGGGCGCGGGCCTTGGAAGAGGTAGGGCGGCTCGTAGATCTCGATGGAGCCGTTGACGGCGGTGTTCTTGATGTCCGGGTTGTTGGCCAGCTCCTGCAGTTCGTCGCCGGTCACCATGATCCGGCCGTCGGGCAGCAGCACGGCGTTGGAGTGGTAGCCGCGCGGCAGGCGTTGGGCCGGACCGAGGGTCCACCGGCCGCTCGCGTCGCGCAGTTCGGTCTGACGGTACTTCAGGTCGGCGTTGGGGTTGAGGTCGCCGAAGCCGTAGTCGCGGATGCCGTAGGCCCCGTTGACGGTGAGCAGGTCGGAGTTGGGCAGGATCAGGGTGTCGTCCTGGGTGCGGCCGAACGCGCGCGGGGTGGACTTGGTCCACTTCCCGCCGGAGAAGAGATAGGTGTTGGGGTCGTCCCGCTCGCCGCCGAGGACCAGCACGGAGTCGGGCCCCGCCGCGCCGTTGGGCAGGGCGACGGCCGAGCCGTACAGGCGCAGGCCGCCGTCGGGGCGGTTGGGGAGCTGTGTGCGGGTCTCGCGGACGGGGTCGAAGAGGAACTGCTGGTCGGCGTCCCGGCCGAAGCCGTAGATCTTGCCGTCGTTGAGCGAGAAGAGGTGCGGATAGTCCATCCGGTAGGGCGCGTCGGCGTGCTGCCAGTGGTCGACCGGGTTGTTCGCCGAGAGGGTCCTGCCGTAGGGGACCTGGGTCCCGGCGGCGGGGAATCGCTCGACGATGGGCGTGGGAGTGCCCCAACCGAGCTCGGTCTGGCCCGACATGATGAGTTGTCGGCCGTCCGCGCCGGTGACGACGGTCGGATACCAGCGGCCGACGGACATGTCGTGCTGCTGGATCCACTTCTCGTGCCACGGGTCGAAGACCAGGGAGAACCGGGCCCCGGCGCCGTTGTTGCCGCCGAAGTTCCCGCCGAACACCGCCACCATGCCGTTGGGCAGGTAGGCGTGGCCGGCGCAGAAGACGGGCGCGGGACGGGGCTGGTTCAGCCCGTCGTCGAGGTTGACGATCGGCGGCGGGACGGCCTTGAACGCCCCCGGGCCGGTGCCGAGCGCGGGATCCCACAGATAGGCCCGTCCGGCGTTCTCCTTGCCGATCGTCTGCGTCGGCGCGGGCTCCTGCTGCGGGTTGCTGGTGATCCGTTCGAAGGAGAAGAGCAGCACCTTGCCGGTGGGGAGCAGGGCGACGTGGTCGCCGAAGTCGGGGGAGGGGAAGTACTGGGTGAACCGGCCGAATCGCGCAAGGTCGGTGAAGTGGGCGTTGAGCGCGCTCTGCGATTCCGTCAGGGTCTTCAGCCGCAGCGCCCGGATCGGGTCGGGGTAGTCGCCGACGCCGCGGGTGTGCGCTCGAGGGGCGGTCGGCTGGGTCGCGGCGATCGCGGTGGTCGTGGTCACGGCGAGGGCGGCGCAGGCCGCCAACGCCGCCGTCAGTCTGTGTCGCATGAGGGGGACACTCCTTGCTGGTAGCGGACGGTAGTCAGCGAAGCAGCAAAAGTGACTGTCCGTGTGCAGACACGCGTGGCGAAGCCGAAGAAATGAGTGTGGACATGCTCAAATGGCGCTGCGTCCGATCGACGACCGTCCTCCGATCGACGACCAGCCTCCGACCGCCGACCTCGACCCGAGGAGCTCTCGCGTGATCAGCCCCGCCCGCCTCGCCCTCGCCTCAGCCGCACTCGCCGCCCTGCTCGCGGCGACCGTCAGTACCCCGGCCGGCGCCCGGCCTGCCCGCCGCGACTTCCAACAACCCCAGGCCGTCACCGGCAAGCTCATCTCCAAGGGGGCCGACGGCACCGAACAGACCCTCATGTGTCCGCCGGAGGAGAGCGTCCTCGGCGGCGGGTACTCCGTCTCCGCCCCGACCGGCCACACGCTCGACGCCACCCCGGCCGACGTCCTCTCCGACCGCCCCACCGACGACGCCACCGGCTGGATCGTCGCCGTCAGGAAGCACCTGAGCGCCACGGGCGGCACCGCCGCGCCGGCTGACCTCACCCTGCAGATCGTCTGCACGGAGGGCGAGAGCACGCCGGGCGGCTGAGCGCGCGTCTGCTGAGCAGGCATCCGCTGAGCACATGTCTGCTGACACGCGCCTGGCCGAGCACGCGTCCGCTGAGGGCTGAGGCGCGGCCCTACGCGTGTGCGAAGGCGGCCGTCACCAGCAGCGTCATGACCACGGAGACGAGGACGGCGACCGCGACCCACGGGGTGAGCCGTCCCGGTCCGTCGGACGGCGCGTCCTCCGCCGACGCGCCCGGGGCCGTGGAGCGGCTGGTGTGGCAGGCGGGGCAGAGGCTCGGCGGAAACGGGACGCGTACGTTGCGGCTGCTCAGCCCGAGGGCGGGGAAGGTCGCCCGGACCCCGGGCGAGGTGGGGGTCAGGCCGTGCAGGTAGATCGCGTTGCGCTGCGGATCGAGGATCCCGGCCCGGTCGTCGGCCGGGTGCGCCAGCGCGGTCACGACCTGGGCCGTGGCGAGGGAGACGAGCTGGATGTCGACGCGGGCGCCCCGGGCCGCGTCGGCGTCGGCGGTGCCCCGACGGAACGCCACCGCGCACTCGTAGCAGGGGGTGCGCCGGTCCGGCAGCACCCACAGGATCTCGCCGACCTCGGCATCGCGGATCCGGGGATCCACCCAGACGGCGGGGTACGCGGCGGGCCGCCCGACCGCCAGCGCCAAGCCGTTGACGCGGCGCTGGCAGGCCGCGGAGTCGGTCGCCGCGACGACGACGTCGGCCTCGCGCACCAGCGCGCGCTGCACCTCGTCGGGCAGCTCGGTGAAGTCGGCGTGCAGGCCCGTGGCCTCACACGGCGGGAACGCGCGCCGGATCGCCTCGGCCAGGGCCGGAGCCTTGGGCTGTCCCAGCTGGGGCGCTCCCAGCGGGTGGCGCACCAGGTTCTCCGTCTCCAGGACGTCGCGGTCGACCAGCCGGATCGGACTGAAGCCGATGCGCGCCAGCTCCTCCGCGAGGAACCCGCCGACCGCGCCCGCGCCCACGATCAGGACCGAGCCCGTGAGGCGGCCGTGCCGCGCCCAGACGCGGTCCTCCTCCTCGTACGGTCGGGCGGGCCTCGCCGGCCCGGTGGGCCGGGTGGGTTCGAGGGGGCCCGTCAATCGAAGGTCCAGCGGGCCACGCGGACCGGCTTGGGCCGGTCCCGGGGATCACCGTCGGGCTGTGCCTCCGGCTTGAGCTCACCGGTCTCGGCGTCGAGGAACCACTCCTGCTCGTTCTCCCGCGCCTCCTGCGGTGTCAGCTCCGCCTCTTGCAGGATCTCCGGTGCCGCGCCCATGGGAACCCCTCCTTCGAGCCCTCGCGTGCAGGGCTGACGTGGACCACTGGGGGTGTCGCGCGAAACCGAACCCCCACCGGGGCGGGGGACGGGCGCGCTCCCTCCACGCTACGCCGCCGCGCGTCACCCTGCCGTTCGGGCGAGGGCGGGGGCGAGCACGGCGCAAGCACGGGGCGAGGGCGGCGCAGGGACGGGAACCGAGGCCTGGACCTGGACGCAACGGAGACGGCGCGTCAGTCCGGCGGCGGGAGGGCGGAGCGGTAGGCGGTCCGGCAGGTCTCGCACCGCTGCCCCGGGAGGTCCTCCAGGTCGGCGATCCGACCGGACTCGGCGTTCGGGGCCAGGTGGTAGCCGCACAGCCCCGACTGCTCGTCCGCGCGGACGACGTGCCACATGTGGACCCGGCGGCCGCCGCCGGGGACGGGGCGATGCTCGGCCTTGAGTTCGTACTGGTGCAGCATGGCGGCTGACCTCCCGTGCGACGCGTGGGGCGTCGGACGGTCCCAGCGTATCCCCGGGTGCGCGGACCCGGGCGGACCTCAGGCCCGGACGGCGTACTCGAGCGCGCGTTCCGGCGTGCGGGCCAGCAACGCGAGCCCCTCGGCGGTCCGGGTCTCCGGCGCGTCGGCCGCGCGCAGCGGGGCGTCGACGAGCTCCTGGAGCCGGTCCCGCGCCCACCGACTGTTGGCGAGTCCGCCGGTGAGCACGACGCCGCGTTCGGCGATCTCGGCCCGCAGTTCCTGCGGGCAGCGGCCGAGGGTGGTCCGGATGGCGCCCGCCATGTCGGCGAGAACGGACCGGCACGCCTGCTGCACCTCCTGCGCGCGCACGTAGACGACCTGGTTGGCGTCGGTCCCGAGATGCCGGCCGCGCGCCTGAAGCGGCGTCGCCGCGGCGGCCGCGACCGCCGGGCCGTCGGCGGTGCCGCCGATCCGCAGCGCCTCCGCCGCGACGGACCCGAGGGCCACCTGGTACTCCCGCCGGACCATGCCCGCCACGGCCTCGTCGAGGGCGTCCCCGCCGATCGGCGCCGAGGCGGCGTCGACCATCCGCCCGCGGGCGAACACGGCGACGTCGACCTTGCCCGCGCCGAGGTCCGCGAGCATGCCGCCGGACCCGTCCGTGAAGGGCAGCGCGCCGCCGAGCGCCGCGGCGACGGTCGCGGGGACGACCACCACCCGGTGCGCCCCCACCTGGAGCAGCGCCTGCTCCAACGTCCGCACCTGCACGTTCGAGCAGTCGACCGGGGCGGCGGTCACCACGGTCGTGCGCCGGGCGAACCGCGAGGGGCGGACGTGGTCCAGGGCGTAGCGGGCCAGCATCCGCGCGGCCTCGAAGTCGGTCACCCGTCCGGCGGCCACGGCGCGGCGGATCGTCAGGCCGTCCGGCAGGCGGCCGATCATCCGCCTGGCGGAGGCGCCGAGGGCGCAGGCCTGCCCCTGCTGGAGGTCGAGGGCGACGAGGGAGGGTTCGTCCAGCACGGGGCCGCGCTGCGGATGCCAGACACGGATCCTGGCCGTTCCCAGATCGACGGCGGCCACCGAGGTCATCCAGTCTCGCCGCACGAGTGCTCCTCTCCCTGCGGCGCGTCGTCGACGCGCCGATGCGGTGGCGGTGCTGCCGCTCGGGAAGCATCACTCTGGCCACCACCGTGACCCACCCAGGGGCGCGGCCGCCAAGCGCCAGGCCCGATCGGACGAACGGCGACGCCCGTGCGGCCTACCGCGGCCCGCATCCGACGGTGCCCCCGGTCCGCTCGCGCCCGGCTCCCGGCCTGGTCAGGTCGGCCCGGTCAGGTCGGTCCCGGCCGCGTCGTGCGGGCGAAGGGACGGCAGGAGCCGCACCGGCGGGCACACACGGGAGATCCTCGCGGCGGGGCCTCTCCACGGCGGCCGGGCGCGTCGGTGTGGGCTCATGTTCTGCCCGCTGCACCTTTATTGACAGTCCGTCAGCTTCCCTGCGACGCTTCCATGGCCCGTCGGAGCCCAGTTCCGGGAGAGTCCAGGGAGGAACCCGTGCTGTCACTGCCGTTACTCCCGCCTCGTCGGCCGCCGGGCCGGTTCCTGCGGGTCTGGGGCCGCGCCGTGCACCTCGTCGACGAGGGCGGCGGGCCGTCCGGTGGCCCCGTCGCGCTGCTGGAGGCCGGCCTCGGCGGCTCCTGGCTGGGCTGGGATCCGGTCGTGTCCGAGCTTTGCCCCGGGCCCCACGGCAGCGACGACAGTGACGGCAGCGGCGAAAGCAACGACAGCGGCCAAAGCGGCGACGGCGACAGCAACGGCAACGGCAGTGGCCTGCGGGTCCTGCGCGCCGACCGGCCCGGCCTCGGACGCAGCCAGCCCGCCCCCGGGGTGCCGAGCCTCGCGTTGCGCGCGGCCTGGACCGCCGCCCTGCTCGACGCCGTCGGCGTGCGCGAGCCGGTGGTCGTGTGCGGGCACTCGCTCGGCGGCCTGTACACCGAGGCGTTCGCGCGGCTGCATCCGGAGCGCGTCGCGGGCGCCGTGCTGGTGGAGGCGCACGCGCCGAACGTCACCGGCGAGGTGCTCGGCCGCCGGGACGCCCGGGTGCGCACGGCCCGCACCGTCGGCGACGCCTTCCGCCTCGCGGGGTTGAGCCAGCTGGTGGCGCCGGGCGTGCGCAGGCTCGGGATGCGCACCCAGTCGGTGCGCCGGGGCGACCAGTCCGACGTCGGGGACGCCTACCGGTCCGCCTACGGCGCCGGCCACTGCCTGACGGAGGCGCTGGTGGAGCGCGTCCTGGTGCGCGACTTCCTCGCCGAGTTGGCGGAGCTGCGCGAGAGTGCGCCCTTCCCCGAGGTGCCGCTGTGCGTGCTGTCCGCGCCCGGCGCGGACCGGGGGGTGTACGAGGCGCAGGCCAAGATGAGCCCGCTGGGCCGCCATGTCGAGGTGGACGGGGCGCTGCACCTGATGCCGGTGGACCGGCCGGACGCCATCGCCGACGCCGTCCGCGCGGTCGCGGGCGGGCCGCTGTCCGTCGACCCGCCCCCGAGACGCTCGCGCCACGGCGTCGCCGACGCCGTCGACGCCTTCTATGACGCCTACGACGCCTGCCCGTAGACGATCAGCGGGACATGGTGCTGCTGCGGCGTCGGGGCGTCGGGTCGGACCTGGCCCGCGGCCGCCGCGGCCGTGAACCCGGCGGCGGCGAGCAGGACCGCGAGCAGCGCGCCGAGCGTCGTGAGGGTCGTTCGAGTGAACACGGCACCACCCCAGGGAATCGACTGTGCTGGACGCCCGGAAGGCCGGGCGGTTCGAGGCTATTGACGGACCGTCAGGACTGCAAGAGCCGGGCGGGCCACCGCCGGACCACCGGCGGACGTCGAGCGGCGAGGAGGAAGCGCGGTGAGTACCGCCGAAGCAAGCAGTCCGGTGGCCGTCGGCACCGCGGTCGCGACCGCGCCCGACGCCGGGCGCGCCGGTCCGCGTGGGCCCCGGGGTCCGCGCGGACCCCGGGTGCGGCCGTGGTTCTTCGGGACGCGCGCCGGTGGAGGAGCCGGCGGCCGCTGGCTCGTCGGCCTCTGGGCCGTCGTGCTGGCCGCCCTGCTCGTCGAGGCCCCGGGCCGGATCGTCTTCGACACCAAGGCCGACGTGGTGCTGACGCCGGGCCGCTTCCTCGGGCAGCTCGCCGACCTGTGGAGCTCGCAGGGCGGCTTCGGCGGCCTCCAGGACCAGGCGGTCGGCTACGCCTTCCCGATGGGCCCCTTCTACCTGGTCTCCGAGTGGCTCGGGCTGCCGCCGTGGATCACCGAGCGGCTGTGGATGTCGCTGATCGTCGCCGCCGCCTTCTGGGGCGTCGTCCGGCTCACCGAACGCCTCGGCCTCGGCACGCCCGCGTCCCGGCTCGCGGGCGGGCTCGCCTACGCGCTGTGGCCGACGCTGACCGCCGTCATCGGCTCGACCTCCGCGGCCGTGCTGCCGATGGCCCTGCTGCCCTGGGTGGTCGTGCCGCTCGTCGACGGCTCCCGCGAGGGGGCCTCGCCGCTGCGCTGCGCCGGGCGCTCGGCCCTCGCGGTGCTGTGCATGGGCGGCGTCAACGCCGTCACCGTCCTCGCCGTGCTGCCCGCGCCGCTGCTCTACCTGCTGACCCGTCAGTGGACCGCGCGC
Organism: Streptacidiphilus anmyonensis; assembly: GCF_000787855.1. Classification (GTDB taxonomy): domain Bacteria; phylum Actinomycetota; class Actinomycetes; order Streptomycetales; family Streptomycetaceae; genus Streptacidiphilus; species Streptacidiphilus anmyonensis. The sequence goes on along the minus strand of NZ_BBPQ01000078.1, from coordinate 26,165 downwards.
GGACGGCGGCTGCTCGGCTGGTGGCTGCTCGCGGTCCCGCTGGTGACGGCGTGGTGGTGGCTGCCGCTGATGCTGCTGGGCCGGGACGGCTTCGACTTCCTCCCCTACATCGAGACCCCGCACACCACCGCGTCCACCATGGCCGCCACCGAGGCGCTGCGCGGCACCGGCAACTGGCTCGACTACCTGGACTTCGGCACGCCCGCGCTGGGCGCGGGCTGGGTGCTGGCCACCACTGGGTGGGCGGTGGCGGGCAGCGCCGCGCTCGCCGCGCTCGGGCTCGGCGGGCTGGCCCGCCGCGACCTGCCCGAGGCCCGCTGGCTGCGCTGGACGCTCGGCTTCGGCGCCGTCACCGTCATGGCCGTCTACGGCGGCGGCGTCCTCGGCGGCCCGCTCCACGACCAGCTCCAGTCGTTCCTCAACGGGCCGGGCGAGGCGTTCCACAGCATCTACAAGTTCCAGCCGCTGCTGGCGCTGCCGCTCGTCCTCGGCGTCGCCCACCTGCTCGGCCGCGCCTTCACCGCGCCGCGCCGCGTCCTGCTGCCCGTCACCGCGTTCGTGCTCACCGCCGCGCTGATCGGCTGCGCCGTCCCGTATCTGACGGCCCGCACCCTCCAGGGCGGATCCTTCACGGCCGTGCCCGACTACTGGAAGCAGACCGCCGCCTTCCTCGCCGACAACGGCGGAGGCGGACGCAGCCTGCTCGAACCGGCCGCCTCGCACGGCGACTACACCTGGGGCAGCACCACCGACGACGCGCTCCAGCCCTACGCCCAGTCCCCGTGGGCCGAGCGCACCCTCGTCCCCGACGGCGGCGCGGGCGTGCAGCGCTACCTCGACGCCGCCGAGCAGGCCTTCGCGACCGGCACGGAGCAGCCGGGCCTCGCCGCCTACCTCGCCCGCGCGGGCATCCGCTACGTCGTGCTCCGCCACGACCTCGACCCCGGCCAGTTCGACTACGTCAACCCCACCGCCTACCGCGAGACGCTGCTCCAGTCGGGGTTCCACGTGGTCACCTCGTTCGGTCCGGTGATCCCGCCGACCCCGCTGCGCGGCGACACCCCGCTCCAGGTCGTCGCCCTCGACTACGGCTACCCGGCCGTCGAGGTCTTCGAGCCCGACGCCACCGCGCTCCAGCCCGAGACCCCGTTCAGCGTCCTGCCGGCCACAGGGACGCTGCGGCTGAGCGGCGGACCGGAAAGCCTGCTCCAGCTCAGCGGCCCGCCGGACGGCACCGGCGGCGGGCTCGCCGACGGGCGCGCGGTGCTGCTGAGC
>NZ_BBPQ01000078.1:22268-24651 GCF_000787855.1 Streptacidiphilus anmyonensis | reverse complement strand
GTGCTGCTGAGCGGCCAGACCGCCTCCGCCGGCGGCGTCGCGCCCGCCGGCAGCCCGCTGGTGGTGACCGACGGCCTGCGCCGCACCGACACCTCCTTCGGGCTCGTCCGCGACAACGTCTCCTACACCTACACCGCGACCGGCACGAACCCGCCGGACCGCGCCGACGGAACCGGAGGCAAGGCGCCCAGCCAACTCGCCCTGCCCTTCGACGCGACCGGGCACCAGACCACCGCCGTGATCGGCGGAGCCGCCTCGGTGACCGCGTCGAGCTACGGCTCCTGGCTGCTCCAGTCCCCGCAGTACGACCCCGTCAACGCCTTCGACGGCGACGCGGGGACGGCATGGACCGAGGGCAGCCCGAACACCCCGGTCGGTCAGTGGCTGCGGATCGACTTCGCCGGCCCGGTCGACCTGCCCGCCTCGCTCTCGGTGTCACTCCTGGCCGACAGCCCGCTGCGGCCGCTCATCAGCAGGCTGACCGTCCGCACCGACCACGGCACGGTGACGGACACGCTCGGGGCGAACGGCTCGCCGCAGGACCTGGCCGTGCCGGCCGGGCCCACCCGCACCCTCACCCTCACCATCGCGGGCGCGCGGGGCGCCGTCCCCGGCGGCCTCGGGGCGGGCATCAGCGAGGTCTCCGTCCCGGGCGTCCAGGTGACCCGCTATCTGGCTGCCCCCCACGACGCCGCGACGAACGGTCAGGGCGGCGTCGCCTTCTCCTTCCACCGCACCGTCGGCGCGACCGGACTGCTCGGCCCGCAGAGCGCGGAGACCTCGCTGGCCCGCCAGTTCGCACTCGACGCCCCCGACTCCTTCGACACCCAGCTCACCGCGACGCCCGTGCCCGGACCCGCCCTCGACGCGCTGATCCACAAGCTGACGCCGGGCAGCGGACTGACCGTCACCGCCAGCCCCGCCATCGCCGACCTGCCGCAGTACCAGGCCGCCAACCTGGTCCAGGCGACGTCCTTCGACGGATGGATCGCCGCGCCCGGCACCACGCCGCGGCTCAGCTACTCCTGGAAGGGTCGGCGAACCCTCACCGAGCTCGACCTCCAGCCCGCCGGCGGGCTGTCCGCCGCGCCGCTGACGGTGCGGATCAGCAGCCCGGCGGGGGACCGCACAGCGGCGGTGGGCAGCGACGGCAAGGTGACCTTCGCGCCGCTGCGCACGGACCAGGTGACGGTCACCTTCCCGAAGATCCAGCAGGTCGACGCCTACGAGCCGATCACCGGCAGCGAGGTGCCGCTGCCGCTCGGGCTCGCCAAGGCGACCTTCCCGGCGCTGAGCGACCTGCCGCAGAGGGCCGCCGACCCCGGCGCCTCCTTCCAACTGCCGTGCGGCCAGGGACCGCGGCTGTCCGTCGACGGGCGCAGCTACCCCACGTCCGCCTCCGGCACACTGTCGGCGCTGCTCGCGCAGCAGCCGGTCGTCGTCACGCTCTGCACGAGCGGCGGCCACCTCGCGCTCACCGCCGGCCTCCACCGCCTTGACGCGCCCGGCGACGCGCCGGGGCAGTCCCTGGCCCTCACCGACGCGACCCTCGTCGGCGCCTCGGAGCGCGCCGCGCTGACACGCACCGGGGCCGCGCCGGGCACCACCGCACGCACCACCGGCGCGTGGAGCTGGAGCCAGCAGGACCGCACCGTGACGGTCCATCAGGGACCCGCCGCCTACCTGGAGGTTCACGAGAACGCCGCCCCCGGGTGGTCGGCGACGCTGAACGGGCACGCACTGCGGGCCGTCACGCTCGACGGCTGGCAGCAGGGCTTCCTGATCCCCGCGGGCGCGGGCGGTCAGGTCCATCTCACCTACAGCCCGCAGACCTGGTACGTCGTGGCGCTGTCGGTCGGCGGCCTGCTGCTGGTCGTGGTGCTGGCGGTACTGGTCGGGGCGGCGCGGCGTCGACGTCCCGACGGCGCGGTCCTGCTCCCGGCCGTGGCGGCGCGCACCGCGCCGCGGCCGGTGGCCGCGCTGGTCGCCGGGCCGGTCGTCGGCCTCGCCGTCCTCGCGCTGGTCGGCGGCCCGATGGCGGGCGTGGTCCTGGTCCTGGGCGCGCTGTGGTGGTGGCGTCCCGATGCCGCGCGCGTGGTGGGCCCCCTTGTGGCGGTCGCGGCGATGACGGCCGCGGGCCTGATCGCGGCCGTGGACGTCCAGCACGGCCTGACGCCCGGTCAGGGCGCCTTCAGCACGTCGGCCCAGGCCTGCGCCCTCACCGCCCTCGCGGCGGCCCTGGCGACCTGGTCGGTCCCGCGCCCACGACGGATCTCCGACGCCCCCTCGCAGCAGCCCGCGCCGCTCGCGCCGGGAATCCCCGAGGGTCTACCGCAGCGGTCGCCTTCGGAGCCGTCGGCGCAGGCCGCGCCCGTGGCACCCT
>NZ_BBPQ01000078.1:0-22161 GCF_000787855.1 Streptacidiphilus anmyonensis | reverse complement strand
CCGGCGGTTTGGTGCGGGAGGCTCCCCCGTCGGCGCCCGCCGGGCCGCGCGCGCAGCCAGGGCCACAGGCTGCGTCGGCGCAGCCCGCGCCCCTGGCGCGCTCCGGGCTGCCGCCGTCGACGGTCGAGGGGCTCGGGGAGTCGCCGTGATACTCGGGGTCGGGGCGGCCGTGCTCGCGGCGGTCTGCTACAACGTCGGTCTGCTGGTGGAGAAGCAGGCGCTCGGTGCGCTGCCGCCGTTGCGGCTGGGCGCGCCGGTGGCGCTGTTCCGGTCGCTGTTCGGCAGGCCGGCGTGGCTCGCCGGATTCGCGCTGGTGCTGGCCGGGCTGGTGCTCCAGGTCGTCTCGCAGGGGCTGCTGCCGATCACCGTGGCGCAGCCGCTGCTCGCCGTCGGTCCGGCGGTCCTGGTCGCCGCGTCCGCGCTGGCCTATCGGGAGGCCCCGGCCCGCGCCGACCTCGCCATGCTCGGCCTGCTCGCGACGAGCACCGTGCTGCTCGTGCTCAGTTACGATCCGCGGCTGGACCCGGTGGGCCACGGCGAGCACCCGCTCGCGGTGCTGACGGTGTGCGCGCTCGCGGCGGTCGGCGCGGGCGCGGTGCTGCTGCCGCGCGGGCCGCGCTCGGGCACCGCCTACGGGGTGGCGGTGGGTCTGCTCAACGGCGCGGGCGGACTGCTGGCCAAGGCGCTGGCGGTGTCCGCGCGCGACGGCCGCCGCTCCCTCGTCGCCCTGGCTGAGCTGCCGTATCCGTGGCTGCTCGGCCTGTTCTCCGTGCTGATGCTGGGCGTGATGCAGATCGGCCTGCAGCGCTCGCGCGCGGCCACACTGGTGCCCGCCCAGGTCATCACCGGCAACGCGCTGGTCATGGTCGCGGGCGGGGTCATCTTCCACGAGCCGCTGCCCGCCGATCCGCTGCGGCTCGCGCTGCGTCTCGCGGCGCTGGTGGTCTCGCTGCTGGTGCTGGCCCTGCGTCCGCCCGCGGCCTCAGTGCGGGGTGCGGGTGGCCCGGTGCAGGGCCTCGTCCACGACGCCGGCGAACCGCTCGACGGTGGTGTGCCAGCGCAGGCCGAGCGCGCGTCTGCGGGCCGCGGCGCCCATGGCGCGCCGCCGGGCGGGGTCGAGGGCGAGCCCGGCCCACGCTGAGGCGAACGCGCCCTCGGTGGGGGCCAGCAGGCCGGTCGCGCCGTGCGCGACGGAGTCGGTGAGCCCGGGGATGCGGAAGCCGACGGTCGGCGTGCGGCGCACCGCGGCCTCGGTGACCACCAGCCCCCACCCCTCGACCTGGGACGGGTGCAGCAGCAGCCAGGCCTGGCACAGCAGTTCGTGCTTGGTCTGTTCGCTGATCCGCCCGGTGAAGACGACCTGGCGTCCGGCCATGGTCAGCAGCCGTTCGCGCTCGGGGCCGTCGCCCGCGATCACCAGGGTGCCGCCGGTGACGGGGCGCACCCGCTCCCAGAGCCGCAGCAGCAGGTCGATCCGTTTGTACTCGGCCAGGCGGCCCAGCGCGAGGAAGAGCGGCTCGGTCGACTTCCGCGGCAGGGCGGCGGGTTCGGCCACGTCCTCGACTCCGTTGGTGACCACGCGGATCCGCTCGGGGGCCACGCCGATCTCCGCCAGCGCCTGGGCGGTGGAGTCGGAGACGGCCACGAAGAGGTTGCCGCGGTGGACGCGCGGCAGCAGCACGGTCTCCGCGTAGCGGCCCAGCGCGGCGATGGGCCACGGGTAGCGCAGCGGCCACAGTTCCCGGTGCACGTGGTTGACCAGGCAGACGGTAGGGGTGTGCGGGGACCAGGCGGGGGCGAGGTAGGGCAGGCCGTTGCAGACCTCCACCAGCAGGTCGACCCGGTCCAGGGAGCGGACCGTGCGCGGCGCGGTGAGGAACTGGCTGTACGGACCGCCGTTGCGGCGGACCCGGTAGGGCCGACCGGCGCCGACGGGACCGCCGCAGACCAGGGTGGTGGGGTGGCCGCGACGGGCCAGGCCCTCGGCGAGCTTGTCGATGAGCAGTTCCGACCCGCCGGCGGCGGGGCTGGCGAGGTCGCGCAGGGAGAGGAAGGCGACGTGCGCGCGGGGTGCCGTCCGGGCCCGGGTGTCGTTCTCCCGGGACGGCGGCCGAAGGACGCCTTGGCGGTCCATCGGGGGGTGCCTTTCGTCGGGGGCGGGGAGAAGGGCGCGCCAACCCTAGGGGGTTGATGACAAAGCGTCAATAACTTCCTACTTGCCGGTAGTTCCCTAGTCAATGCGGTAACCATCGTCCGCTCCGCGATTATTGACGTTCCGTCAGTTCAGGCTCTACGGTCCGGAGGCACCTCTCGCACGTGCTCCGCCGCCACCACGTCCGGCAGCCCTTGGGGGTCCGATGAGCCAACGCGTCAGCGCCGCCGTCCTGCTGGCCGCCGGTGCGCTGCTCGTCGCCGCCGGTCCGGTGCTGCGGTTCGCCGTGCTGCCCGCCGTCCGCGTCGCACCCTGGGACCCCGACAGCACCACCGTCTCCACCGGCCAGGGCCGCTACCTCGACCCGACCACGGGAGCGCCCGGCACCGGGCTGGTCACCGTCACCGAGCACATCCAGGGCGACCCGGCCGTCGGCCGGGAACACCATGCCGCCGTGTGGACCATCACCACCCGCGTCGACACCCCGGGCACGATCGCCCTGAGCGACGCCCGCCAGGCCCTGCAACTGAGCGTGCACCGCTGGACCTTCGACCGCGTCACCAACCGGTTCGTCCCCTGCTGCGGCGCCGACACCGGCCAGGGCGCGGACGCCTTCCGCAAGTTCCCCTTCCACGCCGACGCCCTCACCTACCAGCTGTGGGACCCGGAGGCCCGACGCGCCTTCCCCGCCCAGCTCGACGGAACCCGCGAGATCGACGGCCACGCCTTCAACGCCTACGTGCAGACCATTCCGCCCACCGAGGTCGGCACCATCGCCGTGCCGCCGGGCGCCCTCGGCGTCACCTCGAAGGACGCCACCGTCGAGGCCCAGGAGTGGTACCAGAACCCGCAGACCGTCACCCTCGTCGACCCCGAGACCGGCACGCCCGTCTCCGTCGCCACGCACGAGATCGTCACACTGCACCTGCCCGGCGATACGCGCCACACCGCCACCGCCCTCGATGTCACGCTGCGGACCACGCAGGACACCGAGCAGCAACTCGTCGACCAGGCCACCGGGCAGGCGACGGAACTCTCCCTGCTGGAAGGCCCGGTGCCCTGGCTGGTCACGGCGGCGGGGGCGGTCCTGGCCGTCCTCGGAGGCGTGCGGCTGCGCCGCGGAACGGCTCTGGCCGGGGCCGAAGCCGAGGCCGAGACCGGGGCGGGTGTGTCGGGCGGGTCGGCTGTGTCGGGCGGGTCGGACGGGCCCGATCCGGAGGGCGGCGCGGCGTCCGCCTCGTCACCGGCGGCGGAGGGGTCGTGAGCGCGCGAGGCGGCTCGGCGGAGGCCGCAGCCCCCGAGGACCATCCGCTGCCCGCCGCCACGCCGCTGCGGCTGCTGGCCACGGCCGTCCGGCACGGGGTCGGCTGCCGCACGTACCAGCGCCTGCACGCCGCCTTCCGGGTGCGCCGACTGGACCGCTTATACGGGCTGGCGGGCCGTCAGGTGGTCGCCGTCGGCGACGACATGTGGCGCGCGGACGCCTTCCGCGCAGCGGGCGCCCGCTGCCTGGCCGTGGAACCGGGCGCGACGGGCGGCACGCGGTCCGCGGCCGCCGCGGCACCGGGCCCGGCGGAGCGCGTGGTCGCCGACGGCTACTGGCTGCCGGTCAAGGACGGCGCGGCGGACCTCGCCTACTGCGACGCCGCGTTACCCCACGGTCCGGACGCCGTCGGCGTCCTGGACGAGCTGGCCCGCATCACCCGCGTCGGCGGACTCGTGTGCCTCTCGCTCGGCGGCCCCCGCCGCCCCCTGGTGCGCCACCTCCGCCGGCGGGACGACCTGGCGCTGCTCACCCGCCCCCCGATCGTGCGGCTGCCGCGCCACCGCACCGAACTGGTCCTGCGGAGGACGGCATGACCGCCCCGGCGAGCACCCGCTTCACCGCGGTCGACGAGACCGCCGACCTGATGGAGCGACGCGGCGAGCCGAACCTCATCTACCTGGAGCTCGCCGTCGCGGGACGCCTGGACCCCGACCGGCTCCGCGCCGCCGTCCACACCGCCTTCGCGGCCCACCCGGCGACCCGCTCCCGTCGCCTGCCCGCTCCGCCGTGGCGCCCCCGCAGCCGCTGGCAGGTGGAGCCGCAGCCCGCAACCGATCCGCTGACCGTCCGCACCGGCCCCGCCCTCGACCTGGACACCGAGCGGCGCGCCCTCCTCGACCAGCCCCTCGACCTCCGGCAGCCTCCGCTGCTGCGCCTGCGCCTCCTCCACGGCACGCCGGAGGGCGACCACCTCCTCCTGGTCGCCCACCACGCCGGCTTCGACGGCATGGGCTTCGTCGGCGTCCTGCTGGCGATCTGCGCGGCGTACAACGGCGCGGAGGAGGCGGCGAAGGGCACGGCGGGGCGTGGCGGACCGGCTGACGGTGCGGCACCGGCAGGCGCTGCCTCGGACGGCGGGGTCGTCGACGGCGCGGCGTGCCGTGGCGGGGCCGAGCGGGACAGGGCAGCACGTGGCGTGCCGGGGTCCGGTGAGCCTCCCGCAAGCGGGGGCCGGGACGTCGGGGCGGTCGACGGCGGGGCCGGGCGTGGCGGTGCGGTCCCTGACGGTGCGGTCCCTGGCGGGGCAGCGCCCGGCGGGGCCGCGCCCGGCGGCGCAGGGCGACAGGAGGTCGCGGGCTACGAGGCCGGGCGCAGGGCATATCCGTCGCGGCCGGATGCCCGACGGCGGGCCGCGGAGGCCGCGGCCGCCGCGCGTCCGGCCCTGCTCCCACCCCGGCCGGTGCGGGTCGCCCGGGAGCCCGCGGCCGGGCGACGGCGTGGGTACGGCCTGGCCCCGCTCGGGTTCGACGTCGGGCAGGCCGCCGCGCTGGCGCGGGCCGCCAAGGCGGCGGGGGTGACGCTCAACGACCTGCTGCTGGCCGCCCTCGGGCTGGCCGTCACGCGGTGGAACGCCCTCCACTCCCGTCCCGTCGAGCCCCTGCGGATCACGATGCCCGTGAACACCCGCGACCCCCGGGCGCGGCACCTCGGGGACGGCAACCACTCGCGGCTCACCTCCATCGACATCGACGCCGCCGGACGCGACGCCCGGACCGCGCTCGCCGCCGTCGCCGCCCGTACCGTCCAGGCCAAGGGCGCGCCCGCAGGGCCCCAAGGGGGGCCGGCCGCTGTCGTGCTCGGCGCGCCGTGGCTGCCGCGTGGGCTGCGGCGCGTCCTCGCTCCCTGTGTGCGGTTCGCCGCGCGGTCCTTCGCGGACACCACCATGCTCAGCAACCTCGGCCCGCTCACGGAGCTGCCGCGGGCCCTGAGCGGTGCGGGGGAGATCACCGAGCTGTGGGCCGCCGCCCCCGCGCCGATGCCGCGCGGTCTCTCCGTGACCGCCCTAGGCGCCAACGGACGCCTGCACCTGATGATCCGTCACCGCTTCGAGGCGCTGGACGCCCCCGCCGCCGCCGCGTTCACCGAGCTGTTCGCCGACGCCGTCCACGAGCTCGCCGAGCTCGCCGCGTCCGAAGAAGCCGCCGCCGCGCCGGCGTGCCGCCCGGCCGGCGCCGACGCGCTCGCCGCCCCCGCGGCGGCCTCCCGCCGCACGGAAGGAAACCCGTGACCGACCCCGCCTCCTCCCCGCTGCGCAGCCTCTACGAGGACCCCACCGTCGTCGTCGCCTCCGGCCTGGACCGGGCCAGACGCCAACTCGCGCTCCTCGAACCGCTGCTGGACCGGGCCGCGGCGGCCCGCCGACGGCTGAGCATCCTCGACGTCGGCTGCGGCGACGGTGCGGCCACCGCGCTGCTCGCCGAGCGCGCGCACGGACACACCGTCGTCGGCGCGGACTGGTCGCAGATGGCCCTGGAGCGCGCCCGCGCCCGCGGCTTGACCCTCGTGCGGGCGACCCTCGAAGGCGGCGGCAGCCTCGGTACCGACGGCCGCGGCAACCTCGGCACGGACGGCGGCGGGCTGCCCGTTCCGGACCACGCCCTCGACGTGGTCGTGTTCAGCGAGGTCATCGAGCACCTTGTCGACACCGACGCGGCGCTGGACGAACTCGTGCGCGTGCTGCGGCCCGGCGGCTCGCTGCTGCTGTCCACGCCCAACCTGGCGGCCTGGTTCAACCGCGGGCTGCTGCTGGCGGGTGTGCAGCCGGTCTTCAGCGAGGTCAGCCTGAAGCGGATCTACGGCCGCCCTGGCAGCGAAGTCGTCGGCCACCTGCGGCTGTTCACGCGCGCGGCGCTGCTCGGGCTGCTGCGCGGGCACGATCTCGACATCGTCGCCGTGCGGGGTGCCGCCTACCACGACACCCCTCGCCTGCTGCGCCCGCTGGACCGTCTGCTCCAGCACGTCCCCGAGTTCGCCGCCGACCTGATCGTCCACGCCCGCACCCCACCGGCCCCCGGCGTCGACGACCGGGGGCGCCCCGACACCGTCCCAGCCGCGGAGGACCGCATGCCCCTGTCCGCAGAGCTCCTCGACCTGCTCGCCTGTCCCGTCGACAAGGGCCCGCTGCTGTACGACGCGGAGACGGAGAGCCTGTACAACCCGCGGTTGCGCCGCGCCTACGCGATCGTCGACGGCATCCCGCAGCTGCTGGCCGACGAGGCCCGTCCGATCGGCTCCGGCGACCACGAGCGCATCACCGGCCGCCGAGCCGGGGCCGCCGTGAAAGCCCCGGTCAGCCCGCCGTGACCGGCCCCCGGGATAGGGTGGGCCCGTGACTCCTTCACCCGCTTCATCCGCGGCGTCGTCCGCGGCGGATCCCGCGCCGCAGACCGCCCCGAGGGCACCCTCGCTGCGCAGCGAGTACCGGGAGCTGACCCGCAAGCGGCTGCTCGAGGCCGTGCGCGAGGTGCTGGAGGAGACGGACTACGCGGCGGCGACGGTCGACGAGATCGTGCGGCGCGCCGGGGCCAGCCGGGCCACGTTCTATGTGCACTTCCGCTCCAAGGCGGAAGCCGCCGCGGCGCTGCTGGAGCGGGTGACGCCCTCGGACCGGGGTCTGTTCGCCACGCTGCCGAAGGCGCTGAGGACGCGGGCGGGGCTGCGCCGCTGGCTGGAGCTGTCGCTGGGCTGGTACGAGGAGCACGCCCGGCTGCTGGCCGCGCTCAACGAGGCGATGGCGGTGGACGGCACGGTCGCGGACCGCCGTTCGGCGCAGGTGGAGCGGATGGTCGAGGCGCTGCCGGAGTACCTGGACAGCACGGAGGACCCGGCGCGGGCGCGGGTGCGCCTGCAACTGCTGCTGCGGCAGTTCCACCAGGTGGCGATGGACACCGTGGTGCAGCAGGCGTGGCAGCCGGACCGGGAGATGCTGCTGGACGAGATGGCGGCCGTGTGGTGGGTGGCCCTGGGCGGGGAGGGGTCCCCGCCCAGGGGCTGAGCCCTCGGGGCTCGCCGCCACGCCGCGGAGGTCAGTCCGCGTCGGCCCCGGTGAGCACGCGCAGCTCCACGGCCTCCTGGTCGATCCGGTCGATCGGGTCGACCTCGTGTCCGGCCTCGGCCCGTCGCCGTCCGCGCATGCTTCCCGCCCAGCCGAGCAGGAAGGAGGCCGGGATGGAGACGAGCCCCACGCTCTGCAGCGGGGACCAGGCGAAGTCGTGCGTCGGGAAGAGCGTGCCCGGACCACCGGAGACGGTGGGGGAGATCAGCTGCAGGCCGATCGTGAGCGCGGCCCCGCCGTAGACGGACCAGAGCAGTCCGGTGCGGTTGTAGCCGCGCCAGAAGAGGCTGCAGACCAGGGCCGGCAGCACCGCGGACGCGGCCACGGCCACCGCCAGCATGGAGAGGAACTGCACGTTGTAGCCCTGTGCCTCGACCGCCAGCAGGATGCCGACGATGCCGAAGAGCAGCGCGGCCCACCGGACCGTGCGCACCTCCTTGGCCTCGGTGAGACGGCCGCGGCGGATGGCGTGGGCGTGCACGTCGTGGGCCAGGCTGGCGGCCGCGCTGAGCGTGATGCCGGCGACCACGGCGAGCACGGTGACGAAGACCGTGCAGGCGACGGCGGTCGTCAGGGACAGTCCGGCCGTGGTGGAGGGGCCGCCGGCCAGGGTTCCGGCGAGCAGCAGCAACGACGCCTGGCCGTTGGGGTTGACGGCGGAGATCGCCTGGCCGCCCACCAGCGCGGCGGCGCCCAGGCCCAGGACGGCCAGCAGGACGCTGTAGACGCCCACGGTGCCGAGCGCGTACCGGGTGGAGCGTCGCGCGGTGGCGCCGTCGGAGGTCGCGTTGATCCGCATGATCATGTGCGGCATGCAGGCCGCGCCGAGCACGACGGTCAGGTGGAGTCCGGCGATGTTGAGCGGACCGCTGGCGGTGACGCCGAACTGCGAGGTGGAGCGCAGGTAGTCGGCCGGATGGCCGCTGCCCTGCGCGGCCGCGGACAGCAGTTCGCTGGGGCTCCAGTGGAACCGGGCCAGCACGCAGAGCGTCGTGATCGCCAGGGTGACGGTGGTGAGGACCACCTTGGCGATCTGCATCAGGCTGGTCCCCTTCATACCCCCGGCGAGGGTGTAGGCGACCATGAGCACGCCGATCAGCACGATGCAGATCTGCTGGGCCCCGGCGCTGGTCAGGCCCAGCAGCATGGCGGTCGCGGCGCCGGCGCCGGAGAGCTGGACGACGAGGAACGGCACCGAGACGGCGAGGGTCGCCACCGAGGCGGCGACGCGCGGCGCCCTGCCGGGGGCCCGCAGCGCGAAGATGTCCCCGAGGGTGTAGCGGCCGGCGTTGCGCAGCGGACCGGCGAGCACCAGCAGCGTGCTGAGCGCGAGGGCCGTGCTCACGTCGAGCATGATGCCGTTGAAACCGGAGAGCGCGATGATGCCGGTGGTGCCCAGCATGGTCGCGGCGGAGATGTAGTCGCCGGACAGCGCCAGGCCGTTCTGGAGCGGCGTCAGTGTGCGGTTGGCCGTGTAGAAGTCGGCGACCTCGTCCTTGTCCGGGCCGACCATGACGCAGAGCAGCAGCGTGACGCAGACGAAGACGAGGAACGAGATCAGCACCGCGGTGTGGGCGCTCTGGCCGGCCGCCGTGGGGGCGTCGGCGAGGAGGAGACGGTTCACCAGCCGCTCCATCTCCGGCCGGCGGCGCGCTCCTGGGCTGCCGTGGCCGTGGCGGCCACCCGCTCCTCGTGCCTGGTCCGGATCCGGTCCGCCTCGGGATCGACCTCGCGGCTGTAGCGGCGGTCGTAACGGATCGAGGTGCAGAGCGACACCACGCCGAGGGCCGCGCAGAGCAGCAGCCCCAGGTTGATCTGCCCGACGACGTCGACGGCGAGCAGGCCCGGAGCTGCGCCGGCCAGCAGCACGAGCGCCGCGAAGGAGGCGGCGTTGACGGTGATCAGCGCGCGGTCGAGGCGGCCGACGCGTCGGCGCAGAGCGTCGAGGCCGGGCGTCGCCGTGGCCTGCGGCGGCACGGGCGGCGGACCGGGCGGCGGGCCGGGCCTGGGAGGCGGTGCCAGGCGGGCGGACGGGGGCCAGCCGGACAGGTCGCCGTAGTCGTACGGCGGCTCCCCGGGGTGAGAGGTGGGATGCATCGGAGGGTTCCTCGCGGTGGCGGCTCGGGTGGGGGTGGGGCCTGCGGGTGACCTGTAGGGCCTGCGGGCTTGACCGGGGCGGCGGGGTGGGCGTCAGCGTAGCCAGCCCGGAGGACATTGACTAGACATGTGTCCATTCAGCAGACAGATATCCGCTCACCAGCCAGGACCGGTCGGCGACCCGACGGGCCTGAGGTCCCTCCGGGGGGCGGTCGGTCGCCTGACGTTCCGCGTACGTTCAACCCGCCGCCCCTGACCGTGGCGCGTCACGCCCTTTACGTTTCCTGAGGGTTTGTGAGAAGGGGCCATGGATACACAGCGTGCGGTACGTGCGGTACGGGCTCGTGGGATCACCAAGTGCTTCGGCGACGTCGTCGCTCTCGACGACGTCGACCTGGATCTGACGCCGGGACAGATCCACGGTCTGGTAGGGCCGAACGGCGCCGGCAAGACGACTCTGCTGGGTCTGCTGCTGGGCCTGGCCGTCGCGGACGGCGGCAGCCTGGAGGTCCTCGGCAGGCCGGTCGGGCGGGCGCTCGCCGCGCCCGCGGGCGTCGCCGGATTCGTGGACGGGCCCGGCCTGTACCCGTCGCTGACGGCCCGACAGAACCTGGCCGCCCTGGCCGCGTTGCGCGGCCAGGACCGGCGCAGTCGGCGCATCGACGAGGTGCTCGGGGAGGTCGGGCTCACCGAGGTCGCCGACGACCGGGCCCGCGGCTTCTCCCTGGGCATGCGTCAGCGCCTCGGGCTGGCCGCGGCCCTGCTCACCAGCCCCCGCCTGCTGGTGCTGGACGAGCCCTCCAACGGCCTCGACCCCGCCGGCAAGAAGCACGTGCACGGGGTGCTGACCCGGCTCGCGGACGAGGGCGCGACCGTGGTGCTCTCCAGCCACCGCATGGACGACCTGGAGGCGCTCTGCTCCGAGGTCACCATCCTGGCGACCGGGCGGGTCCGCTTCTCCGGCCCGATCGGCAAGTTGGCCGCCGACGGCCGCGAGCTGGACTACCGCCTGCTCACCTCGGACCCCGCCGCCGCCCGTCGCCTCGCCGCCGCCGCGCCCGGCGTCCGTGTCGTCGACGGCGCCGCGGCGTGGCGCGGCGCCGAGGCGCTGGTGGTCCGCTCCTCGGCGCCCGCCCTGGAGCGGCTGGTGACCCGACTGGTCGGCGAGGACCTCGCGATACGCGAGGTCGCCCCGGTGGTCTCGCCGCTGGAGGCCGCGTTCCTCGCCCTCACCGAGGAGCCGACGGACCAGCAGGAACCGCAGGAGCGGCAGGAACGGCACGAGCAGGCGGAGCAGCAGGAGCAGCGGAAGCAGGAGGCCGACCGATGACCACGACCGTCGTCGAGCACGACGTGGCCGGTGGAGACGCCGACACCGAGGCCGACGCCCTGCGCGTCCCGGTCACCCGCGCCTACCGGTTCGAGCTGGACAAGCTCGTCTCGCAGTGGCGGATCCGCCTGCTGACGCTCGTCTGCTGGACCGCACCCGGCCTGTTCGTCGCCGCCGTGAACCAGCAGAGCACACTGCCCAGCGACACCCTGTTCGGCCGCTGGATGCACGCCACCGGCTGGGCCGGACCGCTCGTGGTCCTCGGTTTCGCCGGCTCCTGGGCGCTGCCGCTGCTGGTGTCGGTCGTCGCCGGGGACGTGTTCGCCGCCGAGGACCGGCTCGGCACCTGGCGTCACCTGCTGGTGGCGGTCCGCTCGCCGCGGCGGATCTTCTGGGCCAAGGCCCTGGCCGCCCTCACCGTCCTGGTGCTGCTCGTGGCCGGACTGGTCGCCTCCAGTGTGGCGGGGGGCGTCGCGACGGCCGGGAACCGGCCGCTGGTCGGCCTCGACGGCCACACGCTCACGCCGTCCGCCGCCGCCGGGAACGTGCTGCTCGCCTGGGCCTGCGCGCTCGTGCCCACCCTCGCCCTGGCCGCGATCGGCCTGCTCGGCTCCGTCGTCCTCGGACGCTCGCCGATGGGACTGCTGGTTCCCGCGCTCGTGGCCGTCGCGATGCAGCTCGCGCAGATGCTGCCGCTGCCGGTCGCGCTGCGCCTCGCGCTGCCCGGCTACGCGTTCGTCTCCTGGAACGGGCTGTTCGCCGACCCGGCCCAGCTCGACGAGCTGCTGGTCGCCCTCGCGGTCAGCCTGGCCTGGATCGTCGTCGCCACCGCCGTGGCCTACCGGCTGTTCGTACGACGGGACTTCACCAACGCCACCGACGACGGCACCGGACGCCGGATGAGCCTCCGCGCCGTCCTGCCGCTGGTCGCGCTGTTCGCGCTCACCTTCGGCGGCATCGCCGCGGCCACCCCGTCCACGGGTTCGGGGATCACCCAGGCCAAGGTGCAGCAGTCCGTCGCCACCGCCTTCGCCCACCTCTACCGCCTGCAGACCGCCGAACTCAACCGGCCCGCCGTCACCGAGGCCCAGCTCCAGGTCACCGCGACCTGCGACCGCAGCGACGGCCAGGTCGACCCGGTGGGCGCGGGCAACGACTGGCGCTGCGTGGTCACCTGGCACCTGCCCGGCACGACCGCCCCCGGCAACGCGGTCTACCAGCTCAACATCGCCTCCAACGGACGCATCGAGGCCGACGGCGACGGACCCAAAGAAGTGAACGGCTACTTCCTGGTGCACACCCCGGCCGGGGACGCGCCGAACCCGCTGTGGCAGTTCGACGGCGATGTCGAGCTGCTCCCCACCTCCCCGAAGGGATGACTCCATGCAGGTAACGCGCCGCCGGCGTGTCCAGGAGCAGCACTTCGTCCTCCTGGGCCGCCGCCTCGGCCGTCGGGCGACGCTGGTGACGGCGTGCGTCACCGCCGTCGCCGTGGCCACCGGAACCGCCGTCGCCTCGACTCGGCAGTTCGGCGACCAGCACGTCGGCCAGGTCACCGCCAAGGGCCAGGTCATCTCCAGCGACCAGTACATCGCCCCCTACGGCAGCCGCCTGGTCATCAACGACGGCAAGCTCATGTCGTCCACCGTCAGCCCCGACGGCGGCCACCTCGCCGCCTCGGTCACCGACGGGGACGCGGCGCTGGTCGTGGTCGACCTCAAGACCGGTCAGATCCAGCAGCGGGTCGGCAGCGCCTCCGTCGACGACCTGAAGATCCCCAGCAGCGCGGTGGGTCAGGAAGGCCCGACGTACTCGCCCGACGGCACGCAGCTGTGGCTGGGGCAGACCGACGGCTACACCAAGTTCACGGTCAACGCCGACGGCTCCCTGTCCAGCCCGGTCACCGTCGCGATCCCGGCCCAGGGCGCCGAGCACGCGCTCGTCGCCGCCGCGGTCTTCTCGGCCGACGGCAAGACCGTCTACGGCGCGGTCAACGGCCAGAACCGGGTCGTCGCCATCAACGCCGCCACCGGCGCGATCGAGCAGAGCTGGGCGGTGGGCAACGCCCCGCGCGGCATGGTCCAGGTGGGTGACAAGCTCTACGTCAGCAACGAGGGCGGCCGCCCGGCCAAGCCCGGCGAGTCCACCCTCAACTCCTACGGCACCCAGGTCCCGGCCAGCCACGTGACCGGCGCCACCACCACCGGCTCGGTCAGCGTCATCAACCTGGCCGACCCGAACGCCGCCGTCGGCAGCATCAGGACCGGCCTGCACCCGACCGCGGTCTACGCGAAGAAGGGCGCGGTGTTCGTCACCGACACCGCCAGCAACACCGTGTCGGTCATCGACACCAAGCGCGACAAGGTCGTGCAGACCATCTCCACGCAGCCCTGGCCGGAGGCCACGGTCGGCTACGAGCCCGACGCGGTCACCCTGACCGACGACGGCCACCTGCTGGTCACCCTCGGCCGCGCCAACGCGGTCGCGGTGTACCGCTACACCAGCGCCCAGGAGCCGGTCAGCTACGTCGGCCTGCTGCCCACCGACTACTTCCCCGCCCAGATCACGACCGTCGGCAAGAACGTGGTGGTCTCCAACACCCGCGGCATCGACGCCCTGCGCCCCGACGCCACCGGCGCGCACAACACCCACGACACCACGTCGAGCCTGACGCAGTTCACCCTGCCGAGCGACCGGGTCGTCAGGAGCGAGACCGCCAAGGTCTTCCAGCAGAACGGCTGGACCAGCGGCGCGCTCAAGCTCGCGACCGCGCACAAGGCCAAGGCCGTCCCGGTGCCGGCGCGGATCGGCGACCCGTCGACGATCAAGCACGTCTTCCTGATCGTCAAGGAGAACCGCACCTACGACCAGCTCTTCGGCGACATCCCGCAGGGCAACGGCGACCCGGCGCTGGCCCAGTTCGGTGAGAACGTCACACCGAACCAGCACGCCCTGGCCGAGCAGTTCGGGCTCTACGACAACACCTACGACATCGGCACCAACTCCGCCGAGGGCCACAACTGGCTGATGCAGGCCGACGACCCGGAGTACACCGAGTCCTCCGCCGGCGAGTACCTGCGCAGCTACGACACGGAGGACGACGCGCTCGGCCACCAGGCCTCCGGCTTCCTGTGGACCGGCGCGCAGGCCGTGGGCGACAGCGTCCGCGACTTCGGCGAGTTCCACCAGTTCCTGACCAAGCCCGCCGACGCGAGCTGGCAGAACCTGTACTGCGACGCCAAGAACATGGACAAGACCGGTCAGGGCAGCGCCTACACCCTGGCTTCCTCCTCGCCGATCCCGTCGCTCAACAACGTGTCCGTGCCCGCCTTCCCGAAGTTCGACACCAGCATCCCGGACCAGTACCGGTACGAGATCTGGAAGCAGGACTTCGAGAAGAACGGTCCGGCCAACCTCAACATGCTCTGGCTCTCCAGCGACCACACCGGCGGCCCGGCCAGCCCCGCCGCGCAGGTCGCCGACAACGACCTGGCCACCGGCAAGATCGTCGACGAGATCACCCACAGCAAGTACTGGAAGAACTCGGCGATCTTCGTCGTCGAGGACGACTCCCAGGCCGGCCTCGACCACGTCGACGGCCACCGCGCGCCGATCCAGATCATCAGCCCCTGGGCCCAGCACGGCACCGTCGACGACCACTACTACACGCAGATCACGATGATCCGCACCATCGAGCAGATCCTCGGGATCCACCCGATGAACCAGAAGGACACCGCGGCCACCCCGATGACCACGGCCTTCACCGACACGCCGAACTACGCGCCGTTCAACGCGGTGCCGAACCGCACCTCGCTGACCGACGGCCTGCCCACCCCGCCGCCGTGCGGCAACGACAACCCGGCCCCGCAGGACCCCAAGGCGTCCCTGGTCCCGTCGACCACCGCCGTCCCGCAGGCCGAGACGTCGATCGCGGCGCAGTGGGCCACGTGGAAGTCGCAGCAGCGGCTGACCGGCCCCAACGCGGTGCCGGACTACGCGAACCCGGCGCAGATGAACCACCTGGTCTGGTACCAGACGCACAACTGGCAGACGCCGTACCCCGGTGAGACCCGGATCTACGCCCCGAACGACGTCCCCGGCGCGTACATCCCGTCCTCGGACACCGACGGCTGATCCGACCCGTCACATGGAGCGGTCCGCGCCCGGGGAACCGGACGCGGACCGCTCAGCCTCTGCCGTCAGTGGCACCAGCGCGGGGCCTCACCGATGTTCTCGATGTACCGGGCCGAGGACCAGGCCCAGCAGCCGTTCGCCAGCTTGTACCAGCGCGGGTTGCCGTCCACCGTCTCGCCGTTGACCTTGCACTTGATCCAGACGGTCTGGCCGTAGGCCAGCGAGCCGACCACCTTGCCGTTCCGGTTCGGAGCGTTGCGGATCAGCAGGCCGGTCTTGGCGATGACCTGGCCCTTGTACAGGTGGTGGTGGTGCCACGACGACGGGGCGGCGGCCGAGGCGGTCCCCGCGGCGGCGACCGTGGCGAGCGCGCCGGCGGCCGTGACGGTGGCGATCTTGCGAAGAGTCGACTGCAGAAGCATCTGCGAATCTCCTGATGAGGTGGGCCCGATGACGGGCCGGGGGAGTGGGGGCTGCCGGTGTGAGCCGACGTCGTGCACCCCTCGGGTCGATCCCCGGGAAGCCACGACCCTGTCGTCGTGACCCCGTGGGGACCGGTCACGAGTCACGCTAGTTCGATTACCGAACGTCCGCAAAAGATGACGCACGGCTACCGCTCGGCGGTGGGGACGCACGCTCGGGCGACAGCTGCGCGAAGGCCCGCCAGCAGCGCCCAACTCGGCACCGGCGAGGGCGTGTTGACGCATGCGAAGCCGATGCGGAATCACCCGGACGGCGGCGCGTCGGACCGGGCGAACGGGCGCGGACGAGCGGCGGAGGAGTGGGGACGGGCGACGGTGGCGGTCAGTCGGGATCCGGTTCCCGCAGCGCCTGGATGACCGCCCACGCGACGGAGACGAACGGCACCGCCACCACCGCTCCGACGAAGCCGAGCGCGATCGTGCCGATGATGACGGACACGGCGACCACCAGGGGGTGCAGCCGCACCGCCCAGCTCATGATCAGCGGATGCAGCAGGTGGCCCTCGATCTGTCCGATCACCACGATCAGCGCCAGCACGATCAGCGCCGTCACCGGCCCCCGCGCGGCCAGCGCGACCACGCTCGCGATCGCCAGCGCGAACGGGGAGCCGATCAGCGGCACGAACGCCGCCAGGAACTCCAGCACCGCCAGCGGGACCGCGAAGGGCACCCGCAGCACGAACAACGCGATGCCGACCAGGATCGCGTTGGTCCCGGCCACGAGGATGATGCCGCGGATGTAGCCGGCGAACGCGCGCCAGGCCGCGCGCCCGGCCCGGTCCCAGCGAAGGCGCCCGCCCACCGGGAGCTGGTCGCGGGTCCACCCCCACAGCCGCTCGCCCGAATAGACGAAGAACACCGAGCAGAACAGGCCCAGGGCGGCCACCGTCAGCGCCTCCACCACTTGGGTCGCGCCGCTCAGGGCGCTCTGGATCAGCGTGGTCCGGTGGGCGGAGATGAACGAGGACACCTTGTGCTGCAGATCCGTCAGGGCGGACGGGCGCACATGGAACGGCGGCTTCTCCAGCCAGACCTCCAGCCGGTGGATCCCGGAGTCGAACTGCGTCGTCACATGCCCCGACTCGCCCGCGACCAGGAACCCCGTCAGGGCGAACCCTCCGGCGATCAGGACCACGCACAGCAGGTACGAGCAGACGACGGCCCACGGTCTGGACATCACCCGGTTCAGACGGTTCGCCAGCGGCCGCAGCAGCGCGGCGATGACCAGCCCGAGGAAGACGGCGACGGCGACCGGCTGGAACCTCGCCAGCAGCCGGAACACCACATAGGCCGCCGTCCCCAGCACCAGCAGCCGCCAGGCCCAGCCCGTGACCACCTGGAGGCCGCGCGGCACCAGAGGACCGGAGGTGACGCGGTCCAGGTCGACGACCCGCACCCGGCGCGCCCCGCGCGCGACCTTGTCCAGCGCGGCGGGGAACTGCGGGGTGCCCCGCCGCCGCGGCGAGGGCCGCGGCGCCCCTCGGGTCGTCCGGTGCGCCACTCGGTCTCCTTCCCCTCGACCCGCTCCCTCCCGGCGTCGCCTGGCCATGCGCCGCTCAGCCGTGCGCCGCCGCGGCCGGCCGGTCGGCCGGTGCGCCGCGGCGGCGAGGCCGGCTCAGAAGCGCTGGGCCTTGGCGACCGTCGGGACCAGGGTCAGGTCGGCGTCCTTGGTGCTGAACGCGATCGGGGTGGCCTTCCCGCCGGGGGCGAGATGCTCGGTGCCGACCACGTCGCTGTCGACGACGTGTCCCGAGGTGTCGGTCCAGTCGACCTGAACGGCGTAGGAGGCGGTGGCCCCGGTGTGGTTCGTGATGTTGACGACCGCCGCGTGGAGCCCGCCGGTCTGGGCCTTCGGCAGACCGGTGAGGAAGACGTCGCCGACGGCGTCGCCGCGTCCGCTGACGTTTTTCAGAGCCGCCTGGTAGGCGGCCTGCGTCCGGGCGGACTCGGCGGCGACGGAGGAGGCGAAGGCGGAGGCCTGCGCCTCGCTGGAGGCGGAGACGGACGCGGCGGAGGCCTGGCCCGCCGAGGCGGCCGACTGGAGTGCCGAGGGAACGCTGCCGGAGAAGTTCGCGGTGCTCGGCGGCTGGGAGGTCGTAACGACGCTGCCGGAGAAGTTGCCCGCGGCCGAGCTGGTGCAGGCGCTCAGTCCGAGGACGCCCGCGGCGAAGAGCGCCACCGCGGTGACGAGACCCGCGGTGTAGTGGAAGATCGGTCGCTTCGTGCTCGACATCAGTGGTCCTCTCCGATCCGACTCGGACTCGCCTGGGCGTGGCCTGCCTGGGTGCCCGCGGCCGGTCCGGCGACGGAGCGCCCTTCCGATTAGATGCGCTGTCCACGCGGCCCGCGACAGCTGATGCTCCGTCCGGCGCGGTCCGAACGGGTGACGGCCCGGCGCGACGCCGCCCGACGGCCGCCCGCCCGCGGCGCGAGACGGCCACCCGACCGCGGCGCGACGCCTACTCGACCGCGG
This sequence comes from Streptacidiphilus anmyonensis, assembly GCF_000787855.1. Taxonomy (GTDB): domain Bacteria; phylum Actinomycetota; class Actinomycetes; order Streptomycetales; family Streptomycetaceae; genus Streptacidiphilus; species Streptacidiphilus anmyonensis. The sequence goes on along the minus strand of NZ_BBPQ01000078.1, from coordinate 4,112 downwards.
CACGACATCCGCCCGACCGCGGCACGACGTCCGCTCGACCGTCGCTCGACTGCTGCCCGGCGGGGCTGCCGATCCGGTACTCGGGCGGGCCCAGGACGGAGTAAGGTGGAATCCCAACACCCCGTTTAACTCGTATGAATGACGCTGTGTCACTTCCCGAACGCCTAGTGACGTCACCAGATCGACTTCGTAAGCTCTGTCATATGCCCGACGCCCTTCCAGCCCCGGACGACCTCGTCCAGCTCCAACGCGAGTTGGATGCGGCGGACAACGCGCTGGCCGACTTCGCCCAGCGCAAGACCGCCGAGTACCGCGCGCGGTTCCCAGAGCCCCGGCAGGCGCTCCAGCGGGCCCGGTGGACGGAGGAGGACATAGCGGAGTTCGGCAGGCTCCGTCAGACGGTCCAGGACCTGCGCACGGCCGTGCGCCAGCACCCGACGACGGTCCGCGCCCACGCGGTGGGCTGCGCCCGGGAGACGGCACAGGCGCGCAAGATCGCCGCCCGACGGCGGGTGGACCGGAGCCCGGAGGGGGCCGTCCCGGCTGACGGCCCGGGATGACACCCGTGGGGTGACGGTTCGGTCAGGCCGTCCTCAGCGTCGCCCAGACGACCTTGCCGTTGGTGGCGGGGGAGGGCTTGACGCCCCAGGACTCGGCGAGGGCCCGGACGATGAACAGGCCGCGCCCGCTCTCCTCGTCGAGATCCGGCGCGTCCGGAGCCTCGCAGCGCAGGCCCTGGTCGTCGTGGACCTCGATGCGCAGGCAGCCGTCGGGGGAGAGGGCGACGCCGCAGAGGATCCTCGTGCTCGCCGTGTGCACCACGGCGTTGGTGGCGAGTTCGGACACCAGCAGGGCGGCGTCGTCAAGCGCCGGCCTGGGCACGGACCAGGCGTGCAGGTGTTCGGTGAGGCGGTGCCGGGCGAGTCCGACGCTGGAGCGCTGAGCGGGAAGCTCCAGCCAGTGGGATCGCCGCAGGCCCGCCGTCACTAAGTGCCGGGTGGGTCGGAGCTCGGTCGTCTGCTGTCGGTGAGCACTCACATGTCCGACTATGCTCGCCGCCCCGCGCAGGACGCAACCAACTCCCTGATAATTTCAGCACGATGTCATCCTCCTGGTGTCATCACCGCTAAGTCTCTGCCAAAATCGGATCGCTGACGGATCGACGGATCTGCGAACGTCGGGGAGGTGGAGCGCGTGGCCGAGAACCGGTCGACGGCCGGCACGGGCGCGCCCACCGTGCTGCGCATGATCCTCGGACGGCGGCTCCAGGAGCGGCGCCTGGCCGCGGGAGTGTCGCTGGAGGCCGCCGCCAAGGCGCTGCGCGTCACCCCGCTGACCGTGCGCCGCCTGGAGAAGGCCGAAGTCGCCCTCAAACCCCTGTACGTGGACCGGCTGCTGGAGAAGTACGGCGCGGACGCCCAGGAGATCGAGGAGTTCATCGCGCTGGCCGAGCAGGCCAACGAGCCGGGCTGGTGGTACGCCTACCGCGACGTGCTGCCCTCCTGGTTCTCGGCCTACGTGAGCCTCGAGTCCGGCGCCGTCATGCTGCGCGCCTACGAACCCCACTACGTCCCCGGCCTGTTGCAGACGCCCGCGTACGCGCGGGCGGTGCTCCAGGGCGGCTTCCCCAATGACGCCGAGGACGAGCTGGACCGGCGGGTTGACCTGCGGCTGCGCCGGCAGGGCCTGCTGGACCGCCCCGACGCGCCCACCCTGTGGGTGGTGATGGAGGAGGCGGTGCTCCATCGCGTCGTCGGCAGCGCCGATGTGATGCGCGAGCAGATCGAGGCGCTGCTCACCGCCATGGAACGGGACCACGTCAGCATCGACGTCGTCCCTTTCACCGCGGGCGCCCACGTGGGAGCGTGCGCGCCGTTCACCTACTTCCGCTTCCAGGAGCGGGAGCTGCCCGACGTCGTCTACAGCGAGATCCTGTCCGCGTCCGTCTACCTGGACCAGCGCGCGGACGTCGTCGCCCATCTCGAGGCGCACAACCGGATGGCGCTGCTGACCTCGTCCGCGCAGAGCACGTCCCTGCTCAACCGCATGCGTAAGGAGTACTCATGACCACCACCGACACTGCGGGCGCCGACAGAGGGATCTACAACGGGATGCCGGCCCGTGAACTCGGCGAGCAGGGCTGGGAGAAGCCCTGGAGCGGCCCCAACGGCGGACAGTGCGTCGAGGCGAAGCGGCTGGCCGACGGCCGCGTCGCGCTCCGGCAGTCCACGGACCCGGCCGGCCCCGCGCTGATCTACACCACCGACGAGATCAGCGCGTTCATCGAAGGAGCCAAGGCGGGCCTCGCGGACCACCTGCTGGCCGGCTAGGCCCGGCCCACCCGCACGACTCGGACGAACGAGACGGACGGACGAGACGACGTACGGAACGACGTAGGAAACGAAGGGGAACCGATGAGCGACACCCGTCCCGCGAGGGGCCTCGACACGAACAGGCCGCACTCCGCCCGGATGTACGACTACTACCTCGGCGGAAAGGACCACTTCGAGGTCGACGCCCAGGCCGCGGAACGGGTGGCCGCCGCGTTCCCCAGCGTCTTCACGTCCGCCCGGGAGAACCGTGCGTTCATGCACCGGGCCACCCGCGTCCTCGCGCGCGAGCACGGCATCCGGCAGTGGCTGGACATCGGCACGGGCATCCCCACCGAGCCGAACCTGCACCAGGTCGCCCAGGCGGTCGCCCCGTCCGCGCGCGTCGTCTACGCCGACAACGACCCCCTGGTCCTCAAGTACGCCGAGCGCCTGATGCGCAGCATGCCCGAGGGGCGCACGGCGTACCTCGAGGCGGACGTCAACGACCCGGAGTCGCTGCTGGACAGCCCCGAGCTGTCCGAGGTCCTCGACTTGGAGCAGCCCGTCGCCCTGTCCCTGAACGCGCTGCTGCACTTCGTCCCCGACGCGCAGGACCCGCACCGCATCGTGCGCGTCCTGCTGGAAGCCCTGCCGTCCGGCAGCGCGCTGGCGATCAGCCACAGCACGCCCGACTTCGACCCGGTCAGCTGGGAGAAGGTCCAGGACATCTACAACGGTTCGGGCACCCCGGTCCAGTTCCGCAGCCGCAAGGAGGTCGCCGGCTTCTTCGAGGGCCTCGACCTGCTGGAGCCCGGCGTCGCCGTCGGCCACCGCTGGCGTCCGGACGCGATATCGGCGCAGACGCCCACCGACGCCGAGGTCAGCCTGTGGGTCGCGGTGGGCATCAAGCCCTGACGCCCGCCCACCTCGCCCCCTTCCCGCACGGGGAACCAGATGCCTCCTCAGTCCCACTCGACTCCGCTGGCCGGAGCGCCTCCGGCGCGGCCCGGTCCCGGCCCCGAACCGGCGGGGCAGCCGTGGTGACGCCGGCCCGCGCCCCCGACGGGTGGCCGGACCCGTTCGGCGGCGCGATGGACGTCTGGCCGGAGCTGTGGCGCAGCCACCCGACGCTGGTCTTCCCGTCCCGCCCGGACCACCCCACCGCCTTCGGCTGGCTCCCGGCCGAGGAGGCCTCCGAGCTCGACGGCGCGCCGCGCTGGCGCGCGACCCTCGACGACCGCCTGCTCACCGTCACCACCCCCGACGGCCACCCCTGGTACCGCGGCTCACTCCTGTGCACCCACCCCTGGCGGCGCACGGCCCGCACCCGCGGCGAACTCCTGCTCATCACGGGCCCGTTCACCCACCCCACGGAGTTCCTCTCGGCCGCCCACAGCGGCCACCTGCTCTGCGCGGTGGCGGACGTCCTCCTGCTGAACTGCTTCTGAAGCCCCGGGCACGCGGCGGCTCCTGACGTCTGACTCCTGCCCCGGCGGCGGCGCGCCCGCTACCTTGCTTCCGTGACTCCTCCCCGGCGTAAGCGCCGGGGCTTCTCGCTAGGCCGGGTTGGCGTCGCGACGGGCCAGCCCGGCCCGTAGAACGTTGATGGCTCCCACCGTGTCGGCGTGGGCTGTGTGGCCGCAGGCGAGGCAGTGGAACTTTTCCTGGGTGGGCCGGTTCTGGGCCGCGACGTGCCCGCATGCGGGGCAGGTGCGGGAGGTGTTGCGGGGGTCCACGGCGATCACTTCCCGACCGGCGCTTTCAGCCTTGCTGGTGAGGATCGTGAGGAACACCCCCCAT
>NZ_BBPQ01000079.1:12949-38889 GCF_000787855.1 Streptacidiphilus anmyonensis | reverse complement strand
GGCTCGGGGCGGGCAACTCCTGTGGTCTCCTTCGGCTGGCGTCGTGCCTTCCGGTGGCGCACTCTCGGAGGACGGGCCGACGCCGTCGCGGCCTGCCGTGAGGAGAGGGGCGCCATGGCATTCCCGCCCGTCGAGGAGATCCGCCGGACCGCCGCGGAGGGCTGGATCTGGGGCTACGCCCTGTTGCAGAACTACCACGTGCTCTACGACCAGGTCATCGAGGGCGGGGCGCCGTTCGGGGCGTTCCAGTTCGAGAAGGCGCCCGCGGGGCCCGAGGGGCCGCCCTCGGCGTGGGCGTGGCTGGACCTGCGCGCGGAGCCGTGGGTGCTGACCGTGCCGCAGACCGAGCGTGCCTACGTCCTCGCCGTGCACGACCTCGACACCAGCTACGTGGGCTTCGTCGGCTCCCGCACCACCGCCGGTCAGGCGGGGCACCACTTGATCGCCGCGCCGGGCTGGCAGGGGCGGGTGCCCGACGGGATCGCGGAGGTGCTGCGCGCCGACACCACGCTGGTGGGGGTGACCGGCCGGACCGCGCCCGTCGAGGCGGGGACGGAGGCGGCGTTCGCCGCCTTCCGCGGCGGCTTCGGGCTGAGAGCCCTGAGCGACCACCTCGGACGGGGCGCGCCGACGGCGGCCCCGGAGCCCACCTGGCCGGTGTGGCGCGAGGAGTGCCTGGACACGATCGAGTTCTTCGCCGTGCTCGACTTCCTGCTGGGTTTCTGCCCGGTGCTGCCGATGGAGGCGGTGCTGCGTGAACGGCTCGCGGCCGTGGGCGTCGGCGTGAAGCCGGGGGAGTTCGAGCCGGGGGACCTGCCGGCGGGGGCGGAGCTCGCCATCGAGCACGGGATCGCCGACGGACGCGAGCGCCTGGCCCAGGCGCGCGCCGCGCACCGCCCGGACTCCGTCCTGGTCGGCACCCGCCTGGAACTCGGCACGGACCACCTCACCCGCGCCCTCGGCGCGGCGATCGGCCTGCACACCCTGCCGGGCTACGCCTGGTTCTGAGGCGCACCCGCCCCGGGTCGGTGCCACCGGCGCACCTGGTATGACGCTGCGTCAACTTCCGGCTCCGGTATACATCCTCGGCGGACGTTCGGCCTGGGCTGCGCCGGGGTCGGTGCGCTGACGACATGTCCGGCCCCACGACGTGCGGGTGACATGCCGTCAGCGCCAGCGGTCCCAGCCGTCGTCCACCCCCGTGACGACGGACGCGCACCGCAACGGCTCAACGTGCCTGCGCGGTCCAGGATTCCCTCGTTCGCGAGCCGCTACCGGGCGACCCGCCGCAGCGCGCCCTCGGCGCGCAGGTCGGCGAGGGTCGGGTAGCCGTCCACGGCCATGATGAGGTCGGTCTCCGCGAGGAGGGTCCGCAGCACGTGGACGATCCCGTCCGTGCCGCCGAGGGCCGCGCCGTAGGCGTAGGGGCGGCCGATGCCGACGGCCGTCGCGCCGAGCGCCAGCGCCTTGACGACGTCCGCGCCGGAGCGGACACCGGAGTCGAACAGGACGGGCAGGCCGTCCGCCGCCTCGACCACGCCGGGGAGGCAGTCAAGTGCGGGCAGACCGCCGTTGGCCTGGCGGCCGCCGTGGTTGGAGCAGTACAGGCCGTCGACGCCCGCGTCCCTGGCACGACGCGCGTCGTCGGGGTGGGAGATGCCCTTGAGGATCAGCGGCAGCCGGGTGAGGGAGCGCAGCCACTCCAGGTCGTCCCAGGTCAGCGGGTTGCCGAAGATCTGGGTCCAGGTGAGGACCGCGCTGGTCGGGTCCTCCTCGGGGGTCTTGGCCAGGCGGGAGCGGAAGACCGGGTCGGAGAAGTAGTTGGCGAGGCAGTGGCCGCGCAGCTGCGGGAAGTTGCCGGTCGACAGGTCGCGCGGACGCCAGCCGGTCACCCAGGTGTCCAGGGTGACCACGATCCCCGCGTAGCCGGCCGCCTCGGCCCGCTGCACCAGGCTCGCGGCGAGCTCGCGGTCGGTGGGGGTGTAGAGCTGGAAGAAGCCGGGGGTGTCGCCGGACTCCTTGGCGACCTCCTCCATCGGGTCGACCGTCAGTGTCGAGGCCACCATCGGCACGCCCGTGCGCGCCGCGGCGCGGGCGGTGGCCACGTCGCCGTGCCCGTCCTGCGCGCAGAGCCCGATCACGCCGACCGGCGCCATGAACAGCGGCGTGGGCAGGCGCAGCCCGAACAGGTCCACGCCCAGGTCCCGTTGCGTCGCCCCGACCAGCATGCGCGGGACCAGGCCCCAGCCGTGGAACGCGGTCACGTTCGCGTCCTGGGTGCGCTCGTCGCCCGCGCCGCCCGCGACATAGGACCAGACCGAGGGTGGCAGTGCGGCCTCGGCGCGGCGCACGAGTTCGGCGAAGTCCATCGGCAGGGCGGGCAGTCGCCCGAAGAGACCGTTGAAATAGATCTCGTTCTGGTAGTCGCCGAACTGCTGCGTCATCGCGTCGATCGCCTCCTGATGCGGATGTCTGGCGTGCTCGCCGCGGACAGCCTCCCCCGAGTGACGGGCCCGGGCAAGGACGGGAGAATGTGAGCGTGGACGTCGTCTCCACCCCGATGCTCGACGAGGCCGTGCGGGGCGTTCCGGCGCCGCCGCTGCGCGGGTTGGTGGCCTGGTACTCCGGCTACCGCCAGCGCGGCGTCGAGCCGGGACGCCATCGGGGGCTGCCGTCGCCCTACCTGACGCTGATCCTCACCCTCGACGAGCCGCTCAGCATCGCCGCCCATCCTGATCTGGGCGAGCCTCCGGGCGACTACGTCGTCCTCCTCGGCGGCCTGCACACCGCCCCGGCGCTCATCGAGGTCCCGGGGCGGCAGTCCGGCGTCCAGGTGGCCCTCGGCCCGCTCGGGGCACGCGCTCTGCTGGGCCTGCCGGCGGGCGGCCTGGCCGGGATCGACGTCCACGCGGAGGACGTCCTCGGCGCGGACGCGCGGTACGCGCAGGAGAGACTTCGGGAGGCGGCCGACTGGCCGGGCCGGTTCGCCGTCCTGGACGCCTGGCTGCTGGGCCGGCTCCGGGGAGCAGCGGACACCGGCCTGCCGACGGAGGTCGGTGAGGCGTGGCGTCTGCTGCGGGCCTCCGGCGGGCGGCTGCGGGTCGCGGCGGTGGCGGAGGAGGTCGGCTGGAGCGAGCGCCATCTGCGCAACCGCTTCCTGGCCGAGATCGGTCTGACGCCGAAGGCGGCGGCCCGCGTCATCCGCTTCGACCTCGCGCGGCGACGGCTGGCGCAGCGCCCGGCCGCTCCGGACCTCGCGGGCCTCGCGGCGGACCACGGCTACGCCGACCAGTCCCACCTGGACCGCGAGTTCAGCGCCCTCGCCGGTTGCGCGCCGAGCGCCTGGCTCGCGGAGGAGTTCCGAAACATCCAAGCCGGTCACCACCCGCCGGGCGGAGGGTTGAGGCAGCAGTCGAGGCAGCAGCCGACGAACGAGGAGCGTTTGCGATGAGTACCGAACCCGCTGTCCAGAAGGCCCCGCCCGCGCCGCAGGTCTGGCCCACGCTGCGGGCCAAGGACGCCCGCGCGCTGATCCGCTTCCTGGTGGACGCGTTCGGCTTCGAGGAGACCGTCGTCTACGCCGAGGGCGACATGGTCCACCACGCCCAGCTGTCCTGGCCCGAGGGCGGCGGCATCATGCTGGGCTCCGCGCGGGAGTCCGACGCGGTCGACCTCTGGCCGCTGCGCCCCGGCTCCTTCGGCGCGTACGTGGTCACCGCCGCCCCCGACGCCGTCCACGCCCGCGCGAAGACGGCGGGCGCCGAGATCACCAGCGAGTTGCACGAGACGGACTACGGCTCCCGCGACTTCGCCGCCCGCGACCCGGAGGGCAACCGCTGGTCCTTCGGCACGTACCCCGGCGAGCCGCGGTAGCACCCCCGAGGCGGTGCCGCCTCCCGCCGTCAGGCGCGAAGCGCCGGATGGTCGGCGACGACGGTGCAGGAGCCCGGGGCGATCTCGGTGAAGCCCGCGTCGCGGACGAGCGGGAGGCCCGAGGTCGTCAGCGACGCCCACGTCGAGGGGGTGGCCGGACGGACGGCCAGCGGGAAGCCGTCGGCCCTCCACGCCGCCCGCGCCGAGGCGTCCAGCGCCCACCAGGCCAGCTGTGCCGCGTGGCCGACCTGGGCCATGGACTTGCCCGTGGACATCTCCAGCTCGGGATTGAGCCACAGGACCGGGGTGTCCGGGTCCGCCGGAGCGGGCGGGGCGTCGTCGGTCAGCTCGGTGCCGGAGACCTGGAGCTTGGCGAGCTCCTTGGGCCAGCCGTCCAACGGGATCGGCGGGAAGACGCGCACCTCGGCGGTCTTGCCGGTCGTCGTCCGGCCCGGCAGCTCGGACGCCTTGCGCCACTCCGCGCCGCGCGCCCTGCGGACGACCTTGCGGATCCGGGCGTCCTCCCAGGCGGCGACGGCCGCCGCCCACTCGCCGTCCTCGGCGGTCACCCGCTCGTCGCTGAGGAAGCCCAGCACGGCCCGTGCGGCGGTCTCCAGCGCGTCGGTGTGGCCGGGAGGGTCGGCCTTCTCGATGCGGACGACCAGCGGCAGCACGTACTGCGGTGCGCTGTCGCGGTCGTCCGCGCGGTCGGCGAAGGGCGTCGGCGTGGACGGGGCCTGCGTGGACAGGGGCTGCGCGGACGAGGGCTGGGAGGGTTCGCTGGTCACCGGTCCAGTATCGGTGACCGGCGAACCGCCGGTCCGGCGAGCCCCGTTACGCGTCGACCTCGGCCGGGTGCTGGAGGCCGAAGTCACCGTCGGACTCGCCCTCCAGCTCGCCCGCCGTGGCGCGGTCGAGCAGGCCGTGGGCGGTCGAGAGGATCGCGATGCCGACGACCAGGACGCCCGCGCCCAGGTAGAACGGCACGTGCACGTTGTAGTGCTCGACGAGCTTGCCCGCCGCGTAGGGCGCGAGGCCGCCGCCGATGAAGCGGACGAAGCCGTACGCCGCGGAGGCGATCGGCCGCTCGACCGGGGAGACGCTCATGACCGCCTGGGTGGTGACGGTGTTGTTGATGCCGATCGGGATGCCCGCCGCGATCACGGCGACGATCAGGACGGCCGGGTGGTCGGTCCAGATGCCGATGGCGAGGACGATGACCGCGAAGAGGGCCAGGTTCGCGTAGAGGGTCCTCGCGGTGCCCAGGCGGCGTTCCACCCACGGCGCGCCGAAGACGGCGAAGACCGCGACGAGGACGCCCCAGCCGGTGAAGACCCAGCCGAGCTGGACCGCGCCGAGGTGCATCGGGAACGGCGCGTAGCCGAGGACGGTGAAGAACGCCCAGTTGTAGCAGAGCGCGGCCAGCGAGATGGTCAGCAGGCCGCGGTGGCGCAGGGCCTTGAGCGGTTCGAGCAGGCCGGTGCGCCGCTCGGGCAGCGGCAGCGGCCGGACCAGCGTGACGGTGGCGAGCAGGGCTATCGCCATCAGCACGGCGACGCCGTAGAACGGGCCGCGCCAGCTGACCTGGCCGAGCAGGCCGCCGAGCAGCGGGCCGACGGCGATGCCGAGGCCGAGGGCGGTCTCGTAGAGGATGATCGCCCCGACGAAGCCGCCGCTGGCGCTGGCGATGATCACCGCGAGCGAGGTCGCGATGAACAGGGCGTTGCCGACGCCCCAGCCGGCCCGGAAGCCGACGATCTGGCCGATGCTGTGGGACGAGCCGGCGAGCGCGGCGAAGACGACGATGATCGCCAGCCCGACGATCAGCGTCTTCTTGGCGCCGATGCGGCTGGAGACCCAGCCGGTGACCAGCATCGCCACGGCGGTGACCACCAGGTAGCTGGTGAAGAGCAGGGTCACCTGGCTGGGGCTGGCGTGCAGTTGGCTGGAGATGGCCGGGAGGATCGGGTCGACCAGCCCGATGCCCATGAAGGAGACGACGCAGGCGAAGGCGACGGCGAAGACGGCCTTCGGCTGCTGGAAGGGACTGGCGCTGCCGTGCGCCTCGGCATCCTGTTGCATGCTCCAACTATATACGTGTCCTATACATCTATCTAGCCCGTGGCGGTTGCCGTGTCGGTTGCATTGTCAGACCGTCCCGGCGCGCCTAGCCTCGCGAACAACCGCCCGAAGGGAGACGTGGGTTGAACCGTGCTCTCTGGCCTGCCGGCCTGCCCCGCACGCTCAGTTACCCCCGCACCGGACTGCACACCCTCCTCGCCTCCGCCGCCCGCGCCTACGGCGCGCGGGACGCGCTGCTCGACGGCGAGGAGCGGCTCGGCTTCGACACCCTCCACGACCAGGCGCTGCGCTGCGCGCAGGGGCTGCGGGAGCGGGGGATCGGCCCCGGCGACGTCGTCGCGCTCGTGCAACCCAACAGCCTCTGGTTCCCCGTCGGCTACCACGGCACGCTGCTCGCCGGGGCGACCGTGTCCGCGATCAACCCCACCCAGCCGACCGAGTCCCTCGCCGCCGCACTGGCGGAGGTCGGCGCGAAGGCCCTGATCACCCACCCGGCCTGCCTGCCGGCACTGCGCCCGCTGCTCGACGCCGATCCCGCGCTGCTCGCCGTCGTCGTGCCACCGACCGCCACCGCCCCGGCCCCGACCTCGACCCAGGGCCCGGCGCCGGCCCCGGCCCCGGTCTCGGGAGCGGGCGGTCATGACGACCGGGCCGTTCCGCTCGCGGACCTCCTCGCCGCCGAGCGCGCGCCCGCGACTCCGCGCTCCCCGGACGACCTCGCGCATCTCGCCTTCACCGGCGGCACGACCGGCCGGTCCAAGGCCGTCCGGGTGCTCGACCGGCACCTGTGGGCCAACGTGCTGCAGGGCCTGTGCGCACGCAGCGCGGTGCTGCCGGAGTACGACGCCGACGGGCTGGTGACGCTGCGCCGGATCGAGGAGGCGGTCACGCCCTGGACGGGCAGGCCCGGCGAGGACACCGCCGTCAACGTCGTGCCGCTGTTCCACGCGATGGGGCTGGTCAGCCACAGCATCGCGCTGCTGGGCGGGATCACCGTCGTCGCCCACGGGCGGTTCGACCCGCGCGAGTTCCTCGCCCAGATGGTCCGGCACGGGGCGAGCGGCATGACGGGCTCGCCGGCCATGCACCACGCCTTGCTCGCCGCGATCGACGCCGCTGCCGCCGACATCGGCCCCGACACTGCCGAAACGGACACTGCCGACACCGACACCGACACCGACGCCGACAGCGACAGCACCGGGTCCGGCACCCGGGGCTACGACCTGCGTGCCGTCCGGATCGTCAACTCCGGCGCCGCGCCGCTCGACTCGCCGACGATCGCGCGCATGGCCGCCGCCTACCCCAACGCGGCCGTCGCCGAGGGGTACGGGCTGACGGAGGCGACAATGGCCCTCACCTTCGTCGTCCCGGACCGCGAGCACCCGGCGCCGCCCGGCTGCGTCGGCGTGCCGCTGTTCGACACGGAGCTGGAGATCCGCGACCTCGCCGACCCGACGAAGCCGCTGCCGGCCGGGGAGACCGGCCTGGTGTTCGCGCGTGGGCCGCAGGTCGCCGACGGGTACCTGGGCCGCCCGGAGCTCACCGCCGAGCAGTGGGTGGACGGTTGGCTCGCCACCGGCGACATCGGCCGACTCGACGAGGACGGGCGGCTGTTCCTCTCCGGCCGGGCCAAGGACATGCTCATCTACAAGGGTTACAACGTCTACCCGACGCAACTGGAGGAGGTCCTGGCCGCGCATCCGGCGGTCGCGCAGGTCGCCGTCGTCGGCGCGCCGCACCCGGACGCGGGCGAGGTGCCCGTCGCCTACGTGGTCCTGCGGCCGGGCGCGCAGGCGTCCGGCGCCGAACTGCTCGACTTCGTGTCCGCCCGCGTCGCGCCCTACCAGCGCGTGCGCGAGCTCCACTTCCTCCCGGCGCTGCCGGTCTCGGCGGCGGGGAAGATCCTCAAGACCGAGCTCCGCGCCCTGCGCGCCCGCCGGGGACGGGCGGACTGACCACGGCCCCGGGAGCGGTCACGACGCCTTCGGGATGTCGAAGTAGTGCGTCAGCCGGGCCGCCAGGGTCAGGTCGCCGACGACCTTGAGCCTGCGGGAGAAGAACAGCGTGATCGGGTTGGCGTTGCCCGAGACCAGGTTCAGGAACTCGGTGTCGCCCAGCACCAGCGTCACCTTGGGGGTCGCCTCGCTGCGGCCCTCGGTGACGGTGCAGACGCCCCGCTCGACGGCCGTCTCGAAGACGCAGTCGCCGTCGCCGCCGACCTTCCAGCGGATCACGGCCGAGGTCTGGCCCGCGTTCTCGGGGCGGAACCGGCTCCCCATCCGGGCGAAGACCTCGCGCAGGATGCGCAGGCGCAGTTCGGCGTCCCGCACGATCTCCTTCATCTCCTTGGCGGAGAGGCTCTTGACGATGCGGGCGAACTCCTCCGGGGTGACGGAGGCGAAGTCGAGGTCGGCGAAGTCGGCGGTGTCGGTCATGCTGGCGGGCTCCTGGGCTGGGGTGGGTGGGGAGTTCAGTTCGGGTTCAGGCGGCCGAGCAGGTGGCGGTGTCCGCCGCCCGGGTCGGTGAGGTGGAAGGCCCAGCCGTCCCCGCCGACGCGGGCGGCGGTGAAGCGCGCGGTGCCGGGCAGCAGCACGCGGCGGCGGAAGTCGACGCCGACGGTGAGCGCGTCGGGCAGCGCCGCGTGCCGCTCCAGTGCGGCCAGGGCCCGCGCCTTGCTCCACATGCCGTGGGCGATGGCCCGCGGGAAGCCGAACAGGCGCGCGGTCAACGGGTGCAGGTGGATCGGGTTGCGGTCCCCCGAGACCGCGCCGTAGCGGCGGCCGAGGTCGCCGGGGAGGTCCCACTCCTCGTCGAGCCGCGGGGCCTGCGGCAGGTCCTCGTCCACGCTGCGCGCGGCCGGGCCGTCGCCGGGACCGCGGTGGAGGTAGGTGCTGACGGAGCGCCAGACCGGTTCGCCGACGCCCGTCGGCCGGGCCTCGGCCACGATCTCGAAGACCCGGCCCTTGCTGTGGCGGCGCGGGGCGGTGGCCCGGACCAGGTGGTCCAGCGAGGCGTCCGGCGCGATCGGGCGCACCTGCTCGATCCGGTTGGCCAGATGGACCAGTCCGAGCACGGGCAGCGGGAACTGGCGTGCGGTCATCAGCGCCATGCTCAGTGGAAAGGCCGTCAGGTGCGGGTAGGCGACGGGCAGCCGGTCGGCCTCGGCGTCCGTGTGGCCGCAGACCTCCCGGTAGCGGCGCAGCCGCCCCGGATCGACGCGGACCGCGCGCAGGGAGACGGCCGCCTCCCCGGCGGGCGGCGCGTGGCGGCGCGGCTTGGGCACGACGGCGCGCGCGTAGAGGCCCAGCAGGTCGGGCAGGGCGATCAGTTCGCGGGCCGGGACGGCTCCGGCGGGGGTGTCGTTCTCGGGCACCGGGTCACGCCCCCAGCAGGGCCTGGCGCTGCGCGGCGGCCTCCCCGGAGTCGGCGGCGAGCTCCGGCGGGGTGCCGAGGAGGACGACGCGGCCGCAGGGGGCGAGCGAGCGGACGCGGGGATGGAGGAACGCGTATAGCTCGCGCAGGCGCTCGCTACCCGTGATGCCGGTCGCGTCGAGGACGAGGGCGGCGAGGGCGCCCGCGGCGTCCGCCGCGTCGGCCGGGGTTGTCGCGTCCGGCGCGGCGACGGCCCAGTCGGCGAGCAGCGCGCGGACGGTCTTGGCGAGTCGGCCGCCCTCCGTCGCGCCCACCAGGACGGGGCCGGGAGCGTCCGGGCCGCCGTCCTGACGGCACCTCAGCGGCTCGGGCCGGGGGAGGCCCAGGCGTGCGGCCACCAGCCGTCCCGGGCCGCTCGCGGTCCACGAGAGGGAGCGGTCCGGCATCGTGATTTCTCCTTACGGGTGAGTAAGTTTACTAGAGAGTAAGTACTTCGCCGCCCCCCGCACAAGGAGCCGTCGCCGTGCCGTCACCCGCATCCCCGAGCGTGCGCCGCGTGGCCGTCCTGGGCGGCAACCGGATCCCCTTCGCGCGGACCGACGGCCCCTACGCGACGGCCTCCAACCAGCAGATGCTGGGGGCCGCGCTGGCCGGCCTCGTCGACCGCTTCGGCCTCGGCGGCGCACGCCGGTGAGTGAGTCCGCCGACGGGAACGCGCTCGACTACGACGTCGTGATCGTCGGATCCGGCTTCGGCGGGTCGGTCTCGGCGTTGCGGCTGACCGAAAAGGTTTACCGGGTCTGCGTCCTGGAGGCCGGGCGGCGGTTCACCCCCGAGACGCTGCCGCGCAGCAGTTGGGACCTGCGCGCCTACCTCTGGGCTCCGGTCCTCGGATGCTACGGCATCCAGCGCACCCATCTGCTCGGCAACGTCAGGGTGTTGGCCGGGGCCGGCGTCGGCGGCGGTTCGCTCAACTACGCCAACACCCTCTACGTGCCGCCTGCCGCCTTCTCCCAGGACCGGCAGTGGACGGGGATCACGGACTGGCGGCAGGAGTTGGCGCCCTGCTACGAGCAGGCGCAGCGCATGCTCGGGGTGCGCACCAACCCGACCGTCACCGAGGCGGACGAGTACCTGCGGGAGACGGCCGAAGCGGATGGGCGTGCGCCGCAGCTTCCGGCTGACACCGGCCGGGGTCTTCTTCGGCGACGGCGAGGACGCCGACGGCCGCTGCACGGCCGCGCCCGGCGCGGAGGCCGGGGATCCGTACTTCGGCGGCGCCGGGACGACAACTCGCTGACGACCTTCCTGCGCCGCCGTCGGCCCGGAAAGGGCCTGCTGACGGCCGAGCAGGGGCACGGTGTGCCCAACCCCGTGCACATCCCCCAGGGATGGGAGGCGGCGCGCCATCTCGCCGAGCAGATCGGCGGGTTCGCGGGCACGAACGTCGGCGAGCTGACGGGCATGCCGCTGACGGCGCACTTCCTCGGCGGCTGCCCGATCGGGGCGGATGCGGAGCACGGCGTGATCGACCCCTACCACCGGCTCCACGGGCATCCGGGCGTCCCGGTGGTGGACGGCTCGGCCGTCTCGGCGAACCTGGGCGTCAATCCGTCGCTGACGATCACCGCGCAGGCCGAGCGGGCGATGTCGCTGTGGCCGAAGCACGGCGATCCGGACCTCCGCCCGGCCCCGGGCGAGCCCTACCGGCGGCTCGCGCCCGTCGCGCCGCGCCGTCCTGCCGTCCCCGTGGGCGCGTTCGGGGAACTCAGGCTGGACCGCCCGCAGGGGACGGAGCGGCCGGGGGAGGCCACGCCCCAAGGGTCCGGCGGCTGGTGAAGCGCAGCTTCCCGCCGGTGACGGGATCGGTGAACGCCAGCACCGAGGCGAGGAGTTGCAGCGGATCGGAGAAGTCGTCCGGGGGGCGCTCGGGCAGCACCACCGGGTAGACCGGGTCGTTCAGGATCGGGATGCCCAGCCCGCTCATGTGCAGGCGCAGCTGGTGGGTTCGGCCGGTGGCCGGCAGCAGCCGGTACCGGCCGAGTCCGCCGGTGTGCTCCAGCAGTTCCACGCGGCTTTCCGCATTCGGTGCCACGTCCGGCAGTTCGTGGGCGGCGATGATGCCGCGCTCCTTGACGATATGACTGCGGACGGTCGTCGGGAGGGCGAGCTCCGGCCGGTACGGGGCGATCGCCTGGTACTCCTTGTGGACCAGGCGGTCGGCGAAGAGCCCTTGGTAGACCCCGCGGTGGGCCGGATGGACGACGAAGAGCGCGAGCCCGGCCGTCAGCCGGTCCAAACGGTGCGCGGGGCTGAGCTCGGGCAGGTCGAGCCGGTGCCGGAGCCGGGCGAGCGCGGTCTCGGTGACGTGGCTGCCGCGCGGGGTGGTGGCCAGGAAGTGGGGCTTGTCGACGACCAGGAGGCGCTCGTCGCGGTACAGCACGTCCAGGGCGAAGGGGACCGGTGTCTCGGGGGCCAGTTCACGGTGGAACCAGAGCCAGGCGCCGGGACGGTAGGGCGTGTCGGGCGTGAGCGGGCCGTCCTCGCCGTGGATCTCGCCTGCGGCCAGCATGGCGTCGAAGTGGCTCGCGGGGACGGCGGGCAGGCGGTCGGCGAGGTAGGCGCGGACGGTCGGCCAGGCGCCCTCCACCGGCAGCCGCAGCCGGACCGGGTCGATGCCCTGCCGCTGCGGGAGCGGCGAGGGCGGCGCGTGGTGCCTGCGTCGCATGGGATCAGCCTAACGTCCCAGCTCAGCCGCGTTGCGACGAGGGGCGCCGGTGAGGCGCGGGAGGGGTCCGCAGGAGGGATGCACGGGAAGGAGACGCAGAGAGGCGGAGGAGGCGTCCGGAAGGGGAGGACAACATCGGGCGGCCTGGGGTCGACGCGGTGATCGCGAGGCACCGAAGGTGTCGCGGACAGCGAGGGGCGGGCGGTCCACCCCCGTTGTCCGGCACCGGCCTTGACCTTCCGTGTCGCCCGAGGGCCGCCCGTGTCGTCGTTCAACTCGCTGAGGAATATATCAGGCGAATCAAGCGAATTGGACACTTGGGGCAAAGCGCTTGGAGTGTCAGGCGGAACGTCAACGTACCACCTTCCAGATCACCATTCAGCGCGGCGTGTCGGGGGTTGCGCCCCCGGCGTCCGAGCCGCTATCGCCGCCTCGCGGCGGCGTCGCGCGCCATGCGTCGTTCACCGGGGCGTCGCTTTGCCGTACTCGCTTCGGGCACGTGCCGCCCCTAACGTGGGCGGGTCCTGCCGGTCCACAACGCCCACAGGAGTCCCGGTGAACGACGCCACACCGTCCATGCCCCGTCCGGCCGACGAATCGTCAACACAGACTGACGTCACGTCAACGGCCGTTGACCGCCGTACTGCTCTGCGCCTGGCCGGCGCGGGTGGCGCGCTCGCCGTCGGCGCGAGCCTGATCGGCGCGCCGGCCGCGCGCGCCGCGACCGCCGCAGCGCCGTCCGGAGGATCCCCGATGCTGCTCGGCGCGCCCGAGACGCTCGGCGCGCCGCCCGTGGAGGGCCTCCACCTCACCTTCGGCGAGGATCCGGCCTCGCAGATGACGGTCAGTTGGACCAGCGAGGCCCCGGTGCGCGACCCGCGGGTGAAATACGGCACATTCGAGGGCGGCTTCGGCCGCAGCGTCGCCGCCGAGACCGTCACCTACGTCGACGGCGTCAGCAACCGCACCGTCTACGTCCACCACGCCCGCCTGGACGGCCTGCGGCCCGACACCTTCTACACCTACGCCGCCATGCACGGGGGCGCCCGCCCCGACTCCGGCACCTTCCGCACCGCGCCGCGCGGCCGACGGCCCCTCACCTTCACCAGCTTCGGCGACCAGGCCGTCCCCACCACCGTCTGGCAGCCCGACGGCAACGGCGGGTTCAACGTCGTCGACGCCGGCATCGGCTCCCCGGCCGCCGCCGACATCGTGGGCGGCGTCGAGCAGGTGGACCCGCTCTTCCACCTCCTCAACGGCGACCTCTGCTACGCCAACATCAGCGCCGACCGGCTGGCCACCTGGAAGGGCTTCCACGCCAACAACTCCCGCTCGGCGCGCTTCCGCGCGTGGATGCCGGCCGCGGGCAACCACGAGGACGAGCACGGCAACGGCGCCATCGGCTACTCCGGCTACCAGGCCCGCTTCGCGCTGCCCCGCAACGGCTCCACCGACCCCGAGACGGCCGGTCTCTGGTACTCCTTCACGGCTGGCTCCGTGCACGTGATCGTGCTCCAGAACGACGACGTCGCCTACCAGGACGGCGGCGACAACTACGTCCACGGCTACAGCGGCGGCGCGCAGGCCGCCTGGCTGGAGGCGGACCTGCGGCGCGCCCGCGCCGGCAGCGACATCGACTGGATCGTCGTCTGCATGCACCAGGTGCTGATCAGCTCCGCCGACGCCAACGGCGCGGATCTGGGCCTGCGTCAGGTCTGGGGCCCGCTGTTCGACCGCTACGGCGTCGACCTCGTCGTCTGCGGCCACGAGCACCACTACGAGCGATCGCTCGCGGTGCGCGGCGTCGTCAGCGGCACCGAGACCCTCACGCCGAACCCCGTGTCCGACGCGACGGACTCGATCGACACCTCGCTCGGCACCGTCCACATGGTCCTCGGCGGCGGCGGCACCTCCGCGCCCTCCAACGGCAAGCTCTTCGCCCCCGACAAGGCCAAGGTCCTCACCGGCGTCGGCCCGGTCGGCTCCAACGGCAAGCGCCCGCCGGTCTACGTCTTCGAGGAGACCCCCTGGTCGGCGTTCCGCGACGCGGAGCACGCCTACGGCTTCGCGGCCTTCACCGTCGACCCGGGCCGCCATGCGGGTGACACGACCCGCATGCACGTCACCTACTACAACGTGGGCCAGCCGGACGGGTCCATCACCCCGCTGGAGAGCTTCGTCCTGTACCGCAAGCGCAGCGACGGCTGAGGGCAGGGGCGCGGGGACCGCGCCCCTGGCCAGTGCCGCTTCTGTCAGTCCGCAGAGCTAGCCTGCAAGCATGTCCCAGGTACCTGCACCCCGCGAGCTCGACGAGCTGCCGTTCGCTGCCCACCTGCGCCGCTTCGCGGGCGGAAGTCTGCGCGCGGGCACGTTCGACACCGTGCACATCGACGGAGTCGACTTCGCGGACGAGCGCGTCGAGGAGGCGAGCTTCGTCGAGGCGGCGCTGTCCGGCGCCTCGTTCGAGGACGTGCGCATGCGGCGTGCGCGGCTCAACGACGTGTGGTTGCAGGGCGTGCGGATGGTCGGCTGCGACCTCGCGGAGAGCAGCTGGCTGGACGTGGAGGCCGGCGGCGGGGTCTTCGCGGGCCTGGAGATCCACGGGGCGGGCCTGCGCCGCGTGGTGTTCCACGGCTGCAAGTTCGATTCGGTGAACCTGCGCGGGGCCAAGCTGCACGAGGTGGTGTTCCACGACTGCGTCCTGCGGGAGGTGGATCTTTCGGGCGCCGCCTTGACGGAGTGCTCGTTCCCGGGCTCCCGGCTGGAGCAGGTCCACCTCCATCAGGCGAAGCTGACGGAGGTGGACCTGCGCGAGGCGGTGGCGCTCGAACTGGCCGACGGCGTCGACTCGCTGCGTGGGGCCGCCGTCACGCCGACGCAGTTGCTGGAGCTGGCCCCGGCGCTCGCCGCGGCGCTCGGGGTGACCGTGCGGGAGGCCGGGGAGCCCCTCAAGGGCGCGGTCAGGCGGGGCAGCCGGAGTCGGCGATGACGTAGTAGCCGGGCGCGGTCTCCTCCAGGGTGTGGGTGTAGAAGACGTTGTCCAGGCCCAAGCTGGCGTTGGACCCGTCGGCGTAGGCGATGCCGCCCACGTCGTGGGCGCGCCCGGCCGTCACCTGGGCGTAGTTGGAGCCCGCGTAGCAGCTGGGCGGGTAGGTGGCGGTGGGCGTGGCCGTCGGCGACCCCGACGGTGACGCGGACGGCGAGGACGAGGGCGATGCCGAGGCGGACGCCGAGGCGGACGGCGACGCGCTCGGGCCCGTGATGCCCCAGAACTGCGCGGTGTAGTAGGACGAGCAGATGTACGAGAGGAAGTACGCTCCCGTCTGCCCGCACTGGGTGCTGCCCGAGCCGGGGTCGACCGCGAGGCCGTGGCCCATGCCGGAGATGCTGTAGAGCTCCACGGCCGGATTGCCGTTCGCGTCGTCGTAGACGCTCTCCGTGGTGCCGCCGGTCAGCGACTGCGTGCTGGAGGCCGTCTGCGAGACGCCCCAGACGTTCGTCCACTGGTCGCGCAGCTCGGTCGCGTTGACGGGGTAGACGGTGTAGTCCGCCGTGCCCTGCCAGATCGCGACGCGCGGCCACGGGCCGGTCCAGCCGGAGTCGGAGCCGCGGACCTTGTCGCCCCACTGGGCGGGGGTGAGGTTCTGGTTGTTCTGCTGGCAGCCGGAGGCGGCGCTCTCGCTAGTGGCGCACTGGGCGGGCAGGCCGGAGTCGATGGAGCCGCCGGCGAAGACGTCGGGGTAGTCGGCGAGCAGGTCCGCGGTCATGCCCGCGCCCGCGGAGAGGCCGGTGACGAAGACCCGCCTGGTGTCGGAGTGGTACTGGCCGACGGCGTGGTCCACCATCGCCTTGACCGACGCGGCCTCGCCGTTGCCGCGGGTGTCCTTGGTCGAGTCGAACCAGGAGAAGCAGGACAGCGCGTTGTTGCTGCTGTTCGTCTGCGGGAAGACGACGGCGAAGCCGTAGGTGTCGGCGAGCTGCGCCCAGCCGGAGTCGTTGTAGTAGTCCGTCGCCGTCTGGGTGCAGCCGTGGAGGGCGACGACGAGCGGGGCGCCGCTCGCCAGACCCGACGGGGCGTACTCGTACATGGCGAGGTTGCCGGGGTTGCTGCCGAACGAGCCGACCTGCGTGAGCGAGCCGGAGTTCGCGGTCGCCGCGCCGGGCAGGGCGATCAGGCCGACGACGGCGAGCGCGGCGGCGCTGAGGGCCGCGAGCAGGGCTCTGTGTCTGCGCAGGGCGGACGTCGGAGTGGACGTCAGAGCGGACATGTCTGGCTCCTGGGGTGGGGTTGTGGCCACCCGGAACCTAGAAGCGGAGCGAACCCCGCCGACATGTGTGTGTACACCACAACCGCGCCCGCCCGATGGCGGGCCGCCACGCAGACGAGTGCAGACGACTGCGGAGACGACGCGGAGGCGTCGGGGCTCAGTAGCCCGTCCGCTCCGTGTCGTCGAACATCAGCTCGTCCTCCTCGTGCACCCGCCCGCAGCTGTGCGGACCGGTGCACGGCTTGGCGGCCTGCCGCCGGGGGCGCGGCAGCTGCCAGCCGGCCTCGACCAGCAGCTGCGCCTGGGAGTCGACGGAAGCAGCGGTCTCTTCGTGGGTGAAGGAGAAGGAATCCACCAGCATGGGAGGCTCCGTGTCTCTACGTGGCGCAGCTTGTGCGCCGCCTGTGAGCCGACACTAGGGCAGGAAAGCGCTGTTCCCGCCGTAGTTCACCAGCCGTTCCACGGATGGTGCGGCGCATGTCAGGTCGGTCCCCGTCACTTCACCCGGACGGCACCCGCCGCCGCCTGACGGGCGGGGACCTCCGCCTCGGCCGCGGTGATCGCCTCGCGCTGGCGGGCGTAGAGGATGCCGTAGCCGAAGCCCGGTTCGCCCGCCCGGTGGGCGGCCTCCGCCAGGCCCGGCAGGGCCTGCGCGGCCATGAAGGCGTCCTGGCGCTCGCCGAGCACCGTCTGCAGGGCCTTCATGACCTTGGCGAAGCGCGGCTGGGCCGCCCCCTCGCCCGCGTACCGGGCGCGCTTGGCGGCGCGGCGGGCCGCGTGCATGGCCTCGTCCCGCTCCGTGGTGCCGGGGGCGAGGGCCAGCGCCGAGGCGACGCGGTGGCAGGTGCGGTGCTGCTCGCGGGTGAGCAGCCGACGCACCTCCGTGGCGGCGGGACGGTCCGCACGCCCGCGCAGCGGCGGGCGGGCGGCGAGCGCGTCGAGGGCGTCGAGCAGGGCGAAGTACCGGCGGCCCTCCAGCTCGCGCATGGTCTGCCGCCAGGCCGTGCGGTAGCCCTGACGGGACCAGGTCCGCAGCCGGCGGCGCATGGGTCCCGGGTGCTCGGTGCGGTGCAGCGTGTCCAGGTCCCGCAGCAGCCGCTCGCCCAGCACCTCGCGGTCGCGCGCGGTGCCCAGCGCGTGCCCGAGCCAGCGCAGCTCGTCCTCCAGCCCGGCCACCTCGTCGAGCCGCAGCAGGCGCTCGTGCACGCGCAGGGTGCTGCGCAGGCGGCGGGCGCTGATGCGCATCTGATGGACGGCGTCGGGCGCGTCGCGCCGAACCTCGGCGTCCTGCGCGAGCAACTGTCCGACCTGCTGCCGCAGCAGCGCCGTGAGCAGCGCGCCGATGCTGCCGGGCGCGGGCTGCGCCGGCTGTGCGGACTTCACGGAGGGCGCGGGCTGCTCCGCCGCGGACGGCACGGGGGGCGTCGCCCCGAGGGCGCGGGCGAGCTTGGACGCGCTGGCGCTGCGGCGCAGGCCCGCCTCCAGCAGCCGCCGCTCCACGGCGTCCAGCAGCGGCACGTCGCCCTCGACGAGCTCGGCCTCGACCTCGTGCCAGCTCTCCGCGTGCCGTACGGCGCCGCCGGGGTCCAGGGACTGCGCGGTGACCGAGTCGTCGGCCAGCTCGACCAGGACGCGGTCGGCCCCGTCCGTCAGCAGGGTGCGCCGGCGCTCGGTGGCGAGCCGCGCGACGGGCGCGAGGCGGCCGTCGCGGACGTAGGCGCGGACCCGGACGAGGAACTCCGTGGGGACCTCCTGCGGCGCGTCCGGATCGGTCGTGGACGTCGACGCGTCGAGCGGCAGGTGCAGCTCCAGGCGGGCGCCGTCGGCGGCCGGGAGCTTGAGGTGCCAGCCCGCGTCGTGGCCGCCCGTCCGGCGGCGCAGGGTGATCCGCCGCGCCAGCAGGCGTTGGTCGGGTGTGTCGTAGTAGACGGCCCGCAGGCTCTCGGAGTCGGCGGCGACGGCGGTGACGGGTCCGGCTTTCCCCGCGGCCTTCCCGAACGGGAGCGGGGCGTCGGTGAGGAACGGGAGGGCCGCTGCCGCGTCGCCCTCGTACTTGCGCTCGCGCTCGACGTGGCCGGTCGGCTCCGCAGGCCGTGGTGGCTTCGTCCTGCGCGCCTTGTGTGCTGTCGACTTCTGGGCCATCGTCCGCGCTCCCTTCCAGGATCTTCCCGGTCGAGGCACCGGTCACGCGTGTCCCGTCCGTCCGCCGTGAGGCTTCCTGTTCAGCTTTCCGGAAGGGCCTCCGGGCAACCCTCCATCGCGCCGAGAATCCGCTCGGAGATGTGGGTCAACTGGGTGACCTGCTCCTCGCTCAGCGGGTCGAAGAAGAGCGTGCGGACCAGCTCGACATGGCGCGGCGCCGCGGCCTCGATGGCCCGGCGGCCCGCGTCGGTGATGACGACGAAGGAGCCGCGGCCGTCCTCGGTGCACTCGGCGCGGTCGATCAGGCCGCGCTTGACCATCCGGGCGAGGTGGTGCGAGAGGCGGCTCTTCTCCCACTGGAGGTTGCGCGCCAGCTCCAGCACGCGGACCCGGCCGTCGGGCACGTCGGTGAGGACCACCAGGACGGAGAAGTCGGCGATGGAGATGTCGGACTCGGCCTGTATCTGCCGGGCGAGCTGCGCGTCCAGCTGCTGGCGCATGCGCAGGAAGGTGCGCCACAGGTGCTGTTCCACCGGGGTGAGCCAGCGGGGCTCGGCGGACGCGGCGGACGCGGAGGCGGGGGAGGACACGGCGTGGGGAGTGCTGGAGGTGCTGGTCATGAAAGAAATCCTACCTCTTTGGTTGACATGTCATCCAGGTCGGGTGCACTCTGTAGATGACGGATCAACCACTTGGGAGAGGTCATCATGAGCACCACCACCATCACCCCCGCGCTGAACGGCAGCTACACCATCGACCCGGCTCACAGCCGCATCGGCTTCGTCGCCCGTCATGCGATGGTCACCAAGGTCCGCGGCTCCTTCAACAGCTTCGACGGCGCGGTCTCGGTCGACGCGGAGAAGCCCCAGGAGTCGTCCGTCGAGCTGACCATCAAGGTCGACAGCATCGACACCCGCAACGCCGACCGTGACGGCCACCTGCGCACCAACGACTTCCTCGACGTCGAGAACCACCCGACGATCACCTTCCGCTCCACCGAGGCCGCCTTCGACGGCGAGACGCTGGAGCTCACCGGTGACCTGACCGTGCGCGGCGTCACCCAGAAGGTCACCGTCCCGTTCTCCTTCGAGGGCGCGGCCACGGACCCGTTCGGCAACCAGCGCCTGGGCTTCGAGGGCCAGCACGCGATCAGCCGCAAGGACTACGGCATCACCTGGAACGCCGCGCTGGAGACCGGCGGTGTCCTGGTCAGCGACAAGATCGTGCTCGAGTTCGAGATCTCGCTGGTCAAGAACCAGAACGTCTGAGCCCGCCCTCCCGCCGAACCGGCGGTTCCGCTCGGCGATAGCCTGTGCGGATGATCGGTCTGACTGACACTCATCACCACGAGCACGAAGAGAATCCCGGCCGCTACGGCTCCACCGCGACGATCGAGGTGGAGCCGCGCGGCCTGCGCATCGTGCACATGAGCTACGCGCCCAAGCACGACGGCGACCCGGACCCGGGCGAGATCGTCTGGACCTGGGTGCCCTTCGAGGAGCGCGACGGGCGCGGCAAGGACCGCCCGGTGCTGATCGTCGCCCGTGAGCACGCCGGGACGGTGCTGGCGGTCGAGCTCACCAGCAAGCGCCACGATCGCAGCACCGGGGACGACGTCGCCGAGTGGGTCGCGCTCGGCCAGGGTCCCTGGGACCGCGAGGCCCGCGACTCCTGGGTCAACCTCGAGCGGGTCTTCCGCGTCCACCCCGGCGGCATGCGCCGCGAGGCCTCCTCCCTCGACCTCGACCGTTTCACGCTCGTCGCCGCCAAGCTGATGCACCTGTACGGCTGGCAGGTCTGATCCGTCGCTCCGCCGCTCCCCGTCGGCTGTTCGCCCCGTGCTGTTCTCATGCTCCGTCAATCCGCCTAAGGTGGAGCGGGTTGACGGAGTCAGAACAACGTGGGGGCGGGCCTTGCACGCGATCGAGCACCACGACGTCCGGGTCAACGGCATCACGCTGCACTACGCGGCGGCGGGGGATCCCGACGCACCGCTGGTCGTGCTGCTGCACGGCTTCCCCGAGTGCTGGTACTCCTGGCGTCACCAGCTCCCGGCGTTGGCCGCGGCCGGCTACCGCGCCGTCGCCCCCGACCAGCGCGGCTACGGCCGCAGCGACGCGCCCGGATCCGTCGACGCCTACGCGCTGCCGCACATGGTCGGCGACGTCGTCTCCCTCACGCGGGCGCTCGGCGCGCCGCGCTTCGCCGTGGTCGGCCACGACTGGGGCGCGCCCGTCGCCTGGCTGACGGCGCTGCTCCGCCCCGACCTCGTGCGCGGCGTCGTCGGCCTCAGCGTCGCGCCGCCGGCGCCGCGTCAGGGCGACACGCCGCCGCTGGCGGTCATGGACGCACTGTTCCAGGGGCGCTTCTACTGGAACTACTTCAACCGGCCCGGCATCGCCGACGCCGAGTTCGCCGCGGACCCGGAGCGCACCTTCCGCGCCTTCCTCTACGGCGCGAGCGGCGACAACCCCCGCAACGACCCCCGGCCGCCCCAGCCGCTCGTGCAGGCCGACGGCAGCTTCCTCGGCGCCCTCGACGACACGAAGCGGATCCCGTGGTGGGTGACGGAGGAGGACATCGCGGTGTTCGCCTCGGAGTACGCGAAGAACGGCTTCACCGGCGGGCTGAACTGGTACCGCAACCTCGACCGGAACTGGGAGCTCTCGGCCGCCTGGGACGGCCTGCCGCTCCGCGTCCCCGGCCTGTACGTCTACGGCGACCGCGACCTGGTCGGCAGCTTCCCCGGCATGGACGCCCTGATCGAGGCCCTCCCGCGGACCCACCCGACCCTCGCGCCGACCCTCACCCTCCCGGGCTGCGGCCACTGGACCCAGCAGGAGCGCCCGGAGGAGGTCAACGAGGCGCTGCTCGGGTTCCTCGCCGGGCTGGACTGATCTCGCCGCCTCGCCTGCGGGGGCGCGGGCGCGGAGCTAGCGCTGGTACGGCCGCGTGATCTCGCGCCGTCGAAGACCGCGTCGGGGACCAGGAAGGCATAGTGCTGCGGCTGGACAGTGTCCTCAGTGCGGGAAGGCCCGCGGGGGACGCAGCGCCGGAAGCGAGTCGCGGAACTCCGCGATCACCGTGCTGATCTGACGGAGCAACACCGTCCGCTCCAGCAGTGGCAGATAGAGGTTGCGGCGGGCCAGGCCGACGGCGTCGACGGCGAAGTAGAGCGTCATCAGCGGGTTGACGAAGAGCTCGCTGTGGCGGGTGCGGTCGGTGAACTGGGCGTCGCCGAAGCTCCCCCGCAGGGCCGCCGCGATCGAGCCGTTGACGATGCTGGGATGGCTGGGCGTCTCGGCCTGCGCGTGCGCGACGGCGTCGAGGTAGCAGGCCCCGGCGCGGGTCTCCTGGGGGACGGAGAACGCACCGAGGTACGCGCCGTCGCGGGCCAGTGCCGCGAGGTTCTCCAGGACCAGGGTGTGGTTGACGCCGTGGTAGGCGTCGACGCCGAAGCCGAGGCAGACCACCAGGCGTTGCGCGACCTCGTCGAGACCGGCCACCGCGCCCAGGCTGGCCATGTCCTCCTCGGGCGTGCCGAGCCCGTTCTCGTCGCCGCGCATCAGGATGTCCGTTCCGCCGTCGACCAGGACGATCGCGTCGACGCCGCCCAGATGCGCGATCAAGGCGCGGTAGGCCTCGCGCAGCGGCTGCACGCCGGCGCGGTCGAGGGCCCAGACGGTGTCGGGCTCGCCGTGCAGGCGCAGCCAGCGGGCGAGGCTGCGCTCGGGGAAGTAGTCCCCGCGGGCCTCGGTCTCGGGACGGATCGCGGCGACGCCCTGGTCCAGCCAGACGTCCAGGCCGAGGCCGTGGAGATCGGCGAAGGACAGGTTGGCGAGGTGGACCTCCTTGCCCTCGGCGCGCAGCGCCAGGGCGAGCGGGAGTCCGGCGTAGATGTCGAAACCGCCGCCCGCGCCGGCGACGAGGATGCGGCCGGCCTCACGAAGGCGTGTCAGCAGCGGTGGTTCGAGCAGGGAGGGCACCGGACGACGGTAGCCGGACGGCACAGCCGCCGCGGGGGATTTTCTCCGCGGCGGGTCTTGCCGTCAGCCCCAGCCCTCCCGGTACGCGGTCCAGTCGGCCTCCGAGGCCGAGAAGTCGGCGTAGAGGGCGACGCCGAACGGCCGGCCGTGCAGGGGTGAGGCCTCCAGGCCGGCCCGGATGCCGTGGAGGGCGGCCGGGACGGTCTCGGCGTCGGCGTGGTGGCCGAGGTTGTTCTCGCGGTAGGCCGGCAGGCCGATCAGCACGTCGACGGAGGGCGGGACGGCGTCGAGGGCGAGGGTGGTCTGCTCGGCGAGGTAGCCGGAGAAGAGCGAGGGCACCGGCATGCCGCTGTCGTAGGCCATCACGTCGACCTGGTCGACGCGGCGGCCCACGGCCGCCAGGTAGTCGCTCGACCACCACTTCGGATGCCCCGCCAGTGCTCCGGCGAGGACGCGCAGCGGCGGCAGCGGATCGGTCTGCGGGACCGCGACGGACAGGACGCGGCCCTGGGCTCGGGTGAGCGCGTGCAGCCGGTCGAGCAGGGCCAGGTAGCCGGCGTCGCCGGAGTGGACCGGTTCGACGTCGAGGTTGATCCCGTCGAAGCCGAGCGCCAGCAGCGACGACGCGGCGGCGACCAGGTTCGTCCGCGTCGCGGGGCGGGACAGGTCGAGGCCGTGCGGGCCCTCCGAGGCGACGACGTCGCCGAGCCAGGCCTGCACCCGGACGCCGGGCGCGAGCCGGTGGAAGGTGGCGATGACCCAGGCGGCGCGCGGCGCGAGCGCGGGGTCCAGCGTGCCGTCCTCCCGTGTCGGGCCGACGTGGACGTACAGGTCGCGCACGCCGTGGCCGGCGCCCGCGCCGCCCAGGCTGCGCAGCAGCGCCGCCGCGTCGGCGTCGGTGTGGCGGCCGTCCACCCAGGCGTGCCCGAGCCAGACCGCGTCGCGCCCCTGCGTGCGGACGTCCGCCTCCTGCCCGGCGCCCGCCGCCCAGAGCTGCCCGAACGGCAGCAGCGCCACGGCCACCGCGAGCACCGGCACCGTGGTGCGCCGCGCGAGCCATCCCCACCACCGCATACGGCCGCCCCCTCGCCGGTTCCACCGCGCCTCTGGGACAGGGATGATCGGAAGATCGCTGACGGTTCCCGGACCGAGGGGAGTCTGCGGATGACGCAGAAGGCACAGAAGGCGCAGAAGGCGCAGGAGGGGAGAATCCGGAGATTTCGCTTCCGTGGCGTCCGCCGCCGGGGCCTCCGGTGAACGGGCACCCCCCCGTAGTGCCCGCCACCAGGCACGTTGCCGTGCGGTCCGGCCATCATGGTTGTACTCGAACCGGGGTCGGCACCCCCAGGAGGCGGTTGGCTGACCTCCGATCG
Source organism: Streptacidiphilus anmyonensis (assembly GCF_000787855.1). Taxonomy (GTDB): domain Bacteria; phylum Actinomycetota; class Actinomycetes; order Streptomycetales; family Streptomycetaceae; genus Streptacidiphilus; species Streptacidiphilus anmyonensis. The sequence continues at coordinate 15,065 of NZ_BBPQ01000079.1, read as the reverse complement.
GGGGTTCGATTTTCATAAGGTTGTGCCCTGAGGTACCGTCGCGCGAGGTGCGCTGTGGCTGTGGCGCATGCCGGAACACACAGGTAGGAAACAGGCGCGTGGTTCCAACGCAAGCGAGCGATCCGATCCGAGCCATGATCGTCGACGATGAGGCGCTGATCCGGTCGGGTCTCGCCATGATCCTCGGCAACGCGCCGGACATCGACGTGGTCGGCACCTGTTCCGGCGTCGAGGCCGTCGCCGAGGTGCGCCGCCTGCGACCCGACGTCGTCCTGCTCGACATCCGCATGCCCGACGTCGACGGGCTCACCCTGCTCCGCCGCATCCGCGAACTGGCCGACGCCCCCTACGTCGCCATGCTCACCACCTTCGACACCGACGAGTACCTCGACCAGGCGCTGCGCCTGGGGGCCAGCGGCTTCCTGCTCAAGGACACCGAGCCGGACGTGCTCGCCCGCTCCGTCCGGGCCGTCTCCACCGGCGCCGGCTGCCTGTCCACGCCCGTCCTGCGCCGCCTCGGCCAGAACCGCCGCCTGGGCGGCCACCCCGCCGCCGCGGCCGTCGACACCCTCACCGAGCGCGAGCGGCAGGTGCTCGCCTTCCTCGGCCGCGGCCTGTCCAACGTCGAGATCGGCGCCCGCATGCACCTCGGCGCGGCCACGGTGAAGGACTACGTCAGCGCGGTGCTGACCAAGCTCGGCGTCACCAACCGCATCCAGGCCGCGGTGCTGGCCGAACGCGCCGGGCTGCTGGAGGAGAGCGAGCTGTGAGGGCCTGGCCGGGGCGGAGCATCGGTCGGCGGATCGGCAAGGAGTTCGGCAGACGGACCGGCCGGATCTGCCGCTGGATCAGGATGCGCGTCGCCCGCCTGCCGCAGCGCGTCCGCAACGCCGCCGTCACCCTCGTCCTGACGGCCGCGGCGTTCCTGGACGCCGGGCTGAACTACCCGGGCACCAAGGACTGGACCTTCTGGGCCTCCATGGTCTCCTGCGCCGTCCTGCTGTTCCGCCGCCGCTTCCCACGGCTGGTGCTGGTCGGCACGCTGCCCGGCCTGTACGCGGGAACGGCGCTGGTCGCCTCGATGGTCGCTCTCTACACCGTCGCCCGCTCGCGGCGCGTCGCCTGGCAGGCATGGTTCGCGGCGGCGGTGGTCGGCGTCGGCCTCTACCTGCCGTGGCCGATCAGCAAGGAGCTGAGCGAGTCCGCGAGCGACCACATCCAGCGGGTCATCTACGCCGTCATGCTCTCGATCGGCCCCGCGGCCCTCGCCCTGCTGCTGCAGACGCGCGAGGCGCTCCAGGCCCGCATCGTCGAGCTGGCCACGCTGCGCGACCACGAGCGGGAGCTGCACGCGCAGACGGTGATCGCGCGCGAGCGCGCGCGGATCGCCCGCGAGATGCACGACGTCGTCTCCCACCAGGCCGGGCTGATAGCCGTTCAGGCGGGCGCGCTCCAGGTCACCGCGAAGGACGCGGGCGTCCGCGAGGTCGCCGGGACGCTGCGCGGCCTCGCCGTCGCCACGCTCGAGGAGCTGCGCAGCATGATCCTCGTCCTCCGCGCGGCCGGGGCGGGCCCCACCGAGCTCGCCCCGCAGCCCCGGCTCGCGGACCTGCCGCGCCTGGTCGCGGAGTCGGAGGCGGACGCGTCTCTGGAGATCGCGGGCTACGGCGAGGACGCCCTGCCGCTGCTGCCGGAACCGATCGAGCGCGCCGCGTACCGCACGGTGCAGGAGGCGCTCACCAACGCGCGCAAGCACGCGCCGGGCGCGCCGACCACCGTCCGGGTGGAACTGCGCGACGATTCGCTCCGCGTCGCGGTCACCAACGCTGCGCCGCCGGCCGCGCCGACGGCGCAGGACGGGCAGCTCCAACTGCCCGGCGGCGGCCACGGCATCGTCGGCCTGCGGGAGCGCGCGGCGCTGCTCGGCGGCACGCTCGCCGCCGGTCCCACCGCGGACGGCGGCTTCAAGATCCGCCTCAGCCTCCCGCTGACCGCGGCGGCGCGGTAGCGCCACCCCCTCCGCCAGGGGCGCGAGGAACTGCGCGACAAGCCACCCACGCAGCTGGTGACCGGCACGCGCAGGGCCATCCGCGCGCCGGTGGTTGCTCGCGCAGCT
>NZ_BBPQ01000079.1:0-12371 GCF_000787855.1 Streptacidiphilus anmyonensis | reverse complement strand
CTCTGAACAGGGCGACTTCGCCGTGGCCCTGATGTCCCGCAACCTTCCGTTTCCTCGAAGGGCATAGGCTCGTCCCCGACGAAAAGGGCCCGTGAGGGCGGGCCGGTGTCGTGGAAGGACGCGTGATGACCCGAGGAACCCGTCTGGACCAGCTGCCCGAGTGGGCGGCGCTCGCCGCGCACCGCGCGGACTTCGGGGAGACGCACCTGCGTGCGCTCTTCGCCGAGGACCCCAAGCGCGGCGAGTCGTACACCCTCCAGGTGGGCGACCTGTACGTCGACTACTCCAAGCACCTGGTCACCGAAGAGACGCTGACGCTGCTGCGCAAGCTCGCCGAGGTCCGCGGGGTGGCGGCCCTTCGGGACGCCATGTTCCGGGGCGAGAAGATCAACATCACCGAGAACCGCGCCGTGCTGCACACCGCGCTGCGCGCGCCCCGCGGCGCGGTGATCGAGGTGGACGGCGTCAACGTCGTGCCCGAGGTGCACGCCGTGCTGGACAAGATGGCGGCCTTCGCCCGCCGGATCCGGTCGGGCGAGTGGACCGGTCACACCGGCAAGCGGATCCGCAACGTCGTCAACATCGGCATCGGCGGCTCGGACCTGGGCCCGGCGATGGCTTACGAGGTGCTGCGCAGCTTCACCGACCGCGACCTGACGGTGCGTTTCGTCTCCAACGTCGACGGCGCGGACCTGCACGAGGCGGTGCGCGACCTGGACGCCGAGGAGACGCTGTTCATCGTCGCCTCGAAGACCTTCACCACCATCGAGACCGTCACCAACGCCACCAGCGCCCGCACCTGGCTGCTGGAGCAGCTCGGCGCCGGTCAGGAGGCGGTGGCCAAGCACTTCGTCGCGCTGTCGACGAACGCCTCCGAGGTGGAGAAGTTCGGCATCGACACGGCCAACATGTTCGAGTTCTGGGACTGGGTCGGCGGTCGCTACTCCTACGACTCCGCGATCGGCCTCTCCCTGATGATCGCCATCGGGCCGGAGGCGTTCGAGGAGATGCTGGCCGGCTTCCGGCTGGTCGACGAGCACTTCCGCACCGCGCCGCCGGAGCAGAACGTGCCGCTGCTGCTCGGTCTGCTCGGCGTCTGGTACGGCGCGTTCTTCGACGCGCAGGCGCACGCCGTGCTGCCGTACTCGCACTACCTGTCGAAGTTCACCGCCTACCTCCAGCAGCTGGACATGGAGTCCAACGGCAAGTCGGTGCAGCGCGACGGCGAGCCCGTGGAGTGGCAGACCGGCCCGGTCGTCTGGGGCACCCCGGGCACCAACGGCCAGCACGCGTACTACCAACTGCTGCACCAGGGCACCAAGGTGATCCCGGCGGACCTGATCGGCTTCGCCCGCCCGGTCGCCGACCTCGCGCCCGGTCTGGTCGCGCAGCACGACCTGCTGATGGCGAACCTCTTCGCCCAGGGCCAGGCGCTGGCCTTCGGCAAGACGCCGGACGAGGTGCGCGCCGAGGGCGTCGCGGAGGAGTTGGTGCCGCACAAGACGTTCCGCGGCAACCACCCGACCACCACCATCCTGTCCGGGGAGCTGACCCCGTCCGTGCTGGGCCAGCTGGTCGCGCTCTACGAGCACAAGGTGTTCGTCCAGGGCGCGATCTGGAACATCGACTCCTTCGACCAGTGGGGCGTGGAGCTCGGCAAGGTGCTGGCCAAGCGGATCGAGCCGTCCCTGGTCGAGGGCACCGGCCTGGACGCGCTCGACTCCTCCACCGCCGGTCTCGCCGTCCGCTACCGCGAGCTGCGCGGGCGCTGAGTCCAGGGAGTCACCAGGGCATCGCCACGCCGCCGTTGGGACGCAGGATCTGCCCGGTCACGAACCGGGCGGCATCGCTGACCAGGTAGTGGACGGCGTGGGCGATGTCCTCGGGCTCGCCGATCATGCCGAGCGGGGAGAGCCGCTTCAGCGGCTTCTCCGCCGCCGCGCGGGCCGCCTCGTCGATGCTGCCGTCGGGTAGCAGGTAGTGACGCGACGTCATCGCGGTGCGCACCAACCCCGGTGCCACCGCGTTGACCCGCACCCCGAAGCGGCCGACCTCGGCCGCGAGGTTCTTGGTCAGCTGGACGACGGCCGCCTTCGAGACGCTGTAGCTCATGATCTCCGGCGTCGCGCTGTCCACCGCGCCCGACGCCGTGTTGACGATGGCGCCGCCGCCCTGCGCGCACATGATCCGCGCCGCCGCCTGGCAGGCGTGGAAGGTGCCCTTGAAGTTCACCGCCCAGACCGCGTCCAGGTCCTCCTCCGGCACGTCGACGACGAGGCCGGTGCGGATGATGCCGGCGACGTTGCACAGGATGTCCAGTCGGCCGTGGCGCTGCGCCGTCCCCGTGACCAGGTCGACGACCTGCTCGCGCCGGGCGACGTCGACGTGGGCCGGAACCCCGTCGATCTCCGCGGCGGTGCGTTCGGCGGCGGCGCCGTCGACGTCCGCGCAGACCACGCGCGCGCCGGCCGCCGCCAGCACCCGGGCGGTGGCGCGTCCGATGCCGCTGCCCGCGCCGGTGACGACCGCGACCCGCTTGTCCAGTGCGTACGCGCTGAAATCCGCCATGCCAGGGTGGTAGCAGATGAGCCTTGACGTTGGAAGAAGCCGTGCGCTTAACTACCGTTAAGTAACTTATGACAGCGGTCAGAATCAGGAGCGCAGCATGACCGAGTTCGAGCAGGGCACCGCCGTCGCCAGACGCGCCGGCGCGCCCGGCGTCTACGACGCCGAACTGGGCGCGGGCTGGCGCATCGGCGGCGGCGTCAACGGCGGTCTGCTCCTCTCCCTCGTCGGCCGGGCGCTCGCCGACCACCTCGGCGAGGCCGGCGGTCACCCGCAGCCCGTCTCGGTCAGCGGCTACTACATCTCCCCCTCCCGCCCCGGCCCGGCCGAGGTCCACGTGGAGGCGATCCGCAGCGGCCGCACCCTCTCCACCGGCTCCGCGTCGCTGCGCCAGACCGCCGACGACGGCAGCAGCGTCGAGCGCCTGCGCGTCCTCGCCAGCTACGGCGACCTCGCCCGCGCCGACGAGGACGTGCGCACCAGCGCCAAGCCCCCGCAGCTCCCGCCCGTCGAGCAGTGCATCGGCACCGACGCGGCCCCGCCGCAGTTCCTGGCCTCGGCCGACCTGCTCCAGCGCCTCGACCTCCGGCTCGACCCCGCCTACGTGGGCTGGGCGCTGGGCAAGCCCTCCGGCGAGGGCCGGATCCAGGGCTGGCTGCGCATGGCCGACGGCCACGCGCCCGACCCGCTGCTGCTCCTCTTCGCGGTCGACGCCCTCCCGCCGGTCACCTTCGACCTCGGCCTCTTCGGCTGGACCCCGACGATCGAGCTCACCGTCCACGTCCGCGCCGTCCCAGCCCCGGGCTGGCTGCGCGTCGTCCACTCCACCCGCAACCTCGCCGGCGGCTTCCTGGAGGAGGACTGCGAGATCTGGGATTCCAACGACCGCCTCGTCGCGCAGTCCCGCCAGCTGGCCGCAGCCCCGCGGTAGGCCTACCCCGAGCCGTTCCGGCGGCGGATCAGCGCGGCCCTCTCGGCCGTGTTGCCCGCCAGCTCGATCGCCCGGTCGTACGCCGCCCGCGACTCCCGGCCCCGGTCCAGTCGGCGCAGCAGCTCGGCGCGGGCCGCGTGGTACGCGTGATAGCCGTCGAGCTGTCCGGCGAGCCGGTCGACGGACGCAAGCGCCACCGCCGGGCCGTCCAGCTCGGCGAGTGCGACGGACCGGTTGAGAGTCACGACCGGCGAGCGGTCGAGGCGCACCAGCTGGTCGTAGAGGGCGACGACCTGCGACCAGTCGGTGTCCCGGAAGTCCCGAGCCGAGGTGTGCACCGCGTTGATCGCCGCCAGCAGCTGGTACCGCCCCGGCGCCTGCCCGGAGTCCAGCCGCTCGCGGACCAACCGGTGTCCCTCCGCGACGAGCTCCGCGTCCCAGGCCGTGCGGTCCTGCTCGTCCAGGGCGACCAGCTCGCCGCCCGGCGAGACCCGGGCGGCGCGGCGCGCCTCCGTCAGCAGCATCAGCGCGAGCAGCCCCGCCACCTCGCCGTTCTGCGGCAGGAGCGCGCGGAGCAGGCGGGCGAGCCGGATCGCCTCGGCGGTCAGGTCCTGGCGGACCGGGTCCGCGTCCGGGCCGGTCGCCAGGTAGCCCTCGTTGAAGACGAGGAAGAGCACGGTGAGGACCCCGACGACGCGCGCCGGGAGGTCCTCCGCGTCCGGCACCCGGTAGGGGATGCGCGCCGCCTTGATCTTCGTCTTCGCGCGGGTGATCCGCCGCGCCATCGCGCTCTCCTGCACCAGGAAGGCCCGCGCGATCTCGGCCGCGGTCAGCCCGCCGACCATCCGCAGCGTCAGTGCGACCCGGGCGTCCGCCGCCAGGGCGGGGTGACAGCAGACGAAGACCAGCCGCAGCCGCTCGTCCTCGACGGCGCCGACCGGCTCGGGCGGTGCCTCGTACGACATCTGCGCCTCCCGCTGCCTGTCGCCGCGCTTGTCCTCGCGCCGGATCCGGTCGATGGCCTTGCGGTACGCGGTCGTGGTCAACCACGCGCCGGGGTTGGGCGGCACACCGTCCGCAGGCCACCGCTCCACCGCCGTCGCGAACGCCTCGGCGGCGGCCTCCTCGGCCACGTCGAGATCCCCGAAGCGGCGTGCCAGCGTGGCGACGACCCGGGCCCACTCCTCACGGTGGGCCCGGGCGACCGCCTCGTTCGCGTTCACAGGAACGGCCGGACCTCGACCTTGCGGTGGCACGCCTTCGAACCCTCGGTGGCCAGCCTCAGCGCGACGTCGAGGTCGGGCGCCTCGATGATCCAGAACCCGACGACGTACTCCTTCGTCTCCACGAACGGCCCGTCGGTCACGAGCGGCTCATCTCCGCGGTTGTCGACCACCGTCGCGTTGTCGGTCACCCCGAGGCCCCCGGCGAAGACCCAGTAGCCGTCGGCCTTCATCCGCTGGTTGAACACGACGATCGCGGCCTGCTCCTCCTCGGTGGCGAACTCGGCGCTGTCATGGATCACGTTCAGCAGGTACTGCATCGCGGATCATCTCCCGGGCTTGCGCGGCCACCCCTCGCGGGCGACCTCTCACCCTTACTACGAACGCCCCCGATCCGATCGGACACCGCGCCTCAGGATTCTTCCGACGCCTCGAGCTTCACGTACATGATGTGGAGCCCGACATAGCCGAGCGTCGGGTGGTGGAAGCCCTCGGGGATGGTCGTCATGACCTCGAAGCCGAGGGACTCGTAGAGGTGCACCGCGTGGGTGTTGCTCGCCGCGACCGCGTTGAACTGGACGCCGCGGAAGCCCTGCTCACGGGACCAGCCGAGCAGGTACCGGCACAGGGCGCCGCCGACCCCGCGGCCCTGGTGCTTCGGGTCGACCATGAAGCTGCCGCTGGCGATGTGGGAGCCGGGGCCCATCTTGTTGGCGTACATGTTCGCCGTGCCCAGTACCAGTCCGGACCTGTTCACCGCGACCACGACGTGGCCGGGCGGACGGACCATCCACATCGCGCGGCCCGTGGGTTCGTCGAGGTCGGTCGGGTAGGCGAAGGTCTCGCCGGCAGCCGTGATCTCGTGGAAGAACGGCCAGATCGACGCCCAGTCGGCGTCCGTCGCTTCGCGGATCTGCATGGCGCGATCCTGCCATCGCGACCCGCCCGACCGCGCGGTGGTTTTCCTCCCCGCGCCGGGCGGGACAGAATGGCGCCGCACGTATCCAGCGAGAGAGCGGTAACCAAGAGTGACCCTGTCCATTGAGCAGACCATCGCCGAGGAGCTCGGCGTCCGTCCCGCACAGGTGCAGTCCGCCGTGGAACTGCTCGACGGAGGGGCGACCGTCCCCTTCATCGCCCGGTACCGCAAGGAGGCGACGGGGTCGCTGGACGACGCCCAGCTGCGCACCCTGGAGGAGCGCCTGCGCTACCTGCGGGAGATGGAGGAGCGCCGCGCCGCGATCCTCGAGTCGATCCGCAGCCAGGGCAAGCTGGACGAGGTCCTGGAGGCGCAGATCCGGGCCGCCGACTCCAAGGCCCGGCTGGAGGACATCTACCTCCCGTTCAAGCCCAAGCGCCGCACCAAGGCGCAGATCGCCCGCGAGAACGGCCTGGAGCCGCTCGCCGAGGCGCTGCTCGCCGACCCGACCCGCGACCCGCAGGCGGAGGCCGCGGCCTACCTCGGCGAGAACGTCGCCGACGCCGCCGCCGCGCTGGAGGGCGCCCGCGCGATCCTGGTCGAGCGCTTCGCCGAGGACGCCGACCTGATCGGTGAGCTGCGCGAGCGCATGTGGGGCCGGGGCCGCCTGGTCGCCCGGGTGCGCGACGGCAAGGAGCAGGACGGCGCCAAGTTCGCCGACTACTTCGACTTCGCCGAGCCCTACGTCAAGCTCCCCTCGCACCGCGTCCTCGCCATGCTGCGCGGCGAGAAGGAGGACGTGCTCGAGCTGACCATGGAGCCCTACGCCGACGAGGCGGACGCCGAGGCCCCCGGCGGTTACGAGGCCCGCATCGCCAACCGCTTCGAGGTCGCCGACCGCGGCCGCCCGGCCGACAAGTGGCTTCAGGACACCGTCCGTTGGGCCTGGCGCACCCGCATCCTGGTGCACCTGGGCATCGACCTGCGGCTGCGGCTGCGCACCGAGGCCGAGGACGAGGCGGTCCGCGTCTTCGCGGCCAACCTGCGCGACCTGCTGCTCGCCGCGCCCGCCGGCGCCCGCGCCACCCTGGGCCTGGACCCGGGCTACCGCACCGGCGTCAAGGTGGCCGTCGTCGACGCGACCGGCAAGGTCGTGGCCTACGACACCATCCACCCGCACGTCCCGGCCAACAAGTGGGACGAGTCGATCGCGACGCTGGCGAAGCTCTGCGCGAAGCACGACGTCGACCTGATCGCCATCGGCAACGGCACCGCCTCGCGCGAGACGGACAAGCTGGCGCTGGACCTGATCAAGCGTCACCCGGAGCTGAAGCTGACCAAGGCCGTGGTCTCGGAGGCGGGCGCCTCCGTCTACTCGGCCTCCGCCTTCGCCTCGCAGGAGCTGCCGGACCTCAACGTGGTCATCCGCGGCGCGGTCTCCATCGCCCGCCGGCTCCAGGACCCGCTGGCCGAGCTGGTGAAGATCGACCCGAAGTCGATCGGCGTGGGCCAGTACCAGCACGACGTCTCCGAGACGAAGCTCTCGCGTTCACTGGACGCGGTCGTGGAGGACTGCGTCAACGGCGTCGGGGTGGATGTGAACACCGCCTCCGCGCCGCTGCTGACCCGCGTCTCCGGCATCGGCGCCGGGCTGGCCGACAACATCGTCGCCCACCGCGACGCCAACGGGCCGTTCCGCAGCCGCAAGGAGCTGAAGAACGTCGCGCGGCTCGGCCCCAAGGCCTTCGAGCAGTGCGCGGGCTTCCTGCGCATCCCCGGCGGCGACGACCCGCTGGACGCGTCCAGCGTCCACCCCGAGGCGTACCCGGTCGTGCGCAGGATCCTGACCAGCACGGGCGGCGAGCTGAAGACCCTGATCGGCGACAGCGCGAAGCTGCGCACGCTGCGGCCGGCCGAGTTCGCCGACGACACCTTCGGCGTGCCGACGGTCAAGGACATCCTGGCCGAGCTGGAGAAGCCGGGCCGCGACCCGCGTCCGGCGTTCCGTACGGCGGAGTTCAAGGAGGGCGTCGAGAAGCTCGGCGACCTGGAGCCCGGCATGGTGCTGGAGGGCACGGTCACCAACGTGGCCGCCTTCGGCGCGTTCGTCGACATCGGCGTCCACCAGGACGGGCTCGTCCACGTCTCGGCGCTGTCGAAGAACTTCGTCAAGGACCCGCGCGAGGTCGTGAAGTCCGGCGACATCGTCCGGGTGAAGGTGCTGGACGTGGACATCCCGCGCAAGCGCATCTCGCTGACGCTGCGTCTGGACGACGACGCCCAGGCGGGTTCGGGCGGCTCCGCGGGCGGCGAGCGCGGTGAGCGCGGCCAGCGCCGCGAGCGCGGCGACCGTGGCGAGCGCGGCGGCCAGGGTGGTCAGGGCGGCCAGCGTGGTGGTCAGCAGCGTGGTCAGGGCGGGCAGGGTGGTGGCCAGCAGCGCGGGCAGGGTGGTCAGGGCCAGCGTGGCGGCCAGGGCGGCGGTGGGCAGCGCGGCGGCCAGGGTGGGGGCCAGGGTCAGCGCGGTGGCGACCGGCGGCCGCCGGCGCCGCGTGACGGCGGCGCGGTCAACAGCGCCATGGCCGACGCCCTGCGGCGCGCGGGCCTGGCGAAGTAGCCGACCGGCCGATATTGGATGGGACCGTCAACCTTGCCAGTGATCGATGGCTCATTGATCCCTGGTGCCGATTGGGCGGATTGACGGTCCTCCAGCTCGTAGGATGATGAGTGAGGCCCCTCCCGTCCCCCCGTGCGGCAGGGGCCTCCTTTCGCGGGTCTCAGAGATCCCGACGCTCCCGCAGCTCTCGCAGCCACACCGCCGTGTCCGGCGGCAGCGCGCCGTCCACGAGCTCCCCACTGGCGAGCAGCACCGTCGCCTCCGCCGGCACGGGCGTCGGCTCCGGGCCGAGGTTGACGACGCAGCGGAAGCCGTCCGGGCGGGTGAAGTCGAGCACCTCCGGCGTGGAGTCCTGCCAGCGCATCGGGCCGTCGCCCAGGCCCGGCAGGGTGCGCCGCAGGCGCAGCGCCCGCCGGTAGAGCTCCAGGTGGGAGCCGGGCGCACCGGTCTGTGCGGCGACGCTCAACTCCCGCCAGCCGTCCGGCTGGACATCCAGCCACGGCGCGGCCGAGGCGCGTTCGGGACTGAACCCGAACGGCTGCTCCTCACCCTCCCACGGCAGCGGCACCCGGCAGCCGTCGCGGCCGCGGTCGACGCCGCCGCTGCGCAGCCAGGTCGGGTCCTGCCGCAGGTGGTCGGGGATGTCCTCGACCTCCCACAGCCCGAGTTCGTCGCCCTGGTACACGTACGCGCTGCCGGGCAGCGCCAGCATCAGCAGTGCGGCGGCCCGCGCCCGGCGGGTGCCCAGCACCAGGTCGACCGGGAGCCCGTGGCGCGCCGCGCGGTCGAAGTCGTACGAGGTGTCGGCGCGACCGTAGCGGGTGACGTGGCGGGTCGTGTCGTGGTTGGACAGCACCCACGTCGCGGGCGCGCCCACCGGCGCGTGCGCCGCCAGCGTCGCGTCGATCACCGCGCGGAACCCGGCCGCGCTCCAGGGGGAGCGCAGCAGGGGGAAGTTGAACGCGGTGTGCAGCTCGTCCTGGCGCAGGTAGCGGGCGAAACGCTGCGGATCCTGCTCCCACAGCTCCGCGACGAAGGCGCGGTCGCCGGGGTAGGAGTCCAGCACCTTGCGCCAGGAGCGGTAGATCTCGTGCACGCCCTCCTGGTCGCGCCACGGGTGCGGCCGGTGGTGGTGCCCGGCCGCGTCCGGGAGGCCGTCCTCCTTGACCAGGTGGTCGGTGACGTCGATCCGGAAGCCGTCCACGCCGAGGTCCAGCCAGAACCGCAGCACGGACAGGAACTCGGCGCGGACCTCGGGGTTCTCCCAGTTCCAGTCCGGCTGCTCGGGCGCGAACATGTGCAGGTACCACGAGCCGTCGGCGGTCCGGCTCCAGGCCGGACCGCCGAAGTGCGAGGGCCAGTCGTTCGGCGGCTGCTCGCCGTTCTCGCCGCGCCCGGCCCGGAAGTGGAACAGCTCCCGCTCCGGGGCTCCCGGCCCGGCCGTCAACGCGGCCTGGAACCACGGGTGCTGCTCGGAGCAGTGGTTCGGCACGAGGTCGACGACCACCCGCAGGCCGAGGGTGTGGGCCTCGCGGATCAGCGCCTCGGCCTCGTCCAGGGTCCCGAAGGCGGGGTCGATGTCGCGGTAGTCGGCGACGTCGTAGCCGCCGTCGGCGAGTGGTGAGACGTACCAGGGCGAGAGCCACAGCGCGTCCACGCCGAGCCCGGCGAGGTGCCCGAGCCGCGACCGCAGACCGGCGATGTCGCCGGTCCCGTCCCCGTTCCCGTCGGCGAAACTGCGTGGATACACCTGGTAGATGACGGCACTTCGCCACCAGGGGGTGGTGGCCTGGTCCTGGGCGTCCTCGGAAGTCGGCACCCGTCCACCATGCATCACCGGCCCCCGACGGGAACAGCCCCGGCTTCGGTCTCAGGCGCCGGTGTCTCAGGCGCCGGTGATCTCGCGGACCAGCTGCTCGCCGGTGAGCGCGCGGCCGCCGATGCCCCAGCCGCCGTCCGGGGCGTTGAGGATGTTGACCCAGGTGTTCTCGCGCTCGTGGCCGGGGCCGGTCAGCTCCTCCACGACCGCGGTCGCGGCGTGGACGAAGGCGGCGCGGGCCTCGGGGGTGGGCAGCCCGATGCTGGGCAGCTTCAGTTCGACCATGACGACGGGGCGGTTCGTCCCGCCGGCGTAGACGTCCTCGGGCGGCAGCACGTGGACGGTGCCGCCGACGAAGGACAGGAAGGTCTTGTTCCCGGTGAGTCCGGACGCCTCGACGAGGGCGTCGGTCAGACGGGGCAGGATCTCGCGCTCCCCGGCGGGCGTGAGCACGCCGCGCGGGGCGGTGACGGTGATGGGCATGAGGGTCTCCCTCTCGCTGGTTGCGTTGGCTAGGTAGTACGTACGTCCTAGCCACGACTCCAGCGTGGGCTAGGATGGCCGTACTAGTCAAGTCGTCGCGAGCAGGAACGCGAGCAGGAAAGGGCGCCCCATGGCTGGAGACACCCGGGACCGGATGATCGAGGTGACCGTCGAGGCGCTGCGGCGGCGCGGTGTGGCCGGGATGTCCTTCACCGAGATCCTGCGCGAGAGCGGCGCGGCACGCGGCGCGATCTACCACCACTTCCCCGGCGGCAAGGGCCAGTTGGTCGCGGAGGCGGCGACCAGGAACGGTCAGGACGTGCGCGCGAACCTGGCCGCGCTCCCGGCCGACGACCCGCGGACCGTCGTCGAGTCCTTCCTCGCCCTGATCCGGCCCGTCGTCGAGTGCTCCGCGACCGGCGCGGGCTGCGCGGTCGCCGCCGTCACCGTCGCCTCCGGCGAACCCGCGGACAACGCGTCCCTGCGCGACGTCGCGGCCACGGCCTTCGCCTCCTGGACCGACGCCCTCGCCGCCCGCCTCACGGCCTCCGGCCTGGCCCCGGACGCAGCGGCCGACCTGGCCACCACCCTGCTCGCCCTCCTGGAGGGCGCCCAGGTCCTCTGCCGCGCCGAGGGCTCCGCCGCCCCCTTCGACCGCATGACCCGCACCGCGGTCGAACTGACGCGCAGCCGGTACCCGGCCGCGTAGGGCGGGAACGGCGGTCAGTCCTCCGGCAGCTCCGGGCGCGCCTCGGCGCTCGCGCCCCCGTTCAGCGGCGGGGCGTAGAGGGTGGCCAGCGGCTCGGGGCCCGCGTATCGACGACAGGTGCACTGCGCCGGCGACGCGTCCTTCGGCCTACCCTCGCCGTTGCCGCCCTTGCGCTTCACCTCGGCATGACAACGGCCGTCGTGGAGGTCGTGGAACGCGAGGTGGTGCCCGCAACCGCAGACGGGCTCGGGACCCCGCAGGGCGCGCTCCTGCTGGTCGCGGCGGTCCTTCCGGATCCGGCGGACCCGGTCGAGCGCGCCGTTGACGGCGTAGCCGCCCGCCATGACGACGACCGCGATGCTGATGGCGTCCAATTCCCTGCCCCCCGTTGTGCCTTCCCCGCGTCGGGAACGATAGCGGCTGAGCGGGCTGTCACACCCCCTGGCTGAGGCGGGAGCCGGAGCGGCCCTTGCGGACGGTGAGTTGCTGGGGGATGCGGTCGCGCAGCTCCGCGACGTGGCTGACGATGCCGACCGCGCGGTCGCGCTCGCGGAGCGAGTCGAGGACGGACATGACCTCCTCCAGGGTGTCCGGGTCGAGCGCGCCGAAGCCCTCGTCGATGAAGAGGGTGTCCAGCGGCATGCCGCCCGCCTCGTCCGTCACCACGTCCGCGAGGCCCAGGGCCAGGGCGAGGGAGGCGAAGAAGGACTCGCCGCCGGAGAGGGTCGCGGTGTCGCGGTACTGGCCCGTCCAGGCGTCGAGGACCTGGAGGCCTAGGCCGGAGCGGGCGTTGCCGCGGGCGCGGGCGTCGGTGTGCTCCAGGGTGTACCGGCCGCCGGACATGATCCGCAGCCGCGTGCCCGCCGCCGCCGCGACCTGCTCCAGGCGGGCGGCCAGCACGTAGTTCTCCAGGGACATGCGCAGCTCGTTGCTCTTGCTCGTGCCCGCCACCAGCTGCGAGAGCTCCGTCGCCGTGGCGAGATCCGCCGCGAAGGGACGCAGCCGCCGCAGGTCCGCCGCGAGGCGCGCGCCGAGCCGGGCGAGGTCGGCGACGCGCGCGGACGCGCCGCGCTCCGCCGCGTGGGCCTCCAGCAGGGCCCGCTCCGCC